>NZ_WBIR01000021.1 GCF_009749395.1 Agromyces salentinus
GGTACGGTTCGATAGCCGCGGCGAGCTTCGCGGGCGACATCGACTGCAACCAGATCCGGCCCGGGCCGTGGATCTCGGCGAGGAAGAGCGAGTCACCGAAGAACTTGTTCTTGATGCCCTTGACCGACGTGAACTCCAGGTTCATCTCCGCCTCGAACATCGCGAGGTGCCCCGGATGGATGAGCAGCGACTGCCCGGCCGGCAGCTCGTACTGCGGCGGCGTCGACACCGGATCGTTCTGGGAAGCCAAGACCCGCACCGCCCCGCAGTCCCTGCTGCACGCCGCAGCGATCGACCACTGCTCACCCGCCGAGCTGTTCCGCTGGACCCTCGACCCCTCCGCCGCGCACGATGCCGTGTCGATCCTGCTCAGCAACCCGACTGCAGCCACTGGATGGGCAGACTCAGTCCAGGCGATGCTCGAGGCAGACCCGCGCACGCGCGACTCGATCTGGCAGGGCGTCTCCCTCTCGCTCGGCGCGCTCGCTGATCCGCGAGTGCTCGACTCCGTTTCTCCCGATGGGACTGAGGCGTTCGACCCGGAAGCCTTCCTCCGAAGCAACGGCAGACTGTATCTGCTCGCCACCGGTGCCGGCGCGAACAACTCCGCCGCACTCGTCGCAGCGTTCGTCGAAAACCTCGTCGAAACCGCCAGGCGCATCGCCGCAACAAACGCCGGCGCCCGACTCGACCCGCCCTTGCTGCTCGCACCCGACGAGATCGGCAACCTCGCTCCTCTGCCCTCCCTGCCGAACCTGACGGCCGAGGGCGGCGGCACCGGAATCACGACCATGACTCCACGAACCCGATCTAACCGAGTCGAACATGCTCTGCGGCCATGCTCGCCAAACAATAAACGGCGACAATAAACGCCGAATAAACGCCGAATCCACCAGGTCCTCACTCCCATTTCGGGGCGAGAATCCTGGTGGATCAAGGGCTTTCGGAGCCGCCTGTGGGAATCGAACCCACGACCTTCTCATTACGAGTGAGACGCTCTGCCGACTGAGCTAAGGCGGCCAGTGATGATCGAAGCTCGAGAGCACCGATCGGCACGAGAGTCTATGTTAGCGGGTTTCTGGACGCGCGTTGACCACCGCTCAGCAGGTCGTGCCGTCGTCGGGCACCGTCCCGTCGACGAAGTACGCCTCGACCGCGCCATCGACGCACTCGTTGGACTTGTTGTACGCCGTGTGCCCCTCGCCCTCATAGGAGAGGAGCACGCCGCTGTCGAGCTGGTCGGCGAGCGCGACGGCCCACGTGTACGGCGTCGCCGGGTCGTTGGTCGTGCCGATGACGAGGATCGGGGCCGCCCCCTCGGCGCGGATCGGCGCACGCTCGGCCGTCGAGGTCGCCGGCCAGTCCATGCAGCCGAGGTCGCCGTACGAGAAGTAGGGGCCGATCACCGGAGCCGCCTCCGCGATGCTCGCGGCCTTCTCGCGCATCACCGCCACGTCGGACTGGTACGTGTAGTCGAGGCAGTTGATGGCCAGGAACGACTCCGTCGAGTTGTCGTTGTACGAGCCGTCCTCGTTGCGGCCGTAGTACCCGTCGGCGAAGGACAGCGCCGCGTCGGCGTCGCCCAGCATGACGGCCTCGAACATGTCGCTGAGGTAGGGCCAGGACTCCGCGCTGTAGAGCGGGTACACGATCGCCGTGACGAGCGTGTCGGCGCCGACCTCGCGCCCGTCGCTGCCGCGCATCGGGCTGGCGTCGACGGAGGCCAGGAGACGGCTGATCTCGTCCATCGAGTCGTCGACGGTACCGCTGAAAGGGCATTCGGTGCCGGCGAGGCAGTCGTCGAGGTATGCGCGCAGCGCCGACTCGAACCCCTTCGCCTGCTCGCGCGAGACATCCGCCTCGCCGGCGGCCGGGTCGATCGCCCCGTCGAGGACGAGCCGGCCGACCTTGTCGGGGAAGAGGCCCGCATACGTGGCGCCGAGGAACGTGCCGTAGGAGTAGCCGAGGTAGGTGAGCTCATCGTCGCCGAGCGCGGCGCGCAGCATGTCGAGGTCGCGGGCGGCGCTCTTCGTGTCGACCTCGCCGAGCAGCTCGCCCGTGCCGTCGCCGCAGGCGGCGCCGAACTCGGTCTTCACCTGCAGGGTGTTCTGGATCCATTCGTCGCTGCCGCGCTCGCCCTCGACGATGCCGAAGAGGAACTCGTCCATCTCGGCCGGCTGGTAGCAGGCGACGGCCGAGGACCGGCCGACGCCGCGTGGGTCGAACCCGACGACGTCGTAGTGCTGCTGCAGTGGCTCCCCCACCGCGTAGTCGAGCGAGTCGGCGACGAAGTCGTACCCCGAGCCGCCCGGCCCGCCGGGATTGACGAGCAGCGACCCGAGGCGCTCGCCGGTGGCCCGGTGCCGCACGAGGGCGAGGTCGATCTCGCCGGCAGAGGGGTCGTCCCAGTCGAGGGGCGCGGTCGCCGTCGCGCAGTCGAGCGAGTCGCCGCAGCCCTCCCAGCTCAGCGTCTGGCCGTAGAACGGCTCGAGCGCGGCGTCGACCGTCTCGCCCGTCGGCGTCGACTCCGACGTCGAGGGCTGCAGGATCGTGGGGACGCAGGCGGAGAGCACGAGCGCGGTCGCCGCTGCGGCGGCCATGACGGCCAGGCGCGCGCCACGCCGCATCCGCCCGGTCGACGCGGCTCGACGGGATGACTGGCGGGTTGACTGGGTCATGCGGCCCCTCGGTGGGTCTCTGGTGCTCGGATCGCGGAGACCAGCATGGCCTCCAGGGCCAGCGCGGGCGCGACGTTGCCCTCGATGCGCTCGCGCGCCTCTTGGATGGCGTCGAGCGTCGCGAGCGTGCGAGCAGGCGTCGCGGATGCCGCGGCCCGGCGCAGTCCGTCGATGATCTCGCGGTTGACCAGATCGACCTCGGCGTCGAGCTGGAGGAGCAGGACGTCGCGGTAGAGGGTCGTGAGGTCGACGAGGATGCGGTCGATGCCATCGCGGAGGCTTCGGGTGGCGCGTCGCTTCTGGTCGTCCTCGAGCGCCTTGATCTGCGATCGGAGGGCGGACGGCACCGCCTGCCCGGGCGCGATGCCGAGCGAGTGCAGCGCGTGCTCGCGCTCCTCCGCGTCGCGGAGCAGGGTGATCGCCTTGGCGTCGTCGCCGGCGATCTCGAGGTGGCGCGCGGCCGTCGCCACGGCCGTCGCCGCCGAGCGCACCTCGAGCGCGAGCCGCAGGGTCTCGGCTCGACGCCGCCGCGCCTCGTCGCTGGTCGCGAGCCGGTGCGCCATGCCGATGTGGCTCTGCGCCTCCCGCGCGCATCGCTCGGCGAGCTCGGGCTCGATGCCGTCGCGGCGCACCAGGAGCGCTGCCACGTCGGCCACGCTCGGCATCAGCAGCCGGACGGAGCGGACGCGCGACCGGATGGTCGGGATGAGGTCGGCCTCGCTGGGTGCGCAGAGGATCCAGACGGTGCGCTCGGGGGGCTCCTCCAGTTCCTTCAGGAGGAAGTTCGAGGTCTGCTCGGTCATGCGATCGGCGTCTTCGACGATGATCACGCGATGCCGGCCGACCGACGGCGCATAGTGCGAGCGCTTGACGATCTCGCGGACGTCGTCGCGCTTGATGATGACGCCCTCGGTGGCCAGCACGTGGAGGTCGGGGTGGCTACGCGCCTGCACCTGGATGCGCGTCGGCTCGTCGCCGTCGGGCAGCCCCGAGATGAGGGCCACCGCGAACGCGTAGGCGAGGTTCGACCGACCCGAGCCCGGAGGACCGGTGACGAGCCAGGAGTGGGTCATCTGCTGCGACGCGACGACCGGTCCGGCGGATGCCTCGCGGCTGCCGCCGCCCGCCGCCTCGGCGGCCCCGCGGAACACCGCGATGGCCGCGTCCTGGCCGGTCAGCTCACTCCACACGCTCACGGCACCACGCTACCTTCCGGCGCCGACACGGGCGCCATCGAGGCGAGCACGCATGTCAGAGCAGTGCCACGACGCGCGCGCGGATCGTCTCCGCGATGACGTCGACGGGCTCAGCCGCGTAGATGACGAGGAACCGCTCGGGCTCCGCTTCGGCGAGCGCGAGGAACGCACCCCGAACCCGGTCGTGGAACTCGGATGCCTCGGCCTCGAGCCGGTCGAACCGGGTGCGGGCGCCGTCGAGCCGCGCCCGGGCGGATGCCGCGTCGAGGTCGAGCAGGACCGTGAGATCGGGCTTGAGGCCATCGGTCGCCCACTCGGACAAGGAGCGGATGGCGTCGGGGTCGAGGACGCGGCCGGCGCCCTGGTACGCCACGGAGGAGTCGATGTAGCGATCCTGGATGACCACGTCGCCGCGATCCAGCGCCGGACGGACCAGGGTCGCGACGTGGTGCGCACGATCGGCCGCGTAGAGCAGCGCCTCCGCGCGCGGCGCGATGTCCCCGCGATGGTGCAGCACGATCTCGCGGACCTCGACTCCGACCTCGGTGCCGCCGGGCTCGCGGGTCCGGACGACCGCGCGGCCCTGCTCGGCCAGCCAGGACTCCAGCAGCTCGGCCTGCGTCGTCTTGCCGGTGCCGTCACCACCCTCGAGGGTGATGAAGACGCCGCGACTCACGCCTCGCTCGGCTTCGTCGACGTCTTCGCAGCAGCCGTCGTCTTCGCGGCGGGCTTCTTGGCCGCGGGCTTCTTCGCCGCCGGCTTCTTGGCGGCGGGCTTCTTCGCCCGAGGAGCCGCGGGCCCCTTGTCGCGCTTGATCTGGAGCAGCTCGACGGCACGCTCGAAGGTGATCTCCTCGACCGACTCGGCTCGCGGGATCGTCGCGTTCGTCTCGCCGTCGGTGACGTACGGACCGAACCGGCCGTCCTTCACCTTGATCGGCTTGCCGCTCACCGGGTCCTCGGCAAACTCCTTCAACGCGCTGGACGCACGGCGGGCGCCGTACTTGGGCTGCGCCAGCAGCTCGAGCGCGCCGGGCAGGTCGATGTCGAAGATCGCATCCTCGCTCGGCAGGGTGCGGGTCTCGGCCGCCTTCTTCAGGTACGGGCCGTAGCGGCCGTTCTGGGCGGTGATCTCCTCACCGGACTCGGGGTCCAGTCCCACGACGCGCGGCAGGTCGAGCAGCTTGAGCGCGGTGTCGAGGTCGATCTCCTCGATCTGCATGCTCTTGAACAGCGAGGCCGTCCGGGGCTTGACCGCGGCGGGCTTCTTCGCGCCCCGCTTGGGCTTCGGGGCGTCGACCACTTCGCCGGTCGCGGGGTCGACGGTCGCGGCATCCGTCTCGGGCTCGGGCTCGAGCTCGGTCACGTACGGGCCGAACCGGCCGTCCTTGACGACGACCTCCTTGCCGTTCTCGGGGTTCACGCCGAGCACCCGATCGGTCTGTACGGGCGCGTCGATGAGCTCCTGCGCCTTGGCGGGGGTGAGCTCGTCGGGGGCGAGGTCGAGCGGCAGGTTGACGCGGCGCGGCGGCGCGTCGGCCGCGGCATCCGCATCGACGGTCTCGAGGTAGGGGCCGTACTTGCCGATGCGGAGGGTGATCGCATCGGTGATCTGGATGGAGTTGATCTCGCGCGCGTCGATGTCGCCGAGGTTGTCGACGACCTGGCGGAGGCCGCGGTGCGTCTCGTTGCCGAAGTAGAACCCGTTGAGCCAGTCGACGCGGTCGGCCTCGCCGGACGCGATGCGGTCGAGGTCGTCCTCCATCTCCGCGGTGAAGTCGTACTCGACCAGGTCGCTGAAGTGCTCCTCGAGCAGGCGCACGACCGAGAACGCGATCCAGCTGGGCACGAGGGCCTGGCCGCGCTGCGTGACGTACCCGCGGTCGATGATGGTCGAGATGATCGAGGCGAAGGTCGACGGCCGGCCGATGCCGAGCTCCTCGAGTCGCTTCACGAGGCTGGCCTCGGTGTACCGCGGGAGCGGGCTCGTCTCGTGGCCCTTGGCCTCGACGTGCTCGAGGGCGATCTCCTGCCCCTCCTTCAGCGCGGGCAGCTTCGCCCCCTCGCCCGAGGCGTCCTCGGCGTTGCGCTCCTCGTCGCGTCCCTCCTCATAGGCGGAACGGAAGCCCGGGAAGGTGATGACGGTGCCGCTCGCGGTGAACTCGGCGATGGTGCCGCCGATCGTCGCGGTCGCGCCGTCGGGGGCGGATGCGTCGGCGGCCGTGGGGCCGACCTCGATGGTCACGGTCGCAGTCTGGCCCTTGGCATCGGCCATCTGCGACGCGACCGTGCGCTTCCAGATGAGGTCGTAGAGCTTGAACTCGCTGCCGCGCAGCACGCTCGCCAGCTCGGACGGGGTTCGGAACACCTCGCCGGACGGGCGGATCGCCTCGTGGGCCTCCTGGGCGTTCTTGGACTTGCCGGCGTACACGCGCGGGGCCGAGGGGATCGACTCGGCGCCGTACAGCGCGGTGGCCTGGGCCCGGGCGGCGTCGATCGCCTGCTTCGAGAGCGAGACCGAGTCGGTACGCATATAGGTGATGTACCCGTTCTCGTACAGCGACTGCGCGACCCGCATCGTGTCGCGCGCCGAGAGGCGGAGCTTCCGTCCGGCCTCCTGCTGCAGCGTCGACGTCGTGAACGGGGCGGCGGGACGGCGGGTCCACGGCTTCTGCTCGATCTTGGACACCGCGCGCCGCACGCCCGGCGCGCGCAGGGCCTCGGCGAGCGCCTGCGCGGTCGCCTCGTCGAGCACCGCGGCGCTGCCCTTGAGCCGGCCGAGGTCGTCGAAGTCGCGGCCGGCCGCGATCCGCTGGCCGCCCAGGCGGACGAGCTTCGCGTCGAACGCGGACGCCGCGGCGGCCTCCGGTGCGAACTTGCCGATGAGGTCCCAGTACTCGGCCGAGCGGAAGGCGAGGCGCTCGCGTTCGCGGTCGACGACGAGCCTCGTCGCCGCGGACTGGACGCGGCCCGCGGAGAGGCCGGGGCCGACCTTGCGCCAGAGCACCGGGGAGACCTCGTAGCCGTACAGGCGGTCGAGAATGCGGCGGGTCTCCTGGGCGTCGACGAGCGCGGTGTCGAGTTCGCGCGTGTTGTCCTTGGCGCGCTGGATCGCGTCCTTCGTGATCTCGTGGAAGACCATGCGGCGCACGGGCACCTTGGGCTTCAGCTCCTGCAACAGGTGCCAGGCGATGGCCTCGCCCTCGCGGTCCTCATCCGTCGCGAGGAGGAGTTCGTCGGCGTTCTTGAGCGCGCGCTTGAGCTCGGCGACCGTCTTCTTCTTCGAGTCGGAGACGACGTAGTAGGGCTCGAAGCCGTTGTCGACGTCGACCGAGAACTTGCCGAGCCCGCCCTTCTTCAGTTCGGGCGGAAGGTTCTTGGGCTCGATGAGGTCGCGGATGTGACCGACCGACGAGAGCACCTCGTAGCCGTCGCCCAGGTATTGGGCGATCGACTTCATCTTGGTCGGTGACTCGACGATGACCAGTTTCTTCGCGCCTGACACCAGACTCCTCTGTATTCCGTGATGGAGATCGCACGCGGACCGCGCCCCCGAGCGGTGTGCCGCCGAGCGACCGAATGCCCCCGACAAGCCACACCATACACATATTGACCGTGAGCGCACCGATGCGCCGACCCGCCGTGGCACCGGTCCGGCACGTACGGCGGGCCGTGGGACCCCCCTTGCGTTCCGCGCGGAGCGGAGGACAATCGAGACCATGGACACCTCTTCCACGAGCACGTACACCGCCAAGCTGATCGACGGGCCGCTCGAGGGCAAGACGGTCGCGACCGCCTTCCTCGACTCGGGCGAGCCTCGGCCGAGACTCGAGCTCAACGTCGAGCAGGGCAAGCACTACGTCTATGGGCGCGGGGCCGGTCTCGAGTTCAGCGCCGACGACGACGACCGCCCGACGGCGGTCGAGTACCGGTTCCTCGAGACCACGTTCGAGTGATCGCCCGGCGGCCCGGCTGAGCGCCGCGCCGCTGGTGGGTAGCGTGGCGTGACGGCGGGGCGCGGCGTACGCTTCCGCGCCGCGCTGGGGCCGTGCCGCGCGCTGGTGGGCCGCGCCGTGCCGTGCCGTGCGCTCACGGTGCGCTCCCCGGCGGTCCTGCGCGAGCGGATGCCACGGGCTCGATGCCCGGGATCGCGCTCGCGACGGCGACCACGACGACGCTGACCGCGCCATCGACCGCGCATGAGACGAGTCGTCCGCCGTTCCTCGCCGCGAGTCGGGTGGCGACGTCGCACGGGGTGCCGATGATCGCGCCCGAGGCGGCATCGGCCGCGGCGAGCGCCGACGCATCGGCGGCGCCCGCCGCTCGGCGAACGTCGGCGTAGGTCGAGATCGCGCCGAGGGTCAACGTCGTGAGCAGCACGAGCGCGCCGACGATGCCGACGGCGACGATGCTCGCGGCGCCGTGCTCGCCGTGGCCGGGCCGAGTCGATGGCCTGTGGCAGGGTGGCCGCACCATCGGGCGGCCCATCAGCGGCCGCCCGCCATCGCGCAGGACTCGCTCCGCAACGGCACCGCCGCGAGGAGCCCGCCGCCAGAGGCCCCGAGCGTGACGCACACGAAGGTGCCGTCATCCGAACTCTCGAACGAGGACGGCGAGGCGATGCGGTGCGCGATGCCGGCCGCCTCGGCGGACGACTCGCCCCGGCCGAGCGATCGCGCGGATGCCGCGGCGGCATCCGTCAGGCGGACCTCGAGCGCGACCAGGTGCACCGCCGCGAGGCAGATGGCGAGGACGAGCATGATCGCGGGCAGCGCGACGGCGAACTCCGCCGTCACGCTGCCGCGATCATGCCACCGCTCAGCCGACGGTGAGGGCGTTGCGCACGAGGTCGGTGAGGATGCCGCGAACCTCGTCGCCGCGGAGGATGACGACGAGGAGCCCGGCGAATCCGACCGCCGCCATCGTGGCGACGGCGTACTCGGCCGTCGCTGCGCCCCGTTCCGCGCCAGGCAGCGTCCGCACGCGGCGGAGCAGCCTTGAACGGAACGCGGCCGACGGGTCGGCCTCGTCGGTGGGAGCGGCGAGGGTGACGCCGTCGGCGCCTGCCGGGTCGTCGGGGGCTCGGTGCTGGGAGATGGACATGGGGCTGTTCCTTCCGGTGGGGCCGGCTCGCCGGCTCGTGGGTGGCACGTCTGGACATCGCTCATGCGGCACCACCGAGGGTGCCGGTGACGACGGAGATGAGCAGCGGGGCGACGCCGAGCAGCACGAAGGCGGGCAGCACGCACACCCCGAGCGGCAGCATGAGCCGCACCCCGAGGGCGGCGCCCCTGGTGGCGGCTTCCGTGCGCGCCATCCGGCGGTGCCGCCGGGCCTCGGCTCGAAGCAGGTCGACGAGCGGCGCACCGGCGCGTTCGGCGAGGGCCACGGTCTCGACGATGGCCGCTCCGCCGAGCGATCGCACGCGATGGGCCGCGAGGGCGTCGGCCACGCATCGGCGGGCTCGTTCGACCGACGCTCCACCGGCCATCGCGATCGCGAGCAGTTCGAGCTCGAGTCCGGCGCCGTCGTCGAACGCCGAGGCGCGAGCGGCGAGGGACCTGCTCCAGCGTCGCGCGATGAAGAGGAAGCCGATGCCCAGCACGAGGCAGACCATGCCGATCGGATTGCCGAGCAGCACCGCGGCGGTGTCGAACCCGAGCAGCGCGCCGAACGCCAGGGCCACGAGGGGCAGCGCCAGGACCATGCGTGCGCTCGCCGTCGGACCGGCGAGCGAGGTGCGGACCTCCCGGCGGAGCTGCGCCTCGTCGCGGAGGGCCGAACCGAGCTCGCGGAGGCTCGCGGTCAGCGGCGCGCCCGACTCGCTGGCAACCGCCCAGGCCGCAGCGAGCACGGCCCAGCCGCCGGCCCGTTCAGGGAGGAGTCCGCCTGCAGCAGCGGCCTGCCGCGCCGGACGCGTGGCCTCGTCGACGGCGAGCGCGACGGACTCGCCCCGCTCCGCGGCCGACGCGGCGGCGACCAGCACGGGGGCGCCGCCCACCTCCGCGAGATGGCGCCATGCCGCCGCGGCGGGGACGCCGGCCGTCAGCAGCACGGCGAGCCGCTCGACGACGGCGGCGACCTCGTCGACCTCGGCCGCGTCGTCCGGCCGTCGGTCGAGCAGCGGCACGCGCTCCCGCAGGCGCTCGACGAGTCCGGGACCGCCCCCGCGGGTCACCGCTCCTCCCCCGCGTGGACCGGCTCGACGGTGAGCGCGTCGCCGTCGAGGCGGAGCCTGCCGATGCCCGCGAGGCGTCGCCGTCCGTCCACGCGCTCGAGGTGCACCACGAGGTCGAAGGCGCTCGCGGCCTGCCGGGCGACGGCCCCCGGCGACATGCCCGCGACGGCGCCCAGCGCCTCGAGGCGCGTGGCCACATCGGCCAGGGAGTTCGCGTGGAGCGTCCCGGCTCCCCCATCGTGGCCCGTGTTCAGGGCCGAGAGGAGCTCGCGCAGTTCCGCGCCGCGGCACTCGCCGACGACGAGACGATCGGGGCGCATGCGCAATGCCTCGCGGAGGAGTGCGTCGAGCCCGATGCGGCCCGTGCCCTCGATGTTCGCCTGCCTGGCCTCGAGCACGACCGCGTGCGGATGTGCGACCTGCAGTTCGGCGACGTCCTCGATCACGACGATGCGCTCGTGCGCGGGCGCCTCGGCGAGCAGCGCGGCGAGCAGCGTGGTCTTCCCTGTTCCGCCTGCCCCCGTGACGAGGAGGTTCTCGCGACGCAGGACGGCGTCGCGCAGCCGCGCGGCGTCGTCGGCCGTGATCGCGCCGCTAGCGGCGAGCGAGGCGAGGGTGAAGCCGCCGGGCCTCGGGATGCGGATGGAGAGCAGCGTTCCGGTCGTCGCAACCGGCGGCAGGACGGCGTGCACGCGGATGCCGCGTCCGAGCCGCACGTCGACGGCCGGCGTCGCCTCGTCGATGTGCCGGCCGCCCTTCGCGATCAGGCGCACCGCGAGCGCCCGAACGGCGGCCTCGTCGGCGGCCCACGCCGGCTCGTGCCGTGCGCCGTCGCCACGATCGACGAAGAGGCCGCGCGCCCCGTTCACGAAGAGGTCGGTGACCGGGCCCGACGCCGCGTAGGGCGCGAGGGGTCCGAGGACCTCGAAGTCGTGGTCCTCCGCGGCGAAGACCGGCTCGCCGGGGTCGCCCGGGTCGATCACCTGGGCAGCGCCCGCGGCCGAGGCGGAACCCGCGTGCGCCTCACCGATGGGCCAGGCACCACGTTCGAACGAGTCGGACGTCTCGAACGACCGGGGCCCGCCGGCCGGGGCTCGATCGGACCCGACGGAACCCGCGATGGGCGGCGCCCACGCCGAGGATGCCGGCTGGGCGGGATCGGGCCTGGGCTCCAGCCACGACGGGGTGGCGACGAAGGGTGCGGACATGACCTCGACGGTACGGACGCCGCCAAGCGCGCGGCATCCGATCGCCGGGGGAAATGGAAAGAGCCTCCCCCACGCCGTTGTGGAGGAGGACTCGATCTCTTCAGCGCTGCTCGGGAAACAGCGCGCCCTTAACGAAAGGGGGCGGCACCCATTGGGGGGAACAGGTGCCGCCTCGGCAGCACAAGGATTGGGGGGAATCGCGAGTGCTGCAGGCCACGAAACGATGTTCGGGCGATACTCAGCATACGGCCTAACGATGTCTTCGCAAGCACTTTCTGTCCTCATTTGTGCGGACATACAGATTTCTCTGCGCAAAGGCACAGTAATGGGCGATCGGGTACAACGGAAGCCCCTCGCCGGGCGTGCCCGAGACACCGGACGAAACCCTCCACGCCTGCGAGGTAGGGTGCTCTTGGGGCAGGCGACCCACCGATGATCCATATCGCGAAGGAGCGACTGAAGAACCATGACCGTTCAGATCGATCACGCCCTCGAGGAGATCAGGCGATTCCGCCCGAGCCCCGAGTTCGCCGCCAATGCCGTCGCCGACACGAGCCTCGCCGAGGCAGCCGAAGCCGACCGGCTCGGGTTCTGGGCCGACCAGTCGCGCGAGCTGCTCACCTGGAGCAAGCCCTTCACCAAGACCCTCGACTGGTCGAACCCGCCGTTCGCGAAGTGGTTCGAGGACGGCGAGCTCAACGTTGCCGTCAACTGCCTCGATCGCCACGTCGAAGCCGGCAACGGCGACCGAGTCGCCCTGCACTGGGTCGGCGAACCGGGCGATACCCGCGACATCACCTACGCCGAGCTGACCGACGAGGTCAAGCGGGCCGCCAACGTGCTGACCGAGCTCGGCGTCGGGTCCGGCGACCGCGTCGCCATCTACCTGCCGATGATCCCCGAGGCGGTGGTGTCCATGCTCGCCGTGGCCCGCATCGGCGCGATCCACTCGGTCGTCTTCGGCGGGTTCAGCGCCGACAGCCTCGCATCGCGCATCGACGACGCCGAGGCATCCCTCGTCATCACCGCCGACGGCGGCTACCGCAAGGGCAAGGTGTTCCCGCTGAAGCCCGTCGTCGACGAGGCCATCACGAAGTCGGTCGCCGGTTCGGTCAGGAACGTGCTCGTCGTGCGCCGCGGTGAGAACGAGGTCGCCTGGAACGACCACGACCTCTGGTGGCACGACACCGTCGGCACCGCGTCGAACGAGCACGAGGCCGCGGGCTTCGAGGCCGAGCACCCGCTGTTCATCCTCTACACCTCGGGCACCACCGGCAAGCCGAAGGGCATCCTGCACACGAGCGGCGGGTACCTCACGCAGGCGGCGTTCACCCACAGAAACGTCTTCGACCTGCACCCCGAGACCGACGTGTACTGGTGCACGGCCGACGTGGGCTGGATCACCGGGCACTCGTACGTCGTCTACGGCCCGCTCGCCAACGGCGCCACGCAGGTGCTCTACGAGGGCACGCCCGACACGCCGCACCCCGGTCGCTGGTGGGAGATCATCGAGCAGTACAAGGTCTCGATCCTCTACACGGCGCCGACCGCCATCCGCTCGTTCATGAAGCTGGGCCGGCAGATCCCGCACGAGTTCAACCTCCGCTCGCTGCGCCTGCTCGGGTCCGTCGGCGAGCCCATCAACCCCGAGGCATGGATCTGGTACCGGCACGTCATCGGCGGCGGCTCGATCCCCGTGGTCGACACGTGGTGGCAGACCGAGACCGGCGCCATCATGATCTCGGCGCTGCCCGGCATCACCGACCTCAAGCCCGGAAGCGCGCAGGTCGCGATCCCGGGCATCTCGATCGACATCCTGTCCGACGACGGCACGTCCGTCGAGGGCGAGGGCGGCGGATTGCTCGTGGTCACCGAGCCGTGGCCGTCGATGCTCCGCGGCATCTGGGGCGACCCGGAGCGGTTCAAGGAGACCTACTGGGAGAAGTTCGGCGACAAGTACTTCGCCGGCGACGGTGCCAGGCGCGACGCGGACGGCGACATCTGGCTGCTCGGCCGGGTCGACGACGTCATGAACGTGTCGGGCCACCGCCTCTCGACCGCCGAGATCGAGTCCTCGCTCGTCGCGCACCCCTGGACGGCCGAGGCCGCCGTGGTCGGTGCCGCCGACGAGACCACCGGCCAGGCCGTCGTCGCCTTCGTGATCCTGAAGGCCAGCCAGGCCGAGCGCGTCACCGACGTGCAGGCGGCCAGCGACGAGCTTCGCAAGCACGTCGCGACCCAGATCGGCGCGATCGCGCGTCCGCGCCAGGTGTTCATCGTGAACGAGCTGCCGAAGACCCGATCGGGAAAGATCATGCGGCGCCTGCTGCGCGACCTGGCCGAGGGCCGCGACATCGGCGACACGACCACGCTCGCCGACACGTCGATCATGCAGACGATCAGCGACCAGGTGAAGTAGGAGAGTTCGAACCACGGATGCCGCGGCGAGAGCCTTCCCGTCGCGGCATCCGTCGTCCGTCCGCCGTTCGGCGCGTGATCAGGGTGCCGGCGAAGCGTCACCTCCTGCGGGCGAGGCGTCAGCCGCGCGACTCCGTCGCGAGCGCGCGCGCCTCCACGCCGAGGTCGGGATGGTCGACGAAGACGCCGTCGACGCCGGTGGCCAGCACGTCGCCGAAGGCGCCCGTCCAGTCACCCCAGGCGGCCTTGCCCTTGCCGCGCCGGTACGCCGCCGGCAGGAACCGGTTCTCGGGCCTGAGCGTCCACGTGAACACGTCGAGCCCCGACTCGTGGGCGGCGTTCACGAGCCGGGCCCCTCGAAGCGGCGACTCCTGACCTCCGGCCGGTGCGCCCGAACCGGTGTCGCCCCCGAGGAGGCGCCCCACCCCGACGCTCACGCCGTCGAACCGGCCCGCGAGCGAGCGGAGTCCGGCCGCCGTGACGAACGAGTCGTACGAGGGCGCCGAGGCGCCGGCGGAACGGACCAGGTCGGCCGGCGCCCCGGAGCCCTCGACGAGCAGCACGCGGGCACCGCGGATGCCGCGGGCCCCGAGCTCGTCGAGCAGTGTCGGCTCGAACGCCTCCATGATCAGGCGCTCGTCACCGACGCCCCATCCGGCGCCGCGGAGCTCGGCGGCGAACAACTCGTCGAGCGGCAGGCCGATCGAGGCGAAGTGGCTGGCGTGCTTGAACTCCGCGACCATCCGCAGCATCCGGCCCCGTTCGTCGGCGGCCCGGTCGATGATCGCGAAGAGGTCGCGGAGCCGGATCACCGGGTAGCGCCCGTCGAAGCTCGCACTCGCGTGGCGCAGCGCGCCGAGCCGCTCGGTCGCGCGGAGCGTCGCGAGCTCCCCCCACGTGAAGTCCTCGGTGAACCAGCCGGTCAGGGGCGACCCGTCGATCTCGCGCGTCGTGCGCCGACCGGCGAACTCGGGCCGGGAGGCGACATCCGTGGTGCCCGAGATCTCGTTCTCGTGCCGCAGCACGAGCACGCCGTCGCGCGTGGCGACGAGATCGGGCTCGACGGCGTCCGCACCGAGCGCGAAGGCGAGCTCGTAGGCCGACCGCGTGTGCTCGGGGCGGTACCCCGGAGCACCGCGGTGCCCGATGACGAGCGGCTTCGGCGTGCGTGCGTCCGACATGCGCCTCAGCGTAACCGTCGAGATCGGTCGAACCGGCGGAAATCCGCGTGGATTCACGGCATCGTCACGGAATTCACCGGATAGATTGGATGTTGCACCGGATGCAGCATCCGAACCCTTCCCCCGCACCGACGACAGCCGAAAGCAGAGGAACACCATGGCTCTCGACAACCCCGCCTTCTCGCGGAATTCCGCCTTCTCTTCGCAGGGAGCCCAGGCCGTCGCGCAGAACGTGTCGGCTCAGGAGCTGCACGAGATGTACAACCAGCCCGCGACGCTGCCCGATCGCGAGGTCATGACCGTCGAGAACACCATCTCCAAGACGGTCGCCGCCTTCGCCGTCATGCTCGTGGGCGCGGCCATCGGCTGGGTCATGACCCCGGTCATGCCCGCGCTGTTCTGGATCGCGTCGATCGTCGGCTTCGTGCTCGCGCTCGTCAACATCTTCAAGAAGGAGCCGTCGCCGCCCCTGATCCTCGCCTACGCGGGCGCCCAGGGCATCTTCATCGGCGGCATCTCGCTGATCTACGAGGGCATGTACAGCGGCATCGTCGCGCAGGCCGTCATCGGCACGCTCGTCGTGTTCGGCGTCACGCTCGCGCTCTTCGCGAGCGGCAAGGTGCGCGCCTCGAAGAAGGCCACGAAGGTCTTCCTCATCGCGATGGTCGGCTACCTCGTCTTCTCCCTCGTCAACATGATCCTCATGTGGACCGGCGTCAACGACGACCCGTGGGGCCTCCGCGGCGCCGAGATCTTCGGCATCCCGCTCGGCCTCGTGATCGGGGTCCTGGTCATCCTCATGGCGGCCTACTCGCTCGTGCTGGACTTCGACGCCATCCAGCAGGGTGTCCGCAACCGCGCCCCGAAGAAGTACGGCTGGTCCGGCGCCTTCGGCATCATGGTCACCGTCATCTGGCTCTACCTCGAGATCCTCCGCTTCATCGCCATCGCGCGCGACTAGCACCGACTCGATCGAACGGACGGGGTCGCCTTCGGGCGGCCCCGTTCGTCGTCTCCGAGGGAGAACGGTGAGGGCGGATGCCGCGTGCTGCGGCATCCGCCTCTCGCCGCGCTCGTGAGCGCGGACCGCTCAGAGACCGAGCGTCGCGAGCGAGTCGCGGATCGCGCCCGCCGAGGCCTCGAGGAGCTTCGCCTCGGCGTCGGACATCGGCGCCTCGGCGATCGGGAACGCGCCCTCGCCGCCGACGATGCTCGGGATCGAGAGTGCAATGCCGTCGAGGCCCCGGATGCCGCTCAGCACCGTGCTGACCGGCAGCACGGCCCGTTCGTCGTTCACGATCGCCTCGACGATGCGGGCGCCCGCGAGGCCGATCGCGTAGTTCGTCGCGCCCTTGCCCTTGATGACGGTGTAGGCGGCGTTGCGCACCTCGTCGGCGATGTCGTCGAGCTCGCCGAGCGTGAACGGCTCGCCGCCGCGCCAGTCGAGGATCGGGACGGGACCGATGCCGGCCTGGGACCACAGCGGGAACTCGGTGTCGCCGTGCTCGCCGACGATCGCGGCGTGCACGCTCGACGTGGAGACGCCGGCGCGCTTGGCGAGCAGCCACCGCAAGCGAGAGGTGTCGAGGACCGTGCCGGAGCCGAAAATGCGGTTGGCGGACAGCCCCGAGATGCGCTGCGCGGCGACCGTCATGACGTCGACCGGGTTCGTCACCAGCACGTAGATCGCGTCGGGCGCCCGCTCGAGCAGGTTCGGCAGCAGGCTCTCGAGGATCCGGACGTTCGTTCCGGCGAGGTCGAGCCTCGTCTGCCCCGGTTGCTGCTTGGCTCCGGCCGTGATGACGACCACGTGCGAGCCCTCGACCACGCCGAGATCGGCCCCGCCGCTCACGCTCGCGCCGGTGAACTGGGTGCCGTGCGCGAGGTCGAGCACCTCGGCCTCGACCTTCTCGCGGGCGATGTCGTAGAGCGCGACCTCGCTCGCGGCACCCCTGATGAGCGTGGCGTAGGCGAGGCTCGTGCCCACGCTTCCGGCTCCGACGACCGTGACCTTGATATTCTCCACCACTCCCATACGGCCAGTCTGGCACTCGATCCGAGGGTGCATCGCCGATTACGACACCACCCGGAACGACGAACCTTCGCTCGTTCCCACTGCTTCTCGGACGGAGCCTTTCCAAAGCCTTGCTGACTGCCATGATATGACTGCAACCCGTCACGCGATTCGGTCTCCCGCCGCTCGCGGCCCCTACCAGTTCGGAGTCCGTGGTGCTCTCACGCCCTGCAACTCTTCGTGTCCGCAACGTGATTCGGATCGCGGCAGCAGCGATCGTTTCGGGCGCGCTCCTAGGAGGCGGGGCGGTGCCATCGCAGGCCGCCGCCGCCGCTGATGCAGGGCGTATAGAGGGGGTCGTGACCGACAGTGGTGGAATACCCATCGCGCAGGAAAGCGTCGTGCTCCATGGCTACACCAACGTCACCGCCGGTTCCACACCTTCGCGCGTCGTCGATTGGACGCTCACGGATGCGTCCGGTGCATACCAATTCGCGGAGGTTCCGGCTGGAACGTACACGCTCAGCTTCGAGTGCGCACGCGACGAATGCGAGCGCGGAATGCTCGACGAGTGGTGGTCGCACCGGCCTGATGAGCAGCGCGCCACACGCTTCACGCTCACCGCAGGGCAGATCCGGGACGGCATGAACGCGAAGCTCTGGAGCGGAGCCACGATCTCGGGCACGGTCACAGACACCTCCGGCCGCCCCATCGGGGGCGTTGCCGTCAGCTCGACACCTGCCCTCAAGGACGGCTCCCCGAGCACGCAGGCCGACGGCACCTACGCGCTCCGCGGCCTCTGGCCCGGCGTGTACACGCTCAAATTCGTGCCGCCCGACCGATCGGGCTTCCTCGCGGAAAGCTGGAACGACGTCTATGAGGAGTACATGACCGGGGATCTCATCCACGTCACGGGTACCGATATTTCGGGGATCGATGGGCAACTCGCCATCGGCGGCTCGATCTCGGGGGTTGTCCGGGATGAAAGCGGCAGTCCCGTCGATGCATGGATCGAGCTCGAACCAGACTGGGCCGGGAGCCCTCAGTTCTTCGGACCCTCCCATGGATCCGACGGCTACCTGATCGGCCCATTGCCCCCTGGTCGCTATCGGGTGTGGGTTCATCCCTATGATGACGTCCTTGAGGACGAATGGTGGAAGGACGCGCCGGCCTCCGAGGTGGCTTCCTGGATCGAACTCTCCGAAGGCCGAAAGGTGACCGGCATCGACGCGACCGTGTCAAGCGAACGGACGACGCTCTCCGAACCCGCGATTACAGGGACCGTGCAGGTCGGCGTGTCGGCGGCGGTCGTCGCATCCAGCACCACTCCAGGCGCCACGCTGGACTACCAATGGTTCGCAGGAGGAACCGCGATTCCCGGCGCGACGAGTCGGAGTTACGTTCCGAAGCCGAGTGACGTTGGACTCTACTTGTATGCCCGCGTCATCGCGCGAGCAGCGGGGTACGCGCCGATCATGAAGGAGTCCGCATTCAGTGGAGCGGTCAGCCGGGTCTCGCGAATCTCAGGTGCAGACCGCTACTCGATCGCGGCGGCGGTGTCGAAGGCGACGTTCGCCGCTGGAGTCGCAACGGCATACGTCGCTTCCGGCGAGAATTCGACGGATGGGCTGATTGCCGCCGCCGCCGCCGGGGCAAGTGGAAGCCCACTCCTCTACTCCACCCGGGACACGATCCCAGCCGCTGTCCTCACTGAATTGAAGCGGCTTCGCCCGAACCGGATCGTCGTGATCGGTTCCACCTCCTCGGTCGGCAGCGCGGTGTCGTCGAAGTTGGCGGCGCTCACTCCCGGTGCCGACGAGCGGCTTGCCGGAACCGATCCGTACTCCACGGCTGTCGCGGTGTCGAAGGCGAGATTCTCGTCGGGTCAGCCCGTCGTCTACGTGACTGGTACCTCTGACCTGACCCATGCGCTGACAGCGCCTCCCATCACTGCAGGCGCGAAAGCGCCACTCCTGTTGACAGCACGTGATTCGATACCGCCCAGCGTGCTCACTGAAATCCGCCGACTCCGGCCGTCGAAGATCATCGTGCTGGGTGGTGCGGGCGCGGTGAGCTCCGTCGTCGCGTCGAAGCTCACTGCACTGACCCCGGGCGCCGATGCCCGAATCGCCGGCACCGACCGGTACGCTTCTTCAGCCTTGCTCTCGTCGTCGAAGTTCGGGGCGGGCGTACCGATCGTGTACGTCGCGAGCGGGTCCACTCCGCAATTGGCGTTCGCCGCTTCGACGGCCGGCGCCCGACTGCGTGGCCCCGTGCTGCTCACCCAAGCCGACCAGGTACCGAAGTCCATCATCGCCGAACTCAAGAGGCTCAAACCCGGGCGGATCGTCATCGTCGGTCCCACCGGTTCGGTCAACGATTCCGTGCGTTGGCAGCTCGAAGCACTGAAGTAACATTTGGCACCGCCCCCGCCGTTCGGCGATCCAGGCGGCGCCGTGAACTCCGAAGGGCGCCGACCTCACGGTCGGCGCCCTTCGCGTCAGCGCGCGATCACTCCCACTCGATGGTTCCCGGCGGCTTCGACGTCACGTCGAGCACGACGCGGTTGACCTCGGCCACCTCGTTGGTGATGCGGTTCGAGATCTTCGCGAGCACGTCGTACGGCAGGCGGGTCCAGTCGGCCGTCATCGCGTCTTCGCTCGACACGGGACGCAGCACGATGGGGTGCCCGTAGGTGCGGCCGTCGCCCTGCACGCCCACCGAGCGCACGTCGGCGAGCAGCACGACCGGGCACTGCCAGATCTCCTGGTCGAGGCCCGCGTTCGTCAGCTCCTCGCGCGCGATCGCGTCGGCCTGGCGGAGCAGAGCGAGACGATCACGGGTGACCTCGCCCACGATGCGAATGCCGAGGCCGGGCCCCGGAAAGGGCTGGCGACCGACGATCGCCTCGGGCAGGCCGAGCTCGCGGCCGATGGCGCGGACCTCGTCCTTGAACAGCGTGCGGAGCGGCTCGACGAGCTCGAACTGCAGGTCTTCGGGCAGGCCGCCGACGTTGTGGTGGCTCTTGATGTTCGCCGTGCCCGTGCCGCCGCCCGACTCGACCACGTCGGGGTAGAGCGTGCCCTGCACGAGGAACTTGATCGGCTGGCCGTCGGCGGCGGCCTCGGCGATGAGGTCGCGCTCGGCCTGCTCGAAGGCGCGGATGAATTCGCGGCCGATGATCTTGCGCTTCTCCTCGGGGTCAGTCACCCCGGCGAGCGCATCGAGGAAGGTGTCGACCGCATCGATGGTGATGAGGCGCACGCCGGTCGCGGCGACGTAGTCCTGCTGCACCTGCTCGCGCTCGCCCTCGCGGAGCAGGCCGTGGTCGACGAAGACCGCGGTGAGCTGGTCGCCGACCGCCTCCTGCACGAGCGCCGTGGAGACCGCCGAGTCGACGCCGCCCGAGAGCGCGGAGATCACGCGCGCGGAGCCGACCTGCTCGCGGATGCGGGCGACCTGCTCGGCGATGACGTTGCCCGAGTTCCAGTCGGCCGGGATGCCGGCCGCACGGTGCAGGAAGTTCTCGATGACCGTCTGGCCGAACTGCGAGTGCTTGACCTCGGGGTGCCACTGCACGCCGTAGAGGCCCCGCTCGTCGTTCGCGAACGCGGCGACCGGAGTCGTGGCGGTGGAGGCGAGCACCTCGAAGCCCTCGGGCGCGACGGCGACCGAGTCACCGTGGCTCATCCACACGATCTGGTGCTCGGGCTGTCCGCCGAGCAGCGCGTTCTCGTCGTCGGTGCGCAGCGTCGTCTCGGTCGAGCCGTACTCGCGGTAGCCCGTGTGCGCGACCTCGCCGCCGAGCTGGCGAGCCATGACCTGGAAGCCGTAGCAGATGCCGAGCGTCGGCACGCCGAGCTGCAGGATGCCCTCGTCGAGCGACGGCGCGCCCTCCTCGTAGACCGAGGACGGCCCGCCGGAGAGCACGATGCCGATCGGGTTCTTCGCGCGCATCTCCTCGGCGGTGATGGTGTGCGGCACGATCTCGGAGTAGACGGATGCCTCGCGCACGCGTCGAGCGATCAGCTGCGCGTACTGCGCGCCGAAGTCGACGACGAGGACTGGGCGCTGCTCGGTGGGCTGGTCGGTCACGGCTGGGCCTCCACGGGGTCGGCGTCGGATGT
This sequence comes from Agromyces salentinus, assembly GCF_009749395.1. Lineage (GTDB taxonomy): Bacteria > Actinomycetota > Actinomycetes > Actinomycetales > Microbacteriaceae > Agromyces > Agromyces salentinus. The sequence goes on from NZ_WBIR01000021.1 coordinate 21,000, forward strand.
GGTCTGGTTCGCCTGCGACGCGGCCTCGCGCGCTTCGCGCGCCGCGAGGTACGTGTTCACCTGGCGGGCGATGCGCCCCTCGAGGAAGAACGAGAGGAAGGGGATGACGCCGCCGAGGGCGATGAGCAGGAACTTCGAGAACGGCCAGCGCATGAGGCTCCAGAGCCGGAAGTCGCTGAAGAGGTAGACCACGTAGAACCAGCCGTGCGCGATGAGGATGCCGGTCGAGAGATTGACGCCCTCGCCCGTGGAGACGAGCCCCGCCGGCGTCTCGACCACGGGCGCGAACGCGAGGAACCCGGCCGGCCCGAACGCGAAGAGCTCGGTGTGGAAGACGTACTTCAGGAGCATCTCGGCGCAGAGCAGCAGCAGCATGACGCCGGTGATGACCGACGTGACGGCGTAGAGCTTCAGCGCCCCGCGAATGCGCGGCAGATCGGCGAGTTTCGGCTCGAGGGGCATGCCGACAGTCTACGTGGCCCGAATCCGAGTGCATGCCGGGAGGAGGGGTCCGCGCCGGCCGCCAGTCGGGTGCGGTCCGGGCCGCGAGGACCGGGACGACGGCGAGGGGTCAGCGCGCCGAGGGTCCGCCGGAGGTCGGCGGGGCTGCCGCGCCTGAGCCTGCCGCGGCCGCGGCAGCCTCCTCGGCCTCCTGCTCCTCCCGCTCGACCGCATCGCGCACGAGGCGGTACCAGAGGTAGACGGCGAAGCCCGCGAACACGGCCCATTCGACGGCGTAGAAGACGTTCAGCCAGTTGAGCTCGACGCTCTCCTCGGGCGGGGGCGAGGCGATCGCCTCGAGACCCGGCGCGGCATCCGTCGTCGTGATGTAGCCGAAGTAGACGGGCCGGTCGTCGAAGTCGGCCCACACGTTGATCAGCTGGGCCACGGCGACCGTGGTCATCGCGTAGGGGTCGCCGTCCTCGTCGGGCTCGATGGGCGCCTCGCTCGGCAGGAATCGGCCGACGACCGAGACCTCCGACCCGTCGGCCGCGGCATCGACGGCATCGGCGGCCGCCTGGGCGGACGCCCGATCGGGGGCCCAGCCGAGCGCGATGGGAAGGCCGCCCGGCGCGGCATCCGTCACCTCGAGGTGCGCGACCACCCAGAACCCGGCGACGCCGTCGTTGAGCCGCCCCTCGATGAGCACGGTATCGCCTGGCACGACCGTGCCGTGCACCTCGACGCGCTGGGCGGTGGCCACCTGCTCGGTCGGCTCGTCGGGCTGCACGAGGTCGCCGAACGCGAGCACCTCCTCGGTGGGCCGCTCGATCGTCGTCGACTGCTCGACCGCCCGCTCGATCTGCCACTGCCCGAGGAGCGCGAAGGCCGCGGCGACGGCGAGCGCGAAGATCAGCGCGAGCACCCATCTCGGGCGCAGCATCATCTGCAGCATCAGGCCCCGATGCCTCGCACGAAGGCGGAGGGAATGGCGTCGGGCATGCCGTCAAGTCTACGTCGCGGAGCCACCACCGGATTCACGGCGCCGGCTCCGCGACGACTGGGTCGAGCGGCGGGAACGCCCGGGCTCAGTCCACCGTCACGATGTCGGGCGCACCGAGGCGCACCCGGTCGGCCGACTCGTCGTCGGGCTGCAGCTGCGAGTCGCGTTCGGCGGCGACGCGCTCGAGGTAGCGCTCGACCTCCAACTGCTCGCGGGCGGCATCCCACCCGAGCACGCCGGCCATGAGCCGAGCGGCCACGGGAGCCGCCGAGACCCCGCGGTCCCACGCCTCGATCGAGATGCGCGTGCGGCGGGCGAGCACGTCGTCGAGGTGCAGCGCCCCCTCGTGGGATGCCGCGTAGACGACCTCGGCCGCGAGGTAGTCGTCGGCACCCGGCAGGGGCTCGCCGAGCGAGGCATCCGCCCTGATGAGGTCGAGCAACTCATCGGTCATCGTGCCGTAGCGGTTCAGGAGGTGCTCGATGCGCACCTTGTGCACGTCGAAGGCGCGCGCGATCTTGCTGCGCTTGTTCCAGGCCGCCTGGTATCCCTCGGCCCCGAGCAGGGCGATGTCCTGCGTGGTCGAGGGCGGGACCCGCCCGTCGAGGGCATCCGCCGCCGCATCGATCGCGTCCTTCGCCATGATGCGATACGTGGTCCACTTGCCGCCCGCGACCACCACGAGGCCGGGCACGGTGTGCGCGACGATGTGCTCGCGTGACAGCTTGGAGGTCTGGTCGCTCTCACCCGCGAGCAGCGGCCGCAGTCCGGCGTAGACGCCCTCGACGTCTTCGCGCGTGAGTGGGATCGCGAGCACCGAGTTCACGTGCTCGAGCAGGTAGTCGATGTCGGCCGCCGTCGCAGCGGGGTGCGCCTTGTCGAGGTTCCAGTCCGTGTCGGTCGTGCCGATGAGCCAGTGCCGGCCCCACGGGATCACGAAGAGCACGCTCTTCTCCGTGCGGAAGATCATGCCCATCGCCGACTGGATGCGGTCGCGGGGCACTACGAGGTGGATGCCCTTCGAGGCGCGCACCTTGAACGTGCCCCGCTCCCCCACCATGCGCTGCGTGTCGTCGGTCCAGACGCCCGTCGCGTTCACGACCTGCTTGGCGCGGATCTCGAAGTGCTCGTCGTTCTGCAGGTCGTGCGCCTTGACGCCGACGACGCGCTCGCCGACCTTGATGAACCCCTCGACCTTGACCCGCGAGGCGACGTGGGCGCCGTAGGACGAGGCGGTGCGGGCGAGGGATGCCACGTACCTGGCGTCGTCGACCTGGGCGTCGTAGTACGTCAGTCCGCCGACCAGCGCGTCGTTCGACAGCGACGGGATGGCGCGCATCACCTGACGCTTGGAGAGGTGGCGGTGATGCGGGACGCCGGGCGGGCGCCCGCCCGTGTAACTGAAGACGTCGTACAGCAGCATGCCCGCACCGATGTAGATGCGCTCGAACACCCGCTTCTTCAACGGGTAGAGGAACCGGACCGGCTTGACGAGGTGCGGGGCGATGCGCTGGAGCAGGAGCCCGCGCTCGATGAGCGCCTCGCGTACGAGCCGGAAGTCGAGCTGCTCCAGGTAGCGGATGCCGCCGTGCACGAGCTTCGACGATCGACTCGAAGTCCCTGACGCCCAGTCGCGCGCCTCGAGCAGCCCCGTCGACAGGCCTCGCGTCACGGCGTCGAGCGCCGCGCCGGTGCCGACGATGCCGCCGCCGACGACGAGGATGTCGAGTTCCTTCTCCTTCAGCCGCGCGATCGCGGCGTCACGCTCCTCCGGGCCGAGCTTGGTGGATCGGGCGACGGATGCCGGGGCATCCGCCGGGCTGCCGAACGCAGCGCCCCCGATCGTCGAGCTCGCGCCCGTCGCAGCCGGCTTCGACGCGGAGGTCGCCGCCTTCGCACGCCCGGTTCCGGCCGAGGCCGGCTTCTGTGTCGCCATCGTCGTCCCCATCCTCGCGATCGCAGACGGCGACCGCGTGATCCGGTTCCACGCTACCCGAGCGAGCGCCCCGGAGGGAGGGCTGGCGGCGGCGAGGCGATCGCGCTATGCCGACTGGTACGGCGCGACGACGACCTCGACGCGCTGGAACTCCTTGAGGTCGGAGTAGCCCGTGGTCGCCATCGACCGCCGGAGGGCGCCGACGAGGTTGGCGCTCCCGTCTGCGGCGGGCGCCGGACCGTAGAGGACCTCCTCGAGCGCGGCGACCTGGCCGACCTGGACGCGACGGCCCCGCGGCAGCTTGGAGTGATGCGCCTCGGCTCCCCAGTGGTAGCCGCCGCCGGGAGCGTCGGTCGCGCGGGCGAGCGCCGCGCCGAGCATGACGGCGTCGGCGCCGCAGGCGATCGCCTTGACGATGTCGCCGGACGTGCCGAGGCCGCCGTCGGCGATGACGTGCACGTAGCGCCCGCCGGACTCGTCGAGGTAGTCGCGGCGAGCGCCAGCGACGTCGGCGACCGCGGTGGCCATGGGCGCGTGGATGCCGAGCGTGGCCCGCGTCGTCGACGCCGCCCCGCCCCCGAAGCCGACGAGCACGCCGGCGGCTCCGGTGCGCATGAGGTGCAGCGCCGCCGTGTAGGTGGATGCGCCGCCCACGATGACGGGCACGTCGAGTTCGTAGATGAACCGCTTGAGGTTCAACGGCTCCTGGTTCTTCGACACGTGCTCGGCCGAGACGGTGGTGCCGCGGATCACGAAGAGGTCGACTCCCGCGGCGACGACGGTGCCGTAGAGCTCCTGGGTGCGCTGCGGCGAGAGGGCGCCGGCGACCGTCACGCCCGACGCGCGGATCTCGGCCAGGCGCTCGGTGACGAGTTCGGGCTTGATGGGCTCGGAGTAGAGCTGCTGCATGCGGGCGGTCGCCTGCTCCGGCGCGAGGTTGCGGATCTCGGCGAGCACCGGCTCGGGGTCCTCGTACCGGGTCCAGAGGCCCTCGAGGTCGAGCACGCCGAGGCCGCCGAGCTGCCCCATCATGATCGCCGTCTTCGGCGACACCACGGAATCCATGGGCGCGGCGAGGAACGGGATGTCGAACTGGTACGCATCGATGGACCAGCCGACCGAGACGTCTTCGGGGTCCCGCGTGCGGCGGCTGGGCACGATGGCGATGTCGTCGAACGCGTACACGCGACGGCCCCGCTTGGAGCGGCCGATCTCGATCTCCTGGGTCACCATGACAGCCTATCGAACGCCTCCTCCCGCGCCGGACGGCGGGCAGCGCGCCGGCTCAGCGCACGCGCTCGACCCGGGCCTCGTCCCAGACCGGGGCATCCGCCTCGACGACCCGGCCGTCGCTGCGGAACACCACGAACCGGTCGAAGCTGCGTGCGAACCAGCGATCGTGCGTGACGGCGAGCACCGTGCCGTCGAAGCGCGACAGCGCCTCCTCGAGCGCCTCGGCCGAGACGAGGTCGAGGTTGTCCGTCGGCTCGTCCAGCAGCAGCAGGGTGGCCCCGCTGAGCTCCAGCAGCAGGATCTGCAGGCGCGCCTGCTGGCCGCCCGAGAGCTCGTCGAACCGCTGCAGCGCGGCGCCCGCGAGCCCGTAGCGGTCGAGCGCGGAACTCGCGGCCTCGCGCGCCATCCCATCGCGGTTCGCATCGCCTCGATGCAGGATGTCGAGCAGCGTGCGACCCCGGAACTCGGCATGTTCGTGGTTCTGCGCGAACCATCCGGGAACCACCCGGGCGCCGAGCACGGCGCGCCCCTCGTGCGGGACCCGGGCGAGCGCCTCACCGACGGTGGTGACATGCCCGAGCATGCGATCGGGCTCGGTGCCGCCGCCCGCGAGCAGGCGCAGGAAGTGCGACTTGCCCGAGCCGTTCGACCCGAGCACCGCGACCCGGTCGCCGTACCAGACCTCGAGGTCGAACGGCTTCATCAGCCCGCTGAGCTCGAGCTGCTCGCAGACGACCGAGCGCTTGCCCGTGCGCGACCCGCGGAGGCGCATCGAGACCGCCTGGGCCGGCGGGCGCTCCTCGGGCGGCCCGGCGTCCTCGAACCGCTTGAGGCGCGTGAGCGCCGCCTGGTACCGCGAGGACATGCCGTCGTTGTAGGTCGCCTTCACCTTCAACGTGGCCACGAGGGTCTTGAGGGCGACATGCTGTTCGTCCCACCGCCGGCGCAGTTCGTCGAGGCGAGCGAAGCGCTCCTCACGCGCCGCGTGGTAGCCCTCGAATCCGCCGCCGTGCACCCACGCGGTGCTGCCCGCCGGGCTCGCCTCCAGCGTCACGATGCGGTCGGCGGCGCGCGCGAGCAACTCCCGGTCGTGCGAGACGAGCAGCACGGTCTTCGGCGTCGCGCGGAGCGCGCCCTCGAGCCAGCGCTTGCCCGGTACGTCGAGCGAGTTGTCGGGCTCGTCGAGCAGCAGCACCTGCTCCGGCCCGCGCAGCAGGGCCTCGAGGGCGAGCCGCTTCTGCTCCCCGCCCGAGAGCGTCGCGAGCGCACGCCACCTCGCCCGCTCAAACGGGACGCCGAGCGCCGCGATGGTGCAGTGGTCCCACACGACCTCCTGCTCGTAGCCCCCGGCCTCGGCGTACTCGGCGAGCGCGGTCGCGTACCGCATCTGGTTGGCCGTGTCATCCGCTCCGATGAGGGCGTCCTCGGATGCCTCGAGCTCGATCGCCGCGGCTCGGACGCGCTCGGGGGCGACCGACACGAGCAGGCCCGCGACCGTCTCCGACGCACCGGCTGCCGCCTGGCCGTGGCCGATGAACTGGTCCATGACGCCGAGGCCCCCGTCGACCTGCACGCTGCCCTCGTCGGCCCGGAGCTCGCCCCGGATGATGCGCAGCAGCGTCGACTTGCCGGCCCCGTTCGCGCCGATGAGCGCGGTCGTGCGCCCGTCGACGACCCGGAACGCGAGGTCGGCGAGCAGCGGCCGGCCGTCGGGCAGCGAGAAGGAGACGCCGTTGACGTCGATGAACCCCATGAGTCATCCGTTCCGATTCGCGACGATCCGTCGCGGCGCCAGAGGCAGCCGATCAGCCTATCGGTCCGCAGCGGATGCCGCGAGCCGACGCCGTGCGGCCTCGAGCCCGGCCCTGCCCGGCGGCGAGCCGATGCGGCATGCTGGACGCATGCATCGCACCGAAGCCGACCCGATCGACCTCCTCCGTGCGCGCACGAGCGTGAAGTGGCGCAACTACCCCGAGGACGTGCTGCCGCTGCCCGTCGCGGAGATGGACTACCCCCTCGCCGAGCCGATCGCCCAGGCACTCCACCGGGCGATCGACCGATCCGACACCGGCTACGCCTCACTCGCGCCGGCGGTCGCCGAGGCGTTCCGCGGCTTCGCGTCCACCCGGCTCGGGTGGGAGCCCGACCCCGAGCGGGTCACATGCACCGCGGACGTCTCGATGGGCATCGTCGAGGTGCTGCGCCAGGCGATCTCCCCCGGCGACCGCGTGATCGTGACCTCCCCGATCTACCCGCCGTTCTTCGACCTGGTGACCGAGGCGGGCGGCGTGGTCGAGGAGATCCCGCTCGCCGGCGGCATCCGCGACGGCTGGTCCTTCGACCTGCCCGCCATCGAGGCCGCCTTCGCAGCCGGAACGCGCGCCTTGGTGCTCTGCAACCCGCACAACCCCACGGGGTGGGTGCCGGCGCGGGACGAGCTCGCTCGACTCGCCGACCTCGCGGCCGGATACGACGCCACGATCGTCAGCGACGAGGTGCACGGCCCGCTCGCGCAGCCCGCGACCCCGTACACGCCGTTCCTGACGGTGTCGGATGCCGCGCGCGAGCACGGCGTCGCGGTCACCGCGGCCACCAAGGCGTTCAACATCGCTGGGCTCAAGGCGGCCCTGATCGTCACGGACAGCGAGCGCGGAGACCGCCTGCGCGAGGCGATGCCGCTCGAGGTGTCGTGGCGGATGAGCCAGTTCGGCGCCATCGCCTCCATCGCGGCGTTCACGGAGGGCGGCCACTGGCTCGACGGCGTGCTCGGCAGCCTCGACGACAACCGGCGCCTGCTCGCCGACCTCCTCGAAGAGGAACTGCCGGACGTCGGCTACCGGGTCCCGGATGCCACCTACCTGGCGTGGCTCGACCTCCGCGCGCTCGGGTGGGGCGACGACCCGTCCGAGGCCGCCCTCGAGCGGGCGAGGGTCGCGCTCGTGAGCGGCCCGACCTTCGGCAGGGAGGTCGGGCGCGGACACGTCCGGCTCAACTTCGCCTGCTCGCCCGAGGTGCTCGGCGAGGCGATCACGCGGATCGCCGACGCCCGGTAGCTCAGCGCTTGTAGTTCGGCGCCTCGACGACGATCTGCACGTCGTGAGGGTGCGACTCCTTGAGCCCGGCCGCCGTGATGCGCACGAACTTGCCCTTGGCCTTGAGCTCGGCGATCGTGCGACCGCCGACGTAGAACATGGACTGGCGGAGGCCGCCGATGAGCTGGTGGGTCACCGCTGCGACCGACCCGCGGTAGGCGACCTGGCCCTCGATGCCCTCGGGGATCAACTTGTCGTCGCTCGGCACATCCGCCTGGAAGTAGCGGTCCTTGGAGTACGAGGTGTTCTTGCCCCGCGTCTGCATGGCGCCGAGCGAGCCCATGCCCCGGTACAGCTTGAACTGCTTCCCGCCCTGGAACACCACGTCGCCGGGCGACTCGTCGGTGCCGGCGAGGAGGGAACCGATCATGACGGTGTCGGCGCCGGCGACCAGCGCCTTCGCGATGTCGCCCGAGTACTGCAGGCCGCCGTCGGCGATGATCGGCACGCCGGCCTCGCGCGCGGCGAGGTACGACTCGTAGATCGCGGTGATCTGCGGCACGCCGACGCCGGCGACGATGCGGGTGGTGCAGATGGAGCCGGGGCCGACGCCGACCTTGACCGCGTCGACACCGGCGTCGATGAGCGCCTGTGCGCCTTCGCGGGTCGCCGCCTGGCCGCCGATCACGTCGATGTGCTCGAAGGTGGGGTCGGACTTGATGCGACGCACCATCTCGATGACGCCGGCGGAGTGGCCGTTGGCGGTGTCGACGACGATCACGTCGACCCCCGCATCGCGCAGGGCCTCCGCGCGCTCCCACGCGTCGCCGAAGAAGCCGATCGCGGCGCCCACGCGCAGGCGGCCCTCGGAGTCCTTCGTGGCGTTCGGGTACTGCTCGGACTTGTCGAAGTCCTTCACCGTGATCAGGCCGGTGAGGCGGCCGGCTTCGTCGACGAGCGGCAGCTTCTCCACCTTGTGCTTGGCGAAGATCGCCAGGGCCTCGTCGGGGTTCATGCCGACCCGGCCCGTGATGAGCGGCGCCTTCGTCATGACGTCGGCGACCTTGGTGCTCGACTTCTCGAACTCGGAGACGAACCGCATGTCGCGGTTCGAGATGATGCCGACGAGGATGCCGCCCTCGTCGACGACCGGCAGGCCGCTCACCCGATAGGTCGCGCACAGCGCATCGACCTCGGCAACGGTCGCGTCGGGCGTCGTCGTGACCGGGTTGGACACCATTCCCGACTCGCTCCGCTTGACGCGGTCGACCATCTCGGCCTGGTCGGCGATGGAGAGGTTGCGGTGCAGGATGCCGATGCCGCCCTGCCTGGCCATCGCGATCGCCATGCGCGCCTCGGTCACGGTGTCCATGGCGGCGGAGAGCAGCGGCGTCGCCACGGTGATGCGACGCGTCAGCCGGGAACTCGTGTCGGCCTCGCTGGGGATGACGTCGGTGGGGCCGGGCAGCAGCAGCACGTCGTCGTACGTGAGCCCGATGAATCCGAACGGGTCGTGCTGGTCCATCTGGGGGCGCCCCTCTACTCTCGCGTGGTCGGCATCGAAGTGCACCGCCGCCGGCGCGAAGGGCCCTGCACGGTGTCTACCGATTCTAAGCGAGTGAGGGCTGGGCGTATTCCCCGCGCGCATCCTGTGCGCGAGAGGGCGCCGTGGTGACGGGAATCGTCCGTTTCTCACGATTCGGCTGCGGTTCCCGAACGTGGGGCATGCGAAACACGGACGACACACTACGCTCATAACGTCTCCTTCACGGTCGACGGGACTCCTGTCGCCGTGGTGTCCCAACCTGGAGGTTTCGTGAGATCCCCATCCCCTGTCGTCGTGCACCCACCCGGTCGCATGATCCGGCTCCTCGGCGTCATCCTCGCCGTGACGGCCGCCATGCTCGGCGTCTTCGCACTCTCCGCTTCTCCGGCCATGGCGGCCGAGGGCGATCCGTATCGCATCAGCGGCAACGTCCAACTCGACGGTGAGCCGCTCGAGGGCGTCGAGTTGGTGATCGACGGCCCCGGCGGCAAGCAGACCGTCGAGACCGACGAGAACGGCCAGTGGCGGGTGAGCGTCCCCGAGAAGGACGAGTACACCGTCACCCTCGACGAGGACACGCTCCCCGAGGGCATCGCCGTGGTCGACCCCGAAGACGACAGTCCGAATGAGAAGGAGGTCACGGTCGGCGCCGGCGGGCGCGTGAGCGTGAACTTCTTCATCGGAGAGGGCGAGCGAAACGTCACCAGCATCTGGGACCAGTTCGTCCAGCGCACCGTGCAGGGCCTGAACTTCGGCCTGATGCTGGCGCTCGCGGCGATCGGCCTGTCGCTCGTGTTCGGCACGACCGGCATCTCGAACTTCGCGCACGGCGAGATGGTCACCTTCGGCGCCGTCGCAGCCTCGTTCCTCGTGAGCGCGGGCTCCATGGCGCTGCCGCTCTGGATCGGCCTTCCGCTCGCCGTAGTGCTCAGCGCCGGGCTCGGACTCGTGTTGGACATGGGGCTCTGGCGACCTCTGCGTCGCAAGCGCGTCGGCGTGGTGCAGCTCATGATCGTGAGCATCGGCCTCTCGCTCGCGATGCGCTACACGTACCAGTTCTTCATCGGCGGCGGCACCACGCAGCTGCCGTACGCTTCGGCGCCGAAGCTGTCGTTCGGCCCCGTGCAGCTGAGCTGGATCGACATCGCCTCGATCCTGATCTCGATCGTCGTGATCGTGGGCTTCGCGCTGTGGCTCACCCGGTCCCGCCTCGGCAAGGCCACGCGGGCCATCAGTGACAACCCCTCGCTGGCGTCGGCGTCCGGCATCGACGTCGACTACGTCGTCCGCGTGGTCTGGATCATCGCGGGCGGCCTCGCCGGCCTCGCCGGCGTGCTCTACGCGTACTACCGACCGGGCATCAAGTGGGACATGGGTGCACAGATCCTGCTGCTCATGTTCGCCGCCGTCACGCTCGGCGGTCTCGGAACCGCCTTCGGCGCCCTCATCGGCTCGCTCATCGTCGGCGTGATCGTGGAAGTCTCCGGACTCTGGATCCCCGACGACCTCAAGTACGCGGGTGCGCTCGTCATCCTCATCGTCATCCTGCTGTTCCGGCCACAGGGAATCCTGGGCCGACGAGAGAGAATCGGTTAGGCACGCATCATGGACTGGATTCAGATACTCTCCAATACCGCGTCGTCGATCCTCAGCCCGGCGACGATCGGATACGCCCTGGCCGCGCTCGGCCTCGCCGTGCACTTCGGCTACGCAGGCCTCCTCAACATGGGCATCGCCGGCTTCATGGCCATCGGCGCCTACGGATACGCGATCTCGGTGCTCTCGTTCGATCTCCCCTGGTGGCTCGCGGCGATCATCGGCCTCGCGGCATCCGCGGTCTTCGCCCTCATCCTCGGCGTGCCGACCCTGCGATTGCGAGGCGACTACCTGGCGATCGTGACGATCGCCGCAGCCGAGGTCGTCCGCCTGCTGTTCCTGACGACGGCATTCGACGACGTCACCGGCTCCGCCGACGGCCTGAGCGGTTACCACGGCAGCTTCCGCGAAGCCAACCTGCTGCCCGAGGGCACGTACGGCATCGGCCCGTGGACCTACAGTGCGAACGACTGGTGGGTGCGCATCCTCGGACTCGTGACACTCGCGATCGCCGTCTTCGTGGTGTGGACGCTTATGCGCAGCCCGTGGGGTCGCGTGCTCAAGGGCATCCGCGAGGATGAAGACGCCGTGCGCGCGCTCGGCAAGAACGCCTTCTCCTACAAGCTGCAGGCGCTCGTGCTCGGTGGTGTGCTGGCCGCGGCCGGCGGCATCGTGTACGCACTGCCCTCGGCGGTGAGCCCCGGCGTGTACGTGACCTCGCTCACGTTCTTCGTCTGGACGGCCCTCCTCCTCGGCGGCGCCGCGACGGTGTTCGGACCCCTGCTCGGTTCGCTCATCTTCTGGGTGCTGCAGACCTTCCTCAGCAATTTCCTGCCCGCACTCGTGCAGGCCGGTGTGCTGCCGTTCATGACGCAGATCCAGGCGGGCACCCTGCGCTTCATCCTCGTCGGTGTCGCGCTCATGCTGCTCGTGATCTTCATGCCGCAGGGAATCCTCGGCAACAAGAAGGAGCTGACCTTTGTCAAGTGAGATCCCGGCTCCCACCGAGCCCACAACGGATGCCGCGACCGACGCGGCGCTCGACCCGCACGGCATGCCGGCCGCTCCGGTCGAACGTGCCAAGACCACCGGACTGCACGTCGGCGAGGCCAAGCCGGGCGTCGCCAAGGTGGACCCGATCATCGTCGCCGACGGCGTGCGTCGCACGTTCGGCGGTCTCACGGCCGTCGACGTGGAGCACCTCGAGATCCCCCGTGGCGCCATCACCGCCCTCATCGGCCCGAACGGTGCCGGCAAGACGACGCTCTTCAACCTGCTCACCGGATTCGACAAGCCCAACGAGGGTTCCTGGACCTTCGACGGCAAGTCGCTGTCGGGCGTTCCCGCCTACAAGGTGGCTCGCCTGGGCCAGGTCCGCACCTTCCAGCTGACCAAGGCCCTCGGGCTGCTCACCGTGCTCGAGAACATGAAGCTCGGCGCGAAGGGCCAGCTCGGCGAACGATTCTGGACGAGCCTCATCCCCGCCGTGTGGCGGTCGCAGGACTCCAAGATCGAGGCTCGCGCGATGGGCCTCCTCGCCAAGTTCAAGCTCGACACGAAGGCGCCCGACTTCGCCGCCAGCCTGTCCGGCGGGCAGCGCAAGCTCCTCGAGATGGCACGCGCCCTCATGAGCGAGCCGAAGCTCGTGATGCTCGACGAGCCGATGGCGGGCGTGAACCCCGCGCTCACGCAGTCGCTGCTCGACCACATCCTCGACCTGAAGGACGAGGGCATGACCGTGCTCTTCGTCGAGCACGACATGCACATGGTCCGCCACATCGCCGACTGGGTGGTCGTGATGGCCGAGGGCAAGGTCGTCGCAGAGGGCGACCCCTACACGGTCATGAAGGATCCGGCCGTCATCGACGCCTACCTCGGCGCGCACCAGGAACTCGACCTCGGCGTCGTGACCGGCCGCGTCACGGCTGAGGAGGCGGACCCCACCACGGATGCCGCCGCGTCGACCACGGTCGATGCCGCGGATCTCGCGAACGCAGGCATGGCCGAGGCCGAGGCCGAGTTCGAGCCCGACACCGAGGAGAAGAAGAAGTGACCAACGCGACCACGACCGCCGCACCCGTCGTCGTCGTCGACGAGGTGCACGCCGGGTACCTTCCCGGTGTCAACATCCTGAATGGCTGCTCTCTCGTGGCCCAGCAGGGCGAGCTCATCGGCATCATCGGGCCGAACGGCGCCGGCAAGTCGACGCTGCTGAAGGCCATCTTCGGTCAGGTCAACGTGCGCGGCGGCACGATCAAGCTCGAGGGCGCCGACATCACCGGCCTGAAGGCGAACAAGCTCGTCTCGCGCGGGGTGGGGTTCATCCCCCAGACGAACAACGTGTTCCCGAGCCTGACCATCGAAGAGAACCTGCAGATGGGGCTCTACCAGAACCCCGGCATCTACAAGGAGCGGCTCGAGTTCGTCACGGGCATCTTCGCGGAGCTGGGCAAGCGCCTGAAGCAGCGTGCGGGGTCCCTCTCGGGCGGTGAGCGGCAGATGGTCGCCATGAGCCGCGCACTCATGATGGACCCGAAGGTGCTGCTCCTCGACGAGCCGTCGGCCGGGCTCTCCCCCGTCCGGCAGGACGAGGCCTTCATCCGGGTCTCCGAGATCAACAAGGCCGGCGTGACGTGCATCATGGTGGAGCAGAATGCCAGGCGCTGCCTGCAGATCTGCGACCGCGGATACGTCCTCGACCAGGGTCGTGACGCCTACACGGGCACCGGCCGCGAGCTCCTCAACGACCCCAAGGTCACCGAGCTCTACCTCGGGACGCTCGGCACCTGAGCCGACCGGCTCGACACACGACGGAGGGGCGGATGCTGCGGCATCCGCCCCTCTTGTCGTGCGCCCCCTGCACGAACGACCTGTGGGAACCCGCGTTCGTCGCCCGACGGAACGTCGCCGGATCGAGCGCGTTGACAGCATGGGTCGTGGTCGGCATGGGGTGCTCGCCGGCACGAACTCGAACGTGCACGGTCATCTCGGGGTGCGCCAGGACGCCACGGCGCCACAGCGCCACGCGAGCCGATCACGCCGGCGACACCCCGACAGAGCTCCGCGATCGGTCACGATCGTTTGACATCATCCCTCCATGAGCGCGGATCGTGACCTATCGCGGTTCGCAGACGGCGCGGCGCGATCTGCGAGCGGACGCGATCGCTTGGCATCACCCGGAGGGGCGCCTGCGGGGTGCTGCGGGGTGCTGCGGCGCTCGCGGTGACCGCACTGCGGTCGTAGTAGAGCCTCACGCGCGCCGCCGCGGGCGCTCCAAGGGTCATGGCGCCCAGCGGCGTGTGCAGGCCCGGCGGTGATGGGCACACGAAAGGGCCCCGGTCCGAAGACCGGGGCCCCAACGGTTCGGGTCAGGCTGGGTTCAGATCAGCCCTCGTACGCGACGTAGTTGTTGTCCTCGCCGAACTCGTAGATGCCGATCGACGCCTCGGTCGGGTCGCCGACCTCGTCGAACGTGATCGGGCCCGAGATGCCGTCGTAGTCGGCGGTGCCGCCGCCCACGATGATGTCGGCGCACTCCGCGTAGCTGGAGCACTTCTCGCCGTCGCCGGAACCGCCGGAGACCTCGATCAGCTTCTCGGCGATGGCGGCCGGGTCGGTCGAGTTCGCCGCCAGCGAGGCGAGGGAGAGCAGCACGGTCGCGTCGAACGACTCAGCGGCGTAGCTGTAGTCCTCGAGCGCGGGCGTGCCCTCGGCCTCGAGGAACGAGTCGAGTTCACCCGTGAAGTCGGCGATCGAGTCGATCGTCAGACCGGGCAGGGTGCCCTTGGCGCCCGTGAGGGAACCGGTCGGGAACGCGTCGGCGAAGTTCTTCAGGTTGCCGTCGACGAAGTACAGCTTGTCGGACGGGAACTGGCCGAAGAGGCTCGGGAGCATGGTCGACACCTCGTCGAACGTGATCAGTGCGATCGCGTCGGGGTCGGCGGCGAGCACCTCGCTGATCTGCGCGTCGAACGTCGTGTCACCCGTGTTGTAGGTGGGCGCCGCGACGACCTCGCCGCCGGCCGCCTCGAAGGCGTCCGTGACGTACTTCGCCAGGCCGGTGCCGTACGAGTCGTTCAGCACGATGAGGCCGAGCGTCTGGTTGCCGTCTTCGGCGATCAGGTTGCCGAGGACCTCGCCCTGGAGCACGTCGGACGGCGCGGTACGGAAGTACAGACCGTTGTCGTCGTACGTGGTGAACGCGTCGGACGTGTTGGCCGGCGAGAACTGGATGACGCCCGCACCGACGACCTGGTCGATGAACTGCAGCGACGTGCCGGAGGACGCGGCGCCGAGGATGGCGGAGACGTCTTCGCCGAGCAGACGCGGGATCTCGGTCTCGTAGGCCTTGTTGTCGGTGTCGCCGGAGTCGCCGTAGACGACGTCGAGCGTGAGGCCCGTCGAGTCGGTGACCTCGTTGATCTGCGACGTCGCGTACGCGACACCGGCCTCTTCGGGCGGGCCGAGGAAGGCGAGGTTACCGGTCTGCGGCAGGGCCGTTCCGATGGTGAGGGCCAGCTCATCGCGGGGGCCCGCGGTCTCGCCGGACCCGGAATCGGCATCTCCGCTCGCGCAAGCGGAGAGGAGGAGGGCGCTCGCAGCGGTGACCGCCACGCCCGTCCAGACCTTGCCGCGCGAACGAGCCGGTCGGGACTTGCCGAATACGCTCATGTTGCTCCTTGGGACTGAAGGAAAGTGATACAAATCGGCGAGCTGAGGCACGCCGTCCTGTCACAGTATTCGGCGGTTGCCTGTTCGCAAAGGAATCCCGGTCACAACCCGATAACACTGTATGAAGCGTTACCTTCCCGTCACATTACGACCGTCGAAGGGCGCTTTCACGCACGATTCCGCCATGAGGGGTCATCGGCGCCCACCCCGGTTCGGGGGGTCGCGCCCGCTCCCGAGCACCGCCTGCGCGGGGCATCCGCCGCGCCGGCTCGACCCATCAGGTGAGCTGCACGACCTGCCTGCGGGCCGAACGCGCGCCGCGCACCAGGTCGAACGTGAGCACGAACAGCGCCAGCCAGACGAGGCTGAATCCGATCCAGCGCTCCGGCGGCATCGGCTCCTTGAGCACGACCACCCCCACGAGGAACTGGATGAACGGGGCGAAGTACTGGATGAAGCCCATGTAGATGAGCGGCAAGCGCCGGGATGCCGCCGCGAACAGGAGCAGCGGCACCGCGGTGACCGCGCCGGCCAGGAGCAGCAGGATGGTGTGCCAGGTGCTCACAGTGCCGAGCGTGAGACCCGCCGTCGTTCCCACGAAGACCAGCTGCACGATCGCGAGCGGGGTCAACCAGGCGGTCTCGAGCGTCAGGCCGGAGAGCGCGTCGACCTTGGGACCCACGCGCTTCTTGATGAGGCCGTACACGCCGAAGGAGAAGGCCAGCACGAGGGCGATCCAGGGCAGTTGGCCGTAGCCGACCGCGAGGACGACGACCGCGATGATCGAGATGCCGACGGCGACCCATTGCGTCGGGTTCAGCCGTTCGCGCTGGACCAGGACCCCGAGGAAGACGGTGACGATCGGATTGATGAAGTACCCGAGTGCGGCCTCGACGACCTGGCCCGAGACGGCCGCGTAGACGTACGTCTGCCAGTTCACGTAGATGAGGACGCCGGCGAGCCCCATCGTGAAGAGGATGCGCCGGTCACGGACCAGCACGACGAACGGCCGCCATGCCCCCGTCACCGTGATGAGGAGCGCGCAGAAGACCAGCGAGAGCGTCACCCGCCATCCGACGATCTCGAATGGGCCGCTCGGGGCAAGCGCCAGGAAGTACAGGGGCAGGAAGCCCCAGAGCAGGTACGACCCGATCGCGAAGGCGAGGCCGGAGCGGCTGAGTTCGACCCGGTCGGGCACGGTGGTTCGCTGGGTGTCTGGGCCGGATGTCACCAGCCAACACTACGCCCGGCCATCGGGGGCGGATGCCGCGACGCCTGCCGTTCCTCGTCGACATCCGGCCGCCGAGGGCGCATGACGGCGTGCGTCCCGCAGGCGTGCGAACCGATCGCCCGCGGTGCGTGCCGACCGGGCCCGCAGACACGACGAGGCCCGGATGCCACTGGGGCATCCGGGCCTCGGAAGGTTCGTGTCGACTAGCGGACGACGACCGCGAGCACGTCGCGGGCCGACAGGACGAGGAAGTCCTCGCCGCCGAACTTGACCTCGGTTCCGCCGTACTTGGAGTAGATCACCTTGTCGCCGACGGCGACGTCGAGCGGAACGCGGTTGCCGTTGTCGTCGATGCGACCGGGACCCACGGCGACGACCTCGCCCTCCTGGGGCTTCTCCTTCGCCGTGTCGGGGATGACCAGACCCGATGCGGTGGTCTGCTCGGCCTCGACCTGCTTGATGACGATGCGATCCTCGAGCGGCTTGATGGAAACCGACACGGTTGACCTCTTTCTCAATGAAGACTGGTTAGCACCCTCGGAGCGAGAGTGCTAAATCGAGTCTAGGGGCGATTTGGCACTCGTGCAACGTGAGTGCCAACACTTCGACACGGGGTGCTAGCGTGGCCGGGTGGACCGCGCCGAGCTCGTCGAACTGCTCTCTCCCGAGGGCCTGCGGCTTCTCGATTCCCTGCCCGAGTGGCACGCCAAGGACGACGTCGTCGCCGCCGTGTCCGACCTGCGCCGGCGGGGCTACTCCCCCGCGCTGGTCGCGGCCGTGCTCACGCAGTCCAAGCTTCGAGCCAAGGCGCGTGCGAAGTTCGGCGACTTCGCCGGTCGCATGCTCTTCACCGAGGCCGGCCTCGAGCAGGCCACCCGCCTCCGCGTCGCAGCCCTGCACGCGGGCCGGTTCGCCCGCGCCGGCATCGGCCACGTGGCCGACCTCGGCTGCGGCATCGGCGGCGACTCGCTGGCACTCGCCGCCGTCGACCTCGAGGTCACGGCCGCCGAGGCGGACGAGGTCACCGCGGCCGTCGCCGCCTACAACCTGACGCCCTTCGAGAAGGCGCGCGTCGTGCACGAACGCGCCGAAGACGTGCACCTCGGCGGCATCGGCGGGGCCTGGCTCGATCCGGCCAGGCGGGTCACGGGCGGCGGTCGCACGAGACGGCTCGCGGATGCCTCCGACTACACGCCCGGCCTCGACTTCGCGTTCGGCCTGGCCGACCGCATGGCCGTCGGCGTCAAGCTGGGTCCCGGGACCGATCGTGAGGTGATCCCGGCGGGCGCCGAGGCGCAGTGGGTCTCCGTGGGCGGCGACGTCGTCGAGCTCGGGGTGTGGTTCGGCGCGGTCGCGAGGCCCGGCGTCGGTCGCGCGGCGCTCATCGTCGGCGACCACGGCGCCGACGAGCTGACGGCCGCCGCCGACAGCGAGGACGCGCCCGTCGGCCCGCTCGGCGAGTACCTCTACGAACCCGACGGCGCCGTCATCCGAGCACGGCTGATCGGCGACCTCGCCCGCTCCAAGGGGGCGTGGATGCTCTCGAACGGCATCGCCTACCTCACCGCCGACACGGCCTTCGACTCGCCGTTCGCACAGGGGTTCCGCGTGCTCGAGCGACTCCCGGTCGACGAGCGCCAGCTCCGCCAGGCGCTCCGTGCACGGGGCATCGGCACCCTCGAGATCAAGAAGCGCGGCTCCGACATCGACCCCGCGACGCTCCGGACACGGCTGAAACTGCAGGGTGCGGCATCCGCGACGCTCGTGATGACGCGTGAGGAGGGCCGTCATGTGGCCCTGCTCGTCGAGCGGCTGCCGCGGGGCGCCGCTCAGGTCTCCAGCGCGCCGTAGACGATCGCGTAGTAGCCGATCCACACGGCGGAGAAGACGAGTCCGCCGACGCCGGTGCCGATGGCCACGAACGCCAGCGTGCGCCCGTGCTCCTCGCGGCGCAGGCCGAAGACGCCGAAGATGATCGCCGCGATCGATAGCGGCAGCATCCAGCCGACGAAGAGGGAGGCGGCGGCGCCGATGACGCCGAGGACCGCGCCGACCCAGCTGTAGACGCGGCGCTGGGTCTCCTCCTCGACGAGGTCGGCGGGCTCCTCGTAGGTCTCGGGGCGGTGCACGATCAGCAGCTGCCCGGTCGGCACCGTTCGGAGCTCCCCGGTGTCGAGCGGGCGGTCGAACGGGCGCGGCGCGACCGCGAGCGGGAGCGGGGCGCCCGTCGTCGGGTCGACCGTCGGGAGCGGCTCCATCGGCAGCAGTTCCTCGGTTCGTTCCACCCGCGACGGAACCGCGGTACCGGATGCCTCGGTCGAGGCATCCGGTACCGCGGGATTCCGGAACGGGTCGGTCATCGTGCTCAGTAGTACGTGTACTCGTTCGAGGAGGCGGCGATGAAGATCGCCCACAGCAGGATCGAGATCAGCCCGATCGCGACCCCGACGAAGCCCAGGACGATACCGGTCAGCCACATTCCCTTGGCCGCCGGCTCGCGCTTGCGCCCGATGAAGCCGAGGACCACCGCGGCAGCGGGGATGAACAGCTGCATGATGCCGCCGATGATGGGGATGAAGACGACGAAGAACCCGATGAGCCCCACGATGCCCGCGATGAGCGAGATGAGGCTGTAGACGGGCGTCGGCTTCGACGGCGATGACGAGCCGTAGGGGTTCGCGGCACCCTCTCCGTACGTGGGGGCCGCGGCCTGGGGCGCGCCGTACGGCGACGAGCCGTCCGCCGAGCCGTAGGCCGGGGGCCCGGAGGCCGGAGGGGGCGGCGGAGGCGGCGGGGTCGCCGCGCTGTAGGACGGCGGGACGGGCGGCGCCGGGGGCGCCGGGGCCTCGGGTGCTGCCGGAGGGTTCGGTGCGCTCGGCACCTCGGGCGCACCTGGCGTCTCGGGTGCGTCGGGCGTACCCGGCGTGTTCGGGTCTGCTGCGCCTGCTGGGAGGTTCGGATCGCTCATGGGCTCGTCTTCCGTCTCTGCTTCCGGATCAGTAGGTGTACGACCCGTTGACCGCGGCCAGCGAGGCGAAGAGCACGATCGTCACGATGATGATGATCACCGAGATCACGATGCCGATGTAACCGATGACGAGGCCGGCGATCGCCATGCCCCGCCCCTGCTCACCCGTCTTCTTGATCTGTCCGAGCGAGATGTGGCCGCAGATGATGCCGACCAGGAACCCGACGCCGGTGAAGAAGCCGACCAGGGAGGCGACGAGCGACACGATCGCGAGGACGTTCGTCTTCGGGGCCTCGGGAACCGCGCCGTACGCCGGCGCGCCGTACGAGGGCGCCCCAGCACCGTAGGCGGGGGCGGGAGGTGCCGGAGGCGCGGATGCCGCGGCACCGAAGTCGACGGCCGGCGCGGCCGGGGGCGCGGTGGGCGCGTCGACGAAGAGCGGCTCCTCGGGAGCGGCGGGGGTCGAGGCTGCCGTCGTGGCGGACTCGGACGTCTCGGGAAGATCGGGTGCGGACGGGACGTCGGGCGTGCCTTCGGGCTTGCTCGGTACGTTCGGATCGGTCACGATGATCTCCTCGATGCTGTGCCGAACCAGGTCGTGGCCCGGTTCGGATCGATGCGTGCGGAAGCGACGTCCGCCCCCCGTTCGCCACTTTAGCGCGGGAGACCCGCCCCGCACACCTGTGACGGCGTCGTCAGGAGACCTGGACCTCGGTCGCCGGCAGCGTGGAGTCGGCGCCGAACGAGAGGCCGGAGGGCTCGTGTCCGGCCATGATGAGCTGGGCGCCGAGTGCGGCGATCATCGCGCCGTTGTCGGTGCAGAGCGACAGCGGCGGGATGCGCAGCGCCACGCCCGCGGCATCCGCTCGCTCCTGCGCGAGCTCGCGGAGGCGTGCGTTGGCGACGACGCCGCCGCCGAGCAGGAGTCGCGGGACCCCGAGGTCGGTGCACGCCGCCACCGCCTTCGTCACGAGCACGTCGGCGACCGCCTCGCGGAAGCTCGCCGCGACGTCGGCGATCGGCACCGGTTCGCCGGCGGCCTCGCGCTGCTCGACCCATCTCGCGACCGCGGTCTTCAGGCCCGAGAAGCTGAAGTCGTAGCGGTGCGCCGCCTGGTCCTTCGCCTGCGTGAGGCCGCGCGGGAAGCGGATCGCCTTCGGGTCTCCGCCGGCGGCCGCCCGATCGATCTCGGGCCCGCCCGGATACGGCAGTCCGAGGACGCGCGCGACCTTGTCGAACGCCTCGCCGGCGGCATCGTCGACGGTCTCGCCGAGCAGTTCGACGTCGGAGACGAGGTCGCGTACGACGAGGAGCGACGTGTGACCCCCGGAGACCAGGAGGGCGATCGTCGGCGTCTCGAGCGGCGCATCGGCATCGAGGAGGTCGGCCCCCACGTGACCCACGAGGTGGTTGACCGCGTAGATCGGGCGCTCGATCGCGAGCGCGAGGGCCTTCGCGGCTCCGACGCCGACCATCAACGCACCCGCGAGGCCCGGCCCGCTGGTCACGGCGACCGCGTCGAGTTCGTCCAGCGTCACGCCGGACTCCTCGAGCGCAGCCTCGATGGTCGGGCCGAGCGCCTCGAGATGTGCCCTGGCGGCGACCTCCGGCACGACGCCGCCGTAGCGCGCATGCTCGTCCATCGAGGAGGCGATGACGTTGGCGAGCAGGCTCGTGCCGCGCACGATGCCGATGCCGGTCTCGTCGCAGGAGGTCTCGATGCCGAGCACGAGAGGTTGGTCGCGGTTCATGCCGTCTCCCCGGTGCTGGACGGTCGGATGCCGCGTGCCGGCGTCGTCGCGGTGCCCGGGACCTGCCGGCGGGCCGTCGGAGCGTCGGATGCCGCGGGGCGGGTCACCGCCTCGGGGACGTCGAGCCGCATGGCGATCGCGTCGACGCCGTCGGGCTGGTAGTAGCCGCGGCGGACGCCGATCTCGACGAACCCGAGGGAGTCGTAGAGCGCCTTCGCGATCGGGTTGTCGGCCCGCACCTCGAGGAACACGCGGGCGACGCGCATGCGCCTGGCGTGCGTGATGAGCGCGTGCATGAGCCCGCGGCCCAGGCCGATGCCGCGGGTGAACGGCGCGACGGCGATCGTCTGGACATCGGCGTCTCCGGTGCCGGCGGGGGCGTACAGCCCCGCGTAGCCGAGCAGTCGCTCGTCGGGGTTCTCGGCATCCTCGTCGACGGCGACGAGGTAGTAGCCGTGCTCCCCCTCGATCTCGGCACGCATCATCTGCTCCGACCAGGCGTCGTTCGCGAACGTCGCGCGTTCGAGCGTCATGATCGGGGCGACGTCGTCGAGGCGCGCGCGGCGCATGAACACGCTCATCGCAGCACCCGCTTCCCGGCGGACGGCGTGACGTCGGGGGCACGGAGGTAGAGCGGGGCGTCACCGGTCAGCGGCAGCCGCCCGGCCGCGAAGGCCAGTTCCGCGACCATGCCGATGCCGCCGGCCGAGACGGTGCTCGCGTCCACGCGCGCACCGTCGCGCTCGGGCACCTCGTCGCGGGGCACGAGCTGCGGCCCGACCGCACGGATCGGGAGACCCGCGTCGTCGAGCCCGTCGTAGGCGGAGACGGCGAACTCACGGCGGCGGGCATCGGTCACGACCTGCATCGGGCCGTCGCCGCCCTCGTGGTACCAGAGCCAGGCGACCGCGTCGTGGCTGACGACCGGCACGAACGGGCGCCGGATCCCGAGGGCGAACGCATGTGCGGCGGCGATGCCCACCCGCAGGCCGGTGAACGGGCCCGGCCCCATGCCCCCGGCGACGCCGGAGAGCCGCGACGGGGTGATGGACGCCGCAGCGAGCGCCTGCCGGATCAGGTCGCCCACGACCTCGGCGTGCCGCATGGTGTCTGGTGTCCCGGCTTCGGCGATCACGCCGGCCCCATGGTCGACCACGGCGACGCTCGTGCCCGTCGAGGTGTCGATCGCGAGCAGCATGGGTCAAGCCTACCGAGGGTCCGCGTACGAGGTGGCCGCCCACCTCGGGCCGAAGCCGCGGACCGAGACGACCCGTGGCTCGTCGGCCCCGAGGAACTCGGCGTCGGCGTCGTCGAGGACGGGCCCGTCGCCGGCGTGCGGCGTCTGCCCGGCGACATCCCCTGCGGCGCCACCCGCCGCGCCCTGCGGCCGTTCGATCTCGACCTCGAGCCAGGACGGGCTCACGTCGTCGAGCAGGCCCGCGCCCCATTCGACGACGACGACCGAACCGGCGAAGTCGAGGTCGAGGTCCTCGACGAGCTCTGGGCTGCCGAGCCGGTAGGCGTCGACGTGGACCAGTGGCGGTCCTCCGACGAGACTCGGATGCGTACGGGCCAGGACGAAGGTCGGCGACTGCACGGGCCCGCGCACCCCGAGCCCGGCGCCGATGCCCCGCGTGAGGGTCGTCTTGCCCGCGCCGAGCGGACCGGTCAGCACCAGCAGGTCGCCCGCGCGCAGCTGCGCACCGAGGTCGCGCCCGAACGCCTCCATGCCCGCGGCATCCGCGATCTCGAGCCGCATCAGGCGCGCCCCTCGTAGGTGCGGACGACGCGCGTGCCGATGCGCGTGACGATCTCGTAGCCGATCGTGTCGGCGGCCGCGGCCCAGTCGTCGGCCGATGGCGCTCCCGATGCGGGATCTCCGAAGAGCACGACGGGATCCCCGACTGCCACGGCGTCCTCGCCGACGTCGACGACGAACTGGTCCATGGCGATGCGCCCGACCACCGGACGGCGGCGGCCGGCGAGCAGGACCTCGCCTCGGCCGGAGGCCTGCCGCGGGATCCCATCGGCGTAGCCGAGCGGGACGAGGGCGAGGGTGGTCGCGCGGGGCGCGTGCCACGTGTGGTCGTACGAGACGCCCGTGCCCGGCTCGACGCGTCGCACGGCGATGATCCGCCCGCGCAACGTCATGGCCGGGGTCAGGCCCAGGTCGGCGGCCGTGGTGCCGTCGCCGTACGGCGTCACCCCGTAGGTGCCGATGCCGATGCGGACGAGGTCGAACCGCGCCTCGGGCAGCCGGAGCGCAGCCGCGGTCGACGCGAGGTGCCTGACCTCGGGCGCGAGTCCGGCAGCGGATGCCGCCGCGAGCGCGCGCTCGAACGACGCCAGCTGCGCGGCATCCGTCTCGGCGCTGGTGTTCGCGAGATGGCTGAACACGCCCCTGACCCGGATGCGGCCGGCCCGCTCGTGCGCGGCGGCGGCCTGGACCACGGCCTGCCACTGCTCGGGGGGAACGCCGTTGCGGCTGAGGCCGGTGTCGATCTTGAGGTGCACGTTCGCGGTCGTGGTCGCCTCGGCCGCGACGCGTGCGGCGGACTCGAGCTGGTCGAGCGAGGAGATGCCGAGGTCGACGTCGCGCTCGACGGCTCGCGCGAACGGCGCGTCGGCGTCGTGGAGCCAGGCGAGCACCGGCGCGGTGATGCCGGCGTCTCGGAGGGCGAAGGCCTCGGCGAGATCCGCGACGCCGAGCCAGGTCGCGCCGGCCCGGAGGGCCGCCTCGGCGACGGGCACCGCGCCGTGGCCGTAGGCATCGGCCTTGACCACGACCATGACCGCCGCCGGGTGCACGCGTTCGGCGATCGTGGAGACGTTGCGACGAACCGCATCGAGGTCGATGCGGGCCTCGCGTACGAGCTCGACCGCGCGTGCCTCGGCGGCCTCCGCCTCGCGGGGCGGCGTCACGCCGGATCCCCGGTCTCGAGGATCACGAATGCGCTCGCGATGCCCGCGTCGTGGCTCATCGACAGGTGCACCCGAGCGACGCCAAGCGAACGCACATGCTCGGCGAGCCCGCCGGAGAGCTCGAAGTCGGGGTTGCCCTCGGCGTCCTGCACGATCCTCATCTCGTGCCAGCGGACCACGGCGTGACCGCCGAGCGCCTTGATGAGCGACTCCTTCGCGGCGAACCGGGCGGCGAGCGATCGAGCGGGCCGACCGCGTTCGCTCTGGGCGAACAGGCGCTCGACGAGGGCCGGGGTCCGCGCGATCGACCGCTCGAACCGGGCGATGTCGACCACGTCGATGCCGATGCCGATGATCACGAGGACGCCCCCGACGGACTCACTCCACCGTCACCGACTTCGCGAGGTTGCGCGGCTGGTCGACGTCGAGCCCCTTGGCCTGCGACAACTCCATGGCGAAGACCTGCAGGGGCACGACGGCGAGGAGCGGCTCGAACAGGGGCGCGGCGAGGGGAATGCGGATGACCTCGTCGGCGAAGGGGAGCACCGCGGCGTCGCCGGCCTCGGCGATCGCGATGACGCGCGCGCCACGAGCGCGGATCTCCTGGATGTTCGAGACGACCTTCGGATGCAGGCTGGCCGAGCCTCGCGGGCTCGGAACCACGACGAACACCGGCTGGCCGGGTTCGATGAGGGCGATCGGACCGTGCTTCAGCTCGCCGGCGGCGAAGCCCTCGGCATGGATGTAGGCGAGTTCCTTGAGCTTCAGCGCGCCCTCGAGCGCGATCGGGAACCCGACATGGCGACCCAGGAACAGCACGGAGCGGGTGTCGGCCATCCAGTGCGCCAACTGCGCGACGCGCTCGGACTCACCGAGCACCGTCTCGATCTTGGCGGGGATCTCCTGCAACTCGGTGAGCGCCTCGGTGAGCGCCTCGCGGGAGAGCGTGCCCCGCACGCGCGCCAGGTGCAGCCCGAACAGGTACAGCGCCGTGATCTGTGCGACGAACGCCTTCGTGGAGGCGACCGCGACCTCCGGACCGGCATGCGTGTAGACGACGGCATCCGACTCGCGCGGGATCGTCGCGCCCTGCGTGTTGCAGATCGAGATGGTGCGGGCACCCTGCTCGCGGGCGTACTTGACCGCCATCAGGGTGTCCATGGTCTCGCCGGACTGGCTGATCGAGAGCACCAGGGTGGTGTCGTCGATGACGGGCTCCCGGTAGCGGAACTCATGGCTCAGCTCGACCTCGACGGGCACGCGCGCCCACTGCTCGATCGCGTACTTCGCCACGAGACCGGCATAGGACGCGGTGCCGCAGGCGACGATCGTGATGCGCCGGATGCCGCGGAGCTCGTCATCCCCGAAGGACTCCAACTCGGGGATGTGCACCTCGCCCTCGACGATCCGGCCCCGGATCGTGTTCGCGACGGCCTCTGGCTGCTCCGAGACCTCCTTGCGCATGAAGGAGCTCCACCCGCCCTTCTCGGCCGCCGAGGCGTCCCAGGCCACCTCGAAGGGCTCGACCTCGACCGGCACGCCGTCGAAGTCGGTGACGACGACGTCGTCGGCCGTGATCGCGACGATCTGGTCCTGGCCGATCGCGACGGCGCGCTTGGTGTACTCGACGAAGGCGGCGACATCCGACCCGAAGAAGTTCTCGCCCTCGCCGAGGCCGATCACCAGCGGCGAGTTGCGACGGGCGCCGACGACGAGCCCGGGCGCATCGCGGTGCACCGCGAGGAGCGTGAACGCGCCCTCGAGCCGGCCGACGGTCGCGCGGAACGCCTCGCGGAGGTCGCCCGTGCGGCGGACCTCGCGGCCGAGCAGCACCGCGGCCACCTCGGTGTCGGTCTCGGACTCGAACGTGTGGCCCTCGGCCTCGAGCTCCTGCTTGAGCTCGGAGAAGTTCTCGATGATGCCGTTGTGGATCAGGGCGAGGCGGCCCTCGTCGCCGAGGTGCGGGTGGGCGTTGCGGTCGGTCGGCCCGCCGTGGGTCGCCCACCTCGTGTGCCCGATGCCGGTGCGCCCCGCATGCAGCGGATTCGCCGCGAGCTCGTCGGCGAGCACCTTGAGCTTGCCCGCGCGCTTGGCGGTCTCGATCGCGCCGTCGTCGTCGACGATCGCCACTCCCGCCGAGTCGTAGCCGCGATATTCGAGGCGCTTCAGGCCGCCCATGAGCACGTCGACGCTGCTGCGAGCCCCGACGTAACCGACAATTCCACACATGGGCTCGATTCTACGTGGCCGGACCGAGCCGCCCGCCCGCCCGTCTCCGAACGCCGGGACCGGCGACACTAGACTGTCGAGGTGCCGGATCCGCAGACCTCGTCCACGCCCGTCACCCAGTTCTCACCGTTCATGGAACTCGGTCGGGCCGACTGGGCGGCGCTCGCGCCCTCGGTCCCCGCACCACTGAGCGAGACCGAGATCGTCCAACTGCGAGGCCTCGGCGAACCGCTGGACATGCGCGAGGTCGCCGAGGTCTACCTGCCGCTGAGCCGACTCCTGAACCTCTACGTCGGCGGCACGAAGTCGCTCCGCAGCGCGACCGGCGAGTTCCTCCGCGAGCGCGTCGAATCCACCCCCTTCGTCATCGGCGTGGCCGGTTCGGTCGCCGTGGGCAAGTCGACCATCGCTCGCGTGCTCCGCGAACTCCTGGCCCGCTGGGAGCACACCCCGCGCGTCGAACTCGTCACGACGGACGGGTTCCTGTTCCCGAACGCCGAGCTCGAACGGCGCGGCCTCATGACGCGCAAGGGATTCCCGGAGTCGTACAACCGTCGCGCACTGCTCCGTTTCGTGAGCGACGTCAAGGCCGGCGCCCCCGAGGTCCGGGCCCCCTTCTACTCGCACCTCGCCTACGACATCGTGCCCGACGCGGCCGTGACCGTGCGACGGCCCGACGTGCTCATCGTCGAGGGGCTGAACGTGCTGCAGCCGCCGGGGCCCGGCCATCGCCTCGCCGTCAGCGACCTCTTCGACTTCTCCATCTACGTCGACGCTCGCACGAGCGACATCGCGCGCTGGTACGAGGAACGGTTCCTGAAGCTCCAGCGCGGCGCGTTCGCGAACCCGCGCTCGTACTTCCACCGCTACGCGAGCCTCACCGAGGAGGAGGCGCGCACACGTGCGGGCGAGATCTGGCGCTCGATCAACGAACCGAACCTGCTCCAGAACATCCGCCCGACCCGGTCGCGGGCCTCGCTGGTGCTGCGCAAGAGCCCCGACCACTCGGTGTCGACCGTGCTGCTGCGCAAGCTCTGACGCCGTTCGGCCACGTCGCGGCATCCCACGTCCCGGCTTCGGCGCGCCGGTCGCGCTCGATCGTCGGTCGCCACGCGACACCGACCCGCCGAGGGATCAGGCGGGAAGTGCGAGCCGCACCCTGACGACCTCGGCGAGGGATGCCGCGTGGCGTTCGGCGTCGTCCTGGCTGAGCGCCTCGACCATGACGCGGACCATCGGCTCGGTGCCCGAGGGTCGGAGGAGGACGCGTCCGCCGTCGCCGAGTTCGGCCTCGACCGCCGCCACCGCGGCCGCGATCGCCTCGTCACCGGCCATGGCGTGGTGGTCGACCCCGCGCACGTTGACGAGGACCTGCGGATAGACCGTCATGACCTTCGCGAGCTCGCCGAGCGACTTGCCGGTCCGGGCCATCTCGGCGACGAGGTGGAGGCCCGTGAGCACTCCGTCGCCCGTGGTCGCGTGCTCGCTCATGATGACGTGGCCCGACTGCTCGCCGCCGAGGGCGAGCTTCTCGGCCGCGAGGGCCTCGAGCACGTACCGGTCGCCGACCTTCGTCTCGACGACCCGGATGCCGCGATCGGCCATCGCACGTCGCAGGCCGAGGTTCGACATGACCGTCACGACGAGGGTGTCGTCCGTGAGCGCGCCGCGCTCGTGCATCGCCACCGCGAGGATCGCCATGATCATGTCGCCGTCGATGATGTTGCCGTCGGCGTCGACGGCAAGGCACCGATCGGCATCGCCGTCGTGCGCGATGCCGACGTCGGCCCCGTGTTCGAGGACCGCCGCGGAGAGCAGGTCGAGGTGCGTGGATCCGACGCCGTCGTTGATGTTCATGCCGTCGGGATCGGCTCCGATGACGGTGACCTTCGCACCCGCATCGCGGAACGTCTCGGGCGACACGCCCGCTGCCGCGCCGTGCGCGCAGTCGAGCACGACGTGGATGCCGTCGAGACGGTTGGGCAGTGTGCCGAGCAGGTGCACCACGTACCGGTCCTCCGCGTCGGCGAACCGACGGATGCGGCCGACGCCGCCGCCGATGGGGGCGAGCTTCTGCTTGCCGAGGTAGGACTCGATGCGGTCCTCGACCTCGTCGGGGAGCTTCGTGCCGCCGAACGAGAAGAACTTGATGCCGTTGTCGGGCGCGGGGTTGTGCGAGGCCGAGATCATGACCCCGAAGTCGGCACCGATCGAATCGATCAGGAAGGCCGTGGCCGGGGTGGGGATGACGCCGGCATCGAGCACGTCGACGCCCGAACTGGCGAGGCCCGCCGAGACGGCGGCGGTGAGGAACTCACCTGAGACGCGCGGGTCGCGGGCGACGACCGCGACGGGGCGTTTGCCCGCGGCGCGGCGTTCATCGGCATGCCGCCCCTGCGTGAGGACGGCGGCAGCCGCCTGGGCGAGGCCCAGGGCCAGGTCAGCCGTGAGTTCACGGTTGGCCAGGCCCCGGACCCCGTCAGTTCCGAAGAGCCGGGGCATTCGGAGAACCGGAGGCCCGGATCAGCGCTTGGAGAACTGAGGTGCCTTGCGGGCCTTCTTGAGACCGGCCTTCTTGCGCTCGATGACGCGGGCGTCACGAGTGAGGAAGCCGGCCTTCTTCAGGGTCGCGCGGTTGTTCTCGCGGTCGATCTCGTTCAGCGCACGAGCGATCGCGAGGCGGAGCGCGCCGGCCTGACCCGAGGGGCCGCCGCCGGTGATCTTGCCGACCACGTCGTACGAGCCGGTGAGCTCGAGGACGGTGAAGGGGTCGGTGATGAGCTGCTGGTGCAGCTTGTTCGGGAAGTAGTCGGCGAACTCACGGCCGTTGACCGTGATGTTGCCTGCGCCCGGGACGACGCGCACGCGCGCGATGGCCTGCTTGCGACGGCCGACGGCTGCGCCGGACACGTTGAGCACGGCACGGGGGGTGGTGGGAGCGGCCGCGGGGGCGCTCTCAGTGGTGTAGCTCTCCGGAGCCGCGTCGAGCTGGTCTGCGATCTTCGCCATGGTGGTGTGAATCCTTTTCGAGAACGTCGAGGGGGCCGGAACTACTGCGCGACCTGGGTGAGGGTGTACGGCTTGGGCTGCTGAGCTGCGTGGGGGTGCTCCGCGCCTGCGTAGACCTTAAGCTTCTTGATCTGGGCGCGCCCGAGGGAGTTCTTCGGGAGCATGCCGCGGATCGCCTTCTCGACGGCGCGGACGGGGTTCTTCTCGAGGAGCTCGGCGTAGCCGACCGCCTTGAGGCCGCCCGGGTAGCCCGAGTGACGGTAGGCCTTCTTCTGCTCGAGCTTCTGGCCGGTGAGGGCCACCTTCTCGGCGTTGACGATGATGACGAAGTCACCGGTGTCCATGTGGTTCGCGAAGGTCGGCTTGTGCTTGCCGCGCAGCAGGGCTGCGGTGTGGCTCGCGAGACGGCCGAGAACGATGTCGGTGGCGTCGATGACGACCCAGTCGTGCTGGATCTCATTCGCCTTGGGGGTGTACGTGCGCGTCACAGGAGTGCTGCTTTCTGATCGAGTGAGGGGTTCGTGAATCCCACTCCGATGGGCGTTCGTCCGCGATGCGGAGGAGCGACCCGGTGGAGGGCTCAACTTCGGGCATCGACGCAGATGGCGATACCAAAGAGATAGCCTAGCCGATGACCCCGTCAACGCGCAATTCGCGACGTGCCCTCGTCTGACGCGCGCGGGCCTCGAGCTCGTCTCCCTCGGGGTAGCCGACCTCGGTCAGCACCAACCCCTTCGCCGGCATCACCTTGAAGGCGCTCGTGCGCTCGGCGGCCCGAAGGAGCGCGACCGGATCTGCAGCGTCGAGCCGCCCCTCCCCCACGGCGACGCAGGCGCCGACGAGCGCGCGGACCATCGAGTGGCAGAATGCGTCGGCCTGCAGCGATGCGACGAGCACTCCGTCCTGGCCTCTTCGCCACCGGTACACCTGCAGCGTGCGGATCGTGGTCGCCTCCTCACGCGGCTTGCAGTACGACGCGAAGTCGTGCAGGCCGATCAGTGTGCCCGCCGCGGCATCCATCGCCTCCGCATCGAGCGCCCTCGGGTAGGACACGGTGCTCCGCCTGGCGAGCGGGTCGTGGGACGCCTGGGCGTCGGCGATGCGGTACTCGTACCGCCTCCAGACGGCCGAGAACCGGGCGTCGAAGCCGTCGGGAGCAACGGATGCGCGCGTGATCACCACGTCGGAGTCCGCGCCGATGATGCCCGTGAGCCGGCGCGCGAGCACCGTGGCGGGCGAGCGCCCTTCGTCGCCGTGGCCGCGACGGGGGGCCGTGACCGTGCTGAGCGCGTGCAGCGGGAGGTCGAGGTGGGCGACCTGGCCCCTGGCGTGGACCCCCGCATCGGTCCGCCCGGCAACGGTGAGGCGCGGCCGCATCCCGACACGACGGAAGAGCGTGGCGAGCGCGTCCTCGACGACGCCCTGCACCGTGCGCAACCGCGGTTGACGGCTCCAGCCCGAGAAGTCCGTGCCGTCGTAGGCGATGTCCAGGCGGAGCCGGACGTGGTCGACGGCCGGTTCGAGAGGCCGCTCGCGGGTTGCCGAGGGCTCCCCCGAGGCATCCGACCCACTCGCGACCATACCCGCCAGCCTAGGCGTTCCCGGACCCGGTCACGGGGCCGTCATCGCGGCTCCCGTCGCCGGCCAGCGCGAACGCGGCGCCGTCTCGACGGAGCGCGCGACGTCGAGGTCTCGGACCCGTCACCCGGCACATGTCCGGACCAGTGGGCGCCGGTTGGCACCGTGCCCTCCATCGACCGGCCCGAGCCGCCGGCGCCGGGCAGGAGTCGGGCGCAGACGCGGAACGGGCCCCCGTCGCCATGGACAGGGGCCCGTTCCGGACTGCGTCGGGTGTCTACGCCTTGTCGGCGGGGGCAGCCTCTTCGGTCTCGGCCTCGACGGACTCGTCGGTCGCGTCAGCGGCCTCGGTGGTTTCGTCAGCGGGGGCGACGGCCTCATCGGCCGGAGCCTCGGCGACCGGAGCGGCAGCAGCCGGCTTGGCCGCGCGCACCTTCGGCGTCACGGGCTCGAGGACGAGCTCGATGACCGCCATGGGCGCGTTGTCGCCCTTGCGGTTGCCGATCTTCGTGATGCGGGTGTAGCCGCCCTCACGGTCGGCGACCTGCGGAGCGATGATCGTGAACAGCTCGTGGACGACGGCCTTGTCGCCGATCACGGCGAGGACGCGACGGCGGGCGTGCAGGTCGCCGCGCTTGGCGAACGTGATGAGACGCTCGGCGAGCGGACGGAGGCGCTTCGCCTTGGTCTCGGTCGTGGTGATCGACTTGTGCGTGTACAGCGCAGCTGCGAGGTTCGCGAGCATGAGCCGCTCGTGCGAAGGTCCGCCGCCGAGGCGGGGGCCCTTGGTGGGCTTCGGCATGGTTCGTTATCTCCAGTATTCGGGGGTGAGTGCGACGGGCGCGGTCGACTAGTTCTCTTCTTCGAAGCCCGTGTAGAAGTGGGCGCCGTCGAAACCGGGAACCGAGTCCTTCAGCGAAAGACCCATCTCGGTGAGCTTGTCCTTGACCTCATCCACCGACTTCTGACCGAAGTTGCGGATGTTCATGAGCTGCGACTCCGAGAGCGCGACGAGCTCGGACACGGTGTTGATGCCCTCGCGCTTGAGGCAGTTGTAGCTGCGCACCGAGAGGTCGAGGTCTTCGATCGGGATCGAGAGCTCGCTCGAGAGCACGGCGTCGACCGGCGCGGGGCCGATCTCGATGCCTTCAGCGGCGACGTTCAGCTCGCGGGCGAGACCGAACAGCTCGGTGAGCGTGCGGCCGGCCGACGCGATCGCGTCACGCGGGCTGATGGCCGGCTTCGACTCGACATCGACCACGAGGCGGTCGAAGTCGGTGCGCTCGCCGGCACGGGTGGCCTCGACGCGGTAGGTGACCTTGAGGACCGGCGAGTAGATCGAGTCGACCGGGATCTGGCCGGCCTCGGAGTACTCGTTGCGGTTCTGGCTGGCCGAGACGTAGCCGCGGCCACGCTCGATCGTGAGCTCGAGCTCGAACTTCGCCGACTCGTTGAGCGTGGCGATGACGAGCTCGGGGTTGTGCACCTCGACGCCGGCCGGAGCCGAGATGTCGGCTGCGGTGACCTCGCCGGCACCCTGCTTGCGCAGGTACGCCGTGATGGGCTCGTCGTGCTCGCTCGAGACGACCAGGTTCTTGATGTTCAGGATGATCTCGGTGACGTCTTCACGCACGCCGGGAACGGTCGAGAACTCGTGGAGCACGCCGTCGATGCGGATGCTCGTCACGGCTGCGCCCGGGATGGACGAGAGGAGCGTACGCCGGAGCGAGTTGCCCAGGGTGTAACCGAAGCCCGGCTCGAGGGGCTCGATCACGAAACGCGAACGGAACTCCGAGATGTTCTCTTCGGTGAGCGTCGGACGCTGTGCGATCAGCACTGTGGATTCCTTTCGGCAGGGTGTCCGCTATATGACACCTGCGAGTTCGAGGATCTTGAGTTGTGAGAGAACTGGTCCGCCGGTCGAGTGGGCCCCGCATGCCCGTTCCGAGACTCGCGGATGCCGCGGAGTGCTCGAGACGGGCGCGGGGCGCCACGTCGACCAGCGAGAGTGGAACTAGACGCGGCGACGCTTGGGCGGGCGGCAGCCGTTGTGAGCCTGGGGCGTCACGTCGTTGATGCTGCCGACCTCGAGGCCTGCGGCCTGAAGCGAGCGGATCGCGGTCTCACGGCCCGAGCCAGGGCCCTTGACGAAGACGTCGACCTTCTTCATGCCGTGCTCCTGCGCCTGGCGCGCGGCCGACTCGGCGGCGAGCTGAGCGGCGAACGGGGTCGACTTGCGCGAACCCTTGAAGCCGACGCCACCGGACGAAGCCCAGCTGATGACCGCACCGGTGGTGTCGGTGATCGAGACGATCGTGTTGTTGAACGTCGACTTGATGTGGGCCTGGCCCACGGCGATGTTCTTCTTTTCCTTCTTGCGCGGCTTGCGAGTAGCCGCCTTGGATGCTGCCATGTGTGAAATCTCCTAGATCTGGCGACGAGCGGTTACTTGCGGCCGGGCTTCTTCTTGCCGGCGACGGTGCGCTTCGGGCCCTTGCGGGTACGAGCGTTGGTCTTGGTGCGCTGACCGCGGACCGGAAGGCCGCGACGGTGGCGGATGCCCTCGTACGAGCCGATCTCGACCTTGCGGCGGATGTCTGCGGCAACCTCGCGGCGAAGATCGCCCTCGACCTTGTAGTTGCCCTCGATGTAGTCGCGCAGCGCGACGAGCTGCTCGTCGCTGAGGTCCTTGACGCGGATGTTCCCGTCGATGCCGGTGTCCGCGAGCGTCTTCAGCGCGCGAGTGCGGCCGACGCCGTAGATGTAGGTAAGTGCGATCTCCACGCGCTTTTCGCGCGGGATGTCGACTCCTGCAAGACGTGCCATGGGTGGCTTCTCCTGTTGTGAAGTGGAGGTGTGGAGCAGTACCGGTGCCCGGGCCTCCAACCCGAGGTGTCCCCGCGCATCCGGAGATGACGCGGTTCTGGTGCTGCCGATATGCGATGTTCAGTTATGGGTACGAGCCAGGCCCGAGGGCCGGCTCGAAAGTCTTCTGACTAGCCCTGGCGCTGCTTGTGGCGCGGGTTCTCGCAGATCACCATGACGTTGCCGTGGCGGCGGATGACCTTGCACTTGTCGCAGATGGGCTTGACGGAGGGGTTGACCTTCATGAGTGTTTCCTTGGATTCGCTGTCTTCGTGCCCGCGGGGTGCCTCGGGCCGTTACTTTCCAGCAGCGCTTACTTGTAGCGGTAGACGATGCGTCCGCGCGTCAGGTCGTAGGGGCTCAGCTCCACGATCACGCGATCCTCGGGGAGGATTCGGATGTAGTGCTGACGCATCTTGCCTGAGATGTGTGCGAGAACCTTGTGTCCGTTCGTCAACTCGACCCGGAACATTGCGTTCGGGAGAGCCTCGACGACCGAGCCTTCGATCTCGATGACGCCGTCTTTCTTGGCCATAGCCTCACTATCGCTTGGAGTTTGGGATGCTGGTCGTGCGATGATGCTTCGTGTCGGCGTCGAGGCGAGCCCGACGAGTCGTCGGGCATGCCAAGGCGCACGTGCAGAGCACCAAGGGTCAACTCTAGGTCATTCCGCGCGATTAAGCCAGTCGGGCCGGAAGTGGCCTGCTCGCCGCCGAGCGGTTTCCGATCCGGACCCGTCAGCGACCGTCCGACTCCGATACGGACGGTGCGCCCGCCGCCTCCGCCGCCGCGCGCGCCTCGACCGCTCCCTCGGCCGCCAGGGCGGCGCCGGCCATCCGCACCGCATCGACCGTGCCGTACCTCGCGAGCGCGGCGCGCACGTCGGCGAGGGCATGCGGCGACATCGACAGGCTCGTGGCTCCGAGCCCCACGAGGACGACCGCCAGCAGCGGATCCGCGGCGGCCTCCCCGCAGATGCCGACCGGCTTGCCGAGGTTCCTGCCTGCGGCGCCGACCTCACCGATGAGACGGAGAACGGCCGGATGCCACGGATCCTGCAACGCGGCGACCGAACCGAGCAACCGATCGGCCGCCATCGTGTACTGCGCGAGGTCGTTCGTGCCGATCGACGCGAAGTCGGCGACCGCGAGGACGCGGTCGGCGATGAGTGCCGCCGACGGGGTCTCGACCATGATGCCTGCGACGCGGATCCCGAGTTCGCGCGCCAACCCCGTGAAGTAGCGCGTCTCCTCGACGGTCGCGACCATCGGCGCCATCACCTCGAGCTGGGCATCCGTGGCGGCATCCGCGCGAGCGAGTGCGGTGAGCTGGTCGCGGAGCACGTGCTCCCCCGCGCGCAACGAGCGGATGCCCCGCAGCCCGAGTGCCGGGTTCGGCTCGTCGTCCGTGGCGAGGAAGGCGAGCGGCTTGTCGGCGCCCGCGTCGAGCACGCGGACCACGACCTTGCGCCCAGGGAAGGCCGCGAGAACGCGGGTGTACTGCTCCTGCTGCGCCTCGATGGACGGCGCCTCCTCGGCGTCGAGGAAGAGGAACTCTGTGCGGAAGAGTCCGACCCCCTCGGCACCGAGGCGGACCGCGTCGTCGACCGCATCGGCGGAACCGAGGTTCGCCAGGAGCGGGAGCGCTGCACCGTCGGCGAGGGCGCCGGGCCGTATCGGAGCGTCGGCACGTGCCGCGCGCTCAGCGATGCGCTCCGTGGCGGCCGCGAGGTCGTCGACGGTCGGCCCTTGCGTCACGGTTCCTGCCGCGGAATCCACGATCACCTCTTCGCCGTCTGCGAGGTGATCGGCTCCGCGGGCCCCCACGACTGCGACGAGGCCGCTCTCGCGCGCGAGGATCGCCGTATGCGAGGTCGGTCCGCCCTCCGAGGTGACCACCGCCAGTACCTGGCCCAGGTCGAGGGTGACCGCATCGGCCGGCGAGAGGTCGCGCGCCACGAGCACGAACGGATGCCCCGGATCGGGCACCCCGGGCGCCGGAACGCCGGCCAGGACCGCTCTCACCCGCTGGGAGACGTCGTCGAGGTCGGCGGCCCGCTCGGCGAGGTACCCGCCCATGCCGGCGAGCAGGTCTCGGTAGCCGGCGAACCCCTCGAACACGGCACGCTCAGCCGTCGTCCCCGTGGCGATCCGGTCGGCGACCTGGCCGGCAAGGGTCGGGTCCTTGGCCATGAGCGCCTGCGCCTCCAGGATCTCCTTGGCCGAGCCGCCGACGCGACCCCCGCGCGCCTCGAGATCGGCTGCAACGGCCGCGAGGGCTCGGTTCGCGCGCTCGATCTCGGCTTCCGTGCCGATCGCGCTCGCTCGCTCTACGGGGTCGGGCAGCGGATCCGCCATTCGGGCGACGACGCCGATCGCGACTCCCCCGCCGATGCCCGTTCCCCTGATCAGCATCCGTCGCCCTCCCGCGTCCGTTCGGAGGAGACTCGCGCACGCACGCTCCCAGCCGGCTCCCCCGCATTCACCCTAGTCCTCGGATGGATGCCTCGCGCGGGCGCGGTGGGGACGGCGCCCCTCATCGTCGGGCCGCGTCAGGAGATGGGGACCGGCACGATGCCGAGCGGGGCGAGCGCCGCGGCTCCGCCGTCCTCGGAGGTGAGCACCCAGATGCCGTCGGCGTGGACCGCGACGGAGTGCTCCCAGTGGGCGGCGTCGGCGCCGTCGGAGGTGGTGACGGTCCAGCCGTCGTCACGGATGAACGTCTCGACGGAACCCGCGACGATCATCGGCTCGATCGCGACCACGAGCCCCGGTCGCACAGCGGGGCCGCGGCGATCCACCCGATAGTTGAACACGGGCGGCTCCTCGTGCATCGAGCGGCCGATGCCGTGGCCGACGTAGTCGGTGAGGATGCCGTACTCGCCCTGGCTCTCGACGAACTCCTCGATGGCGAAGCCGACCTCGTTGAGCCGTCGCACGCTCGCGAGTGCTGCGATGCCGTGCCAGAGCGCCGCCTCAGTCACTTCGCTGAGTCGCGTCCGCGCGGCGACCACGTCCGGCCTCTCGGGGTCGGGGATCACGGTCGTGAACGCCGCGTCTCCGTTCCAGCCGTCGACCTCCGCGCCACCGTCGACGGAGACGATGTCACCGGCGCGGAAGCGCCGGTCGACGGGGATCCCGTGCACCACGTCATCGCCGACCGAGACGCAGAGCGTGTGCCGGTAGCCGGGCTCGAGCTTGAAGTTGGAGCGACCGCCTCGTTCGAGGATCGCGCGCTCCGCTGCCGCATCGAGGTCGAGACCGGTCGCGCCGGGCGCGATCAGGCGGCGGGCCTCGGCGAGGGCCGCCGCCGTCGCCTCCCCGGCCGCGCGCATCGCGCGCAACTCCTGGGGCGACTTGTAGATCGACCGGCGGAACACGCGGGTCAGGCTGCTGCGCCGTTGCCGCCGGACCCGCTGACCACGAGACCACGCTCGGCGAGGCCGTCGAAGATCCGCTGCGTGACCTCGTCGAGCGTGCCGATGCCGTCGATCTTGACCACGAGTCCCTGCTCCCGATACACGTCGAGGATCGGGGCGGTCTCGCGCTCGTAGATGGCGAGTCGGTTCGCGATGACCTCTTCGGTGTCGTCGGTGCGTCCCTGCTGCACGGCACGGTCGTGCAGACGCGTGATGCTCTCCTGCCGGGGGACGTCGAGCTCGATGACGGCATCGAGCGCCTCCCCGCGTGCGGAGAGGAACGCGGCGAGGTCGTCGACCTGGCCGCGGTTGCGGGGGTAGCCGTCGAGCAGGAAGCCGTCGGCGGCATCAGCCTGGGCGAGGCGGTCGCGCACGAGCTCGCTCGTGAGCTCGTCGGGCACGAGATCGCCCGCCTCGATGATCGCCTGGACGCGCTTGCCGAGCTCGGTTCCGTTGGCCACGTTTGCCCGGAAGATGTCGCCCGTGGCGACCTGCGGCACCCCGAAGGCCTCGGCGACGAGCACACCCTGCGTGCCCTTGCCGGAGCCCTGCGGGCCCACGATCAGGAAGCGCGCCGAACCGCTGGCGGACGCCGTCATCGCAGGAGCCCCTCGTAGTGCCGCTGCTGCAGCTGTGCGTCGATCTGCTTCACCGTCTCGAGGCCGACGCCCACGATGATCAGAATCGATGCGCCACCGAACGGGAAGTTCTGGTTCGCGCCGAAGGCCGAGAGGGCGATCAGCGGCAGCAGCGCGATGGCGCCGAGGTAGAGGGATCCCGGCAGCGTGATGCGGGTGAGCACGTAGTCGAGGTACTCCGCGGTCGGACGACCTGCACGGATGCCGGGGATGAATCCGCCGTACTTCTTCATGTTCTCGGCGACCTCATCGGGGTTGAACGTGATCGCGACGTAGAAGTACGTGAACCCGACGATGAGCAGGAAGTACAGGAGCATGTAGAGCGGGTGGTCGCCCTGCGTCAGGTAGTTCGTGATCCAGACGACCCAGGCCTGCGGCTCCTCGCCCTGCGCGGGCTGGTTGAACTGGGCGATGAGTGCGGGCAGGTAGAGCAGCGAGGACGCGAAGATGACGGGCACGACGCCGGCCATGTTCACCTTGATCGGGATGTACGTGTTGTTGCCGCCGTACGTGCGCCGGCCGACCATTCGCTTGGCGTACTGCACCGGAACCCGGCGCTGGGACTGCTCGACGAACACGACCGCGACGACCACGAGGAGTCCGACCGCGAGCACGACGAAGAAGGTGTCGAGGCCGCGCGCCTGGGCGATGGCCCACAGCGAGCCGGGGAAGCTCGAGGCGATCGAGGTGAAGATCAGCAGCGACATGCCGTTGCCGATGCCTCGCTCGGTGATGAGCTCGCCCATCCACATGATGAGGCCCGTACCGGCGGTCATGGTGATGACCATGAGGAGGATCGCGTACCAGGCGTCGTTCGTGATGAGCTGCGAACACGCGGGGTCACCCGAGGGGAACAGCGCACCTGAACGGGCGACCGTGATCAGCGTCGTCGACTGGAGCACGCCGAGGGCGATCGTCAGGTATCGCGTGTACTGCGTGAGGCGGCCCTGGCCCGACTGGCCCTCCTTGTAGAGGGTCTCGAAGTGGGGGATGACCACGCGGAGCAGCTGCACGATGATCGACGCGGTGATGTACGGCATGATGCCGAGCGCGAAGATCGACAGCTGGAGCAGCGCCCCGCCGGAGAACAGGTTGACGAGCTCGTAGAGGCCCGTCGTGGTCTGGCTTGCAGCGAGACACGCCTGCACGTTGCCGAAGTCCACGAACGGCGCCGGAATGAACGAGCCGAGCCGGAACAGGGCGACGATGCCCAGCGTGAACCCGAGCTTGCGGCGTAGATCCGGCGTGCGGAAGATCCGCCCGATGGCGTTGAACACTCGTCCTCCTGTTGCTCCGTCGTGGAGTCAGTCCAAATATGGGTCGAGCCTGTCGAGACCCCCGTGAATCATACGCGAGGTCCCGACAGGCTCGAACCGGTTGTGGTGCTTTGGTCTACTTGACCGAACCGCCGGCGGCGACGATCTTCTGCTCTGCAGAGCCGGAGACCTTGTCGACCGCGACGTTGAGCTTGACCTGGAGGTCTCCGTTGCCGAGGACCTTCACGCGCTCGTTCTTGCGGACGGCGCCCTTCTCCACCAGGTCGGCGATGGTGACGTCGCCGCCCTTCGGGTAGAGCTCCGCGAGCTTGTCCAGGTTCACGACCTGGTACTCCACGCGGAACGGGTTCTTGAAGCCGCGCAGCTTCGGCGCACGC
Organism: Agromyces salentinus; assembly: GCF_009749395.1. Lineage (GTDB taxonomy): Bacteria > Actinomycetota > Actinomycetes > Actinomycetales > Microbacteriaceae > Agromyces > Agromyces salentinus. Next base: position 60,721 of record NZ_WBIR01000021.1, read on the forward strand.
ATGTGGTACGGAAGCTGGCCACCCTCGAAACCGGGGCGGATGTTGTTGCGGGCCTTCGAGCCCTTGGTGCCACGACCGGCCGTCTTGCCCTTGGAACCCTCACCGCGTCCGACGCGGGTCTTGTCCTTCTTGGCACCGGGAGCCGGACGAAGGTGGTGCACCTTGAGCACGGGCTCGCGCTTCTCGGCGACATCCGCCTTCGGCGCTGCCTTCTTGGTGGCGGCGGCCTTCGCCGGGGCCTTCTTCGCGGGAGCCTTCTCGGCAGCCGTGTCGTCGGCCTTGGAGGCGGCGGCCTTCGCCGGAGCCTTCTTGGCGGCGGTCGCCTTGGGAGCGGCCTTCTCGGAGGCGGGCTTGGCGGCCGCCTTCTTCGCAGGAGCCTTCTTGGGGGCGTCTGCGGTGGCGTCGATCTTCTCGTCAGCCATTAGTCAATCTCCTCAACCTTCACGAGGTGAGCGACGGTGTTGACGTACCCGCGGTTCTGCGGGTTGTCCTCACGCACGACCGACTGGCCGATTCGCTTGAGACCGAGGCTGCGCAGCGTGTCACGCTGGTACTGCTTCTCGCTCACCTTGGACTTGATCTGGGTCACCTTGAGCTGCTTGGCCATCAGGCACCTGCCTTCGCTGCTGCGGCGGCCTCGGCCGCCTGCGCCTCGGCACGCAGCAGGCGGGCCGGAGCCACCTGGTCGTAGTCGAGACCACGACGGGCGGCCACGGCGCGCGGCTCCTCGAGCTGCTTCAGCGACTCGACGGTTGCGTGCACGATGTTGATCGTGTTCGACGAGCCGAGCGACTTCGACAGCACGTCGTGGATGCCCGCGCACTCGAGGACGGCGCGCACCGGACCACCGGCGATGACACCGGTACCGGGCGAAGCCGGACGCAGGAGGACGACACCGGCGGCCGCCTCACCCTGCACGGGGTGCGGGATGGTCGAACCGACGCGAGGCACGCGGAAGAAGTTCTTCTTCGCCTCCTCGACGCCCTTCGAGATCGCGGTCGGCACCTCGCGGGCCTTGCCGTAGCCGACGCCGACGAGTCCGTTGCCGTCGCCCACGACGACGAGCGCCGTGAAGCTGAAGCGACGGCCGCCCTTGACGACCTTCGACACGCGGTTGATGGTCACGACGCGCTCGAGGAACTGGCTCTTCTCGGCGTCGCGGCCACCGCGGTCGCGGCCACCCTGGTTGCGGTCACGACCGCCGCCACGGCGGTTGTCGCGCTCGTTGCGGGCGGGCTCGGAGGCTGCCGCCGTCTCGACGGGTGCCTCTGCAGTCACCTCGGTCTCCTTAACAGTGTTCTCACTCACAGGTTGAGCCCTGCCTCTCGCGCTCCATCGGCGATCGCTGCGACACGACCGGCGTACTTGTTGCCGCCGCGGTCGAAGACGACGGACTCGATGCCGGCCTTCTTCGCACGCTCTGCGACGAGCTCGCCGACCTTCTTGGCCTTGGCGGTCTTGTCACCTTCGAATGCACGGAGGTCTGCCTCCATGGTCGAGGCGCTGGCGACGGTCAGGCCCTTGCTGTCGTCGACGACCTGCACGAACACGTGACGGGCCGAACGGGTGACGACGAGGCGCGGGCGCAGCTCGGTGCCGACGACCTTCTTGCGAAGGCGGGTGTGGCGGCGCGAACGCGCAGCCGTCTTGGTCTTCACAGCCATGATTACTTACCTGACTTTCCGGCCTTGCGACGCACGACCTCGCCGGCGTAGCGGATGCCCTTGCCCTTGTAGGGCTCGGGCTTCTTGATCTTGCGGATGTTCGCGGCGGTCTCGCCCACGGCCTGCTTGTCGATGCCGGCGACCGTGATCTTGTTGTTGCCCTCGACGGTCAGCGTGATGCCTGCGGGCGGCTCGACCGTGACGGGGTGCGAGAAGCCGAGCGCGAACTCGACCGCGGAACCCTTCTGCGCGACGCGGTACCCGGTACCGACGATCTCGAGGCCCTTGGAGTAGCCCTGAGTGACGCCGATGATCTGGTTCGCGATCAGCGTGCGGGTGAGGCCGTGCAGCGAGCGCGACGCGCGCTCGTCATCGGGGCGGGTGATGAGAACCTGGTTCTCCTCGACCTTGGCCTCGATGGGCGACGCGATGGTGAGCGCGAGCTCGCCCTTGGGGCCCTTGACGGAGACGGCCGAGCCGTCGATCTTGACCTCGACACCGGCGGGGATGTCGATGGGGAGTCGTCCGATTCGTGACATGGAACTACCACACGTAGGCGAGGACTTCCCCACCCACGCCCTTCTTCTCGGCCTGGCGGTCGGTCAGAAGACCGCTGGAGGTGGACAGGATCGCGACGCCGAGGCCGCCGAGCACCTTGGGGATCTCGGTGGACTTCGCGTAGACGCGGAGGCCGGGCTTCGAGACGCGCTTGATGCCCGCGATCGAGCGCTCGCGGTTCGGGCCGAACTTGAGGGTCAGCGTGAGGTCCTTGCCGACGCGTGCGTCGGTCACCTCGAAGCCGGCGATGTAGCCCTCTTTGGTGAGGATCTCGGCGATGTGCGACTTCAGCTTCGAGTTCGGCATCTTCACGGTGTCGTGGTGCGCCGAGTTCGCGTTGCGAAGGCGGGTCAGCATGTCAGCGACCGGGTCGGTCATCGTCATGACAGATGTTTCCTAACGTTTCACCAGGTTTCAACACCCGTTACACGAGTGGTGACCTGTGGTGGTTGGCTCCGACGGATGTCGGGGCCGGGATCGGATGCCGCGGGGCTGGCCCCGCGGCATCCGAGGTTCAGTTGGAGGACTCGACCGAGGCCTTGAACGGGAACCCGAGCGCCTTGAGCAGCGCGCGGCCTTCCTCGTCGGTCTTGGCCGTCGTCACCACGGTGATGTCCATGCCGCGGACGCGGTCGATCTTGTCCTGGTCGATCTCGTGGAACACGGACTGCTCCGTGAGACCGAAGGTGTAGTTGCCGGTGCCGTCGAACTGCTTGTCCGAGAGACCGCGGAAGTCGCGGATACGGGGCAGCGCGAGCGAGAGCAGGCGGTCGAGGAACTCCCACATGCGGTCGCCACGGAGCGTGACGTGCGCGCCGATGGGCTGGCCCTCGCGCAGCTTGAACTGCGCGATGGACTTGCGTGCCTTGGTGACCTGCGGCTTCTGACCGGTGATCTTGGTGAGGTCCGCGATGGCACCGTCGATGACCTTGCCATCGCGTGCGGCCTCGCCGACGCCCATGTTCACGACGATCTTCACGAGACCCGGAACCTGGTGCACGTTGGTGTAGCCGTGCGCCTCGGTGAGGGTCTTCGAGATCTCGTCCCGGTACTTGGTCTTCAGTCGCGGCTGGATTTTGCCAGCCTGCGTAGCCGTGTCGGTCATCAGATGTCCTTGCCTGACTTCTTTGCGTAACGAACGCGGACCGTCTTGGTGACGCCGTCCTTCGTAACCTGCTCTTCGCGGAAGCCGACGCGGGTCGGCTTCTTCGTGTCGGGGTCGACGAGCGCCACGTTCGACACGTGGATCGGCGCCTCGTGGGTCTCGATGCCGCCGGTCTTCGAGCCGCGCTGCGTCTGGCCGACGCGCACGTGCTTGGTGACGAAGTTCACACCCTGCACGACGACGCGGTTCTCGGCGACGAGCACCTCGATGACTTCGCCCTGCTTGCCGCGGTCTCCGCCGCGGGCCTGGCTGCGGCCCGAGATGACCTGCACGAGGTCACCCTTCTTGATGTTGGCCATGACTAGATAACCTCCGGTGCCAGCGAGATGATCTTCATGAACTTCTTGTCGCGAAGCTCGCGACCGACCGGTCCGAAGATACGGGTGCCGCGAGGGTCACCATCGTTCTTCAGGATCACCGCGGCGTTCTCGTCGAACTTGATGTAGGAGCCGTCGGGACGACGGGTCTCCTTGACGGTGCGGACGATGACGGCCTTGACCACATCGCCCTTCTTGACGTTGCCGCCGGGGATCGCGTCCTTGACCGTGGCGACGATGACGTCACCCAGGCCGGCGTAGCGACGCTTCGACCCGCCGAGCACGCGAATGGTGAGCAGCTCCTTGGCGCCGGTGTTGTCGGCGACCTTGACTCGTGATTCCTGCTGAAGCACTGTTGTCTCCTTCTAACAAGCAAGCCCGAGGGCTTACTTGGCCTTCTCGACGATTTCGACGAGGCGCCAGCGCTTCGTGGCGGAGAGCGGACGGGTCTCGGTGATCACGACGAGGTCGCCGATGCCGGCGGAGTTCTGCTCGTCGTGGGCCTTGATCTTCGAGGTGCGGCGGATGACCTTGCCGTAGAGCGGGTGCTTCACGCGGTCCTCGACCTCGACGACGATGGTCTTCTCCATCTTGTCGCTGACGACGTAGCCACGACGAACCTTGCGGTACCCGCGAACGAGCTCGGCCGACTCGGCGACCTCGGCTGCAGCAGCCTTCTTGGTCTCAGCCATGATCAGGCCTCCTTCGTCTCTTCGGCCTCGGCCGGGGCAGCTGCCTCGGCCTTGGCCTTCTTCGTCTTCTTCTCAGCCTTGGCCGGAGCCTCGACCGGTGCGGGAGTGGCACGGATGCCGAGCTCGCGCTCACGGATGACCGTGTAGATGCGGGCGATGTCGCGCTTGACCGCGCGCAGGCGGCCATGGCTCTCGAGCTGACCGGTGGCCGACTGGAAGCGCAGGTTGAACAGCTCTTCCTTTGCCTTCTTCAGCTCGTCGACGAGTCGCTCGTCTTCAAAGGTGTCGAGCTCGGTGGTGGCGAGCTCCTTCGTTCCGACGGACATTATGCGTCGCCCTCCTCGCGCTTGATGATGCGTGCCTTGAGGGGCAGCTTGTGGATGGCACGGGTCATCGCCTCACGGGCGAGCTCCTCGGAGACGCCCGAGACCTCGAAGAGGACGCGACCCGGCTTGACGTTCGCGACCCACCACTCGGGCGAACCCTTACCGGAACCCATGCGGGTTTCGGCCGGCTTCTTCGTGAGCGGACGGTCGGGGTAGATGTTGATCCACACCTTGCCGCCACGCTTGATGTGACGCGTCATCGCGATACGAGCGGACTCGATCTGACGGTTGGTCACGTAAGCGGGCGTCAGCGCCTGGATGCCGTACTCACCGAAGGACACCTTGGTGCCACCGGTGGCCTGGCCCGAGCGGCCGGGGTGGTGCTGCTTGCGGTACTTGACTCGACGGGGAATCAACATGGTTATGCCTCAACTCCTGCTGCCACCGGCTCCTGCGCCTTGGGCGCACGGCGGGGACGGTCATTGCGGTCGCCGCCGCGCGAGGGCTTCTGCGAAGCCTGCTCCCGTGCGAGTTCCTTGTTGGTGATGTCGCCCTTGTAGATCCAGACCTTCACGCCGATGCGGCCGAAGGTGGTCTTGGCCTCGTAGAAGCCGTAGTCGATGTTCGCGCGAAGCGTGTGCAGGGGCACACGGCCTTCGCGGTAGAACTCCGAACGGCTCATCTCGGCGCCGCCGAGGCGGCCCGACACCTGGATCCGGATGCCCTTGGCGCCGGCGCGCTGAGCGCCCTGCAGGCCCTTGCGCATCGCGCGGCGGAACGCCACACGTGCGGAGAGCTGCTCGGCGATGCCCTGGGCCACCAGCTGGGCGTCGGCCTCGGGGTTCTTGACCTCGAGGATGTTGAGCTGGATCTGCTTGCCGGAGAGCTTCTCGAGGTCGGCGCGGATGCGCTCGGCCTCGGCGCCGCGGCGGCCGATCACGATGCCGGGACGAGCGGTGTGGATGTCCACACGCACGCGGTCACGGGTGCGCTCGATCTCGATGCGCGAGACTCCCGCGCGGTCGAGCGACGTCTGGAGCAGGCGACGGATCTTGACATCCTCAGCGAGGTAGTCGGCGTAGCGCTGTCCGGGCTTGGTCGAGTCGGAGAACCACCGCGACACATGGTCGGTGGTGATGCCGAGACGGAAGCCGTACGGGTTTACCTTCTGACCCATTACTTCGTACCCTCCTCGGGCGTGGCGAGCACGACGGTGATGTGGCTCGTTCGCTTGTTGATGCGGAAGGCACGACCCTGAGCACGCGGCTGGAAACGCTTGAGGGTGGTGCCCTCATCGACGAATGCGCGGCTGATGTAGAGGTCCTGCTCGTCCAGGTAGGTGTTCGTTGCATCGGCCTTGACGCGAGCGTTCGCGATGGCCGAGGCGACGAGCTTGTAGACCGGCTCGCTCGCACTCTGGGGTGCGAACTTCAGGATGGCGAGTGCCTCCTGTGCCTGCTTGCCGCGGATCAGGTTGACGACGCGACGGGCCTTCATGGGGGTCACGCGGATGTGTCGCACGCGTGCGATCGACTCCACCATTTCTCTCCTCCTTTTCGCCCCCGCGTCAGCGGCGGCGACCCTTCTTGTCGTCCTTCACGTGTCCACGGAAGGTGCGGGTGGGGGCGAACTCGCCGAGCTTGTGACCCACCATGGTCTCGGTGACGAACACCGGGATGTGCTTGCGGCCGTCGTGCACGGCGATCGTGTGCCCGAGCATGGCCGGGATGATCATCGAGCGACGGGACCACGTCTTGATGACGTTCTTGGAACCGGCTTCGTTCTGGACGACGACCTTGCGAAGCAGGTGCTCGTCGACGAAGGGGCCCTTCTTAAGACTGCGAGGCATCTTCTCTTACTCCTACTTGCGCTTCTTGCCGACGGTGCGACGACGGACGATGAGCTTGTCGCTGGGGAGGTCGCGCTTGCGCGTGCGGCCTTCCTTCTGACCCCAGGGGCTGACGGGGTGACGTCCACCGGAGGTCTTGCCCTCGCCACCACCGTGCGGGTGGTCGACCGGGTTCATGGCGACACCACGCACGGTCGGGCGGACGCCCTTCCAGCGCATGCGGCCGGCCTTGCCCCAGTTGATGTTCGACTGCTCGGCGTTGCCGACCTCGCCGATGGTCGCGCGGCAGCGCGCATCGACGTTGCGGATCTCGCCCGAGGGCAGACGCAGCTGGGCGTACGGGCCGTCCTTCGCCACGAGGCGAACGGAGGCGCCGGCCGAGCGGGCCATCTTGGCCCCGCCGCCGGGACGCAGCTCGATGGCGTGCACCACGGTACCGGTGGGGATGTTCTTCAGCGGCAGGTTGTTGCCGGGCTTGATGTCGGCGTTCGGGCCCGACTCGATCGGGTCGCCCTGCGACAGCTTCGCCGGAGCGAGGATGTAGCGCTTGGTGCCGTCTGCGAAGTGGAGCAGCGCGATGCGGGCGGTGCGGTTGGGGTCGTACTCGATGTGAGCGACCTTGGCCGGCACGCCGTCCTTGTCGTTGCGACGGAAGTCGATCACACGGTACTGGCGCTTGTGGCCACCACCGATGTGACGGGTCGTGATGCGACCCTGGTTGTTGCGTCCACCGGTCTTCGAGAGCGGCTTGAGCAGCGACTTCTCGGGCGTCGAGCGCGTGATCTCCGCGAAGTCGGCGACCGACGAACCGCGACGACCGGGGGTCGTGGGCTTGTACTTACGAATAGCCATGTTGTTCCTCTGCTCCCTAGCCGACAGCCGTGAAGATGTCGATCGAGCCGGACTTGAGGGTGACGATCGCGCGCTTGGTGTCCTTGCGCTTGCCCATGCCGAAACGCGTACGACGGGTCTTGCCCTGACGGTTCAGGGTGTTGATCGACGCCACCTGGACGTTGAAGATCTTCTCGATCGCGAGCTTGATCTCGGTCTTGTTCGAGCGGGGGTCCACGGTGAACGTGTACTTGCCCTCGTCGATCAGGCCGTAGCTCTTCTCCGAGACGACCGGCGCGATGATGATGTCGCGCGGGTCCTTGTTGTGTGCGGCGCTCATGCCGAGACCTCTTCCTTCTTCGCCGTCTTCGCGGCGATGAACGCCTCGAGCGCAGCGGTGCTGAAGACGATGTCGTCCGAGACGAGCACGTCGTAGGCGTTCAGCTGGTCGACCGACAGCACGTGCACGGTCGGGATGTTGCGGACGGCGCGCTCGGAGAGCTCCTCGCCGCGGTTCAGCACCACGAGGTGGCGCTTCGCCGGGGCGATCGACGTGAGGAGCGCGAGGGCGTCCTTCGTCTTGGCGACGTCGCCGGCGACGAACCCCTCGACCGCGTGGATGCGGCCACCGCGGGCGCGGTCGGAGAGCGCGCCGAGCAGGGCTGCGGCGATCATCTTCTTGGGGGTGCGCTGCGCGTAGTCACGCGGCTGCGGTCCGTGGACGATGCCACCACCGGTCATCTGAGGAGCGCGGATCGAGCCCTGACGAGCGCGGCCGGTGCCCTTCTGCTTGAACGGCTTGCGGCCGGCGCCGGAGACCTCACCACGGGTCTTGGTCTTGTGCGTGCCCTGACGCGCGGCGGCGAGCTGGGCGACGACGACCTGGTGGATCAGCGGCACGTTGGTCTGCACGTCGAAGAGCTCGGCGGGGAGCTCAACGGTGCCGGACTTCTTGCCGGTGGCGTCGAGGGTGTCGATGGTGTTGGTCGCGGTAGCCATGGACTACGCCCCCTTCACTGCGTTGCGGACGAAAACGAGACGGCCGCGTGCACCGGGAACGGCGCCCTTGACGAGCAGCAGACCCTTCTCGGCGTCGACGGCGTGCACGCGGAGGTTGAGCACGGTCACGCGCTCGCCACCCATGCGGCCGGCCATGCGCATGCCCTTGAAGACGCGGCTGGGCGTCGACGAGGCACCGATGGAACCGGGCTTGCGGTGGTTGCGGTGCGAACCGTGCGAGGCGGAGACGCCCTTGAAGTTGTGGCGCTTCATGACACCGGCGAAGCCCTTGCCCTTGCTCGTGCCGACGACGTCGACGAGCTGGCCGGCCTCGAAGGCACCCTCGACGGGGAGCTCCTGGCCGAGGGAGTACGACGCGGCGTCCGCGGTGCGGACCTCGGTCAGGTGGCGGCGGGGGGTCACGCCGGCGGCGGCGAAGTGGCCGGTCGCGGGCTGGTTGACCTTGCGCGGGTCGATGGCGCCTGCGGCGATCTGCACAGCTTCATAGCCGTCACGCTCGACGGTGCGGAGCTGGGTGACCACGTTGGGGGCGATCTCGATGACGGTCACGGGAACGAGCTTGTTGTTCTCGTCCCACACCTGGGTCATGCCGAGCTTGGTGCCGAGCAGACCCTTCACGTTCTTGGTAGCGGAAGACATCTGTTACCTCAGAGCTTGATCTCGATGTTGACGTCTGCCGGCAGGTCGAGACGCATGAGCGAGTCGACGGCCTTGGGCGTCGGGTCCACGATGTCGATGAGGCGCTTGTGGGTGCGCATCTCGAAGTGCTCGCGGCTGTCCTTGTACTTGTGGGGCGAACGGATGACGCACACCACGTTCTTCTCGGTCGGAAGCGGCACGGGGCCGACGACCGTGGCGCCCGCGCGGGTCACCGTGTCGACGATCTTGCGCGCCGAGGTGTCGATGACCTCGTGGTCATACGACTTCAGTCGAATGCGGATCTTCTGTCCCGCCATCTCGGACTCTCTCTCTGTCAAGGCGTCGTACCCCTTCCGAGGGCATTGGACGCCGCGTAGCGACTTCAGGTGAAGCAACCACTGTTCTTCTGTCAAAGGCCGTGATCGAGCCTGTCGAAACCACCGGTGCTCGGTGACCTCGGCACACCCGACCCGCAAGCCGGTCCCCGACCCCCGCGCTCGGGCGTGTCGTCCTGGCGGAAGACATGGAGTACCCAAGGCGCGTTGTGTGGGATTCGGTTCAGTCTGTTCTGCTGCCCGCGGCCTAACCTGACCCCTTGCGCCCCGTGACCTCGAGTCCGTGGACCTCGCGTCTGGGTGCGGGTGGTTATGCACTGCCTGGCAGTGATTCGAGCGCATGCCGTAGCGCGCGCTCGAAATGTTGAACTCACCAAGTTTGCCATATTCGGTGCATCCCTGCAACCCGGGCGTGTCGCGCACGCTCGCGGCCCATTCGATGTACCGGAACCCGGGGCCCTCGGTGGTTCGATGATCCCACGGAGGCCTGAGAAACCACCGGACGGCCGGGGTGAAGGGGCCGGCGGAGTCCGCACCCGTGATGGAATCGAGGCATGGCGACCGACGAAGAAGACCTCACCCCCGCGCACCGCATCAGCGACCGGATCGGGCCGGGCAGCGTATCCGTGGTCCGGACCGGCGACCGCACCTTCGAGGGGCTGAACGAACGCGGCTCCGTCATCCGGATCGGCCATGTCGAAGCCGAGGGCCACTTCACCCCCGGCGAGCTGCTGAAGCTCGCCCTGGCGGCCTGCGCAGGCATGAGCGCCGACCGGGTCATCGCCCGCCGGCTCGGTGCGGATGTCGAGTACACCGTCTGGGCGCACGGCACATCGGAGCCCGACAACCGCTACGACCGCATCGTCGAGGAGCTGCTCCTCCCCCTCGGCACGCTCGACGCCGATGAGCGCGCCAAGCTCGAGCACCTCATCGACGCCTCGATCGACCGCAGCTGCACGGTGGCTCGGAGCGTCGAGGCCGACATCGACCTCGAGCGCGTGATCGTCGACACCGACGCCTGACGCCGCGCACGCGGCATCCGCTTCACCGCCCTGAGCTGTGGTGGCAGGCCTGCATCTCCTCCGCGGCCACCTGCGGCGCGAACGAGCCGGTCACCACCACGCCGACGAGCACGACCGCGAACGCGGCCACGACGACGCGCGGGTGCGCCCCGATGCGACCCGTCCGACGACGGAATGGATCCTCGATCCAGCGCTTCGAACCCCACGCCACCGCGACCGAGAGCGCCACGAGGAGCACCATGAGCCACGGCGGGCTCGGCATGCCGATGAGCATCGGCGTGAACATGAAGATCGGCCAGTGCCATAGGTAGAGGGAGTACGAGATGTCTCCCACCCATTGCACCGGCGCGAGGCCGGCGATCGGGGCGACCGACCACTTGGGCTCCGGCATCCCGGCCCAGATGACGGCGACCGTCCCGGCCACCGGCAGCAGGACCCAGACGCCGGGGAACGCCGTCACGTCCTGGAAGGTGACGATGGGGATCGCGATGAGCGCGAGACCCGCCCAGGACGCCACCGCCCTGAGGCGTTGTCCGCCGCCGAGCCGCGCCCGGTTCGACCCGAGCCAGAGTGCGAGCAGGCCGCCGACCCCGAACTCCCACGCCCGCCCGAGCGTCGAGAAGTACGCGAGGTTGTGATCCTGGGCGGTGAGCGCCAGGGAGCCGATGAACGAGGCCGCCGTCGTCGCCCCGAGCACGATCGCGAGCACGGGGACCACTCGGCCTCGACGCCACCGCGCGAAGAAGAGTGCGGCGAGGATCAGGAACGGCCAGACGAGGTAGAACTGCTCCTCGACCGAGAGCGACCAGAAGTGCTGCACGGGCGTGGACTCCAGGTCGGCGTACGCGGGCGTCTGGGAGTCGATCGCCAGGCGCCAGTTCTCGACATAGAAGGCGCTGGCGACGATCTCGCGGAAGTACGCGGACCAATCGCCATACGGCGCGAGCACGACCGTGAGGACCGACACCGCCGCGAGCACCACCATCGCGGCCGGCAGGATGCGCCTCGCGCGGCGCAGGTAGAAGCCCGAGAGCGAGAGACCCCCGGTGCGCTCGACCTCGCGCACGAGGAGCGCCGTGATGAGGAACCCCGAGACGACGAAGAACACGTCCACGCCCATGTATCCGGCCGGGGCCACGGCGGGCCATCCGTGATGGAGCACGACGGCCGTGACGGCGAGGGCCCGGAGCGCTTGGACCTCGGGCCTGATCGTCGTCGTCCTTCGATCGGGCTGGTCGTTTGTCATTCACTCGAGCGTAACCCTCATATGGGGGGTCACGCCATGACCGCCGGGTTACGACCAGCCGTGAATCCGGTGGACGCCGCCGGCCGGGCCTGCACGGGTGCGCACGGCGGGCGGGCGGGCGGGTTGGCGGGTTGGAGCGAAGCCCCAGGAACGACAGAACGGGGCCGGGCCCGAAGGCCCGACCCCGTTCAAGGTCGCGATCGCGAAGGACTTACTTGATGACCTTCGTGACGGTACCGGCGCCGACGGTGCGGCCACCCTCGCGGATGGCGAAGCCGAGGCCCTCCTCCATGGCGATCGGCTGGATCAGCGCAACCGTCATGTCGGTGGTGTCGCCGGGCATGACCATCTCGGTGCCCTCGGGCAGCGTGATGACGCCGGTGACGTCGGTGGTGCGGAAGTAGAACTGCGGACGGTAGTTCGCGTAGAACGGGTTGTGACGCCCACCCTCATCCTTGGACAGGATGTACGCGGTGCCCTCGAAGTCCGTGTGCGGGGTGACCGAGCCGGGGGCCACGACGACCTGGCCGCGCTCGACGTCCTCGCGCTTGGTACCACGGAGCAGGAGACCGCAGTTCTCGCCGGCCCAGGCCTCGTCGAGCTGCTTGTGGAACATCTCGATACCCGTGACCGTGGTCTTCTGCGTCGGGCGGATGCCGACGATCTCGACCTCGGAGTTGATCTTCAGCGTGCCACGCTCGGCGCGGCCCGTGACGACGGTGCCACGACCGGTGATCGTGAAGACGTCTTCAACCGGCATGAGGAAGGGCTTGTCACGGTCGCGCACCGGGTCCGGCACGGACTCGTCGACAGCGGTCATGAGCTCGAGGACCGAGTCGGCCCACTTCTCGTCGCCCTCGAGAGCCTTGAGGCCCGAGACGCGCACGACGGGAGCGTTGTCGCCGTCGAAGCCCTGGCTCGAGAGCAGCTCGCGAACCTCGAGCTCGACAAGCTCCAGGATCTCCTCGTCGTCGACCATGTCGGACTTGTTCAGCGCGACGAGCAGGTACGGAACGCCGACCTGCTTGGCGAGCAGCACGTGCTCACGCGTCTGAGCCATCGGGCCGTCGGTGGCGGCGACCACGAGGATCGCGCCGTCCATCTGAGCCGCACCGGTGATCATGTTCTTGATGTAGTCGGCGTGACCAGGAGCATCGACGTGCGCGTAGTGGCGCTTCGGCGTCTCGTACTCGACGTGCGAGATGTTGATCGTGATGCCGCGCTGACGCTCTTCGGGAGCCGAGTCGATCGACGCGAAGTCGCGCTGAACGTTGGTCGCCGAGGGGTACTTGTCAGCAAGCACCTTCGAGATCGCCGCGGTGAGCGTGGTCTTGCCGTGGTCGACGTGACCGATCGTTCCGATGTTGACGTGCGGCTTGGTCCGCTCGAACTTGGCCTTAGCCACTGTGGGTCCTCCTCAGGACTCGTGTAGAGCCCCCGGGCGCTGGATTGCGACCGACGGTCTACGGGGTTTGTAGATATGTTACGCGAACCGGCTGGCTCGTGCGTCGGAGGGCTACTCGCCCTTGTTCTTCTGGACGATCTCGTCGGCGACAGCCTTCGGGACCTCCGCGTAGCTCTCGAACTCCATCGAGTACACCGCACGGCCCGAGGTCTTGGACCGCAGGTCGCCGATGTAGCCGAACATCTCCGAGAGCGGGACGTGCGCACGCACGACCTTCACGCCTGCGGCATCCTCCATGGACTGGATCTGACCGCGACGCGAGTTCAGGTCGCCGATGACATCACCCATGTATTCCTCAGGGGTGCGGACCTCGACGGACATGAGCGGCTCGAGCAGGACGGGGTTCGCCTTCCGAGCGGCTTCCTTGAAGCCCATCGAGCCGGCGATCTTGAACGCCATCTCCGAGGAGTCGACGTCGTGCGCGGCACCATCGAGGATCGTCGCCTTCACGCCGACCATCGGGTACCCGGCCAGGATGCCGTACTGCATGGCGTCCTGGAAACCGGCGTCGATCGAGGGGATGTACTCGCGCGGGATGCGGCCACCGGAGACCTTGTTCTCGAACTCGTAGGTCTTGTCGCCCTCGATCTCGAGGGGCGCGATCGCGAACTGGATCTTCGCGAACTGGCCCGAGCCACCCGTCTGCTTCTTGTGGGTGTAGTCGTGCTTCTCGACGGTCCGCTTGATGGTCTCGCGGTACGCGACCTGGGGCTTGCCGACGTTGGCCTCGACGTTGAACTCGCGCTTCATGCGGTCGACGAGGATGTCGAGGTGCAGCTCGCCCATTCCCTTGATGACCGTCTGGCCGGTCTCCTGGTTCTGCTCCGTGCGGAAGGTCGGGTCCTCCTCGGCGAGCTTCTGGATCGCGGTGCCGAGCTTCTCCTGGTCGGCCTTCGTCTTCGGCTCGATGGCGACCTCGATGACGGGCTCGGGGAAGGTCATCGACTCGAGCACGACCTGGTTGGCCGGGTCGCACAGGGTGTCACCGGTGGTGGTGTCCTTGAGTCCGATGACCGCGTAGATGTTGCCGGCGGTGACCGACTCGACGGGGATCTCCTTGTTGGCGTGCATCTGGAAGATCTTGCCGATGCGCTCCTTCTTGCCCTTGGTCGAGTTGATGACCTGGGCACCGCTGTCGAGGCGGCCGGAGTAAACGCGGACGTAGGTGAGACGACCGAAGAACGGGTGCACGGCCACCTTGAACGCGAGAGCCGTGAACGGCTCGGTCGCGTCTGCGTGACGCATGACGACCTTCTCCTCGTCGCGAGCGTCGTGCGCCTCGATGGCGGGGACGTCGAGCGGCGACGGAAGGTAGTCGATGACGGCATCGAGCATGGGCTGCACACCGCGGTTCTTGAACGCGGAGCCGCAGAGCACGGGGTAGATCTCGCCATTGACGGTGAGCTTGCGGATCGCGGCCTTGATCTCGGCCACGGTCAGCTCTTCGCCGCCGAAGTACTTCTCCATGAGGTCATCGCTCGTCTCGGCGACGGTCTCGAGCAGCGCGGTGCGGTACTCGGCGGCCTTGTCGACGAGGTCGGCGGGGATCTCCTCGATGGCGTACTTGGCGCCCATCTCGACGTCACCCTTGGCATCGCCGCGCCAGGTGAGCGCGCGCATCTCGACCAGGTCGACGACGCCCTCGAAGCTCGACTCGGCACCGATCGGCAGCTGCAGCACGAGCGGCTTGGCGCCGAGGCGGCTGACGATGGTGTCGACGGTGAAGTAGAAGTCGGCGCCCAGCTTGTCCATCTTGTTGACGAAGCAGATGCGGGGCACTTCGTACTTGTCGGCCTGACGCCAGACGGTCTCGGACTGGGGCTCGACGCCCTCCTTGCCGTCGAAGACGGCGACCGCACCGTCGAGCACGCGGAGCGAACGCTCCACCTCGACCGTGAAGTCCACGTGGCCGGGGGTGTCGATGATGTTGATCTGGTTCTTGTTCCAGAAGCAGGTCACGGCGGCAGACGTGATCGTGATGCCGCGCTCCTTCTCCTGCTCCATCCAGTCGGTCGTCGAGGCACCGTCGTGGGTCTCGCCGATCTTGTGGTTGACGCCCGTGTAGAACAGGATGCGCTCGGTCGTGGTGGTCTTGCCGGCATCGATGTGCGCCATGATGCCGATGTTGCGGACCTTGTTCAGGTCAGTGAGCACGTCTTGTGCCACGGGGGTTCCTCCGGATGTTCAGGAACGAAAGGGGAAGGGGAGCGGATGCCGCGAGCCGAGGCCTGCGGCATCCGCTCGGCCTGCTACCAGCGGTAGTGGGCGAATGCGCGGTTCGACTCGGCCATCTTGTGCGTGTCTTCACGACGCTTGACGGCTGCACCGAGGCTGTTGGACGCGTCGAGGATCTCGTTGGTGAGACGCTCGGTCATCGTCTTCTCGCGACGGGCCTTCGCGTAGCTCGTGAGCCAGCGGAGGGCGAGGGTGTTGGCGCGGTGCGGCTTGACCTCGACGGGGACCTGGTAGGTCGAACCGCCGACGCGGCGCGAACGCACCTCGAGGGTCGGGCGCACGTTGTCGAGCGCCTTCTTGAGCACGGTGACGGCGTCCTGGCCGGACTTGGTGGCCACGTTCTCGAGCGCTTCGTACACGATGCGCTGAGCGAGGTCCTTCTTGCCGTCGACGAGGATCTTGTTGACGAGCTGGCTGACGACCGGCGACCCGTAGACGGGGTCGGCGACGACGGGGCGCTTCGGAGCGGGTCCCTTGCGAGGCATTACTTCTTCTCCATCTTCGCGCCGTACTTGCTGCGACCCTGCTTGCGGCTCTTCACGGCCTGCGTGTCGAGTGCGCCGCGGACGATCTTGTAACGGACACCCGGGAGGTCCTTCACGCGGCCGCCGCGGATGAGCACCATCGAGTGCTCCTGCAGGTTGTGGCCCTCACCGGGGATGTAGGCGGTGACCTCGGTGCCGTTGGAGAGCTTCACACGGGCGACCTTGCGGAGCGCGGAGTTCGGCTTCTTCGGGGTGGTGGTGTACACACGCGTGCACACGCCGCGCTGCTGGGGGTTGGCCTTCAGGGCGGGCGCCTTGGTCTTCGTGACCTTGGGCGAGCGACCCTTGCGGACCAACTGCTGAATGGTTGGCACTGCTTCTCCTTGTTGGTGCTGCACGGTGACAGCGTTTGATGGATTCACATCACGACCCACCGATCACGCAGAACTGCGTGATCATGTCAGTGGTGGGTATGCCGTGGGGGCGAACCGCACGATGGCGCGGCAGCCCTGAGTGAGCACGCCGAAACGCGCACACCCGATCTATGGTAATGCCGCGTAACGTTGCGGTCAAATGGGAGCGGATGCCGCGAGGTGGGGCCGTGCTCAGAACAGGCCGCGCCGCAGCCCGTCGATGGCTGCCTCCTCGTCGAGGATGCCCCGCCGGCATGCGAGCCGCACCCCCTCGACCACCCCCGCTCGGCGCCGTCGCGCGAGCAGCTCCCCGCCCGCGCCGGCTTCGTTCTCCCCGATGACGCGGCCGGCCGCGGCGCAGAGCTCGTCGTCGAGCCGGTCGAGGGTCTCGAACATCGCGTCGTCGGATGCCCGATGACGCCGCGCCATCGACTCGTCGGATGCCGCGTCGCCGCTGCGCCGGTGCACGACGGCGTCGACCGTGAAGAGCACTGCGGCTGCAGCGAACATCAGCACGCCGAGGACGACCGGCACCGCGGGGAAGAAGGCCTCGTCGATCCAGCGGGGCACCAGGACCACGAGGCCGATCAGGGAGACGACGGCGAGTGCGATGGACAGGCCCCGGTTGGCGCGCAGGGCCGCCGGGCGGAACATCCGCGGCTCGGCCAGCACGAACCAGAGCGCCGCCGCGAGCGAGAGCATGCCGCCCAGCATCGCGGCGAGCTCGAGGTCGTCGATGATCCAGCCGCGACCGCGTCGTACCCGGAAGACCAGGGCGGTGCCGCCGGCCGATGCGAGGAATCCGACCACGAACGTCCACGTGGGTGCCTTCCGAGCGCGCGGCCACCGGTCGGTCGGGGAACGGCGGTCAGGTGCCGCGTCGTGGCCGCCGACGCGGTCGGGTGCCTCGCGCGAGGCGGATCCATGCCCGGCGACCGCATCACGGCGCAGCGCATCCTCCTCTAGCAGCTCGTCGAGGCGCTCGGCCGTGGAGTCCGTCGCGACCGCCCGCTGGAGTCCGAGCATGAACCTGGCCACACCGTCGCCGTCGTCGAGCCCGTCGAGCACGGCCCTTCGGGCACGCTCCCGCGCCGGCTCGTCCGACGGGTCGGGAGAGCCGGCCACCTCGTCGGCCTCGGGGACGTTGGCGAGCACGGTGCGCCAGGGCGCCGCCCGCCCGTCCCGCGACATCGCGCTCAGGACGGCCACCCCGGCGAGTCGAGCTCTCGGTCGAGATCGGCGAGCATGTCGGCGACCTGCGGCTCGATGAGCCGTTCGACGGCATTGCCGATGCGGTAGCGGTGCTGCGCGAGCTCGACGCAGATGCGTCGACCCAGTTGCTTGGCGAACTCGTCGGCCAGCCGCACCTCCTCGCGGAGCGCGTCCTTCTCCTCGGGGGTGAAGGGGCGCGGCGCCGGCTCGGCCGCTTCGGCCGCTGCAGCCTCCTCGAGCCCGCCGAGCGTGAAGAGGAACGGCTGGTCGGCGACCGGCTCGGGGTCCACGTCGAGGCCCGCGTACTCGGGGTCCAGGCCCTCCCCCGCGCGATACGGCCGACGGGACTTGCGCTCCTCGGCGAGCCGGATCTCGCGATGCAGCATCGGCAGGTTGCGCGCGGTGTAGTCGTCGACGGCGAGGTCGATGACGCCCTTCATGCGCATGGAGAAGGAGTGCTGCACCGGATGGGGCACGTCGACGTCGAGGCCCGCGGCCGCGAGGATCGGCGAGCCGAAGCAGCGCTGGCAGAGGCGCACGCGAGCACGGTGCGTGCCCGGTCGCCATCGCGGCAGCCACTGCAGCCAACGATCGACCTCGTGGCTCACGCGCGCCTCGATCGAACCCTCCACGGGGTTCACGATAGCGCCGTGCGTGCGCAGACGCTCCGACGCGACGGTCGACTGGCGCGGCGCGGCGGCTCCGGCGCGCGCGTCCGCGGCCGGGCGGGGCCGCTTGCGGCCCGGCGGGGCTGCTTGCGGCCGAGTCGGGCGGCGGGCGGCCGAGCCGGGCGGCATCTCATGGAGAATGGCGCCATGGGCGCGGCATCCGGGACATACGAGACGATCGCCGGCCGCGTCGAGACCGAACTCGAGGTCGAGCGGTCACGGTTCATCTGCACGATCGCTCGCGTTGCGACCGAGGATGCCGCGCGCGAGCTGATCGCGTCGGTGCGCGCCGCGGCGCCGAAGGCCCGACATCACTGCAGCGCGTTCCGCATCGGACCGGACGGCGAGCTCGCCAGGTCGAACGATGACGGCGAACCGTCGGGGACGGCCGGGCAGCCCATGCTGGAGGCGCTGCGCGGCGAGGGCCTGTCCGACGTCGTCGCGGTCGTCACCCGGTACTTCGGCGGCGTGCTGCTCGGGACGGGCGGGCTGATGCGCGCGTACACGGCGTCGGTGCAGTCCGGGGTTGCGGCGGCGACCCGGGTGCTGCGGAGCCTCCGTACGACCGTGGAGATCCACGCCGACTACGAACGCGGCCCGGCGCTCGAGGCCGAACTCCGGCGCCTCGGCCACCCGCCCGTTCGCGTCGAGTACGGTGCGGACATGCGCCTCGACGTGGCGGTGCCGCCCGAGCAGGTCGCGGCGTTCCAGGCGCGCATCGCCGAGCTCACCGCGGGCGTGGTTCCGACCGACGTGGCGGGAACGACCTACGTCGACGACCCGGCCTGACGCGCATCCGTCACTCGACGTCGTCGTGCTCCCACGGCCAGCGAGGACGCGCCATGCCGTGCCCGCGACCGCGTGCGACGAGCACCGCGAACACCGCGACCACGACCGCGGCGACCGGGACGAGCAGGCCGAACCAGCCCAGGCCGAACAGCGTGCCGAACGCGACCGACTGCATGACGGAGCCGGTCGACGAGAGCAGGTGCCCGAGGATCGCGACGGCCACGAGCACGAGCCAGCTCACCACCGCCGAGATCACGACCGTCGCGGCCATGCGCTCGGGTCGCGCGAGGCGGACGCCCAGCACGACCAGGACGGCGAGCACGGATGCCCCGACCGCGACCGGGACGACGAGGACGCCGACGCTGCGATCGGCCACGACCTCGACATCGGCGAGGAGGCTCACGAAGCCGAACGCGCACACCACGATCGCGAGGTCGAGCGCGGCGGCGAAGCCGGCGACGACCCAGGCGGTGCGGCGCGGATCCATGTGATCGAGCGTACGCGCTGAACGGGCGGGCCGGTCGGGGCGTCGTCGAGTCAGCCTGTCACGCGTCAGCGCGTCAACCGGTCAGCGTTCGCCTCTCAGCCGTTCACCGACCAGCCGGGGAACCCGGCGCAGCCGTCGGTGAGGCGGATGAAGCCGTCCTGCTTGTCGGTCAGGATGGCGTAGGACTTGGCCCCGTCACCGGCGTCGACGGCCTCGCCCATGCGGTCGAGGTTGCGGAGCGCCGTCGGCAGCCAGTCGCGGAACGGGCCCGCCGGCAGGCCGGAGGCGTCCTCCGCGAGGATGCTGCGGACGGCGCCGATCGCGCGCGACAGCTCGGGCAGGTCCTGCGAACGGTAGACCGCCGCGAGGCTCATGGCGACGAGCTCGGTGACGGGCTGTCGCAGCCGCTCGCAGCGCTGTTCGATCGTGTCGGCCATCAGCGGTTGCCGCCCCGGTCGATGTCGAACTTCTCGGGCGGGGTCCGCACGCCGTCGCGGAACGCCCCGAGCCCGGCCTCGAAGTCGACGGACGAGCCGACGAACAGCGCGGACTCATCGGGGGCGACGTAGATCTTGCCGCCGCCGCGAACCGCGTGGACGAGGCAGACGCCCAGCCCGTCGGGAAGCTGGATGACGTTCAGCGTCGGGGCGTCGGTGAGCTTCGCGAACAGCGATCGCCCGACCGAGACGAGTCGATCTTCGTCGGCGGCATCCGTGGGCGACGAAGGACCGAAGTCGATCACCTTGCGGACCTCGGGTTGGCCGGCGAGCTGCGCGATGACCGCGAGGTGCTCGTAGAGCCCGCCACGCTGCAGGTGCTCGGCGTCGGGCCGACCGCCGAGGGCGAGCAACGGGACGAACCCGTAGCACTCCTCGAACCCGGGAATGCCCTCACGGTCGCGTGCCGCCGGATACGGCTCCCACTCCCACGCCTCGTCGCGCTGCGCCGGGTCCTCGATGTGGGCGACGAGCTCGTCGAAGCTCGTGTCCTGGATCACGTCCAGGGCACCGAAGCGCGGCTTCACGACGAGGTACAGGCCGTTGGCGTACGCGATCACATCGGCGAGGGCCGTCGTGAACAGCACCGTCGCGCCGTCGGGCAGGCTCAGCACGTCGGCGAGCATCTCGGCGGAACGGGCGGGATCGACCACGCGGAAGAAGCCGTCGGCACCGACGAAGCCCGCGCCCTGCGAGCGCCAGAGTTCGGCGACCTCGGGGGGCACCTGCGCGCGATAGCGCTCAATCGTCTCGTCGCTGATCGGTGCGACCGGGTCGAATGTGCGGAACGAGGTCATCGTGGCCTTCCTCCAGGAACACGGGCGGCGGATGCCTCGCGCCGAACCCGAACGGACGGTGGCCGAGCCACCCCGGCGAGTCTATCGAGCGGGAGCGATCCCGCGACGGGGAGCGCTCCCCATCACCCTCGCTCCGGGAATGCGACGTGTGGTCAGGCGTCGCGCGCGCGGTACGGCGGGATCTCGACTCCGGCGTCGGAGAAGGGACGCACGAGCACGTCGTACTGCTCCTCGGTCAGCTTCTCACGCTTGAGGATCGCGCGCGCCGCCGTCTGGATGACCGCGTACGCCTCCATCATCATGCCGTCGAGTTCATCGGCGCGCGCGCGGAGCGCGGTGTTGAGCCGATGCTCGAGGTCGGCGTTCTCGCTCGCCGACGGGGCGGCCGCACGGCTCGCGTCCTTCCCGCCCTCGGTACGAAGGTCGACCTGGCGATCGAACGCCGCCGCGAGCACCTGCGGAGAAAGGGCGACCGCCCGTTCGACGAAGGCGATCGTCACGTCATCCAGCATCGGGGTTCCCTTCGGTCGTCTCATCCGAGCGTACCCGCCGGGGCGTCGTCACCTGCGAACGCGGCGCCCGCGTCTCAGTCGATCGGTGGTTCAGCGCCCGCCACCGGCGACATCGCGCGAATCTTCAGACGGTTCGGCAGGATCTGCTCTTCTCGTACAGTCCCGGAGGCTTTGTCGATGAAGATCGCGAGATCGTCCCAACGTTCGAATTCGTCGTGGCCATCGACGATGGAACTCACGCGAGCCCCAGACGGGCAAGTAGTCGTCGGTGTCCTCGTACCAGCCCGCGACGTGCAAGGTCCCCGCAATCGCCGGCGGACGTTCCACGAAGTGCCGATCCAGCACCGAGCGCGCCTCCTCGATCGTCAGCGTCTTCATTCGCCTGAATCGTGGTCTGCGCGATGGGACATGCAGCTCACCCTGCGCCGGTGACCGGCGTCATGTCATGGATCTTCCGCAGGCTCTCGAGTTGCCGCTCTTCCCGCACCGTGCCACTTCGCTTGTCGATGAACAGCACGAAGTTGTCCATGCGTCCGTACGTCGGATCACCGTCGACGTAGAACTCCCGGGCACCCCAGACGGGCAGGTAATCGTCGTCATCCTCGTACCAGCCGTCGAGATGCAGCGTCCCGCGCATGGGGAGGGGATGCTCCCGGACGTACCCATCGAATGCAGCTCGGGCCTCATCGATCGTCAGCACCGCACCAGTGTCACTCATTTGTCGTCCTCATCGCCAGTCATCGCATCCACAACCGCTGCTCCGCCCATCAGGAGCCCTGCCCCGGCGCCACCGATCGCGGTCGCGGTCGCCGCTCGCCTTACCCGATTCGACGGCCCCGGATCTGCGTTCGACGACTCGGTACCCGTCCCTGCCGCCTCTGCGTTCGCAAGCCATTCACTGAGGACATCGCCCCCGCGCTTCAGGCGCATATTCTGCTCGATGAGCGCTCTACGCATCTGATCGGCCGACACGGCTGCTTCCGGCGAGGTGCTGACATCGCTGAGGACATCGCCGAATTCAGCGATCAGCCGATCGTTCCGCGTGCGCCAATCTGCGATCTGCTGCAGTTGGTGCTCGGGTTCGACGGCCGCCTGCGAGATCGATTGCGCGTCGCCATCGGCGCGCATCGCGCTGCCGAGCAGCGACTCGGTCGGCACCAGGTCATCGACTCGCAGGACGTGGATTCCCCATGCGGGCCCCTTGCCGTCGGCCGCATAGTCGTAGACGAGCATGTCGAGGTACCACGAGACGTCCGTGTCGCCGGTCTGCCCGTCGACGAATCGCAGCCCCCCCGCCTCCTTGACGACCGAGAAGATGTGGGCGTTGCCCTTCTTCCACTGTCCGGAAATGTAGCCGCGTGCCCCCACCGGCCAGCTCGTCGTGAGGTTCGTGAGCGCTTCAGTCGCCGTGCTGCCTCCCGTCGGGGCAATGACCTCGAAGTCACGCGTCGTGCCGTCGATCTGCATCCAATCGCGCGCGATGACTCCGGGGTACCGTGCCTCGGGCAACGCCTTGGACTGCCCGGTCACCGGATCCACGTCGACGCCGTACACAGTCGGCGCCGCGATCACGTCGTAGCCACGCAGATGCAGTTCGTGCGCGTTCACCACATGGTGGCAATTGTTCCCGTAGCGTACGGCATCGTAGCCATACCCGTACTTGTTCACGGCCTTCGTCGAATCGTCGAGCGAGTCTCCCACCGGCCGGAGATCGTACGTGTCGTCGAGAAGCGCATTCGAGGCGACGAGCGATTCGGAATCGGTTGCATCAGGTTCGACGGGAGTCTCGTCAGGCGATGCTTCCGAGTCTGCACCTGCACCATGATCGATGCCCTCTCCGGCCGGTGCTCCGCCAGACGCAGCCGGATCCTCGTGACCTGACGTCTCGGGCCGGACCGCCACGTCCGTCTCCGGCTCGACTGCCCTGCTCGAAGTTCCGTCGGGGTCACCCTGCGTCGCCCGCGCCTCCCCGCCCAGTCCGCCTGAGTGGGTCTGCGGCGCGGCCTCGGGCGAGGACGCGCCCGCCCGCGTCGACGGGGCGGTCGTGGGATTCGAACCGCTCGCGTCGGTCGTCGCGGGGCTCGCTGTCGGGGAAGGGACTGAGGAGGTCGGCGCCGGAGAGCCTGGCCCTGCAGCAGGGGCTGGAGTCGCCGGTGCGGCCACCGCCGCTGTTGCGCTCGGCGCCCCCGGAGTCGTGGCACCGGGAGTCGTGGCGCCCGTCGCCGGGCCGGTGATCGGTCGGGCACCCGTCAGCGTCGCCTGCGTCGCGGTCGCGTTCGGGGTCGAGAGGGCATCCGACGCGCCGAGGTGCACGGTCATGTGGATGTGCGCGAGCAGCTTCGGGTCGATCGCGCGGACCGCACCCTGGACATCCGTGAACAGTTCGGTGATCCGCCGACCGCTCCACGCGCCGCCGAGCGAGCTGTTCACCGGGGAGTCGCCCGCGCCGTCGAATCGGTTCGCGCGGCCGCCGGCCGACTGGTCGGGACCGTGCAGCACCGCGGGATTGGTGAACGGCACGCCGAGCTTCTTCAGTGCCTTGATGGCACGGCCCTGCTGGCTCTGGGCGACGCGGTTCTCGCGACGGAAGAACTCGACGTTGTGCCGCCATTCGGCGACCGTGAGCTGGTTCAGCCCCTGCTGCTGCAGGCCGACCTGCCGCTGGAACTCCGCCCAGTCGTGATCGGGGTTCGTCCGGGTGAAGGCGTCGACGTCGATCGGCGTCTTCAGCGCGTAGGTTCCGTCGGTGTTCTTGACGATGGGCGATCGGGGGTCGGCGGCGAGGGCATCGAGCTGGGCACGGATCTCGGGCGTGAGCTGCGGGATGTCGTACCCGTTGTAGGTCGTGCCGGGGCCCGCGGAGCCGTCGGAGGGATGATCGGGGCCGACGGTCGCCTTGCTCTTCCAGCCGCGCTGGGGCTCATCGGCCGCCGCGTCGGAGTCGGTTCCGGTCGTGCTCGGCGACGAGTCGGCGGCGCTTCCCGTCGACGGGTCGACGACGGTCGTCGGAGCGGCCGAGGCCGGTGCCGGCGCGTCGGGCGTCGACGCCGCTGCATCCGGAGTCGCCGGGGTCGCATTGGGCGTCGTGCCGTCGGGGTTCGTGACGAGCTCGGGCTGGATCGAGGCGTCCCAGTTCGTGGCGTCGGGCTCGACCGGCGGCCACGGAGTGCGGGTGCCGGTCTGCGCATCGAGCGCCCACACCGTGTCGCCGTCGAAGTAGGCGTTGAACCAGTGGCCGTCTCCGGTCGACCGGTCGATGCCGACCACGCAGTGCGAGCCTGGTCCCATCGCGGTCAGCGTGGACGCGATCTGGTCGGGGGTCATCGGCGTCTGCGGGTTGCCGGTGCGCGCTTCCATCTGCGCGACGTCGAGCGTGCCGGTGGACGCCTCGACGCTCGAGGAGCCGTTGAGGAAGTCGTTGAGGTTCGACGATGTGTTGCCGCAGTTGGTGGCGTAGCCGTTCGCGGGGTCGGACGGGTCGAAGTTCGGGTTGATCGACTGCAGCGCCGCATCGATCTCCTCGACGCTGCGCGTGGTCGTGTTGTTCGCGGCGAGATCCTTCGCGGGCGGAGTCTGCCCATCGCCGGCGCCCTGGTTGGTGGTGCCGTCGCCCTGACCCGTCGACGTCGAGCCGTTCGTCGGCGCATCGGCGGCGGCCGTCCCGGACGGGCCGGCCGCAGCCGGCGTCGAGCCGTTCGGTGCCGGGGCCGCGGGCGCCGAACCGCCGGGCGTGTGCGATGGGAGGAAGGACGGCTTGAATGCGAGTGCCGCGGCGCCTGCCGCGACGGCGGCGCCGCCGGCCGCCGCAGCGTCCTCGACATCGAGGCCGTCGGTGTCGATGCCGTCGTTCGCATCTGCATCGGATGCCGCAGCCGAACCGGTCTCGTCAGCGGGCGAGCTCGCGTCGGCCTCGGCGTCGCTGACGACAGCGTCGGCGGATGCCGCGATGTCGGCGTCGGAGGGAGCAGTCGAGGTCGCATCGGCCGGGTGACCGGTCGACGGGCTCGCGGTTCCGGCCGCGACCGGGGCCTCAGCCGCGGGACCGTCTGCCGTCGGAGCATCTCCGGCCGGAGCATCCGACTCGGGTGCATCCGGTTGTGCGGGGGCGTGAGCCGCAGGCGCGTCCGCATGCGTCGGGGCATCCGCGTTCGGAGCGTCGGCGCCTGGAGCATCCGCATGCGTCGGGGCATCCGCCGGAGGAGCGTCAGCGGCAGGCGCATCTGCGTGCGTCGGCGCATCAGCGTTCGGGGCGTCCGCCGGAGGAGCATCTGCGGTCGGTGCGTCCGCGTGCGTCGGGGCGTCGGCCGCAGGAGCATCCGAGTGGGTCGGGGCATCCGTCGTCGGGGCATCGGCATGCGTCGGGGCATCCGCCGCAGGGGCATCCGCATGCGTCGGGGCATCCGCCGCAGGGGCATCCGCATGCGTCGGGGCGTCCGTGGCAGGAGCGTCCGCGGCAGGGGCATCCGCATGCGTCGGCGCGTCCGCGGCAGGAGCATCAGCAGCAGGAGCATCAGCGGCAGGAGCATCAGCGGCAGGAGCATCAGCGGCAGGCGCGTCCGCGGTGGACCCGTCACTCAGGTCCACACCACTGGAATCGACCGCACCAGGCAGATCGACCGACCCGCCACCATCACCGGCACCCGCACCATCCGCACCGCCGGCACCAGGAGTCGGCGCATCATTGGACACGTCGACCTGACCACCACCACCGGACGTACTCGACCCACCGCCACCAGCACCCGGCGTCGGCGCATCGTTCGACACGTCGACCTGACCGCCACCACCCGGGGTACCCGCGTTCGCGTTCGTCCCCGTACCCGACGGGATCCCGCTGGTATCGATGTCAGGCCCCGCACCACCAGGACCACCACTACCGGAACCACCCGGCGTGGACGGCGCCTGACCGCCACCAGGACGACCCGCCAACGCACCACCCAGCAGGGCGCCAGCCGCCATCGCCGACAACGGCTGGAACGGCTGACCAGACAGACCCGACTCCGCAAGACCCGACGCGAGCCCATCGACCGCGCCACCACCGGTCTCGACCGCGATATGCGTCACCCGCTGCATCGCACCCGGATTCACACCACCCGTCAACCGGCCACCCGCACCAGAGAACCCGGCACCAGCCGCACCACCGACCGCAGCCGACAACGCCGCGTTCAACACGTTCTGCGGCTGGTAATTCGGATCCAACGCACCACGAACCGAGTTGAACGACACCGTCGTGATCCCACTCGCAAGACCCGCCGACAATGCCTCACGCGCCACCCGGATACCGCCACGGATCGCCATCCGCGCCGCACGCAACGCCATCATGATCAACGTACGCAGCTTCTTGCACAACGCCGCGATCTTGATCGCCCACCGCGTCACCGTCAGCATGATCTTCGCCGCCATCGCCGCAGCACCCGCACCGAACGTGACCGCACCCAGCAGCGCACCGATCCCGATCTCGATCGCGATCTCGACCGCCATCTGCGCGATGAACCAGCCGATCTCCTCCCACGCCTTATCGACCGCATCGATCATGCCCCGCGCGAACCCCGCCATCGAGTCCGCCGAATCAGCAACCTTGCCGAACGAGGACCCCAACGAACGCTGACACGACAACATGCTCGACTTCTGCGGCAACGTCATCGACGACACATTCGTGAACGCCCCATCGATGCTCGACTGCGCACGCGTCATCGCACCCGACAACTCACTCCACGCCGACTCCGCACTGGACAACTTGCCACGATCCGCCGACGGCAGCACCACGCCCAGCATCGCCAGACCATCCTTGAGGAAATCGCCGAACTCACCCAACGGACCCTCAGGACCCTTACCCAACGACGTCGGCACCGACGCCGACGGCGGCACGACAGACGGAGTCTCCTCCGGAATCCGCGACGACGACGCCGGCTTGAACGCCCCCACCAACTGCGCACCGTCATACGCACGACCCGTGTTGCCCAACGCGGCATCCACGATCCGCAACCCGTTCGCCAGACCCAGCGCCGCCTTCATCACATCGACCGCGTACTGGTCGTAGCCCGGCTCACCATCCTGACCCTGCGCGAAGACCTCAGCAGACTCATCATCACCAGCCATGCCACCAGTACCACCCAGCGCAGACTCACACGCCCGCACCGCCTGCGAAACCGACTGCGCAACCGAGAACAACGCCGAACCATCCGCGGCAAGCCGCGCGGCATCCAGCTGAACGTGCGACATGAATCTCCCGAAGTTCTGAGGGTGGTGGCCATCCGACCGTTCCACCGAACCATATTCATTGGCTGTGCACCATGGGGAGGACTCTCCATGGGCCGACCTGAGGCGACCCTTGGAGGGGTCAGGTGGGCCGGATCACTCGAGGAGCGGAAGCGGCCCCACGAACTTTCCCGCGCTGTGCACGTCGACCGGCTGGAGATCCCGTTCGCGCTCGATGTGCGCGACCACACTCGCGAGCAGATCATCGGCTGGCATGCTCGACCCGTGTTCCTCGATCTGTGCGGCGACCTCCTCGAGAAGCACGACCCGGAGCCCTCCGGACTCGGCGCCTCCGGCGGCCCGGAGGAACGACGTCCCGGGCAGGAACACGACCTCCTGTTCGTCCGGGTGGCGGGACAACGCCGTCAATTCCCGGCCGGATCGGCCGAGGATCACGACGACGGAGGAGGCGCGGAAGTTCTCCGTGGCCACGCGGATGGACCTGGAAGTGGCGAGGACGCCTGCCAGCGTCCCTTCCTCGATCACAGGTCCGTTCATCCCGTGGAAGGTGATCCCTGCCGAGGGCGGGAGCTTCTCGGCCGCCGCCAGGAACGCCGCGACTCTCGCGTGGTCCATCATCAGTGCATCCCTTCGTCGTCCGCATGCGGACTCGCGTCACGGCCCCCGGACATCCCGGTCGCCGCGAGCTTCTCCGCGACTCTCAGAATGGTCGCGCGCCCTTCGACATGATCGGCGAGATCGGCCGGAAGAGCGCCACGACCGTGTGCCGCACCGAGCAGGTTCCCGCAGATCGCGCCGGTGGAATCGCTGTCGCCGTCGTGCGATACCGCGAGCACCAACGCGTCGACGACTCGAGCGGGCTCCGGGAAGGCGAGGAACGCGTACACGGCGATCGCGAGCGCCTCCTCGGCCGTCCAGCCGCTTCCGAGCGATTGGACGCGCGCCCGGCTCGGACCTCCCGCGAGGACGAGTTCATACGCGGCGCGCAACGCCTCGATCGTCTCGCCGTCGCCGTCGCCGTCGGCGACGGCGACGGCGAGGAAGTCGATCGTGCGCCGCACTGCGTCGACCGGGAGCGATCCGACCACGAGCAGTCGGACGATCATGGCCATCGCCCCCGCGGCCGTCGAGGCGGTGCGGTGCCCGTGGGTCAGCGCAGCGGCCGATGCCGCAGCATCGAACGCCCGCCGAGGAGACCACCTCGTGATGAGACCGTACGGAGCCGCGCGCATCACCGTGCCGCACCCCTTGCTCCCATTCGATGCGTCGACGACCTGGTCGGCATCCTGCTGCTGCGCGACCGCGCCGATCGAGCCCATCATCGTGGCACCGGGCGCACGCCTGGCGTACAGCCACGGCTCCGCAGCGAGACCCGTGCCGCCGTCGTCCGGCCGGCTGGAGGTCTGCGTCCGGTACCAGTGCCGGTTCGCCGTATGGGAAGCCTGTCGCACGGCGCGCTCGTCGTCGACCTCGAGCGCCGCCAGCTGTTCGGCCGTGAAGAGGGTCAGTTGGGTGTCGTCACTGATCGAGCCGTCGCCGATCGGGAAGCCTCCGGGCGATACGGCGAACTCCACGATCTCGTCGCCCGTGGCGAACTCGATCGGGTATCCCAGAGCATCACCGACGGCACCGCCGAGCAGGCATCCTTCCGTGCGATCGAGGAGGTCCCTCGAGCCCAGCCCGAGTCGGCGGTCGTCCGCCTCGAGCGCTCGGATGCGTTCGAGCAACTCATCGGGGCTCCGTAGACACGCGGCCGCGAGTTCGTAGGCGACCGCCGGATCCGCGGCCCTCGGGCCGAGCCCCCAGGACTGCGCATCGTCGGGAATCACCCAGTACGCGAGGGCGTTCGGGGCTCGACGCAGTGGCAAACGCGGGTACTGCTCATCGACGGCGGAGAATCGGGCGCCCCAGCGGCGACTTCCGAACCGGTACAGCAGCGAGGCCGGTGCGAAGCGATAGGGCGATCTCACGGTCGTCCATTCGGAACCTCCCCGGATCTCGATGAGCTCTGCATCGCGCAGGCCGAATCGCACGAGCATGTCCCGCGCATCATCGACGAGGATGACGATCGACGTGTCCTGCATCTCGATGACCACGCGCGACGCGTCGTGAAGCCGGTCGAGCGCTTCGACCACACCAGCGACGCGCTTGGCGACCACATCGCGCGGCCGCTCCCCCGTGGCATCCATGCCGAGCCATTTCTCGACGTTCGACCGGTACCCCTGCCGATCCTGGAGCTCCTCGGCGAGCCGGTCGAACACGGCCTCGCCATAGCCCGACGGATCGAGTGGCTGCGCTCCGACGGTCATGTCCGCTCGGTCAGGTCGATTTCCCATACTCCGGGCGAGACCTCTTCCTTCCGAACCACGTCGAAGCGCACGCCTCGCTGGAACAGGATCTCATCTTCCTTCTGGAACCGCGAGAACGGGCCGACGTCGACACCTGAGCGACCGGTGATGGTCACCTTGATGCCGCCGTTCGCACCGAAGTTGTCCGCGAC
Organism: Agromyces salentinus; assembly: GCF_009749395.1. Lineage (GTDB taxonomy): Bacteria > Actinomycetota > Actinomycetes > Actinomycetales > Microbacteriaceae > Agromyces > Agromyces salentinus. Next base: position 90,661 of record NZ_WBIR01000021.1, read on the forward strand.
CGATGACGAGGTCGACGAACTGATGAACGCCGGATCCGACCACTGCCCGCCCTGCGTGAACTGGTCGAGCAGGCCGGGACGGATCTCCATGCCTCGATAGGTGACACCCGGCACGGGACGGAGGCTCGAGATGGCGGCCGTGGTGGCGTTGAGACGCGTCTCCAGGCCCGGGACATCGCTTGGCGTGCTCAGGTCGCGCAGGTATCCGTTCATCTCGGTGTACGAGTTCGTCGTGTAGTCCCAGATTCCGAGCACATCTTCCGGCTCGAGGGTCGGATAGGCCTCGGAGACCTTCTCCGCCCACTCGTCGAGCCTGCCGGGCGGGATGTCGCCGTGCGGAGTGCGGAACTCGGCATCGATCGCGCTCAGGTCGGGCACCTTCGGCGTCGTGTCAGGCGCGCCCGCACCTGGGGCGCTCAGGTTCGTGTGCGGTGGCGTGTGGACAGGGCCTCCTCCGCCGGGCGCGGTCGCCGCAGGCGTCGGGGTCGAGCCGGGTGTTGCGGGAGCGACGGATGCAGCGGGGGTGGCGGGTGCTGCGGGCGTCGAACCGCCGGGCGTGTGAGTCGGGAGGAAGGACGGCTTGAACGCGAGCGCGGCAGCGCCGGCGACCGCGGCGGCTCCACCGGCGGCTGCGGCGTCCTCGACGTCGAGGCCATCGGTGTCCAGGCCGCCGTTCGTGTCGGGATCGGATGCCGCACCCGAACCGTTCTCGTCAGCGGGCGTGCCCGCGTCGGCCTCGGCGTCGCTGCTGACGGCGTCTGCGGTTGCGGCGATCTCAGCGGCGGAGGGAGCGTCGGCCGGGTGAGCGGCCGCCGGGCTCGCGGCACCGGCCGCAACGGGGGCTTCGGCGGCCGGACCGTCAGCGGTCGGAGCGTCCGCCGCAGGGGCATCCGCAGCGGGCGCATCGGCCGAAGAAGCATCCGCGGCAGGCGCATCGGCCGCAGGCGCATCGGCCGCAGGCGCATCCGCATGCGTCGGAGCGTCAGCGTCCGGCGCGTCAGCGGCAGGCGCATCCGCATGCGTCGGAGCGTCAGCGTCCGGCGCGTCAGCGGCAGGAGCATCCGCATGCGTCGGAGCGTCAGCAGTGGGAGCGTCCGCCGCAGGAGCATCTGCATGCGTGGGAGCATCCGCAGTAGGAGCGTCCGCATGCGTGGGAGCATCCGTTGCGGGAGCATCCGTTGTGGGAGCGTCCGCATGCGTGGGAGCATCCGCCGCAGGCGCGTCAGCCGTCGGGGTATCCGCGGACGGACCATCAGCGTGCGTCGGGGCATCCGTCGTCGGGGCATCCATCGTCGGGGCATCCGTCGTCGGGGCATCCGCAGCAGGTCCGTCACTCAGGTCCACACCACTGGAATCGACCGCACCAGGCAGATCGACCGACCCGCCACCATCACCGGCACCCGCACCATCCGCACCGCCGGCACCAGGAGTCGGCGCATCATTGGACACGTCGA
>NZ_WBIR01000001.1 GCF_009749395.1 Agromyces salentinus
GTCAGCCGGGCATTAGCGTGAGACAAGAGAGACCTCCGTGCGTTCGAGCTGAAGAACTAGACAGCTCCAACTCGACCCCGGAGGTCTCTCCTACGTCAACAACGATCCGGGTCAGTACACCTAGCGCTGCAGCGCCGGTTCGCGCTCGTCGGCCGCGACGGCGCGCCCGGCGGCGAGTTCGAGCCGCTCCCCCGCCCAGCGACGACGCAGCCACCGATCGTGGCTGGCGATCACGACGGCGCCCGGGTACGTGCCGAGCGCCTCCTCGAGGTCGGTCGCGAGGGCGAGCGAGAGGTGGTTCGTCGGCTCGTCGAGGAGGAACACGTGCGGCGGCCGGGCGATCACGAGCGCCAGGGCCAGCCGGCGCTGCTGACCGACCGAGAGCGCCCCGACCGGGCGGTTCTCGTCGCGCGGGGCGATGAGCCCGAGGCCGGACAGCGGCACCTGCTCGGCACGCCGCTCGCCGAGCGTGCGCTCGTAGATGCGGCGCACCGCGGCATCCGGATCCGCGAAGCGCACGTCCTGCTCGAGCAACTGCACGCGCAGCCCGCGACGGCGCTGCACCGATCCCCGCTCGACGCGGAGCGACCCCGCGAGCACGTTCAGGAGCGTCGACTTGCCCGCCCCGTTCGCGCCCGTCACGAGGAGCCGCGTCAGCGGCGCCACCTGCAACGACGGCACGTCGAGGCGCCCGTCGATCGCGGCATCCGTCACCTGCAGCAGCAGGCCGGACTCCTCCTCGAACGCATGCGACCCCGACGGGATGCCCGCGAACGCGAGCGGCCTCGGCGGCCGCGACACCTGCTCGCGCTCGAGCGTCGCGAGCCGCTGCTCGGCGTTGCGCAGGCGCCTCGACACCGTGCGATCGACGTTTTCGCCCTTGAAGTGCCGGATGAACTTGTCGTTGTCGGTCGCAGCGCGCCCGTGCGCGACCGAGCGGGCGCTGCCGCCCCCGGCGACCTCTGCGCGCAGGCGCGAGAGCTCCTGCTGCTCGGCCTCGTACTGGCGCTGCCAGCGCACCCGCTCGTCGGCCTTCACGGCGAGGAACTCGCTGAACCCGCCGCCGAACACGGTGCCTCCGGATGCCGCGAGCGCGGCCTCACGCGAGCCGCGGCCCTCGCTCGCCCGCCCGCCCGCCCGTTCGCCCGCGACGGCGAGCGCGCCCTGGCGGCCCGGATCGAGGTCGAGGAGGCCCGTCGCCACCCGGTCCAGGAACTCGCGGTCGTGGCTCGCGAAGAGCACCGGGCCCCGCCACGCCCGCAGGCGCGACTCGAGGAACGCCGCCGCGTCGTCGTCGAGGTGGTTCGTCGGCTCGTCGAGGAGCAGGGCGTCGGGTGCGCGCAGCAGCAGCGCGACGAGCGCGAATCGGCTGCGCTGCCCGCCCGACATCTCCTCGATGCGTCGATCGAGGCCGAGGCCCGTGACGCCCAAGCCGTCGAGGAGCTCGTCGCGGCGCGACTCGGCCGACCAGACGTCGGCCCGTTCGGCGGCATCGAGTGCGGCCGAGTACCGGGCGGCGGATGCCGCGGCGAGCGCCTCGTCGCCGGCGACGGCTGGATCGGCGAGTGCGGCCGCGGCCTCGTCGAGCTCGCGCTCGATGGCCCGCACCTCGCGGAGCGCCTGCTCGAGCACCGCGCCGATCAGGTCGTCGGGCGCGAACGGGAGTTCCTGCGCGAGCAGGCCGGTGCGCTCCGGACGGCTGACGCGGCCGTGCGCGAGGAGCGCGGATGCCGCGGGGTCCGGCCGGCTCGCGGCATCCGCTCGCCCTCCGGGGTCCGGTCGGCTGGCGGCATCCGCTCGCTCGACGTCGCGGGGATCGGGTGCGGCGAGCAGGCGCAGCAGCGTGGACTTGCCGACGCCGTTCTCGCCGATGAGGCCGAGGCGCTCGCCTTGGGAGACGGTGAATCCGAGATCGCTGAACACACGACGCTCGGGGTATGCGGCCGACAGTCCGTCGGCGCGGAGGTAGGTGGAGTTCGAGACGTGTACCGGCATGCGGACGCCCTTTCACGAATGCCCCCGGGCCGCCGACGCTGCCACGCCAGAGGCGGCAGGTCGGGCGATGCACCGCCGGAACCGCCGCGTGCGCGCAGCAGCGCCGACGACCCGGGAGCGGAGTGTGAGTCCCGCCGGGCATTGCCGAGATGGGTGCACGCGATCACCGTCGCGATCAGTGGAAGGTGCACACCCGTGGTCTACGGCGCCTCAGGCGCGGGACGATGGGGTGTACTCACTTCATAGCGGAGTCGACGATAGCAGAGCTCGCCGCTGAATGCACGCCCGGGCGTGTCGGATGCCGCGGGTCGCGTGCGATCCGCCGGAATCCCGCTGCCGCGGTGGAGTCCGTGCGGAGCGGGACTCGGCCGCGCGAACGGGATTCCACCGCGGGACGGGCCGGGTCAGGCGGAGAGCTGGAGCGTCTTCGCCGTTGCCGCGGTCGACGCCTCGGCCTTCGCCGGGTCGCCCGAGAGCTTGGTGCCGTAGCTCGGGATCATCTCGCGGAGCTTCGGCTCCCACTCGGCCATGCGGTCGGGGAAGCAGCGTGCGAGCACGTCGAGCATGATCGGCGCGGCCGTCGAGGCTCCGGGCGAGGCGCCGAGGAGGCCCGCGATCGTGCCGTCGGCCCCCGTGATGACCTCGGTGCCGAACTGCAGCACGCCGCCCTTCTCGGGATCCTTCTTCATGACCTGCACGCGCTGGCCGGCCGTGATGAGCTCCCAGTCCTCGGACTTCGCCGTGGGCATGAACTCGCGCAGGACCTGCATCTTCTTCTCGCGCGAGGCCATGAGCTCGGAGACCAGGTACTTCACGAGGTCGAAGTTCTTCAGGCCCACCTGGATCATCGGGCCCAGGTTGTGCAGGCGGATCGAGAACGGCAGGTCGAACCACGTGCTCGTCTTCAGGAACTTGGGCGTGAAGCCCGCATAGGGGCCGAACAGCAGGGCCGTCTCGCCGTCGACGACACGCGTGTCGAGGTGCGGCACCGACATGGGCGGAGCGCCCACGGCGGCCTTGCCGTAGACCTTCGCCTGGTGCTGGGCGACGAGCTTGGGGTTCGTGGTGCGCAGGAACTGGCCAGAGATCGGGAAGCCGCCGAAGCCCTTGATCTCGGGGATGCCCGAGTTCTGCAGGAGGGCGAGTGCGCCGCCGCCGGCGCCGACGAACACGAACCGCGCGTTGACCGACTTCGGCGTGCCGCCGACGAGGTGCTTCAGGCGGAGGTTCCAGGTGCCGTCCTTCAGGCGCTTGAGGCGCGTGACCTGGTGGTTCGTCTGGATCGACGCCCCGTGCTCCTCGAGGTCGGAGAGGAGGTACTTGGTGAGGGCGCCGAAGTCGACGTCGGTGCCGGCGACGATGCGGGTCGCGGCGACCTTCTGCTTCGGGTTGCGCTTCTTCGCGAGGAGCGGGGTCCACTCGGCGATGCGCTCGAGGTCTTCGGAGTACTCCATGTCGGGGAACAGCGGCTGGCCCTCGAGCGCCTCGACGCGCTTCTTCAGGTACTCGATGTTCGCCTTGCCGCGCACGAAGGTCATGTGCGGGGTGGAGTTGATGAAGTTGTGCGGCTCGGGCAGCGAACCCGTCGACACGAGGTGCGCCCAGTACTGGCGGCTGATCTGGAACTGCTCGTTGATCGCGACGGCCTTGTCGGCGCTGACGGTGCCGTCGGCGTTCTCGGGCATGTAGTTCAGCTCGCAGAGGGCGGCGTGACCGGTGCCGGCGTTGTTCCACGCGTTGGAGGACTCCTGCGCGACCTCGCCGAGGCGTTCGTAGACGCGGATCGACCACTCCGGCTGGAGCCTCGAGATGAGGGACCCGAGCGTTGCGCTCATGATGCCCCCGCCGATGAGCACGACGTCGACGGTTTCCTCTGAATTCACGGATTCCAGTGTATGCGCCGTGAGGCACCCTCCCGACCACGTCCGCTCGACGTCGAGACAGTCCCGATCATGGCGCTGACCGGGCATCGAGGGATGCCCCGGAGTGGAGTCAGGCGAGCAGCGCGGCGAGCGCGGGCAGCTGCGCGGGGTCCTCGAGCGCCGAGCCGACGGCGACCGTGCGAGCGCCGGCCTCGAGGAATCCGCTCGCGTTGGTCGCGTCGATGCCGCCGGTGGCGACGAAGCGGGCGCCCGGGAACGGCCCCGCCATGGCCCGGAACCAGCCGGTGCCGAGCAGCGAGGCGGGGAACGCCTTCATCCAGGTCAGGCCGAGCGCCATGGCCGCCTGCACCTCCGACGCGGTGGCGACGCCCGGAAGGCTCGGCATGCCGGCGGCGGTCGAGGCCCGCACGACGTCGGCGTCGAAGCCGGGGCTCACGGTGAAGGCGGCCCCCGCGGATGCCGCGAGCTCGACGTCGCGCGCGGTCAGCACGGTTCCCGCCCCGACGAGGCGCCCGGCGGCGCGGCCGGCCTCGGCGACGGCGGCGAGCGCCGCGACATCCGCCTCGGACTGGATGGGGAGCTCGACCAGATCGATGCCGAGCTCCCAGGCCGCGTGGGCGAGTTCGAGGCTTCGTGCCTCGCCGAGGCCGCGGAAGAGGGCCATGAGCGGCCGACCGGCGAAGAGCTCGTCGAACTCGGCGTTGGAGACGGTGGGCTGGGCCTGGTTCACGGGGTGCCTCTCGGGAAGTCTGCGGTGTCGGCGATCGTGAGCACGGCGCGCGCGTGCCCCGACCGGAGGCGTTCGGCGGCGGGTTCGCCGCGCAGCATGGCGTGGAGGTAGCCCGCCGCGAAGGCGTCGCCCGCCCCGACGAGCTCGACGGCGTCGACGACCAGGGCGGGCACGTGGACACCCTGCGCACCGCCGGCGCCGTCGCCGTGCTCGTAGGAGGTCGCGCCCACCGCGCCGTCCTTGACGACGAGCACCCGCGGGTCGGGAAGCAGGTCGCGCACCTCGTCGGGCGTGGTGGTCCCCCACAACCCCTCGGCCTCGTCGAGTCCGACGAAGACGAGGTCGGCGCGCGCCGCGAGGGCGAGCAGGCGGCGGGCCGCGGCATCCGTGGACGGCCAGAGCGACGGCCGGTGGTTGACGTCGAAGCTCACGGGCACGCCCTCCGCGGCGGCCCGGTCGAGGAGGGCGTCGAGGAGGGCGTCGCAGGAGCCGGAGAGCGCGGCGGTGATGCCCGAGACGTGCACGAGCCGCACGTCGCCGATCGGCAACGAGTCGACGAACTCGGCGGAAAGCCGGGAGGCGGCCGAGCCGGCGCGGTAGTAGAGCACGCCGCGGCCGGGATCCTTGAGGTACAGCCCCGTGGGCGCGGCGGCATCGGACCGCACGAGCGAGACGTCGACGCCGCGCTCGGCGAGCTGGCGGAGGAGGCGGCGTCCGAGTGCGTCGTCCCCCACGGCGCTCGCCCAGGCCGTCGGCGTCCCGAGGGCGGCGAGGTGGGAGGCGACGTTGGACTCCGCCCCGCCCGGGTCGAGGTGGAAGCCCGTCGCCGACTCGAGCGGCTCGGCCAGGGTGGGCGCGACGAGCGCCATCGTCTCGCCGACGGTGAGGACTTCTGGACGCACGGTCACGCCCCTATGCTGAACCCTGTGCAGATACGGTGCAAGCCGGTTGCAATATGTGCAACGGCATCGACGCCAACAGGCGCCGACATCAGTGCCGCCAAAAGGCGCCATCAAAGCGTCATCGGGCGACGCAGAACCGGACCGCGAACCGAGCGAGCCGCGAACGAGCAGGGAGTACCGGATGCCACGTCGAATCGAGGATCTCGCCGACGAGGTGCTCTCGGCCGCCGACACGGGGCTGCCCGCACGCGCCGACGGCCTCACCGTCGCCGAGTTCCTGGCCTCGACCCCGCGCCTCGGCGAGTTCTGGACGCCCCTGACCGTGCTGGACGCCGATGCGCTGCGGCGCAACGCCGAGACGATCCAGGCCTGGGCGGGCGCCCACGGACTCGAGCTCATGCCGCACGGCAAGACGACGATGGCGCCGGCGCTCTGGCGGTTGCAGCTCGATGCGGGCGCCACCGGGCTCACCCTCGCGACGCCCGGCCAGGTGCGCACGGCCCGCGCGTTCGGCGTCGGCTCGATCATGCTCGCCAACGCCCTGGTGGCGCCCGCCGCCCTCGCCTGGATCGCCGGGGAACTCGCTGACCCCGCGTTCGAGTTCTCCTGCTGGGCGGACTCCCTCGAGACCGTCGAGGCGATGGAGCGGGGCCTCGCCGGGGCCGGCCCGCTGCCCCGCCCGATCGACGTGCTCGTCGAACTCGGCGCCCCCGGCGGCCGCACCGGCGCCCGCACCCTCGACGCCGCGCTCGCACTCGTCCAGCGCGTGGCCGACTCCCCCGTGCTGCGCCTGGCGGGCGTCGCCGGGTACGAGGGAAGCCTCGGCCACGACCGCTCGCCGGCCGCGCTCGCCGCCGTGCGGGCGTACCTGTCCGACCTCGTCGAGCTGCGCGCGACGGTGCTCGACGGCGGCCTCGCCACCCAGGCCGGCTTCATCGTCTCGGCGGGCGGCAGCGCCTACCTGGACCTCGTCGCCGAGGTGTTCGCCCCCGCGATCGAAGCGGATGCCGCAGCAGGCCGCGGCACGCGCTGGATCCTCCGCTCGGGCGCTTCCCTCCTCCACGACCAGGGCTTCTACCGCGGCATCTCGCCGCTCGACGCGAGCCGCCTCGGGGGGACCGCCGGGCCCGTGGCCGCCACCACCGCGGGCGCCGCCCCCGGCGCCGCCGACCCCGCCGCCGCCGACCCCGCGCACCGGCCGCTGGTCCCAGCGATGCGCGGCTACGCCCGCGTCGTGTCCCACCCCGAACCGGGCCTCGCGCTGCTCGATGGAGGCAAACGCGACTTCCCGTACGACGAGGGCCTGCCCCTCCCGCTCGGCGCCGCGGCGACGCTCGGCGAGGCGGCGACGACGGCCGTCGAGCCGGAGCGGACGCTGGCCGCGGCATCCGTCACCGCCCTGAACGACCAGCACGCCTTCCTCCGTGCAGACGATGCGGGCACGACCCTGCCGGTCGCCGTCGGCGATGTCGTCTCACTCGGCCTGTCGCATCCGTGCACCGCCTTCGACAAGCGGCGCTGGCTCCCCGTCGTCGAACGGGCCGGGAGCGACGTCGTCGTCGACCTCGTCCGGACGTTCTTCTGATGGCCACGGTCCTTCGCATCATCCGCGACGTCGTGCCGGTCGACGGCGACGCGCACGCAGATGCCGAGCGCGCCGGCGCCGGGCGCTCCGACCCCGTCGACGTCGTGCTCCACGGCGAGCGCATCGCCGCGATCCAGCCCCGCGGCACCACGCCCGTCGGCGACGCCGCACACGTCATCGACGGCGGCGGGCGTCTCCTGCTGCCCGGCTTCGTCGACGCGCATGCGCACGCCGACGGCCGCATCTTCGAGCCCGACGTGCAGCTCGCGCTGCTGCGACAGGGCGTCACCACGGTCATCGGCGGCCAGGACGGCGTGTCGTACGCCCCCGGCGACGGCGCCTACGCGAGCGAGTACTTCGCCGCGATCAACGGGCCGCATCCGAGCTACGCCGGTGGCGGCATCCGCTCGCTCCTCGACTCCTACGACGGCACCACGCCGCTGAACCAGGGCGTGCTGGTGCCCGCGGGCACGGTGCGGGACCTCGTCTGCGGACGGTCGACGGATGCCGCGGGCACCGCCGAGCTCGACGCGATGCGCGCCCTCGTGGCCGATGGCCTCGCCGAGGGCGCGCTCGGGCTGTCAACCGGGCTCGACTACGTGCCGGGCGTGTTCGCCTCGACCGACGAGCTCGCCCGGCTCGCCGAGCCCGTTGCCGCAGCGGGGGCGGTCTACGTGTCGCACATGCGGGGCGGCTACGAGGCGAACTCGGCCGCGGGCATCGACGAGATCGAGGCGATCGCCCGGCACTCGGGCGTGGCCGTGCACGTGTCGCACTTCCACGCCGAGCCGGCCATCGTGCACGTGCTCATGGACGGGCTCGCGGCATCCGGGATCGAGGCGAGCTTCGACGCCTACCCGTACACGCGGGGGTGCTCGATCCTCGCGATGCCGGTGCTGCCCGCCTGGCTCACCGTGCAGCCGACCTCGGACGTGCTGGCCGCCATCACCGACCCCGCCGGACGGCGGCGCCTGCTCGACGGCTGGTTCCCGACCATCGTCGACTACCCGAGCCTCGGTCCCGACTGGCCGAGCATGCTGACCCTCGCGCACGTCGCGGCTCCCGAGTACGCCTGGGCTCATGGCCTCACGATCGGCACCGCTGCGGCCCGGCTCGGCACGAGCCCGGCCGAGTTCGCACTCGACGTGCTCGCCGCCTCGCGACTCGAGGTCAACGTCGTCATGGCCGTGCGATACGCCCGCGACGACGCCGACCTCGCGGAGATCCTCGCGCATCCTCGCGCCCTCGGCGGCTCGGACGGCATCTTCATCGGGGCGCACCCGCACCCCCGGGCGCGCGGCTCGTTCGCGCGGTACCTGCGCCTGCTCGTCGTCGAGCGTGGCGCCATCGGGTGGGCGGATGCCGCGGCCCTCGTATCCACGCGCGCCGCCGACCGGTTCCGCCTCGGCGACCGCGGACGCGTTCGACCCGGCGCCGTCGCGGACCTCGTGCTCGTCGACCCCGCGCGGATCGCCGATCGCGCCACCTACGACCGTCCGCTCGAGCTCGCCGAGGGCATCGACGACGTGCTCGTCGCCGGCGTGCCGGTACTCGCGGGCGGGCGGCTCACCGGGGCGACGCCGGGTCGCGGCATCCGCCGTTCGAATGCTCGCGGTCCGGCCGTGCCGAAGGAGGCCTGACATGTCCCAGTCCGTCACGCGCGCCGCGCACATCATCGACGCGATCGCCGCGGACCCCCGCACCGTCGCGGAGCTCGCCGAGGCGTTCGGGCTGCACCGCTCGACCATGTTCCGCGAGCTGCAGGCCCTCGAGGAGGTGGGCTGGGTGCGCCGACGCGGCACCGGGCGCTACGGCCTCGGCACCCGGCTCGCCGCCCTCTCGAAGGAGGCGCTCGACTCGCTCGACCTGCGCGAGGCCGGGGGCGATCATGTGCGCCGCCTGCAGCGGCGCACCGGCAACACCGTGCACCTCGCCGCCCTCATGGACCGCTCGATCGTCTACGTCGACAAGGCGGAGGACGAATCGGGCGTGCGCATGTACTCGCGCATCGGCAAGGCCGTGATCCCGTACTGCTCGGCGGTCGGCAAGGCGATCCTGGCCAACCTCGACGTCCCGCGCCGCGACGCCGTCCTCGACGGCGTCGTCTGGGAGCGGTTCACCGACCTCACCATCACCACCCGCGAACGCCTCGACGACGAGCTCGTGCGGGTGCGGGCCCGGGGCTGGGCCACCGACGACCGCGAGTTCGAGCCCTACGTCAATTGCCTCGCCGTCCCCATCGAGAGCCCGCTCGGCGTCGTGGGCGCGATCTCGGTGACCGCCGTCCGCGTGGTCGCCGACCTCGACCGGCTGAAGACGTTCCTGCCCGCGCTGCGGGAAGCCGCCGACGCGATCTCGGCCGAGATCTCCTGAACCGCCTCGCCTCGCCCCGCCTCGCCTCGTCTCGACGAACAGACCTACCGACCGACCATCACGAAACCCCACCTGGAGGAACCCATGTCCAAGACCGCCGTCACGCTCTCGAACGCACCCAAGCCCGCCGGCCCGTACAGCCACGGGGTCGTCGCGAACGGCTTCCTCTACACCGCCGGCTTCGGTCCGCAGGACCCGGCGACCGGGCTCGTCGTCGAGGGCGGTGCCGCCGAGCAGACCCGCCAGGTGCTCCGCAACATCGGCGCCGTGCTCGCGGAGTACGGCCTGACGTTCGACGACGTCGTGAAGGTCACCGCCCATCTCGAGGACCTCGCCGACTTCGCCGAGTACAACAAGGCCTACGCCGAGTTCTTCACCGAGCCCTACCCCGTGCGCACCACGGTCGGCTCGCGCCTCGCGAACATCCTCGTCGAGATCGACGTCGTCGCCGCCATTCCCCAGGACTGACGGCCGGCACCTGCCCCGCGAACGACGGATGCCCCGTGGCCGACCGGCCACGGGGCATCCGTTCGTGCTGGGGTGCTAGACCGCCGCGGGGAGTTTCGCCGCGATGAGTTCGGCGATCTGCACGGCGTTCAGCGCCGCGCCCTTGCGCAGGTTGTCGTTCGAGACGAAGAGCACGAGGCCCTTGCCGTCGGCGGCCGACTGGTCCTGGCGGATGCGGCCCACGTAGCTCGGGTCGGAGCCGGCGGCCTGGAGCGGCGTCGGCACGTCGCTGAGGGCGACGCCCGGGGCATCCGACAGCAGCTCGGTGGCGCGCTCGGGCGTGATCGGGTTTGCGAACTCCGCGTGGATCGAGAGCGAGTGACCGGTGAAGACCGGCACGCGCACGCAGGTGCCGGCGACGCGGAGGCCGGGCAGCTCGAGGATCTTGCGGCTCTCGTTGCGGAGCTTCTTCTCCTCGTCGGTCTCGAGGTCGCCGTCGTCGACGATCGAGCCGGCCAGCGGGATCACGTCGAACGCGATCGTGCGCGGGAACTTCTGCGCCTCGGGGAAGTCGACGGCGCTGCCGTCGTGCACGAGCTGGATGGCGTCCTGCGCGACCGCGGCACGCGCCTGCTCGAGCAGCTCCTCGCCGCCCGCGAGCCCGGCACCGGACACGGCCTGGTACGTCGAGACCATGAGGCGCTCGAGGCCCGCCTCGTCGTGCAGCACCTTGAGCACGGGCATGGCCGCCATGGTGGTGCAGTTCGGGTTCGCGATGATGCCCTTGACGGCCTCGTCGATGGCGTGCGGGTTGACCTCGCTCACCACGAGCGGGACCTCGGGGTCCATGCGCCAGCCGCTCGAGTTGTCGACGACCGTGACGCCCGCCGCGGCGAAGCGCGGTGCCTGGGCCTTCGAGAGCGTCGCACCGGCCGAGAAGATCGCGATGTCCAGGCCGCTCGGGTCCGCCGTCGAGGCGTCCTCGATGACGATGTCCTCGCCCTTCCACGGCAGCGTCGAGCCGGCCGACCGCGCCGAGGCGAAGTAGCGGATCGAGGCGACCGGGAAGTCGCGCTCCTCGAGCAGCCGGCGCACGACCGCGCCGACCTGACCGGTGGCGCCGACGACGCCGATGTTCACTCCATGTGCCATGCGTGATTCCCTATCTCTTCGGGCTCGCAGCCTCACCGCGACCCGGACGATCTCATTCAAGTGTGCAGGACGACGGCACCGCTTCAGAACCGAACGCGAGCATTCGTCCTGTTCTGGCAGCTTTCGCCTGATCTGCGGCAGTCGACGGATGCCGCAGGCGGCCCCGGTGCGACGATGCCGCGGCATCCGCTCGCCGGTGCCGGCGTTCGACTCAGCGGCCGGTGCCGCCGTGCACGACCGCATCGACGTCGGAGTCGAGGTCGAAGGCCGTGTGCACCGCGCGCGCCGCGTCGGCGACGCTGTCGGCACGCGTCACGACGGAGATGCGGATCTCGCTGGTGGAGATCATCTCGATGTTGATGCCCGCCTCGTAGAGCGCCTCGAAGAGCTTCGCCGAGACCCCGGTGGCGCTGCGCATGGCGTTGCCGACGAGCGAGAGCTTGCCGATCTGGTCGTCGTACTGCAGCGACTCGAAGCCGATGGAGTCCTTCGCGTTCGCGAGTGCCGTGAGCGCCCGCTCGCCGTCGGCCTTCGGCAGCGTGAAGGAGATGTCGGTGCGACCGGTGGTCGCCGCCGAGACGTTCTGCACGATCACGTCGACGTTCGCGTTCGTGTTGGCCACGATCTTGAAGATCTTCGCGGCGACGCCCGGCTTGTCTGGCACCCCCACCACGGTGATCTTGGCTTCGGACAGGTCGACCGCGACTCCGGCGATGACGGACTCTTCCACAGCTGCTCCTTCGGGAAGACGCGAGGGGTCGTAGACGATCGTCCCCTCGTTGTTGTTGAACGACGAACGCACGTGCAGGGTGACGCCGTGACGGCGGGCGTACTCGACGGCGCGGATGTGCAGGACCTTCGCACCGGATGCCGCGAGCTCGAGCATCTCCTCGCTCGTCACCCGGTCGAGCTTGTGCGCCCGCTTGACCATGCGCGGGTCGGAGGTGAACACGCCGTCGACGTCGGTGTAGATCTCGCAGACGTCGGCGTCGAGCGCGGCCGCGAGCGCGACGGCGGTCGTGTCGCTGCCGCCGCGACCGAGCGTGGTGATGTCGCGCGACTCGCGGCTGAAGCCCTGGAAGCCGGCGACGATGACGACGGCGCCGTCGTCGAGGGCCTCCCGGAGTCGGACCGGCGTGACGTCGACGATGCGCGCAGCGCCGTGCGTGGCATCCGTGATCATGCCGGCCTGGCTGCCGGTGAAGGAGCGCGCCTCGTGCCCCATGCCCCTGATGGCCATCGCGAGCAGCGCCATGGAGATGCGCTCGCCGGCGGAGAGGAGCATGTCGAGTTCGCGCGGCGCCGGGATCGGCGAGACCTCGCCGGCGAGGTCGAGCAGTTCGTCGGTGGTGTCGCCCATCGCGGAGACGGCCACGACCACGTCGTTGCCGGCCTTGCGGGTCTCGACGATGCGCTTGGCCACGCGCTTGATGCTCTCGGCGTCGGCGACGGATGACCCGCCGAACTTCTGCACGATCAAGCTCACGTGGTCTCCAAGGGGTAGGAATGGCGCCGGATTGCACCTCGGAACGCCGGGAATCCCCATCATACGGCGGCGCGTATACGGCGCTCGCAATGTGACGGCGCTAGAGTGCGGGCATGGCTGAGGCGTTGGATCAGTGGTCCGAGTTCAACGTCGCCATGCTCGGCGCGACCGCCGCCCTCGCGGGCCTGCTCATCGTCGCGATGTCGGTGAACATCGAGGCGATCATGAAGTCCGGGACCCTGCCGGCACGCGCAGCGGCCTCGATCGCGACGCTCGTGCTCGCCATCGCGACCACCGCCCTCGCGCTCGCGCCCGGCCAGCCAGGCTGGGCGTTCGGGCTGGAGGTGCTCGCCGCCTCGATCGTGGTCGTCGGCTTCGCGATCCACGCTGCGCGCACGATCTCGCAGGACGAGGTGCACCGGGGCACCGCGCGCGAGCGGTTCGCCAAGTCCGCAGCGGCCCTGCTCGCCCCGTTCGTCTACCTCGCCGGCGGCATCCTCCTGCTCGCCGGCGCCACGACCGCGGGCCTCTGGCTGCTGGCCGTCGGGGCCATCGCGGCGATCGCGACGTCGATCCTGCTCGCGTGGGTCGTGCTCATCGAGGTGCTCCGCTGAGCCGGACGACCTTCCCGTGGATGCCGGGGATCAGCCCTTGTGCCCGCGCGGCATGTACCACTCCGTGAACTCGGTCGCCCGGCCGTCCTCGGCCAGACGGATGATCCAGAGGTTCAGGAAGTCCTCGCGCGCGGGGTAGACCGTGCGCCCCTGCACCAGCACCAGGTCGTCGTGTTCGTGCAGGATGCTCCAGTCGAACGCCCACGTGCCCGGTTCGTCGAGGTCGTCGAGCCAGCCGGCGACGATCGCCTCGTGGCCGACACGAGGCGGCGAGTCGGGGCTCGTCCGGTAGAGGGCGAGCTCGGTGAACAGGGCCGCGATGTCGGCGGGATCGTTGCTCTGCCAAGCCGCGACGTATCCCGAGACCCATTCGGCACCTCGACTGACCGCCATGGACCAAGTCCACTCGACCAGCGTTCGCGCGTCAAGCCCACCCGGCCGGACGTCATCGCCGGTGTCGTCCGCGTCACCGGTGTCGCCGACATTCTTCGGCGGCAGCGCGCCGATCCGGTTCGGCAACCGACATCGGAAGCCGCCGGATGGCGGGCTCTCCCGGCGTCAGCCGCCGGGATCCCGGCCGACAGGCGTCAGCCGACGGGCGTCAGCCGACGGGATTCAGCCGACGACACGTCGCCCCTCGAACGCGCGACCGAGGGTGACCTCGTCGGCGTACTCGAGATCGCCGCCGACGGGCAGGCCCGAGGCGAGCCGGGTGACCCGGATCTCGAGGGTGGTGAGCAGGCGGCTGAGGTAGGTCGCCGTCGCCTCGCCCTCGAGGTTGGGATCGGTCGCGATGATGACCTCGGTGACCGTGCCGTCGGCGAGCCGCTGCATCAACTGTCGGATGCGCAGCTCGTCGGGACCGATGCCGTCGATCGGGCTGATCGCCCCGCCCAGCACGTGGTAGAGGCCACGGAACTCGCGCGTGCGCTCGATGGCGACCACGTCTTTCGCCTCTTCGACGACGCAGATGAGCGCCGGGTCGCGGCGCGGATCGCGGCAGATTCCGCAGGTCTGCTGCTCGGAGACGTTGCCGCAGATCTCGCAGAACCGGACCTTGTCACGCACCTCGCTGAGGATCTCGGCGAGGCGGCTCACGTCGAACTGCTCGGTCTGCACGATGTGGAACGCGATGCGCTGGGCCGACTTCGGACCGATGCCCGGAAGCCTCCCCAGTTCGTCGATGAGTTCTTGGACGATGCCCTCGTACACGCGCTAGCTCCGTTCACCGAAGCCGGGGCGCGCGGGCGCCTCGACCTCTTCGAGGAAGGTGGCGCCGAGGACCTCGCGCACCACGGCCTCGCCGTATCGCTGGATGCCGCCCTGCGTCGTCGCGTTCGCGACGGACCCGGACGCACGAGATGCCGATGCGCTCGTCGACGGGGACGCCGCCTGGTCGGCGCGGGCCGGCCGGCGGTCGGTGGCGGATCGACGGTCCGCTGCTGCCGGCGGCGCCGAGCCGGTCGGCGACTCGTCGCCGGGCACGCCGCGATCGAAGTCGGGATCGAAGGGCGGCTCATCGTCGAACGGAGGCGCGTCCACGTCGTCGGGCACGGGAGTCGTGTCGGGCACCCTCGCGAGGTCGGACGCCCCCTCGGCTGCGGCCTGCACCTCGCGCGGGGCGACGGCCGAGACCGGCGCCTCGGCCTCGCGCACCGCGGTCAACACGGCGGTCGAGGCACCGGATGCCTCGGCAGCAACGTCATCGCGCGGGATGGCCACGGTCGCCCACGAATCGACCGGCCCCGACGGCCCTGCAGCGGGCGACGCCTGCCCGGGCGACGCCGACCGTGCTGGAGCAGGCGCAGACGCTGCAGGCCCCGTGCGCTTCGGCGCCGACGCGGTGGGAGTCGACGCGGCAGGTGATGAGCCGGACGGCCCCGAGGCGGAGGAGGTCGCAGGCGCCGGCTCGGAACCGGTGCCACCGGCCGGCCCCTTCGCCGGGGCCGGCTCGTTCGCTCGCGGCGCGGATGGCTCGGGCGGTGCGGCCGACGGCGTCGGCGGCGCCTGGCCGCCGATCACGCGAGGGATGAACTTGACCTGCACGCCGAGCACCTCGGCGATCGCAGCGCGCAGGAGCTCGGCCGGGCTCTGCACCCCTGCGCTGCCCTTGAGGTCGTTCACGTCGTTCTGGCTGGGGAATCCGAGGACGAGCACGTCGCCCTCGGAGCGATACTCGATGACCTGTGCCGTGAGCGCCGCCATCCAGGCGGTGCGCTTGACGCGCTGCAGTGCCGAGAGCACCTCGGGCCATGCGTCGCGCATCTGCTGGAGGGTGACCGGCCCGACTGGCCGTGCCGCCACGGGAGCCGCGGCCCCGGGCGACGGCTCCGTCGACGCGGACGGCGCCTCCTCACCGGTGGGCTCGGGGACCGAGGCGGCGGCGGCAAGCGTCCGGGCGGCGTCGGCGACGTCGACCTCGGGAGTGCCGACGGGTGACGAACCGCCGTCGCGAACCGGTGCCGGAACAGCGGCCGCGGGTGCCGCGACCCGGGGAGCAGCCGGAGTGCGCGGGGCCTCAGCCGGAGCGGTTCCGGTCGCCGGCACCGCCGGTGCGCCCGGCCCCGCGGCGTCGGTCACGCCGACCCGTCGCTCGAGTCGCTCGACGCGGGCGAGCGCACCGCGCTGGGTGTCGTCGGCCGCCGGGACGAGCACTCGGGCGAGCATGAGCTCCAGGTGCAGGCGCGGGGACGTCGCACCGCTCATCTCGGTGAGGGTCTGGTTGACGAGATCGGCCACGCGCGAGAGTTCGGCCGCACCGAACGCGGCGGCCTGGGTGCCCATGCGAGCGAGTTCGTCGGCCGGCACGCCGCGCAGCACGGCCGCCGCGGCCTGCGGGGTCGACGCGGCGACGACGATGAGATCGCGCAGGCGCTCGAGCAGGTCCTCGACGAAGCGCCGTGGATCCTGACCGGTCTGCACGACTCGGTCGGCGGCTGCGAAGGCGCCGGCGGCGTCACCTCGCCCGACGGCGTCGACGACCTCGTCGAGCAGCGCGCCGTGCGTGTAGCCGAGCAGCGCGACGGCCCGCTCGTAGTCGATGCTCGTGCCCTCGGACCCCGCGATGAGCTGGTCGAGCAGCGAGAGCGTGTCTCGGGGCGACCCGCCTCCCGCTCGGACCACGAGCGGCAGCACGCCGGGCGCGACCTCGACCCCCTCTTCGGTGCAGAGCTGCTGCACGTACTCGAGCATCGGGCCGGGCGGCACGAGGCGGAACGGATAGTGGTGGGTGCGCGAGCGGATGGTGCCGAGCACCTTGTCGGGCTCCGTCGTGGCGAAGATGAACTTCACGTGCTCGGGCGGCTCCTCGACGAGCTTCAGCAGCGCGTTGAAGCCCTGCGGCGTCACCATGTGCGCCTCGTCGAGGATGAAGATCTTGTAGCGATCGCGCGCCGGAGCGAACACGGCGCGCTCGCGCAGGTCGCGCGCGTCGTCGACGCCGTTGTGGCTCGCGGCGTCGATCTCGACGACGTCGAGCGACCCGCCGCCGCCACGCGCGAGCTCGACGCAGCTCGGGCAGGTGCCACACGGGACATCTGTCGGGCCCTCTGCGCAGTTCAGGCAGCGGGCGAGGATGCGGGCCGAGGTCGTCTTGCCGCAGCCGCGCGGGCCGCTGAACAGGTACGCGTGATTGACGCGGTCGGTGCGCAGCGCCGTCATGAGCGGATCGGTCACCTGCGACTGTCCGATCATCTCGGCGAACGTCTCAGGCCGATAACGGCGATACAGGGCGGTGACCACGGCTCAATGTTAGTTGCCGCGTCCGACACTCGGACCGGTCGCCTCGGGCGTAACATGCGGTGACCGAAGGGGGACGGCATGACGGCGACGATGATGACACCGGCACAGCTCGCGAGATTCGAGGCGAGGCTCCTCGCAGAGCGGGCCGACGCAGAGGAGCGCCTCGCCGAGTTCGACGGCGTGATGACCGAGGTGCGCATCGCCAGGACCGACGCCACGGCCGACGACGAGCACGACCCCGAGGGGCCGACGATGACCCAGGAGTGGTCGCAGCGCAGCGCCGTGCTCGCCGATGTGCGCGCCGAGCTGGCCGACGTCGACCGCGCCATCGCCCGCATCGCGAACGGCAGCTACGGGGTCTGCACGAACTGCGGCAAGCGCATCACGGTCGCGCGGCTCGATGCGCGCCCGACCGCCGAGCTCTGCATCGACTGCGCCCGCCAGGCGCGCTGAGCCCCCGCACCACCTCGCACCGAGGGGATGCCGCGGCACGGGTCACGTCGATGCCGGCGCCGCCTCCGACTGCGACGCCGTCGAGAGCCCGGCGAAACCTCGGACGAAGAGCGGGCTCGCGGCGAGCACCAGGTAGAGGCTCGCGGCCGTGACGAGGGTCGGGGTCAGGCCGAGCTGCTCGACCGCGAGGCCCCCGAGCAGTGCACCGAGCGGCATCGAGGCCGCCACGCCGGCGGTCACCGCACCGAAGACCCTCGCCCGCATGCCGTCGGGCACCTCCCGGTACATCGCCGTGGCGATCATCGGGTTCAGCATGCCCGCGGCCAGACCCGATCCGACGAGCACCACGAGCAGCACCGGCAGGGGCACGTGCAGCGCCATCGCGAGGTAGGGCGGCACGCCCGCGAGGATGAAGCAGGCCGCGAACACCACGCGTCCCGACCACCGGTGCCCGGTCCGGCCGAACACCGCGGAACCCGTGAGCGCTCCCCCGGCGAAGCACGCGACCATGCCGCCGAGCAGCGCCGGTTCGCCGAGCACCTCGGTCGCGTACACGGGCTTCAGCACCGTCATGCCCGCAGCATCGATCGCGTTGGTCAGGGTCACGAGCAGCACGACGGCGAGCAGCAGCGGCGAGCGCATGATGAACCGGATGCCGGCGACGAATCCGCCCCGCACCGTGTCGTTCTCGGCGAGCGCCTCAGGCGCGGTGGCTGCCGCGCGCGGCACCAGGCAGAGCACGAGCAGCGCCGAGACGAGGAAGCCCGCCGCGTCGAACAGGAGCGCCGGCATCGGGCCGGCGAGCGCGAGCGCCGCCCCCGCGATGCCGGCTCCGATCAGCGTGGCGGTGCGTTGCACCGTCGACTGCACGCCTGCGGCGCGGGCGAGCGGGATCCGAGCGAGGGCCGCGAGGTCGGGCACGAGCACCGTCTTGGCCGTGTCGCCCGGCGGATCGAGCAGCCCGCCGAGGAACACCAGGGCGAGCAGGACCCCGAAGTGCAGGCCGACGGTCGCCGCGAGCACGGGGATCGCCACGATGGTCAGCCCGCTCGCGAGATCGGCGACGACGCTCGACACCCGGTAGCCGAACCGGTCGACGAGCACGCCTCCGAGCGCGCCGCCGATGACGAGGGGCACCGTCGCGAAGACGCCCGCGACGCCGGCCGCGAGCGGCGAGCCGGTCTGCTGCAGGGCGATGATCGGGATGGCGATGAGCGCGATCGCGTTTCCCGAGAGCGAGAAGAACTGCGCCGTGAACAGTGCCACGATCGGCAGGCGCCGGCGCGAGGCATCCGTCATCGGGTGGCGCTCGGGCACGCCCGGCGCGCCCAGGTCGACCGACTCGATGCTCGCATGGGGCCCGGCGGAGGGCGCGGACTCTCCGGTCATGCTGCGCTCCGCGGGAACACGTGCGTGATCCACCGCACGAGACGCGTGCCGGGCCTCGCCTCGCGCCCGCGCGCCCACCACTTCTCGTGCACCGCGTCGAGTTCCGCGGTGAGCTCGCGCATCTCGTCGATCGTGAGGTGGGCGGCGCCGTCGCTCGAGTCCGACGCGGCGACCCAGTCGGCGTCGAGCGCCATCTCTGCGTCGAGCGCATCGAGGAGTTCGCGGTGGTACGACTCGAGCACCGTGCGCCGCATGGCCTCGGATGCCTCGCGGCGATCGGGATCGTCGAGGAACTCCTCGGCACGCATCACGGTCATCTCGTGGGCGGACTTCCACCAGCGTTCGCGTCCGTCGCGCTCGCGCTCGGGTGCCGGCACCACGAATCCGTGCTTGGCCAGCGTGCCGAGGTGGTAGCTGACGGATCCGGATGCCGCTCCCGTCGCCTGCACGAGCATGCCGACCGAATGCGGGCCTCCGGTGCGCAGGAGGCCCAGGATCCGCAGGCGCAGTGGATGCGCGAGCGCCCGCATCGAGCCCGCATCGTGCAGGCCGATGCGGCCCTCGGTCATGGCCTCAACGGCCTGACCGGGCTCGGCCGTCTGCCCCTCGTCCGCGTCAGCGCCTCTGGTGTCCATGCGGCAAGGCTAGTTCAGCAAGAACTCTTGCACAACAGTTCTTGCGGAATTTCGCGAGCGCTACCGAACTCAGCAGGCGCAGCCCGAGGAGCGCCCGGCGGGACGCGACATCCGGGATCTCCTGACTTCGCCGCCATCGCGACCGCGCGACCAGCCGGGACGGCGCCCGGCCGACAGGTCAGGCGTGCACGACCTCGAGCGTCTGGCGCGCGATCTCGAGCTCCTCGTTCGTCGGCACGACGAGCACGGCCGTGCGGGAGGCGTCGGTCGAGATGCGCCGCGCGCCGCGCTCGGGCGACGTGTTGCGCTCCTCGTCGACCTCGACGCCGAACCAGTCGAGTCCCTCGAGCGCCGCGGCGCGGACGCCGGCGGAGTTCTCGCCCACGCCGGCCGTGAAGACGATCGCGTCGACCCGGCCGAGCTGGGCGGCGTACGCGCCCACGTAGGAACGCAGGCGGTGCGCGTAGACGTCGAACGCGACGACGGATGCGGGGTCGCCCTCAGCGCGGGCGGCCTCGAGGTCGCGCATGTCGGCGTGCCCGCTGAGGCCCAGGATGCCGCTCCGCGAGTTGAGGAGCCGGTCGGTCGCGTCGGCGTCCAGGCCCGCGCGGCGCTGCAGGTGCAGCAGCACCGCCGGATCGATGTCGCCCGAGCGCGTGCCCATGACGAGGCCCTCGAGCGGCGTCATGCCCATGCTCGTGTCGACGGAGCGTCCCTCGGCGACCGCGCACGCGGAGGCGCCGTTGCCGAGGTGCAGCACGATCAGGCGGAGTTCCTCGACGGGCGAGCCCAGGAACTCGGCGGCCGCACGCGACACGAACCGGTGCGACGTACCGTGGAACCCGTAGCGTCGCACGCGGTGCTTCTCGGCGAGCGCCCGGTCGATGGCGTACGTGTACGCGGCGGGCGGCATCGTCTGGTGGAAGGCGCTGTCGAACACCGCGACGTGCGGCACGTCGGGGAACGCCCGCTCGGCCGCCCGGATGCCGGCGAGGTTCGCCGGATTGTGCAGCGGCGCGAGCACCGAGAGCTCGTCGATGTTGATCTTCACGAGCTCGGTGACCACGGTCGGCTCGAAGAAGCGCGCGCCGCCCTGCACGACGCGGTGGCCCACGGCGATCGGTGGGCTGCTCTCGAGCGAGGGCCCGTGCTCGGCGAACGCCGCCAGCATCCGCTCGAATGCCGCGTCGTGGTCGGCGACCTCGACGTCGCCGGAGAACTTCTCGACCTCGCCGGAGGGTTGCGGCACGGAGTGCGTCGCGCGGCCCGACTCGGCGCCGATGCGCTCGATGAGCCCGCTCGCGAGCGGCTCACCGGCCTCGACGTCGAGCAGCTGGTACTTCAGGGAGGAGGAACCCGAGTTGACGACGAGGACGATGCTCACGAGGCATCCGCCGCCTGGATCGCCGTGATGGCGACGGTGTTCACGATGTCCTGCACGAGGGCCCCCCTCGAGAGGTCGTTGACGGGCTTGTTGAGGCCCTGCAGCACGGGGCCGATCGCGACGGCGCCCGCCGAGCGCTGCACCGCCTTGTACGTGTTGTTGCCCGTGTTGAGGTCGGGGAAGATGAACACCGTCGCCCGGCCCGCGACATCCGACTCGGGGAGCTTCGTGCGCGCGACCGCGGCGTCGGCGGCCGCGTCGTACTGGATCGGCCCCTCGACCGCGAGCTCGGGCGCCCGCTCGCGCACGAGCGCGGTCGCCCGGCGTACCTTCTCGACATCCGCGCCCGAACCCGACTCCCCCGTCGAGTACGAGAGCATCGCGACGCGCGGCTCGATGCCGAACTGCGCGGCCGTGAGCGCGGAGGAGATCGCGATGTCGGCCAGCTGTTCGGCCGTGGGGTCGGGCACGACGGCGCAGTCGCCGTAGACGAGCACGCGGTCGGCGAGGGCCATGAGGAACACGCTGGACACGACCTCGACGCCCGGCTTCGTCTTCACGATCTCGAAGGAGGGGCGGATGGTGTGCGCCGTCGTGTGCGCGGCCCCCGACACCATGCCGTCGGCGAGGCCCAGCTCGACCATCATGGTGCCGAAGTAGGACACGTCCTGGACGGTGTCGCGCGCCTGCTCGAGCGTGACGCCCTTGTGGGCGCGACGGCGCTGGTACTCCTCGGCGAACCGAGTGACGTAGACGTAGTCGTGGTTGGAGAGCACGGTCGCCCGCGAGATGTCGAGGCCGAGCCCGATCGCGCGCGAGCGCACCTCGATCTCCTCGCCGAGGATGGTGAGGTCGGCGACGTCGCGGGCGAGCAGCGTGGCCGCGGCGCGCAGCACCCGGTCGTCGTAGCCCTCGGGCAGCACGATGTGCTTGCGGACGCTCCTGGCGCGCTCGAGCAGGCCGTACTCGAACATCAGCGGCGTGACGACCTCGGGGGTCGCGACGTCGAGCAGGTCGAGCAGCGCCTGGCCGTCGACGTGCCTCTCGAAGAGGGAGAGCGCCGTGTCGCGCTTGCGCTGGGACTCGGCGGCGAGGCGACCGCGCGTCTGCGTGACGGCGACGGCGGTGTCGTAGCTGCCGAGTCCGGTGCGGATGATCGGCAGGCCCGCGCGCAGGCCGTCGACGAGCCGCTCGACCTGCTCGGTGAGCGGGAACCCGCCGACGAGCACGATGCCCGACACCGAGGGGAACGTCGCAGAGGCGTGCGCGGTGAGCACGCCGATGAGCACCTCGCTGCGGTCGGCCGGCACGAGCACGACCGAGCCCTCGATGAGGCGGGTCAGCACGTTCTCCATCGACATGGCGGCGATCACGACGCCGAGCGCCTCGCGGTCGAGCAGGTCGGGGTCGCCCGCGTAGAGCTCGCCGTCGACGGCCTCCATGATCGAGCGCATCGACGGCGCGACGAGCACCTGGTCCTCGGGGATCGCCCAGACGCCGATGGCTGCCGCGCCGCGGTCGTCGTGACCGACGGCCTCGTGTGCGGGCACGCGTCGCGTGACCGGGCGCACCGCGTCGACGATCTCGTCGAGGCGATCGGCGTCGGCGCGGTTGACGACCACCCCGAGGAGGCTCGCGTGCTCGCGCGCGAGCTCGTCGATGGCGAGGTCGGCGAGCTGGGCGACCTCGTCGGGCGTGCGGGCATCGGCGTGGCCGATGTGCTCGGCGCGCGGCCGACCGCCGCCGACGCGGCCGCCGAGCACGAGCAGCACGGGGGCGCCGAGGTTCGCGGCGATGCGCGCGTTGTAGGCGAGTTCGGTCGGGCTGCCGACATCCGTGAAGTCCGAGCCGATGATGACCACCGCATCGCAGCGGTCTTCGACCGCCTTGAAGCGGCGCACGATCTCGGCGAGCGCCTCGTCGGGGTCGGCGTGCACGGCGTCGTAGTCGACGCCGATGGCCTCCTCGTAGGCGAGCGGCACGACCGCGTCGTGAGCGAGCAGCAGGTCGAGCACGTAGTCGCGCTCGTCGGTCGACCTCGCGATGGGCCGGAACACGCCGACCCGGGTCGTCCGCCTCGTGAGCGTGTCGAGGGCGCCGAGCGCGACCGTGGATTTTCCGGTGTTGCCCTCGGCAGAGCAGATGTAGATGCGGTGCGCCACGGGCCCCAGCCTATTGGTCGGAGTGGCGGCAGGGACTGGGAGTCTTCCGCGAGGGATGCGGCCGGAAACCGAGTCGCCGTCGCTTATGCTGATTCGGCCCCACGGCCGGGCCGCCTCCCCAGCGGCTCGAACCCAGCCACAGGAACCATCAGTGAACCCCATCGCCCTCATCGGAGCGGGCCCCTCCGGCCTCGCCGGTGCCCGCGCGCTCAGCCGCGCCGGCATCCCCTTCCATGGATTCGAGGCCGGCCCCGACGTCGGCGGCCTCTGGAACATCGACAACCCGCGCTCGACCATGTACGAGTCGGCACACCTCATCTCGAGCCGCACGACGACCGAGTTCGCCGAGTTCCCGATGCGCTCTACCGCCGACTACCCCGGTCACCGCGAGCTGCTCGAATACTTCCGCGACTACGCGGACAAGTTCGGCCTCCGCGAGCACTTCCGGTTCGAGACGCGCGTGACCTCGGTCGAGCCGGTCGACGGCGACACGAGCGGCGGGAGCGGATGGCGCGTCACGGCCTCGGGTCCCGACGGCGAGCGCATCACGGGCGAGTACTCGGGTGTCGTCCTCGCCAACGGCACCCTCGCGGAGCCGAACGTGCCGATCTTCCGCGGCGAGTTCGCCGGCGAGATCATGCACACGAGCGCGTACAAGCGGGCCAAGGTCTTCGACGGCCGCCGCGTGCTCATCATCGGAGCGGGCAATTCCGGATGCGACATCGCCGTCGATGCCGTGCACCACGCGGCATCCGTCGACATGTCGGTGCGCCGCGGCTATCACTTCGTGCCCCGCTACCTCTTCGGCCGCCCGTCGGACACGCTCAACCAGGGCCGCCCACTGCCGGCCCCCATCAAGCAGTTCATCGACTCACGCGTGCTCCGGGCCTTCACGGGCGACCCCGTGCGCTTCGGGTTCCCCAAGCCCGACTACAAGATCTACGAGTCGCACCCGATCGTGAACACGTTGATCCTGAACCACCTGGGCCAGGGCGACCTGCGCATCGTGCCCGACATCGACCGCTTCGACGGGCACGCCGTGCACTTCGCGGACGGATCCTCGGGCGAGTACGACCTCATCGTGCTGGCGACCGGCTACCACCTCGACTACCCGTTCGTCGACCGCGCGCACCTGAACTGGTCGGCCGCCTCGCCGAAGCTGTACCTCAACATGTTCCCGCCGTCGTTCAACGGGCTGTTCGTGCTCGGCATGATCGAGGCGTCGGGCATCGGCTGGCAGGGCCGGGCCGAGCAGGCCGACCTCATCGCGGCCTACCTCGCCGCGGAGCGCCGGGCACCGGATGCCGCCTCCGCGTTCCGGGCGAGGGCGCATGCCACGTGGCCCGACCTCAGCGGCGGGTACCGCTACCTCGGGCTCGAGCGCATGTCGTACTACGTGAACAAGGACGCCTACCGGCGGACCGTGAAGAAGCTGCACGGCACGCTGCCCGCGGCATCCGCCGGGGTCTCGACTGGCTCGACCGCCGGGGGCTCGACTGTCGGGGGCTCGACCGGCTCGACCGGCTCGACCGGCGAGGAGGCCCGCGCATGAACATCGACGACGTCGTCCTGAACTTCACGCCCGGCTCGATGATCGCCCTGAACGTCGTGCTCGGGTTCATCATGTTCGGCATCGCGCTGGACACCGCGCCGTCGGACTTCAAGGCCGTGCTCACGGCGCCGAAGGCGATGATCATCGCCCTGCTCGCGCAGATCATCCTGCTGCCGGCGGTCACGTTCGGGCTCACGCTCCTGCTGAACGTGCAGGCCTCGATCGCACTCGGCATGATCCTCGTGGCGTGCTGTCCGCCGGGCAACATCTCGCAGGTGCTGACGTACCGCGCGCGCGGCAACGTGGCCCTGTCGGTGTCGATGACGGCCGTCGCGAACGTGCTCTACATCTTCATCCTGCCCATCAGCGTCGTCTTCTGGGGCAGCATCCACCCGACCGCCTCGGAGCTCGTGCGCAGCGTGAGCCTGAACGGCTGGCAGATGCTGGTCGAGATCTTCCTCATCATCGGGCTGCCGTTCCTCGCCGGGCTCGTGATCCGCGCCCGCTGGCCGCGGTTCGCCGCGCGCGTCCAGCCGTACGCCCGCTGGATCAGCCTCGCCGCCCTCGTCGGCTTCATCGTCATCGCGCTCGTCGGCAACTGGGCGGTCTTCATGGCCTACATCGGCGTCGTGCTCGTCGCGGTGTTCCTGCACGACGCGATCGCGCTCGGCCTCGGCTACGCGAGCGCGCGCATCGGCGGGCTGCCGAGCCGGGAGCGCAAGGCCCTCACGTTCGAGGTCGGCATCCGCAACGCGGGCCTCGGCCTCGGCCTCGTGTTCACGTTCTTCGGCGGCATCGGCGGCATGGCGATCGTGGCCGGCTGGTGGGGCATCTGGGACATCATCGCGGGGCTCGCGCTCGCGAGCGCTTGGGCGAGGGTCACCAGGAAGGCGGATGCCGCGTTCGCGGCGTCGCACGCCGACGCGGCGCCCGACGAGCCGTCGTCCGACGCCGCGTCGGCCGGACCGGCCGTCCCCGGCTCGTCGGCGCCCACGGGTCCCGAGGACTCCGCATGAAGCGCGTGCTCGTCACGGGCGGCAGCGGATTCCTCGGCTCGAACGCCGTGCGCGCGCTGGCCGTGCGCCCCGACGTCGACCTCGTCATCTCGGGCGACGTGCGCCCGCCCGCGGCATCCGTGCCCGATGGCGTCGTCGTCGAGACCTGCGACGTCACGGATGCCGCGACCGTGTCGGCCGTCGTGCAGCGCCACGCGATCGACACGATCGTGCACCTCGCCGCGATCGTGGACCCGGGCGGACTGAGCGAGGAGGTCGAGCGGCGCGTCGACGTCGACGGCACGCGCAACGTGCTCGACGCCGCGGTCGCCCACGGCGTGACGCGCATCGTGGTGTCCTCGTCGGGCGCCGCCTACGGCTACCACGCCGACAGCCCCGAGTGGCTCACCGAGGACGACCCCATCCGCGGCAACGAGGAGTTCAGCTACTCCCGGCACAAGCGCCTCGTGGAGGAGCTGCTCGCGGCGTACCGCGCGGACCATCCCGGGCTCGGCCAGGTGGTGCTCCGCATCGGCACGATCCTCGGCCCGTCGGTGTCGAACCAGATCACGGCGCTCTGGGAGGGCCGGCGCATCCTGAGGATCCGTGGCTCGGAGAGCCCTTTCGTGTTCGTCTGGGTCGACGACGTGGTGGGCGCCATCGTGCAGGGCGCGACCGGTTCCGTGACCGGCGCGTTCAACGTGGCCGGCGACGGCAAGGTGACGGTGACCGAGATCGCCGAGGCGTTCGGCACGCCGACGCTCACCGTGTCGCCCGCCCTGCTCGGCGCGGCGCTGCGCGTCGGGCACGCGCTGCGGTTGACGGTGCACGACGCCGACCGCGTGGGGTTCCTGCAGCACCGCCCCGTGCTCGACAATTCGCGGCTCAA
Organism: Agromyces salentinus; assembly: GCF_009749395.1. Taxonomy (GTDB): domain Bacteria; phylum Actinomycetota; class Actinomycetes; order Actinomycetales; family Microbacteriaceae; genus Agromyces; species Agromyces salentinus. The sequence continues at coordinate 26,368 of NZ_WBIR01000001.1, forward strand.
GACCGTGCTCGGCTACACGCCGGCCAAGACCAGCCGCGAGGCCTTCGACGCCTACCTGGCCGCCCGAGCCGTTCGCCTCGCGGGCCACGTCTGATCCGGGGCTGGTGCTCGCCCCCTCGCATGGGTTTGGAAGGGCACCAGCGGGCGATCGATCGCCCAGTGATCGAGATGGTCTTCAGCTGAAGGAGGTGGCGTCGATGGGGCACTGGTGGTGGCGTTGATGAGCAATCGGTGATCCCGGCCTGAGCTGCGGATCACCTTCACCTGATGAGGGTGGGGCGGGAGACCGCCCCACCCTCACCTCGTTCTCCGCCGGCATCCGCACGCAGGTGTGGAGGCGGCCGCGCTCAGAACCTCGCCCAAGGCCTGCCGTTGTAGGGCCGCTCGACCTCACGCGGATCGAGGACCCGACCCTCGTCATCGACGTACTCCCGCCAGGCACGGGGAACCAACCGTGCCATCCCGAGGATCGAGCGGAGCCACAGGACGACGGTCGTGACCGCCGCGACCGTGAGCACCCAGTCGAGGCCCATCAAGGTTCCCTCGCGCGCGCCCACGAGGCCGAGCACGAGCATGCAGGAGACGGTCGTGAAGGCGCCGGCCAGGTTGAGCACCGAGCGCGTGCCGCGCCGCGTCCCGCGGAGCGGGAGCGGGATCGACGCGATCGCGACGACGACGAGCACCGCGACGGCCAGGTACATCCCGGGCCAGGGAGGCGTGAACGCCGGGAAACCCTCGGGCGCCGGCTCTCCCTCGACGGGGTAGTTGCCCATGACCAGCGAGATGACGAGGGCCGCGACGAACGGCAGCGCGCCGCAGAGGATCCACAGGACGGTGATGAGGAAGGCGCCGTCCCAGATGCGGGACTCCAGGCGCAGTTGCCGGGCAAGACGATCTCCCCCGGGTGAACGGGTGCAGTGGGCCGGATGCGTCATGGTCGCCCCACGGTACCGGAGTCCGCACGTTCGGGCCGGTCGGTCATTTGGACCGCGCGGCTCGGGTAGACTGTCGGAGGCTCCTCACGTGGCGCCATCCAGGCCAACTCCCCCAGGGCGGAAACGCAGCAAGGGTAACCGGGCTCTGGCGGGTGCGTGAGGGGTCTTCAGGAGGATTCGCCTAGTGGCCTATGGCGCACGCTTGGAAAGCGTGTTGGGTGCAAGCCCTCGGGGGTTCGAATCCCCCATCCTCCGCAGAACGCGAACGGCCCGATCAGGAGCTGATCGGGCCGTTCGGCGTTTCGGGCCGCTTCCTACCCCTTGAGCCCCGACGAGGCGACGCCGTCGATGATCTGGCGCTGGGCGATGAAGAACACGATGATCATCGGGATCGTCGTGATCACGCTCGCGGTGATGATGATCTCCCAGTGCCACTCCCCGCCGAACCCGAACGCGTCGACGAGCGACTTGAGGCCCCGCGGCACCGTGAAGGTGTCGGAGTCCCGCAGGTAGATGAGCGCCCGCATCAGGTCGGTCCACACGGCCTGGACCTCGAACACGAGCACCACGGCGAGCGCCGGCCGGCAGAGCGGGAGTGCGATGCGCCAGAACACGCCGAACTGGGATGCCCCGTCGATGCGGGCGGCTTCGAAGAGGTCGCGCGGCAGGCCGAGGAAGAACTGGCGCAGCAGGAAGATGTAGAACGCGCTGCCGAAGAGGTTGCCCGCCCAGAGCGGCGTCAGCGTGCCGACCTGCCCGAGGCCGTTCCAGATCAGGAACGTCGGGATCATGGTGACGGCGCCGGGCAGCATCATCGTCGCGAGCACCAGGCCGAAGAGCGCGCCGCGTCCCCGGAAGCGGAAGTACGAGAACCCCCACGCGACCATCGCGCTCGAGAGGGTCACCGTCACCGCCGCGAGCACCGTGACGATGACGGTGTTCATCAGCCACAGCCCGAGCGGGGCCTCCTGCCAGACCTGCACGTAGTTGTCGAGCGTGAACGTCTGGGGAATGAGCCGATTGTCGAACACCTCCGTGCGCGGCTTGAAGGAGGCGCTCACGAGCCAGACGAACGGGTAGACGAACACGAGCCCGAGCAGGCTCAGCGCGACCCAGGCGAAGACCCGGCTCGCCCTCGTCCGACGGCGGCGTCCGGTACCGCGCAAGGTCTCGGCGTCGGTGGGCGGGACGGTCGCGGCCGCCGCGGCCGGGACCGCGGCATCCCGGCGCGGCGCGGGGCCGGCGGTGCCCCCCACGGGCAGGTCGACGTCGACGCTCATCGGTCCCCCTCGTAGTAGACGAACCGTCGCGACACGATCAACTGGATCGCGGTGACGATCATGATGACGAGGAACAGGCACCACGCCATCGCCGAGGCGTACCCCATGTTCAGGAACTCGAACGCCTGCTGGAAGAGGTAGATGACGTAGAAGAGCGCGGCGTCGTTGCTGTAGGTGGTGTTGCCCGCCCCGAAGAACGCCGTGTAGGCCTCGTCGAAGGTCTGCAGCCCGGCGATCGTGTTCACGATGATGATGAAGAACAGCGCGGGGCTGATCATCGGCAGCGTGATGCTGAACGACGTGCGCCAGAAGCCGGCTCCGTCGAGCTTCGCCGACTCGTACAGGGTCTCGGGCACGTTGCGGAGGGCGGCGAGCAGGATGATGACGGATGACCCGACCGTCCACAACGACATGAAGATCAGGCCCGGCTTGACCCAGGCCGGGTCGGTGGTCCACGCCGGGCCGTCGATGCCGAACCAGCCGAGCACCGTGTTCACCAGGCCGTTCTGCCCGTTGAACAGCAGGAGGAAGAGCACGCCCACGGCGACCGGCGGCGTCATCTTCGGCAGGAAGAACACCGTCCGGAAGAAGCCGGAGGCACGGCCCGCCCGGTCGAGCAGCAGCGCGAGGGCGAGCGAGACGATGATGTAGAGCGGCACCTGCACGAGCGTGAAGAACGCCGTGTTCCCGAGGGCGAGGAGCACCTTGGGATCGGCCGCGAGCTGGGCGTAGTTCTCGAATCCGACGAAGTTCGGGTCGTTGATCACGTCGTAGTCGGTGAGCGAGAGATACGCGCTGTAGATCATCGGCCAGGCCGTGAAGACGAGGAAGCCCAAGATCCACGGGCTGAGGAACAGCAGCGCGGACCCCACGTTGCGCCGGCTCGCGCGCCGGCGGTTGCGCTCGCGCACCTCGGGGGCGGCGGAGTGGCGTTCCTTCACCCCACCGCCCGTCATGGGGGCCGTGGCCGTCATTCGGCGCCGCGTTCCTCGAGCGTCTTCCAGCCCTCGTCGAGGGCCTTCTGGGCGGTCTCCTGTGCTTCGGCGAGCGCCTCCTCCGCCGTCGCCTCGCCGTTCAGCACGCTGTTCACGGCGTCCTGCATGGCCTGCTCGAACTCCGCGTCGGCGGGGTTCGCGGGGAGCGAGACGGTGTGGTCGTTGGCCTCGTACATGGCCTCGACCCCGGCGTCCCACGGCTCTCCGCCCGAGGTGACCATGCCGCGGATCTCCTCGTCGGCCACGCTGTTGCCGGTCAGGATGCCGGTGAACGGCTTGCCCTCGTCCTCGCGCACCGCGAGCCGGGCGTCGGCCGCCGCTCGCCATGCGTCCACCGAGGTCATCGCCCTGGCCCAGCGGCAGGCCGCCGCCGCGTTCTCGGTGCCGGAGGGGATGGCCCAGGCCGAACCGCCCGCGAACGCGATCGGCTCGCCCGAGGTCGTCCGGACGGTGTCGAACGCCATGGGGGCGTCGGGCGACGCCTCGTTCAGCACGTTGATGTACCACTGCTCCATCGGCATGGCGCCCAGCACGTTCGTGGCGAACTGGTTGCCCTCGCCGAAGAAGTCGGCGGAGTCGCGGAACGCCTTCACCGCGCTGAAGCCGCCCTGGTCCTCGTAGATGCCGACGCCCCAGGTGAGGGCGTCGACGGCCTCCTGCGAGTCGAGCGACGCGGTGCGTCCGTCCTCCGAGAGGAGCGAGCCCCCCGCGGCGGCCACCCAGAGCGGAAGGAACTCCGGCAGCTTCGAGTCGACGCCGATGACGCTGAGCGAGCCCCCGTCGGACTTGGTGAGTGCGCGATTCGCCTCGGTCATCGCGGCACGATCGGACCCGTTGACGTCTTCGATCGAGACGCCGGCGGCCGCGAGCAGGTCGGCGTTGGCCATCGTCACCTGCACCTGGTTGAACTCGGGGATGCCGTACACCTGGCCGTCGAGCGTCACCTGGTCGACGGCCGACTCGCGGAACTGCCCCATGTCGATGCCCTCGCCCTCGATGCACCGCTCGAGCGGGATGATCGCGCCCCGGGCGGCGAGGGAGCCGATCTGGTCACGGTCGGCGTAGAGCAGCTCGGGCGGTTCGCCCGAGGCCACCGCGGAGAGGAACTGCTGGATGTCCAGGTCGCCCTCGATGAGTTCGACCTCGACGTCGCCGAGTTCGGCCTCGGCGAAGTCGACACGCGAGGTGGCGACCTCGTCGACGCCCGAGAACCCCATGACCGAGAGCTCACCGTCGAGCGTCGCCCCCGAGTCGTACTCGGCCGTGTCCTCCTGCGCGCCGCCGCCGGTGCCGACCGCGCATCCGCCCATGGCGACGACCGCGATCGCGACGCCTGCCGTCCAAGAAATCCTCCGTGATCGGTGCATTCGAAGCCTCCATCCCTCGCGCCCGCTCGTGGCGTGGCGACACCGTCACGGTAGGCAGCGAGCGTGCCACCCGAGAAGGGGCTTGACAGAAGCGCTTCTCCCGACAGCACCCCTCCCGGGTATTCCGCCCGGCGGATGGCATGACGGCGGATAACAGGCGCTTCCGGGCCGCACAACCCCCCTCCGCGACATCCGGGGACCTGCTTACCGTGGCACTGGGCGACGCACGTGCGCCCTGAACAGGAGGAGACCATGAGTACGACCCTCACCTCGTCGACCGAGGTCGACGTCCCCGTCCGCACGGCGTACAACCAGTGGACGCAGTTCGAGTCATTCCCCGAGTTCCTCGGCGGTGTCGAGGAGGTGCGCCAGCTCGACGACACCCTGACCCACTGGGTGGTGTCGATCGGCGGCGTGAAGCGCGAGTTCGACGCCGAGATCGGCGACCAGGTTCCCGACGACCACGTCTCATGGGCGAGCGTCGGCGACGAGCCGTTCCACACCGGACGCGTGCAGTTCACCCCGCTCGGGGCCGACCGCACGCGCGTCGACCTCGAGATCGAGTGGGAGCCCCAGGGCTTCGTGGAGAAGGCCGGCGCGGCGCTCCAACTCGACGACCTCCAGGTCACGCGCGACCTCTCGCGCTTCAAGTCGTTCATCGAGGACCGCGAGCGCGCGACGGGCGCCTGGCGCGGCGAGGTGCACGGCGGCGACACCACCGGCACGGCCACCACGAGCGGGCTGGGGGCCGGCGGCCTGCCGCCGCAGACCCTCTGACGGAGGCCGTCAGGAGAGCCCGGCGCCCGATGGGTGCCGGGCTCTCCGGCTGCCACGCGGCATCCGTGTCCTCATTAATGCCGAATAGCGCGCCCGGTGCGCCCTCCCCCATGATTTCAGAGATGTCAGCGGCGAGGATGGATACGCGGAGTGGGGACTCAGGGGGCTCCTCCATCGGATCCGGGGCAGTAAGGGGCGACGGCCTCAGGGTGTACACCCTGAGGCCGCGTCGCACCCTCGGCCGCAACATCGGCTTCTCGATCGCGGCGCTGCTGCTGCCGATCCTCGCGACCCAGCTGTGGTTCCTCGATCCGAGCGGCGCGTGGTCGCTCTTCGCCGGGGCGGGCGCGGTCATCGCGGCACTGCTCGTGATCGCCTGGATCGCCTACCAGCGCACGCAGGCCTCGGTCAGTCGCTACGGCATCGTCGAGCGCGGCTTCTTCGGCGGCACGTACACGATCCCCTCGCGCGACATCGCGACGGTGCTGCGGGTGCAGCTCTATCGCGGTAGCAGCCTCGACACCACGCAGGAGCTGTTCGTCGTGAGCCGCAGCGGACGCGGCGTCTTCCGCATGCGCGGGCACTTCTGGAACACCTCGACGATGGACCGGATCGCCGGCATCCTCGACGTCGAGGAGACGGTGCGCACCGAGCCCGTGACGCTCGCCGAACTCCGCGAGACCGACCCTCACCTGCTCTACTGGTTCGAACGCCGCTCCCTCTCGCGCTGAGTTTCCACCGGCGTTGAGCCATCGGCCGCGTCGAGCCATCCCGTCGCCTTACGCCGGCGGAACCGCCCCGGTCGCGATGCCGAGCAGCGGCGACGTCGGCCTGCTCGAGGCGAGCTCGTGGAACCCGAGGCGATCGTAGAAGGCCCGCGCGTTCGTGTTGTTCGCATCCATGCCGAGGTGCAGCCCCGCCACGCCGCGTTCGGCGAGGGCGGCGCGGAGCGTGTCGACGAGGCGCCGGCCGAAGCCCTTGCCCTGCAGCTCGGGCAGCAGGTCGATGTGCAGGTGCGCGGGGTACTCGCCGAGTTCGGCGATGCGCATGCGCTCGGGGTCGACGCCCGCCTTCAGCAGGTCGGCCTCGGTGAACGCGGGGGCGTGTCCCGTTGCCGGTCCGGGCGACGGATGCCGCGCCGTGAAGCCGGGGGTCCACTCGCGCTTCCACCAGTCGATGAACGCCGCCGTGTCGGCCACGCCGATGATGTAGCCGGCCGCCCGCCCGGAGCCGTCGTCGACGACGAAGGCCAACTCCGGGTCGTAGGTCACGTACGGCAGGGCGAACACGTCGGGCATCAGCGAGTCGTCGGAGTAGACGCCGGTGGCGTCGGAGCCGCCCGCCGCCGTGAGCAGGCAGATGCGCGCGACATCCGCACGGTCTTCGGCCCGGTAGCCGCGGATGAACGGATGCCGCGACTCAGCCGCGGCCTCGGCGGATGCGACGTCGGAGGCGGGATCGGAGGTCTGTTCGTGCACGAACGGTGAGCCTACGGCATCCGTCCGACGCGCTCCCGACGCGGCGCCGCCCGCTCGCGCGCCGCGACCCTCGGGCCCGGTCACCGGCGCCGGCGGGTGCCGAAGATGCCCTCGACGACACTCGTGAGCACGTCACGCGTCGCCTTGGAACCGAGCACCTGCTCGAGCATCGAGTCGCCACCGTTGCGCGAGCGGCCCGTGCCGGAGGTCCGCGTGCTGCTGCGAGGGCTTGTGCGCGCGCCGCTCGTCTGCTTCATGATGCGGTCGTACTCGGCCTGCGCGGCCTTCTCCTCCTTCGCGCGCTGCTTCTCGAGCGCGGCCTGCTGCTTGGCGAACTCCGCGTCGGCCTTCGCCTTCGCCGCGGCATCCGAGGCGGCCTGCTCGGCTGCGGCGGCGGCGTTCATCTTCGCCGTGAGGATCTCGTGGGCGGACTCGCGGTCGACCGCCGCACCGTACCTCGCCTGCAACGGCGAGGACGCCACGGCGGCGTCGATCGCGGCATCCGGGGTCGGCGACATGAGGGCCTGCGGAGCCCGCAACCGGGTCCAGGCGACCGGGCTCGGGGCCCCCTTCTCGTTCATCACGGTCACGATCGCCTCGCCCGTGCCGAGGCTCGTGAGCACCTCCTCGAGCGCATAGCCCGACTTCGGGTAGGTCGACACCGTCGCGCGCAGCGCCTTCGCGTCATCCGGGGTGAACGCGCGCAGTTGGTGCTGCACGCGCGAGCCGAGCTGGGCGAGCACGTCGGCCGGCACGTCCTTCGGGGTCTGCGTGACGAAGAAGATGCCGACCCCCTTCGAGCGGATGAGCCGCACCGTCTGCACGACCTGCTGGAGGAAGTCCTTCGAGGCGTCGGCGAAGAGCAGGTGCGCCTCGTCGAAGAAGAACACGAGCTTCGGCTTGTCGAGGTCGCCCACCTCGGGCAGGTCGTTGAAGAGGTCGGCCAGGAGCCACATGAGGAACGTCGAGTAGAGGGTGGGCCGGTCGGCCACGCCCGGCACTTCGAGGAGGCTCACGATGCCACGGCCGTCGGATGCCACGCGCAGGAACTCCGCCGTGTCGATCTCGGGTTCGCCGAAGAACGCGTCGGCGCCCGATTCGGCGAACGCCACGAGTTCGCGGAGGATCACGCCGACCGTCGCCTTGGACAGGCCGCCGAGTCCCTCGAGCTCGGCCTTGCCCTCGTCGCCGGTCAGGTACTGCAGCACGGCGCGGAGGTCCTCGAGGTCGAGCAGCGCGAGGCCGTTGTTCTCCGCGTAGTGGAACACGAGGCCGAGGCTCGACTCCTGGGTGGCGTTCAGGCCGAGCACCTTGCCGAGCAGCAACGGCCCGAAGCCCGCGACGGTCGCCCGGATCGGCACGCCCCTGCCGATGCCGCCCAGCGAGAAGTACTCGACCGGGAAGGATGCCGCCTCCCACGCCTGCCCGATGCCGTCGGTGCGCTTCAGCAGCTTCTCGTTGGCCTCCCCGGGCGTCGCGATGCCCGACAGGTCGCCCTTGATGTCGGCGGCGAAGACCGCGACGCCGTTGGCCGCGAGCTGCTCCGCGAGCACCTGCAGGGTGCGGGTCTTGCCCGTGCCCGTCGCGCCCGCGACGAGCCCGTGCCGGTTGGTCATCGCGAGCGGGATGCGCACCTGCACGTCGGGCATCGCCTCGCCGTTGACCAGCGCACCCATCTCGAGGGCGGCGCCGTCGAACGTGTAGCCGGCGCGGATCGCCGCGACGGCGTCGGCGTCGAGGGGGCCGTCTGGTGAGGGCGGGACCGGTGCGGATGCCGCGGGGCGGTCCTCCCCCGCGGGCGGTGACGCCGCGGCATCCGTCGCCCGCTGCTGCGCCTCGAGCGCCTCCTGCGCGAGCGCGGCGGCCTCCTCCGCCTTGCGGATGGCCTCCTGCGCCTGCGCCTGCAGCGCCTCCGCCGCCTCGGCGGCTGCCGCCGCCGCTTCCCGTGCCTGCGTGACCGCGTCGTCCCCCATGGGCTCGATCCTAGCCACGGGGTTGCCAGCGATACCGGAGGACGGCGGACGCGGCATCCGCTCGAGACCGGGTCAGAGCTTGAGCTTGGTGACGGGGCGGATCGGAACGGGCTTCACGATGCCGGTCCGCCTCATTCGCACCGCCGAGTTGAGGTACAGGTAGGCGAGTACCCCGGACGTGGCCGTGACCTCGGCGGACGGCACCAGGCGTTCGGCGCCTCCCGGGGCCCAGCCTGCGACGGCGACCACCAGCCCGATCGCACCGAGCGCCGCGAGCACCGTGAACAGGACGCCCAGCCGGCGGCTCAGCGTCGGCCAGGCGGTCATGCGCCACCAGTGCCGCGGCGGCACGACCGGCTCATCGGCGCCGCGGAAGATGCGGACGGCGAGCACGAACGGAGCGAACGTCGTCAGGACGTTGACGAGGGCGATCACGATCACCGGGGCGCCGGTCGACCGGACGACTTCCAAGACCACGAACCCGGCGATCCACGCCAGGACGATGTAGAGCACCTTGAATTCCCAGCGGACGATCCGGAGATCGAGGATGCGGCGCATGATCGCCCCTTGGGGTCGGATGCCGCGGACGCCGCGGTCGCACCACGATAGCCCAGCGCGACGGTCGCGGACGCGGCATCCGCTCGAGGTCGCGGGGCGTCAGGACGGGAATGGCAGCGCGCGCCCCGTCTCGATCCACGACTTGAAGCTCGACAGCACGAGCGGCCACGTGCCCTCGGTCTCCGCCTCGGCGGGGTGGGCGTCGCTCCACTGGTCGTTCGTGAAGGTGAGCTTCGTGAGGCCATCGGCGGCGGCCTCGAGGCGCCAGGTCATGCGGCTCGTGAGCTCGGCGTGGTTCTCGCGGTAGGTCGGGCCCGGGTGCTCGGTCATCTGCAGGAGGGCCCCCGGCTCGGCCTGCAGCACCTCGCCGTACACGTGCACGGTCTCGTCGCCGTCCTGCCCGGGGCCGACGTACTCGTAGCGACCGCCCGGCGTCAGGTCGCCGCGCAGCGCCGAACCCCACATGACGGCGCGGCTGCCCTCCTCGCCCGTGATCGCGTCCCAGACGCGCTGCGGGTCGGCGGCGATGTACAGGGTCATCTCGAAGTCGCTCATGGTCTCCTCCTCGTGATGCGTCACGACGGTCGTCGTGACGGGTTGGTCGTCGTGACGGGTTCTCTCGACCGGCACCACGCTACGGATGCCGTGAGCACGCGTCTTGAACAAACGCGACGTCGGAGGCGGCGACGATACTGAGGGCATGCGGGATGGCGTCCGGCGCGGCGACGAGGGCCCCGATGGTCGGGGCGACGCGTACTGGCGCTCGCGGGCGGGCGCGGCGACCGGCGCGGCGACGAAGGGCGTGCTCGCGAACCCGCACGGCGGGCCCGGTATCGCGCCGCTGGCCGATGCCGCCGCCGAGCAGGCGATCTCCCCGGAGGCTCCCGTGCGGCTCGCCCGGCACCCGGTCGCCGAGGATCTCGCGCAGCTCGTGCGACACGTCTGGATCCCTCGCTGGAAGCTGTCGCCGGGCGTCGTGATCGAGCAGGGCGTGCTCGAGTACCCGTCGGCGAACCTCGTGATCGACGCCTCGTCGGCTGCCCTGCACGGGCCGGCGCTCGGGCGAGGGTTCCAGCGGCTCGAGGGCGAGGGTACGGCGTTCGGCGTCCTCCTGCAGCCGGGGGTCGCGCGCCGACTCGTGCCCGGCCGCATGAGTGCGCTCATCGGCGCCGCGGTGCCGCTCGAGGCGCTCCGGGTGCCGGATGTCGCGGCATCCGCCGAGCTCACCGTGCGCGTGCGAAGCGCTGTCGCCGCGGGAGACGACGCTGCCGCGATCGCGGCGTTCGAGTGGTGGATGCGCGGTCTCGGCATCGGACTCGATGCCGACGCCGGGCTCATCGCGGCGATCGTCGAACTCGCCGAGACCGACCGGGAAATCCTGCGGGTCGACCAGCTCGCCGATGCCGTCGGCATGTCCCCGCGGGCGCTGCAGCGACTCGTGCACGAGCAGCTCGGCCTCACGCCCAAGTGGCTCATCGGGCGCTACCGCATGCAGGAGGCGGCGCAGGCGCTCGCGGCGCTCGAGCCGCCGGCACTCGCCGACGTCGCGGCCGACCTGGGCTTCGCCGACCAGGCGCACTTCTCCCGACAGTTCCGGGCCGTCATCGGCGAGACGCCGCGGCGATACGCCCGCGCTGCGCGGGCGGCAGCGGCGGCGGCAGCGGACTCCGACGCGGCATCCGACTCGGACGCGGCATCCGCCGCCGGCTCCCGCCCACCCCTGTCGCCCTCCGGGCCGCGGCCATAGGGTGGAACCGTGAGTCCTTCGAAGGGCGAGGCCACGACGATCGAGGTCGACGGGCACGAGGTGCGCATCTCGAGCCCGTCCAAGGTCGTGTTCCCGGAGGCGGGCATCACGAAGCTCGACCTCGTGCAGTACTACCTCGCGGTCGCCGACGGCGCCCTGCGCGGGGCCGGCGGGCGCCCCATGGTGCTGAAGCGGTTCGTGAAGGGCATCGGCGCCGAGGCCTTCTTCCAGAAGCGCGTGCCCGAGAACCACCCCGACTTCGTCGACACGGCGACGCTGCACTATGCGCGGGGCACCTCGGCCGAGGAGGCGGTGATCCGCAATCGCGCGGCGCTCGCCTGGGTCGTGAACCTCGGATGCCTCGACCTGAATCCGCACCCCGTGCGCGCGGAGGACCTCGAGCACCCCGACGAGCTGCGCGTGGACCTCGACCCCATGCCCGGCGTCGAATGGGCGCAGATCGTCGACGTCGCCATGGTCGCCCGCGAGGTGCTCGAGGACCACGGCCTCGTCGGCTGGCCGAAGACCTCCGGCTCCCGTGGCCTGCACATCAACGTGCGCATCGAGCCGCGGTGGGACTACCGCGAGGTCCGCCTCGCGGCCGAGACCCTCGCGCGCGAGGTCGCGAACCGCGCGCCCGGCATGGCCTCCGCGCAGTGGTGGAAGGAGGAGCGCGGCGAGAGCGTGTTCGTCGACTTCAACCAGAACGCGAAGGACCGCACCGTGGCATCCGCCTACTCGGTGCGGCCCCTGCCCGACGCGCGCGTCTCCACGCCGCTCGACTGGGGCGAGGTCCGCGGCTCCCACCCCGAGCGGTTCACGGTGGCGACCGTGCTGCAGCGGTTCGCCGAGCGCGGCGACGCGGCATCCGGCATCGATGACGCGGCGGGCAGCCTCGACGGACTGCTGCGCCTCGCCGAGGAGCTCGGGCCCGCCGAGAAGCCGCCGCCCGCGAAGGACGGCTCGGGCCGCCGCAGCTCGACGATGCCGCTCATCGAGGTCGCGCGCACGAAGACGAAGCCCGAGGCCATGGAGGCGCTCGAGCGCTGGAAGGCGAAGCATCCCGACGTGGTCGAGCGGCTGCATCCGGCCGACGTGCTCGTCGACGGCATGCGCGGGTCGAGCTCGCTCTGGTACCGCATCCGCGTCAACCTGCAGCACGTGCCCGAGGCCGAGCGGCCCGAGCAGGGAGCGCTCGAGGAGGACTACGACCCTTGGGCGGGCAAGACCTGGGATCGCTGACGGGCTGGCCGGAGCCTCCGGCCGCGTGGGCCCAGGGCGGGAATGACCTGGGATCGCTGACGCGCCGCGCAGCATCCGCTCGCCGGGCCCTTCAGCAGAAGCCGCCGATGCCCTCCCACGCGGCGGGCGCGGGGGCCAGTCCCTCGCGCGTGACCGCCGCTTCGATAAGGCCGTACGGCCGGTCGGCGGCGTAGAACACCTCGTTCGGGTTGTCGAGGCCGAACGGCGAGAGGTCGACGACGAAGTGGTGCTTGTTGGGCATCGAGAGGCGGATCTCGGCGATCTCCGGCAGCTCCTCCAGGACGCGAGCGCCCATGTCGAACAGGGTGGCCTGCAGGGCGGCCGAGTACCCCTCGGTGAAGGCCTCGAGCAGCAGCCCTCGCACACGGTCGTACAGGGCGTCGTAGTCGAGGGCGGCATCGGAGTAGCGCCAGCGCGCGGCGACATCCGTCGCGAGGATGCGGTCGCCCGTCTCCTGCAGGGTCGTGTACCGGTCCCGGGGGAAACCCTCGAAGCCCGACTGCGTGGTCTTCAGGACCGTGAGGCCCTTGAGCCCCGCGATGACGTGGCGGTCGGCGCCCTCGGCGACGACCAGCGCCGTGCGCGTCTCCTGTCCGGAGCGCACGAACGAGTGGTCGTGCGGGGCGCCGTGCGCCTGGATGCGCTGCCACGCGTAGCTCTCGGCCTCCCACCGCCCGCCCGTGACCCAGTCGAACGACGAGGTGAAATGGTCCGCGAGGCGCAGCAGGAAGGCCTCCGGCGAGCCGATCCCCGCGCGGGCGAACGCGAAGACCGTGTTCTTCTGCGTGTCGGTGGCGACGACGTGGGAGTTGTCGCCCTCGAGGTGGGCGCCCGCGAAGTCCCCGCGGAGCTGCGACGTGACGCTGAGGTCCTCGATCTCGTGGCGAGCGTCGTCGCGGGTGACCTTGACGACGCGCACCTCGGCCTTGCCGTACTGGTTGGGCCCGAGCACGATGGCGGGTTCGGTCATGGTCAGCTCCCTCGGTAGGTCGAATAGGCGAACGGGCTCAGCAGGAGCGGCACGTGGCAGTGCCGGCCGTCGTCGGCCACCGCGAAGGTGACGACGACCTCGGGGAAGAACGTGTCGACGGAGCGCGCGGCGAAGTAGGCGCCGGTGTCGAAGCGAAGGCGGTACTCCCCCGCGGTGAGCGTCTCGGGGCCGAGCCGGGTCGCGCGGCCGTCGGCGTCGGTGACGGATGCCTCGACGAGCCGCCACCCGTCGGCTGCGGCTGCGTCGGCTGCGCCTGCGCTTGCGTTGCCGACGGCTGCGTCTGCGTCGCCGTCGGCCATGGCGTCGCGGGCGAAGAGGCTGACGGACACGCCCTCGGCCGGGCGCCCGGCGGTCGTGTCCAGCACGTGCGTGGTGATCCGGGAGGTGCTCATGTGGCGAAGAGTCCCTTCAGTCGCAGCGCCGCGATCTGGCGCAGTTGCTCCTCGACGATGAGGTCCTCCTCATCCCTCGTGTGCCCGAGCCGCTCGGTCAGCGCCTCGAGGATCTCGCTCGAGGTCCGACCTGCGGCCCGGATCAGGAAGACCCGCCCGAATCGCCGCTCGTACGCGGCGTTGCCCTCGGCGAGTTCCGCGGCCACGACGGCGTCGGCCGGGTCGACGCCGGCCTGTTCCGCGCGCGAGAGCGCCGCCTCGCGATTCGCTCCCCCGGCACGCTCGCCGATACGGGGATGGCGCGCGAGCGCGGCCTCGACCTCCTCGGCGGTGAACGGCGACGCCGCGGTGAACGCCCGCGCGACGAGCTCGTCGACGGAACCGTACGGACGCGCGTCGACCAGCTCCTCGCACCAACGGCCGACGTCGAGGCACGGTGCGAGCAGGGCGATCGCCGCGTCGCGGTCGGCGGCGTGGAACTCCTCAAGCAGCATCGCGCACTCCGCCTTCGCTCGTCGGTCGGCGCAGCAACCTGCCGCGGGGCGCCGAGCGGTCGATCGGGGCCCCGGCGAGGAACGTGGTGCGCACGATGCCCGAGAGTTCGCGTCCGTCGTAGGGCGTCATGGGGTGCCGGTGCTCGAGCGCCTCGGCGTCGACCGTGAACCCGGCGTCGGGCGCGAGGACGGCGAAGTCCGCGGCGGCACCCTCGGCGATGCGGCCCTTGCCGGTCAGGCCCACCCGTCGGGCCGGTGCCGTCGACATCCACTCGACGACCCTGGCGAGCGGGATGCCGCGGCGCCTCGCCTCGGTCCACACGAGCGGCAGGCCGAGCTGGAGCGAGGCGATGCCGCCCCAGGCGGCGTCGAAGTCGCCGTCGCCCACGCGCTTCAGTTCGGCCGGTGCCGGCGAGTGGTCCGACACGACGAGGTCGATGACGCCCTGCTCGAGCCCCGACCAGAGCGCGTCGCGATTCCCGGCGTCGCGGATCGGCGGACAGCACTTGAACTCGGTCGCCCCCGCCGGCACGTCCTCGTCCGCGAGCACGAGGTAGTGCGGGCAGGTCTCGACGCTGAGCCGGACGCCATGGCGCTTGGCCGTCGCGATCCGGTCGAGGCAGTCGGCGTCGCTCAGGTGCAGGATGTGGGCGCGAACGCCGGTGCGGGCGGCTCGATCGATGACGGCGGCGACCGCGGCGCCCTCTGCCTCCCTGGGCCGCGAGGCCAGGAAGTCGGCATAGGCGGGTCCGTGTCGGTGCGGCGCAGACTCGATCAGCGCGGCATCCTCCGCGTGCACGATCAGGAGCGAGTCGGATGCCGCGAGCACGGCCATCGCCGCCTCCATCTCGTCGGCCGTGACGGGCGGGAACTCGTCGACCCCCGAGGCGACGAGGAAGCACTTGAACCCGAATACGCCCTCGGTGACGAGCGGCCCGAGGTCGGACCCGTTGCCCGGCACGACCCCGCCCCAGAATCCGACGTCGACGAAGACCTCCCCTTCGGCCGCGGCCCGCTTCAGCTCGAGGGCGGCGACGCTCGTCGTCGGAGGAATGCTGTTGAGCGGCATGTCGATGATCGTCGTGACGCCGCCCGCCGCCGCCGCGCGGGTCGCCGAGGCGAACCCCTCCCACTCCGTGCGGCCCGGCTCGTTGACGTGCACGTGCGTGTCGACGAGACCGGGGATCAGCACCTCGTCGTCGGCGAGGTCGACGGTGCGTGCGCCGACGAGCCCGGTGCCGAGCGGCACGACCCGCGCGATGACGCCGCCGCGGACGCCGACCTCGGCAGCGGCGAACGCGCCGTCGACGAGCACGCGTTCGCCGCGCATGACGAGGTCGAGGGCGCCGGATGCCGCTGAGCCGTCGTCGGCCGGCGGCATCCGCTCGCTCATCCCCATCGGCTCGCCGTGCGCGCGGAATCCGGGCCCGTGAGCCGGACCTGCCGGTTGACGTCCTTGTAGAGCAGGTACCGGAACGGCCCGGGCCCGCCCGCGTAGCAGGCCTGCGGGCAGAACGCCCTGAGCCACATGAAGTCGCCCGCCTCGACCTCGACCCAGTCGCCGTTGAGCCGGTAGACGCCCTTGCCCTCGAGCACGAAGAGCCCGTGCTCCATGACGTGCGTCTCGGCGAACGGGATCGACCCGCCGGGCTGGAAGGTGACGATGTTCACGTGCATGTCGTGTGCGAGGTCCTCGGGGTCGACGAACCGGGTCGTCGCCCAGGCGCCGTCGGTGCCCGGCATCTCCTGGGCCTCCACCTCGGCGTCGCTCGTGACGAAGGAGGCGGGCACCTGGGCGTCCTCGACCCGCTCGTACGCCTTGCGGATCCAGTGGAAGCTCGTGGGCTCCTCACCGCCGTTCGCGAGCGACCACTCGGCTCCGGGCGCGAGGTACGCGTAGCCGCCGGCCGCCAGCACGTGGCGCTGCCCGTCGAGCGTCAGGCCGAGTTCCCCGGAGGTCACGAACAGGACGGCCTCGACGTCCGCCTCGCGCTCGGGTCGCTCGGCGCCGCCCCCGGGCCCGATCTCGACGATGAGCTGGGAGAAGGTCGTCGCGAAGCCCGCGATCGGGCGAGCGAGGATCCACGAGCGCGTGTCCGTGAAGCCGGGCAGCCGGCTCGTGACGATGTCGCGCAGGACGCCCTTCGGGATGACGGTGTACGCCTCGGTCACGATCGCCCGATCGGTGAGCAGCTCGGTCTGCGCCGGCAGTCCGCCCGGCGGGGTGTAGTAGGTCATGTGCCCTCCCGGTGGAGCCTCGGATGCGCGAGTGCGACGAGTGCCGGCTCGTCGATGCCGGTGTCGGACGCGACCTCGGCGGCGGAGATCGCGCCGCAGCGCACGCCTCGCAGCACGAACCCGGCGAGCGCCCGCACGGTGGCCGGCTCGTCGAGCACCGCGCCGGATGCCCCGGCTCCGGCGGAGACGTCGCGAAGACGCCCAGCGGCGTCGGGGTAGCCCTCCCGGTAGAACGCGTAGGTCGCGAGGAACCGCGTGGGCAGCTGGAGTGCGTGCAGGTCCCAGCCCTGCGGGAAGCCCCGCTCGAGCGACCGCCGCACGAGCCGCGCGTGCAGGCGCCAGGCCTCCTCCGCGCGCTCGCCGACGGGAAGGATGTTCGTCGACCCGTCGGAGAGGCGGATGCCGGTGCCCGCGACCGCGAGTTGCATGACCCCCTTCGCGAGGTCGGCGGCCGGATGCTCCATCGATTGGTACTGAGCCGGGATCTGCAGCGACGCGCTGTAGTCGTAGGTGCCGTAGTGCAGGGTGCTGACGCGGCCGGGCGTCGCGAGCGGCAGACGCGCGACCGGCGACCCGCCGTCGGTGTCGAGGACGAGCTGCGGCGTCTCCACCTGCACCTCGAACCGCAGGCGTCCCTCGGGGAGGCCGTGGACACGCTCGAGGGCCGCCGCGACCGCCGCCGCCGCCTCGACCTGCGCGACCGTCGACACCTTGGGCAGCGTGAGCGCGAGACCGTCGGGCAGGCCGCCGTGCTCGAGGAGGGCGGACACGAAGAGATCCAGCGTGCGGATGCCCCGCGCCCGCGTCGCGGCTTCGAACGACTTGAACCGGATGCCGATGAACGGCGGCGCGAAGCCGGCTCCCGTCGCCGCCGCGACCCGCTTGGCGGCGCGGACGGCGTCGGCGTCCTCGACGTCGTCGCCTCGGTCTCCGTAGCCGTCCTCGAAGTCGATCCGCAGGTCCTCGATCGGCTCGCGCTCGAGCTTCTCGCCCACCGCCGGCGCCACGGCCGCCGCGACCCCGGCATCGAGACCGGCCATCACCGCGAACGCCTCGATGCCGCCGGCGGCTTCGACGGCGGTGCGGGCGGTGCGGCCCCAGACGGAGGACAGTTCGGGCGTGAAGCGGTCGGCCGGCACGTACACCGTGTGCACGGGCTGTCGGGAACCGTCGTCCCCCGGGTAGGCGGTGGCGAGCAGTGCATCGGTCGGTGCGAGCGCGGCATCGATGCCCGCGAGGACGGTGGCGGGAAGGGCGGGGCGCATCCTCATCCCAGCAGCTCGTAGGCGGGCAGGGTGAGGAAGTCGACGTAGTCGCCCGAGAGGCAGAGCTCGGCGACGAGGGTCGCGGCGGGCTCGTAGTACGACGCGAACCGTTCGGGGGCGACATCCGCCCGCAGCGCCTCGACCTCCTCGGCGAGCACCGCGCGCACGAGCTCGGGGGTCATCGTGCGGCCGGTGTCGGCGAGCACCACCCGGTGCCGCAGGTGCTGCCAGACCTGCGAGCGCGAGATCTCCGCGGTCGCGGCGTCCTCCATGAGGTTGTGGAGCGCCACCGCGCCGTTTCCCGAGAGCCAGACCGCCGTGTAGGCCACGGCGACGGAGAGGTTGGTGCGCAGGCCCGCCTGGGTGACCTCGCCGCCGGCGGACGCGACGTCGAGCAGCTGCGCCGGGGCGACCTCGACCTCCGGCCGCTGCCGGTCGATCTGGTTGGGTCGGTCGCCGAGCACCTCGTCGAAGACCTCCCGACACAACGGAACGAGGTCGGGATGCGCCACCCAGGAGCCGTCGAATCCATCGGCCGCCTCGCGGGTCTTGTCGGCGCGCACCTTCTCGAAGGCCGCCGCGGTGGCGTCGGGGTCGGCCCGGTTCGGCACGAACGCGGCCATGCCGCCCATGGCCACGGCGCCACGGCGGTGGCAGGTCTTCACGAGGAGCTCGGTGTAGGCGCGCATGAACGGGGCCGTCATCGACACGCTCGCGCGATCGGGGACGATGAACTCGGGTCCGGCGTCGCGGAACACCTTGATCATGCTGAACAGGTAGTCCCAGCGGCCGGCGTTCAGGCCCGACGCGTGCTCGCGGAGCTCGAAGAGGATCTCGTCCATCTCGAATGCGGCGGGGACGGTCTCGATGAGCACCGTCGCACGGATGCTGCCCCGTGGGATGCCGAGCGCCTGCTCGGCGAATTCGAAGACGTCGTTCCAGAGCCGTGCCTCGAGATGGCTCTCGAGCTTCGGCAGGTAGTAGTACGGGCCGTCGCCGTTCTCGATGAGCTGCGCGGCGGTGTGGAAGACGTGCAACCCGAAGTCGACGAGCGAGCCCGAGCCGCGTGCGCCGTCGACGAGCACGTGCCGCTCCGGGAGGTGCCAGCCGCGCGGACGCGTGACGACCGTCGGGCGCCGGAGGTCGTCCCGGAGCGCGTAGCCCCTTCCCTCCGGCGAGGTGAAGGCGAGCGTGCCTCGAGCGGCCTCGCGGAGGTTCAGGATGCTGCCGACGACGTTGCCCCACGTCGGGCTGGACGCGTCCTCGAGGTCGGCGAGCCAGACGCGCGCTCCCGAGTTCAGGGCATTGATCGCCATCTTGGCCGGCGATGCGGGGCCGGTGATCTCGACGCGACGATCGAGGAGCGCCGGCGGTGGGGGTGGCACCTGCCACTCCCCTTCGCGCACCTCCAGGGTCTCGGGAAGGAAGTCCAGGCGCTCGCCGCCGGCGACGCGCTCACGACGGGCCGCCCTCCCGGCGAGCAGCTCACGGCGCCTCGGATCGAAGCGGCGATGCAATTGCTCGACGAAGGCGAGCGCGTCGGCGGTGAGGATCTCCTCGGCGCCCGCGACCTCGGTGGCAGCGCTGATCTCGATGGTCATGCGGGTTGCCGCTCCCTTCCGGGGTTCTGCTCCACACGTTCTGCTCATCTTCGCGCAGAACCCCTCGCGGCGTAACCGGAATATGAGGAACGGTGCGGCGTAGACTCCCGGGAACGAGGAGTTCGGCCATGGAGCGCATCGACGTGACGGTCAACGGGGCACCGCGCCCGTTGTATGGCGTCAGCGCGCACACCACGGCGCTCGACTGGCTGCGCGACACCGGCCTGACGGGCGGCAAGGAAGGCTGCGCCGAGGGCGAGTGCGGTGCGTGCGCGATGCTGCTCGCGACATCCGACGGTGAGGGCGGCACCACGTGGACCGCGGTGAACGCGTGCCTCGTGCCCGCGGCGGCGCTCGACGGCCAGGAGGTCGTGACGGCCGAGGGGCTCGGTTCCCCCGGGGCGATGCACCCCGTGCAGGCGGGACTCGCCGAGGCCGGCGGCTCCCAGTGCGGCTACTGCACGCCGGGCTTCGCGTGCAGCATGGCGGCCGAGTTCTACCGCGCCGACCGCGTCCGCGATGACGCGGTGCCGGAGGGCTCGTCCGATGGAGCGGGCGATCCGGATGCCTCGCCCGCCGACCACGGCCCCAACGGGTTCCACCTGCACGCGCTGAGCGGAAATCTCTGCAGGTGCACGGGATACCGGCCGATCCGGGATGCCGCCTACGCCCTCGGCCACCCCGATCAGGGCGACCCGCTCGCCGAACGGCGGAGCCGGCCTGCACCAGAGCCTCGATCGACCCGACTCGAGGTCGACGGCCATCGGTTCCTGCGTCCCTCGTCGCTCGATGATGCGCTCCGGCTGCTGCGCGAGGAGCCCGATGCGGCCGTCGTCGCCGGCTCGACCGACTGGGGCGTCGAGGTGAACCTGCGCGGGCGGCGGGCACCGCTCACGGTGGCGATCGAGCACCTTCCCGAACTCCGCACGGTGGCCTTCGGCGACGACGCGGTCGAGATCGGCGCGGCGCTGCCGCTCTCCGAGGTCGAGCGCAGGCTCGACGGCCGGGTGCCGCTCCTCGCCGCCCTGTTCCCGCAGTTCGCCTCGCCCCTCATCCGCAATCGCGCCACCATCGGCGGCAATCTCGGCACGGCCTCCCCCATCGGCGACGCCGCGCCTGCGCTGCTCGCCCTCGGGGCGAGCGTCGTGCTGGTCTCCGCCGACGGGGAGCGCGAGGTCGATCTCGCGGACTTCTTCACCGGCTACCGGCAGACGCTTCGGCGACCCGACGAACTGGTGCGCGCCGTGCGCATCCCCCTGCCGCTCGCGCGGCTCGCCGCGTTCCACAAGGTCGCCAAGCGCCGCTTCGACGACATCGCGAGCGTCGCCGTCGGCTTCGCCCTCGATCTCGACGCCGACGGCCACGTCGCGTCCGCCCGCATCGGGCTCGGCGGCGTCGCCGCCACCCCGCTCCGAGCGCGCTCGACCGAGGCCTCGTTGGAGGGGCGGCCGTGGAGCCTCGAGACCGTCCGCGAGGCGGCATCCGTGCTCGCCTCGGAAGGCACGCCGATCTCCGACCACCGGGCGAGCGCCGAGTACCGCTCCCTCATGCTCGGCACGTCGCTCGTGAAGCTCTTCCACGGGCACCCGCGCACCGCCGAGGAGGTCCCGGCATGAGCGACCTCGCGGCCCGCCCCGCCGACCCCGTCGTCGGCACGCCGATGAGGCACGAGAGCGCTGCGCTGCACGTGACCGGCGCAGCGGCCTACACCGACGACCTGGCGGCCCGGCGCCGCGACGTGCTGACCGCCTGGCCCGTGCAGTCCGAGCACGCGCACGCGCGGTTCGCCCTCGACGTGGCCGGTGCCCTCGGGATTCCCGGCGTCGTGCGGGTGCTGACCGCCGACGACGTGCCCGGCCGCAACGACGCGGGGGTGAAGGACGACGAGCCGCTGTTCCCGAGCGAGGCGATGTTCCACGGGCATGCCCTCGCCTGGGTGCTCGGCGAGACGGCCGAGGCCGCGCGCCTCGGCGCAGCAGCCGTCGCGGTCGAGTACGAGCCGCTGCCGTCGATCATCACCGTGCCCGAGGCGATCGAGGCGGGCGCGTTCCAGGGCATCCCGCGCACCATCCGTCGCGGCGACCCCGACGGTGCGCTCGCGAGCGCGCCCCACGTGTTCGAGGGCGTCTCGGAGGTCGGCGGCCAGGAGCACTTCTCCCTCGAGACGCACGCCTCCCTCGCGCACGTCGACTCCGAGGGGCAGGTCTTCGTCGACTGCAGCACGCAGCACCCGTCGGAGACGCAGGAGATCGTCGCGCACGTGCTCGGCCTGCCCAGCAACCGGGTCACCGTGCAATGCCTCCGCATGGGCGGCGGGTTCGGCGGCAAGGAGATGCAACCGCACGGATTCGCGGCGATCGCCGCCCTCGGCGCCGTGCTGACGGGTCGGCCGGTGCGCCTACGCCTCAACCGCACGCAGGATCTCACGATGACCGGCAAGCGGCATCCGTTCCACCTCGAGTGGAAGGCGGGATTCGACGACGACGGTCGCATCCTGGCTCTCGCGACGACCCTCACGTCCGACGGCGGCTGGTGCCTCGACCTCTCGGAGCCCGTGATGGGCCGGGCGCTCTGCCATGTCGACAACGCGTACTGGATTCCGAACTTCGTCGCGCACGGACGCGTCGCGAAGACCAACAAGACCTCGCAGACGGCGTTCCGCGGGTTCGGCGGCCCGCAGGGCATGTTCGTGATCGAGGACATCCTCGGCCGGGTCGCGCCGGTGCTCGGCATCGATGCCGCGACGCTTCGCCGGCGCAACTTCTACGAGCCGGGGCAGACGACGCCCTACGGCCAGGTCGTGCGCCACGCCGAGCGGCTCCAGGACATCTGGCGCCGGGTGATCGAGGAGAGCGACTTCGACGCGCGCCGCATCACGATCGCGGAGTTCAACCGGACCCATCCCGACACGAAGCGAGCGCTCGCCATCACGCCCGTGAAGTTCGGCATCTCGTTCACCCTCACCGCCTACAACCAGGCCGGCGCCCTCGTGCACGTCTACAAGGACGGCTCGGTCCTCATCAACCACGGCGGCACCGAGATGGGCCAGGGCCTGCACACCAAGATGCTGCAGGTCGCGGCCACGTCGCTCGGCGTCGACCCGACGTCGGTCCGGCTCGCGCCGACCAGGACCGACAAGGTCCCGAACACGTCCGCCACCGCCGCCTCCTCGAGCACCGACCTCAACGGCGGTGCGGTGAAGCACGCGTGCGAGCAGATCCGCGCGCACCTGGCGACCGTCGCCGGACGCCTGCTCGGCATCGACGGGCGCGACGTGCGGTTCGCTCGCGGGCGCGTCACGGGTCTCGGACCATCCGTGCCCTCGCTCGCGTTCGCCGAGGTGGTGACCGCCGCGTACGAGGCCCGGGTGCCGCTGTGGGCGGCCGGGTTCTATCGCACCGATGGCCTGCACTGGGACACCGAGGCCATGCAGGGCTCGCCCTTCAAGTACTTCTCCTACGGCGCGGCCGCGACCGAGGTCGAGGTCGACGGGTTCACCGGCGCCACGCGCACGCTCCGGGTCGACATCGTGCACGACGTCGGCGACTCGCTCTCGCCGCTCATCGACGTCGGCCAGATCGAGGGCGGCTACGTGCAGGGCGCAGGATGGCTCACCCTCGAGGAGCTGCGCTGGGACACCGGAGACGGCCCGGGTCGAGGCCGCCTGCTCACCCAGTCGGCGAGCACCTACAAGCTGCCGAGCTTCTCGGAGATGCCCGAGACCTTCAACGTGGGCCTCTTCGAACGGGCGACGGAGGACGGCGTGGTCTACGGGTCGAAGGCGGTCGGCGAACCCCCGCTCATGCTCGCCTTCAGCGCGCGCGAGGCGATCCGCGAGGCCGTCGCCGCGTTCGGACCCCACGGCCACTCGGTCGGACTCGCCTCACCGGCGACGCCCGAGGCCGTGTTCCGGGCGATCAGGGACGCGCAGCGTGCCGCCGAGGCGATCGACGCCGATGCCCTTGCCCTCGCCGACGCCGAACTCGTCCCCGCAGAGCGCTGAGCGACGGGGTCGGGCCATGGACTGGTTGGAGGCGGCGCAGCAATTCCGTGCGGCACGGACGCCGTCGGTCATCGTCACCCTCGCGACGGTGCGCGGCCATGCCCCGCGCAATGGCGGGGCCAAGATGGTGGTCTCGGACGGAGCCGTCTTCGGCACGATCGGCGGCGGCAACCTCGAGGCCACGGCCGTCGCCCGAGCGAGGGACCTGCTCAGCGGTGGCGGCGCCGAGCCAGAGCTGATGACGCTCACGCTGAGCGATCGGGTCACGACCGAGTACGGCGTCCAATGCTGCGGCGGCGAGGTCACCATCCTGCTCGAGCCCGTGCGGCCCCTCCCCGTGGTCGCCGTCTTCGGCGTCGGGCACGTCGGGCTCGAGCTCGCGCGGATCCTCAGCCGGCAGCAGGTCGAGCTCCACCTCGTGGACTCCCGCGCCGAGATGCTCGCACCGGAGCGGATCGGGATGCCGGGGGTCAGCGGTCCGCTCGCGGACACCGTCGGCACCGTGCACCTCCACGGCCTGCCCGTGCCGGAGTCGGCGCTCGGGCTGCTTCCCCTCGGCGCCCACGTGCTCGTCATGACGCACGATCACGTCGAGGACCTCGCGATCGTCGAGGCGGCGCTCGTCACCGAGGGCCTCGCCTCGATCGGCCTGATCGGGTCGACGTCGAAGTGGGCGCGCTTCCGGGCGCGGCTCCGCGAGGCCGGCCACGATGAGGCCGTGCTCGCTCGCGTCGAGACGCCCATCGGCATCGCGGGCATCCGGTCCAAGGACCCGGCCGCGATCGCGGTGAGCGTCGCGGCGCGCGTGCTCCAGCAGGCCGAGGAGCAGGCGGTCACGCGTGCTCGTGCCGAGCATGGGAGCGCGGAGCGCGACGTGGCCGCTCCGACGGCCGCATCCGATCGGGCACAGGCCAGGACCGCTCAGTAGTCGATGCGCGTCGCGTTCTGCTTCCACGCCGTGAACGGGGCGACCGCCCGTTCGTGGCCGAGGTCGATGCGCTCGACCGGCATCGTCCGGCGATCCGCCTCAGCGCCGTCGAAGTACCGGTAGAAGACCGCGTCGTCGAACCCCGCGTCGGCGGCGTCATCACGGTCCGCGGCGAAGGAGACCCGCTCGATGCGCGCCCACAACGATGCGGCGAGGCACATCGGGCACGGTTCGCAGCTCGAGTAGAGCGCCGCCCCGGTCAGGTCGAAGGTGCCGAGGCCCTGGCATGCGGCTCGGATCGCGGTGATCTCGGCATGGGCCGTCGGGTCCAGGTTCGCGGTGACGCGATTGACGCCCTCGAAGATCCGTCCGTCCGCCGAGACGACGATCGCGCCGAACGGTCCGCCGCCGTGCTCCACGTTCGCCGTGGCGAGATCGACGGCGCGGGCGAGGTATCCCGTCGCCGGTCCGACGGCGCCCGCGCCGGAGACGAAGCCGGTACCGGAACCGGACTGGAGCGAGTCGTCGAACGAATCCATGGTGGCCTCCCCTGCCGGGGTCAATGCTAGGGGTCGGGCCCGTTCGCCGTCGTCTGGTCGGCGGCTCGTCGGCGGCTGCTCGCCCGGCCGGCCGCGTTCGGGTCGCATCACCGCCCCCATCGCGCGGTGTTAGCGTAGACGCCACGAACAGGGGGTGGGGCATGGCGCGCACGGACGTCTCGCTCACGCCCGCCCGTTCGGCGGGCTCGCCGGCCGCGGGCATCCGTCGCCTGTCGGCCACCGGGCGTCTGCCGGACCGGCGCGACCGGCCGCTTCGCGACCTGCGCATCTCGGTGACCGACCGGTGCAACTTCCGCTGCGTGTACTGCATGCCGAAGGAGGTCTTCGGCCGCGACTACGCCTTCCTCGACCGGGACGAACTGCTGAGCTTCGAGGAGATCACGCGCATCGCCCGGGTGGCGGCGGCGCACGGCGTCGAGAAGCTCCGGCTCACGGGCGGCGAGCCCCTGTTGCGTCGCGGCCTCGAGGAGCTCGTCTCGCGCCTCGCCGAGCTGCGCACGCCCGACGGGCGACCGCTCGAGATCGCCCTCACGACGAACGGCTCAGCGCTCGCGATGAAGGCGGCCTCCCTCAAGGCTGCGGGACTCACTCGCGTCACCGTGTCGCTCGACTCGCTCGACGACGCGCTCTTCCAGACGATGAACGACGTGCGGTTCCCGGTCGGCCGAGTGCTCGACGGCATCCAGGCGGCGCATGACGCCGGCCTCGGCCCCGTCAAGGTGAACATGGTGGTCAAGCGCGGCCTCAACGACCACGAGATCCTGCCGATGGCCGAGTACTTCAAGGGTACGCCGTTCACGCTGCGCTTCATCGAGTACATGGATGTCGGAACCTCCAACGGCTGGGAGCTCGGCGAGGTCATGCCCTCCGCCGAGATCGTCGCGCGCATCGGCGAGCGCATGCCACTCGAACCGGTCGGCGCGACCGCACCGGGCGAGACCGCCGCGCGCTGGCGCTACGCCGACGGCGAGGGCGAGATCGGCGTCATCTCGAGCGTGACGCAGGCGTTCTGCGGCACCTGCAATCGCGCCCGCATCTCGACCGAGGGGCGGCTGTTCACGTGCCTGTTCGCCTCCGAGGGGCACGACCTGCGCGCGCTCCTGCGGGGCGGCATCGACGATGACGGGCTCTCCGACGCGATGGGCGCGATCTGGGGCGCACGCGACGACCGGTACTCCGAGGTGCGCGCGACGCTCACGCCCGAGCTGCGCGCGGCGCGGCCCAAGATCGAGATGAGCTACATCGGCGGATGACGCGCGCGGCGCGCCCCCTTGCGACCCGCGGAAGGGCGCTGACCTACGGGGCGGGCGGGTGCACGCGGCGCATCTCGGCGGCCAGCGCCGGGTTCTGCTCGTCGAGGTGCGAGATCACGTTCGCCGCGACATCCGCCGCCTTGTTCTGGCTGAGCTTGGCCCGCGCCTCGAAGCGGTCGACGCGCATGCGCAGTCCGACGGTGCCCTTCGCGACACGTCGGGTGCCGGTCTCGTCCTGGTCGAGATGGCGCCCGCCCGGGTGATGCTGCTCGAAGTGGTCGGTGAGGCGGCCGAGCATGGCGTAGTTCTCGTCGTCGCCCAGGATCTCGGGGGTGCCGTACAGGTGCGCCGTCACGTGGTTCCACGTCGGGATGACCTCGCCCTCGGGGTACCAGCTGGGCGAGACGTAGTCGTGCGGGCCCTGCACGATCACGAGGACCTCGTGCGAGCCGAGCTCGTGCGCGACCTCGTCCGGGCGCCCGAAGTGGCTGATGATCGTGATGCCGTCCGCCTCCTCGTCGAGGATCACCGGGTAGTGCGAGGCCACCAGTCCCGTGCTCGCCGGCGAGACGAACGTCGCCCACGCGTTGCCGCGGATGAGCCGCTTCACCTCGTCGGGATCGGTCATCAGGTAGTGCGGCGTGTGGCGCATGGGGCTGGTCCTCGTGGTCGGTGGGAAGGGTCGGAGGCCTGACGGCGTGGCCAGGACCGTCAGTGGGTCAGCGCTCGACGAGGTCGCCCGCGACGCTCGCGAAGCGGTCGATGCCGCCGACGAGGTAGACGACGTCGGGGTGTCCGCGTTCGAGGAGCAGGCGCGCGGCGCGGCGCGAGCGCAGGTCCTGCTCGCAGTAGACGACGAGCGGAGCGTCACCGGCCGCGGGCTCGGCTCCGGCGGCGAGGTCGCCGAGCGGCAGCAGCGAGCTGCCGGCGATGCGGCGCAGCGCGGCCTCGGCGGGCTCGCGAACGTCGAGCAGGCGCAGCGGTTCCCCGGCCCGGACGCGGGCGAGCACCTCGGCGGCGCTCACACCCCGGAGAGCGGATGCCGCGCCTGCGGCACCCGGCCCGCTCGCCCCGGATGCGGCATCCGTCGAGTCCGCCCCGTCGGTCGGCTGCGTCGCGGCCGTCGGGCCCGTGGGCGCCAGCCCGCAGAACAGCTCGTAGTCGATGAGCGAGGTGATCTCCGCGGCATCCGCGACGGCCTCGTAGGCGATCTCGCGCGTGCGCCCCGAGAGCGCGTCGACGGTGACGACCCGGCCGAGGAGCGGCTCCCCCACGCCGGTCACGACCTTGACGACCTCGGTCGTCATGAGGGCGCCGACGAGCGCGCAGATGCTCGGCAGCACGCCGCCCTGCTCGCACGAGAGCACCTCGTCGGGCGAGGGCGGGACCGGGAAGAGGTCTCGGTAGGTCGGCCCGAACGCCGGCCAGGAGAGCCCGACCTGTCCGTGGTAGCGCAGGATCGACCCCCAGACCAGCGGGATGCCGGCGAGCACGGCCGCGTCGTTCGCGAGGTACCGCGTCGGGAAGTTGTCGCTGCCGTCGACGAGCAGGTCGTAGTCGGCGAGGAGGTCCGCGATGTTCGCCGAGGTCAGCCGCTCGCGATGGCGGACGACCCGGCAGGCGGGGTCGATCGCCGCGACCGTGTCGGCGAGCGAGTCGACCTTCGGACGGCCGACGTCGGCGACGCCGTGACTCAGCTGCCGGTGCAGGTTGGACAGCTCGACGATGTCGTCGTCGACGACGCCGATGGTGCCGACGCCGCTGCCGGCGAGGGAGGGCACGAGCGCGCTGCCGAGGCCGCCCGCGCCGATGACGAGCACGCGCGCGGCCGCGAGCCGGCGCTGGGCGACTTCGCCGAAGCCCGGGAGCATGAGCTGCCGGCTGAAGCGCGACACCCGCTCGGCCGCGAGCGGCGGGCCCGGAGCCACGAGGGGGCCGGGCCGGGTCGACGTCGCCGAGCTCGTCACCGGATCCATGGAGCAATCCTCGCACGCAGGGCGAGGACGCCGGCCGTCCCGCAGTGTCCGCCCCGCGAGCGCCACCGCTCGCGGGCTAGCATCGAAGCCATGACCGTCGTCACCGTCCGCTACTTCGCCGCCGCCGCCGAGGCCGCCGGACGCGAGGAGGAGCGCCTCGAACTCGACGGCGCCGCGACGGTCGGCGACCTGCGGCACGTGCTGGTCGAGCGCTACGGCGCGGCGATGGAGCGCGTGCTGCGATCGGGGTCGTTCCTCGTCGGGGGGCGGGTCGAACGCGACCCGGCGGCCGCGCTGTCCGACCGGGTCGACATCCTGCCGCCGTTCGCCGGCGGATAGCCGGTCAGAGCCCGAGACGCTCGAGCAGGTGGTTCCGGAACCGTCCGGCCGGGTCGAGCCTCGCCCGAAGCTCGGCGAAGTCGTGCCATCGGGGGTAGAGCCGCGGCATCCGCTCGGCCGCCTCCGCGACGTCGAAGAGCTTGCCCCAGTGCGGGCGCGCCTCGAACGGGGCGATCGCAGCCTGCAGCGTCGGCAGCAGCGCCTCGACGCCGGGCTGGTCCGGCAGCCAGGTGAAGTGGATGCCCACCGTCGCTCGGTCGTACGCCGGCGACAGCCACAGCGCGTCGGCTGCGACGGTGCGGATCTCGCACACCTGCAGGAGGGGTGCGATCGACGCCGCGAGCGACCGGACGGCCGAGATCGCCTCCACGGCTCGCTCCCGTGGCACGAGGAACTCCGACTGCAGCTCGTCGCCGTTGGACGGCGTGAAGCCGAGCTTGAAGTGCGGCAGCCGCTCGAACCATCGCCCGGGCACGCCGAGCTGGTCGGTGCAGTGCTCGGCCGAGACGTCGGGCAGCGGATGCCGCTTCACCGTCGCCGCGCGGGCGCCCATCGCCGCCAGCGCCGGCGGGAGGTCGTCGGATGCCGCGGCATCCGCCCGCCGCTTGAGCCAGAGCTGCTCGATGACCTCGGGGTCGCGCCACGTCGTGAAGAGGCTCGTCGAGGCGGTGAGGCCCGTGACGGCGTCGAGGTCGGCGAGGACCGCGTCGAGCGGGAGTCCCTCGACCACCGACTGCGCGACGTCGTAGGTGGGCTCGATGTCGAGCTCGAGCGCCGTGACGATGCCGAGCGCGCCAAGCGCGACGACCGCGCCGTCGAAGTCGGCGTCGCCGCGCCGGAGGCGGAGGAGCGACCCGTCCGCGGTCACGAGCTCGAGGGCCGCGACGGCGGCCGCGAGCGAGCCGAGCCCGTCGCCCGACCCGTGGGTTCCCGTCGCGATCGCGCCGCCCACCGAGATGTGCGGCAGCGAGGCCAGGTTCGCGAGGGCCCATCCCTCCCGGTCGAGCACCTCGGCGAGCTCGCCGTACCTGAGCCCCGCCGAGACCCGGACGGTGCGGGCCGGCTCGTCGACCTCGATCAGGGCGGGCAGTGCGCCGGTCTCGACGAGCAGGCCCTCGGTGTCGGCGATGCGGTTGAACGAGTGCCGCGAGCCGAGCGCGCGGACGCGGCGGCCGTCCCGACCGGCTGCCGCCACGAGTTCCGCGAGCTCGTCGACGGAGCCCGGCCGGGCGATGCGCTCCGCACCGTAGGCGAGGTTGCCGGCCCAGTTGCGTTCGGTCATCGTGCTCCTGTCGTCATGCCCGTGGTCGCCGTGCGGTGCTCGAGGCAGCGTGGCGTCGCCGCCGCCATGCCGTCGTCGCCGTCACCACCGTACGACGGGCCAGCCCTCGTCGTCCCACTCGAGGTCGGGGAGCGCGAGGCGGAACGCGCCCCCGGCATCGGCGTCGTAGTAGTGGAACGCCAGCACGTTGTCGAACACCGACTGTCCTCCGGGCCCGACCCGCGCGCCGTCGGTCGCGAGTAGGGGCGTTCCTCCGTCCTCGAGCAGGGGAACCCCGTCGCGGTCGAGGAACGGGCCCGTCGCGGCATCCGCTCGACCGACCGCGATGTTGTAGGTGCTCTTCGCGCCCTGGCAGCAGGCGTCGCGCGAGACGAAGAGGAACCAGTCGCCGTCGTGCTGCACGAGGTACGGCGCCTCGATGGCGTTCGGCGGCGCGCCGCGGTCGGCGATGCGCCGCGGCTCGGCGTCGTCGGCACGCAACCCGGTCGGCCACGAGAGCTCGACCATGCGGATGCCGCTCCAGAAGGAGCCGAACGCCATCCACGGGGTCCCGCCCTCGTCGACCGCGATGCCGGGGTCGATCGCGTTGAAGTCGTCGGTGGTCGTCGACTCGATGACCGCGCCCCCGTCGATCCACTCGTAGTCGGGGTCGTCGGGGTCGAGCGTGGTGTTCGTGGCCAGGGCGATGAGCGAGGTGTTCTTGCCGAACCGGGAGGCCGAGTAGTAGAGGTACCAGGTGCCGTCGTGCTCGACGAGCTCGGGCGCCCAGAGGTTGTCGACGCCCTTCACGGCGTCGGTGAGCCACTCGGGCTTCTCGTCCCAGACCTCGCCCTCGTACCGCCAGGCCTTCCCGTCGGTCGAGGAGCGGATCTGGATGTTGCCGTCGGCGACGGTGCCGTTGCCCGTCGAGTACACCCACCACGTGCCGTCGTCGTCGCGGGCGAGCGCGGGGTCGTGGGTCGCGAGGTCGCCCGACGCCTCCCAGACGCCGCCCGGAGCGCTGCACCCGGCGAGCCCCGCGAGGAGGGTCGCCGCGAGCAGCGCCGCGGCTACCCTCATCGAGCCTCTCGGCCCCGGCACGGCCTGCCGCGTCGCGCTCAGCCGAGCGAGACGGCGGACCACGAGACCGGCGGCAGGGTGATCGTGAGCTCGCCGCCGTCGATCGAGATCGACTCGTTCGCGCGAGGCGCGACGCGCTCGGGCTGCTCGAGCGTGTTCTTCGCGTACACGTCGTCGTCGGTGAGCGTGTGCGACTCGAGCACCGACACGTCGCCGAGGCCCGCGATGTCGACGGTCACGGTGAGCGCCTCGGTCTGCGAGCGGTTCACGAGGAAGACGGCCGAGCGACCGTTCTCGCCGTCGTGGGTCGCGACCGCGTCGACGAGCGGCACGTCGCCGTATGCCTTGGTCGCGTACGAGGGCGCGTCGAGCTTCAGCTCGAGCGCCTCCCCCTGGGCGAGGCGCGAGGTGATCGAGAACGGGAAGAAGGTCGTCTGGCGCCAGGCGATGCCGCCGGGCTCGGTCATGATCGGGGCGATGACGTTGACGAGCTGGGCGAGCGAGGCGCTCGTGACGCGGTCGGCGTGCTTCAGCAGCGAGATCATGAGGTTGCCGAAGACGACCGCGTCGGCGACGGAGTAGACGTCCTCGAGCAGGCGCGGAGCGACGGGCCAGTTGTCGATCCCCTCGATCTTGTCGACGCCGTGGAAGCGCTCGATGTACCAGACGTTCCACTCGTCGAAGGAGATGTTGATGCTCTTGGAGCTGCCGTTCACGGCCTTCACGTGGTCGGCCGTCGCGACCACGGACTCGATGAAGTGGTCCATGTCGACCGCCGAGGCGAGGAAGGAGCCCAGGTCGCCGTCGCGCTCCTCGTAGTAGGCGTGGCACGAGATGTAGTCGACGTCCTCGTAGGCGTGGGTGAGCACGACGCGCTCCCACTCGCCGAAGGTCGGCATGTGGGCGCTCGACGACCCGCAGACCACGAGCTCGACCGAGGGGTCGAGCTGGCGCATTGCCTTGGCCGTCTGCGAGGCGATCTTGCCGTAGTCGTCGGCCGAGCGGTGACCCAGCTGCCACGGACCGTCCATCTCGTTGCCGAGGCACCACATCTTCACGCCGAACGCATCCGTGCGGCCGTTGTCGATGCGGCGCTGCGAGAGGGCCGTGCCGCCGGCGATGTTCGTGTACTCGAGCAGGTCCAGGGCCTCGAGCGTGCCGCGCGTGCCCAGGTTGACGGCGAGCATGAGGTCGCTGCCGACCTTGTCGAGCCAGTTCTGGAACTCGTGCAGGCCCACCTCGTTCGTCTCCGTCGAGTGCCAGGCGAGGTCCAGCCTGCGGGGGCGCTCCTCGCGCGGGCCGACCGAGTCCTCCCAGCGGAACCCGGACACGAAGTTGCCGCCCGGATACCGGATCGTCGAGACGCCGAGTTCCTTCACGAGCTCGACGACGTCGGAGCGGAAGCCCTCGGCATCCGCCTGCTCGTGGCCCGGCTCGTAGATGCCGTCGTAGACGTGGCGGCCGAGGTGCTCGACGAACCCTCCGAAGACCCGGCGGTCGATGCGACCGACGGCGAAGTGCGGGTCGACGGTGAGGCGTGCAGTGGTCATGATGCTCATTTCAGGTCTTGGACGCGAGGTCGCGCGGTCGAGAGGTCGGTGATGCGAGAGGTTCGTGGGGTCGAGGTCGAGGTCGAGGTCGAGGACGTCGAGGTCGGATGCCGCGGCGGCCTTACTTGATCGAGCCGATGGCCAGGCCGCCCTGCCAGTAGCGCTGCAGGAACAGGAACGACAGCACGAGCGGGATCACCGAGATGAACGAGCCCGAGGTGATGAGGTTCCAGACCTGCTCTCCGCCCGCGCCCGCATTCGAGAGCGCGGTCCACCGGTTCAGGCCGACGGTGACCGGCAGCAGCTGCGGGTCCGTCAGCACGGCGAGGGGCAGGAAGAAGTTGTTCCAGGTGCCGACGACCGAGAGGAGCAGCACCGTCACGATGGCGGGCTTCAGCATCGGCAGCGCGACCTGGAAGAAGGTGCGGATCTCGCCGGCGCCGTCGATGCGCGCGGCTTCGAGCATCTCGTCGGGCACGGCGTCCTGCGTGTAGACGCGCATGAGGTAGACGCCGAACGGGCTGAGCAGCGACGGGAGGATGACGGCCCACGGCGTGTTGATGATGCCGTACTGGCTCAGGAGCATGAAGGTCGGGATCACGAGGGCCGTGAGCGGCACCATGACCGAGCCGAGGATGACGCCGAAGACGCCGTTGCGGCCCCGGAAACGGTACTTGGCGAAGCCGTAGCCCGCGAGGATCGCGAGGATCGTCGCGCCGATGCCGCCGGCGAACGCGTAGAGGAACGAGTTCGCGAGCCAGCGCCAGTAGATGCCGCCCTGGTGGGTGAACAGCTCGGCCACGTTCGAGAAGAACGCGAAGTTGCCGTCGAACCAGAACGCCGGACTGCCGAAGAGGCCCGCGGTGTCCTTCGTCGCGGCGACGAAGAGCCACCAGATCGGCACGATGAAGTAGATCGCGAGGATGATGAGGAACACGTGGGAGCCGATGCGGCGTCCGCCCGATCGGCGATCCTTGCCGCGCGGGCCGCGGTAGGCGTGACCGGGAACACCGGTGACGGTGGTGAACGCGTCGTTCGGGGCCGTGTCGTTGGCGAAGATGGCCATCACTTGAGTCCGCTCTGCTTGCGGGTGAGGAAGAGGAAGAGGTACGAGCCCGCGAACACGAGGGCGCCGAGCGAGAACGCGATCGCCGAGGCGTAGTTGAACTGGCTGTACGAGAACGCCAGGGAGTACGCGTACATGTTCGGCGTGTAGGCGGCGTCGATCGCGCCCTGCGCGATGTTGCGCAGCACCACCGGTTCGGTGAAGAACTGGAGCGTGCCGATGAGGGCGAAGGTGATCACCATGACCATGGACGACGAGATCATCGGCAGCTTGATGCGGCTGGCCGTCTGCCAGCCGTTCGCCCCGTCGATGCGCGCCGCCTCGTAGATCGACGGGTCGATCGAGCGCAGCGCCGCGTAGATGACGACCATGTAGTAGCCCGACCACTGCCACGTGACGATGTTGACGAGGCTGCCGAACACGGTGTCGGAGGCGAGGAAGTCGGGGGTCGGCAGGCCGACGGCGCTGAAGATCGTCGCGCTCGGGCCGAACTTCGGGCTGTAGAGGAAGCTCCACATGAGGGCGCCGATGACCACTGGGATCGCGTACGGCACGAAGATGAGCAGCCGCGAGAGCTTCGAGAGCCACGACGTGAGCGAGTCGAGCACGAGCGCCGCAGCGAGCGCGACCGCGAGCTGGGCCGGGATCATGACGATCGCGAACGCGGCGACGCGGAGCAGCCCCTCCATGAAGAGCGGGTCGGAGAACGCCTTCACGTAGTTCTCGATGCCCGTGAACGTCGTGCCGGTCGCGAGCGTCGAGGTGAACAGGCTCATGCCGAAGGCGTAGAAGAGCGGGAACACCAGGAACAGGGCGAAGACGACGAGGAACGGGGTGACGAAGAGCCAGCCCCAACGTTGGCGGCGTCGTTCGAGCCGGGAGCCGCGGGGCCTCCGCGGCTGCCTGACGTCGGCGGATGCCGCGCCTGCAGCGACCCCGGGGGCCGTGCTCGCGTGCGTGGTCATTGCAGTCTTCTCCACATCGAGGGTCGTGTCGCCGCGCGGATCGCGCGGTGGTGGTCGGGGCACGATGATCTCATCGCGCCCGCCCCACCGTGGTGGGTCCCGCCCCGGCGCGGCGACGCCGGGGCGGGAGGTCGTGCTACTTCAGGGTGAAGCCCTGCTCGCTCGCGTACGCCTCGAGCGAGGCCTGCAGGTCGTCGAGCGCCTGGTCGGACTCCTTCTCCCCCTGCACCATCGCGTAGAGCTCCTCGGTGAGCTGGTCGTACGCGTAGTTCTGGAACGGGCTGAAGGTGAAGCCGGTGTAGCCGGCGGCCGCCTCGAGGAAGACGTCCTTGTTGATCTGCTGGCCGCCGAAGAACGGGTACTCGAGGTCGCGGAAGTAGTCGGACTCCAGGATGGGCTTCCAGAGCGGGAACAGCGCCGCCTCCTCGATGCCGATCTTCCACGCCTCCTCGGTGCCGAAGACCTCCTTGGCCACGACCGCCGCGGCCTCCTTGTCCTTGGCCTGGCTGGTCACCGCGAACGTCGACCCGCCCCAGTTGATCTGCACGGGGTTCGCCGCATCCCACTGCGGAACCGGAGCGGCACGCCAGACGGCGTCGCTGTCGGCGTCGGAGAGTCCGCCGAGGTAGCCGGGGCCCCAGGCCGCGGCGACGTAGATCGCGTAGCTGCCGTCGACGAGCTTCGTGTTGTAGTCGGCGGTGAACGCGTCGTCGGTCGCGACGAGCCCCTTCTGCACGAGGTCGTTCCAGTACGAGAGCACCTTCTTCGAGCCGTCGTCGTTGACGTCGATGCCGATCTCGGTGGGGTTGGCGTTGTCGTACTCGAACGGCACAGACCCGGCCTGCGCGAACAGCGCCTGGTTGTAGGCGCGGCCGTTGGTCGGGAAGTCGGCGAGCACGCCGGGGGCGCCCGCGTCCTTCAGCGTCTGCGCCGCTGCCGCGAACTCGTCCCACGTGGTGGGGGCCGCGATGCCGTACTCGTCGAGGATGTCCTGGCGGTAGAGCATGCCCATGGGGCCGCCGTCGACGGGGATCGCGTAGACCGCGTCGCCGCTGGAGACGTCCTTCCACGCCCCCTCCGTGTAGTCGCCCTGCACGTCGGCTGCGCCGTACTCGGTGAGGTCGACGAGCCCGTCCCGGATCGAGAAGCTCGAGAGCACCTCCGACTCCAGCATGATGACGTCGGGAGCGCCGGAGCCGGCCTCGAGGGCGGTCGAGAACTTCGTGTACTCGTCGTTGCCCTGGCCGGCGTTGGTCCAGCAGATCTGGACGTCGTCGTGGGTCTCGTTGAACAGGTCGACGACCTGCTCGAACGCGGGGTACCAGGCCCAGACGCTGACCTGGGTGGCCTCGGCGTTCACGATCTCGTTGGTGCATTCGGTTGCGGAGGACTCGCCTGCGCTGCAGCCGGTGAGGGCTGCGGCCGCGACGGCGACCGTGCCGCCGACGGCGATGAGCTTGCTCTTCATCGTGCGGTGCTCTTTCTGTTGCGGTGGACAACTCTGTCTGGTGTGGCCCGTGTGCTCGGGCTGTACAACGTTGTAAAGTAAACGTTGTAGAGACATGATGCCCAAGGCGGCCGACGGTGTCAAGTGCAGTCGGGACAGGAGTCCCGGAGCCCCTCGGAGGCGGTCGTCGAACCCTGCGGTAGGCGCCCGACGGTGCTTCCGGGCAGGGGAAGGGCGGGTCTGCCCCGGGCAGCGAGCCGCGCTCGAGGCCGTCAGCGCGCGACGGCCAGCGCGGCGGACTCGCGCTCGGCGATGCGGAAGTCGGCGAGCCGCAGTCGCGGCGGACCGACGACGTCTCCCCCGGCGATGCGCTCCACGAGCGTGGCCACCGCCGTCTTCGCGATCCACGCGCGACCGGGGTCGACCGTCGTCAGCGACGGGATCGAGTAGCCGGCCTCGTCGAGGTCGTCGAAGCCCATGACGGCGACGTCCTCCGGCACGCGGCGCCCCGAAACCTGCAGCACCCGCATCGCGCCGAGGGCCAGCGTGTCGTTCAGGCCGAACACCGCGTCGAACGGGACCTCCCGCTCGAGCAGCTCGGTCATCGAGCGGGCGCCGTTGGATCGATGCCACAGCGTCGTGTACCCGATGAGCGAGTCGTCGTACGCGATGCCGTGCGCCTCGAGCGCCTCGAGGTACCCCTGCATGCGGAGCGCCGCGGAACCCACCACCTCGCCCTCGTGCGCGCCGACGACGGCGATGCGACGCCGGCCCGACGAGATGAGGTACTCGGTCGCCGCTCGCGCGGCCTCGACGTTGCGCATGGTCACGTGGTCGGTCGGGCCGCCGAAGATGCGCTCGCCGAGCAGCACCAGCGGGAAGCCGACCGAGAGGCTCGCGACATCCGCCTCGCTCATGCCGAGCGCGCTGAAGATCAGGCCGTCGGTCATCTTCAGGCGTGGACTGCGCAACAGCTCGAGTTCGCGCTCGCGATCCCCGCCGGTCTGCTCGACGAGCACCACGAGGCCGGCCGCCTCGGCCGCCTCGATGACGGATGCCGCGAGCTCGGCGAAGTACGCCAGGCCGAGGTCGGGCACCGCCAGGGCGATCGCACCGCTGCGCCCGGAGCGCAGGCTCCGCGCCGTGAGGTTCGGCGTGTAGCCGAGCTCGGCGATCGCCGCCTCGACGCGCTCCTTCGTGGCCGGGCGGATGTGCGGGTAGGCGTTGATGACGTTCGACACGGTCTTGATCGACACGCCGGCCACGCGCGCCACATCGTGCAACGTCACGGACATGCGACCTCCTGGGTTCCTGCGGGTACTCTACAACGTTGTAGTCGAGGGAGGTCGCCGTCGTTCACCTTCGGGCCGGTGGCGTCACGTGCGCCTGCGCGAACGCGGCGTTCCGCTCCGAGATGCGCGCGAGCCTCGCGAGGCGCTCCCGCTCGAGCGGAACCGCGAACGCGGCCCACAGCACGAGCGCGACGCCCGCGCCCACGAGGGCCCCGCCGATCGTATCGGTGAACCAATGCACGCCGAGGTACGTCCGACTCACGGCCATGAGCACGGTGTACACGACCCCCGCGACCCAGACCCACGCGCGCGGGAAGATGATGCCGAGCGCCACCGCGATCGTCGCGGCGTTCGCCACGTGCCCCGACGGGAACGACCCGAAGTCGCTCGTGACCATCATGTCCTCGGGCCGCGGTCGGCCGACGAGCTCCTTCAGCAGTTGCACGAGGAGGGCGCTCGCGGCCGAGACCACGGCGAAGTAGAGCGCGGCCCACGGGCGGCGCAGCGCGAGCAGCACGATGATGATCGCGAGCGGGACGACCAGCACCCCGACGATGCCGCCGCCGAGCATGTTCATGAACAGTGCGAACGCATCGCCGACCGGCCCGTGGATCTCGAGGACGTCCTCGGCCCAGTCCTCGTCGACCTCGAGCGGCAGGTTGCCGTTGCGCAGGGCGATCACGAGGCCGAGCAGCGCCGCGACCACGACCGCGGCGATCCCGGCGATGAGCGGCGCCCGCCGGCCCACGCGACGCACCTGGGCCGCGCGCTGCGGCGCGCTCGGGGCCGCGTCGGCCTCCGCGCTCGTCGCCTTCGCGCTCTCGCCGCGCGCGTCGGCGTGGTCGGGGCTCGTGGTCGCGTCGTCGATCTCGTCTGGCTCGGCCATGGCCCCACGCTAGCGACGGTGACGGATGCCGCGGCGGCGGCACGCGGCATCCGTCGCCGCCGGCACCCGGGACGCGCGAGCGACGAAGGGGGCGACCAGGGGCGACCAGGGGGCGAACGGGGGCGAACGGGGGCGACCGGCAGGACGTCGCTCGCCGGGCCGGCCGCCTCAGGCGGAGGACTCGGCGAACGTCCGGGTGTCCGCCGAGCGAAGCGAATCCCACTCGCCCGCAGGAGTCCCGTTCGAGCGGGATTCCGCCGCGCCAGCGGGACTCCGCCGCGTGTGCTCCGCCCGCCGGCCGGCGTCAGTCGGTGAGCGGGGGCACCGTCCTCGGCCGCACGAGCAACCAGAGGGCGGCGATCGCGACCACCGCAGCGGCGGCCTGCACGAACGCCATCGGCACAGCGCTCCCGACGCCCATGAGGCCGATGAGCGGCGAGATGAGTCCCGCGAGGCCGAAGTTCAGCGCACCGAGCAGCGATGCCGCGGTGCCGGCCTCGGCGCCGTGGTGCGCGAGCGCGAGCACCTGCACCGCGGGGAACGAGAACCCGCAGGCGAGGATGTAGATCCAGAGCGGGATGGCGGTGCCCCAGAACCCGGCGCCCGACGAGTCGAGCACCAGGATCGCGATGGCCATCGCGAGGTGCACCACCGTGGCGATCGCGAGGATCCACTGGGGCTGCACCGGTCCGCGCATGAGCCGGGAACTCGTCTGCACGCCGATGATGATGCCGACGGAGTTGACCGCGAAGAGCAGGCCGTACTGCTGCGCGGTGAACGCGTAGAGCTCCTGGAAGAGGAACGACGACGTGGAGAGGTAGCCGAAGAGGCCGGTGAACGTCATGCCGCCGATGATCGCGGCGCCGAGGTACACGCGGTCGCGGAACAGCGCGGCATAGCGGTCGCGCAGGGTGGAGTGCCCCGCGACGTGCCGGCGCGATTCGGGAAGCGTCTCGATGATGAGGAACGCGACGGCGAGCACGACGACGACGCCGTAGATCGCGAGCACGACGAAGATGCCGCGCCAGTCCATGACGTTCAGGAGCTGCGAGCCGATCACCGGCGCGAGCACGGGCGCGAGGCCGTTGACCAGCGCGAGGCGCGAGAGCATGCGCACGAGCGGCTTGCCGCCGAAGAGGTCGCGCACCATCGCCATCGCGACGACGCCGCCCGCCGCGGCGCCGAAGCCCTGCAGGAGGCGGAAGATGCTGAGCCAGACGATGTCGGGAGCGAAGGCGGCGCCGACGGATGCCGCGATGTGGAGCAGGGTCGACAGGATGAGCGGGAGCCGGCGGCCGACCTTGTCGCTCCAGGGGCCGACGATGAGCTGGCCGAAGCCGAACCCGATCATGGTGCCGGTGAGCGTGAGCTGCACGGCCGCGGCCGAGACGCCGAGCTCGGACTGCAGCACGGGGAACGCGGGCAGGTAGAGGTCGACCGTGAACGGCCCGAGCGCCGTGAGCGCACCGAGGACGAGCACGTAGACGAGGCGCTGGCGACGCGTGAGGAGGTCGCCCGGATGGGTCGGCGCCGAGTAGTCGTCGGGGCGGATGATGGGGATTGAGGCGGTGGCAGACATGCGTGTTCCAGGCGTGCTCGAGTGCGGCGGCGCACGCCCTCGGACGCCGGGAGACAGGAAAGCGGCGCCCCTGGGACGCCGCCGTGATGAGACTCGGCCTTCGCGCGGCTCGAATCGATTCGACTGCCTTCGATTGTAGCCGGAACCCCCCTCCCCCTCGCAAGTCCGAACCCCATTCGGGTTTCCCCGGTCGGGCGCGGCCCGCCCGCACCGCCCTCGCCCGCACCGCCCTCGAACGTCTGCCCGATTCGGAGATTCGGGCGACACGCCGCGCCGAGGACGTCTTCGCCCGGCGTGTCGGCGACATCTCCGAATCCGGCAGACGCGACGAGCGAAGTGAGCGGATGCCGCGGCGCTTCGTCGCGGCATCCGCTCGGGTTCGAACGGGGTGATCCCGGTGCGCTACGCGGTCTGCGCCTCGGCGCCGGCATCCGCCCGCGTGGCGCCCGACTCGGCAGCCGCGGGCGACGTCGTGGCGGCATGCATCGCGGCGAGGTAGCCGAAGACCGCGGCGGGGCCGATCGTCGAACCGGGGCCTGGGTAGGTGCGGCCCATGACCGACGCCGACGTGTTGCCCGCGGCGTAGAGGCCCTCGATGACCGCGCCCTGCACGTCGATGACGCGCGCGTGCTCGTCGGTGAGGAGTCCGCCCTTGGTGCCGAGGTCGCCCGGCACGAGCTGCACCGCGGTGAACGGGCCCTTCTCGAGGGCGCCGAGGTTCGGGTTCGGCTTCACGCGCGGGTCGCTGTAGTAGCGGTCGTACGCGGTGCGACCGCGGCCGAAGTCGACGTCGACGCCCGTGCGGGCGAAGCCGTTGAAGCGCTCGACCGTCGCGAGGAAGGTCGCACGGTCGACGCCCATCTTCTCGGCCAGCTCGCCGAGTGTGGCGGCCTTGACGACCACGCCCTGCTCGACCAGCGCCTTGCCGCCCATGAGCAGCGCGCCGAACATGTACCGCTGCCGGTGCCGGCGGTCGACGACGAGCCATGACGGGTTCGCGGGCGAGATCGGGTCGCGCTCGAGCAGGTGGTGGCCGAAGTCGATGTAGCTCTCGGACTCGTTGAGGTAGCGACGGCCCGACTGGTCCACGACGATGCTGAACGGGTCGGAGCGCTCGTTCAGCACGAACTGCGCCTGCTTGCCCGGGATCGGCACGGAGGCCCCCCACCAGGCGTCGTCCATGAGCGCGACGTCGGCCCCCGCCGCGATGCCGGCCTCGATGGCGGTGCCGAGGTCGCCCTCGGCCGCCGAGGTGTAGCCCGGGATGCCGTGGTACCGCTGACGCCACTCGGTGTTGGCGGCGAACCCGCCCGCGCCGAGGATCACGCCGCGGCGGGCGCGGATGCGCTGCGCGCCGGTCGGCGTGGACACGACGGCGCCCACGACGCGGCCCGCGTCGTCCTTCACGAGTTCGGTGACCGGGCTGTTCAGCTGCAGCTGGACACCGCGCTCCTTCGCGATGAGCCCGAGCTGGAGCATGAGGCCTCCGCCGAAGCCGTAGAGCTTCTTGCCGGTGACGAGGCCCCCGAGCGTCCGGAACACGAAGCGGGCCCCGCGCACGAATCCCGAGAACGAGGACCACGCGCGCATGAGCAGCCACACGTCGTCGGTCTGCATGGGCGCGGGGATCGAGTCCCCGGTGCGGGAGGTCTCGCGCCAGTCGCCCAGCCTGCGGGCATCGAACGGCCTGGACTCGATGCCCCGGCCGATCTTGCCGCCCGGCCGGTCGGGATAGTAGTCGGGGTAGTCCTTCGCGACCGCCCAGCGCACGCCCAGCTGCTCGAGCCGGGTGACGAGCTCGGGGATCGTGTCGACGAAGGCGGCCCGTCGCTCGGGCGAGCTGGCCGGCCCGATGGACTCACTCGGACCGATCGCGGACTCGAGGTAGGTCAGCGCCTCCTCGCGCGAGTCGGCGATGCCCCGTCGTCGCATGACCGGGTTGTTCGGCATCCACAGCCCGCCGCCGCTGCGCATGGTGGTGCCGCCCCAGCGGTCGGTGCTCTCGACGACGAGCGTGGAGAGCCCCCGATCGGCGGCGGTGATGGCCGCCGTCATGCCAGCCGCGCCGGATCCGGCGACCAGCACGTCGACCTCGCGGTCCCAGATGTGCGTCATTGCTCCTCCTTCGACCGGACACCATTGTCCGGTTACTGGGTTGTACGCTAACACCCGTGTCGGATGCGGGGAAGCGCGAGTCGGTGAACGGGGCCGACGATGCCGCCCGGACCAAGGCGAACCGGGGGCCGGGCGCCGGCCCGGGCAACCGCCGCGCCCTCATCGCCGCCGCCCGCGAGATCTTCGCGGAGTCGGGCCTGAACGCGCCCTTCAGCGCGGTGGCCAAGCGCGCCGGCGTCGGCCAGGGCAGTCTCTACCGGCACTTCCCCGACAAGGTGGCGCTCGCGATGGCCGTCTTCGACGAGAACTTCGACGCGCTCGAGGCATCCGTCGCCTCCCCTGAGACGACGCTCGACGCGCTCATCGACGACATCATCGACCTGGCCGCCGTGTCGACCGCCCTCATCGACCTCATCTGGCAGCACCAGCACGAGGAGCGCATCGCGCACCTCACCACGCGGCTCGCGGCCATCGTCGGCACGGTCGCCGCCCGCGAGCGCGCGGCGGGGCGTCTCGGCGAGGAGGTCGCCGACGCGGACGTGCTGCTCGCGATCACGATGCTGACCGACCTGCTGTCGCGAGCGGATGCCGCGGAGCGACGCCCGCTCGCCGAGCGCGCGTGGGCGATCTTCCGGAGGTCGTTCGCGCCCTAGCGGGCCGAATCGCGGCGCGAGCCCGCATTCGCGCGGTCGGGCGCGACCGAGAAGTTTCGAGAGCTTTCGAACGGGCGCGCCCTCGGGCGCCGCCCAGCCCTCGTGCGCACGGCGCTCCGGATTCCCGCCCGGCAAGATCCGTCCCGCCGGGTTCTATTTGTTGCGCTTGACGCCAAATCCGTGCCGGGCTAGAGTTCCGATGTCCAGATCACTTTCGGCGTTGAGGCCGAAACTTTCGAGAGGTTCAACGATGAACAGACGACGCATCGGCAGGGTCACCGCCATCGGCGCCGCAGCAGCACTCGCCATCGGCGCGCTGGCGGGATGCAGCGCCGGCGGCGGCGAGGGGTCCGGCGACGGGGACGTGTCCCTGACGTTCTGGCACAACTCCACCACGGGTGACGGCAAGGCCTACTGGGAGGCGACCGCAGCCGCCTTCGAGGAGGAGAACCCGGGCGTGACGATCGACATCCAGGCGATCCAGAACGAGGACATGGACGGCAAGCTCCAGACCGCCCTCAACTCGGGTGACGCACCCGACATCTTCATGGCGCGCGGCGGCGGCAAGCTCGCGGCCGTCGTCGAGGCCGGCCAGGCCCAGGACCTCAGCTCCGCACTGTCCGAGGAGACGAAGACCGCTCTCGGCGAAGGCGCCCTCTCCGCGTTCTCGGTCGACGACAAGCTCTACGGCGTGCCGTCCTCGGTGCTCCCCGGCGGCATCTACTACAGCAAGGACCTGTTCGAGCAGGCCGGCATCACCGAGACCCCGACCACGTTCGACGAACTCGGCGACGCCGTCGACAAGCTGAAGGCCGCCGGCATCGACCCCATCGCGCTCGGCGCGAAGGACGCATGGCCCGCCGCCCACTGGTACTACTTCTTCGCCCTCCGCGAGTGCGGCCAGGACGTCATCACGGGACTCACCGACGACCCCAGCTTCTCCGACGAGTGCTGGCTGCGCGCCGGTGAGGACCTCGAGGAGTTCGCGGGCATCGAGCCCTTCAACCAGGGCTTCCTGACCACGACCGCCCAGCAGGGCGCCGGCTCCTCCGCCGGACTCGTCGCGAACCACAAGGCGGCCATGGAGCTCATGGGCGCCTGGGACCCGGGAGTGATCGCCTCGCTCACGCCCGACGAGAAGCCCCTGGCCGACCTCGGCTGGTTCCCCTTCCCCGAGGTGGACGGCGGCGACGGCGAGCCCGGCGCCCT
This sequence comes from Agromyces salentinus, assembly GCF_009749395.1. GTDB lineage: Bacteria > Actinomycetota > Actinomycetes > Actinomycetales > Microbacteriaceae > Agromyces > Agromyces salentinus. The sequence continues at coordinate 69,884 of NZ_WBIR01000001.1, forward strand.
CATGGGCGGCGTCGACGGATTCTCCTGCTACGTGGACGCTCCGAAGGAGTGCGGCGAGTTCCTCGAGTTCGCCTCGCAGAAGGAATACCAGGAGGGCTACGCGAACGCGTTCGTGACCCTGCCCGCCAACAAGGACGCCCAGGGCGTCGTGACCGACCCCGCCCTGCAGGAGGTGCTCGCCGCCGTGAACGAAGCCCCCTACGTCTCGGTCTGGCTCGACACGCTCCTCGGCCAGAACGTCGGAAACGCGCTGAACGTCGGCGTGGTCGACCTGCTCGCCGGCAAGGGCTCGCCCCAGGGCATCGTCGACGCGGTCGACGACGCGATCAAGAAGGGCTGAGGCCGAAGTCATCATGAGCGTTCGCACCAGCTCTCCCGTCGAGGGACGAGTCGACGCGGACGACGTCGCGGCCGGAGGCGGCACGCCGTCTCCGGCCGCCGGCCGGGTCGTCGCGACGTCGCCCGGCGCCCGACGTCGCCCCCGCGACCTTCGCAAGACCATCGAGATCGCCGTGCTCGTCGGCCCGGCGCTCCTCATCTTCCTGGCCTTCGTCATCTTCCCGGTGATCATGGCCGGCTACTACGGCTTCTTCCGCTGGAAGGGCTTCGGGCCGCCGACCGACTTCGTCGGCCTGCAGAACTACGTCACGATCTTCCAGGACCCCACGTTCCACGAAGCCGTCACGCACAACGCGATCATCGTCGTGATGTCGCTCGTGCTGCAGGGCCCCGCAGCGCTCCTGCTGGCCCTGCTCCTGAACCGCCCGATGCGCGGTCAGTCCGTCATCCGTGTCCTCATCTTCGCGCCGTACGTGATCGCCGAGGTCGTCGTCGGCACCGGCTGGAGCCTGATGCTCCAGAGCGAGGGCGCCCTGAACGGGCTCCTCGAGAAGATCGGGCTCGGGGCCTTCACCCAGGACTGGCTCGCCGACCCCGGCATCGCCATGTGGACCCTGCTCGGCATCATCACCTGGAAGTACATCGGCTTCGCCGTCATCCTCTTCCTCGCAGGGCTGCAGGGCATCCCGCAGGAGCTCACCGAGGCCGCGCAGATCGACGGTGCGTCGTACTGGCAGATCCAGCGTCGCATCACGCTGCCGCTGCTCGGCCCGACCCTGCGCATCTGGGCGTTCCTGTCGATCATCGGCGCATTGCAGCTGTTCGACCTCGTCTACATCATCTGGGGCCAGTACGTCGCCTCGACCGCCGGAACCTCGACGATGGCGACCTACATGGTCGCGAACGGGCGCAACGCCGGCAATTACGGCTACGGCAATGCCGTCGCGGTCGTGCTCTTCCTCATCTCGCTCGTCGTCGCCCTCGTCTACCAGCGCTTCGTCCTCCGCCGCGACACGGCCGGAGCCCTCACCGAACGGACGGACCGATGACCGCATCGATCGCCCTCCCGCGCCCCCCGCGGCCTCGCCAGACCGGCAGGCTCCCCTGGGGCAGCCCTTCGATCTACTTCGTCGCCATCGTCGTGGTCTCGCTCATGCTCGCGCCGATCGCGTACATCATCATCGGCGGCTTCCGCACGAACTCGCAGATCACGACGGACCCCTCGGCGCTCCCGGCACCGTGGGTCTTCACGAACTACGCCGACGTCCTCGTGAGCACCACCTTCTGGGGCGAGGTGCTGAACTCGACGGTCGCGGCCGTCGTGACCACGGTCGGCGTCGTCGCGCTCGGGCTCATGGCGAGCTACGTGCTCGCCCGCTACCAGTTCAAGTCGCGAGGCCTGCTGTATGCGATGTTCGCGGCGGGGCTCATGTTCCCGATGACGGTCGCCATCACGCCGCTGTACCTCGTCGTGCGCAACCTCGGGCTGATGAACTCGCTCGGCGGCATCATCCTGCCCCAGATCGCGTTCGCCCTGCCGACGACGATCATCATCCTCGTGCCGTTCCTGCGGGCCATCCCCGACGAGATCGAGGAGGCCGCGTCGATCGACGGATGCTCGCGCCTCGGCTTCTTCTGGCGGATGGTGCTGCCCCTCGCCCTCCCGGGCGTCATCACCGTGGGCATCCTCGCGTTCATCGCGAGCTGGAACAGCTACATCCTGCCCCTGTTCATCCTGAACAACGAGGCCGCGTTCACCCTGCCGCTCGGCGTCCAGGCGTTCGCATCCCAGTACTCCGTCGATACGGCGAAGGTGCTCGCCTTCACGTCGCTGTCGATGATCCCGGCGCTCGTGTTCTTCAGCATCTTCGAGCGTCGCATCGTCGGCGGCCTCACGGGAGCGGTCAAGGGATGACCGAGCCGATCGACACGGATGCCACGACCGACGCCACGACCCACGACACGACCGACGCCACGATCACGGATGCCACGATGACGAACGCCACGACCCACCCCGCCGCGACCTGGACGGCGCCCGCCACCGACGCGCCGTGGCGCGACCGGTCGCTTCCGGCCGCCCGACGCGCCGGCGCGCTGATCGCCGAGCTCACCCTCGAGGAGAAGATCGCCCAGCTCTACGGCATCTGGATCGGCGCCTCCGAGGACGGGGCCGACGTGGCTCCGCACCAGCACGAGATGAGCGGCGCGATCGACCTGGACGCCCTGCTGCCCAAGGGCCTCGGTCAGATCACGCGGGCGTTCGGCACCGCGCCCATCGACGCGGCGGTCGGCGCGCAGTCGCTCGCCCGGCTGCAGGAGCGCATCGTCGACTCCAGCCGCTTCGGCATCCCCGCGCTCGTGCACGAGGAGTGCCTCGCCGGCTTCGCCGCGCACGGCGCGACCGCCTACCCGGTGCCCCTCTCCTGGGGCGCGACCTTCGACCCCGAGCTCATCGAGCGGATGTCGCGCCGCATCGGCGAGGACATGCGCTCGGTCGGCGTGCACCAGGGCCTCGCCCCCGTGCTCGACGTCGTGCGCGACGCCCGCTGGGGCCGCGTCGAGGAGACCATCGGGGAGGACCCGTACCTCGTGGGCAGCGTCGCCACCGCGTACGTGCGGGGGCTCGAGGCATCAGGGATCGTCGCCACCCTGAAGCACTTCGTCGGCTACTCGGCATCGCGTGCCGGTCGCAACCTCGCGCCCGTCTCGGTCGGCGCCAGGGAGCTCGCCGACGTGCTGCTGCCGCCGTTCGAGATGGTCGTGCGCGAGGCGGGGCCGCGCTCCGTGATGAACGCCTACACCGACCTCGACGGCGTGCCGACGGCCGCCGACCGCGACCTCCTGACGGGGCTGCTCCGCGACACCTGGGGCTTCGAGGGCACCGTCGTCGCCGACTACTTCTCGGTCGCCTTCCTGCAGACCCTGCACGGCACGTCCGGCGACCTGTCCGACGCGGCCGTGGCCGCGCTCGAGGCCGGCATCGACGTCGAACTGCCGACCGTGCACGCCTTCGGCGAGCCGCTCGTCGCGGCGGTCGCCGACGGCCGCATCGACGAGGCCGTCATCGACCGGGCGCTCCTGCGCGTGCTCGTGCAGAAGGTCGAGCTGGGCCTGCTCGACGACCCGGCCGCACCCGCGGCCGCCACCGCGGCGAAGGGCGCCGTCGACCTCGACTCCGCCGAGAACCGCGAGCTCGCGCGCCGCATCGCGGAACGGGCGATCGTGCTGCTCCGCAACGACGGAACGCTGCCGCTCGCCTCCCCCGCCCGCATCGCCGTCATCGGGCCGACGGCCGACGACCCGCTCGCCGTGCTCGGCTGCTACGGCTTCCCGACGCACGTCGGCGTGCACCACCCCGAGAGCGGACTGGGCATCGAGCTGCCGACCCTCGTCGAGGCGCTCCGCGAGGAGTTCCCCGGGGCCGAGATCGCACTGGCGCCCGGAACCTCGATCGACGGCGGCGAGACCGACGGCTTCGCGGAGGCCGTCGAGCTCGCGGCATCCGCCGACGTCGTGGTGCTCGCACTCGGCGACCGCGCCGGCCTCTTCGGCCGCGGCACGAGCGGCGAGGGCTGCGACGCGGAGACCCTCGACCTGCCCGGCGCCCAGAAGGACCTGCTCGAGGCCGTGCTCGACGCGGGCACACCGACCGTGCTCACGCTGCTCGCCGGGCGCCCGTACGTGCTCGGCTCTGCGCCCGACCGCGCCGCCGGCATCCTGCAGGCCTTCTTCCCGGGCGAGGAGGGCACCCGCGCCCTCGCCGCCATCCTCTCGGGTCGCGTGAACCCGAGCGGCCGGCTGCCCGTGAGCGTGCCGGCCACTCCCGGCGCGCAGCCCTCGACCTACCTGGCGTCGACGCTCGCGCGGAGCAGCGAGGTGTCGAACATCGACCCCACCGCCAAGTACCCCTTCGGCCACGGCCTCGGCTACGCCCCGTTCGCCTGGGGCGACCTGGACATCGAGATCGCCGAGGCGACCACCGGGGGCAGCGTCCGGCTGTCGCTCACGATCGAGAACACCGGCGACCGCACCGGGGCCGAGATCGTGCAGCTCTACGTGCACGACCCCGTGGCCTCGGTCGTTCGACCGGTGCAGCGGCTCATCGGATTCCAGCGCGTCGAGCTCGAGCCGGGGGCATCCGTCCGGCTGGGCGTCGAGGTGCCCGCCGACCTCGCCTCGTTCACCGGGCGCGACGGGCTCCGCATCGTCGAACCGGGAACCCTGGTGCTCGGGTTCGGGCGCTCGAGCGGCGACCTGCCCCTGACGGCGACGGTGGAGCTCTCGGGCCCGGTGCGGGTGGTTGACCACACGCGCGCGCTGCACCCCGTCTGGACGGCCGGGCGCGTCGGCGGCGAGCGGAGCGGCACCGAGCGCATCGGCACCGATTCGCCGTGACCGCGGCACGCAACCCGGTGCTGCCGGGGTTCCATCCCGATCCGAGCATCTGCCGCGTGGGCGAGGACTTCTTCGTGGTGACCTCGACGTTCGAGTACTTCCCCGGCCTGCCGGTGCACCGCTCGCGCGACCTCGTCGAGTGGGAACTCGTCGGGCACGCGCTGCACCGCGAGGAGCAGCTCGACCTCTCGACGGTGGCGGCTTCGGGCGGCCTGTTCGCACCGACGGTCCGGTACCACGACGGCCGCTTCCTCGTCGCCTGCACGCTCGTCGGCGGCGAGGGCCGCCAGGGCAGCTTCGTGGTCACCGCGACGGCCCCGGAGGGCCCGTGGTCCGACCCCGCGTGGATCGACGACGCGCCGGGCATCGATCCGTCGCTGCTCATCGACGACGACGGCCGCGCCTGGTGGTGCGGCACCCGGCTCGCCGAACCGGGCGACTGGCCCGAGCAGACCGAGGTCTGGGTGCGCGAGCTCGACCTGGCCACGATGACGCTCGTCGGCGAGGAGCACGTCGTGTGGCACGGCGCCGTCGAGGGAGCGGTCTGGGCCGAGGGCCCGCACCTCTACCGGCTGGGCGATGAGGTGCTCCTCCTCGCCAGCGAGGGCGGCACCGAACGCCACCACGCCGTCAGTGCAGCCAGGGGCTCCGGCCCGACGGGCCCGTTCGCCGGATCCAAGGCCAACCCGCTCCTCACGCACCGCCACCTGGGCGGCGAGGTCGGCGTGGCCAACGTCGGGCACGCCGACCTCGTCGACGACGGCCGCGGCGGCTGGTGGGCGACCGTGCTCGCGACGCGGCGGCTCCCGCTCGGCGAGGCGCGCGCCGATGCGCTGCAGGGCCGCGAGACCTGGCTCGTGCCCGTCGCCTTCGAGGACGGGTGGCCCGTGTTCGCGCCCGGCGAGGGCCGCCTGCGCGACGAGGTCGACGTGCCGTGGTCGGACGCGGGTCCGGTCGCCCCGACCTCGCTCGCCGACGACTTCGACGGGGCGACGCCGCATCCGGAGCTGCTCACCGTCCGCACGGCGCCCGGAACGACGAGGCTCCGGCTCGGGGCGCGACCGGGCCACCTCAGGCTCGAGGCGATCTCCCGCGGGCTCGCCGAGCCCGTCCCGCACGCGTTCGCCGGGTTCCGGCTGGAACAGCCCGCCGCGAGGCTCGCGACCGTGCTCGAGACCCCGGATGCCGCGCCGGCCGGCCTCGTCGCCGGGCTCGCGCTCCGGCTCACCGATCGCCGGCACCTGCGCTTCGGCGTGCGGATCGGGGGCGGTGCTCCCGCCGATGCCCGCCGAGTCGTCGAGCTGGTGCTCCACGTCGACGGCGACGACCGGGTGCTCGCCACCGCCGACGCGCCGGCCGGCCGACTCGGACTCGCCCTCGAGGTCGACGGGTTCCTGGCGATCGCGCGCCTCGCCGGGACGGCCGTCGGCACCGCCGACGTGTCGCCGCTCAGCCCGAGCGAAGGCGGCGGATTCGTCGGGGTCGTCGGCGGCGTCTTCGTCGTCCACGAGCCCGATCTCGCCGGGCGCACCGCCCACCCACCATCCGCATGGGCCGACTTCGACCGGCTCGACCTGGAGCACGCGCCCGCGCGCTGAGGCCACCGAGCGCACGCCACCACCACCAGACACCACGCACCACTCACGCACCACCAAGCACCACGCACCACCACGCACCGACCCCCGTGGGCGCTCCGTGCACCCACCAGACAGCGCGAAGGAGCGCTCATCATGCAACGACGCACGATATCGGGAACACTCGGGCTCGCAACGGCGGCCGCCCTAGCCGCCACCCTCGGGCTGGCCGCCGCTCCGGCGAGCGCGGAACCGGTCACGGTCAGCGCGACCGACTTCGAGGACGGCTCGCTCGGCCCATGGGGTCCGCGCGGCGGGGTGACGCTCGCCGTCACGGACGCCGAGGCGCACGGAGGCGCGAAGAGCCTCTCCGTGTCGGGCCGCACGGCGAACTGGCAGGGCGTGTCGGCGAATTCGACCGGCCTGCTCGAGCAGGGCGCCTCGTACGATGTCTCGGCGTGGGTGAAGCTGCCCGCGGGAACCGAGGGCACGAGCAGCATCCACTTCACCGCGGAGCAGACCCCCGCGGCCGGCGGCTCGAACACGTACACCTGGGTGGGGTCCTCCGTGGACGCGACGGCCGACGGCTGGGTGCGGATCGGCGGCACGTACGCCTTCCCGGACGATGTCGCGAGCGCGAACATCTACATCGAGGCCGCGGCGGTCGGCACGACGCATCCGTCGTTCCTCGTCGACGACCTGGCGATCACGACCGAGGACGACGGCGGAGGGCCCGACCCCGATCCGGTCGGCGAGGTCGTGCTCGACGCCGACTTCGAGGACGGCCTCGACGGCTGGGGTCTCCGCGGCGGCAGCGGCGACACCACCGCGACCGTCGAGCTCTCAGGCGCGCAGGCGCACGGCGGCACGCAGTCCGCCGTCGTCGCGAACCGCGTCACCCAGGGCGACGGCATCGGCCACGACGTGACGGGTCTCCTCGATCCCGCCGTGACCTACGAGCTCACCGCGTGGCTCCGCTTCGGCGACGGCCAGCCCGTCGACGACGTCTGGCTGAGCCGGGCGAACACCGACGGCGGGAGCACGGCGTTCGCCACGATCGCCCAGTTCGACGGCGTGACGAACGACGGCTGGAAGCAGGTCACCGCCTCGTTCCAGGGCTCGGACGCCGAGGCCTCGCTGCTGTACTTCGAGACCCGCTGGGACAACGGCGCCGCCGGCAACACGAGCGACCTCCACGTCGACGACGTCGTGCTGCGCGTGCCCGCACCGCCCGTGGTCGAGGAGCTCACGGGCATCAAGGAGACGGTGGACTTCCCGGTCGGCGTCGCGATCGACAGCCGGGAGACGGCGGGCGCGGCATCCGAGCTGCTGCTGCGGCACTTCGACCAGGTCACGCCCGAGAACTTCATGAAGCCCGAGGCCTGGTACGACGCCGACGGCGCCTTCGTCGAGGCGAATGCCGAGAGCGACGCGCTGATGGACTTCGCGCAGGAGCACGACCTCGGCGTCTACGGGCACGTGCTCGTCTGGCACAGCCAGACGCCGGCCACCTTCTTCACGGATGCCGCGGGCCGGCCGCTCACGACGTCCGACCCCGACCGCCAGGTGCTCCGCGAACGGCTCCGCACCCACGTGTTCGCCGTCGCCGAGTACCTCTCGAGCCGCTACGGCGCGTTCGGCGCCGAAACGAACCCCCTGCGCGCGATCGACGTCGTCAACGAGGTCGTCTCCGACGGCGGCGAGTTCGCCGACGGCCTGCGCCGGAGCGAGTGGTACCGCATCCTCGGCGAGGAGTTCATCGACCTGTCCTTCGCCTACGCGGACGAGGCGTTCAACGACGTCTACGCGGCCGCGGGCTCGGACCGCCCGGTGACGCTGTTCATCAACGACTACAACACCGAGCAGGGCGGCAAGCAGCAGCGCTACCACGCGCTCGTGTCCCGGCTCATCGAGCGCGGCGTGCCGGTCGACGGCGTGGGCCACCAGTTCCACGTGAGCCTCGCGATGCCGGTCTCGGCCCTCGAGGACGCGATCGTCGCATTCGAGGACCTGCCCGTCACGCAGGCCGTCACCGAGTTCGACGTGACGACCGGCACGCCCGTCACGCAGGCGAAGCTCGTCGACCAGGGCTACTACTTCCGCGACGCGTTCCGGGTGTTCCGCGAGCACGCGGACGACCTGTTCTCGGTCACGGTGTGGGGCCTCACCGACGGCCGCAGCTGGCGGGTCGACAACGGTGCACCGCTCGTCTTCGACGACGCCCTGAAGGCCAAGCCGGCGTACTTCGGCGCGGTGGACGGCGAGCTGCCGGCGCCGTTGCGCACCGCGAACGTGTTCGCGGGCGACGTGCCCCTCGACGCGGCGGCGACGACCTCGCCCGAGTGGGCCAGGCTGCCGCTGCACGACCTCGAGGGCACGGCGGGCTTCCAGTTGCGCTGGGCCGACGACCACCTCACGGCCTACGTATCGGTCGATGACCAGAGCCCGGATGCCGCGGACGGCGTCGAGTTCTCCGTGGGCGACGCGAGCTACCGCGTGGCGCGCGACGGCTCGGGCGACCCCTCGGCGATCGCCACGGAGCGCGATGGAGGGTACGACCTCGTCGCCCACCTCCCGGTGACGGATGCCGCGGAGGGCGGGACGCTCGGGTTCGACGTCCGGGTGACCGGCGTCGAGGGCGGCACGGTCGCCTGGAACGCGCCCGGCGTCGCCGGCACGCTCACCCTCGTCGAGCCGCTCTCGTTCGTCGAGGTCGTCGAGGCGGGCGACGCGCCGGTCGTCGATGCCGCGATCGACGAGGCCTGGTCCGACGCGAACGCCGTCACCACGTCGAAGCAGGTGCAGGGCACCGACGGCGCCGTCGCGAACGTGCGGACGCTGTGGAAGGGCGACACCCTCTACGTCCTCGCCGAGGTCGCCGACCCCGTCGTCGACGTGTCGGGATCCGACCCGTGGACGCAGGACTCGGTGGAGGTCTACGTCGACCCGGGCAACGCGAAGAACGGCTCGTACCGCTACGACGACACGCAGATCCGCATCAGCGCGGCGAACGCGGTGTCCTTCGGCACGGGCGACGAGGCCTTCCAGCAGGCGCGCGTGCAGACGGCCACCGCCACCGTCGAGGGCGGCTACCTCGTCGAGGCGTCCGTCGATCTCGGCGACTTCGGCGGTGCGGGCTCCATCCACGGCCTGGACTTCCAGGTCAACGACGCGTCGGGCGGGCAGCGCACCTCGATCCGCAACTGGGCGGACCCGACGGGCGCCGGCTACCAGTCGACCGCCCGCTGGGGCGTCGGCCGCTTCGTGGCCGGGGTCGAGGAGCCAGATCCCGTGCTCGAGAACGTCGTCGCACCGAGGATCGTGGGCGACGCCGTCAAGGGCACGAGGGTGACCGCCGACCCGGGCGAGTGGTCGCTCGACGGCGCGTCGTTCACGTACCAGTGGTACGTCGACGGCGTCGCCGTGAAGAAGGGCACGGGCGATGCGTACCAGGTGAAGAAGGCCGATGTGGGCCATCGCCTGACGGTGACCGTGACGGCGACGGTCGACGGGCTCGAGCCGGTCTCGGCGACCTCGGAGCCGGTCACGGCGGTCGACAAGAAGCCCGCGAAGACGCCGAAGCAGGTCGTCACCGCGATCCTGGCGTCGCTGTTCGACTGGCTGCGCGGCCTCTTCGGATAGCCCGACGGATGTCGCCGGCCGGGGTTCGATCGGACTCCGGCCGGCGGCATCCGCCTGCCGTTCGACTCCCGCCGCCGACCGGCCGTGCCGACCCTGCTGCCGCGGTCAGCGCGCCGAGGCCGTCAGGATGCCGGCGGTGCGGTGCTCTCGCGCACGACGAGGTTCGTCGCGAGGTCCATGCGCGGGGTCGTCGTCGGCTGCTCGCCGCTCAGGCGGATCGCGAGCCGGGCGGCCTCCTCGCCCATGCGTCGGAGCGGCTGGTGCACGGTCGTGAGCGGCGGGCTGACCCACGGCGCAAGCGTGATGTCGTCGTAGCCGACGATCGAGAGGTCGCGGGGAACCGAGAGTCCCGCGTCCCGCGCCGCATCGATGGCGCCGAGCGCCTGCAGGTCGCTGCCCGCGAAGATCGCCGTCGGCCGTCGATCGGCCGGAAGCGCGAGCAGTTCGCGCGCACGGTCGCGGCCGCCGCCGACCTCGAAGTTGCCGTAGCTGACCCACGCCGGGTCGATCTCGAGACCAGCGGAGTTCATCGCGCTGCGATACCCGTCGAGCCGGGCGAGCGAGCACATCATGTCCTCAGGCCCGGTGACGGCGGCGATGCGCCGGTGCCCGAGCTCGATGAGGTGCCGGGTCGCGGCGAGCCCGCCCGACCAGTTCGCCGAGCCCACGCTCGGCACGTCGGGCGACGGGTCGCCGGCGGGATCCACGATCACGAACGAGATGGCTCTCGCGCGCAGCCGTTCTCGGTACTCGGGCGAGAGCTCGGAGAACACGAGGACCACGCCGACGGGCCGGCGCCGGATGACGCCCTCGATCCAGTCGGGGTCCGGTGCGTGCCGGTCGCCGCTCACGGTGAGCACGACGCTCAGTCCGTGTTCCTTGGCCACGGCCTCGACGCCGCCGATGAGCTCCATCGACCAGATCGGATCGAGGCCGTGGAAGACGAGCTCGAGCAGTTCGGGCCGGGATTCGGACCGGCCCGCGCCGCGGCGCACGTATCCGCGCTCGTGCAGCACGCGCTCGACGCGCTCCCTCGTGTTCCTCGACACGTCGGTGCGGCCGTTGAGCACCTTCGAGATCGTGGACAGGCTCGCGCCGGTCTCCTCGGCGATCTCGGCGAGGGTGACCCGCTCGCCCGCGGCATCCGTCTTCATGTTTCGAATCATAATCACGAAAGTTGCGTAAAGCGAGCGCATTCACGCGAACGTCGGACCTTTCTTTCGAAACGCTTCGACGACATACTGGACCGGACCACGTCCACGAATCCGGGAACAGCCATGCCGATGACCACGCAACCCGCCCAGCCGCTGCTCGGCGATCATCCTCGCGACTCCCGGCCGGCCGCAGCATGAGCGGCACGGCAGAGGTCGTCCCGGTCGTCCCCGGGTTCCACCCCGACCCCAGCGTGTGCCGTGTCGGCGAGGACTACTACCTCGCGAACTCCTCGTTCGAGTACGTGCCCGCGGTGCCGATCTGGCACTCGCGGGACCTCGTGAGGTGGACGCAGATCGGCAACGCGCTCGTGCGCGACACCCAGTTCCCGGCGGGCCGGGCGCGCGACAGCGGCGGCATCTACGCGCCCACGCTGCGCCACCACGACGGCTGGTTCTGGCTGATCACGTCCGACGTCGGCGACGCGCACGGCGGACAACGGCTGTTCCGGGCCGCCGACGCCGCCGGACCCTGGTCCGACGCGATCGAACTGCCCGAGCTCCGCGGCATCGACCCCGACCTCTGCTGGACCGACGACGGCGAGTGCCTGGTCAGCTACTGCTCCTGGTCGAGCGGTCCGTCCGCCATCTGGCAGGCCGCCATCGACCCCGAGACGGGGCGGGTGCTGGAGGAGCCGCGGCTCCTCTGGACCGGTACCGACCTCGGGCACACGGAGGGCCCGCATCTGCTCCGCCACGGGGACTGGTGGTACCTGGTGGCCGCCGAGGGCGGCACCGAACGGGGGCACGGGGTCTCCGTCGCGCGCTCGCGCGACCCGCGCGGCCCCTTCGAGGCTGCGCCGTCCACCCCGGTCTACTCCCACCGCAGCACCGAGCACCGCGTGCAGAACATCGGCCATGCCGACCTGGTCGAGCGGCCCGACGGAACCTGGGCGGCCGTGCACCTCGGGGTGCGCCCGCGCGGCATGACGCCGTCGTTCCACGTCAACGGGCGCGAGACCTTCCTCGCCGAGGTCGACTGGGTCGACGACTGGCCGGTGTTCCGGCCGTCGGAGGCCGTGCCGCCCGAGCGGGCCTGGGACGTCGACGACGCCTTCGATCGCCTGCATCCGCGCTGGATCTCGCCGCGCGCACGGATCGAGACCTTCGCGAACACCGTACCGGGCGGACTCGAGGTGGCGGCAGCCGATGGAGCGGGCGTGTACGCCCGGCTCCAGGCGATGCACTGGGGGTCCGTGTTCGAGCTCGACCCCCGCCGCGACGCGGTCGTGCACGCCGAGGTGCGGTTCGACGACCGCAACCGGGTCGGCGTGCGCATCGCCGACGGCGGGGCCACCGCCGTCTGGACGGTGGGCGGCCGCGTCGTCGAACTCGGTCATGTCGATGCGTTCGACGGGCGGGTGGAGATCGCCTCGGTGCCGGCTTCGGCCATGGGACCCGACGACCTCGTGCTCTCGGCCGGCGGGCGAGCGCTCGGCACGATCGACGGCCGCTACCTCTCGACCGAGGTCGCGACGGGCTTCACCGGCCGTGTGGCGGGGGTGCGCGTCGAGCGGGGCATCGCCCTCGTGCGGCGCATCTCGATCAGCGAGGCGTGACGGGTGCCCGTGCGCGAAACCGCACGGGCACCCTGACCAGCTCAGCCGAGGCGCTCCCACGGGCCGTTCCGGTCGCCCGGACGGTCGCCGCGCGACCACCACTCGGCGCGCCAGAGCTCGCCGTCGTGCTCGACGACGTCGCCGGAGCCGAAGATGCGCGACGACGTCCACTGGGAGACCCCGCTCGACGCCGTGGCGATCTCCTGCCACGGGCCGCGCGCGGCGCCGGGCTCGTCGTCGCGGCTCCACCAGGTGGCGACCCACGGCGAGCCGTCGAAGGTCACGACGTCCCCCTCGCCGTAGGTGGCGGAGGCACTCCACGCCGCGGGTTCCGACGGCGACGCATCGTCGCCGACGACGATGCCTCGCCCATTGGTCGCGACGTAGACCCGGCCGAAGACGTCCGGATCGCCCTCGATGTCGGCCCCGATCCAGCCCCACTGGTGATCGTCGTCATTGATGCGCGTCCAGCTCGCACCCCCGTCGGTCGAACGGAACACGCCGCGCACCCCGTCACGTCGCGCGGCCGTGAAGATCGTGGGATGCGTCGAGCCCGGGGCGGCCATGCCGAAGCCGACGGTGTCGGCCTGGTCGAAGCCGCTGACGCGCTCCCACTCGCCGCCGCCGTCGACGGAGCGCCACAGCCCGTACGCGCCGTCGGCGTCGCCGCCCGCGAGCCAGACCTCGCCGATGCGGCCGGGCATCGCGGCGAAGCGGACGTTCCCTTCGACCGGGAGGGTCGCGGAATCGAGTGCCGTGAAGCTCGAACCACCGTCAACGGAGCGGTAGAACGTCCCGCCGGCGAAGCCGTAGACGGCGTCCGCGTCGACGCGATCGGCCTCCACGCGCGCCCCGTCCGGGAGGCCGGAGACCGGCGACCAGCTCGCGCCGCCATCCGCGGTGACCTGCGGCGTCGCATCCGCCGGAGCCCAGACCGCTCCCCCGCCCTCGGCCGTCACCGCAACGGTGCCGCCGCCGGTGGCGCCGTCGACCACGGGCGAGGAGGCCCAGGTCGCGCCGCCGTCGCCCGAGAACGCGGCCCGGTGCGCGCCCGCGCCGTCGGTTCCCGCACGCGCGATGGCGCCCTCGGCGAGGCCGGCCGCGTCGACCGCGGTGGCACCGCCGAAGTACGGCTCCTGGAACGTGTTCGTCACCCGGCCGATGTCCTCGTGGACGAAGCCGCCGAGATCGAGCATGGCCGAGACGAGGTCGACGTCCCCGAGCGGGGCGACGAGATCCTGGATCGCGGTCTCCTCGATGCCGTCGGCCGCCGGTGCGAGGTGGATGCGGCCGTCGGGGCGATCCCACTCGGTGAGGTCGTTCGCCCGGTAGATCGTCGCGCCGGTGCCGTACATGAGCTCATCCGAGTTGTGGGGGTCGATCTCGAGCGAGGAGACCATCCAGCCGAGCTTCGGCGTCGGTTCGCTCCACGGGACGGGTTCGCCCGGCTCCTTGCCGAACGCGAGCCAGGGCACGTCGTCGATCGACTGCTCGTACCGGCGCTCGACCGAGGCGGCGCCGTCGCCGCCGTAGGCGTAGTCCCAGATCGGCGACCAGGTCTCGCCGCGGTCCGTGCTGCGGAAGATCAGGATGTCCGGCCACCACTGGATCTGCGTGGCGACCATGATCGTGTCGGGATCGTTGCGATCGACGGTCAGGCCGCCGAACCCGAAGTCGCCGCCCACCGGCCGCTGCATCGGCGTGATCTCGGTCCATTTCCCGTCGTCGAGGCCGTACCGCCAGACCTCCCCGTCGGACCCGTCGTAGGGTCCGCTGGTGTCCGTCGTGGTGATGTAGAGGACGCGGGCCTCCTCGTCGATGACGCCGCGCTGCGGGATGAACCCGGTCGGTGCCCCCTCCACCTCGGACCAGGTCGCGCCGGCGTCGTCGGAGCGGTAGAGGATGTGGTCCTTGTCGGCGACGGCCGTGAAGATCGTCGACGTCGCACTGCCCGACGGCGAGGATGCCGTGTCGAAGGCGCTCCACAGCACGCCGAGTTCGCTCGTGAGGTACGAGTTCTCGGAGGCCGGGTCGGGTGCGTAGTCGCCGACGTTCGGGAAGCTCCCCACCTGCTCGAACGTCGCACCCGCGTCGGTCGAGCGCCACAGGCCCTGGCCCTGCTCGGCACCGAAGTAGAGCACGTCGTTGTCGTTCGGGTCGACCTGCAGGCGTTCGCCGATGCCGCGGCCGGGCATGTTGCCGCCGACCTTGAACGGCAGCTCCGCCGCCTGCCAGGTCTCGCCGTGGTCCGAGGATCGGAGGATCGCGCCGGCGTTCGGGTCCCAGTCGTTCGTGTACATGCCGACGGCGGCGTACACCCGTGCGGTGTCGACGGGGTCGGTCGCGAGGCTCAGGACGCCCAGCCGATTCCAGTCGTCCCAGCCGACGTGGTCGAGCAGCGGCACCCAGCGCTCGGTGTCGCGGTCGAGCCGGTACGCGCCGCCGATGTCGGTCCTGGCGTAGACGAGGCCCTCCTCGGTGGGGTTGTAGACGATCCCCGGGACGTACCCGCCGCCCGAGATCGCCGCGTTCGACCACTCGTACCCGGCGGCGACGGTGGCGGCATCCTCCACCGCGGATGCCGCGGGCACGGCGCCGGCCGTGACCGCGGCCCCCGCGACGAGCATCACCCCCGCGGCGAGGGACGCGGTCCCGGTCCTGGTTCGTGTCCTGCCATGCAGCATGCGCACACTCCTTCGTGTCGTCGTGGATCGCGGTGATCCGTGGGTGACGCTATCGAAGCGCTTCGAGCCGCACAAGGGGCCGGGCCGTCCGGCGAAGCGAGGGCGCTCGGGACGGCCGGCCGCCGGCGGCCGCGGCCGAGCCGACCACGCCTCGACGCGGCCTCGGCCAGGGTGGTGCGACGCTCAGCCCTGAACTTCGCCGGCCGCGCCGTCCTCGCCCGTGATCGGGATCACGGCGCCCTCGCGGATCCACAGCGGCACCGTGTCGAAGCCGTGCGTCTCGCGGCGCCACGCGCCGCCCTCGACCACCTCGCGCGTGAACCAGTTGGTCCAGCGCCCGGCCGGCAGGTAGTACTCGACGTCGCCGGCGTCCGAGAAGACCGGCGCCACGAGCAGGTCGGGTCCGAGGAGGTACTGCCGGTCGAGATGCGCGACCGCCGGGTCGTCGGGGAACTCGAGCACCATCGGCCGCATGACCGGACGCCCCGTGCGGTGCGCCTCCTCCCCCGCCGCGACGAGGTAGGGCCTGAGCGACCGCTTCAGCTTCGCGAAGCGGCGTGCCACCTCCACCGCGCTCTGGCCCGGCGCCTCGTCGCCCGTGTCGAATGCCCACGGCACCCGGTAGCTCGTCGATCCATGCAACCGGGAGTGGCTGGAGAGCAGCCCGAAGGCGAGCCAGCGCTTGAACACGGCCGCGTCGGGGTCGCCCTCGAAGCCGCCGATGTCATGGCTCCAGTATCCGAACCCGCTGAGGGCGAGCGACAGCCCACCCCGCAGGCTCTCGGCCATCGAGACGAAGCTGGACGAGTTGTCGCCGCCCCAGTGGACGGGCATCGACTGCCCCCCGACCGTCGCCGAGCGGGCGAACAGCACCGCCTCCCCCGGGCCGCGCACCTCCTCGAGCACCTCGAAGACGGCCCGGTTGTAGAGCTGGGTGTAGCGGTGGTGCATGGCTTCGGGGTCGCTGCCGTCGTGCCAGACGAGGTCGGCCGGAACACGCTCGCCGAAATCGGTCTTGATCGCGTCGACGCCCTGCGCGAGCAGCCCGCGCACGTGCTCCTGGAACCAGGCGGTCGCGGCCGGATTCGTGAAGTCGACGAGGGCCATGCCCGCCTGCCAGAGGTCCCACTGCCACACCGAGCCATCTCGCCGCTTGACGAGGTAGCCGGCCTCGAGCCCCGAGTCGAACAGCGAGGAGCGCTGCGCGATGTACGGGTTGAGCCAGGCGCTGACGCGGAGTCCGCGATCGTGCAGGCGCCCGAGCATGCCCTCGGGATCGGGGAAGACGCGCGGGTCCCATTCGAAGTCGGTCCAGTGGAACTCGCGCATCCAGAAGCAGTCGAAGTGGAAGACCTCGAGCGGGATGTCGCGCTCGGCCATGCCGTCGATGAACGCGTTCACGGTCTGCTCGTCGTACTCGGTCGTGAAGCTCGTCGAGAGCCACAGCCCGTACGACCAGTCGGGCACGAGCGCCGGGCGCCCGGTGAGGCGGGTGTATCGATCGAGCACCTCGGCGGGGGTCGGCCCGGCGATCACGAAGAACTCCAGGGCCTCCCCGGCGACCGAGAACTGCACCTGTTCGACCGCCTCCGAGCCCACCTCGAACGAGACATGGCCGGCGTGGTTCACGAGTACGCCGTAGCCTCGGCTCGAGAGGTAGAACGGCACGTTCTTGTACGACTGCTCACTGGAGGTGCCGCCGTCGGCATTCCACACGTCGACCGCCTGGCCGTTCTTCACCATGGGCCCGAACCGCTCGCCGAGGCCGTAGACGAGCTCGCCGACGTCGAGTCCGAGCTGGGCGTGCAGGTAGTGCTCGGCCCACGGCCGGCCGTCGGGCGAGACGCCGGCGGGACCGACCGGTTCGGCCGACACGGCCGCGCCGGGCGAGAGCGTGAGCGAGCCGATCGACTTGTGGCCGCTCCGCGTGTACGTGCCGCCGTCGTGCTCGAACGACAGCGACCAGGGCGTGCGCCGCGAGAGCCGCGCCCGCAGCGCGCCGGCGTCGACCACGCCGTCGTCGCCCTCGACCGAGACCACGGCACGGTGCGAGGCATCCGTCACGACCTCGAAGCCCGGATCGGCCTGGCGCCCGCGGTGGCGCTCGACGCGCACCCGAACGACGCCCTCGGCGGGGCTGCCGATCGTGACGGTCAGCGCCCCGCGGTTGAGCACGTCGCCGCGGTCCCGGATCACCCGCGTGGGTGCGAGGGCGACCAGTTCGTCGTCGTGCGCCTCGAGCTCGTAGGCCTCCTGCGCGTACTGCGCCTCCACCCCGGGACGCAACTGCCAGAACCCGTCGGTGAACTTCATCGCCCGACCGCCGTCGCGTGAGGGGTGGTGCTCGTCATTGATGCCTCCGTGGTGCCCGGACGCGTCCGGGATGTGCTGGTGGGAAGCGCGGTCGAATCCATTCGAATCGAACGGATCGAAGCGCTTCGATGCAGCGTAGACGGAATTCGCGCGGCCGCGCAAGTCCGGTTGGCCGCGCGGCTCGCCTGGGTTCTCGAGCCGAACGGCTCAGGCGGGCGCGATCCCCGATTCGGGGTCGTCGAGCAACGGTGCGAAGGCCAGTTCGGCGGCGCCGATGGCGAGCCGGCCCTCGCCGAGCGCCGCGACCCGCAGCTGCACCCCCTCGGCGGCAGGGCTCATCGCCTGGGCGACGACCGCGTCGACGAGGGCGTCGTGATCCCGCTCGGCGATCGTCGCCAGGAAGCCGCCGAGCACCACGACGGCGGGGTTCAGGACGTTGATCGCATTGGCCAGCGCGGTCGACAGGATGCGGCGCTGCCTCGCGAGCTCGTTCGCGACCTCGGGCGAATCGGATGCCTCGAGCGCGGCCTTGAGCGTCGGCTCGTCGGCGCCGGCGAGGCCGACGACCTGGAGCAGCCTGGCGCGGGCGACCTCGTCCTCGAGCACTCCGCCTTCGGCGCGCCGATCGCCGGCCGCGGCGATTCCCGGCCGGTTCTGGCCGAACTCGCCCGCGTAGCCGCCCGCACCGGACACGACGATGCCCCCGATCACGAGACCGCCGCCGATGCCGCTCGCGCCGCCGTTCAGGTAGACGAGGTCGTCGACGCCGCGGCCGGCGCCGAAGAGGTGCTCGGCGAGGGCGCCGAGGCTGGCGTCGTTGCCGACCGCCACCGGCAGCCCGGTGGCGGACTCGACGATCTCGCGGAGCGGCACCTCTCGCCATTCCAGGTGGGGTGCGGCGCGGACGAGTCCGTCGGCCGCGCGCACGAGGCCGGGCACGGCCAGGCCGATGCCGACGATCCGCGCCGACCGGAGGAGGTCGGCGCGCCAGTGCTCGAGCGTCGTGGCCACGAGCTGCGCGACCTCTTCGGGCGAGACCAGGTGATCCACCTCGACCCGTTCGGACACCGGGATGCGGCCGTCGAGGCCCACCGCCGCGATCGTGACGGCATCGACCTCGGGATTGACCGCGATCGCCATGACCCCGGGATGCGCGGCGACCACGGGCGACGGGCGGCCGACGCGATTGGTGGGATCGGGGGCGCGCTCCTCGACGAGACCGGCTTCGACGAGCTCGCCGACGAGCGCCGCGACGGTCGAGCGATTGAGGCCGGTGGACGTGGTCAGCGCGGCCCGCGACCGCGGCCCGTCGAGGTGCACGAGACCGAGGACCTTCGCCAGGTTCCGACGGTGCACCCCGTCGAAGGTGCCGCTGCGCTCTGCCATTCGATCACTCTAGGGGGCTCGCCAGTCGCCTCCGCAGATGTGTCGCGGTCAGCGCGGAACCCGCTGCACGGCGTATCCTCGAAGCGCTTCGACTTCCACTCGCTCGAGGCATCCGTCTCTCACTGGAGGACCCCATGACCACGACGCCGTCCGTCGACTCCGGCGACCGCTCGCACGCCCTCGCACCGATCGAGTCCGTCGCCCAGATCTCGAGCGCCCTGCGGGACACCGACCCGACGCTCGATCCACGGCTCGCAGCGAAGGCGCGGCAGGCGGCGGCCGACGGCGTCGTGCTCCTGCGGAACGACGGCGTACTGCCCTTCGGCGAGCGGACGGTGGCCGTGTTCGGGCGGGTCCAACTCGACTGGTTCGCGGTGGGGTACGGCTCCGGCGGCGACGTGAAGGTGCCCTACGTGTGGAACCTGCTCGCCGGCCTCCGCGACGCCGGTGTGCGGGTCGACGACGCGCTCGCCGACCGGTACGCGAGCTGGACCGCCGCGAACCGCCCCGAGATCTCGACCGAGTGGGGGCGCTGGCCGCACCACTTCGCCGAGATGCCGGTGGAGGCCACGGTCGCCGAGGCGGCCGCCGAGCGGGCCGAGGTCGCGGTCGTGGTCCTCGGGCGGGCGGCCGGCGAGGCGCGGGACAGCCTCCTCGAGCCCGGCAGCTACTTCCTCGCCGCCGAGGAGACCGAGCTGCTCGACCGGGTCACGGCCGCCTTCGAGCGCACGGTGGTCGTCATCGACGCGGGCAACGTGATGGACCTCGGCTGGCTCGACCGCTATGGCGACCGCATCGCCGGCCTCCTGTACGCCTGGCAGGGCGGCATGGAGGGGGCGCGCGCCGTCGCCGGCGTCCTCGCCGGGGAGATCGCTCCGAGCGGCAGGCTGACCGACACGATCGCCACGCGCTACGACGATTACCCGAGCGCCGAGAACTTCGGAGACGCCGAGGTCACGGTCTACGCCGAGGACATCTTCGTCGGCTACCGCTACTTCGAGACCTTCGCGCCGGAGCGGGTGCTGTTCCCCTTCGGCTTCGGGCTCGGGTACGCCGAGTTCGAGGAGAGGGTGGTGGATGCCTCGGTGACGGCGGATCGCGTCGAGGTGATCGTCGAGGTCGCCAACGTCGGCACGCGGCATCCCGGCAGGCAGACCGTGCAGCTCTACGTGGCGAAGCCCGGACGGGCGCTCGCCCAGCCGGCACGCGAGCTCGCCGGCTTCGCCAAGACCTCGCTCCTCGCGCCCGGCGATCGCGAGCGCGTGACGATCACCGTCGAGCTCGCCGAGCTCGCCTCGTACGATGACGCCGGCTCCACCGGTCACCGCAACTGCTGGGTGCTCGAGGCGGGCGAGTACGACTTCCTCATGGGCACCGACGTGCGCCGGGCGACATCCGCCGCGTCCGTCACCCTCGACGACCTCCGCGTCGTGCGCCGCGTCCAGGAGGCGGCGGCCGTCGACCCCCGGACGCCCTTCCGGAAGATGACCGCGGCGCGCGACGGCGAGGGGCGGGTGCGCGTCGCGTGGGAGGACGCGCCGACCTCGACGGTCGATCGGCGTGCGCGCGTGCTCTCGGACCCGCTGCGGCTCGTCCCGCCGACGGGCGACCGGGGCATCCGCCTCGATGCGGTCGCAGCGGGGACCGCGACGCTGGACGACTTCATCGCCCAGTTGACGATCGACGAACTCGCAGACCTCGCGCGCGGCGACGTGATCATGGACAGCCCGCTCGGCACGCCGGGCAACGCCGGCGTGCTCGGCGGGGTGTCCGCCTCACTCCGAGCCAAGGGTGTGCTGCCCGTGACGACGGCAGACGGGCCGAGCGGCATCCGGTTGTCCGCATACGCCTCGCTCCTGCCGTCGGGGACAGCCCTCGCCTCGACCTGGGACCCGGAACTGGTGCGGGAACTCGCCGAGCTCCACGGCCGGGAGATGGTGCGCAAGGGCGCCCATGTGCTCCTCGGCCCCGGCATGAACCTGCACCGGAACCCGCTCTGCGGGCGCAACTTCGAGTACTTCTCCGAGGACCCGCTGATCACCGGCCGGCTCGCGACGGCCGTCGTGGCCGGCCTCCAGTCGCAGGGCGTCGCGGCCTGCCCCAAGCACTTCGCGGCGAACAACCAGGAGGAGTCGCGCACGCTCAACGATTCCCGGGTGTCGGAGCGCGCGCTCCGGGAGCTGTACCTGCGCGGCTTCGAGATCTGCGTGCGCGAGGCACGGCCGTTGGCGATGATGACCTCGTACAACAAGGTCAACGGCGTCTGGTCCCACTACCACCGCGACCTCGTCACCACGATCCTGCGCGAGGAATGGGGCTTCGAGGGGTGCGTCATGACCGACTGGTGGATGGAGTCGGCGGTGGATCCCGACTTCCCCGCGCTCGAGGACAACGCGTACCGCGTCCGCGCCCAGGTCGACGTGCTGATGCCGGGCGGCGTGAAGGACGAGGGCGGCCGGCAGTCGTACGTCGACCGCACGATCCAGGACTCCGTCGCGCGCGAGGGCGGGCTGAGCCTCGAGGAACTGCAGCGCGGGGCGCGCAACGTCCTGCGCCTGGTCCTGGCGCTCGCGCCCGTGATCACCGCGCGGGCGTGACGACGGCGGCATCCGCCCGTGAGCAGGCGGGCATCCGTCCGTGCGCTCCGAGCACCCGTCCGCACCCCCGGCCGTCCAGGCCGCGAGCACCGCGGCTCGAAAGGTTTGACGGATCGCCGTGCGTCTGACTATCCTCAGTCGAAGCGGTTCGATAGTTGGAGTTTCGAACAAATACTCGAACCGCGTTTGTCCCACAAAGGAGTGACATGAAAGAGTGTGCGATCGCCCGTCGGTCGGCGCCGGGAACGGCGACCCGATGACCACGTCAGGCGTCATCCAGGAGCTCACGGCCACCGGCCTCGAGGAGAGCCCGAAGGCCGAGCAGGCCGAGCGCAGGCGCAAGCAGCGGGGCGGACGGCGGCCCTCCTTCACCATGTTCCTCGTGATCGTGCCGTTCCTGGTGCTGATCTTCCTCTTCTCCTACTTCCCGCTGTACGGCTGGATCTACTCGCTCTACGACTACAAGCCGGCACTCGGGCTGCAGGGCAGCGAGTTCGTCGGACTGCAGTGGTTCCAACTGCTCGTCGGATCGCCGACCCAGGTCGCCCAGATCGGCCAGGTGCTGCTCAACACCCTCGCGATCAGCTTCCTGGGCATCGCGACCTCGGTCCTGCCGCTCGCCTTCGCGATCTTCCTCAACGAGGTCAAGGCGCCCTGGTTCCGAGGCGCCGTGCAGACGCTGACCACCCTGCCGAACTTCATCTCGTGGGTGCTCGTCTACATGATCGCGTTCTCGCTCTTCTCGAGCACCGGTCTCGTGAACGGCGTGCTCTCGGACATGGGCCTCATCACCGTTCCGGTCAAGTTCCTCGACAGCGACGAGAACGTCTGGATCACCATGACCCTGTGGAGCGTCTGGAAGGGACTCGGCTGGGGCGCGATCATCTACCTCGCGGCCATCAGCGGCATCGACCGCGAGCTCTACGAGGCGGCGGAGATCGACGGCGCGGGGCGCTTCCAGCGGATGTGGTACATCACGGTCCCGCAGCTGATGCCGACGTACATCGTGCTGCTCCTGCTCTCCGTCGCGAACCTCCTGAACAACGGCATGGAGCAGTACTACGTGTTCCAGAACGCCTTCAACAAGGAGCACATCCAGGTGCTCGACCTGTACGTCTACAACATCGGCATGACCGGCAACAACCTGTCGATGGCCACCGCGATCGGCATGCTCAAGAGCCTCATCTCGGTCGCACTCCTGTTCACCGTCAACGGCATCGCGAAGCGTGTTCGCGGCCAGTCGATCGTCTGAGGGGGCCGAGATGACCACCACCACCTCCACCACCGCGCTCACCGCCGTCAACCCGACGCAGCAGCCGCGGACCCCCGCTCCCCGCCGCACCCCGGGCTCGATCGCCTTCACGATGCTGAACGCCCTCGTGTTCGTCCTGCTCGCGTTCGTGTGCGCGTACCCCTTCTACTACCTCATCATCAACTCGGTCAGTGCCAACGATCTGGCCGCCCTCGGCGAGGTGCGCTGGTTCCCGCAGGGCTTCCACCTCTCCAACTACGAGCAGGTGTTCCAGCTGAACGGCCTGCCGATGGCGGCGATCGTGACCGTCGCCCGCACCGTGATCGGCACCGCCGCGACCGTGCTCGCCTCGGCGTTCCTCGGCTTCATGTTCACGCAGGAGCGCATGTGGGCCAGGCAGTTCTGGTACCGGTTCACGATCATCACGATGTACTTCAGCGCCGGACTCATCCCCGTGTTCATCGTCATGAAGAACCTCGGGCTGACGAACAACTTCTGGGTCTACGTGCTGCCGTTCATCGTGCAGCCGTTCTTCATCATCCTCGTGAAGACCTACGTGGAGTCGATGCCGGCGTCGTTGCAGGAGGCCGCCGAGGTCGACGGTGCGAACATCGTGCAGATCTTCTTCCGCATCTACCTGCCGAACATGACCCCGATCCTCGCGACGGTCGCCATCTTCTCCGGCGTCGCCCAGTGGAACAGCTTCCAGGACACGCTGATCTACATCACCGACCAGAGCCTGTACACGCTGCAGTACCTGCTCTACATGTTCATCAACCAGGCGAACAGCCTCGCCCAGGCGATGGCCAACTCGGGCGGCAATGTGGGCGCGATCGTGGATGCCGCGACCTCGCAGACGCCGACCTCGATCCGCATGACGATCTCGGTCATCGTCGTGCTGCCCATCATCTTCATCTACCCGCTGTTCCAGCGCTTCTTCGTCAAGGGCATCATGCTCGGCGCGGTCAAGGGCTGACCGGCACCCCTGCACCATCACACCACCAGAGAGGAAAGCAATGAAGCTCCGAAAGAAGGTCGCCGCAGTGGCGTCGGCTCTGGCCACGATCGGCATGTTGGCCGCCTGCACCCCCGGCGCCGCCCAGGAGGACCGCGCCGCGGTCTCCGAGTTCCCCACGAGCTGGGACGAGGAGATCACGATCGACGTCTTCGACGGGCTCGCGAACTACCAGGGCATGCAGGAGGGGTGGTTCGGCAAGCTCGTCAAGGACAAGTTCAACATGAAGCTGAACATCATCGCCCCGAACGTGGCCGGTGGTGGCGACACCCTCTTCAACACGAGGGTGACCGCAGGGGACCTCGGCGACCTGATCATCACCGACCAGGGCGAGAAGCTGGACGAGCTCATCGCGGGCGGCCTGGTCCTCGACTCGGCGCCGTACTACGGCGCCATGGACGACGCCGCCCGCTTCGATGCCGCCGTCGCCCGCATCAACGAGGAGAGCGGCGGCACGTACGCCTTCCCCTCGCAGGTCTCCTCCATCAAGCCGACGGAGCCCTCGGAGGGCCTCGACCCCACGTTCGGCCCCTACGTGCGCTGGGACCTCTACAAGGAGGCCGGCTACCCCCAGCTCGACACGCTCGAGGACCTGCTTCCCGCCCTGCAGAAGATGCAGGAGATCCAGCCGACCGCCCCGAACGGCCAGAAGACGTACGCCATCTCGCTCTTCAAGGACTGGGACGGCAACATGATGAACAACGCGAAGCAGCCGACGACGTTCTACGGCTACGACGAGCTGGGCTTCGTGCTGGCGAAGGCCGACGGCGAGGACTACCAGGGCATCCTCGACGAGGACGGCGAGTACTTCCGCGCGCTGAAGTTCTACCACGACGCCAACGCGCTCGGCCTGGTCGACCCCGATTCGACCACCCAGAACTACGACACGCTCTGGACGAAGTACCAGAACGGACAGGTGCTGTTCTCGTTCTGGCCGTGGCTCGGGCAGGCCGCCTACAACACCGAGGAGAACACGGCCGCCGGCCGGGGCTTCATGATCGCCCCGCTGCAGGACCAGACCATCTTCTCGTACGGCGCTCCGGCGTACGGCGGCAAGCAGGTGCTCGCCATCGGCTCGAAGGCGGAGGACCCCGAGCGCATCGCGGCCTTCATCGACTGGCTCTACTCCCCCGAGGGCACGCTCTCGAACAACAGCCAGACCATGGGCGCCGCCGGCCCCGAGGGCCTCACCTGGGAGATGGACGGAGACGAGCCGGTCCTGACCGACTTCGGCAAGGAGGTCTTCCTCAACGGTGACGCCGAAGTGCCGGCCGAGTGGGGCGGTGGCAGCTACATCGACGGCACGTCGGCCCTGAACATCAGCGCGGTCCTGCCCATCGACGTCGACCCCGAGCGCGGCTTCCCGTACAGCTACAAGCTGTGGCCGTCCTACCAGGCGCTGATCGAGACGCCGCTGAGCACGGACTGGTCGACCAACATGGACGACGCCTCGACCACGATCGACTACCTCACGAAGAACGAGCAGATCATGGTCGCCCCCGGTGCGAGCTACACGGCCCCCGCCGACAGCTCCGAGATCGAGACCCTGCGCAACCAGGTGAAGGCCACGGTCGTGCAGTACTCGTGGCAGATGATCTTCGCCGAGAGCGAGGCGGAGTTCGACTCGCTGAAGGCGAAGCTGCAGGAGACGGCCGACGGCCTCGGGTACGAGCAGGTGCTCGAGTTCGACATGGCGAACGCCGAGGACCAGAACGACCTGCGCGTCGAGGTCGCGAAGGAGTTCGGCTGATCACGATGCGGCGATGAGGAAGCCCGGGGCAGGCGCCCCGGGCTTTCCTCATGTCCGCGCCAGGCGCGCGTCAGTCGCGGTGTCGTGCGTGGACCGCGCGGAACAGGAACGCACTGCCGTAGGCGCCGAGCGAGCAGCCGATGGTCGCGACCACCAGGACGAACGGCGGGAAGATCACCGCGAGGCATCCGATGGTCACCGGGATGAGCAGCAGCCCCAGGGTGCGGATCGGCTCCGCGGCCGGCAGGAGCAACGCGTTCTTGAGCGTCTGGCGGAACGAGTTGCGGTACGCGGCCACCAGCGCCATGGCGTGCAGGAACGCGGCGAACGCGTACGCCGCAGCCAGGAAGGCGATCGCGGCGAGCGCCGTGACGAACGGCTCGGGGTTGAAGAGCCAGAAGAGTCCGCTGAAGACGAGCGCGGCGGCCGGCACGAGCAGGCACAGCATCAGCAGCGTGGCTTGGACGAAGTTGCGGCCGAACGCCGGGAAGTAGCCGGCGACGGGCCGGCCGCGCTCCTCGTCGGCATAGCGGATCGTCACCTCGTCGAGCGCGCTCACCGCGGCGCCGATCGTCACGATCGGCACGCAGCTCACGAGGAAGATCACGTTGAGCGCGATGAACGCGAGGAAGGTCGTGAGGCCGTCGAGCGCCTTGTTCTCGGGGTCGATGCGCACGCCGTCAGGCCTCGTCCACGGCGAGCTTCGAGGTCACCAGACGAGGCGCGAGCAGGTTGACCCGTTCGGTCGGCTCGCCCGCCAGGAGCGCCTCGAGGACCCGTGTCGCGGCGGCGCCGATCTCCTCGGCCGGAAGGTCGATGACCTCCGTGAGCCCGCCGACCGCGTGCGCGACCTCGGGCGGGCACAGGGCGATGAGGTCGATCGCCGCGGCGGCGGGCGCCCCGACCGCACGCGCACGGAGCCGATCGGCCACATGGGGAAGCGCGCCCTCGTTGTGCACGAAGAGACCGCTGATCGAGGAGTCGTGATCGAGCACCTCGTCGAGCAGTCGGGCGGCATCGGCACCGCTCGGCGACGGGTGGATGCTCCCCTCGACCCCGAAGGCCGCGCAGGCCTCGGTGAAGCCCCTGGCGAGCCGGTCGGCGTACGACGTGTGGCGGGTCACCACCTCGGGCGGCGACCCGACGAGTGCGATCCGCCGATGCCCGCGCTCGACGAGTCGCTCGACGGCGAGCGCCCCGGCGGCCTGGAAGTCGAAGTCGACGCAGGTCAGGTCCTCGGCGCCGGCCGGCAGGCCGATGAGCACCGCCGGCGCACCGAGCGCCGCGATCGTGGCGAGCCTCGTGTCGTCGGATTCGACGTCCATCACGAGGAAGGCGTCCACGCTCGACGAGCGGTCGGCGCGCTCGAGCCCGCTCGCGTCGTCGCTCGCGAGCAGCAGGATGTCGTACTCCTGCTTGCGCGCCTCGCTCACGACGCCCGCGACGATCTGCATGACGACCTGCACGTCGACGCCCGCGCGCAGCGGCGCCTGCAGGCCGATCACGTGGCTCGCCTGCGAGGCCAGGGATCGTGCGCCGGCATGCGGCCGGAAGTCGAGCTCCTCGATCGCGCGGGCGACCCGCTCCTGCGTCTTGACCGAGATGGTGCGCTTGCCGCTCATCACGTAGGACACGGTGGAGATCGAGACCCCCGCTGCCTTCGCGACATCCGCGATCGTCGTCATGACACCCCTTCTGCTAGATGACCGACCGGTTGGAGTCGGGTGACCGCGCCGGGGCGGAGCTCGCACCCGAGCGCCTCGATGCCGGGCCCCAGCACGTCGATCCGGCACGGGCCCTCGGCGTGGAGCTCGACGGTGAGGATCCGTCCTTCGGACCAGTGCAGGTCCACCGTAACGCCCCCGCGGGCCCGGATCCCGTGGACGCGCCCCTCGACCCAGCCGGGCGGCAGGGCGGGCAGCAGGCGGAGCACCCCGCCGTGCGACTGCACGAGCGCCTCGGCGATCGCGGCCGTGAGCCCCAGGTTGCCGTCGACCTGGAACGGCGGATGCGCGCTGAACAGGTTGCCGTAGAGCCCGCCGCGGTGCTCGCCGGCGACGTGGCCGTGCCCGTCGGCGGCCGGAGGTCCGTCGCCGTCGGCGGGACGCAGCGCGAGCGCGAGCTGGCGCTCCACGCGATCGCCGTCGCCGAGGCGAGCCCACATCGCCGCCCGCCAGGCGAGCGCCCACCCGGTGGACTCCTCGCCGCGGCCGAGGATCGACGCCCTGGCCGCATCGGCGAGCTCGGGAGTGCGCTCCGGGGTGATGCGGGCGAAGGGGAAGAGGCCGACGAGGTGCGAGAGGTGCCGGTGGCCGGGCTCGGCCTCGGCGAGGTCGCGCGACCACTCGGCGAGGGTCCCGTCGCCCCTGACGCGCAGGCTCGGCAGGAGCCCGGTCGTCTCGACGAGTTCGGCGATGAGCGCGGTGACCTCCTGGTCGCGCTCGTCGAGCACCGCGGCGGCGGAGGCGCAGACGTCGCCGAGTTCGCGCAGCAGTTCGCAGTCCATGGTCGACGACTCGTCGACCGAGCGCATGGCGCCCGTGGCATCGAGGTAGTGGTTCTCGGGCGAGGTCGACGGGCTCGTGCGGGCGCCCGCTCGGTCGCGCTGGATCCAGGAGCGGGCGAAGCGCGCCGCGCCGACGACGGCCGGCCATGACGCCCGCAGCTCGGCGACGTCGGCATCGGTGCCCGGGCTGAAGGCGAAGTGCTCCCACGCGTGCAGCGCGAGCCACACTCCGCCCATGGGCCAGAACGCCCACGCGGGGTCGCCGGCTCCCGCTCCCACCGGTGCGGCGTGGCCCCAGACGTCGGAGTTGTGGTGCATGGCCCAGCCGTCGGCGCCGTGCAGGTCTCGCGCGACGACGGCCCCGGGCCCGGCGGCAACCTCGCGCACGAAGCGCAGGAGCGGTTCGTGGCACTCCCCCAGCGCCGTCACCTCGGCGGGCCAGTAGGCCATCTGGAGGTTGATGTTCGTCGTGTACGCGCTCGACCAGGGGCCGGGCAGTTCGGCGTTCCAGAGCCCTTGGAGGGTGAGCGGTCGGCCCCCGGGCTGCGATCCGGCCATGAGCAGGTACCGGCCGTAGTGGAAGGCGAGCGCGGCGAGCCCCGGATCGGGCCGCTCGGAGGCGCGCCGCACGCGTTCGTCGGTGTCGAGCATCGCGACGTCGGGGTGGGAGGGCAGTTCCAGCGAGCAGCGCAGGTACTGCTCGCGATGCACCGCGATGTGGGCCTCGCGCAGCGCCGCGCCGTCGCGCTCCCGTCGCGGCGCCGCGACCGTCGTCGACGCGGCGTGCGCCTCCGGGGCGGCGGGTCCGACTCGCGTGAGCACGCGCACGAGGTGCTCGGTCGCAGGCGGGGTCAGGACGCCGTCGTCGGATGCCTCGCAGCGGGCGCCGACGGACACGGTGACGGTCGCGACGCGGCCGCGCTCGACGTCGTAGCGGATCGGCTCGGCGGGTTGCTCGTGCCCGGGCGCGACGTCGACGGGCAGCCACCACTCGGCCTCGAAGCCGTCGCCGGTCGGCGTGTTCGCCCGGCGGCGCCTGAGCCGCGCGTCATGCGCGAGGCGCAGCCGCACGGGCCGGGAGGCGACGACCCGGTGGAGGATCGCCCCGGTCGGGCGATCGGCCCAGGTCTCGTGCTGCACGCGGCATCCGTCGATCCCGTAGTGCTGGCTCGCGATGCCGGTCGTGAGGTCGAGCGCCCGGTGGTAGCCGCTCGCCTCGCCGGTCGGGCCGGCGACCTCGACGTCGACCCGTCCGAGCGGCAGGAATGCCTGCACCCACGGCGTCTGCTGGCGCTGGAGCAGGCGCTCGGCCTCAGCCGCGTCGCCGTCGTCGACCGCGCGCCGGACCGCGGCGAGCG
Organism: Agromyces salentinus; assembly: GCF_009749395.1. Lineage (GTDB taxonomy): Bacteria > Actinomycetota > Actinomycetes > Actinomycetales > Microbacteriaceae > Agromyces > Agromyces salentinus. Next base: position 99,465 of record NZ_WBIR01000001.1, read on the forward strand.
CGTCGGCTGCGCGGTCCTCGACACCGGCGAGCGGGTCGGCCCCTGGGAGCCCCGACCACGCCTCCAGGTCGTTGAGCCAGAGTCGTTCGTACCCGGCACCGCCGGCGCACATCGCACCCCGTCGCCCGTTGCCGACGGGAAGCGCGTCGGTCCAGGCGCGGGAAGGATGCGCGTACTGCAGCGTGTGCAGCGACGCGCGGGCCTGCGTGGACATGGTCACCCGAGTAGTATATGTTCGCGATGTTGAAGCGCTTCGACACGTCCAGCAGTGAGGCTCACGTCATGTCATCATCGTCACCCCGGCAGGGGCATCACGCCTTCTCGGCCCTGACCGCCGACCGGGGCATCCTCTTCGGCGGGGACTACAACCCGGAGCAGTGGCCTCGCGAGGTGTGGCGCGAGGATGTCGCGCTCATGCAACGGGCGGGGGTCAACTTCGTCACGGTCGGCGTCTTCAGCTGGGCGCTCATCGAACCGCGCCCCGGGGCCCGCGAGTTCGCCTGGCTCGACGAGGTGCTCGAGCTGCTCCACGGTGCCGGCATCGCCGTCGACCTCGCCACGCCGACCGCCTCGCCTCCCCCGTGGCTCGGGGTGCACCATCCCGAGGTCCTCCCGGTCGATGCCGACGGCGTACGGCTCGTCGCCGGATCGCGCAACCAGTTCTCGCCCGCCTCGCGGGTGTACCGCGAGCGTGCGCTCGCGATCACCCGCGACCTCGCCGCTCGCTACGCGGGGCACCCGGCGGTGCGCATGTGGCACGTCGGCAACGAGTTCGGCCAGGTCGACTTCGGCGATGAGGCGGCGCGCGAGTTCCGCGACTGGCTGCGCGCCCGCTACCGCACGGTCGACCGACTGAACGAGGCCTGGGCGACGAGCTTCTGGTCGCAGCGGTACGACGACTTCGACGAGGTCCTTCCCCCACGCCGCATGCCCTACGTCGTGAACCCGACGCAGTCGCTCGACTTCCGCCGCTACACCTCCGACCAACTGCTCGCCTGCCACCGCGAACTCCGCGACGCGATCCGCGCGAGCGGGGCGACCCAGCCCGTCACGACGAACTTCATGGGCCTGTTCCCGCTCGTGGACTACCGCTCCTGGGCGGATTCGGTCGACGTCGTCGCCGACGACCAGTACCCCGACCCCGCCGATCCGCGCTCGCACGCCGACGTCGCACTCGTGCAGGACCTGATGCGCTCGCTCGGCCACGGCAGGCCGTGGATGCTCATGGAGCAGGCCGTCAGCGCGGCCTCGTGGCGTGCGCACAACCTGCCCAAGTCGCCGGCGCAGGCGCGCCTGGACTCGCTGCAGGCCGTCGCCCGCGGAGCCGACGCGATCTGCTACTTCCAGTGGCGGCAGTCGAAGGCCGGTTCGGAGCGGTTCCACTCGGCGATGCTGCCGATCGCGGGGCCCGACACCGAGGTGTTCCAGGGCGTCGTCCGCCAGGGCGCAGAACTCGCCTCGCTGCGCCCTGTCGCGGGCTCGACCGTCGAGACCGAGGTGGCGGTGCTCTTCGACTGGCCCAGCTGGTGGGCCGGCGAGGAGTCCAGCCGTCCGACGGAGCGCCTCTCGACGCTCGAGCAGCTGCGTCGCTGGTATCGAGAGCTCTGGCGTCGTGGCGTCACGCCCGACATCCTCGCCCCCGGCGACGACCTCTCGGGGTACCGCGCGATCCTGATGCCGCACAGCTACCTCGTCGAGCCGGGCGCGGCCGAGTCGTTGCGATCCGCGGTCGCGGCGGGCGCGCACCTCGTCGTCGGCCCGTTCAGCGGGGTCGCGGATGCCGACGCGCACCTGCTCCCAGGACGCTCGCCCGTGCTGCTGCGCGACCTGGTCGGCGTGAGCGGCGAGGAGTGGTGCCCGCTGCCCGACGGGACGACGCGGTTGGACCTCAGCCGGGACTGGGCCGTCGGCGACGACGTCTCGGCGTCGTCCTCGGCGTCGATCCTCGGCGAGAAGCTGCGCAGCGACGGTGCGGAGGTGCGCGCGACGTTCGCCGAGGGCCTGCTCGCCGGCCGCCCGGCGATCACCCGCAACCCCGTCGGGGCGGGTGCGGCGTGGTACCTCGGCACCGTGGCGAGCGATGCCCTCCTCTCGACCGTGATCGGCACGGCGCTCGGCGACGCCGGCGTGCGCGGGACGATGGGGCCGGCAGGCGCGGCATCCGCCCTGCCCATCGGCCTCGAGGCCGTGCGCCGGGGCCGGCTGCTCTTCCTGCTGAACCACGGAGATGCCCCCGCGTCGGTCGACGTGGCCGCCGGCGCGGTCGACCTGCTGAGCGGCGAGCGCAGCGCCGGCACCGTCGTCGTCGCCCCGGGCGACGCCGTGATCCTGAACGAATCCCCGAGCGAAGGACTCCCCGCGTGACCGACGAGACCGAGCCGAACGAGGCGACGACCGAGGCGACGACCGAGGCGATGACGGCCGCCGCGTTCCGCGATCCGAGCCGGCCGAGCGCCGAACGCGCCGCCGACCTCGCGGGCCGGCTGACCCGCGAGGAGCGCATCGCGATGCTGCACCAGGTGGCGCCCGCGATCGATCGCCTGGGCGTGGGCGCGTTCCACACCGGGTGCGAGGCGCTGCACGGGGTGGCCTGGCTCGGCACGGCGACCGTCTTCCCCCAGCCGGTCGGGCTCGCCGCGAGTTGGGACCCCGAGCTCCTGCGCCGCGTCGCCGAGGTCGCCTCGACCGAGGTGCGCGCCAAGCGCGCGGCCGATCCGAGCGTGAGCCTGAACACGTGGGCCCCGGTCGTGAACGTGCTGCGGCACCCGCTGTGGGGCCGCAACGAGGAGGGCTACTCCGAGGACCCGCACCTGACCGCGCATCTCGCCACCGGCTACTGCCGCGGCCTCCGCGGGGACCACGAGCGCGTGTGGCGCACGGTGCCCTCGCTCAAGCACTTCCTCGGCTACGGCAACGAGACCGACCGCTCGGCGACATCCTCCGAGCTGTCCCTGCGCACCCTCCACGAAGAGGAGCTGCCCGCGTTCCGGGAGCCCATCGAGGTCGGCGTCGCCGGGAGCATGATGCTCTCCTACAACCGGGTCAACGGCGTGCCCGCGCACACCCAGCCCGAGCTCGTCGCCGAGGCGCGCAGCTGGACCGACGATTCGCTGGCGATCGTGTCGGATGCCGGTGCGCCGACCTTCCTCGTCACGGTGCAGCGTGCCCAGCCCGACGCGACGCACGCCGCCGCCGCCCTGCTGCGCTCGGGGGTGGACTCGTTCACCGACGACAACGCGGATGCCGGGCCCACCGTCCGCAACGTGAACGCGGCCCTCGAGGCGGGCCTCGTCCACCAGGACGACGTCGATCGCGCCGTCCTGCGCCTGCTCGAACTGCGCGTGCGCACGGGCGAGTTCGACGGCGCCGCAGACCCGTACGCGACGATCGGCGCCGAGGCCGTCGACGAACCCGCGTCGCGCGAACTCGCCCGGGAGGCCGTCGCTCGCTCGGTCGTCCTGCTGCGCAACGAGCTCGGCGTGCTCCCGCTGCGAGCGCCGTCCTCGATCGCCGTCGTCGGCCCGCTGGCCGACGCCGTGCTCACCGACTGGTACTCGGGCACGCCGCCGTACTCGGTCGGCATCGCCGCCGGCCTCGCCGACCGGTATCCGGAGGCTGCCGTCGAGGTCGTCACGGGCGCCGACACGGTCGGGCTGCGCGCCCGATCGGCCGGGCGGTTCGTCGTCAGCGACGCGGACGGCCTCGTCGTCGCCGCGTCGGGCGAGGCATCCGACGGCGAGCCGGTGCCCACCGAGGCGCGCTTCGACGTCACCGACTGGGGCGACGGCATCCTCACGCTCCGGTCGCAGGCGAGCGGCCGGCTCCTCACGGGCGGCGCCTGGCCGATGAGGGCCGACGCCGGACGGGTCGGCGGGTGGGTGGCGCAGGAGACCTTCATGCGCCACGTGCACGCCGACGGCACCTGGTCGCTCCTGCACCGCGGGTCCGGTCGCTGGGTTCGCGTGGCCCGCGAGGTGGGCCTGCTCGTCGCCGAGGCGCCGACGCTCGTCGAGGCCGAGCGCTTCGAGCCGGTCGTCGTGCGCGACGGCCTCGCCGCGGTCGCGGAGGCGGCATCGCGAGCCGAGGTCGTCGTCGTGGCCGTCGGCAACGACCCCCACATCGCCGGTCGCGAGACCGAGGACCGCCCGCACCTGATGCTGCCCGATGCCGCCGTCGCGGTGTGGAAGGCAGCCCGCGGAACCGGTGCAGGCGCCGAGCGCGCGGTGCTCGCGATCGTCTCGAGCTATCCGTACGTCCTCGGCGAGGCGGACGACGCGGCGACCGTGGTGTGGTCGAGCCATGGCGGGCAGGAGCTCGGGCACGGCGTCGCCGACGTGCTCTCGGGAGCACGTGAACCTGAGGGCCGGCTCGCCCAGTCCTGGCCGGCCGATCCGACGCAACCGGGCGACCTGTTCGACTACGACACGCTGCGCCAGCAGGCGACGTACCGCCACCGTCCGGGCCGGGCGGCGTTCGCATTCGGTCACGGCCTGACCTACTCGAGCGTCGTCTACGACGACGTGCAGCTCGGCACCGCGGAGGGGACCGCCCCGCCGCCGACGCATCGGCACGCGCCGCTCGGCGCCGTGCTGCGGGGTGCGGAGGATCGAGGCCCGGCGGCCGAGGGCCTTGTGCGCGCACGCGTGACGGTGCGCAACACCGGCGATCGCGACGCCGAGGAACTGGTGCAGCTCTACGCCCTGCCCGACCCCGACCTGCCGCTGCCCACGCCCCTCCGGCTGCTGGTGGCCTTCGAGCGGGTGCGGCTCGCGCCGGGCGAGCGTCGCGAGCTCGACCTCTCCTTCGCGATCGACCGCCTCGCGGTGTGGGATGACGCGCTGCGCATCGACGGCGCCCCCGACGACTGGCTGCATGCCGGGGCGCTGCGGGTGCAGGCCGGCGAGTACCGGATCGCGGCCGGGCCCTCGTCGGAGGACCTTCCCGCCTCCACCCTGCTCCTGGTCTCCTGACACGTCTCCGCCCCCGGTCGAGGGGTTGCGAGTTCGGCCTGCTCCGCGTTATGTTGTCGTGACCAACAAATCACTCGACGTTTCATCGATGACGCTGAAAGGCAGCCCCACCATGGCTCTCGCGCCCACCCGCGACGACAAGTTCTCCTTCGGCCTCTGGACGGTCGGCTACAACGGCACCGACCCGTTCGGCGGCCCGACCCGGAAGCCCCTCGACGTCGTGCACGCCGTCGAGAAGCTCGCTGAGCTCGGCGCCTACGGCCTCACGTTCCACGACGACGACCTGTTCGCGTTCGGCTCGAGCGACGCCGAGCGCCAGACCCAGATCGACCGCCTGAAGGGCGCCCTCGAGTCGACCGGGCTCATCATCCCGATGGTGACCACGAACCTGTTCAGCGCGCCCGTGTTCAAGGACGGCGGCTTCACCGCCAACGACCGCGACGTGCGCCGCTACGCCCTGCGCAAGGTGTTCCGCCAGCTCGACCTCGGCGCCGAGCTCGGTGCGAAGACCTTCGTCATGTGGGGCGGTCGCGAGGGCGCCGAGTACGACGCCGCCAAGGACATCCGCCAGGCGCTCGAGCGCTACCGCGAGGCCGTGAACCTGCTGGGCGACTACGTCACCGACAAGGGCTACGAGATCAGGTTCGCGATCGAGCCGAAGCCCAACGAGCCCCGCGGCGACATCCTGCTGCCGACGCTCGGCCACGCGATCGCGTTCATCGACTCCCTCGAGCGCCCCGAGCTCGTCGGCCTGAACCCCGAGGTCGGGCACGAGCAGATGGCGGGCCTGAACTTCGCCGCCGGCATCGCGCAGGCGCTGTTCCACGGCAAGCTCTTCCACATCGACCTCAACGGCCAGCGCGGCATCAAGTACGACCAGGACCTCGTCTTCGGCCACGGCGACCTGCACAACGCGTTCGCGCTCGTCGACCTGCTCGAGAACGGCGGCCCCGGCGGCGTGCCCGCCTACGAGGGCCCGCGCCACTTCGACTACAAGCCCTCGCGCACCGAGGACGAGAAGGGCGTGTGGGAGTCGGCGGCGGCCAACATGCGCACCTACCTGCTGCTGAAGGAGCGTGCCGCGGCCTTCCGCGCCGACCCCGAGGTGCAGGAGGCGCTCGAGGCCGCCCGCGTGCCCGAGCTCGCGGTGCCGACGCTGAACGAGGGCGAGACCTACGCGGAGTTCCTCGCCGACCGCTCGGCCTACGAGGAGTTCGACGCCGACGCCTACTACGGCGGCAAGGGCGGCGGCTTCGTGCGGCTGCAGCAGCTCGCGACCGAGCACCTGCTGGGCGCGCGCTAGCCTCGCGAACGCGGGGGGCAGTCGAGGCCCATGGAGGCGCGTCAGCACCGAAGGGCGTGCTACGGCAGCCTCGGGATCGCGACGGATGGGCCCGCCTCGGAAAGCCCCTCGATGACCACCCCTGCGCCGCGTTCGACGACGCGGCGCAGGGGTCGACCCGGTTCAGGAACACCTCAGAGAAAAGGGGGCGGGCGATGCCGCTCGTCGCAGGAGTCGACTCGTCGACGCAGTCGTGCAAGATCGTGATCCGGGATGCCGCGACCGGCGCCCTCGTGCGGTCGGGCCGCGCTCCCCATCCCGACGGCACCGAGGTCGATCCCGCCGCGTGGTGGGGTGCCCTGCTCTCGGCGATCGGCGACGCCGGCGGACTCGAGGGCGTCGAGGCCATCGCGATCGGCGGCCAGCAGCACGGCATGGTCGCCCTCGACGCCGACGGGCGCGTCATCCGCGACGCCCTCCTCTGGAACGACACGCGCTCGGCGCAGGCCGCGCTCGACCTCATCGCCGAGGTCGGGGCTGGCGAATACGCCCGGCGCACGGGCGTCGTGCCGGTCGCCTCGTTCACCGCGACGAAGCTGCGCTGGCTCCGCGACGCCGAGCCCGAGAACGCCGCTCGGGTCGCGGCCGTGGCGCTCCCCCACGACTGGTTGACCTGGCGCCTGCGGGGCTACGGTCCGACCGGCGAGTCGGTGCTCGGCCCGGTGCTCGACGAGCTCACCACCGACCGCTCCGATGCGAGCGGAACCGGGTACTGGGGCGCCGACGGCTACGACCGGGACCTCCTCGTGCAGGCCCTGGGCCACGATGCCGTGCTGCCGAGGGTGCTCGGCCCCGCCGAGGCGGCCGGCCGCACCCCCGACGGGATCCTCGTCGGCGCCGGCGCGGGCGACAATGCCGCGGCGGCGCTCGGCCTGGACGCGGCATCCGGCGACGTCGTCGTCTCGATCGGCACGAGCGGAACCGTCTTCGCCGTGACGGATGACGCGATCGCCGACGCCTCGGGCACCGTGGCGGGGTTCGCCGACGCGACCGGGCGCTCGCTGCCCCTCGTCGCCACACTGAACGCCGCACGGGTCCTCGACGCCTTCGCGCGCGTGCTGGGCGTCGACCACGACGAGCTCGGCCGGCTGGCGCTCGAGGCCGGGCCCGGGGCATCCGGTGCCGTGCTCGTGCCCTACTTCGAGGGCGAGCGGACGCCCAACCTGCCCGACGCGACGGCCCGCCTCGAGGGCCTCACCCTGGCGAGCACGACGCGGCCCAACCTCGCGAGGGCCGCCATCGAGGGCATGCTCTGCGGGCTCGCCGACGGACTCGACGCGGTGACCTCGCTCGGCGTCGTCGCCGACCGGATCCTGCTCATCGGCGGAGCCGCCCAGAACCCCGCGGTCCGCACGGTCGCGTCGCAGGTGTTCGACGCCCCCGTCGTCGTACCCGCCCCCGGCGAGTACGTCGCCGACGGTGCGGCGCGGCAGGCGGCATGGGCGCTCACCGGGACCCGCCCGACGTGGCCGATCGAGGTCGCGGCGCACCTGCCGAGCGACCACCGCGCGCACATCCGCGAGCGCTACGCGAGGGCCGCTGCCGACCGAATCGATTCGACTTCCGCAGACCGCCGAACCCGTCGAGAGGAGTCCCCTTCGAGCATGTGACAGGGCCATCGTTGCCAGCACTGACGAAGACCGCTTTCCGCCTCTGATGTGACGTGTCACATCACTCCCGGTGTTACCCGATCGTTATCGAATCCGGACTACCGCTCTCCTTACAGAGCGGTCAGTATCCTCATGCCGCAGTCAGTGCAGACACGGCAGCAGTGAATGTCCTGCACACTCACAACGAGAAGGGGAGAACGATGAAGAAGTCTTCATTGATCTCGATCACAGCCCTCGCCGGAGCATCGATGCTGATGCTCGCCGGGTGCTCCAGCAACAGCGGCGGCGAAGGCGAGGGCGGCGGAGAGGCTGCCACCCGTGCCTGCGTCATCCTCCCCGATGCGGCATCATCGCCGCGCTGGGAGAACGGCGACCGCCCCGCCCTCGAGAAGGCCATCACCGACGCCGGCTTCGAGGCCGACATCCAGAACGCCCAGGGTGACACCAGCAAGTACGCCACCATCGCCGACCAGCAGCTCAGCAAGGGCTGCGGCGTGATGCTCCTCGTCGACTACAACGGCGCCGCCGTCGCCGTCACGTCCAAGGCGCAGGACCAGGGCATCCCGGTCATCGCCTACGACCGCCCGATCGAGGGCGCCGACTACTACGTCTCCTTCGACAACGAGCAGGTCGGCGCGCTCGAGGGGCAGTCGATCCTCGACGGCCTCGAGGCCGCCGGCAAGGACCCGGCCAGCGCGGTCGTGGTCTACATGGGCGGCGACCCCGCCGACGGCAACGCGAAGATGTTCCACGACGGAGCCGTCGGCGTCATGGAGCCCGCCGGCATCACGCCCGCGCAGGAGCCGCCCGGAGTCTGGGACGGCGACAAGTCCGCGACGAACTTCGAGCAGGCCCTCACCGCCCTCGGCGGCAAGGTCGACGCCGTCTGGGTCGCCAACGACACGAACGCCGCGGGCGTCATCACGATCCTCGACAAGAACGGCCTCACCGTTCCCGTCTCGGGTCAGGACGCCTCGATCGCCGGCCTGCAGAACGTGCTCCTCGGCAAGCAGACGGCCACGGTCTACAAGCCGTTCGCACTCGAGGCCGACGCCGCCTCGGAGCTGGCCATCCAGCTCCTGAACGGTGAGAAGCCCTCGGTCGACAAGCAGCTCGAGGACGGCACGCCGTACATCGCGGTCACGCCGATCCTCGTCGGACCCGACGACGTGCAGAAGGTCGTCGACGACGGCAACGCCGACGCCGCCGAGATCTGCACCGACGAGGTCGCCGAGGCCTGCACGACCCACGGCGTGGGATAGCACCACACCACCAGACGGGAGGCTCCGGGACGAACGATCGTCCCGGAGCCTCCCGCTCCCGCTTGACGACATCCCGGGACAGCGCAGTTCCCCAGAGAAAGGACCCGGCATGGACATGCCGATCATCGAGCTGAAGGGGGTTGTGAAGAGCTTCGGCCCCGTCGATGTGCTGAAGGGCGTGAACTTCACGGCGTATCCCGGAAAGATCACCGCCCTCGTCGGCGACAACGGCGCCGGCAAGTCGACGCTCATCAAGGGCCTCGCCGGCGTGCAGCCCTACGACGGCGGCGAGGTGCTCTTCAACGGCTCCCCCGTGCACCTGCACAGCCCTCGCGACGCGGGCGCGCTCGGCATCGAGGTCGTCTACCAGGACCTCGCGCTGTGCGACAACCTCGACATCGTGCAGAACATGTTCCTCGGTCGCGAGGAGCTCTCGGCCGGCACCTTCGACGAGGGCCGCATGGAGCGCGAGGCGGCCGAGACGCTGCGCCAGCTCTCCGTGCGCACCGTGAAGTCGGTGCGCCAGAAGGTCTCCTCACTCTCGGGCGGCCAGCGCCAGACGGTGGCCATCGCCCGGTCGGTGCTGAAGAAGGCGAAGGTCGTCATCCTCGACGAGCCCACCGCCGCCCTCGGCGTCGCCCAGACGGCGCAGGTGCTCGCCCTCGTGAAGCGCCTCGCCGAGCAGGGCGTCTCGGTCATCATCATCAGCCACAACCTCGTGGACGTCTTCGAGGTCGCCGACTACATCAGCGTGCTCTACCTCGGCCAGATGGTCGCCTCCGTCAAGACGAGCGAGACGAACAACGAGGACGTCATCGGCTACATCACCGGCGTGAAGACCTACGAGGGGACCTCCGCATGAGCGCGGCCGACGGCGGCGCTCCGGCGACCGAGTCGACGACGGTGCTCTCCGCCCTCAGCACCGAGCAGCTGATCGGCAGCGGCCAGGAGGGCGGACTGATGGACCAGGTCCGCGCCTGGGTGCAGCGGGTGCGCGGCGGCGACATGGGCGCGCTTCCGGCCGTCGCCGGGTTCGTCGTGCTCAGCGTCCTGTTCACGGCGCTCAGCCCGTTCTTCTTCACCGAGCGGAACTTCGCGAACCTCCTGACCCAGGCGGCCACGCTCGTCATGCTCGGCATGGCGCTCGTGTTCGTGCTGCTCCTCGGCGAGATCGACCTCTCGGCCGGCGTCACCGCGGGCCTCACGATGGTCATCTTCGTGGTGCTCGTGGCGGTCGTGAACCTGAACTGGATCCTGGCCCTCGCGATCGCGTTCCTCACCGGCATCGCGATCGGCACGTTCATCGGCTTCTTCGTCGCGAAGGTCGGCATCCCATCGTTCGTGGTGACACTCGGCCTGTTCCTCGGGTTCCAGGGCCTCGAGCTCATCATCATCGGAGCGGGCGGCCTGTACCGCGTCGAGACGCCCGAGATCCTCGCGATCCAGAACGGCACGCTGCCCACGTGGGGCGGCTGGGTGATGCTCGTGGTGATGCTCGCCGTCTCGGCGACGACGTCGTGGATCGACCGCTCCCGGCGCACGCGCGCCGGGGTCCCGAACCGCACGATCGCCCTCGTCTGGGCGAAGCTCATCACGATCGCCGTGCTCGGCGGCGTCGTCGTGCTGATCCTCAACCAGAACCGCGGCACCGGATTCAAGGCGATCGAGGGCGTCCCGATCGTCGTGCCGATCACGCTCGCGATCCTCTGGCTCGGCACGTTCGTGCTCGACCGCACGAAGTTCGGCCGCTACATCTACGCCGTCGGCGGCAACGCCGAGGCGGCGCGGCGCTCGGGCGTCAAGGTCGCCGCGATCCGGTGGTCAGCGTTCATCGTGTGCTCCTCGCTCGCGGTCGTCGCGGGCCTGTTCAGCATCAGCAAGGTCGGATCGGTGGATGCCGCGGCCGGGCGCGACATCGTCCTCAGCGGCGTGGCGGCGGCCGTCGTCGGCGGAGTCAGCCTGTTCGGCGGCCGCGGTCGCCTGATCCACGCCGCCATCGGCGCGCTGGTCATCGCGGTCATCACGAACGGCCTCGGCCTGCTGAACCTGCCGGCCGGCGTGAACTACGCCGTCACGGGCGGCGTGCTCATCCTCGCCGCGACGATCGACGCGGTCTCGCGCAAGCGCGCCGGCGGGTCGATCCTGCGCACCTGACCAGCTGACGGCGAACGTGGAACGGGCCCGTGCGGATGTCGCCGGGCCCGTTCCACGTTCCGCGTCCGCGAGACGCGCTCAGGGGAGGTCGCGGGCCAGTCGTGCCCCGGCCTCCTCGAGCCAGCGCACGCCGTCGGCCATGGCGCCGGCGGCACCGCCCGCGAGCTCGGTCAGCGAGACGGATGCCGCGAAGCGGGCCGGTTCGGCCGTGATCGCCCCGGCGACGAGCGCCACCGGCACCCCGGCCTGCTCGGCGAGGCAGGCGACCTCGGTCGGGGCCTTGCCCGCCTCGGACTGCCCGTCGTAGCGGCCCTCCCCCGTGATGACCAGGTCGGCGTCGGCAAGCGCGCCCGGCAGGCCGATGGTTCGGGCGATGAGCTCGGCGCCGCCGCCGAGCCGGGCACCCCATGCGAGCATGGCGAAGCCCGTGCCGCCCGCGGCGCCCGTGCCGGGCGCGCCGGCGTCGGCGTCGACGAGGCCGGCCAGCCGGGCGAGGTTCGCCTCGAGGAACTCGACGGTCGCGGCATCCGCTCCCTTCTGCGGCCCGAAGACCGCCGCGGCTCCGGTGGGTCCGAGCAGCGGGTTCGTCACGTCGCCGAGCACGACGGCGCCCCCGGGCGGCAGGGCGCGAAGCGAGCCGAGGTCGACGGCGGCCAGGTCCGCGAGGCCGCGGTTGCCGGGCCGGACGGGCTCGCCCGCGGGATCCGCAAACCTCGCGCCGAGCGCTGCGAGGGCGCCGGCACCGCCGTCGGTCGTCGCGCTGCCGCCGAGCCCGAGCAGCAGTCGCTCGACCCCATGATCGAGGGCCGCCGCGATCGCCTCGCCGAACCCGACCGTGTGCGCGTCGAGCGGCTGCAGCGGATCGAGCATCGTGATGCCCGAGGTCGACGCCAGCTCGACGACGCCCGTGCCGTCGGGCAGGAGCACCCAGTTGGAGGGCACCAGCCGGGAGTCGGGGCCGAGCACCTCGACGGGCACGCGCGTCGCACCGGGGACCGCGGCGAGGAAGGCGTCGAGCGTGCCCTCGCCACCGTCGGCCATCGGCATCTCCACGAGTTCGTCACCCGGCCGGGCCCGCGCCCAGCCGCGGGCCAGCGCCGCGGCGACATCGGTCGCCTCGACGGTGCCCTTGAACGAGTCGGGCGCGATGACCACGCGCATGTCAGCGGGCCGCCGGGTTGCGGTCGGTCCGGTCTTCAGGGGCGGGCGCGGCCTCGGGGGCGGACGCGGCCTCCGCGCCCGACGTGGCATCCGCCGCGGTGAGCACGAGCGCCCAGTCGTAGGCGCCGAGCGTCACGCCGTCGATCGGGCGCCCGCTCACGGCATCCGTGCCGACGATGGCCACCTCGACGAGGTCCGCGCCACCGTGGTTGATGAGCGTCAGCAGTTCGCCTCGGCGCGCGGCCTCGACGTGCTCGGGCAGTCCGGCGACGACGGGCTCGACACCCGCGTCGGCGAGGACGTGGTCGACGACCGCCTGCACGCCGGCTTCGTCGGGCACCGTCGCGAGGTAGCGGGCCGCCCCCGCCCCGCTGGGGCCCGAGCGGCGCAGCGTGAGCGCGGGATCGCCGTCGCGGCGTCCGCCGGAGAACGCGGCCTCGACCGTGGCATCCGTCACGTGGATCTCCTCGGCGAGCAGCGTGCCGACCGACTCGGGCAGTGGGGAGGATCCGCCGCCGAAGTGCGCTCGCCTGGCCCCCGGCTCGGACTCGGGCGCATCGGGCGCGACGAGCGCGCCGAAGTCCTCGAGCCGCACGCCGAAGGTCGCGCCCAGTTGGGTCAGGAACCCGCCCACGCGGAACCGGTCGACCTCGTCGACGACGTCGGTGTAGGGGCCCGCCAGGAGGTGACCGCCACCCTCGACGAACGCGGCGAGCGCCGCGGCATCCGCCTCGCGCACGAGGCCGAGCAACGGCGCGATCGCCACCTGGTAGCGGTCGTCGACGCGGGCTGCCGGCACGATGTCGACCTGCACGTGGCGCCGGTGCAGCGCGCGGTACCAGCGCTGCACGACGGCGAGGTAGTCGACGCCGTTCATCGGGTGGTCGGATGCCTCGACGGCCCACCAGTTCTCCCAGTCGAAGACGAGCGCGACGCGGGCGTCACGGCCGCCCACGGGCAGCTCGGGCAGGGCCCCGAGCGCGTCGCCGAGGGCGGTGACCTCGCGCCAGGTGCGCGTGTCGGTGCCCGCGTGCGGCAGCATCGCCGAGTGGAACTTCTCGGCCCCGGCACGGGACTGCCGCCACTGGAAGAAGAGGATGCCGTCGGCGCCGCGCCCGATCGCCTGGGCGCTGAGCGCGGCCATCTGCCCGGGAGCCTTCGGCGCGTTCGACGGGCGCCAGTTGAGCGCGTTCGTCGCCTGCTCCATGAGGTACCAGGGCACGTCGGGCTTGAAGGAGCGCACGAGGTCGCGCTGGAACGCCGCGGCGCGGAAGCTCTCGGGATCGTTCGGGTCGGGGTAGCAGTCGTCGCTGATGACGTCGAGGTGCGGCGCCCACTGCTCGTAGTTCGCCGGCTTGAACGCACCCATGAAGTTCGTCGTGATGGGCTGCGTGGCGCCCGCGGCGCGGATCAGGTCGCGTTCCATGAGGTAGCACTCGAGGAGCATGTCGCTCGTGAACCGCCGGTAGTCGAGCATCTGCCCGGGGTTCAGGCTGTACGGCGCCTTGCGCGGCGGGAACACCTCGTCGAAGGACTGGTAGCGCTGCGCCCAGAAGTTCGTGCCCCATGCCGCGTTCAGCGCGTCGACGTCTCCGTAGCGATCGGCGAGCCACCGCCGGAACGCGTCGCGCGCGGCATCCGAGAAGTCCATGTTCAGGTGGCAGCCGTACTCGTTGTTGACGTGCCACATGACGACGGCCGGATGCTGCGCATAGCGCTCCGCGATCGCGCTCACGAGTTCGCCGGCGAGGCGCCGGTACACGGGCGAGGACGGCGCGAACTGCTGGCGGCTCCCGGGCCAGTACGTGGCCCCGTTCTCGTCCTGCGGCAGCAGTTCGGGGTACGCGGCGCTCGCCCACGGCGGCGGCGAGGCGGTCGCCGTGGCCAGGTCGACGGCGATGCCGCCCTCGTGCAGCAGGTCGATCACGCGGTCGAGCCAGCCGAAGTCGAACTCGCCCTCGCGCGGCTGGAGGCGCGCCCACGAGAAGATGCCGAGGCTGACCGTCGTGACCCCGGCCTCGCGCATGCGCGCCACGTCATCGGGCCAGATCTCCTCGGGCCACTGCTCGGGGTTGTAGTCGGCGCCGTAGTGCACGTGGTTCCTCCGTCACTGGTGGGAAAGCGTATTCCAAGTCTACGGGACGACCGCCCCGGTGCCGCGATGTCGCTCTCGGCGGTCGGGCCCAGGCGACGAGCCGGCACGCGTCCAGCGCCCGGATGCCACCCACCCTGCCACGCCGACCGGCGCGATGTCGCACGGGGCGAGCTGATGCGGGGCCGACGCGCCGCGTGGCGCGATGTCGCACGGTGCGAGCTCATGCGGGGCCGACGCGCCGGGTGGCGCGATGTCGCACGGCGCGAGTTGATGCGGGCGCGACACGGCGGGTGGCGCGCGCGAGTGGTCGCGAATGGTCGCCATCCGCGCGGAATGCCGACCGATTGCGACCTCTCGCCGGCGTGTCGCGCGAGCAGCCCCACCACCCCCTGCCACCCGCTACTCGGGCAGCGCCACCACGGTCACCGGCCGCCCGTCCGCGCTGCGAGCGGATGCCGCGGGCCCGTCGACGACGACCACGATGCGCTCCCCGGCCGCCCACGCGCGCCACCACGCGGCATCCGTCACCTCGAGCGCCTCGAGCTCGTCGGGGCCGAGCATGCGACGCCCGATCGTGTGCGGCTTGACCGACGTCATCCAGCCGGCGACGCCCTCGAGCGTGCGGCGCTGCACGGGCGGGATCTCGCCGGATGCGGTCGGCCCGACGTTCAGCAGCAGGCGCCCGCCGCGCGAGACCACGTCGGCGTAGAGGCGTGCGAGCTCGCGAGGCGACAGGGTCAGCGACTCGTCTTCAGCGCGGTTGTAGCCGAACGAGAAGCCGAGGCCGCGGCAGTGCTCCCATCCGGCGCCGGACTCGTGGTCGGCGTCGTGTGCGTACTCGCTCGTGGCGTAGTCGCCGACGGGCGCGCCCCAGCGATCGTTGACGACGCCGTCGGGCACCGCTGCGCGGTACGCGTCGAGCAGCGCCTCGATCGAGTGCGGGCCGGGTGACTTGCCGGCGTCGGGCCAGTCGATGTCGTTCCAGATCAGGTCGGGCGCGTACCGGTCGACGAGGTCGGCGACCTGCGCGAACGCGTAGGCGTTGTACGCGGCATCCTTGGGTCGCTGCCGCTCGATGTCCTCGCTCGAGCGGTGCGGCGGATGCCCCGCGAAGGCCCAGTCGAGCCCGCCGGAGTAGTACACGCCGAAGCGCAGGCCCTCGGCGCGCACGGCGTCGGCGAGCGGGCCGATGAGGTCGCGGCGCGGGCCGCGCGCCACGGTCGTGAGGTCGCCGGCTGCGGGGGCGTCCCAGAGCGCGATGCCGTCGTGGTGCTTCGTCGTGGGCACGACGTAGTCGGCGCCCACGTCACGGAACAACCGCGCCCAGTCGGCCGGGTCGTAGGCCTCGGCACGCCACTCGTCGAGGAACGCCTCGTACGGCCTTCCGCCGTGCTCGCGGGCATGGTGCAGCGCGGCGGGCGAGCCCTCGATGCGGGTGGTGTTCGCGTACCATTCCGCGTAGGCGTTGTGCGCGAACCACTCGTCGTCGGGCACCGTGCCGAGCGCGCCCGTCGGCTCGGCCCAGGCCGGTACCGAATAGGCGCCCCAGTGCACGAAGATGCCGAGGCTCGCCTCCCGCGCCCATTCAGGAAGCGGGCGGGTGGGCGACGATGCCTCGACCAGCGCGCGCTCGCTGCTCACGCGCGTGGATCCCCGCGCTCGATCTCCACGTCGGCTTCGCCGTGACCGCGCCGAGGGCGCTCGGGCACCGCGACGATCGCGAGCGCGATGCAGCCGAGCGCCGGGATCACGAGCGGGAACAGCTGCCACGTCACGACGCCCGCGAAGCCCGCGGTCGCCAGCAGGTACGCGGCACCGGCCGGGTCGGCGCGCAGCGCACCCGGCACGGCCTTCAGCGCCGCGAGCCACCCCGACTCGGGGCTCCACAGGCCGGATGCCGTGAACAGCGCGAGCGCGAGGGCGGCGAGCCCGGCCCAGCCGACGACCGCGATGAGCGGTCCGCCGGGCAGGGCGCCGGAGCCGGCGAGGTCGATGTCGAGCACGAGCACGAGGGCGACGACGACGGATGCCGCGCCGATCGCCGTCCCGCCGAGGAGCGCCGAGCGCACGTCGCGCCAGAACCACCCGAGCGACGAGTCGTCGGCGGTGAGGAACCGCCGCAGGTGCCGCACTCCGGCGGCGAGCGCCGCCGGGAGCGTGATGATCGGCACCGACACGACCGCGATCAGCACGCCGATGACGAGCACCTCGCCGAGCAGGCCGAACGCGCTCTTCGCCCCGGGGAACCGGGCCCGCCCGGCCGCGTCGTCGCGCGTGGGACCGCTGCCCGTCGCCGCGGCGTGACGGGCGGCCCGGTCGGTTGCTCGCGACATCCGGGACCTAGCCCTTCAGGCCCTGGGTCGCGACGCCGTCGACCAGGAACCGCTGGAAGACGATGAAGAAGATCAGGATCGGCAGCAGCGCCAGGAACGACACGGCCATGGTCGCCCCGTAGTCGGACGTCGAGGTCTGGTCGTTGTAGAGCTTCAGCGCGATCGGGAGCGGGTACTCCTCTGGCGTGTTGATGTAGAGCAGTGGCCCGAGGAAGTCGTTCCACGTCCAGATGAACGTGAAGATCGCCGAGGTGATCAGGGCCGGCTTGATGAGCGGGAGGATGATCGAGAAGAAGATGCGGAGGTGTCCGGCACCGTCGATGCGCGCCGCCTCGTCCATGTCGCGCGGGATGTTGCGGATGAACTGCACGATCAGGAACACGAAGAACGCCTCGGTCGCGAGGAACTTCGGCAGGATCAGCGGCCAGTACGTGTCGACCAGCTCGAGCTTGTTGAACATGATGTACTGCGGAATGATGATGACGTGGAACGGCAGGAGCAGCGTTCCGATCATCGCCGCGAACAGCAGCCCGACGCCGCGGAACTTGATGCGGGCGAACGCGTACGCCGCGAGGGCCGATGAGAACAGCGTGCCGATCACGGCCATCACCGCGATGAACAGCGAGTTCGCGAAGAACCGCCAGAGCGGGGTTCCGGCGATGCCCTCGACGACCTTGACGTAGTTGTCGACCGTCGGGTTCTCGGGCATCAGGCCGGGGTTCTGGCCGAACTCGCTCGACGGCTTGAAGGTCGCGAACAGCATCCACACGAGCGGGTAGAGCACGATCGCGGTGAGCGCGAGCAGCGCGACCATCCAGATGACGGTGTTGACGGTCTTGCGCTTGATGCGGCGCCGACGCGGCTGGGCGGGCTGATCGGTGGAGATCTCGAGGAACTCGGCCCTGGGGACTTCGATCGTGCTCATCGGTTCTCTCCTGCGTAGTGCACCCAGCGCGTGGACGTCTTGAAGAGGATGAAGGCGATGATCGCGACCACGATCACCAGCACCCAGGCCATCGCCGACGCGTACCCCATCTGCAGGTCGGCGAAGCCGCGCTTGTAGAGGTAGACGGTGTAGAAGTTGGTCATGCCGGCGGGGCCGCCGGAGCCGTTCGAGATGATGTACGCCGAGGCGAAGATCTGGAACGCGTTGATCAGCTCGAGCAGCAGGTTGAAGAAGATGACGCTCGAGAGCATCGGGATGGTGACCGAGCGGAACTTGCGCACCGGGCCGGCACCGTCCATCTCGGCGGCCTCGTAGAGTTCCTGCGGGATCTGCTTGAGCCCGGCCAGGAAGATCACCATCGGGGCGCCGAACTGCCAGACGGCGAGCAGGATCATCATCGGCACGACGAGGGCGACGTTGCCGACCCATCCGCCGAGGTCGATGCCGAAGAAGCTCAGGCTGTTGTCGACGGGGCCGTCGGTGGAGAACATGGCCCGCCACACGATCGCGACGGAGACCGAGGCGCCGATGAGCGACGGGGCGTAGAACGAGGAGCGGAAGAAGCCCGACCCCTTGTTGCGGTAGTTCAGCAGCATCGCGATGCCGAGCGCCGCGGCGAGCTTGATCGGCGTGCCGACGAGCACGTAGACCAGGGTGATCTGCACCGACTGCATGAACTGCGGGTCGTCGGTGAACATGCGCACGAAGTTGTCGAACCCGACCCACTCGGGGTCCTTGAACAGGTTGTACTTCGTGAACGCCAGGTAGAGGGAGTACAGCATCGGGCCGAGCGTGAGGCCGAGGAACCCGATGAGCCACGGCACGAGGAACCCGTACCCGGCGACCGACTCGCGCCTCGCGGCGCGGCGTCTGCCCGGACTCATCGAGGGCCCGCCGCGTTCGGCGCGGCGCAGCTCTCGGCGCATGGCCTTCGCGTCGGCTCCCGCCGTCACGATGGACTGGGTGGTGGTCACGTGGAACTCCGATCTTCCCGAGATGGGAACTCCGGGCGGGGTCTGCCTTCCCCGCCCGGAGTCGCGGCGCGAGCGCCGACTACTGGTTCAGGACGACGTCCATCTCGCTGAAGAACTGCGAGACCGCGTCATCGACCGTGAGCGTGCCGTAGCCGAGCTCCTGGCCGATCAGGCGGAACTTCTCCTCGAGGGTGCCGTAGCCGACGATCGGCACGGGCGGGGCGTCGCCGAGACGGTCGGCGATGGAGGCCTCGTAGTCGGCGATCTGCTGGCTCAGCGGGTCGAGGTCCGCGCCCTCGAGCGCGGTCGTCGACGCCGGGAGGCCGCGGTTGGTGCCGAACGCGGCACCCGACTCGGGGCTGTTGACGAGGAAGTTCACGAGCGTCGCCGCAGCCTCGGGGTGCTCGGTCTTCGCCGAGATCGAGTGCAGCATGGAGGGCTTGAGGTAGAGGTCCTTGGCGCCCTCCTCCGTCACGGGGGGCTCGAACAGGCCGAGCTCGGTGAAGTCGGTGCCCAGGTTGCCGAGGTAGCCGGCGCCGAAGTTGTCCCACGTCAGCTCGCTCGCGGTGAGCGCCGAGTCGAAGCCCGAGAGAGGGTAGATCTCCTCGAGCCGCTGCTGGCCGATGACGCTGCCATCGGTGCGGACGGCGTCGCCCTGCTCCCAGAACGCGGCGAGGTCCTCTTCGGTGAAGTTGGGCTCGCCGTCCTCGGTGAAGAGGTCTTCACCCTTGGCGCGCTGCTGCACCTCGAAGTTCTGGATGCGACCGGTCCAGTCGGTGCCGCCCCAGAGCTCGACGCCGGCTGCGGTCGCCGCGTCGGTGACCTCCTTCATCCAGGCGTCGTAGTCCTCCCAGTCGCCGCCGGCGAACTCCTCGACGCCGACCTGTTCGAGCAGCTTGGGGTTGGTGTACATGCCCCAGGCGTTCGTGGAGGTCGGGATGCCGGTGGTCTCGTCGCCGACCACGCCGATGTCGAGGATGTTCTGCGCGAGCGGCTCGGTGTCGATGACGTTGCCGAGGTAGGGCTCGAGGTCGAGCAGGAGCCCGTTCTCGGAGTACTGCCGCAGGTAGGAGTAGTCGAACTGCATGACGTCGGGCAGGCCGCCGCCGGCCGCCTCGGTCTGCCGCTTCTCCCAGTACTCGGGGAAGCCGAGGAACGAGGTGTTCACCGTGATGTTCGGGTACTCCTCGTTGAAGGACGCGATGGCCGCGTCGTAGAGCTCGGCGCGCACGTCGTTGCCCCAGAACGCGAGGTCGAGGGTGACCTTCTCGTCGGGGTCGTAGGTGGCTGCCGTCTCGGCGCCGCCGCCGGAGCACCCAGTGAGCACGAGCGCTGCGCTCGCGGTCAATGCCGCTGCGGCGAGCGCCGTGCGTCGCGTACGAATGTTGAACATCGTTGTCCTCCCGGAAACGTCAGTGTCTGCCTGGTGCCTGCAGCGCTCGCCATTGCCTTGCCTGCGGGAAAGCGCTTGCCCAAATGTAACCGAGCGATGCCGGGCGGTCAACCGAAATCGCAAAATCGTTTCAATTCGTGATCATCCACGGATGCCGCGACCGGCGCCATTCCACGAGAAACCCAGATCAGCGCAAGATCGGGGGTCGAAACTGGGGTGTCCTGCGAGTCTCGCTCAGGCCTCGGGCAGGGCCGAGACCGGCGCGTCGCGGTCGCATACCAGCCTGCCATGCTCCACACGCAGCTCCGCCGCGAAGATCGCGCTCAGTCGCGCGTCGGATGCCTCGGAGGTACCGAGCTCGCTGCCGTCCCAGTGCGGATGCGTGAAGTAGTAGAGCACTCCGCGGTCGCCGTCGACCACCACGTCGCCGTGCCGGCCGAACGTCGCGTCGCCGCGACGACGACCCGGCTCGCCGAGGATCACATCGTCGGGACCGCCCTGCCTGCGCCAGGTCCGCGCGTCCCGCGAACGGTGCACGCCCATGCCGCGCCACTCGTCGACGAGCATCCACCACCAGCCGCCGAGCTCGAACACGTTCGGGCCCTCGTGCGGACGACCGCCGATGACGCGTCCCTCGACCCGCCACGACGCGAGGTCCTCGCTGACGGCGGACCAGGTCGAAGAGTCGTCGGCCTCGTCCTTGACCCAGAGTCGCCACCGGTCGTCGGGGGAACGCGCGACGCAGGCGTCGATGACCCGGTCGGAACCGAACGGCACGTCGCCGACGCGGCGCCAGCCGACGAGGTCGTCGCTCACGTACTCGACGATGCGTCGGGGGTGGTCCCAGTCGGCGAACACGCCGTCGATGACCGTGAGGTACATGCGGTAGCGCTCGCCGTCGTCG
The DNA here is from genome assembly GCF_009749395.1 of Agromyces salentinus. GTDB lineage: Bacteria > Actinomycetota > Actinomycetes > Actinomycetales > Microbacteriaceae > Agromyces > Agromyces salentinus. Next base: position 120,609 of record NZ_WBIR01000001.1, read on the forward strand.
ATCACCTCGGGCGCCCAGTGCGTCTCGCGCACCGCGGCGGCATCCGCCTCGAGTCCGTCGACCGTGCCCGCGTACCGCCAGTCGAGTCCGTCGCGCGATCGGGCGACGCCGATGCGGGTGCCGTGCACCCAGGCGACGCCGGGCTCGTCGACCGTGGCGCGGCGCTGGGTGAAGAACATCCACCACTCCCCCGTGTCGCGGTGGCGGATCACGGTCGGATCCGTCGCGCCGTCGTGGACGGGGTCGTGGAAGATCGCGTCGTCGATGGCCGGTCCTCCGCGATCGCCGTCGACGGATGCCGCGAGCCCGCGTCCCGGGTCGGCCATTCGCCCGTCAGGCCCGGCGCAGGTCGGCGACGGGGCTCTCGAGGCTGCGGCGGTGCGCGGCATCCGCCCGGAGCGTCTCGGGGGTGACGACCGCACCCGACGTGGCCGAGGAGTAGATGGCGGTGACGATCTCGAACGACGTGGCGACCTCGGTCGCCGTCGCCGGCAGCGGCTCGCCCGAGCGCAGGGCCGCGTAGATGTCACGGACGAGGGGGTCGTGTCCGCTGCCCTCCTCGACCTCGGGCAGCGCCCAGGCCGCCTGCACCTCGGGTGCGACGTCTGGCGCGGGCGTGATGCGCCAGTGCTCGTGGGCGTGCCCGTAGAGGTGGTCGACGGTGATCGTCGCGAGCTCGGTGTCGATGCGGATCGAACTCGTCTGGCGGGGTGACAGCGCACTCGTGACGACGGACGCGACGACGCCGCCCTCGAACGTGACGACCGCGGTGGAGACGTCCTCCATCTGGGTCTCGCGGTCGAGGCGCCAGAGCTGGCCCTGCACGCTCGTCCAGTCACCGAGGAGCCACGCGAGCAGGTCGATCTGGTGGATGGCGAGGCCGAGCGTCGGCCCACCGCCCTCGGTGGCCCACTTGCCGCGCCACGGCACTGCGAAGTAGGCGGGGTCGCGGTACCAGAGCGTGTTGCAGTTCGCCACGAGCGGGCGACCCAGCGCTCCCGAGTGCAGCAGTTCGCGCACGTGTGCGGCCGCGGAGCCGGTGCGCTGCTGGAAGACGACCGCGAGGCGGCGATCGTTGCGCGTCGCGGCATCCGTCATCGCGTCCAGCTCGTCGAGGCTCAGCGCCGCGGGCTTCTCGCAGACGACGTGCAGGCCGGCGTCGAGCGCGGCGATCGCCTGCTCGGCGTGCACCCCCGGCGGCGTGAGCACGTGCAGCACGTCGAGGTCGCCGCGGGCGAGCAGGTCGGTCAGGGATGCCTCGACCTCCGGCACGTCCCAGCGCTCGGCGAAGCGGCGGGCGTGCTCGGGGTCGCGGTCGGTCACCGCCACCAGCTCGGCGTCCGGAGTCGCGGCGAGGGCCGCCGCGTGGGCGTCGGCGATCGCGCCGGTGCCGATCAGGGCCGCGCGGAACGGTGCGGTCGCCGTGCGCTCGACGGGGCGGCGCTCGGCGTTCGGGGTCTCGGTCATCGGGTTCCTTCCGCGGGGCGGGATTCGAGGTCGTAGCGGCCGAGGACGCCGCACATGCCGAGGCTCGACGGCTCGGGCCGCGCGCTCGACACGCGTGCGGCGGCGAGCCCGGGATCGCGCCCGGCCAGCAGTGCATCGAGGCGTGCCCCGGTCGCCGCGGCGTCGGCGAGCGCGCCGCGCCGCCACCGCGCGCGCCAGTCGTCCGCCCTCGGCGCGACGAGGGCGACCGCCCTGGCGTACAGCCGCTCGAGGCGGTCGTGGTCGAGGCGGTCGGGGCTCGGCACTCCGCCGTCGAAGAGGTCGAGGAAGCCGCGCACGGCGAGGTCGCGACGGGCCATGGCTGCGGCGAGGCGCTCGGCGGCCGGCACGTCGGGGCCGGGAAGGGCGGCGGCGGCGGCGTACGCGTCCGAGCTGGCGAGCACGTCGTCCGGGAACGTCATCACGGCATCGCCCGCCTCGGGCAGCCCCGCGTTCGACATGATCACACGCACGTCCAGCCCGCCGCCGTTCACGGCCCGGTGGATCACGCCCGGCTCGAACCACACGAGCGCCCCCGGCTCGAGCGGATGCTGCGCGAAGCCCGACGCGTCGACCGTCTGCAGGAGGCCCGCGCCGGCGACGACGAGATACGCCTCGCTCGACACGGTGTGCAGGTGCGGGGTTCCGCCGGCGAGGCCGTCGGGCGCGGCATCCGCGTACGCCTCGAGGCGGCTCACCGAGGTCGAGCCGGGGAACGATCTCCGCGCGGTGTTCATGCGGTGCCGAGCACCGTGTCGAGTGCCGCAGCGCCGCGGGCGGCGAGCCGCTGCGCCCGCTCGGGGTCGCTCGCCCCGTCGGCGATGACCACGCCGTAGCGGAGCTCGAGCGTCGCGCCGGACTCGACGACGTGCTCCTCGCTGAAGAACGGCGCCGGGCAGAGGCAGGCGAAGTCCTCGGATCGGGCGAACCACTGCGGCGGGTGCTGCACGTTGGCCGCGTGGTCGACCATGACCACGGTCGAGGCCGTGCCGGTTCCGTCATGGAGGCCGCTGAATCCCATCCAGGGCGCTCGGATGCCGCGCAGCTCGTCGCCGCCCGCGACGCCCGGGGCCAGCACGGTGCCGTTCGTGAAGGAGCGCGGTCCGCGCCAGAAGAGGCCACCGTAGCCGGCGTTCTCGCGTCCGCGGGTGGTGGGCGAGCCGATCGGGATCGCCCGCCCGCTCACGTTGCGGAGCCGGGTCTCGAAGGCGAGGAGCCAGGCGTCGGGCCCAGTCTCGGCGCCGCGGTCGCCCGCGTCGTCGCCGTCGCCGTCGCCGTCGCCGTCGCCGTCGTTCGCGAGCATCGTCGCCGCGATCGTGCGCTCCTCCTCGAAGACGGCCTGGCCACCCTCGGTCACCCAGTCGAGACGTTCGGTCCGGCGAGCGCCGGTCGCGGCATCCGACCGCTCGTCGAAGTCGCGATGGCGCTGCTCGCCGTTGTTCGGCAGTTGCACGTAGCCCTCGCCGCGCACGAAGGTCGGACCGCCCCAGAAGTTCTCGTCGTCGACCACCGGCAGCGACCACGCGATGCCCTTGTGCCAGACGTGGTCGTGGGGGCGGAAGAGCGAGACGACCTCGCCGCCGAGCGTGCGGATCGGGCTGAAGTACGGGCGCGGCGACTCGAGGCGCACGTCGGTCGGCCGGAACACGTACTCGGCGAGCACGGCATCGCCCCCGCGGATCAGCAGGCGGTCGTCGGCCTCGTCGATGCGGATGTCGGGCATCGGTCTCCTTCGGTCGTCGTCGATCCGGGTGGCGCTCGGCGCGCAGCGCGCCGGGAAAGCGTTATCCAAGCGTACACGGGGTGCCCGTCCCGCTCCAGCCCGAAGCGGGGCGTTCCGTCAGGCTCCTGCGCCTTCGGCGCTCCTGCGCCGCGGCGGCGACGGCACCCCGGCCGGTCCTGCCCTCACTGATGCGGCTGCCCGGCCCCTTCTCCTGCGACCGCCGCTCTTGTCACTCCTGCTCCTGCCGCCCCTGCTGCTCCTGCCGCCCCCGGCCGAGCGCGAATCCGAGCGCGCCGGCGAGCGCGACGAATCCGAGCGCCGCGGCCGCCGCACCGATCAGCACCGGCGTGGTGACCATGACTCCCCCGCCCGGCGGGAACACCGCGCCGGCCAGCGGCTGGTACGCGAACCAGCCGATCGTCGCCGTCGGCTGCGCGAAGCCGGCGACGAGCATCGTCACGACCCCGCCGACGACGAGCACGGCGGCGATGACCAGCACGATCACGAGGAGACGAGGCGTCCGTTGCACCCTCGCAGCGTATCGTTCGGCGCCTCGTCGCGGCCGCGACATCCGCCGGTCGCCCCTCGTCGAGGGCGCCTGCCCGAAACGGCGCATCCGCTCGAACCGTGGGGTCCGGCGGAACGATCACAGCCGCTACCCTGTGGCCATGACCGCACCTGCCGCACGTCGCCCCTGGCTCGCGTTCACGCTCGTCGGTGCCGTCGCCGTGCTGACCGGTGTCCTGTCGGCGCTCGTCTTCGGTCGGCCCACGCTCATCGCGATCGTGGCCGTTCCCGTGCTGCTCCTGCTGAGCGTGCTCTGGGTCTTCGGCCGCGGGCTCGAGCGCTCACCCGAGCGCTCATCCGAGCGCTCGTCCGAGCACTCGCCGTGAGCGCACGCGGAGTCGGCGCGGTTCGTCTTGGCGGCGGCATGCTCTGCATCGCCATCCTCGGCTACGCGTATGCGCTGCGCATCGCCGTCGGCGACACGAGCGCGTTCGACTACTTCGGCTACTTCACCAACCAGACGAGCCTGCTCACGAGCATCGTGCTCCTCTTCGCCGGCGTCATCGGCATCGCCGGCCGCACGGCGCCCCGCGGGCTGCCGGGGGCACGGGCCATCGCCACGACCTGCCTCCTGGTCGTCGCCGTCGTCTACAACGTGCTGGTGCCGGGCACCGGCTCGGCGCCCGTCTGGGTGAGCGCGTTCCTGCATGTCGTGTTCCCCGTCGCCGTGGCGCTCGACTGGCTCCTCGTCGGCGACCGCCCGGCCCTTCCCTGGCAGCGGCTCTGGATCGTCCTGCCGTACCCCGTCCTGTGGGTCGCGGTCGTCCTCTTCCGTGGCGTCACGGACGGATGGGTCCCGTACGGCTTCCTGCTGCTCGAGCGTGGGCTCATCTCCCTCGCCGCCCATGTGGCCGGCCTCCTCGCGGCTCTCCTCGCCGCCGGAGCCCTCGTCTGGGCGGCGAGCAGGCTGACGCCGTTCCCCGCACCCTCACCTTCATCCGCATCCGACCGGTCGATGTCCGGCTGACCCCCCGCCCGCGCACGGATGCCGCAGCCGACGCCCTGGCAACCTTCCACCCGCGGCCATTCCAGCCTTCGACGCGCAGAGAACCCGTGCGTCGCCGTCACGCCGACGCTAGGTTCGATCCATGTACGCAACCGACTTCAGCGCCTACGGCGTGATCTGGCTGGTCTTCGCCCTCGCCCTGCTGACGGCACTCGTCTGCCTGATCGTGTTCCTCATCTCGGCGACGAAGGCCTTCTCCGCCACCGCCAGGTACCGCCGCGTCCAGACGGAACTCCTACTCGCGGATGCCGCGGCTGGCGGCCCGGCGGGCGACGACCTCAGGGCGTAGGCGCTGGGCCGCGGCATCCGTCATCGGCTGACCGCGGTGTCGCACGTTGGTCATAGGTTGGACGCGTGAGCGGGTTCGAGACGGTTCGCGGATCGCAGGTCGAGATCGCGTACGAGCGGCACGGCGACGCCGAGGGGTGGCCAGTCGTGCTGCTCCACGGATTCCCGTACGACCCGCGATGCTACGACGAGGTCGCCGCGCGGCTCGCAGCCTCCGGCGCTGACGTCGTCGTCCCGTACCTGCGAGGCTACGGTCCGTCGACCTACCTCGCTCCCGACGTTCCGCGCTCGGGTCAGCAGGCGGCGCTGGCCGGCGATCTGTGCGATCTCATCACCGGCCTCGCACTCGATCGGCCGATCGTCGCGGGGTTCGACTGGGGTGGCCGCGCGGCGTGCGTGGCCTCGATGCTCCGGCCCGACCTCGTGTCGGGGCTCGTCACGGTGGGCGGATACAACGTCCACGACATCGCCGCGATGGCGACCGTCCCCGACGAGCCCGTCGAGGAACGTCGCAACTGGTACCAGTGGTACTTCCACAGCGAGCGAGGTCGGGCCGGTCTCGACCGCAACAGACGGGCGCTGGCTCGCCAACTCTGGGACGAGTGGTCGCCGACCTGGAGCGAGCCGCCCGGAGTGTTCGAATCGACGGCCGGCTCGTTCGACAACCCCGACTTCGTCGCCACCGTCGTGCACTTTTACCGGCACCGCTACGGTCTCGTGCCCGGTGATCCCGTACATGAGACCGACGAGGCGCTCATCGCACGGCAACCGCCGATCGCAGTGCCATCCTCGACGCGACAGCCGACCCGCTCGAGGCGCCGTCGACCACCGCGACGCACGAGCAGCACTTCACTTCCCTGGTCGAACACCGGCTCGTCGATGCCGGTCACGACGTGCCGCAGGAGGCCCCCGAGCCCTTCGCCGACGCGATCATCGCGCTCCATGCTCGACGCGGCTGACGCCGGCGGGCTGCGATGACGCGCTCCTGGAGGTGCGATGTCGGCCACTCCGTCATCGATGCTCCGACCGGGAGGCAGCGGGTCCGGTTCGCGTTGCAGTAGGCGTGCCCCTGCGGGCGTTTTCACCGGGCCGGCTAAACGGACACTTCGAACGCAGCGCCTGCGTCGCGCCCGGCGAGGTGAGCTGGCGTCCGCTGTGGGACCGGCTTACGCGCTCCGACCTACGTCGATGTGCTGTGCTCGGGTTGGGCGTGCGTGGAGGCTGCTCGCCGACCGGGCCGCTCCTTGCGAAGGTAGACGAGATCGACTCCCTCGCGAAGGGCTTCCCGCCGCGTCAGAAGATAGCCCTCTCGCTGATATAGCCGGACGTTCGCTTCGCTGAGGTGACCGGTGAACAACTCGAAGGCCTGCGCATCGCTGGCCTCCTCAGCAGCCCTGAGTAGCCGCGTCCCCAGGCCGCGTCCTTGCATATCCGGTGCGACGGTGAGCCGACCGATGTGTGCGACACCGGACTCTACCGTCCACCGCACAGCCCCGACCAGTCTCGCGCCGAGACGCATGCCGATGGAGAACCCTTTGAGCTCCTGTTCGACTTGCGTCAAGGATTGAGTCAAGGCGGGCAGGAACGGATCGCCGTAGATCTGCGCTTCGGTCGCGTACGCCGCCCGCTGCAACGTCATCACCTCACCCGCCGCGGCAGGGGTGAGCTTCACGAGATCTAACGGTTGCTCTTGCTCGACATGCGTCAACGTGCACTTCCCTTCCGGATTGGATCACTGCACGGCGATTATCTCTGGTTCGTGAACCGCCGCGCAGCTGGCGATCGTGCTGCACCAGGCCTGCTACCGCCACCGCGCAGCCACCGCCACGCGGCCTCGAACGGAGGCACAACCGACTTGTAACGCGCTGTCTGCTGCCTCCATCTCGCCCTTCTCTCAGTGTCGTGTCGATGAGGCGGCTATGCCCGGGGGTTCGTACGCGCTGACGATCGCGTCGATCGCAGTCCACCAGCGCGCTACAGGGCGCCAGCTGTCGATGCGGCGAGTCAGCCTGCGCCGCCTGCGATGCACCCCACAACAGCACCACCAATCAAGACCGCACCGGGGTGTTCCAAATGACGGCGCATCACCGATGCGGCCGACGCGAAGCACCGAACGACTCGTCTCACTGCTGCTCTGAGCTCTGACGCCCTGAGCCCGGACGCCGCGCCCGTCGTTCGAGGTGACGGGCGCGGCGGCGCGACGAGTCAGGCGACCGGCGTGCCGAACGCGCTCGCGACCAGCGCGCCGAGCGCCGCGGGGAATGCCTGCGCGGGGTCCATGTCCTCGTCGCCCATCGTGATGCCGGCGGTGAGCACCTTGATCCCGTCGGGGCTGCCGATCATCAGCGCGCCGAACCCGCCCGGGGCGCCACCGTTGTGGTGGATGATCGTTCCCGCTTCCGGAACCAGGTCCTGCACGAAGACGCCGAGGCCGTAGCCGGCGAGCGGCTCGGGTGTGGTCATTTCGTCGAGGAGGCGCGCAGGCAGGATGCGGCCGCCGAGCAGTGTCGAGAAGAAGACGGCGAGGTCGGCGGTCGTCGAGATCATCCCGCCGGAGGCGTGCAGCAGCGACGGTTTCCACCGCGTGACATCGACGATCGTGAAGCCTTCGCCGTCTGCGAAGCGTGCGTATCCGTGCGCGTGGGGGCTCGGGCAGGTCGGGTGAGTCCATCGGCATGAAGGTTCCGGTGAGCCCGAGCGGCGCGAGGATGCCCGCCACTCGTCGCGTCGTTGAGTGGAGAGGAGGGAGCGGGATGCTCCCTACGTGCGGCGCTGCCCGCGGATTACGCAACGTCCGGCAGTGGAAAACGGCTCACGACCCAAGTGGTGGATTTCGTGCTGGACCGTCATAGCGCTCAGTAGTTCTCCGGCGTGGGCAACCTGCTCGACTCGGCACAGAAATCTGCTATTCAGTGTTGCTATCTACCGGTACTCATGCTTACTATGTACCAGTACTCAGCATCACCAAGTACTACACCCCGAGACACCGACGCACCGACCGAATCAGGAGAGTAATCATGGCCACGAACTGGATCGAAGCCCTCACTGGGACCCTTGAGCAGAAGAAGCAGTACAAGCAGTACAAGGCCCGCATTGCCGCACTTCCCGCACCTTACGCCGGCGCCGCCAAGGCACTCGACCGCTACCTCATGTACACGGGCGGCGTCACCGACGGACAGACCCTGATGACGGTGCTCGGCGACTCTGCGAACCTGTGGGAGCGTGGCGCGGCCAACCGCACTCCGGTGCGCGAGCTTGTCGGCGATGACCCCGTCAAGTTCGCGGACTCCCTCGTCGCGGGGTACTCGGGCAAGCAGTGGATCGACAATGAGCGCCGCCGCTTCACCGAGGCGATCGACGCCGCCATCGACAACCGGGCGTGAACGCGCCGAGAAAGAACGGAGAAACGGACATGACCGCCACGCGAACCTCCGAACCGGCGATCCGGGTGAGGGGCATCGAGAAGTCCTTCAAGGACCTGCACGTGCTCCGCGGCGTCGACTTCGACGTGAAGGCGGGAAGCATCTTCGCCCTCCTCGGCTCGAACGGCGCGGGCAAGACCACCGTGGTCCGTATCCTGTCGACGCTGTTGAAGGCCGACGCGGGCACCGCGACGGTCTCCGGGTTCGATGTCGCCGCGAAGCCGAACGACGTCCGCGAGTCGATCAGCCTGACCGGGCAGTTCGCCGCGGTCGACGAGGTGCTGACCGGCCGTGAGAACCTCGTGCTCGTGGCGAAGCTGCGGCATCTGAAGGACCCGGGCGCGATCGCCGACGAGCTGCTCGACCGCTTCTCGCTCACCGAGGCCGGCGGCCGCAAGGCGGGCACGTACTCGGGCGGCATGCGCCGCCGGCTCGACATCTCGATGAGCCTGATCGGCAACCCGCCGATCATCTTCCTCGACGAGCCGACCACTGGACTCGACCCGCAGGCGCGCATCGACGTGTGGCAGACGGTCAAGAAGCTCGCCGAGGGCGGCACGACCGTGCTGCTCACCACGCAGTACCTCGATGAGGCCGAGCAGCTCGCCGACCGCATCGCGATCCTGCACAAGGGCACCATCATCCAGAACGGCACCCTCGCCGAACTCAAGCAGCTCCTCCCGGCCGCCAAGGTCGAGTACGTCGAGAAGCAGCCCTCCCTCGAGGACGTCTTCCTCGCGCTGGTCGGAGAGACCGGCGAGACGGATGCCGCGGCCGAGACCGAAACCGCAGGAAAGGAACTCCGATGACCAGCCACGTCCTCGGCGACACGCGGGTCCTCACGGGCCGGTCGCTGACCCACATCCTCCGCAGTCCCGACACGATCATCACCACCGCGGTCACCCCGATCGCCCTGATGCTCCTGTTCGTGTACGTGCTCGGCGGGGCGATCAACACCGGAACCGACGAGTCGTACATCAACTACATGCTCCCGGGCATCCTGCTGATCACGGTCGCGTCGGGTATCGCGTACACGGCCTACCGCCTGTTCCTCGACATGCAGGGCGGCATCTTCGAGCGGTTCCAGTCGATGCCGATCGCGAGGTCGAGCGTCCTCTGGGCGCACGTGCTCACGTCGCTGGTCGCGAACCTCGTCTCGGTGGCGATCGTCATCGGGGTCGCGTTCATCATGGGGTTCCGCACCGGGGCGTCCGCGGGTGCCTGGCTCGGCGTCGCCGGCATCCTGGCGCTCTTCACCCTGGCCCTGACCTGGCTCGCCGTGGTCGCCGGCCTCTCGGCGAAGACGGTCGACGGCGCGAGCGCGTTCAGCTACCCGCTGATCTTCCTCCCGTTCATCAGCTCGGCGTTCGTGCCCACCGACACGATGCCCGCCCCGGTCGCCTGGTTCGCCGAGAACCAGCCGGTCACCTCGATCGTCGACACCATGCGCGCCCTGTTCGCGCAGGAGCCCGTCGGCGACGAGATCTGGATCGCCCTCGCGTGGCTCGTCGCCATCCTGGTCGGCGCCTACATCTGGTCCGTCGCGATCTACCGCCGCAAGCTCAGCTGAGCGACCAGCCCTTCAAACGAACGATGCCGTCGTCACCTCAGAGTGCGGACGGCATCTTTCGTGTCCTCAGTTAGCGACCTCACGGCGGCTTCGAGGTCGATCATATGCGACCTCCCAGCGCTTGCTTCGTCGTTCCTTCAGGCCCGGGCGCGATCTCATCGGAGCCGTTGACGCCGGCAGTCAGCGCGGCTGCATAGAAGGCGACGGCGTGTCCATACATGGGGAGCGTCGGCGCGAGCGCTTCTAGCGCGACGCGAAGTGCTTCGTCGTGCCTCCCTAGGTCACGGAGGCTGAGTGCGAGAAACGCTTGCGCTGCCGCGCCAACCGCGCCGTCAGGTTCTGCGTGCTGGAGGATAGCTTCCGCTGCTCGTGTGTCGCCGATATTGCGGAGCGAGCTCGCCAGCTGGATCTGGGCTTGGGTCTTCCGAGAGCCACCTAAGCCTGCCGCTAGGGCGGCGCGATACAGCGGAATCGCTTCAGACTCACGTCCGACGAAGTCCTGCGCGGACGCGCGTTCGAACAAGGCTGCGGGATCGCCCGGGTCGCGTTCGGCGGCCAGCGCTTCGACTTCAGCGATGGTCGCTGCCTCGTCCTCCTCATTCGCTGTAGACCAAAACATCGCGACGCGCTCGTCCCAAGAATTGTCCATACCCCTATCCTGATCCGTCCAGGTGGGAATCGCGGCCTACAATCTCCCCGCTCGCGACTCGCCCGCCCGGCAGAGGATCCGCCTACGCGACATCGGCTGTCGCAGGAGCGGACCCTCGAATTCACGACCAAGCAGCGGGTCAGGAACCAGATACTCACCGCCTTTGGCCGATAGGTTCGGAGTCATGGTGGACATCGTCACGTTCGACGCCGCCGACGTGGAACGGTATGCCGGCATCCTCACCGGGGCCGTTGCCGCCGTCGCTGGCGGAGACCTGGTCTCGGCGGCGGCGGCGTTGCAACCGATCGCCGGCGAAGTTTGGATGGGCCGACTCACCGCGGCGGGGAAGGTTGGGAACCGTGAGGCTGTGGCCGGCGTCCGCCCGCGGAATGAGTCGCTTCGAGCGCAAGTGTTCATCCGCGACGGGTTCCGCTGCACGTATTGCGGCGGACGGGCAGTACCGCGTTGCATCCTCGTCGCGGTTCATGACCTATTCCCGGACGCGGTTGGGTACGACGTGCACTACAAGCGAGGGAAGATACACCCGGTGTTCTGGGCGCTCGCGCCAGAAGCCGATCACGTGGTCGCGCACAGCCGTGGTGGGCCGAACGTGCTCGGGAACCTGACTACGCTCCATGCTGCATGCAACACGCGTAAGTCCGATTTGCTGATCGACGACATGCCACCTGTCGGGTTCGCCCGGGCGGGTGACGACTGGGACGGCCTCACATCCTTCTATCCGGCCCTCGTGGCGGCGGGCGCGGGAGTCACCCGTCCCGCCTATCACCGCGAGTGGGTGCGCCGGTACGCGAGGCTGATGACGTAGGCGGGTCCCTGGGTGAGGCGCGAGCAAGACTTGGCCCCTATTCAGACGTTGCGCGGCAGATCTGGGTTCGACCTGAACTCGTCACTGAGCTCCAGGATCAACGCGGCGTGGTCGGTTGCTCTTTCTGCGAGCGGTGTCTGGTCGTAGAAAGCGTTCAGCACGTCGTCGAGAAGGGAGGGATGGACGTAGACATGGTCTACCCGGAACCCGTTGCCCGCGGTGCTGAACCAGGAGTACTCCCGTTCGTCAGGATGCGAAAGCCGCCAGGGGTCGACGTAGCCAGTCGCTTCGAGCGCGGCGAGTCGATCGGCGCCGTCGAACCCGGCTCCTGCCGGGGATTTGTCCAAGGTGTTCGTGCCTGTGTTCCAGTCGCCTATCAACACCCCTGCATTGAGATGGCCGCTGGCGGCCGCCGAGATGACGGCATCCCAGTAGGGCAGCTTGAGCTTCCTTTGGGGGAGGTAGACCCCGACGAGGCTCAACCCATTTGTTGCCACCGCCCATAGCCGATGCGAATCCAAGTCGGGATCTAAGTCCTGAGCCAACGACCATGAGCGGTCGATCACCGAACGCGAGGCTATAGCGATCCCATTGGACGAGCCCGGTGGCAGTGAGGTCGTTGTCTGATATCCGAGCGAATGCAGCCCGTCGATGAGAGCTACGCCAGGAGTTCGGAACTCGGTGAGCACGAGGACGTCTGCGTCGATCCTCGCGATCTGCTCGAGCAGCGAACGGACGCACGGTCCGCCACCGTGCCGTAAGTTCAGGGTCGCGATCCGCATTCACTCGATTCCTTCCTCATGGAGGAGAGCGGTCATCACTCAGGTGCGAGCCTAGTCAGGCGATCCGCGGCAAGCTCGGGGGCGCAGTCATCACCCCAGCTGCGCAGTTGCCCGCAGGCGGATCGGCTTTCGGCTCACTCTCACTCTTCGATTCGGCCCAGCTTGGCTGCGGCGGTGAGCACATGCCGGGGCGATCGGCCTGCGCAAACACGTCTCGATAAACGAGATCCTCGTGCGGCCCACGCATCAAGTGCACGCCTGGAATGCCTCCCGTCGAGCGACATGAAGGCTCGCGTGGGGCGCCGCAGCGGTGCCCAACAGTTAGGGAAGCATCCCGCCCAGGCCCCCGGAGGCAAGATCCACCATGCGGATCTTCGCGCAGCGCGCACACTCCTCATACGGAGCGACATCCGGTTCACGATGCACCACCCACCGATGCACGCCGAGCCGGCACCTGAACGGCGTCCGACCCATAATTACACCCTCAATCTGGGAACCGTGAATCTGAGGCGAAGGCTACTCCACCCGCACACGGACAGCCACCGACCCCAATGGATCACCGCGGATCGCGATGGACCGCGAGCACGAGCCACCCGATGACGAGTTGCGAACAGACAAGAGGAAAGAAGGGGGCGAGAGCTGCATCCGGCCGTCAAACGCTGCCGGCGCCGGGGCCGGCCTGTTCCCGCTTCTCCTGTTCGATCCGCGCCTGCTCTTGGGCAGTGCGCTCAGCGGCGGGATCCTCCGAGGGGGCGCGGGAGCGTCCCGCGTTCCTGACCAGCAATACGACGATCGCAGCGAGTATCACGAGCCCGACGATCCACAACAGCGGATCCATGACGCACCTCCTCGTGCCCGACGCCGTCGACGTCGACGATCCATACACTATCCCCGACACGTCGGTGCCGCTATGAACTCCTCCGGGTACGGTTCCGGCTCGACCGGGACCGCACCTCGCCGGCTTACCTCTGGGCCCGCCCGATACCTGCAAGCAGGTCGGGCGCGTGTGCCGTCGGTGCACGGACGCTCGTGAGCGGATCCACCGTCGGATGACCGCAAGCGGATCCTGTCGCAATCCTGCGCCGCCCGCGCCCGATCGGAGTACGATGTGCATCGTCTCCCCTGACGACGCGGACGGGAGGGGATCACATGACTGGGAAAACGTGGCGGTGCCGTCTGGGCATGCACAAGTGGGTCGTGCATCATCAGGAAGAGACCGGAGCGCGGTTCTTCGAGTGCGCTCGATGCGGGAAGGATCGCTCGCCCGACGGCCAGCTCCCGCCTATCGGCATGTGATCCGAGGCAACCGCCAGATTCAGCGGTAACCGATCATGTCTTCATCGCCCATTGCGTTGACGGGGCGGCTCTCGTCGTAGCCTCAGTGTCGAGCCGCGGACCCTGCTCGCCTTCCTCATCGCGGTTGCCAAGCATCGTCCACGGACTGCGAGGATTCGCCTCGAAATACTCGAGCCGCGACCCGGCACGATGCGTCAGAGCTCATTGCCTCAAGGGTCGGCAGACGGCCGCAAGCGGATCCAGATGCGGGCACCGACGAGTGCTCAACCCAGGATGGTGACTGATCCGCCCGCGACCTGCCAGCGTCCGTCGATGATGCGCCAGTCGCGGGTCCATCGCAGGCTGACGTCGACCCATCGGCCGTCATTCCACACCGTTGCCGCGGCAGTCGTCTCGGTGGCGCCGGCCCTCGCGACCTCGGTCGTGCGCCGGTGGGTCTCCTGGATGCTCGCGAAGCGGGTTGCGCCGCTCCGATGCGCCTCCAGGTCGGCCGCTTTACCGATCACCTTCCCGTCTGGACCGGCGAACACGAGGTCGTCGACGTCGCTGGCCCGCATGGCCGCCTGGATCGCATCTTCGGCCTGGTCGAGCGTGCGTCCGGCGTCGTCCCGTGTTGACATGGCCCCACGCTACGACGTCTTCCCCCTCCCGCGCCCGCTGCCGGATCGGCGGGCCGCCGTGTCCTGCCTGCCAGTACGCTCACGTCATGGACAATGCCACGCGCGAAGCACTAGGCGATGTGGCTGCGCTTGCCTTGCTGGTTCTACGAGGGCTGCTGCTCTGGATCCTCATCCCGCTGGGCTTCGTGCTGTGGCTGGTCATCTTTGGCTGGAGTGCACGCGTCGGCCTCGGCACCTTTCTCGGATGGCTAGACCTAAATCTCACCGCAGCCCTACAACGGGCGCTGGGCCTGCCGGTACGCGGGAAGGGCTCGAAGAGGAGCGCCGAGTTCGTTCCGATGCGCCTCATGCAGTCCGTGAAGCACCGCATCCACATCGTCCGTGACCCGTTCTAGGCCCGAACAGCGCGAGCCGGCGACGACACCGTCGGGCGCCCTCTCGGTGGGGGTTCGGTCGAGTTGTGTTCAGCCTGCGATAAGTCGGCGACCCGCGTCGATTATCAGCCCAACGGACAGGACCACCAAGAATCCGGAAACCAGCGCAAAGGTCCCGGTCGTCGAACTCCGAGCGCTCGTCTCGCCGACGCGGCGCGGCAGTCTCTCGAGTCGTTCCTGAGTCTCGCGCGCGCGTGTTGCGCGCGTGAAGAAGAGCCACAGCCCGAGTGCGACGCCCGCAAATCCGGCGAAGAGTTCAATGAACGTGTTGATCGGTTCCAAACGGTTCAGCTCCGCACCTTGGTGTGAACAGTGAGTCGTCCGGTGCAGCAGAGCCCCGCGAAGCGAGCCGGACGCATGAGCGAGCCTCTCACGCCACCTGCCGCAGGGCTAGCCGTAAGCCGATCCGCTATTGCGGCCCGGCTGCTCCGAGTACGGTTAGCGGACCTTCGTCGGCGGTGGGAGGCTCGAAGTGGTCGAAATACTCGGCAGCGAGGTCCACAGCGAGTGCATAGTCGTCCGCGTGCTCATGGCCGCGTGCTTGCATCCGTTCAAGCGCAATTGCTCGTGGGGTCGCGAGATAGATGGTCTCCGGTACCACTCCGAGTGGTCGCAGCAGGTCACGATACGCGAGGCGGGATCGTCTTGACCAGAACGAGAAGTCGAGGACGACATCGGCACCGGCTTCGACCAGTGCGACGAGGCGGTCTCGCAGTTCTCGCTCGATCTCCTCGTGCACGTCGGTCGGAAGAGGCATCACGTGGATCCCACGTCGCCAGGCTTCCCGGTCGAACGAGAGTCGGGTCATGCCCTTCGCTTCGAGTTCTCTGGCGACGGTCGATTTTCCGGATCCCGCCGGCCCGCACATCAGAACGACCCTGCTCACCGTCCCGACTCTAGCTCCCCGACCGAAAGCGGATCGTTCCACGGGCGTCCGGGCAATCAAGGCACTGGCGCTGCGGCGCCGGAGCGCACTCTCACCTCCGCAACAGTGGAGAGGCGATCGAGTATGCCTCTGCAGTGCAAGCACGCAGCGAAATGCGCGCCGTCGCGGGCCCGCACGGTCCTCGTTCATGCAGGGCGTCTTGACGGTGGCGGCTGCAAGACGAGGATGGCGACCGCCGTGATGACGAGCGCGGCAGCGACCACTGTCTGCGCGGTGAGTGTTTCGCCAAGGATCGCCCAGCCGAGGGCAACGGCAACGAGCGGGTTCACGAACGCATAGGTTCCAACGAGGCGGGATGATGCGTGTGCGAGGAGCCAGGTGTATGCGCTGTACGCGAGCAGGCTTCCGAAGACGATGAGGTACGCCACGGCGATCCACGATGATGCCGTGATCTCCGCGAGGTCTACACGGGAGAGCTCTCCGCTGACCGACCCGATCAGAACGAGGACGAGTCCTGCGGCGATCATCTGGATGGCGCTGCCGAGCAATGGTTGCGCGGGTTGTGTCGCATGCCTGCTGTAGATCGATCCGAGGCCCCAACTCAGAGCGCCGGCGAGAGTGGCCAGCATAGGAATCAGGGCGGGTACTGCGCCGTCGAAGGGGTCGACCAAGACCACGACACCTGCAACTCCCGTGGCGAGGCCGATGACAACGGGGGTGGTGATGCGTTCTCGATCGAAGACGGCCGCGCCGACGACGATCCAGATCGGGATCGTCGCGAGCAGGAGCGCCGCAAGACCGGACGAGATGTACTGCTCCGCCCAGCTGACGACACCCGTGCCGGCCGCGGGAAGCAGGAGGCCGATGATGATGCCGGAGCGCCACTGACGAGGCGTCGGCGGCGTCCAGCCGCGCTGCGGATGTCGTCGGCGCTGCAGCGCGCACCAGGCATACAGCAACGCCCCGGCGATCAGGAACCGCACGCCGCTCATGAGCAGCGGAGGGATTGCCGCGATCGCGACCTTGATCGCAACGTAGGTCGAACCCCACACCAGGTAGACGACTGCGAGCGCCGCGACCAACCGCACACGGTCGGACAGTCCGAACTTGCTAGCCACGATGCATCCGCCCGCCCAGTCTTGCCGTAGGACCGGATTTCTGGATCCCGACCGCGGTGTTCTGCTGTGCCGTGAACGCCTCTCCGGCCGGGACGGAGCGGTCACCGAGGAGCGCGAACATGATCCGGCCACGCGCGGGGTCCCCGAGTGCCCCCGACGTGTCCGATGGGCGTTTGGACGGATCTCGCGATGAAGCAGTAGTCGGCGACTCGATGGTGCAACTCCTCCGCTAGCTGGGCGTCACTCTCGGCTGTGATGGCGACGGTGGGGTGGAGAGTGACGTTGTCGAACTGACCGGCGCCGTTGAATTCTTCGATCATGAGGCCGGTTGGATGGTCTTCGTACGCCACGTAGTTATGGTCGGTCATGGTCGGTCTCCTTGTGGAGTGTGACGAGCGCGTCTCGTGTGGCGAGGATGTGCGTGTTGGCGGCGTCACGCCAGGCATCCGCATCCCCTCACGGACGCCGTCGAGCATGACGCGGTGCTCATGGTCGCATCATCGACTCGCTGCACGGTTCTTCGATAAGCCGGCTGCGCGTTCATTCGGAAAGGCCCTGCGTACAGGTGGCTTGTGATGCGACTTGCCCTTTCAGTCCCTCCATGACGGGCGGTGCCGGTTCGTTGGATTCGACCGGAGCCGGAGCCGCGGGCACCGTCGTGGCGGGCGATTCGGGCACCGGCTCGGGCGCCGGCTCGGGTGCTGGCTCGGCAGGCGCTGGGGCGACTCCGGAGCCGAGCGAGTCGCTGCCGAGGGTGAAGGGTTGGTCGGACACGATCGCGGCGATGAGTTGTTCGGCGTGGTCTGCGAGCGGAACGACTTTTCCCGGGAACTCCGCGTCGCCGGTTGTTCCGGGGTATTGCACGAAGACGATCTGGTCGAGTGGGATGTCTTTCATCGACATCGCGAGCGAGGCCATGGTGATGGGGTTGGCCAACGAGGTCGAGAGCACCATGTGGTCGACAGCGACGCGGGCCAATCCGATGACCTTTGCCGGATCCGTCAGCGTCGCTTCGGACTGGACCCGCCGGATCAGCGAGGACAGGAAGGCCTGTTGGTTGGAGATGCGTGCGAGGTCGCTTCCATCACCGATGCCGTGTCTGGTGCGCAGGAACGCCAGCGCCGCGTGACCCTGAAGCGAGCTCGTCCCGGCAGGCAGGATCAGACCCGCCTCAGGGTCATCGATCGGTTCCGTCAAGCACACCTCAACGCCCCCCACTGCATCGCTCATCGCGATGACGCCGCTGAAAGCCACCGACGCCGCGTACTCGAAGGGTTCGCCGGTGAGCGACGAGATGGTTTGGGCGACGCACCCGAGCCCGCCGCGACCGTAGGCATCGTTCAGGGGCTGTGCTGACATCGCATCGAAGGTTTCGCCGGTCGCTGGGTCGACGCACTCGGGATGCGGAACGATCAGGTCGCGAGGAAAGCTGACGGCGGTTGCGCGGGAGTGGTCGTCGCTGACGTGGAGCCATATGTTGACGTCGTTGAGCGTTGCGCCTCCCCGGTCACCGTACGCGTCACCCTGGTCGGCGGAATTGTCGGCGCCGACGACCAACATGTCGAAGCCGCCATCGACGCTCCCCAGACCCACCGACGGGAGGCTTTCCGTTGAGGTGCCGATGTCGACGGCGTTCGACGACACCGACCCCAATGACTCAGCGGCGAAATAGAGGGCAACCGCGGTCGTCGCGACGGAACAGCACGCCAGCGCAGCTCCGCTGAGCTTGAACAGAGCTCGAGTTGTCGACGATCGAGGCTTGAGCTTGCCATGCCGGACGGAGTCGCCGTCTTTGACGTCGATGGTCCTTCGGTGCTTGATGACCTGTGAGAGGGTCATCGCGTGGCCCTGTCCGAGCTCCTCGGCGCCGATTCGGTCGGCCGCCCGCAGGCGTGTGGCGGCATTGCTTGACGCGTCCCTTCCGTAGGTGACTTTCCGGCGGCTCCTACGACCGACGGGTGCGACAGCTCGTCAGTCAGTCAGGCAGATGCCCGTTCGATCATCGTTCTGAAGCGGTTGAGGTTCTCCTCCATGCCGCGAGCGAAGAGCCGCGGAGCCAGCGAGCCGGCGAACCGGGCAGGGCCGGTCAGCCCTTCCGTGGAGATCTGCCCGTGCAGCGCGATCGTGGTGCCCGCATCCGAGGGGGTGAGTGTGTAGCGGTAGCTGAACGGTGTCGGCCCCTCCACGCTGGTCAGAGTGAATACGCGATCCGGCTCCAGTTCGGTCACGTCGACGATGTTGATGACCGGCCCGCCGGGAAGGTTTCGGTGGATACGGAAGCGAGAGCCGCGCGAGATCGGCGGTGCAGTGAGCTCCGTGACGACGGTAACCGCGGAGTACCACTCGGGCATCCGGGTCACGTCGGAAAGTGCAGCGAAGACGTGACGGACCGAGCCGTTGACGTCGCACTGAATGTCGAATGATCCCATCAGCGCGGCACGCCTGGCGTCAGGGCCGGAGGTTCCGCGAGGGCTGACTCAGTGAACGACCAAACCCCTTCGAGCGCGACGAGGTCGGCTGCAGCGATGACCCGGTGGAGTCGCTGCTCTGTTTGTTCGATGGTTTCTTGGCTCACGCTCACCATGAGGTTCTCCTCGTCTTCTGACGTGCTTGGTCTGCTGCCTGCACGAGTGCGTCTCGTGTGGCGGGATGCTGACTGGCTAGCGTCGCGCGCCGTGCTCGGAGGGTGAGCGTGGCCGGCCGGTCGTGCCGGTCGGCCACGCCTTGCCGGTCAGGCGCGGGCGCGCCAGACCGGGCTGTCGACGTAGTGGTTGTCGAAGCGGTCGGAGGTCGCCTGCAGTTCGGGCAGCGTGATCTCGCCGAGGTGGAACTGCTGCAGCATCCGGTAGTAGGCGAAGCGCTCCTGGCCCGGGGTGTAGATCGCGAGCATGTCGGCAGTGCTTCCCGGGGTGGGCGCGAACGCGTGCGCGGTGCCCGAGTCGATGAAGACGAGGTCGCCCGCCGTGAGCGTGTGCACCTCGTCGTCGATGAGCACGTCGAGCGAGCCGTCGATGACGAAGATCGTCTCGGTGGCGTTCTCGTGCCGATGTGCCGGCGCTCCGGGCGAGCCGAGGGCGAGGTGGGCACGGTTGATCGTCGTCGCGCCGGCGGTGTGCTCCCCGTCGGCCAGCAGCGTGATGGAGCTCGTCGGGCCGTCGGCGAGAGTCTCGGCCGTGGCGGCTCGAACGATCGTGTGGGTGGTTGAGGTGTGCATGTGGTGCTGCCTTTCATTCGTGATCTGGATATCGGACGTATTGAAGTGAACGACGCGAACCGAGTAGCCGCGGGGTCCGCCGGATTCCGCGGCGACTCAGGGCCGGGCGAGCGGCCATTCCATGTTGATGAGCCGCTGGAATGTGTCGTAGCCGGCGCGTGCGAACGCGTTCGCCATGGGCACGTTGCCGACATCAGTCGAGGCGCGGATGTGGGGCGCGTCCGCTTCGGCGAGAACGCGTGTGCCCTCGGTGAGGATGCCGTCGATGTAGCCGTTGCCGCGATACTCGGGCAGTACGCCGACGTACGCGATGATGTGGTGGTACGAGTTACGTGCTGGGAAGACGAAGCCAACGGCGCCGCCCGCGCTATCGAGGGCGACTCGCCACCACTGCCGAGGCGTCAGGTATTGCGCGAACTCCTCGTCGAATTGGGTGAGTGCGACCTCGCGCGGTGAGCGGTGGCTCAGCTCACCGCGGCTGTGCGCATCGAGCGTGCCGGTGAGCGCGCGCGTCGTCAGGTCGAGCACCTCGTGCTCATCTTCGAAGGCGCGGAAGCTCAGACGGCGATCCACGGCCGGGATTCGGGTCGTCGGCTCCCACTCCAAGCGCAGCCGTTCGACGACGAATCGGGCGCCGGATGCCTCGAGCAGGGCCATGATCGTCTCGGTCGCGCGGCGCTCGGCCGGGCGATCGCGCCAGTCGGCCGGCAGGTACCGGGCGAACTCGGGTGGAGTCGCCTGGCCCGCGATCACCTCACCGCGGGCGGCGCCGAGCAGGGCAGCTCCGACCGCGCGCTGCTCGTCGTCGGAGAGCGCGTCGTCGAGGTCGAAGATGTCGAACTGCGTGGCATCCGTCGCACCTTTCGGGCTCCAGAGCGCGAGTCGACCGAGCAGGTGGCCCTCGTGAATCGCGAGCCAGGTCCACTCGAGGCGACGGCGCCCCAGCTCGAGATCGTCGGCGATCTCGTCGTTCAGCGCATACGGGATGCGATTGAAGAGCTCGATCTCATGCGTGCCGCCGAGATGGCGGATGTCGAAGGCGATGCTCATGCGTCGGCCGCCGATGCCCCGATCGGTGCCGCGGCATCCGTTCGGATCCTGGAGTACCACTCGACGACGTTGCCGCCCTCGAACGAGCGCACCTCGTCGAGTGCGAACGCGGTTGGGCTGAACTCGGGACCGAAGGCGGGCCGGCCCGCGCCGGCGACCACCGGGTAGCGCTTGATCACGAGCCGGTCGATCTCGTCGAGCAACTGGCCCGCGAGAACGCCGCCGCCCGCGAGGTACATGTCGAACGGCGAGTCCTCCTCCTTCAGGGCCCGCACCGCGGCGATCGGGTCGCTCGCCACCATCGTGACCGCCGGATCGAGCTGTTCGAGACCGCGCGAGACGACGAACTGGCGCAGGTGCGCGTACGGCGAGGTGATGCCGAGCTGGAGCCCTGGTTCGTAGGTGCGGCGACCCATGACGATGGTGTCGAAGCGCGTGAGCGGGGCATCCGCGATGCCGAGCTGTGCCCGTGCGTGGCTGGGCAGGGCATCGCCGTAGTCGCCGACCATCCAAGCCATGTAGTCGTCGGAGCCGGGGAAGAAGTCGACCTCGTCGTCGGGGCCGGCGATGAAGCCGTCGATGGAGAGGGAGATGTAGTACGTGAGGTTTCGCATGGGTCCTTCGTGTCGGAGCGGGATTCAACCACTATACCCATAGTGGTTTGGGCGTCAAGAGCGTGGGGTTCGTGATGGCGAGGAACGTCGAGCGACGGCACCGGCTGCTGGATGCGGCGGTCGAGGTGATCGCGGTCGAGGGCGGGCGCGGGCTCACCTTTGGCGCGGTCGACCGGGAGGCGGCCGTTCCTTCCGGCACGCATCCAACTACTTCGCGTCGCGGGACCAGCTGCTGGCCGAGCTCGCCGAGCACGTCTTCGTCCGGCTCGCGCCCGATCGCGCCGCGCCGCGGTGGGTTTGACTCACGCTGCCAGAGTCATCGGGTGCTATGAACTCGCGACTTGACCTGGAGCGCGCTCCAGAAAAGAGACTGACGTCATGACCACACCAAAGATGGCACTCGGGACGATGTACTTCGGCACCACAGTGGATGAACGGGCCGCGTTCTCGATCCTCGATCGGTACGCCGACCTGGGCGGATCGTTCATCGACACGTCGGACAACTACAGCTTCTGGACCTCCGAGACCGGCTTCGGTGGCCAGAGCGAGGCGCTGCTGGGCCGCTGGCTGGCGTCAAACCCCGGAGTCCGCGTCCGCCTCAGTACCAAGGTCGGCGCGCAGCCCACCCGGCTCGGCGGATTTCCCGACCACGTCGAGGGGCTGCGCGAGGACGCCGTGCGCGAAGCCATGGCGAAGAGCCTGGACCGGCTGGGCGTTGACGGCGTGGACCTGTATTGGGCGCATGTCGAGGACCCGACCGTTCCCGTGCAGGCCCTGGTCGAGACGTTCGGCGGCCTGGTCAGCGAAGGCCTGACCTCTCGCTGGGGCGTGTCCAACCACCCGTCCTGGCTACTCGAACGGATCCGCGCCACCGCCGAACACGCCGGCCTCCCGCAACCGAGCGCCTACCAGGAGCGCTACTCCTACATTCAGCCCGCGGGGGGCATGGACGTGGCCGGCCAGCCGATCCCGCTCGGGATGCTGGCACCGGACGGCCTCGACTTCCTGCAACGCAACCCTTCGTTCGACGGGTGGGTCTACACGGCCACCCTCCAGGGCCGGTACGACCGCAAGGACCGCCCACTCGAGATCGAGTACCAACATCCCGGCACCGAACGCCGGCTCGCAGCGCTCGCACGGGTCGCCGATTCGCGCGGACTCCAACCCGGCCAGGTCGTGCTCGCATGGTTGGCCTCCGGAAGCCCGGCGTTGACGCCGATCGTCGGCGTCAGCAGTGTCGAACAGGTCGAGCAGGCTGTCGAAGGAGCATCCACCGTTCTCACCCACGACGAGCTGTCGGCGCTGGACACCGCATAGGGGACGCCGGCCCAGCGCCGGTTCCGCAGCCGGGTCACGCCATGGCATCGCCCATCCGACGGAGTTCCCCGCGGTACCAGGCTGCCTTCTCCTCAACTCGCGCGAGGAACACCTCGAACTCGGCGATCCGCGTACGAATGGAGACTGCGTGCGTCTCAAGCAAGGCGAGCCGCTCCGGCATCGTGGTGTCGTTGCGGCTCAACTCGCCATACTGACGCAGCTGCTCGATCGACATGCCGGTGTCCCGCAGGCAACGCAGGAACCCGAGCATCCAGAGGTCGGATTCGCTGTATACGCGCCGGCCACTGGCGTTGCGCTCGATGCGCGGCAGGATGCCTTCTCGCTCGTAGTACCGCAGCGTATCGATGCTGAACCCGGACTGCGCGACTGCCTCCGCCGGCGTGTAGGTCGTCATCACCAGACCCTAACAGCCTGCCTGGAGCGGCTCCAGGCAGGCATCGTCGGTCCGGACCAAAAAAATGGAGAGAGCGAGGCCGGCCTTCGGGTCCTCTACGTCGCACAGACTCGAGGGACCACGAGAGGCCTCAGCCCGGAACCCGGTCGAGGAAGCCGAGCACCTGGTCGATGCGTCCAGCATCGTCGGTCGTGACGACGTCGAATCCGATGACCACAGGTTCAGCGTTGGCCGGCCCGAGCCCCCACTGGAACCGGACCTGACGGTGGTGCGCGTCGGGTTCACCGACGAGCGAGAAGACGAAGCCAGGGAACTGTCCCCGCACGGCCGCGATCGTGGCCCCGACCGCGTCGCGGCCTACAGCTTCGGCGAGGGGATCGATGTACGAAGCGGTTTCAGCCCAGTGCTCACCGAGCAATTGCGAGCGGGTTGCATCA
Source organism: Agromyces salentinus (assembly GCF_009749395.1). Taxonomy (GTDB): domain Bacteria; phylum Actinomycetota; class Actinomycetes; order Actinomycetales; family Microbacteriaceae; genus Agromyces; species Agromyces salentinus. The sequence continues at coordinate 144,328 of NZ_WBIR01000001.1, forward strand.
TCGCCAGCATTCCAGGTGGCGAGATAGCTTTCGAGAACGGTGTTCATCGGGCGTTCCTTCCGGTGAGTTGCACGGCCTCGTGCCGCGGCGTTGAAGCCCATCGTCCGCGTTCGCAGGGCTGCAAGTCGATTACCTCCGACGTCATCGGCATGAAGCACGAGCGTCGCTAGAGTCGGGAACCATGACCGCCACACAGGACGCCGACATCGGAAGCCTGCTCCGCGGGTGGCGAGAGCGCCGCCGACTCAGCCAGCTCGACCTGGCGTCACGAGCAGAGGTCTCCACACGGCACCTCAGCTTCGTCGAAACCGGGAAATCCAACCCCACCCGCGAGATGATCCACCGGCTCGCGACGCACCTCGACGTACCGCTGCGGGAGCGAAATCACTTGCTGCTGTCGGCGGGCTTTGCCCCGCAGCATCCCGAACGTCGTCTCGACGCACCTGAGCTTCTCGCGGTGAGCGCGGCGCTGGGTCAAATCCTCGACGCGCATCTGCCGAACCCCGCCCTCGTGCTCGACCGGTGGTGGGACGTAATCGATCGCAATTCGGCCACCGACCTCCTGCTCGAGGGTTGTTCCGCTCACCTGCTCGACCCCCCGGTCAATGCCGTGCGGCTTTCTCTGCATCCCGAGGGACTCGCTCCACGCATCCGCAACCTCGGCCAATGGCGCTCGCATCTCATCGGTCAGGTCACGGCTCGAGCTCAGCGCACGGGCGACGCGCGTCTTCGCGCTCTCGCCGACGAAGTGACTGCGTACCCGGGCGACGCGGCCGGTACGCCCGGCGCCGGCGATGTCGTGGTCCCACTCAACCTCACTACGCAACGAGGCGACCTGAGCTTCTTCAGCATCTCGGCCGCAGTCGAATCGGCCCTCGACGTGACCGTCGACGAACTTCGTATCGAGACCTTCTACCCGGCCGACGAAGCGACCACCCGACACCTCAACCGGGAGGGCACCGGGAGAACGTAGCGGCGGCGGGGCGCGCGTTCTTTCCATGACCGTTTGCAGGCCGGCACGCACGTCGATAGTGACGGCCCAGGGCGGCCCACCTGTCGCACCGGCTTCGGCGTCTGAGCGCCGTTGAGCTCAAGTTCGACGGATGGAGCCTTCCTCGCAGAAAAAGTGACCGAGTCCTCAAGGCATCTCTTCCATCCGCGACCTGCCCGTGAGCGGATCCACCCGCCGGCAGGCAGCCAATGTGATGGTCGGGTACGCCGCTGCCGCTCGGGCGAGCTCGTGGCAGACTCTGAAGGACTTCGCATCGATGAGGATGCCCATCTGATCTCGCGAAGGAAAGTTCATGATCTCGTTGGCTGCCGCTTCCGGTATCGCGCTCGTCGAGCTGGGGTTGGCGCTCACCCCAGGCCCGAACATGATGTACCTCGTCTCGCGCAGCATCAGTCAAGGGTGGCGTGCAGGCATGACCTCCCTCGCTGGTACCGCGCTCGGATTCGTCGTCTACATGGCAATGGCGAATCTCGGGCTCGCGGCGGTGTTCTTCGTGGTCCCGTGGCTGTTCATCGCGCTGAAGGTCGTGGGCGCCCTCTACCTTCTCTGGCTGGCCTACAAGACCCTCCGCCCCGGCGGCAGGTCACTGTTCGAGACGAGTGCGCTTCCTCGAGACTCCACGGGCAAGCTCTTCCGCATGGGGCTGGTCACGAACCTGCTCAATCCCAAGGTCGCGATCCTGTATCTGGCGCTGATCCCGCAGTTCATCGATCCGGGTGCCGGGAGCGTGGTCGCCCAGGGGTTCCAACTCGGCGCGATACAGATCTTGGTCGGCGTGACGGTGAATGCGGCAATCATCCTCGCTGCAGGGTCAATCGCGGTCTTCCTTCAGGGCAAGCCCGCGTGGATGCGTTGGCAGAAGTGGGCCACCGGCACGCTCCTCGGCGCCATCGGGATCAAGCTGGCGATCGACGCGCCCACGCCCGCGGCATCCAGCTAGCGGCACCGAGAAGGGCAAAGGCGACGGCTACTGGAGATCTGCCCGCAGACCTATCCATCAGTGCGATGCGCTCCCGTTCGACAACTGGGGCGTGAATCGCAGCACGTTCGTGTCCCTGCCGACGAACCCGACCGCTTCGTAGAGCCGCAGTGTTGACTCGCGCGAGGGGCGTGACGTGAGATCGAGTGTCCGGAGTTCGCGCTCCGTCGCGAGTTCCCTCAGCGGCTCGAGCAGCAGTCGCGCGATGCCCCTGCCTCGCATCGATTCGTCGACCACGACGTCTTCGACGTGCCCGCGCCAACCGGTGGGTAGCGGCAGGGTGACCGACTGTCAGCGTGCCGCATGATCATCCGTCGGCGGGCTGGGGCTCGTGAGCGATGTCCCTAGCCCGAAACAGCAACACGGCGAAGACGAGGAAGATGCCGGCGCCGATCCATCCGCTGACTGCGCCGAGGTTGGGCAGCAAGAACAGGGTGATCGCGCCGAGCGCAACGAGCGCACCTGCAAGAACTGCGAACAACGTCATGCCGTAGAGCGAGATGAACACAAGGTAATGCGCGCCGACGATGATGAGCGAGGCCGGGAAGAAGAGGAGCGGCTCGTACGTGCCGAGCACGATCGCAACGAGGAGTCCGAGCGGCACGGTGAACGCGGATTGCATCGCCAAAGCGGCAGAGGGATGACCCTTCGGGAGCGCAACGGGGCCACCTATGAACTTCAGGACGAGCGCTGCCGACGGGAAGATCAACATGCCACCGAAGAACAGCACAGCCATGCCGGCGGCAGGTGAAACCCAGGAGAAGACCGCAGCCGCGACGGCCCAGATGATCGAGGAGACGAGCGGCCCAGAGAAGCCGCCACGGTAGGTACGCCTCACGTCGGCTTGGGCTTGCAGAACGTCCACGTCGGTCCTCATCCATTCGGGCCGAGTCACCTACGGCAGATGCGTCAACGCTCATCAGAACGCGCCCGACCAATCATGGCGTAATGCCGCGCCGCCGCTCTCGCGGTCATGGGCCGCACCTCCTGCATGGATCGGTATCCGGGCGTGTCGCTGGGCCGATGATGTCGCGGGAAGGGCGGCAATGTCAGGCTGGAAGGCGGCGCTCCTACGTCACACGGCGGACAGCACACTGAGAGCGGCCAGGACCACCCATGCCAGGTAGGCGAGGAGGCAGAACCTGTCCGGCCATCCGATTCGGATCTGAGGCGAGCCGCCCTGCCCGTGGGCTGGGGCTACGGCGATGAGGAACCACACCAGGCCGGCGAACGGAACAACGGAGGCGATCGCCAGTGTCCAGCCGAGCGCGGTCGCCACCCCGACCCCCGCGAGCAGCGCGGCAGGGGGGAAGCCGGCGAGCAACACTGCGCCGAGCATCGTGTGCGCCTTGCCCACGGAGGTGGCCTGAGCGCGCGGAGTCATGATCGGATCGGCGTCGATGAACGCGGCACCGAGCGCGCCGATCGCGACGGCGGCCAGGCTGATGGTCCACGCGCCGCCGAACGGCCACAACGCGACACCCGTCGCAGCAAGGCAGATGGCCATCGTGACGAAGGCGACGCGCATCACCCACCCGTATCGCCCCAGGGAGTATTCGCTGATCATCCGCCAGGAAGGGTCGTATTCGGGCTTGAGTACGTGAAGGAGCGCGATCAGCCCCGCCGTGATCCCGCCCGCGACGAGCGCCGTCACAGATGCGATGGCAGCGACACTCAACCGGCCTTACCTCCAGCGACCACGGACATCCTCCTGCTCGGCACTCTATCCGCGAAGAGCTCGCGGCTCCGGGGCGCAAGTGCGGGTTGAAGCACCCGGCATGGTGCCACTTGGCGGCGGCAGGAGGCCCCACATTTGTTGGGGCCGACACAATCGAGAGCGCCTCTCAATCTTGGCGGAGGGGTCCCTCGCAGTCTTGACCGACCATGCGTGAACCTGGTGGCGCGACCTGAGGTCGTCGAACACCTCATCGGGAACGGCATCGCGAATGCATGCACGACGTCTCTGCCCATTCGTACCGGGCCATCAGCGCAGCGGCTGGAGGTCGCCCAGTTGCAGGATTGCTTCGTTGGCTGCGACGGCACGTTGCCGGGCGATCCGAGCGGACCCGAATCCGCTATCTCTCGGTCAACCAGGCTCGGATGACCGCGATGACCGCGCGGCTTCTCTCGGCGAGCTCACTGGTGGCCGGCAAAGCAAGACTGGCTCGAATGTTGGAGTGCCATGCGAGCAGCCCCTCGGGATCGCCCGCGAACGACGGAGCGGCGTCTTTGTCTTCAGCGCGCTGGGTGCCGAAGTGAAGAATGAGCCGTACTGGTCCTTTGCCTGCGGCGTTGATCGTGAGCCGGTCCATGCCGTGCAGCGTGTAATTGGGCGAGTTCCACTTGATGATCTCGATGAGTGCGGGTTCAGCCTCCCGTATGAGCGAACGCATGGATTCGACATCGGCGCGGCGCTCTGGTGTCTGCGCAGCGAGGAACTCGTCGACGGTGACGAACGCAGCAGGCATGCCGCGATGCTAGCGCCGTCTTACGAGTACGCGGCGAAGGCTCCGCTGGCGAAGCGGTTCCTTCCTTCGAACGTGACGTTCACGACCGCGAATGCGAGCAGCGCCAGCGCCAGCGCCAGTACGCCAGTACGCCAGTACGCCAGTACGCCAGTACGCCAGTACGCCAGTAGCGGCAGTACGCCAAGCACAGCCGTGACTCTTGTGCTCGTCGACGCGGACCTCGGAGCGAGGCACTCGGGGCCCGAACTCACCTCGGGGTGGACGGCGATCATGCCTGCGTCCTTCCAGGATGTGATCGGTACTCGTGAAGCGGGCGCTCCGACGCCGACGGGCCCGCCGTCTCGACCGGCTCCCCACTCGGGACCGGTGCGGCGGAAGCTCGGCGAGAGTTCCGGCGGGCCGACTGCACGATCGCGATGACCGCCACCACGCCGACGAGCAAGAACCCGGACACCGGCGCCGTTCCGACACCGATGAGCGCGATCAGCAGCAGCCCGATACTGACCGACCATGGCATTCGCCCGACGTGCTCGAGAGCAGTGATCGCGAAGCCCGCCACCAAGCCGAAGAACCCGGTCATCAAGAACCAGAGCGCTACTTCGAGGTCGCTCGTGATGGCTCCGAACCAGCCACTGGCCAACGCCTCGGCCAACGCCGGGGCCGAAGCAACGACTCCCACCGCGGTGTGCAGTACGCAAACGATGACAAGCGCCGGTCCCGCGATCGCTCGTCCCTTCTTGACTCCTGGTCTCGTCATGCAGGTCAGTCTGGGCGTCGGCGACGCCTTGGCGCCTCATCCGCTCGGACGACCCTCGCGAAAGACGCTCAGCCGCCGCTCGCGTTCCGACGAAAAGTCCCTCGCAGAACGCGCCCCGACGGATCACCTCGTAATCGCGGTTGACGTGCCGCGGCTGATTGGGAATAGTTAGCCATATGCCTAACTATTCTGCCGAGGTGGACGCGGTGCTTCGCGCACTCGCGGATCCCACTCGGCGGACGGTCGTCGAGCGGCTCGCGAAGTCACCGGCGGTCGTGTCCGACCTCCTGGCCCTGTTCTCGATGACCTTGCCGTCCCTGCTCCAGCACCTGCGGATCCTCGAGGACGCCCGCGTGATCTCCTCGAGCAAGCAGGGACGCGTTCGCACCGTGAACCTGCGACCGGGCGCGCTCGACGTCCTCCATCTCTGGCTCGGCGAGCAACGGACATCCGCCGAACGCCAGGCCGATCGCCTCGGCATCCACCTGACCCGCGCAATCAAGGAGACCTAGCATGACCCGAGTTCGCATCGACCTGTTCTCGTCGCTCGACGGTTTCACCGCCGCCCCCGATCCCTCGGCCGACAATCCGATGGGCGCGGATTGGGGGCCGCTCACCGCGGCATACGCGGCCACGCGCACCTTCCGTCAGAAGGTGTTCGGCGACCTGAGCGGCGCGGGAACGACCGGCGTCGACGAGTCGTATGCCTCGGCGTTCTTCACCGGAGTGGGGGCCGAGATCATGGGCGCGGCCATGTTCGGCCTGCACGCGTATCCCGACGACCCGGATTGGAAGGGGTGGTGGGGCGACCGGCCGCCGTTCGGCTGCCCGGTCTACGTGCTCACGAACTCCGCCCCCCGCCCGTCGATCGAGATGGACGGCGGCACGACCTTCCATTTCCGCAGCGGATCGATCGAGGACGTGCTCGCCGAGGCGGCCACCGCCGCCGGCGGGCTCGACGTCCGGGTCGGGGGCGGCGTTCGCACCGCACGCGAGTTCCTGGGTGCCGGCCTCGTCGACGACCTGCACGTCGGCATCGCGCCGATCGTGCTCGACCGGGGCAACCGCGTGTGGGAGGACCTCCGGGGCCTCGAGCACACCCACCGGGTGACGACGGAGGTCGCCGAGAGCGGCACGATCCATGTCACGTTCACGCGATAGGGCGCGCCGATGACGATCGAGCGCCGACTCGCGCATGCCGGGTTCACGCTGTCGCGCGACTATCCCGTTCCCGTGGAGAAGGTCTGGCAGGCCTTCGCCGACGAGCAGCAGAAGCGCACTTGGTTCGGCGACGCTGACACGTTCGAGTCCCGCGAGTGGGCGTTCGACTTCCGGGTCGGCGGACGCGACGTCGACGAGGCGAAGTTCCACGACGGGCCACTGTCGCGGTACGAGGCCGTCTACACCGACATCGTCGAGCACGTGCGCATCGTCACCACCTACGACATGTGGCTCGACGGCGCACACATGTCGACATCCGTCGCGTCCTTCGAATTCGAGCAGGTTCCCGAGGGCACCCGGTTCACGCATGCCGAGCACGGGGTCTTCCTCGACGAGTTCTGGGCCGACGGCGCGGGCCGCGAAGAGGGCACGCGAGGCATCCTCGAAGCCCTCGGCAGGCACCTCCGTTAGCAACACGCCCGCCGGTACTCACGCAGGCCCGACGTACCGAGAGGGATGGCGCTCCCCGTGATGCGTCGCCGTCACACGTCCGCGCGCGCCCTGGCGCTCAGCCGCGCGAACGCGCTCTCCGCGCCTCCGAGGAGCGAACCACCCTCGCGCACCGCCTGCTGCCACGCGTCGAGCACGTCGTCGCGGTCCATCGCCATGACCGCCTCCCACGGATCGCCCTCCTCCATGGGAACGCCGCCCATGCCCCATCGCGCCGCCTCGTACAGGAGCAGGATCGCCGCGATGCCGCGCTCCGTCGCCGAGTAGGTGACCTTGCGGGCGTCCGTCTCACTCGGGGTGCGCACGATGATTCCACTGCGCTCGAGTCTGGCCAGTCGGTCGGCGAGCACGCTCGGACCGATGCGCTCCTCGGACCGGAGGAACTCCCCGAAGGTGTGCTTGCCGAGTGTGAGCAGGTCGCGCATGATCAGCAGCGACCAACTGTCACCGAAGGTCTCCACGGTGAAGTTGGTGGGGCAGGTCGACCGACCTTCAGCTCGCTTCATGCGTCGAGTCTACGGCATTGACTTCGATCATCGAAGTGATATATGCTTCGATCATCGAAGTGAAACGGATGCCGCGACGCGGCCTGCAGCGGAGGAGCCACGATGAACGACACGACCCAGCACGAAACGCACCACCTCGTCGTGAGCCGCGACATCCCCGCCCCCATCGAGGCGGCCTGGACGTCGTGGACCGAACCCGACCGCGTGCTTCGCTGGTGGGGCCCGAACGGCTTCACCTGCACGGTCGCTGAGCTCGACGTACGCGTCGGCGGCACGTCCCTCGTCTGCATGAGCGCCCCCGACTGGGGATTCCCGGCGCTGTACAGCACCTGGGCGTACACGCTCGTCGATGCACCGCACCGCCTCGAGTTCATCCACAACATCGCCGACGAGCACGGCGCCACGATCGACCCCGCGACCATCGGGGCCGCCGGGATACCGCGCGATGTGCGGCACGTCATCACATTCGAGCCGATCGGCGACGACAGGACTCGACTCACCGTCACCGAACTCGGCTACATCGACCCCGAGCAGCTCGCGCTCTCGAAGCAGGGCCTCGAGGAGTCCCTCGACAAGCTCGTCGCGACGTACGTGTGAGCCAAGCACCGCCCGGCCGACGAACCGACGGCATTCCGAGGTGATCGCCCGGGAGGCACCTAGATTTGGCCTATGGGGCGCATCTCTCTGAAGCCGGCGGTGCTGATCGCCATCGGTGGCATCCTGCTGACTGCTGCGTATGCCGGGCTGGGCGCGTTGCAGATCCTGGTCCTCAATCCGTTGGCAGCTGCGCCGGGTCTGGCGCTCCATGAGATTCACGCGGCGCTGGAAGCGGCAGGCGAATCGGTGTCCCCGCTTCCCGTCGTCATCTTCGTCGGCTCCGGCCTCCTCCTGAGCCTCGGAGTCTGGCTGTACTCAACGGCCTCGTCGAGCGCGTCGCCACAGGTTGCAGCCGTCCTTGTACTGTTGATCCTCGCGTTCGGCGCCCCCGCCTACTTCGCAGCCTCGTTCGCAGGAGGCATGGCGCTCGCGGATGCGTTCGCCATCTCCGGCGGCGACCACTCCCCCTGGTCGAACCTGCTGTACCTCACCAGCTCTGCGGCGTTCGTGTCGGCCATCGCCCTCCCGGTCGTCCTCGCACTTCGGAGTCGCCGGGTCTCGCTGAGCCCGCGACCATCGACCTGAACGCTGAGGGATCCTTCACCGACCACGAGCTGGGTGAGCGACACCACCGCACACGACAGTCGTGCCGTGCCGCCTGCAGATGGGCCGTCGGCGATGATGTCAGGGTGGAGTATGTGTCGAGGGTGCCCGGTCCGCCGCTCGACGGGCTGATCGTCGACCTCTACTCCTTGGAGGGCGCCCCGCCATACTCCCGGTTGCTGCTGCCGGCGGCGCCCGCACCGTTGCTCATCTTCAACCTCGGGGCTCCGTTTCTCATCCGCGCAGGCACCGAGAGCGAAGCCGTCGAATACGCGGACGGCTGCGCGGTCGCCACTCCCACGCGTGCGTGGGAGTTCGGCTACCCGACCCCGACCCGGTCCGTGGGCGTCCACTTCAGGCCGTGGGGACTGGCACCGTTCCTTCCGATGCCGGCGGCCGAGTTGTGCGACCGACCGGCTTCCGTGGAGCAGATCTGGGGCCAGCCCGCGGTCGCTGAGTTGCGACATCGACTGACGCTGGCGGATGCACCGCAGGAAAGGCTGCTGTTGCTCGAGGAGGAACTGCTGCGCCGGCTGCGCACGATCGACGGCTTGGACATCGTCCGCCACCTGAGCAGTGCCATCGCAGAGACCCGCGGAACAGTGCCGATCAGCGACCTCGGCGTGGCGGCCCGCGCCAGCAGCACGTACATGGCGAAGCGGTTCAAGGAGGTCATCGGCGTCACGCCGAAGCGACTCGCGCGCAGCTACCGATTCACCGCCACCGTGTTGGCGCTCAACGTAGCTGCACCGATCGACTGGGGCGACGTCGCCGCAGGCGCAGGCTACTTCGACCAGGCCCACTTCGTCCACGAGTTCCGGGAGTACACCGGCCTCACGCCGACCCGGTATGTCGAAGCCCGGCAACGCTTCCTCCGCGAACATCCCGACCACGCGCTGGATGGCTGGCCGCTGCCGGTCGATTGATTTCTTACAAGCGCGTCCACGCACGACACACGAGACTTGGGACTCCGGACGGAGGAGGAACCCATGGGGAACGTGGTCATGAACGCGTCGGTGTCGGTGGATGGCTTCATCGCGGCTGAGAACGACGACCCCGGTCCACTGTTCGAATGGTTGGTCAGCGGTGACGTGCCGTTGGACGACAGCGGCGTCCTGAACGTGTCGCAAGCGTCCTACGACCACATCCGGCCGTACTGGGACCAGATCGGGGTGACCTTCGCCGGCCGCCACGTCTTCGACATCACGGACGGCTGGGACGGGACGCCTCCGAGCGGCATCGACCACGTCGTGGTCGTGACGCACCAGCCGCCGCCCGAGGGCTGGAACCCCAACGCGCCATTCCATTTCGTCGACGGCGTTGAGGCGGCGGTGACCAAGGCGAAGGAGCTCGCGGGTGGCCGCACTGTCGAGGTCGCTGCCGGCGACATCGGCGGCCAGGTGTTCGCCGCAGGCCTGGTCGACGAGGTGCGCATGGACCTCGTACCCGTCCTGCTCGGATCCGGCAAACGATACTTCGGCTCCGTCGACTCGCAGCACCTGCTGGAAGATCCTGACATCGTGGTCCAGGGCAACCGGGTGCTTCACCTGCGCTATCGGATGCGCCGTTGACCGATGTGTCACCGGCACTCAGTCGGACCTTCTCCGGGCCGACGTGCGTTCGCCAGTGACGATGCGATGCGGTCAACCCGCTCCCTCGTACGAACAGCGAGCCACGACGCTGTCGCGGAGGTAGCGTTGGGCTCTGGAGTGAGATCTCTCCGGATTGGCTCGAGGAGGCGCATCGATGGGTTCCCAGGTCTGGAAGTTGCCGGTTGCCGGGCTGCTCATCGTCGCGCTGAGCGGATGCACCGCAGACGACGGTCCCGGAGAGGCGACGGCGTCGGACGGCGGCGGCATCGAGATGGCCGTCTCGCAGACCTGTGCATCCGGGTCCGCACCCGAATGCGTCTCGGTGAATGGCGAGTACGTGATGGTCCGCGAGGCTGACTTCGTTCGTGCCGGCGTCGAAACGGCAGAAGCCGTATCGGATGGCAGCACCAGCGCGATCGACGTGAAGTTCGACGAGGACGGAGCAGGCGTCTTCCAGAAGCTGACCGCTGAGGCAGCAAAGTCTGCAGGCACCGCACGCTTGGTGATCAAGGCAGGCGATGAGGTGGTCTCGGCCGTCACCGTGGTCGAACCGATGCAGGGCGATACCGCCGTGATCGCCCTCCCTCCGGGCGTGAACCCCGACGAGTTGGCCGGCATCATCCGCGGCTCGTAGGCGGACATCGGCAGGCCGATCCTGATATGCACTGCTACGGATCGCGCCCGGGCATACGTCGGGGGCATCGGGTCCCGATGTGCTCCTCAGGCTGAGGGAAGGCGCCTTACCGCTCGAGAAGGTAGAACCGGAAGGCGGCGAACCCATCGATCGGCAGGATGCTGACGGCTGAGAAGCCTGCTTCGATTGCGTAGCGTTCGAGGGTTGCGTGTCGCATGACGGTACCGGTCGCGACGGAGTCCGGGGTCGACATCGAGTCAGGGAGGCAGATCAGCAGGCTGTACCCGTACATCGCCCGCTCGGTGGCGTCGCCGGGGGGCGAGAACGTCTCGGCGACGGCTTCATCCATGACCACGACCACACCGTCGGATCGGACGGCGCGCCTGATCGAGGAGAGCACGGCGACGGGGTCCGGCATGTCGTGCAGTGCTTCGAAGACGAACGCGGCGTCGTAGCGGTCGTGCCCCTCGTCGGCGAGCTGCTCGCCTCGGAGCTCGGAGAATGTCACGTTCTCGAGCCCCGCGGCATGTTCGTGTGCCGCCTCGATGGCGGGGGCATCGATGTCGAACCCGTCGACGATCGCATCCGGGTATGCACGGGCCAGACCGATCGTCGACCAGCCGTGCCCACACGCGACGTCGGCGATCCCGGCATCAGGTCGCGACAACACATCGTGCACGCGCGGGACGGAGGCGAGCGCTTTCGCAAGCACATTCTCGAACCACGGGCGGTTGATATCGCCCTGAGCATCGCGCACGGCAGCGCCGAACGCCGACCAGGGGATGCCTCGACCCGACCGGTAGGCGTCCGTGAGGTCGGGCATACGCAGCGCGACCGCGGCGAACATGTCCGCCAGCGGCGCGGAATACCCGAGAGAGGCGCGGTCGGTGAGCACCTCCGCCTGTGCGGCCGGCAGACGGAACCCCGGGCCGACGCCGTCGCCGCCGCGCTCGACGTCGACGTCGAGGATGCCAGCAGTCGCCTGCTGCTCGAGCCATTCCCGCGCGTACCGACGATCGATGCCGGTCCGCGCGGCGAGTTCAGCCGCGGTGGCCGGCGCACCCCGGAGCGCATCGTAGAGCCCGAAATCGGAGCCGATATGGATGGAAAGCGTCTCCATCGCGCCGAGGAACCTGTCGAACACCCACCCCGCGAACTCCTCGACCGCCTGCTCATCGGCCTTCTCGCTGTCGCGATCCACCACGTCGTCCACCGCGGACCCCCCGGTTGATATGACGGCATCAACCAGCGACATGCTAGAACTCGCACTCCCCATCCACCAGGCTGTCGGTGCCCACGCTCATGGATTCGGAATATCAACCGGTCGGCAGCCTTCGACTTCAGACGCGACGAAGGATCCCGCAACGGTTGTTCGAGCACAACCGTCGAGCGGCCCATCGAGCGAGACGCGCGCACGACGGTTGACCGCTCGAATTGACGTGTCGATCAAACGGACATAGTCTCCGGTAAGTGAACAGGAGATACTCTCCGCTTAATCTCGAGGGAGTCGGTGTCGTGACGAAGTCGACGAGCGGCGCGCGTGCGCCACGGGCCGATGCTCAGCGCAACCGGGACCACATCCTCGACGTCGCGGAGCAGTACTTCTCCGCGCACGGAGCCACGGGCTCCCTCGACGCCATCGCGAAGCAGGCCGGCGTGGGAGCGGGCACCCTGTACCGGCATTTCCCGACACGGGAAGCCCTGCTCGCCGCGTTGCTGGCCGCCCGCGATGACGAGCTCGTGGCTCGGCGTGATCAGCTCCGAAGCGGATCACTGAACCCGGCCGACGCTCTCGGCGGCTGGCTCGACGCGATCAAGGCGTGGGCCGGCGCATTCGACGGACTCCCCGGTCCGCTTCGCGCGGCCACCATGACCGACTCATCTCCACTGTCGTTGACCTGTGAGGGATTCATCACGACGACGGAGGAGTTCCTGCACGCCGCGCAACGCGACGGAAGTGCGCGCAGCGATGTCCGGGCTCGGGATCTCTTCCTCTCCGCGCTGGCCGCGAGCTGGATCGAGGGCGCGGCTCTCGCCGACGACGGATCCGCCGCGGCCCTCTCCGATCTGACCCGGCATGGATGGGCGAGCACGCCCTCCAGAACCAGTGACACCACCGACACCACCGACACCACCGACACCACCGACACCACCGACACCACCGACACCACCGACACCACCGACACCACCGATCATCGAATCACCGGCCACGACGGCGAACGCACACGAGGGAAGAGCACATGAATCGCATCGGAATCATCGGCAGCGGAGACATCGGGAGCGCGATCGCCCGCCTGGCTGTCGCAGCCGACCACGAGGTCCTCATCGCCAATTCGCGAGGACCCGAGTCGCTGACGAAGCTGATCGACGAACTGGGCCCGCTCGCACGGGCCGGCGATGCTCGGGCTGCAGCCGAGTTCGGCGACATCCTGGTCCTCGCGGTGCCGCTGGGCGCCTACCCGACGCTTCCCGCTGACGCTCTCGTCGGGAAGACGATCCTCTCCACGGGCAACTACTACCCGGGCCGCGACGGCCGCATCGAGCCACTCGACCGTCTCGAGAGCGCGACCGCCGAGTACGAGCAGTCGCTCCTTCCCGGCAGCGTCATCGTCAAGGCCTTCAACAACATCCTGTTCCACCACATCCCCAACCTCGCCGATTCCCAGCCCCGGACGGCGCTGCCGGTCGCCGGAGACGACCGCGAGGCGAAGTCACGCGTCTCGAAGCTCGTGAACGCCCTCGGCTTCGATGCCGTCGACGCCGGGACGCTTGCCGAGTCCTGGGGCTTCGAGCCCGAGTCCGGCGCGTACACCCCGATCTACGCGGCAGACCTCGAGGGCTTCGCTCGGAGCTACCTCGACGACCCGGGTGCCCCCGTCACCGTCGACCGCCTCCGCGAGCTCCTCGCCGCGTCGCACCGCCCGGACGTGGCCGGCCGCCAGTTCTGACGAGCTGGCGCACCAGCGGCCCGCGGCAGAACGCGGCTTGGATTCACGGCACGAGACCGGGTACGCGGGTCCGGATCCGTTCCCGGGGCGGCCTGGCGGCGGGTGGACACCCTACTTCTTGTCGCCCTTGCCCTCCTTGCCGCCTTCGCCCTTCCCGTCCTCGCCCTTCCCGTTCTTGCCCTTCTTGTTCTCTTCACCACCGCCGGGCGCCGGGCCGCCGCCGGTCTCCGGGGCGCCGCCGTCACCCTGGTTCTGGAGTTCGGTGAGTTGCTGCTGGAGGCGAGCTTGTTCCTCGAGGAGTCGGGCGCGCGCGGCTTCATCGGCGGCGGCCTGGATCGCGGCCTCGAGATCCACGCGGACGAGCTCCATGGCGCTCCGGATGTTCCGGTATCGCTCGTCGTCGAGCTTGCCGTCGGCACGTGCCTCGGACACGTCGCCGGCCAGCACGTCAAGAGTCGTGACCGCCCGCTGCCAGTCTCCGGTTGCGCTCGCCCGGCTCACTGCGAGGACATGACCGCGCAGGACCGCTTCGGTCTCCTCGTCGTACGCAGGCGCGCATGAACTGAGGATGGCGACGGCGGCGACCGCCGCCGCGAACGCCAGCGCTCCCCGACGCATCGCCCCACCTCCACTTGCCACGCTAGGTCGCCGAATCGCATCCGTCTCGGGCTTGACAGCAGCGGGTGGGGCGCTCGCACGCCCCCACAGGCAGGGCGGACTGACCTAGGCTCTGACTCATGCCCAGGATCCCGAACGGCCGGCTCCAGGTGGTCTGCGGGCCGATGTTCGCCGGCAAGTCCGAGGAGCTCCTGCGGCGCGTGCGCCGGGCGCAACTCGCCGGGCTCGCCGTCGAGGTCGTCAACCACGCGCTCGACCAGCGGCACGCCTCGGGCCGTGTGGCCTCGCACTCGGGGCTCAGCATCGCGTCCCGATCGGCGCCCGACGTCGAGTCGTTGGTGGAGCTCGTCGGCGGACGCGAGTTGGACCTGCTGGCAATCGACGAGGCCCAGTTCTTCGGGCCGGAGCTGGTGGAGGCTGTGGGCGGGCTGGCCCTCACCGGGATGTCGGTGATCGTCGCCGGTCTCTGCGTGACGTTCGACGGCCGCCCCTTCGAACCCCTCCCGTCGCTCATGGCGCTCGCCGAGGACGTGACGAAGCTGACAGCCGTGTGCGCAGTCTGCGGGCAGGATGCCGCGTTCCATCAGCGCGTCGTCACCTCAGACGTCGCGGACGCTCGTATCGCGACCGCCGAGCACGTGGGCGGCATCGAGTCGTACCAGGCACGCTGTCGGCAGCACTTCGAGGAACCGGGCCCTCGCGCCGCGTGACGCGTCGACGTCCGACGTTCCCGCCTCGGCTCAACGGAGCGACCGCAGGTACCGTCGCCGGGCGATGACCTGCGCGACGCGAAGCACCGGATAGAGCGCTCGCCAGGGCTGCTGCGGTGCGGCACTCGTCAGGGACCGGATGGTGAGCACCACGTCGTCGCCGTCACGGTGGACGATGAACGCCTCCTCACCGGAGACGGGGTGGCCGGGGAGCGTCCGATACGAGAATCCCACCCGCGAGGGTTCGGACACGACGTCGACCACCTCGACCGGTTCCCGCACCGTGCGTCCCATGACCCGCGCGGTGATGATCAGCTGCACACCGGATGCCGCGGGCCGAGCGTCCTCGACGCGGAATCCGCTCCTGGTCTTCACCTTCCAGTTCAGGATGTCGCGCGCAGCGCGCTCCCAGACACCGTCGCCGCGTCCGATCGTCCTCGACACCTCGCTCCGCCGAAACGAGCGGGAGGTCGTCGCGCGCCAGTCCGCCCTCCGAGGATCGGTCACGCCGCGGCATCCGTCGGGCCGAGCGAGTCGAGCAGGAAGCGATTGCGGCGAGTGATCAGCCGGCGCAGGTACGGGACGAGCACGGCGCGCTCGGCGAGCGGGCCGAAGACGGGTGAGGCGATCGTCAATGTGTCCACGACGACGGTCCGGCCACTCTCGCGGGTGAACACGTGCTCGTGGTGGAACGAGCGGAACGGCCCGGTGACCTGCTCGTCGACGAACCGGTGCGGCCGGTCGAGGCTCGTGATGCGGGAGGTCATCGTGAACCAGACGCCGAAGTGCCGCGCGCGCCACGTGACCGTCTCCCCCAGCCCGATCGACCCGCTCGTCACGCCGCCGACCGCGCGTTCGCCCGTCTGCGACATCGAGTCGACGTGCGCATCGATGCTGAGGCTGGCATCGAAGAGCTGCTCAACGGGCAGGTCGGTGCGCGTGATGATGCTGAAGGTGCTGGCCACCCGTCGATCATCGCAGGAGCGCAGCGCCCGGCCGGCGCCCGGTCGTCGACCGTCGGAGATCGCAGGGCTCCGCCGATCACTCGCGTTCGAGTTGGATCGGACGTGGCAGTCCGCCGACCCCGACCGTCGGCCACCGCGGATCGAACGTGAGCACCTCGGTGCCACCCGCGGTGACGAGCACGGTGTCCTCGACCTTCGCGCCCGGCGCGCTCGGGTTCCAGGCGAACGCCTGCCCTTCGTGCACGAGATCGGCGATCCCGGGCACCGCGCGTGGGTCCCGACCGGCGTAGCCCGCGGCGCCGCCCTGATGGTGCCGCCGCCACTCGTCGGCCTGGAAGCCGTGGCGCCCGTACGCGGCCACGCCGGCCGTGAAGACCTCGCCGAGGGTCGCGCCGGGCCGCGTCGCGGCGAGTACCTCGGCCTCGACGTCGAGGATGCGGCGCATCGCGTCGTCCTCGTCCGCACGGCACCCCGCGGGGCCGCCCGAACCGAACCGTACCCATCGCGTCGCATTGGCGATGAGCCCGTGCCGCCGCCCGCAGACGACGAGCATCGCGCGGTCGCCGAGCGGCGCCTCGGTGGGCAGCGGATGCCGGTGCGCGAGCCTCGACCGCCCGGAGACGAGCGTCACGAGGGGGTCGATGCCCCGCGCGGAGAGGTCACCGGCGAGACGGCCGGCGAGGTGCCGCTCGCTCATCATCGGATCTGCGGCGGTCGCGGCATCCGTCAGCACCTCCGCGACCTCGCGGCAGAGCGCCCGATAGCGGTCGAGCTCACCGGGCAGCAGGCTCGCCCTCGCCGCGCGGAGCTCGGCGGCGACGTCGGACTCGTCGAGCTCTGCGACCTCGGCGGTCGCGAGCGGTTGGTGCCACGGGACGCGCACCACGTCGAGCCGCTCACGGGATGCGAGCTCCTCGCCGAGCAGGCGGTCGGCCTCGTTCGCGAACACGCGCAGTTCGTCGCCGTCGCGCCGCACGACGACGGCCGCGACCGGATCCCCGGCGAACGAGACGTGCGTGCGAGCCCCGTCGAGGTACCACGACACGGCGGTGTGGGAGCGGAGCACGATCGAGGCCGCCCCGCGCTGCCCGAGCAGGTCGAGCACCCGGGCACGCTTGGCGGCACGATCGGCGACGGATGCCGCGAGCGCGGTCGGATCGGGGGCATCCGTCTCGGCAGCGGTCGCGGCATCCGAGGGCTCCGTCGCGACGTCCGGGGGCCCGGTCAGCTCCGTGGTCATGCGCGGACCGCCGCGATCGCCGCGGTGCTGCCGCGCACCTCGAGACGGGGACCGTAGAGCACCGAGTGCTCGACCGGTCCGCCCTCGATGAGCGTGCGCAGCCGGTGCCACACCTGCTCGCCGATCTCGCCGCGCGGCACCGACATGCTCGTGAGCCGAGGCGTCGCGAAGCCGGCCATCGGCACGTCGTCGAAGCCCGCGATCGAGAGGTCGCGCGGCACCTCGACGCCGAGCTCGTGCAGGCGCGTCATGAGGCCGAGCGCGACGAGGTCGTTGAAGGCGATGACGGCGGTGCATCCGTCGCGGTGGGCGGCGAGCACGGCGTCGGATGCCGCGTAGCCGTCGTCGAGCCGCGAGCCGCCCGGCACCTCGTCGATGCGCACGTCGGGGTGGGCGGCCAGCGCCTCGGCGACGCCGCGACGGCGCTCGGCATTGGACGCGCTCGTCGGCGGGCCGCTGACGTAGGCGATGCGGCGATGCCCGAGGTCATGCAGGTGATCGACGAGGTCGCGGATGCCGCGCACGTAGTCGACGCCGACCACGGGGACCTCCGCGCCCGGCAGCGGCCGGTTCACGATCACGACCGGGGAGACCTGCTCGACGAGGGCCCTCAGCTCGGCCTCCGGCATGCGCGGCGCGCAGAGCACGAGCGCGTCGCAGCGCTGTCGCGCCTCGAGGGCGATCTCCTGCTCGTCGTCGACGTTCTCGGCGGTGTCGGCGACGAGCACGCGGTAGCCGTCACGGGCGGCGGCGAGGCTCAGTCCCTTGAGGATGCCCTGGAAGAGCGGGTTCTCGAGGTCGGGGACGACCATCGCGACGGTGTTGTTGCGGCCGTTCACGAGGCTGCGGGCCGTGGGGCTCGGCCGGTAGCCGAGTTCGGCGATTGATGCCCGCACCCGCTGCACGATCTCGGGATCGACGCTGGCCCGCCCGTTCAGCACCCGGGAGACGGATGCCTGCGAGACGCCGGCATGCGCGGCGACGTCGGCGATCGTGGTCGCCCTGCTGCGCTGGCCCATGTGGTTCCTCCCTGTGCGGACGCTCTCGCGGTCGCGGTCGACGACCGCGGTGCGGGGCATCCGGTCAGCGGGGCACCATGCGAGAAACCGGTTCCCCGAACCGGCTCCGGAGTTGTCGGCGGCCTCGGTCGTGACCTATGGTAGCGACCAGAAAGCGGTTTCCCAACTAGCGAAGGAGCGACATGCGGGTCATCGTCACCGGATCCGCCGGACGGCTCGGGCGCAGCGTCGCCGCCGGGCTCGCGGCATCCGGCCACCAGGTCATCGGGGCCGACCGCGTCGTCGCCGGTCTCGACGGCGTCGAGGAGCGCACGGTCGACCTCATCGACGCGCTCGCCACCCGGACGCTGCTCGACGAGGTGCGGCCCGACGCGGTCGTGCACCTCGCCGGCATCGCCGTGCCGTTCAGCGCCCCCGAGCGCCGCATCCTCATGACGAACACCGCCCTCGTGCACACCGTGCTCGCGGCCGCGGTCGACGCCGGTGTCGAACGCGTGCTCGCCGCGAGCAGCCCGACCGTGCTCGGCTACAGCTCACCCGACTGGCGCGCCGAGCGCGTCCCGCTCGACGAGACCACCCCGGCGCAGCCCGCCAACGCCTACGCCCTCTCGAAGCTCGTGATCGAGGAGACGGTGCGGATGTTCGCGCGCACCCCCCCCGGCGCGTTCGGATTCTTCCGGCCTTGCTACGTGATCTCGCCCGAGGAGTGGGCCGGCGCCCCGACCCAGCAGGGGCACACCCTCGAGCAGCGCCTGCTCGATCCGTCGCTGGCTGCCGTCAGCCTCTTCAACTACCTCGATGCGCGGGATGCCGCGGCCTTCGTGGGCGCCTGGCTGGCCGCGCCCGCCGCGGTCGTCGACGGCGAGGGGTTCTTCGTCGGCGCGGCCGACGCGCTCGCGGTGCAGCCGATCGCAGCCCTCTGGCGCGAGTTCGCCCCGGCACTCGGCGAGGCCGCCGATTCGCTGGGTGACGGCCGACCCGTGTTCGCCGTGGAGAAGGCCGAGCGCCTGCTCGGCTGGCGCCCGGAGCGCGGCTGGCGCACCGAGCTCGAGCCGACGGCGCTCGAGCACGTGCTCGCGGCATCCGGCACTCGGCTCGATGCAGGCGCGCTCGGCGGAGGCGCACACGACGCAGACAGGCTCGAAGCAGACCCGCTCGAAGCAGACCCGGTCGACGCAGACCGACGTGAATCCGACCGACTCGAAACGAGGGCCCGATGACGACCACCACCGCAGGCATGCCGGCCGCACCCGAGTTCGACGGCGTGCTGTTCTTCCCGGTCACGCCGTTCGGAGCCGACGGCGCTCCCGACCACGACCTGCTCGCCGAGCACGTCGCCTCGCGACTGCCGTTCGGCCCCGGCGGCGTGTTCCCCGCGTGCGGCACCGGCGAGTTCCACGCCCTCTCGGCCGGCGAGGCGATCGACGTCGTGCGCACCACGGTCGACACCGTCGCCGGGCGCGTGCCCGTCATCGCCGGCGCCGGCGGCCCGCTCGGCCACGCGATCGAGCTCGCACGCGGCGCAGAGGCCGCGGGTGCCGACGGCCTCCTGCTCCTCCCGCCGTACCTCGTGTCGGGCACCACCACGGGCCTCGTCGCGTGGGTCGAGGCGGTCGCCGCGGCATCCGACCTGCCCGTCATCGTGTACCACCGCGGCACCGCGCGCTACACGGCCGAGGCCATCACGCGGCTCGCCGCGAACCCGAAGGTCGTCGGCTTCAAGGACGGCACCGGGGACATCGGCCTCGCCCAGGAGATCGTGCTCGCCGCCGCGGCGACGGGCCGCGACTTCGCGTTCTTCAACGGCCTGCTCACCGCTGAGCTCAGCCAGGGCGCCTACCGGGGCATCGGCATCCCGCTGTACTCGTCGGCGGCATTCGCGATGATCCCCGAGCTGGCCGCGCTGCACTACCGCGCCTACACCGACGGCGACGAGGCCACGCGCCTCCGCCTGCTCGCCGAGTTCTACCGGCCGCTCGTCGCCCTGCGCGACGAGACGCCCGGCTTCGGCGTCTCGCTCATCAAGGCGGGCCTGCGCCTGCGCGGCCTGCCGGTCGGCTCGGTGCGGCCGCCGCTCGTCGACCCGACGCCCGAGCAGGAGGCGCGCCTCGGCGCGATCCTCGATCGCGGGCTCGAACTCGCCGACGAGCTCGGATCCGGCGGCTCCGGCAGCGTCTCCGAAGCGGATGCCGCGGCGAGCGCCGCCCCGAACGCGCAGGCCCGCGCCGAGGCGGTGCCGGCCAGGTGACCGCGTCGATCGCGAGCCTCACGACCCGGCGCATCCGCGTTCCGCTCAGCCGGCCGTGGGGCCCCGACGTGCGCGACCTCTCGCTCGTCGAGGTGGTCGTGGAAGACGCGGACGGCGCGCAGGGACGCGGCTTCTCGTGGACGCCGTCGATCGGCGCCGCCGCCGTCGAGGCGCACCTCGCGAACGACATCACCGCGTTCGCCGTGGGGCGTGACGCAGACGCGGCGACCCTGTGGCATCCGCTCTGGGTGCACCTGCACGAGGGCGGCAGCGGCGGCATCACGACGATCGCGATGGCCGGCCTCGACCTCGCCCTCTGGGACCTCGCCGCACGTCGCGCCGGACTCGGAATCACCGACCACCTCGGCCGCCGGCACGAGACCGCGACCGTCTACGGGAGCGGCGTGAACCTGCACTACCCGCTGCCCGAACTCGTCGCCCAGGCCGAGCGTTGGGTCGCGGCCGGCTTCGAGGCGGTCAAGGTCAAGGTCGGCAGTCCCGACCTCGCCGACGACGTGGCCCGCATCCGCTCGGTGCGCGAGGTGCTCGGACCCGACCGCGGACTCATGATCGACGCGAACCAGCGCTGGAACCTCGAGCAGGCCGAGCGCGCCGTCGGCGAACTGTCGGCGTTCGACCTCACCTGGATCGAGGAGCCCCTGCGCGCCGACGACCTCGCCGGGCACGTCGCCCTCCGCGAGCGCATCGACGTGCCGATCGCGCTCGGCGAGAACCTGCACACCCGCTACCGCTTCGCCGAGTTCATCGATGCGGGCGCCGTCGACCTCGTGCAGCCGAACATCGTGCGCGTCGGCGGCATCACGCCGTTCCTCGAGATCGCCTCGCTCGCGGCATCGCGAGGCGTCGACCTCGCGCCGCACCTGCTGCTCGAGCTCTCGGCCCAGCTCGCGCTCGCGCTGCCGGGCGAGCACCTGGTCGAGGCCGTCGAGGACGCCTCGTTCGAGGCGCTCGGCGCGCTCGCATCCCCCTCGCCGGTCGAGGTCGACGGCAGCCTCGTGCGCACCACGGGGCAGCCCGGCCTCGGACTGCACTTCGCCTGACCTTTCGCACTGCGGATGCCGCGGCATCCGCCCGTTCCACGGAGGAAGCATGACCACCGAAACCACCGCCATCGCCGAGACCGGCGTCGACGAGGCCGCCGCCGCCGCCAGGAGCGCCTTCGCCACGACGGTCGCCTCGACCGCCGCCGAGCGGGCCGCGTGGCTCACCGCGGTCGCCGACGCCCTCGACGCCGCACGCGACGAACTCGTGCCGCTCGCCGACGAGGAGTCGCACCTCGGAACCGCCAGGCTCACGGGCGAGCTGGCCCGCACCACGTCGCAGCTGCGCCTCTTCGCGCGGGCGGTCGTCGAGGGCTCGTACCTCGAGGCGACCATCGACCACCCCGACGCCACGACGATCCCGCCGACGCCCGACCTGCGCCGCATGCTTCGTCCGCTCGGGCCGGTGGCCGTGTTCGGCGCCTCCAACTTCCCGTTCGCGTTCTCGGTCGCGGGCGGCGACACGGCCTCGGCGCTCGCCACCGGATGCCCCGTCGTGGTCAAGGGCCACTCCGCGCATCCGCGCCTGTCGCGTCGCACGGCCGAGGTCGTGGCCGGCGCTCTCGCCGCCGCAGACGCTCCCGACGGGACCTTCGGCCACGTCGAGGGCCGAGCCGCCGGCATCGCGCTCGTGCAGCACCCCGAGATCCGCGCGGTCGGCTTCACCGGCTCACTGCACGGCGGTCGCGCACTCTTCGACCTCGCGTCGTCCCGACCCGACCCCATCCCGTTCTACGGCGAGCTCAGCGCCGTGAACCCCGTACTCGTCACCCCCGCGGCCGTCGAGGCGCGGGCCGCCGAGCTCGCCGCCGGCCTCGCCGCGTCGTTCACGCTCGGCGTCGGGCAGTTCTGCACGAACCCCGGCGTCGTCTTCGTGCCGGCGGGCTCCGGGTTCGCCGAGCTCGTCGCGGCCGAGGTCGGCGAGGCCACGGCACCGGATGCCGCGGCGCCGATGCTCACCGACGGCATCGCCTCCGCCTTCGCCGACGGCGTCGCCGCGCTGGCCGGGCACGACGACGTGCGCGTCGTCGCGGGCAGGGCGGGCAACGGCTCGAACGCGGCCTCCGCACCCGGAACCGGGTCGCCCGTCGTGCTCGCGACCACCGCCGCGGCCGTCATCGCCGACCCGCAGGCGCTCTTCGCCGAGTGCTTCGGCCCCTCGACGCTCGTCGTCGAGTACGCCTCGATCGAGGAGGCCCTCACCGCGATCCGCGCCGTCGGCGGCAGCCTCACCGCGACCGTGCACGCCGAACCCGGCGAGGACCTCGCCGACATCCTCGCCGTGCTCACCGAGATCGCCGGGCGCGTGCTCTTCGCCGGCTGGCCCACCGGCGTCGCGGTGAGCTGGGCGCAGCAGCACGGCGGCCCCTGGCCCGCGACGACCACGATCCACACGTCGGTCGGCGTGACCGCGATGCGCCGCTTCCTGCGCCCGGTCGCCTACCAGCAGGCCCCGGATGCCGCGCTGCCCGCCGAGCTCCGCGAGGACAACCCGCTCGGCATCCCCCGCCGGGTCGACGGCGTGCTCGTCGTCCCCGGCGCCGAGGCGCGACCGGCCTGACCCGCACGGGCAACCCGACCGGCCCGGACCGGGACGGCGTGCCCGGATCGTGACGGCGTGCCGAGATCGTGACGGCGTGCCCGGATCGTGACGGCGTGCCCGGCGGGTTCGGGCGCGACGCCGCGAACCCGCGGGTACGCTCGAATCCTCGTGTCCCTTCGCAACCTCCCCACCGCATGAGCACCATCGCCTACCTCGCCGCAGCGACACCCCCGCGCCTCGCGGTCGGCGGCATCACGGTCGCGATCCCGATCCTCGCGGTCGAGCAACTGGGCGACGTCGCGCTCGGCGGGCTCCTCGCGGCCGCGGCCCTCGGGCCGAGCATCGTGGCCGCCCCGATCGTCGGCGCGACGCTCGACCGCACGCGCCGCCCGGGCGCCCTCGTCGCGGGCGCGGGGCTGGTCACGGCCGTGGCGTTCACCGTCGCGGCCTTCCTGGGCCCCCTCTCCCCCGGCCTCGTCGCGATCGCCCTCGTCGTGGGCGGCATCGCCACCCCGTTCGTCATGGGCGGCCTCTCGAGCTTCGTCACCGAGGCCATTCCCGACGAGCGTCGCGCCTACGCGATCGACGCGCTCGCCTACAACCTCGGCTCGGTCATCGGCCCGGCAGCGGTCGCCGCGGCCGCCGCCTTCGGCTCCGCCCGACTCGCCACGCTGCTCATGGCCGGCAGCGCGCTGCTCGGCGCGATCGGGACCATCCCCCTGCGGCTGCGGCCCGTCGCCGCCGAACCGCACGGATCGATGCTGCGCACCATCGCCGCGGGGTTCCGGCACATCGCGACCCACCGGCCGCTCGCCGTCATCACCTCGAGCGGCACCATCAGCCAGTTCGGCGCCGGCGGCCTCGCGGTAGCCGCCGTCGCCCTCTCGGTGCAGCGCGGCGGCGATGCCGGCGGCGGTGCGCTCATCGTCACGGCCTTCGCGATCGGGGGCCTCCTCGGCGCCCTCTGGAACTCGGCGAAGGCGCCAGCCCTTCCTCCCGAGGTCACGATGGGCGCCGGGTTCGCCGCGACCGGGGTGTTCACCGTGCTCGCCGCACTCGACATCGGGACGCCGTGGACGATCGCCATGATCGGTGCGTCCGGACTCTTCACCGCCGCGAGCTCGGCCGCGATGCTCCTCATCCGCAAGCAGCAGAGCCCGCCGCCGCTGCGCTCGCAGGTGTTCACGGTCGGCGCGGGCCTGCGTGCCGCCTCGGCCGCGGCCGGTGCAGCGGTCGCGGGCCTCGCCGCCGGGCTCGGCGCCGAGGCGCTCCTCGTCGCGATCGGCCTCGTCTGGGTCGCCTCCGGGGCGATGCTGTTCGCCTACCCGCGGGCTGCTGCGCCGATCGATCGCTGAACGCACACTTGGGGCGCTCGCGCGCGGCATCCGCTCGGATCGGATCGTCAGATGCCGAGCTCGAGGTCGCGGATCAGCACCGGCTGCCCGGTCTCCAGGGAGCGGTTGCCGGCGATGCCGACCGACACGGCGCGCACGCCGTCGGCGTAGCCGGCCACCCGGCCGAGCGGAGCGTCATCCGTCACGCGCCGGAACAGGTGGTCGAGCAGGTAGGCGTCGCCGCCGCCGTGGCTGCCGATGCCCTCGGGGACCGGCACGACCTCGGCGCCCTCCCAGTGCCGCTGCACGACGAGGCGCTCCGAGTGCGGGCGCACCTCGTCGACGACCGACGCGTCCGGATGCATCGAGGGGTCCACGACGACGCGGCCGTCCTCGCCGATGAGCACGGCGCCGCGCTCGACGACCTCGAGTTCGGCGCGGCCCTCGGTGCCGTTCACCGTCACCCGGTAGCCCTCCCAGGGCGCATGGGCGTTGAGTGAGTAGCTGAGCGTGGCGCCCGAGTCGTAGTCGACGAGGGCCGCCAGGTTGTCCTCGATCGTGATGCCGGCGTCGAAGACGTCGCGGTCGCGGAGGTACCCGTCGTGGTGCTCCTGGTCGAGGTAGAGCTCCTTCATGCGCGGGTCGCCCGCGAGGTCGAGCGCGAACGGGTCGCCGCTCGTGCCGGTGCCCCGCTCGGGGCGGTCGCCGAGTCCGCGCGCCTCGGCGTTCTCGGCGCCGTAGAACCGCAGGCCGCCGCTCGCGAAGACGCGCACGGGCACGGCCTGGATCCACCAGTTCACGAGGTCGAAGTGGTGCGACGCCTTGTGGATGAACAGCCCGCCGGAGTTCTCCTTCTGGCGGTGCCAGCGGCGGAAGTAGTCGGCCCCGTGCACCGTGTCGAGGGCCCACTCGAAGTGCACGCTCGTGACGCGGCCGATGCGCCCGTCGGCGATGACCTGCCGCAGCGTGGAGTTGCGCGGGCTGTAGCGGTAGTTGAACGTCGTGATGACCTCGCGGCCCGTCTCGGCGATCGCCTCGCCGATGCGGCGCACGCTCTCGGCGTCGATCGTGAGCGGCTTCTCGACCACGACATCGGCACCCGCGCGAAGGGCACGCACCACGTACTCCGCGTGCGTGAAGTCGGGGGTCGTGATGACGACGCGGTCGATGCGCTCCTCGGAGATCATCCGCTCGAGGTCGTCGACGCCGTAGCGCACGGGGCCCGGATGTCCCGTCTCGACGACCTCCCGCTCGTAGACGTCGAGGCGACCCGGGTTCACGTCGCACCACGCGACGAGGTCGGCGATGCCGTCGACGTGCTCGGCGCCCAGGACCGTGCCGGACATCGCCGAGATGTACATGCCGGCCCTGCTGCCCGTGCCGATGAGTGCGTACCGTTCGTGCTGCGCCATCCTGTGCTCCATCGCGTCGTCGGTCGGTGCCGGTCTGGTTCCGGGGTGATGGCGGCTGGTGCGTTCGTCGTGTGGGAAAGCGCTATCTCAGCCGTCATCACCTTTGTAGCAGCAACACGTGGCGATGCAAAACGCCGGCGAACGACGCCCGCGGTAGAGTCGAGGCGCTCGGCCGAGACGCGACCTCGCGACGTCCGCGAACTCCACGCGACGCGGCCGACCTGCGACCAGGAGGACCCATGGCTGAGGGCGGCCCCCAGACCCGGCGATCGACGCCGGCCACGCTGCACGACGTCGCCCGCGAGGCCGGCGTGTCGCTCGCCACCGCGTCCCGTTCGCTGAACGGCAGCGTCCGCAAGGTCAACGAGGAGTACCGCGAGCGCGTGCTCGCCGCCGCCGCGAAGCTCGGCTACACCCCCAACCTCTCGGCCCAGGCCGTGGCCCGCGGCACGTCGACGACCGTCGCACTGCTCGTCGCCGACATCGCCGACCCGTACTTCTCCTCGATCGCCGCGGGCGTCGTGGGCGCCGCCGGCGACGACCGCCTCATCGTCACCATGGCCGAGACCAAGCGCGACGCCGAGCGCGAGCTCGAACTCGTCCGGGCGATGCGCGGGCAGCGTCCGCGCGTGATGATCCTCTCGGGGTCCCGGACGATCGGCGATCCGAACGCCGTCGCCCTCGAGGCCGAGCTCACCGCCTACGAGCAGACCGGCGGCCGCGCGGTCTTCATCAGCGAGAGCGACCTGCCGTTCCGCACCCTGCCGCTCGCGAACCGCTCGGGCGCCCGTGACCTCGCGGTCGAGCTGCACGGCCTCGGCTACCGACGGTTCGCCGCCCTGACCGGTCCCGAGACGCTGCGCACGACGCACGACCGCGTCGCCGGCTTCGCCGAGGGCCTCGCCTCCGTCGGCATCCGCGTGCCCGACGACCGGCTCGTGCGCACCGCCTTCACGCGCGACGGCGGCTACGACGGCATGCGCCGCTTCATCGAGGCCGGGCTCGGCGACACCCAGGTCGTGTTCGCGCTGAACGACGTCATGGCCATGGGCGCGATGTCCGCGATGCGCGACGCCGGGCTCGAGCCGGGCCGTGACCTCGCCGTCGCCGGCTTCGACGACATCCCGACCGTGCGCGACGTGACGCCGCGCCTCACGAGCGTGCGCATGCCGCTCGAGCGCATCGGCGAGCAGGCGCTGCGCCTCGCGCTCGATGACGAGGCGGATGCCGCATCCGCCCGTGCCGCGTCGGCGGATGTCTCGACCGAGGTCGTCATCCGCGAGAGCACGCCCCGCGTCGAGGCCTAACCGCTCGACCGCGTCCAGCGCGACCCACGGCCCGCCGACCGACCGGCCCAGTCCGGACCGACTCTTGCGCGAGCCCACACCGTGTGGCACACTCGGGTAAACGCTTTCCCAGCGCAGGGCGCGGCACCGGTCGCCTCCTGCCCCGTCCGAACAGGAACCACCGTGGCAGACACCGTAGACACCACTTCGGCAGGCATCGCCGCCTCCGCCCCGCAGACCGCCCAGGCCCCGCAGACCATCGGCATCATCATGAACGGCGTCTCGGGCCGCATGGGCTACCGCCAGCACCTCGTGCGCTCCATCCTCGCGATCCGCGAGCAGGGCGGCGTGCTCCTCGCCGACGGCGAGACCCGCGTACAGGTCGAGCCGATCCTCGTCGGTCGCAGCGAGAAGAAGCTCGCCGACCTGGCCGCCAAGCACGGCATCGAGCACTACACGACGAACCTCGACGAGGCGCTCGCCGACGACCGCTGGCAGATCTACGCCGACTTCCTCGTCACCAAGGCTCGCGCGGTCGCGATCAAGAAGGCCATCGCGGCCGGCAAGGCGATCTACACCGAGAAGCCCACGGCCGAGAGCTTCGAGGAGGCCCTCGAGCTCGCCCGCCTCGCCGACGAGGCCGGCATCAAGAACGGCGTCGTCCACGACAAGCTCTACCTCCCGGGCCTGCAGAAGCTCAAGCGCCTCATCGACTCGGGCTTCTTCGGCCGCATCCTGAGCGTGCGCGGCGAGTTCGGCTACTGGGTCTTCGAGGGCGACTGGCAGCCCGCGCAGCGCCCGAGCTGGAACTACCGTTCCGAGGACGGCGGCGGCATCATCGTCGACATGTTCCCCCACTGGAACTACGTGCTCGAGAACCTCTTCGGTCGCGTCGAGTCGGTCTACGCCAAGGCGGTCACCGAGATCCCCGAGCGCGTCGACGAGAAGGGCGACCGCTACCCCGCCACCGCCGACGACGCCGCATACGCGATCTTCGAGCTCGAGGGCGGCGTCGTCGCACAGCTCAACTCCAGCTGGACCACGCGCGTCAACCGCGACGAGCTCGTCGAATTCCAGGTCGACGGAACGCACGGCTCGGCCGTGGTGGGCCTCTTCGGCTGCAAGATCCAGCCGCGCAACGCGACTCCGAAGCCCGTCTGGAACCCCGACCTCGCCGACGCGCACGACTACGCCGGCGACTGGATCGAGAGCCCCGGCAACCGCGAGTTCGAGAACGGCTTCAAGACGCAGTGGGAGGAGTTCATCCGCCACGTCGTCGAGGACGCCCCGAACGAGTTCGACTTCCTCGCCGGCGCGCGCGGCGTGCTCCTCGCCGAGCGGGGCCTCGCCTCGAGCCGCGAGGGACGTCGCATCGAGCTCCCCGTCGTGACGCTGGCCTCCGGCGCGCAGGGCCAGGGCACGAGCCCCGCGGATGCCGCAGCAGCCGGCTCCGCGACCGTCGACGCCGCGGCATCCGACGCCAGTGCCGACGGTGCCCAGGCCGACGCCGCCGAGTTCGCGGGAGTCCGCTGACCATGACCACGCTCACCCTCCTCGACGCCGACGGGGCCCTGCGCTCCACGGGCCTCGCCGAGGCGCCGACGTTCGCGAAGCCGCGGCATCCGCTCGCCAGTCGCGTCGCGTACGCGGCCGCGCACGTCGTGCCGAAGTCGCACGCCGACAACACGCCGGGCCGGCCGGCCGAGATCGACTGGGACGCGACGCTCGCGTTCCGGCACCACGTGTGGTCGTGGGGTCTCGGCGTCGCCGACGCCATGGACACCGCCCAGCGCAACATGGGCCTCGACGCCGTCGCGACACGGGAGCTCATCACGCGAAGCGCCGCGGAGGCGGCATCCGTCGGGGGCAAGCTGGTCGTGGGCGTGAACACCGACCACGTCGACGAGGAGCTCATCTCGCTCGAGCAGGTCATCGACGCGTACAAGGAACAGCTGCACCACACCGAGGATGCCGGCGCGGGCGTCGTGCTCATGGCGAGCCGCCACCTCGCGCGGGCCGCGAAGACCGCCGACGACTACCGGCGCGTGTACCGCGAGGTGCTCGCCGCGGCCGGCACGCCGGTCGTGCTGCACTGGCTCGGTACGGCGTTCGACCCGGCGCTCGCCGGCTACTTCGGCTCCGACGACACGGATGCCGCCGCCGAGACGCTCCTGCAGATCATCGGCTACAACGCCGACAAGGTGCAGGGCGTGAAGATGAGCCTGCTCGACGCCGACGCCGAGATCGCCGTGCGCCGCCGCCTGCCAGAGTCGGCGCGCATGTTCACGGGCGACGACTTCCACTACGTCGGGCTCATCGAGGGCGACGAGCAGGGGCACTCCGACGCGCTGCTCGGCGCGTTCTCGTGCCTCGCACCGAACGCGTCGGCCGCGATCCAGGCGCTCGATCGAGGGGATGCCGCCGCGTACCGCGAGATCCTCGCGCCGACCGAGCCGCTCTCGCAGCAGGTCTTCGCCGCGCCCACGTACTACTACAAGACCGGCGTCGCGTTCCTCGCGTGGCTGAACGGGCACCAGGCCGCGTTCCAGATGGTGGGCGGCCTGCACGCGGCCCGCAGCCTGCCGCACCTGTCGCGCATCGTCGAGCTCGCGAACGCGTCGGGCGCCCTCGAACGCCCCGAGCTCGCGGCGGCTCGCTGGCACTCGCTGCTCACGCTGAACGGCGTCGACGTCACGGCAGCGGCGACGACGGATGCCGCGACCGAGGCGGATGCCGCAGCGGGAGCGGATGCCGCCACGGCCGCGCCCGCGGCTCCGGCCGGTCATGCCGCCCATGCCGCCCCCGCGGCCCCCGCCGCAGGGGACTCCGCGTCGACGGACGCCGCCGACGCGGCATCCGCCGACGAGGAGGTGCTCGCGTGAGCGCCCACGCCCGCCTGTCGATGAACCAGGCGACCATCAAGTACGCGAACCTCGACGACGCCCTGCGGGTCACCGCCGAGGGCGGGTACGAGTCGATCGGACTGTGGCGCGAGCCCGTGCTGGAGGTCGGCCTCGACGAGGCCGCCCGCCGCCTCGCGGACTCCGGACTGCGCCTGTCGACGTACTGCCGCGGCGGCTTCTTCACGATGCCCGAGGGCGCCGAGCGGCGGGCGTCGATCGACGACAACCGTCGCGGCATCGACGAGACGGCCACGCTCGCGGCAGCCGGCGCACCGGGCAGCACGCCCGTGTTCGTGCTCGTCGCGGGCGGGCTGCCGGCCGGGTCGACCGACCTCGTGGGCGCGCGCTCGCGCGTGGCCGACGCCCTCGCCGAGCTCGCCCCGCACGCGGCATCCGCCGGGGTCACGCTCGCGATCGAGCCGCTGCATCCGATGTACGCGTCCGACCGCGCGGTGGTCTCGACCCTCGGCCAGGCGCTCGACCTCGCGGAGCCCTTCGAGCCGTCGGTCGTCGGCGTCACGGTCGACACGTTCCACGTCTGGTGGGACCCCGACGTCCTCGCGCAGATCGCGCGCGCCGGGGCATCCGGCCGCATCGCGACGTACCAGGTGTGCGACTGGAGCACGCCGCTCGCGGCCGACGTGCTGCTCTCGCGGCACGAGCCCGGTGACGGCGTCATCGACTTCGCGAGCCTGACGGCGGCCGTCGAGGCGACCGGCTATGACCGCGACATCGAGGTCGAGATCTTCAACCAGGAGATCTGGGATGCCGCGTGGCCCGACGTCGTCGAGCGGACCGCGCGCGCGTTCGAGTCCGCCGTGGCGCCGCACCTGCGCGCCTCGGTGTCGGTCTAGCCGCGCCGCCGGCCGTCGGTCGGCGGTCGCTACCACCACGCACGCGCTCAGGCAACCGGAAGCTGCTCAGGCGGATTCCGGATGTTTCGGCCTGAGCAGCCTCCGAATGCCGGACGCCGATCCCCTTCCGCCAGCTCGGCGGGAGGGGATCGTCGCATCGGGAGGACGTTCTCGCGCCGACCATCCTCCCGATCGCGCGAACTCCTCCCGGCAGGAGGCGGTCGAGCCGCCGGAACGGTCGGCACGCGCGCGGCTCGGGTACGGCGCACGCCGCGCGGGCGCCGCCGCGCACCACCACGCACGCTGCTCAGGCGAACGGACGCGGGTCAGGCCGATCACGGGCATGTCAGCCTGAGCAGCCTGCGAATGCCTGACGCTGATTCGAGACACGGGCGCACCTTGCCCGCGGGCCGCAGGCCGCAGGCCGCGGCGCCGCAGGCCTCAGGGCCGGGCAACCCTACGCCGACTGCACCCGGTCGAGCTCCGCGTAGCGCCCGTTCGCGGCGAGCAGCTCAGCATGCGATCCGATCTCGACGACGCGCCCCTGCTCGAGCACGACGATGCGGTCGGCGGAGCGGATCGTCGAGAGCCGGTGCGCGACCACGAGGGTCGTGCGCCCGCGCATGAGGTGCTCGAGGGCGACCTTGATCTTCGCCTCGGACTCGGGGTCGAGGGCGCTCGTCGCCTCGTCGAGGAGCAGCACGCGCGGGTCGCGCACGAGTGCCCGCGCGATCGAGAGGCGCTGCCGCTGGCCGCCCGAGAGCCGGGCGCCGCGTTCTCCGACGACGGTGTCCCATCCGTCGGGCTGCGCCTCGACGATCTCGAGGGCGTTGGCGTCGCGCAGCGCGGCGAGCACGCGGTCGTCGTCGACCTCGCCGAGGCCGTAGACGATGTTCTCTCGGATGCTGCCCTCGAAGAGGACCGACTCCTGCGGCACGACGGAGACGAAGCTGCGGAAGGTGCGCAGGTCGAGCTGCTCCATGTCGGCGCCGTCGAGCAGCACGCGGCCGCTCGTCGGACGGAGGAACCCGAGCACGAGGTTCAGGAGGGTCGACTTGCCCGACCCCGACGAGCCTACGAAGGCGACCGTCTCCCCTGCACGGATGTCGAGGGTGATGTCCGAGAGCGCCGGCCGGCCCTCGTCGTACCGGTAGCCGACCCGGTCGAGCGCGATCTCCCCGCGCACCTCGGTCACACGGCGCTTGCCCTCGTTGCGCTCGAGGTCGGGCTCCTGCATGACCTCGCCGATCGAGCGGATCGACTCGGTGCCGCGCGCGATGATCGGCAGCAGCATCAGCAGGTTCGTGGCGGCGCCCGTGAGCAGCGCGAAGTAGGAGCTCAGGAGCACGACCTGCCCGGGCGTGATCGGGATGAGCCCGGTGATCGAGACCCAGGCGGCGAGCACGAGGCATCCGACGCCCAGCAGCTGCAGGCTCACCCACGAGAGCGACGCGAAGCGGCCGTTCAGCAGGTCGAGCTGGTACCCGGCCTCGCGCACGCCCTCCGCTCCGCGCGCGACGCGGTTGACCGCCGTCTGC
The DNA here is from genome assembly GCF_009749395.1 of Agromyces salentinus. Classification (GTDB taxonomy): domain Bacteria; phylum Actinomycetota; class Actinomycetes; order Actinomycetales; family Microbacteriaceae; genus Agromyces; species Agromyces salentinus. The sequence goes on from NZ_WBIR01000001.1 coordinate 176,826, forward strand.
TCGAGGCCGTGAGCCCGCGTGATCGGCAGGAGCGTGGCCATCTCGCCGACGCGGGCGGAGAACTGCTCGACCTCGCGTCGGAAGCTCGCGTTGCGCATGGCGCTCCGGCGGTTCAGGATGGCACGGAGCAGCACGGCGAGCGGGATCGCGAGCGCGTAGACGGGCAGGAAGGCGGGCACGTTGATCGCCGTCATCACCACCGCGCCGAGGAGCACCATGGTCGCCGAGAGCAGCGGATGCGCCGTCTGCTGGAGCATGACCTCGACGTTCTCGACGTCGCGCACGACCTTCGTCTGCACCACGGCCGAGTTCGCCCGGGAGTGGAATCCGATCGAGAGCGACTGCAGGCGAGCGGCGAGCGCGTTGCGGAGGTCGGCGCCGATCGAGCGCACCGCGCCCATGTAGAGGCGCGTGTACTGCACGTGGTTGGGATAGTTCTGCGCGAGGGCGACGACCGCGACGCCCGCCCAGATGGCGAGGGTCGAGAGCGGCCCGCCCGCGACCACGACGTCGATGATGGCGGCCGTGATGACGGGCAGCAGCCAGAGCGGGGTGTCCTTCAGCGTGAAGAACGCCACGGCACCGACCACCCGGCCGCGATGCAGGTCGAGCAGCCGGAACACGGATCGAACCGGATGCCGCCCGTCGATCGCCTGCTCGATTCGGGAAAGCGCTTGCCCACTCATGGTTCCATTCTGCCCGGGATCCGCGCCGATGGGTACGCTGGGATGATGTTCGATCCGCACAGCATCCCGGCAGACCCCACCGCGGTGAACGTCCTCGCCGGACGCGGATTCGAGTACCGTCAGATCGACCCCGCCGACGAAGCCGGCCTGCAGGCGTGGGTCCAGGCCGAGACGCGCGGCTTCCACCACGCGCGGCCCGAGGCCCCCGAGATGCGGCGGGCGCTCCAGGTCGCGCGCCAGCGGAACGTGCGCGGCGTCTACGACCTCTCCGCGCATGACGCGCACCTCCCGGTCGCGACGATCGACGGCTGGCCCTCGGGCCTCAGCGTGCCCGGCGGACGCAGCGTCGATGCGTGGGCGGTGAGTGGCGTCACCGTCTCGCCGACGCACCGGCGCCGCGGCATCGCCCGCGCCCTGCTCGAGGCCCAGCTCCGCTACGCGAAGGAGGCCGGCGCGGCGCTCGCCATGCTCACCGCCACCGAGGCGACGATCTACGGCCGGTTCGGGTTCAGCCCCGCGGCATCCGCTGCGACCGTGCACGTCGACCGGCGCCGCGCGCACTGGATCGGGCCCGAGTCGCCCGGCCGCGTGCAGTTCGTCGAGCCGGCAGACCTCATCGGCAAGGCGCCGGCCATCGCCCGCCGCGCCGTCGCGCGCACGCCCGGCGAGATCGATCGCTGGCCCGGCATGCTCGAGCGCCACCTCGGGCTCGTCGATCCGAGCACCCGCGAGTCCCGGGCCGTTCGCGTGGCGAGGTACGACGACGTCGCCGGGCAGACGCAGGGCTTCGTCGCCTTCCGCGTGGTCCGCCAGCCCGACGAGCCGGGCGCCGTCGAGTGCGACCTGTTCGTCGCCGCCAGCGATGACGCGGAGCGCGCACTCTGGCGCTTCCTCGTCGAGCAGGACTTTGTCACCGAGATCCGCGTGCGGCTCCGCAGCGTCGACGAGCCGCTGCCCTGGCTCCTCGAGGACCCGCGCGCGGTGAGCCTGCACGAGGTCGGCGACCACCTCTGGCTGCGCATCATCGACCCGGTCGCGGCCCTCTCGGCGCGCGAGTACGGTGCGAGCGGCACCCTGACCCTCGAGGTGGGCGACCCGCTCCGGCACGCGGCGGGGACGTTCGTGCTCGATGTCGCGGGCGACGGGCGCGCCGAGGTGCGCCCGGCCGAGGAGACGACGGATGCCGCGGCCGGCCAGTTCCGCAGCGGTCGGCGCTCTCGCCCCCAGGCCGCCCACGGCCTGCGGCTCGACGCGCGCGAGCTCGCCTCGATCTACCTCGGCGGCACCCGCGCATCGGTACTCGCCCGCGCCGGGCGCATCACCGAGCTGGCGCCCGGGTCGCTCGCCCTGGCCGACCGGCTCTTCCACGCGCCGCGCACTCCGCACCTCAGCATCTGGTTCTGATCGCACCGACGCCGGAACATCCGCAACCGGGCGACGCCGGTGCGTGGCATCCGCTCGACCCACGTCAGTGACAGCCCTGATGAGCATTCCTCAGTCGGATCGTACGCTCGCGGTGTCCACCCCGTCACCGCCGCGACGACGACGCCGAGCCGTCACGGCGCGCGGGCCCCACAGCTGGAGGCGAAAGCCATGCAACACGCGACCAAGCACTCGATCGTGCCACTCAACGTCCCGCATTCCCGCAGTCACGAGGGGCGCTTCGGCCGCCTCTTCGGGCGCGGATTCTCCACCTGGTCGCCGCCCGGTGCGGGCGACGCCGAGAAGTCGCTGGCGATCCACGACTTCGCCGTCAACGAGATGTTCTCAGACGACACCCCGCCCGACAGCGCGACGCCCGTCGGCTACACGTACTTCGGGCAGTTCATCGACCACGACATCACGTTCGACCCCCAATCGAGCCTGACGAAGCACAACGATCCCGACGGGCTGCAGAACTTCCGCTCGCCGCGCCTCGACCTCGACAGCCTGTACGGTCGCGGGCCCGACGACCAGCCGTACCTCTACGACAACGCACGCCGGCTGCACGACGGCTTCGCGGGCTTCCTCAGGATCGGCACCGGCGAGAACCCGACGGGGCTCGAGCCCGACCTGCAGCGCAACGACGACGGCGTCGCCATCATTGGGGATCCGCGCAACGACGAGAACATCATCGTCTCCCAACTGCAGCTCGCGGTCGCCCTCGCACACAATGCGACGCTGCAGAAGCTGGCGGATGCCCCGACCGCGTCCGAGCGCAGCGGTCGCGAGCTCTTCGAGGACGCGCAGCGCATCACCGTCTGGTTCTACCAGTACCTGGTCTGGAACGACTTCGTCTCGCGCATCGTCGACCCGAAGGTGTTCGCGAAGGCGATCGCGTTCGACGAGGACGGCGGTGACGAGGGCGGTCCGATCTACGACGTGAAGTACGGGCTCGAGGACGTCTACGACTGGAGCGAGAATCCGTTCATGCCGGTCGAGTTCTCGACCGCCGCCTACCGCTTCGGCCACTCGATGATCCGCGCGGAGTACCAGTTGAACTTCCCACTCCAGGGTGGTGTCGGCATCCAGTTCGGCAAGCCGATCTTCGCGGCCCCTGACGCGGTGCCCGGGCCGGGCGGTCCGCCCGACCTTCGCGGCGGGTCGCGACTCGCGGCGAAGCACTCGCTGCAGTGGGACTGGTTCTTCGACTTCCCGTCCTCGATCAAGCCGATCTTCCCGCAGATGGCGCACAAGATCGACACGCACCTCAGCCGGTCGGTGTTCCACATCCCGGCCGGCCCGAACTCGTCGAATCCGCTCGCGGAGCTCAACATCCGTCGCGGCTGGAAGATGGAGCTGCCGCCCGCCACCGAGGTGGCGCACGCCCTGCACATCCGACCGCTCGAGGGCCTCTCCCCCATGGAGGAGTCGCTCTGGGTCTACATCCTCAAGGAGGCGGGCGAGCAGGCCGACGGCGAGCACCTCGGTGCCGTCGGCTCGACGATCGTCGCGGCGGTGTTCTCCGGGCTGCTGCGCGGCGACCCGTTCTCGTACCTGAACCGGCGCCCGCACTGGACCCCGGCGCACGAGCTCGTCGACGGTCAGCCCCTGTTCGAGAAGGTCTCGGGCGGCGACGCCGACCACTGGGAGATCATCGACCTGCTGACGCACTCGGGCGTGCCGATCGACCTCGACCAGATCCAGGCGATGCTGGCGGACGCCGAGCCGGAGCCCGAACCCGAACCCGAACCCGTGCCGGCCTGAGCGGGCCCGAGCGGCCCGCCCGCCCGCGCGGGCCTGCGCCTGCCCGAGCGGCCCCCCTGCCTGCCCGAATCGAAATCGGCTGAGCGCCCCGAGATGGGGTGCTCAGCCGCGGTCGGGCTCGGCCCGCACCCACTTGCGCGCGTCCCGCACGGCGTCGCGCACCCCGGCGCCGACCCACTCGGTCCCGCGAACGATGCCGTCCTCGCCCAACTCCTCCGCGAGGCCGGCGAGCTCGAGCTGCCGCATGACGCGCTCGCTGGAGACCACCAGCACGAGCCGCGACCGACGCTCGTCGAGGTCGCGTGCGTAGCGCTTCAGCACCTCGATCGCGGCGAACCCGAGCTGGTCGATGCCGCGCAGGCGCATCACGACCACGGCGCGCCGGGTGCGCTCGTCGACGGTCGGCAACTGCGCCTCGAAGTGCGGCGCGCTCGCGAAGAACAGGCTGCCGTAGGGCTGGAGCACGAGCACCCGGTTCGCTCCGACGTGATCGACGGGCGGGAGCTCGCGCATGCGCCCGTCCTCGACGAGTTCGAGCTGGCGCAGCCGCACCGAGTTCGACTGGTCGGCGACGAAGAGCACGATGCCGAGCGCCACGCCCACGAGCACCGCGAACTGGAGCGGGATGATCAGGGTGAGCACGAAGGTGACCGCCATGATCGTCAGCGGGAAGGCCCCGGACCGGGCCACCGAGTACACCTGCGCCGGCTTGATGGTGCCGAAGCCGACCACGATCAGCAGCGCCGCGAGCGCGGGCATCGCGACGTACCCGACGATGCCGGAGAAGAGCAGCAGGGTGATCGCCATCACGGCGCCCGCGATGAAGAGCGACAGCCGGGTCCTCGCGCCACCCGCGACGGCGAGCGCGGAGGCAGACATCGACCCGCCGACGGGCATGCCCTGGAACAGCCCGGCCACGAGGTTGCCGGCGCCCTGCCCGATGAAGTCGCGCGAGGCGGGCACGGGCCGGCCGTCGGGGTTCGGGAACGCGGCCGAGACCGCCGCACCCTGCACGAGCCCGACGAAGGCGAGCGAGAGCGCCGGCACGAGCAGGAACAGCACGTCGTCGAGCACCGGCAGCACCGGTCCGGGCAGCCCGCGGGGCACGTCGACCATCTGCTGGATCGTCATGACCGGTGCATCGAACCAGGCGTCGAACGCCGCGGCGAGCGCCGACCCGATGATGATCGCCGCCACGAGCCCGAGCGACTTGAGCCTCGTGCGCTGGAGCCACAGGATGAGCCCAACCGTCACGAGGCCGACGAGCGTGGTCGGCACGTCGACGCGCCAGATGTGGGTGACGAGGTCGAGCGTTCGCACGACGCGGTTGGCGCCCTGGGCGTCGTACCCCGTGAAGTTCGACAACTGCCCGAGGATGATGTTCACGCCCACGGCGGTGATGAAGCCGGTCATGACCGCCGTCGGCACGAACCTCAGCAGGCGGCCGAGGCGCAGCACCCCGGCGGCCACCATGATGACGCCCGTCAGGATCGCGAGCGTGTAGAGCGCGCGATCGGGGTCGGGCCGGGTGTCGAGGCCGCTGTCCGCGACCACGAGGGACATCGCTCCGGTCGCCTGGACCGCCATGAACGCACTGCCGGTGGCGAACGCGGCGCCCACCATGCCGAACATGTAGCCGTAGAGGCCGGCGAGCGGGTTGACCCCCGCGAGCAGCCCGGAGGCCAGCCCGTCGGGCACGCTCTCGAGTCCGAGCACGAGGCCCGACGAGACATCCGACTTCAGCGTGCGCCGGTCGAACAGCCATCGAGCACGACGGATGCCGCCGGTGAGCGAGTCCCGGATGCCGGACCAGGGCGTTCGGCCCGACCCGGATGACTCGGGCGAGCCGTCGCCGTCAGTGGCCATCCTGCCTGGGGAAGATGACCTTCTCGACGATGATGATGAGCGAGGCGGCCACGGGGATCGCGACGAGCGCGCCGAGCACGCCGCCGAGCGTGCCGCCCGCGACGGCGGCGATGACGACGAGCGCGCCCGGCACCGCGACCGCGCGGTTCATGATGCGCGGGCTCAGCACGTACGCCTCGACCTGCATGTAGACGAGGTAGTAGATCGCGGCGACGAGGGCCGTGAGGGGCGACGCGGCGAGGCAGACGAGCGAGATGATCACCGCGCCGGTGAGCGTTCCGACGAGCGGCACCAGCGAGAAGAGGAAGGCGATGAAGGCGAGCAGGATGGGCGCGGGGGCCCCGATGATCGTCAGGAAGATGAGGCTCAGCACGCCGTTCACCGCCCCGAGCGAGAACTGGCCGATCACGTAGCGCCCGACCGAGCCGGTGATCTCCTCGGTGACCTCGCGGTAGCTGCCGCGCGAGCTCGCCGGGACGAACCGCACCGAGTAGCGCTTCATCGAGTCGAGCGAGGCGAGGAAGTACAGCGTCAGGATCAGCACGATGGTCGCGCCGGTGAACCCGCCCGCGATGCCCGCCCCGACCGCGAGGATGCCACCGCCGAGGGTGCCGAGGTTCGCAGGGTCGGCGAGCCAGTCGCCGGCCGACGCGATCGCGTCGTCGATGGCGTGGTCGCCGCCGCCGAGCTGGTTCAGCCAGGCGACGAAGTCGCTGTTGAGCACGTTCGCGACGATGTCGTCCCAGTTGTCGACGATGATCTTCGTCTGCGAGACCACGATCGGCACGATCGTCGCGATGAGCCCGACGAAGATTCCGATGACGACAGCGATCACGATCAGGATCGCCGCCCACCTCGGGAGGCTCCGCCGCTGCAGCCAGCTGACCACCGGGTCGAGGCCGAGGGCGAGGAAGAGCGCGAGGGCGACGTAGAGGATGACCGTGCCGAGTTCTGCGACGATGCCGCCGAGCAGCAGGGCGAGCAGCACCCCGAGCGCGCCGACGAACCCGATGCGGAAGGAGCGGATCTTCACCTCTGGCGCCTGCACGGTGCTGTCGGTCGTGATCTCGGCAGCCGGCGCCACCTGGCGCGGGCGGGGGCGCGGTCGTCTCCACATGGATGCGACGCTACGCGGTGGCGCGCCCGGGCGGAAGGATGCCGCGCCGTCGACTGGTTCCTCACCTGGTTAGCGATCTCGGGGCCGCGCCCCGACACGCCGATGGAATGAATCCCGCCGGGTCGCGTTGGCCTCTGGTGTGGCGGTCGAACGCGCCCGCACGAGAGGGGGAACGTGACCGAGACGGCTGCCGTTGGATTCCGGTCGGAGCGCGGGCCCGTGCTCATCGCGGTGATGCTCGCGACGGGCCTCATCGCGATCGACTCGACGATCCTCGCCACCGCGGTGCCGTCGATCGTCGCCGACCTCGGCGGGTTCACCCAGTTCCCCTGGCTGTTCTCGATCTACCTGCTGGCGCAGGCCGTGTCCGTGCCCATCTACTCCAAGCTCGCCGACACCGTCGGGCGAAAGCCGATCATGCTCATCGGCATCGGCCTGTTCCTCGTCGGCTCGGTGCTCTGCGGCTTCGCCTGGGACATGACCTCCCTCATCGTCTTCCGCGCGGTGCAGGGGCTCGGCGCCGGTGCCGTGCTCCCCGTGTCGATCACCATCACGGGCGACATCTACACCGTGCGCGAACGCGCGAGGGTGCAGGGCTACGTCGCGAGCGTCTGGGCCGTCTCCTCGGTCGTGGGCCCGACCCTCGGCGGCCTGTTCGCCGAGTTCGCCTCGTGGCGCTGGATCTTCTTCGTCAACATCCCACTCTGCCTCCTGGCCGCGTGGATGCTCCTGCGCGCCTACCACGAGTCGGTCACGCGCGAGCGGCACCGCATCGACTTCGCGGGCGCGAGCGTGCTGACGGTCGCCTCGACCCTGCTGATCCTGGCGGTGCTCGAGGGCGGCCAGGCGTGGGCATGGCTGTCGTGGCAGTCGATCGGCGCCTTCGCGGTCGGCGCGCTGCTCCTCGTGGCGTTCGTGTTCATCGAACGACGGGCCGCCGAGCCGGTGCTGCCGCTGTGGGTGTTCTCCCGACGGCTGATCGTCACGACCTCGCTCATCTCGCTCGGCGTCGGCGCCGTGCTCATCGGGCTGACCTCCTACGTGCCCACGTTCCTCGAGGCGACCGCCGGAGCGAGCCCGCTCGTGTCGGGCCTCGCGGTCGCCGCGCTGACGCTCGGGTGGCCGATCGCCGCGAGCCAGTCGGGCCGGCTGTTCCTGCGCATCGGCTTCCGGCGCACCGCGCTCATCGGCCTCGCCGTGTCCGTCCTCGGGTCGGCGGCGCTCGTCGCGGCCTCCCTGACGCCGAACGTCTGGACCACGGCGATCGCGTGCTTCATCGTCGGGCTCGGGCTGGGCCTCGTGGCCTCCCCCACCCTCATCGCCGCCCAGTCGTCGGTGCCGTGGACCGAGCGCGGCGTGGTGACGGGCGCGAACATGTTCCTCCGCTCCATGGGCAGCGCCATCGGCGTCGCCATCTTCGGCGCCGTCGCGAACGGCGTCATCGCGCGCTCGGGGCTCGGCGAGCAGTCCCCGGTCGCGATCCACGGCGCGTCGACCGCTGTGTTCGTCGCCGTCCTCGTCGCCGCCGTGGCCACGATCGCGGGCGGCATCGCCATGCCGCAGGCGAACGTGGACGACATCGAGCACCGCCCGGTCGACCAGGCCGCGCAGGCCTGAGCGCAGCGCGCGACGGACCCCAGCGGTCGAGAAACCCCCGGACGGAGGAGGCCGCGCAGGCCTGAGCGCAGCGCGCGACGGACCCCAGCGGTCGAGGAGCGCCCGACGGAGGAGGCCGCGTATCGAGACCGGCTGCGCAGGAGGTCTCGATACGCTCGCTGCGCTCGCTCCTCGACCACCGTCAGCGCAGGGCCGCGGGCGGCATGACCTCGCCCTCGAGGGTGCGCATCCATCGCACCCGGTGCTCGCGATACTCCGACCGCGTCGCGAACCGGTAGTGGTACGCGCGCACGCGCACCCTGGCCGGCGCCCGCCCGTCGAACGGATCATGGGCGAGCAGGCGCAGCGTCGCGGCATCCGCCTGCAGCAGCCGCAGCAGGAACATCTCGAACCACGGTTCCCACAGGCGACCGAGCGGCAGGAACCACATGAGCCAGTCGAGGCGCAGGTGGTACGGCGCCCACTGCCGCGGAATCGCCCGCACGTCGCCCGGCTTCCCCTTGAACCCGTACTCGTGCCAGTCCTCGTCGAGCTCGACGCCGCCCTCGCCGCCCGGCACCTCGGTCGCCGTGCCCTCGACGACGATCTCGATGCGGCGCTTGGTCACCGTGCCGAACGCGCCGTAGGCGTTCACGAGCATCCACCGGTTGAAGCTCGCGTTCATGAGCTGCTGCCGCGAGACGAGGTTCACGAGCGGGCGCCAGCTGAGCACGAGGAGCAGGGCGGATGCCCCGAGCACGACGACGACCCACCACAGGGGGCTGCTCGCGGCATCCGCGCCCCCGCCGGCGGCGATCTCGGTCGGGATGACGGGGAGCATCGCGTGCCAGACCGAGTCGGGGATCGCCGCGGCGGCCAGCACCACCGTGATCCAGTTGAGCCACGCGAAGTTGCCCGTGACGATGAGCCACAGCTGCGTGAGGATCACGACGGCCGAGGCGATCGCGCCGACGGGGACCGGCCCGATCCACGGCACGAACTGGAGGAACGGCACGACGAGCTGCGCCACGTGGTTGCCGAGCACCTCGGCGCGGTGGAACCAGGGCGGCAAGAGGTGCGCCTGCCGGCTGAGCGGCCCGGGCATCGGCTGGGTCTCGTGGTGGTACATGAGCGCGGTGAGGTCCCGCCACTCGCGCCCGCCGCGGATCTTGATCATGCCCGCGCCGAACTCGAGGCGGAACACGAGCCACCACACGGCGACGATGATCGTGAGCGGCGGCGGCACCTGCTGCGAGCCGAGCAGCGCGACGGTGAAGAGCGCCTCGCAGAGCAGCATCTCCCAGCCGAAGCCGTAGAAGGTCTGGCCGACGTTCACGATCGAGAGGTACAGGAGCCAGGTCGCGAGCAGCACGACGAGCGGAACCCACGGCGGTCCGAGTTGCGGCAGGCCGAGCACGACGGATGCCGCGAGCACGGCGCCGGTCGCGGCGACGACGATGAGACGGCGATCCGTGTAGCCCCAGCGGAACACGCTCGGGCCGCGCAGGCGCGACGCACGACGGAGCAGGTCGGGCACGGGGAGCAGCCCGTGCTCGCCGAGCAGCGGCCGGAACTGGTTCAGCGTCGAGATGAAGGCCACGAGCGCGAGCGCGGCCACCCCGCGCTGGAGCACCTCGCGGGCGACCTCGTAGTCGCGAGCATCGAACCAGCCGAACCAGTCCACCCGTTCAGGCTACGCCGCCCGGGAACAGGAAGACATGCCGCGCGCGTCGCCAGGACAGGCAGCGGCGCGGCGCGGCGTGCGGCGGTGCCTGTTCTCGCGCAATTTGGGCGCACCGGCACGGGGCCACAGCCCGGGCTGCCTGTTCTCGGGCAACGGTGCGCGCACCGGCACGGCGCCGCACGTACCCGGCGCCGCCGTGACCGACCGCCCGACCGGCCGACCGACCGGGCGGCCGACCCACCGGCCGACCGCTCAGCGGATCCCGAACCGTTCGCGCAGCGCGAGCCTCGCCGCCCACCAGCCGTTCATGCCGTGCACGGCCGGCCCGGGCGGCGTCGCGCTCGAGCAGAGGTAGACCCCTGGCAGCGGCGTGCGCCAGGGCGCGGGCGAGACCACGGGCCGCTTGACGAGCTGCGTCAGCGTGAGCGCCCCGGCGGAGATGTCGCCGCCGACGTGGTTCGCGTTGCGCACCGCCATCTCGGACGCCGACACGGACGCCGACGCGAGCACGAGGTCGCGGAATCCGGGGGCGAACCGCTCGACCTCGGCGGTGATGAGCTCGGTCGCGTCGAACGTCGATCCGGCGGGCACGTGCGTGTAGGCCCAGAGCACGTGCTTGCCCGCGGGCGCGCGGGTCGGATCGAGCACGCTCGGCTGCGTCACGAGCACGTACGGATGCCGCGGCCCGTCGCCGACCCCGGGCTGGACGCCGCGGTGCACGGCGTTCTCGGCGGCCGCGATCTCGGCCCGGGTGCCGCCGAGGTGCACGGTCGGCGCCTCGCCGACCAGCGGGTTCGTCCATGGCACCGGCCCGTCGAGCGCGAAGTCGACCTTGGCGACGCCCGACCCGTACCGGTAGCGTTCGAGCGCCCGCCGGTAGCCGGGCGGGAGGTCGGCCTCGCCGAGCAGCAGCTGCGGCGTCGTGTCGAGCAGCACCACGCGCGCGTCGCGCACCTCGGCGAGTCGCTCGACCGGGGCATCCGTCACGATCTCGGCGCCCCGTTCGCGGAGTTCGTCGAGCAGGGCGTCGGCGATGGCCTGCGACCCGCCGCGCGGGAACCCCCAGCCGGCGCCGTGCGCGTGCATGGCGAGCAGCAGGCCGGCACCCGCCGACGCGAGCGAGGGCATCGGCCCGGCCAGGTGCGCGATGACGCCCGTCAGGAGCGCCGCGGCGCCCTCGGTCTCGAAGCGCCGGTCCCAGAGCAGCGGGACGCCCTGCTCGAGCGACCGCAGGCCGAACCGCATCGCGGCGACGGGGTCGCGCGGCACGCGCAGCAGCTGCGAGCCGGTGAACGCGACGACGCCCCGCTTCCGGTCGAGGAGGGGCTCGATGAGCCGGCGCCAGGCGGGGCCGTCGGCGCCGAGCCCCTCGACGGTGGGATCGAGGTCGCGCCACGCGATGGCCGCGCGCCCGCCGTCGAGCGGATGCGCGTACGAGGCCTCCGGCACGATCCAGTCGACGCGGTCGAGCAGGCCGAGGCGCCGGAACACGGGTGAGGCGAGGCCAGCCGGATGCACCGCCGACCCGACGTCGTGCCGGAATCCGGGGAGCGTGAGCTCGGCCGTGCGCACGCCGCCGCCGAGCGTCGAGGCGGCCTCGAACACCCGCACCGAGAGTCCGGCCCGCGCCGCGACGACCGCCGCGACGAGCCCGTTGGGTCCGCTGCCCACCACCGTGACATCGGTCATGCGCTCACCGCCCGTTCATCGCCCCGCGCGGCAGGAGACCTGCCCGAGCCGCATCTCGTCGTCACCTCAGAACGTCTTCACGTAGACCCACGGCAGCCGGTCGACCGTGAGCCGATGGCGCACGCCCTGCACCTCGGATGCCTCGCTCGACACGGCGGGTGCGCCGTCGGCCTCGACGACGGGCGCGAACGCCTCGTCCTCCTGCCAGAGCACCGCCGTGCGGTCGTCGGTGTACCTCGAGACGAACGGGCGGATCTCCCCGGAGCGCAACTCGTCGAGCGCCTCGTCGACGGATGCCGCGTGCGCGAGTCCGTGCAGCGTGACCCAGGTCGGCGGCCAGAGCGTGAGGTCGCCGGCCGCATGGCGCTCGAGCACCTCGCCCGGGCGGATCCACTGCACCGCGACCACCTCGTCGGGCGCGAGCGTCAGGTCACCCTCGGGCACCCGAGCCGCGAAGAACCACGTGCGCAGGCGCTTCGGCGAACCGGGCGGCGGGGTCCAGTGCGAGAAGGGCACGAGTTCGTCGGCGTCGACGTCGAGGCCGACCTCCTCGCGGGTCTCGCGCACGGCCGCACGTCGCGCGGTCTCCTCACCGTCGAGGGCGTCGCCCGCGACATCCGCCGCATCGACCGCCCCGCCGGGGAACACCCAGGCGTCCGCGAAGGACCCGCGCTGGGGGCGCCGGGCGAGCAGCACCTCGACCCCGAGTTCGCCGTCGCGGAGGAGGACCACGGTGGCGGCGTATCCGTCGACCGGGTCGGCTTCGAGGGCATCCAGCTCGCCGGGCATGTCCTCCACAGTAGAACGGTCACCGCGGATGCGCACCCGCATGGTCGCCCGGGCGGGCGCGCCGTATGCTTCGGAGCATGAGCGATCGGCTTCGGCGTCACCTGCGCGTTCCGACTCCCCCGGCAATCGTCTCGCAGCTCGCCACGTGCGTGCTCGCGCCGAACCCGGGGCCGATGACCCTCGACGGCACGAACTCCTACGTCCTCAGGGCGCCGGATGCCGCGGGCGTCGTCGTCGTCGATCCCGGCCCGGCCGATGAGGAGCACCTCGCCCGCCTGGCGGGCTTCGGTCCCGTCGAGCTCGTCCTGCTCACCCACCACCACGGCGACCACCGCGACGGGCTCGTGCGCTTCGCCGAGCTGGCGTCGGCGCCGGTGCGCGCCGTCGATCCGAGCTACTGCATCGGCGGCGAGCCCCTCCGCGACGGCGAGCGCATCCAGGCCGCGGGCGTCTCGATCGACGTGCTGCGCACCCCCGGCCACACCGCCGACTCCGCCTGCTTCTCGCTGCCCGAGGACGAGCCAGGTGGCTCGGTGCTCACGGGTGACACGATCCTCGGCCGGGGCACGACGATCATCGCCGATCCCGACGGTGCGCTCGGTCCCTACCTCGACTCCCTCGAACGACTCCGCACCCTCGGCCGGTCGACCGGTGGGCACGTCGCGGCACTGCCCGGACACGGCCCCGTGCTGCGGGACCTCGGCGACATCTGCGACGAGTACCTCGCCCATCGCGCCGAGCGCCTCGACCAGGTGCGTGCGGTGCTCGCCGAGCTCGGAACGGATCCGGCCGACCCGGCGACGGTCGGCCGCGTCGTCGACACGGTGTACGCCGGCACGGATGCCGCGGTGCGGCCGGCGGCCGAGGCCTCCGTGCGGGCGCAGCTGGCGTACCTGCTCGAGCGCGGCTGACTGGACGCGACGGCGGACGCACGAAGCCCGGTGCGTGCAGCACCGGGCTCCGGGAGTCCGTGCGGCCGCTCTGGCGGCCGACAGCGGCGATCAGCGGTCAGGCCGTCACGCGGTCACGCCGTCACGCGGTCACGCCGTCACGCGGTCACGCGGTCACGCGGTCTCGTACGTGAGGCAGTCGGCGCTCTCGGCGCCCGGGCCCACGCGCACGGATGCCGCGGTGCACTCGAGCGACTCGTTGTGCACGCACTCTGAGCGCTGGCAGGCGCCGACGTGCGAGACGACCTTGTCGAGGCCTCCGCGGGTGCCGAGCGGGATGAACGTCGCGCACTCGGCGTCGCCGACGACGCCCGCGATCGTGACCGCGGCGGCATGGCAGTGGGAGTGGTCGTTGTACGAACAGCCGCTCACCGAGCACTCGGACACGGCGGGCAGTTCATCGAGGGTCATGCTCATGGGGAACCTCCACGTCGGTTGCGTATCGCGATGGTACGCCCGGCCCCGCGGCATCCGCCATGCGTTCTAGCCGGATTTGCCCAGATCAATCGGCATTTTCTTCTTAGGTGAGGCTCACCTTCAGGCTCGTCGTCGGCGCCCGGAGGCGCGCTGTCCGCGCCGATCCGGCCCGGAACTGGAGCCCGGACGGCGAACCCGGCAGAATGAGGAGACCACCGACGAAAGGGCGCACCATGTCGATCGAGGCCACCATCTGGACGGTCTTCGCCGTCATCGCCACCGTCGGCGGCGTCGGCCTGCTCGCCGCGCTCTGGTCGTTGGTGAAGGCACCCAAGTAGGCCCAGCCACGCAGGCGCCGTCGAGGACGTCGAGCGAGCGGATGCCGCTCAGCGGCGCTTCGGCGAGGTCGCCCAGAGCGCGAGCGCGATGAGCAGCGGCTGGAAGAACAGCCGCACGAAGCGCGCCCGGTCGGTGCTGAGCCCGAAGGCGTCACGGCGTTCGCGCCACTGCGCGATGTTGCCCGGGAAGACGGCCGCGAAGAACGCCGCCACGATCCAGCCGATGCGCCGCCGCTCCTTCGGCAGCACGACGAGCGCGGCGCCGAGGCCGACCTCGACGACGCCCGAGGCGACGACGACGCCGTCGGGGTCCATCGGCGCCCAGGTCGGGACCTGTGCCCGGAACTCCTTGCGCGCGAACGTGAGGTGGCTGACGCCGGCGAACACCAGCGCCGAGGCGAGGAACCAGCGTCCGATCGTGCGGGGAACGGTGGAGGTGCGCGCGTCGTCGGTCATGCTCCGACGCTAGGCGAGCGCGACCGAACTGTCACGACCTTGACCCCCGGGGTCCCGTGCCCTAGGCCCGCCAGGGCTGCGCCGTCATGCCCGGTCACCGAGTCGGGTGCGCCTCGAACTGCGGGTTACGCTGGCTGGGCCCGTGCGTGCGGCACGTGGCATCCGCTCGCCCCCTGGAGGTTCCCCCGTGCCCGATTCGACCACGGCTGCGTCGGAGCTCCACCCCGAGACGCGCCTCATCATCGCCGGTCGCCCGCCGCACGTGCCCGACCAGCCCATGAACGTGCCCGTGCACCTGACCTCGACGTACGTCGCGGGCGGCGACCTCGAGTACGCCCGCTACGGCAACCCGTCGTGGACGGCCTTCGAAGACGCCCTCGGCGGGCTGGAAGGCGGTCGCTGCACCGCCTTCGCGTCGGGCATGGCCGCGATCACCGCGGTGCTCGACCTCGTCCCGGAGGGCGGCACCGTCGTCGCGCCCCGGCATTCCTACACCGGCACCGTCGCGCAGCTCGACCAGCTGGCGGCGAAGGGCCGGCTGCGGGTCGACTACGTCGACATCAGCGACACCGCGGCCGTCGCCGCCGCCATGGCGGGAGCCTCGCTCGTCTGGATCGAGTCGCCCACGAACCCGGCGCTCGAACTCGCCGAGATCCCGGCCCTCGTGGCGGCGGCGCACGAGCACGGCGCCCTCGTGGCGGTCGACAACACGTTCGCGACCCCGCTCCTGCAGCGCCCGCTCGAGTCGGGCGCCGACCTCGTCGTGCACTCGGCCACGAAGTACATCTCGGGCCACAGCGACGTGCTCATGGGCGCCGTGGTCGCGGCCACCGACGAGCTCTCCGCGAAGGTCGTCGCGCACCGCTCGCTGTTCGGCGCGATCCCCGGCCCGTTCGAGACCTACCTCGCCCTGCGCGGACTGCGTACCCTGCCCGTGCGCCTCGAGCGCGCACAGGCCTCGGCGAAGGAGCTGGCCGCGCGACTCGCCGGCCACCCCGCCCTCGAGGAGGTGCGCTACCCGGGCTTCGGCGGCATCATCTCGATCGTGGTGGCCGGCGGCAAGGAGCCCGCCGACCTGCTCGTGCAGCGCACGACCCTGTGGGTGCACGCGACGAGCCTCGGCGGCGTCGAGTCGACGTTCGAGCGCCGACGCCGGTGGCAGCTCGAGCAGCCCACCATCCCCGACGGGCTCGTGCGGCTCTCGGTCGGCCTCGAGCACGTCGACGACCTGCACCGCGACCTCGTGTCGGCGCTGGACTCGCTGGGCGCCTAGGCTCCCTCGCTCCCACGGGCGGAGTCGGGCGCGACGACCGTCGCGGCATCCGTCGCCCGGCCCGCGAGGTGGCGTTCGCGCATCGCGAGGAACAGCGGGAACGTGAACGTGAACGCCGTGACCACGGAGGCGACCACGTAGAGCCAGCCGAAGCGCATGCCGAGGCGCCTGGCCTCCACGATGATCAGGATGCTGCCGGCCACCGCGACGCCGAGCAAGTCGACGGTGAGCGAGGAGACCGCGGGGCCGCCGCCGAACCACGCCGCGAGGTAGTCCTGCATCTGCACGACGGCGAGGACGTTGAAGGCCATCGCGCCGACGAGCCCGGCGATGCTGATGACGAGGTAGGTGATCGCGAGCGGCGTCCATCGGGGTCTCATGGGCCCAGTCTGGTCGAACGCCCGCCCGTCGTCACCGTTCGAGCAGCCAGTCCATCGCGTCGGGCACGACGTCCAGCACCGAGACGTGCCCGTCGTCGAGGCGCATCCAGAGGGTCGCGTCGGGCAGGTGCGCGAGCAACCAGGACGCGTGCGTCCGCGGCACGACCCGGTCGCCCTCGCCCTGCACGACGAGCACGGGCACCCGGACCTCGGCGAGGTCGAATCCCCACGGGTTCACGAAGGCGACGTCGTCGTCGATGAGGCCGTCGTCGCCGAACTCCGCCGAGCGCGCGACATCCGCGCCGAGGCCCGACCACCGTCCTTCGAGCGCCGCGAAGTCCGCCGGGAGGAACTGCTCCGGATCGAACTCGTCGATCTCGGCGAACCGCGCTCGGGCCGCGCGCCCCTGCTGCGCGGCCTGCAGGCCGCCCGGAGCCCGCATGCCATCGAACCAGTCGAACCGGTCGGTGAGTGGTGCGATGCCCGCGAGCGTCACGACCCCGGTGATGCGCTCGGGATGCCGCGCCGCGACGGCCAGCGCGTGCGGTCCGCCGCCCGAGGCGCCCATGGTCGCGAAGCGGTCGACGCCCACGGCATCGGCGACGGCCGCCGCGTCGTCGCCCGCGGCGGCCACGTCCCGACCCGGGTTCGGCGACGAGCCGCCGTACGACGGCCGCCCGTACGAGATGACCCGGATGCCGCGCTCCGCGGCCGCAGACACGACGGGCTCGAGCGGGGCGCCGGTCTGCGGCGAGCCGTGATGCCACATGAGCACCGGGCCCGTCGCGTCATCCGTCACCGGGCCGGTGTCGTGGGCCCGGAGCATCCGGCCGTCGGGCAGGTGCACGTCGAAGGAAGCGGTCACGGGTCTCCTCGAGCATCGAGCTGGACGGCATCGCGCGTCGTCGGGTGCCGGGCGGCAGCGGGCGGCGCCGCCGGAGCCACCAGCCTAGGCTGTGAGGGATGGTTCGACGGTTCTTCCTCGGGGTGCGGATGCTCCTGCGCGGCTTCGGCTTCTGGCGCCGGCAGCCGGGTGCGATGCTGCTCGGGCTCGTGCCCGCCGCGATCGTCTGGGTCGTGGTGCTCGCCGGGCTCGTGGCCCTCGGCGTGAGCCTGCCCGGCCTCACCGTCTGGGCGACGCCCTTCGCCGCAGAGTGGGTCGAGCCGTGGACCACCGTCGTGCGCACCGCCGTCGTGGCGATCGTGCTCGGCGGCGCGATCGTGCTCGCCGCCGTGACGTTCACCGGTCTCACGCTCCTCGTCGGCGATCCCTTCTACGAGCGCATCTGGCGCGCCGTCGAGGCCGACCTCGGCGGCGAGCCGACCGGCGACGGCCTCGGGTTCTGGCGCTCGGCCCGCGATGCGGTCGGCTTCATCGGGCTCGGCATCCTCGTCTCGCTCGGCGTCGGGCTCAGCGGGTTCATCCCGGTCATCGGCGGCGTGCTCGCGCCCGTGCTCGGCGTGGTGCTCTCCGGGCGCCTGCTCGCCTGGGAGCTCACCGGCCGCGCCTTCGAGTCCCGCGGCATCAGCAGCCACGACCGCGCAGCGCTGCTCCGCGGGCATCGGGTGCGGCTGCTCGGCTTCGGCATCGCCACCCAGCTCTGCTTCATGGTGCCCCTCGGCGCGATCTTCACCATGCCGGCCGCCGTCGCCGGGGCGACGATGCTCGCCCGCACCGTGCTCGACGACGTCGCGGCCCGCGCCGCTCGGTCGACGGCGCCGCCGCCGCCCGCCGTCGAGTAGCGCCCCGGCGCACCTCGGCGGACGCGTCCCCCCGGCGCTCCTCGGCGGTCGAGGAGGCGCCCCGGCGCCCCTCGGCGGTCGAGTAGGCGCCCCGGCGCCGTATCGAGACCCCCCGGCGCTCCTCGGCGGTCGAGTAGGCGCCCCTCCTCGGCGGTCGAGTAGGCGCCCCGGCGCCGTACCGAGACCCGGCTCGCGGTCTCGAGACGCTGCGCTACTCGACCGACGACGGCGCGACGCCCTCGTAGAGCAGGACCGGCACGGGGCCGAACGGCATCGATCGCACCCGCAGGCGCCGCACCTCGACCCCCGTGAAGCCGGCCGCCTCGAGCACGGGCTGGGGGTCCCGGTTCCAGTGGCACCCGTGATCGAGCCGCCTCGAGAACGGCGACGCGACATCCTGGATCACGCGCTTCACGGAGCCGCGTGGGGCCGCGACGTGGTCGACGAAGACCACGCGGCCGCCCGGGACGAGCACCCGCCGCACCTCGGCGAGCGCGGCCGCGACATCCGTCACCGAGCAGAGCACGTAGGTGCCGACGACGGCGTCGACCGAGCCGTCGGGCAGCGGGATGTGCTCGGCGGTCGCGCCCAGCGGCGTCGAGGCGTGCCGCCACTCCCGCGCGCGGGTCGCCAGTTCGGCACGGCGAGCGGCGTCGGGTTCGAGGCCCGTCCACGCGACCTCCGGGTGGAACGCGCCGAAGTTCTCGCCGTCGCCGGCGCCGATCTCGAGAACGCGCCCGCGCACCCGGCCGATGAGCTCGCGTTCGAGGTCGTCGAGGTCGTCGTTCGTGATCAGGTCCACCCGCGGCACGATACCCCGAGGGGCCGACGACGTCAGCCGCGGACCGTGCCGCCCTTGGCCGCGATGCGCTTCAGGAGCGGCGGCTTCGCGAGCACCCACGCGACGGCGATGACGACCACGGATGCCGCGAACACGACGAGCCCGATCCAGTCGTCGGCGTCGCGGGCCGTGTACATCTGGTTGAGCTTCCGGAGCGCGCCGGTGGTGAAGACGAGCACCACGTGCACGAACGTGAAGGCGATGAAGAAGAGCATCACGGGGTAGTGCACGGCGCGCGCGAGGCGCTCGGGCACGGCGCGGGCGAGCCGTCCTTCCGGCGGCCACACCGAGGACAGCCGGAGACCGGTGAGGATCGCGAGGGGCGCCGCGATGAAGGTGACCGCGAAGTACGCGAGCTGCTGGAGCGCGTTGTAGACGACCCACGAGTTCTCCGTCGGCCACTCGAGCGACGCGTACTGCAGCGCCGCCGAGATCGCGTTCGGCACGACGACCCAATCGGTGGGGACGATGCGCAGCCACTGGCCGGTCGCGAACAGCAGCACGACGTAGAGCACGCCGTTCAGCACCCAGAAGGCGTCGAGCCAGAGGTGCAGCCACAGGAAGATGCCGAGCCGGCGCGGTGCGCGCTTCGTGCGCGGCCACCGCGAGTTGTCGCGCGTGAAGAAGCCGGGCGGGCGCTGCTTGGACCGCAGCTGAAACCCCGTGCGCACGATGAGCACGAGGAAGAACGTGTTCAGGAAGTGCTGCCAGCCGAGCCAGGCCGGGATGCCGACGGGCGTGCCCTCGGGCGGCGGCACGATGCCCGGGTAGGTCGCGATGAAGTCCTCGCCGGCGGGGCTCTGCCGCAGCCATCGGGCGAGCAGCACCACCACGACCACCGCCACGACGGAGAGGAGCGCGGTCCAGCCGACGAGACGGCGGCGCGCCTTCAGCCACTCCGCGGCGCGCGAGGTCTTCGAGGCGGTCTCGGTCATCGCGCGGCGGGGTCCTTCCGGAGGGCAGAGGCGATCGGCGGGTGCGGCCGGTCGCTGCGGGGGTCATCACGTCGTGCAGCCTCGAGGGCGATGACGACGGATGCCTCGACGATAGCGCCGACACCTGAGCGGTGCGAGTCGGCGCGAAACAGGTCGCCACAGTCAGGCCGGGCGGGGCCACTCCCGATGCAGGAGTCCCGTTCGATCGGGACTCCATCGCGCGAACGGGACTCCGCCCGAGAGGCTCCGCTGCGGCATCCCTCGATCAGCCCGCGAGGCCCGCCGCCCGCCGCGCCGCGGTGACGAACGCGGGTCGCACCCGCTCCCACCCGTCGAGGTACCCGCCGACCATCGCGGCGTCCCGGAGCAGCACGAGCTGACCGGCCGCGATCTCGGCGTCGGGGTTGCCCGCGGCGGTGAGGAGCGCCTCGAGCGTTCCGCGGAACCAGTCCCGGTGCTGTCCGACCGCGACGCGGACGTCGCTGTCGGCGTCGGGATACTCGGCCGCCGCGTTGATGAACGGGCAGCCGCGGGTGTGCAGGCGCGCGACGTCGTCGGCGAGGCCCTCGATCACGAGCTCGAGCAACTGCTGCGGATCGTCGGTCGCCTCGCCCGCCCGCTCGAACGCCCCCCGAATGTTCGCGTCCTCGACGCCGAGGTACGCCTCGACGAGGTCCTCCTTGCCCGGGAAGTGGCGGTAGAACGTGGCGCGCGTGACGCCGGCCTCGCCGATGATGCGGTCGACGCCGACGGCGTGGATGCCCTCTCGATAGAAGAGATCGGATGCCGAGGCGACGAGCTTCTCGCGTGCGACCGAGGTGCCTGCAGGTGTGGTTCGTGTTGCCATGAAGTAAATGATAGAACGATCTTTCTCTTTTTGCTTGACAGAACGAGAACGAGGGGTCTACCTTGAACTCAACAGCAAAACAAGACCAATCGTTCTACTTCAAGGAGACGGCATCATGACCAGCACCGACAAGACCCCCATCGTCCTCGTCCACGGCCTCTGGATGACCCCGAAGAGCTGGAACACCTGGGCCGAGGCCTACCGGGCCCTCGGCCACGAGGTGCTCACCCCCGGGTGGCCCGGCATCGACGACCGCGAGGTCGCCGACATCCGCTCGAACCCCGAAGCGCTCAAGGGCGTCGGCCTGAAGCAGATCGCCGACCACCTCGAATCCGTCATCCGCACCCTGCCCGTGAAGCCCATCATCATGGGCCACTCCTTCGGCGGCGTACTGATCCAGATGCTCGCCGACCGCGACCTCGGCGCCGCCTACGTCGCCGTCACGCCCGGCCAGACGGCCGGCATCACGACGCTCCCGCCGTCGACGCTCCGCACCGGCTTCCCGATCCTCGCCAACCCGTTCGGCAGGAACGGCGCCAAGCCGATCTCGAAGGCCCACTTCCACTTCACGTTCGGCAACGACCTCAGCCGCGAGGCATCCGACGCGATCTGGGAGGAGTACGCGGTGAACTCGTACAACCGGGTCTTCTTCGAGGGCGTCGCCGCCGCCTTCAACGAGAAGGGCGGGGTCACCCACGTGAACTACGCCAAGCCCGACCGCGCTCCCCTGCTCATCATCACCGGCGAGATCGACCACGTCGTGCCGCCGGCCATCGGCAAGGCGATCCTCAAGAAGTACCGGGACTCGGGCAGCTCCGCGCTCGTCGAGTACCGCGAGTACGCGGGCCGTACGCACCGCATCGTCTCGCAGGACGGCTGGGAAGAGGTCGCCGGGTACGCCCTCACCTGGGCGCTCGAGCACGCGGTCGACGCCCCGACCGCCGCACCCCTCGTCTGAGCGGATGCCGCAACAGCACTCGCGCGACGCACCACATGACGCCCGCACCGGCCGAGAGCCGGGGCGGGCGTCGGCGCGTGGAGGACCCCTAGGCGGTGGGCTCGTCCATCGGATCCGGGAGGTAGTCCGCGATGTCGATCAGGCTGGTCGGCGGCAGCGAGATGGCGGCCGGATCGATGGATGCTGCGGTCATGGTGCGTTCCCCTCGGGTCGATGCGGGTGGTCAGTCGTGGAGTTGCCCGGCGGCCGGGACGGGCCAGTTCGATGCGCCCGTGAAGACCACCTCGGCCAGCGCGAGCGCCTCGGTCGTCGCGGCCGACGGCACCGTGGCGCAGATCAGCACCCGCCACATGTCGTGCACCCGCTCGACGACGTCGGCCCGGCTCGTGAACGTATCGGAGACGAGTTGCACGCCGGTGAACGCCGGGATGACGAATCGCGCGAACGTCGCGGCATCGATCGCCGTCGTCATCTCGCCGGCCTCGCCCGCGCGGCGCGCGAGGGCCTCGAAGGTCGCCATCCAGTCCAGGTACGGGGACTGCAGCGGCGACTGGAACGTGGATGAATCCGTCGTGAGGCGGATGCCGGCCTGCACGACGCGATCGTCGCGGATTCGAACGGCGAGGTCGGCGCACAGCCGCATCATGGTCTCGAGCGGCGTCAGCTCGGCCCCGACGATCTCCTCGGCCGCGGTGCGTGCGATCGAATGCTGGGCCTCGACCACCGCGTGGGCGACGTCCTCCTTCGACTGGAAGTGGAAGTAGAGGGCGCCCTTGGTGACGCCGGCCTCCGCGGTGATGTCCGCGAGGGTCGAGCTGCCGTAGCCGACCCGCTCGAACACCTCCGCCGCGCCGGCGACGATCCGCTCGTGCGTGGCCCGTGCCCGCGCCTGCTTCACCTGATCGCCCATCTCGTCTCGGAAGGGACATCGGCGCCGCGGCGCCCCCCAACAACGCCGCGACGCGATGTCACTAGGAATCATACCGTTCGCCCGGTTTTTTTTGCACCTTCGATAGGGTCGACTCGGCCGGAGAACCCGGTCGGAGAGCTCCGGCTGAAGAAGTCAGTTGGAGAGAAGGAGGCGGCATGTCGGACGCAGCGGTCGCGGTCGTCGCCGGGGCGAGCGGGTTCGTGGGCCGCGCCCTCATCCGGTCGCTCGTCGACGAGGGCTATGCCGTGCGGCGCATCGGACGACGGGAAGCCGTCACCTGGCACGATCCCGCCGCGGTCGCCCGGGCCGTGGACGGGGCATCCGTGCTCGTGAACCTGGCCGGCAAGTCCGTGAACTGCCGGTACACCGACGCGAACCGCGACGAGATCCTCCGGTCGAGGATCGAGACGACGCGGGCGCTCGCCGAGGCGGTACGGAGCGCGGCGTCGCCGCCGGCCGTCTGGTTCAACGCATCGACCGCGACCATCTACCGGCACGCCATGGACCGGCCGAACACCGAGGCCGACGGCCGGCTCGGGGCGGGCTTCTCCGTCGACGTGGCGCGCAACTGGGAGCGGGAGTTCTTCGAGCCCGACGTGCCGGGCACCCGGCGCGTGGCGCTCAGGATGGCGATCGTCCTCGGCGACGGCCCCGCGACGAACACGTTGGTGAAGCTCGCGCGCCTGGGGCTCGGGGGCCCGCAGATCGACAGCCCCTGGTTCCCGCACCGTCGCTACCGCGGCATCGGGCCTTCGCCGACGGGCAGCGGCCGATCCGAGTGGCACCGGACCCGGGGTCACCAGAAGTTCAGCTGGATCCACCTCGACGACGTCATCGGCGCCATCCGGTTCCTCCGCGATCGCGACGACCTCTCGGGGCCCGTGAACCTCGCGAGCCCGACCCCGAGCGACAACGCCGAACTGATGCGGACGCTCCGGGAGACGGTCGGCGCGCGCGTCGGGCTGCCGGCCTGGCGCTGGATGCTCGAACCCGCGATGTGGGCGCTCCGCACCGAGCCCGAGCTCATCCTCAAGAGCCGATGGGTGCTGCCCGAGACGCTCACCGCGGCGGGGTTCGCGTTCCGGTACCCCGACCTGCGAGCCGCGATCGAGGACGTGGCGGCCCGCTGAGGCCGGCGGGTCAGGCGCTCGCCACCCGGGGCGTGATGGGCGGCAGGCGGTAGCCGCCGTCTGCCTCATGCTCGAACGTGGTCGACCTCATCACCCAGAGGTATCCCACCCACGCGAGATACCCCGGCCGGAGGGCGAGGGGCGCGGCCCCGCGAATCTACCTTCGAATCACACCCCGACGAAGGAGATCATGATGATCGAGGCACGCGGCCTCACCAAGAGATACGGCGACCGGGTCGCCGTCGACGACATCAGCTTCACCGTGCGGCCGGGGGCGGTCACCGGCTTCCTCGGACCGAACGGCGCCGGCAAGTCGACCACGATGCGGATGATCCTCGGGCTCGCCCGTCCGAGCGCGGGCACCGTGACCATCGACGGCCGCCGCTTCGTCGACGGCCCCTCGCCGCTCACGCAGGCCGGTGCGCTGCTCGACGCGAAGGGCGTGCACCCCGGCCGTTCCGCCTATCACCACCTGGCCGCGCTCGCAGCGACGCACGGCATCCCGAAGCGGCGCATCCTCGAGGTCATCGATCTGACCGGCCTCAGCGCGGTCGCCGACCGGCGCGTCGGCGGGTTCTCGCTGGGCATGGGCCAGCGCCTCGGCATCGCGGCCGCACTGCTCGGCGACCCCCAGGTGCTGATCCTCGATGAGCCCGTCAACGGGCTCGATCCCGAGGGCGTGCGCTGGGTGCGCACCCTCGCCAGGCACTACGCCGGCGAGGGACGCACGGTGTTCCTCTCCAGCCACCTCATGAGCGAGGTCGCCCTGACGGCCGACCACGTGATCGTCATCGGCCGCGGGCGGATCCTCGCCGACGCATCCGTCGCCGAACTCGTGGGCGACCCGAAGGAGGCGACCCGGGTGCGCACAACCAGGCCGGCCGACCTCGCCGCACTGCTCGGCCGTGACGGCGTGAGCATCTCGAGCGAGGCCCCCGGAGTGCTCGAGATCACCGGGGCGGATGCCGCGACCATCGCCGCGGAGGCGGCGTCGGCAGGTATCGTCCTGCTCGAACTGACGCCGCTCGCGTCGACCCTGGAGGATGCGTACCTGGCGCTCACGCGCGATGAGGTCGAGTACCGTAGCGATGCCCGCATGGCAGAGGAGGCCACCCGATGACCGCCGTCACCGAGCAGCGAACCATCGGTTCGCGCCCGCGCCTGACGTACCCCCACCTGGTGCGGTCGGAGTGGATCAAGCTCCGCACCGTGCGCTCGACCGTGTGGATCGGCACGACGACGCTCGGCGTCATGGTCGGCATCGCGGCGCTCCTGGCCTGGGGCATCAAGGGCATCGCGGACACGAGCGAGCAGCCGATCCCGTCGGCGACCATCCTGACGGCTGGCGTCACCCTCGCCCAGCTCGCCCTCGGCGTGCTCGGCGCGATCGCCGTCACCTCCGAGTACGCCAACGGCTCCATGCGCTCGACGCTGGCGGCGGCACCCCGGCGGTCGGGCGTGCTGGGCGCGAAGGCGTTCGTCGTCGGCGTCACCACACTCGCCATCGCGACGGTGTCGACCGTGCTCGCGTTCCTCGTCTCCCAGCCCATCCTCACCTCGGAGGGCACGGCGATCGACCTCGCCGACGGCGAGCAGGTGCGCGCCGTCCTGGGCGGTGCGCTCTACCTGACCCTCGTCGCACTGTTCTCCGTCGGCATCGGCGCGATCGTGCGGCACACGGCCGGTGCGATCTGCGTCGTGGTCGGCGTGTTCTTCGCCCTGCCGGTCCTGTTCCAGATCGTCCAGGCGATCCTCGGGCTCGACTGGCTGGCTCGGATCTACGGGTACCTCCCGAGCGTCGCCGGCCAGCAGGTCATGACGGTCGGCGGCAGCGGCGGCTTCGGCAGCTCCCTCGACCCGTGGGCGGGCCTGGCCGTGCTCGCCGGGTACACGGCGCTCTCGCTCACCGCGGCGTTCATCGTCTTCGGCAGGCGGGACGACTGATCTCCGAGCGGCACGAACCGGCGTCGCCGGGACCCGAACGGGTTCCGGCGGCGCCGTCGCGCGTCCGCGCATCCGCCCGCACGCCCGCCCTCCTCGATCCGACGCCCACAAGTCCCTTCACCGCAGTGGATGCCCGGAGACTGGGGCCCTTCCGCCGGTATCTCGCGCAGCATCCGCGTGCTGCCGACGTCGCGCTCGCGCTGTGCTTCCTCATCCCGTCGCTGACGAACGGCCTGCTCGTCCTGGCCGGCGCGACGCAGGGGCCGGCGTGGCGCGGATGGGGTCTCGTCGCCGTCGCGCTCGCCGGCGGCGCGCTGCTGCTCCGCCGCCGATACGAACCGCTGCTCGTCGCCGCGGGGGTCACCGCCCTCGGCGTCGCGTCGATCGCGCTCTTCCACGACTCGGGCAGCCTCGAGTTGGCCGCCGCATTCACCATCTACGCGGTGGCCGCCACGCGGCCGCCCTGGCTCGCGTGGTCGGTGCTCGGCGCCCAAGCCATGGCGCTGCTCGTCGCGGCGACGTTGTTCCTCTCGGAGGTCCCGGTGCCATCGGCCCGTCCGGCCGAGTTCGACTCCTCCACCTCCGTCGGCCCGCTCAGCTCGGTGCTGATCGTGGGCCAGCTCATCGCCATCGCCCTCGGCACCGGGGTCCGCGGACGGCGCCAGCACATCGCCGACCTCGTCGACCGGGCCAATGCCCTCGCCCGGGATCGGGAACGCCGGTCGCAGCTCGCCGTCGCGGCGGAACGCGAACGGATCGCCCACGAGATGCACGACGTCGTCGCACACTCGCTCACGGTGATGGTCGCCCTCGCCGAGGGGGCCCGCGCGGCGTCGGGCAAGGACCCGGCCCGGTCGGAGGAGGCGCTCAGCGCCCTCACCGAGACCGGCAGGTTTGCACTCGGCGACATGCGCCGGGTGCTCGGCGTGCTCCGGGACCCCGAAGAGGAGGCACCGCTGGCCCCGGCTCGTGCGATCGCGCTCGACGACCTGCTGGGCCGGTTCCGCGCCGCGGGGCTTCCGGTCCGACTCGTCCTGAGCGGCGAGGTGCCACCGCCGTCGGTGCCCGCCCGCTGCACGGCGGATCGCATCGTGCAGGAGGCGCTCACCAACGCCCTGCGCTACGCCCCCGACGCGGCGGTGGTCGTGGTCGAGCTCCGCCGCCGCGACGAACGCGCGCGCGGGGGCCGGGACTGGCTCGACGTGGTGATCGCAGACCAGGGTTCGCCGCGCGGCGGGCCCTCACGGCGCGGGATCGGCACCGGCCGCGGCATCATCGGCATGCGGGAGCGCGCCGCGATCCATGGGGGAAGCCTCACGGCCGGGCCGGACGGTGACGGCTGGCGCGTGCATGCGGCACTGCGCCTCGACGACGACACGGAGGACACGACACGATGACCGACCAGCCGATTCGAGTGCTGCTCGTCGACGACCAGTCGATGCTGCGGCTCGGCTTCCGCCTGGTGCTGGACGCCGAGGACGACATCGAGGTCGTCGGCGAGGCCGGCGACGGTGCCGCCGGCATCTCCATGGCCAAGGCGCTGCAGCCCGACGTCGTGCTCATGGACGTGCGCATGCCGGGACTGGACGGCATCGCGGCCACGCGACGGGTCGTGCAGGAGGCGCCGGCGAGCCGGGTGATCATCCTCACGACCTTCGACCTCGACGAGTACGCCTTCGCCGCGCTGCGCGCCGGAGCGAGCGGGTTCCTGCTGAAGGACGCGAGGGGTGCCGAGCTCGTGGACGCCGTGCGGGCGGTCGCCCGCGGTGATGCGGCGGTGGCGCCGCGGGTCACGCGCCGCATGCTCGAACTCTTCGCGCAGCAGCTCCCCGACGCACGCGAGGCCGAGGATCCCGATGCCCGCCTGGAGGTGCTCACGCCCCGGGAGTCCGACGTGTTCGGCGCGCTCGGCCTCGGGCTCAGCAATGCCGAGATCGCGGCTCGCTTCGTGCTCTCGGAGGCGACCGTGAAGACGCATGTCGCGCACGTCCTGCGCAAGCTGGGGCTGCGCGACCGCGTGCAGGCCGTCGTGCTCGCCTACGAGACCGGGGTCGTCGGACGCTGAGACGCCGGCGTCGCGGCATCCGCCGGGTCCGGAGCATCCGCCGCGTCTGCTGAAAAGCCGACATCCCAGCGCCTCCGAGGAGGGCTGGGATGTCGGCCGGGGTGGTGTCGTCGCGCTGCGACCTAGCGGGCGAGGTGCGCGAGCGCCTCGGTGATGACGGCGACGACCGCATCGGGCTGGGACACCATGATCGAGTGCGAGGCGCCGGGGACCTCGGTGATCGTCAGTCCGCCCGCGCGCTCGGCCATGAACCGAAGGCCCTCGACGGGGATGTTCTTGTCGGCGTCGCCGAAGACGAACCACGAGGGCAGCGTCTTCCACGCGGGCGTCTCGGCCGGCTGCCCCTCGCCCAGGGCGAAGTCGCGGATCGGGCGCTGGGTGCGCGCCTGGACAGCGGCCTCCTCGGGCGCGACGTCGGCGGCGAACTGGTTCGGGAACAGGTCGCGGTCCACGTACAGGTCGTTCGTGCCGTCGCCGAGCGGGTACGCGCGGACGGTCTCGCCGAGGGTGCTGCCCGGGAACTTCCCGGTCAGCTCGAGCGCGTTCTCGCCGTGGTCGGGCGCGAACGCCGCGACGTAGACGAGGCCGACGACCCCGGGGTTCTCGACCGCGGCCTCGGTGATGACCGCGCCGCCGTACGAGTGGCCGACGAGGAGCACGGGGCCCTCGACGCCCTCGACCGCACGGCGCACGTTCTCGGCGTCGGTGGTCACGCTTCGCAGCGGGTTCGGGGTCGCGATGACCGGGACGCCGGCCTCGGTCAGGCGCGGGATGACGCCCGACCAGCTCGCGGACTCGGCGAACGCGCCGTGGACGAGGACGACGGTGATGGCTTCTGACATTGCATGCTCCTTGAGTGTGGTGTGGTTCACGCGAATTCGACGGTGAGCTCGACCTCGACGGGCGAGTCCAAGGGGAGGACGGCCACGCCGACGGCGCTGCGCGCGTGGACGCCGGCATCCCCGAAGATGGCGCCGAGGACCTCCGACGCGCCGTTGAGCACGCCCGGCTGCGCCGTGAACCCGGGATCGGAGGCGACGAAGCCCGTGACCTTGACGATCCGGGTGACCCGGTCGAGCGAGCCGAGCACCTCGGCGACCGCCGAGAGCGCGTTGAGGGCGCTGGTCCGGGCGCACGCGGCGGCATCGTCGAGGGTGACCTCCGCGCCGACCTTGCCGGTGACGGGAAGGACACCGTCGACGAACGGCAGCTGTCCGGCGGTGAAGACGTGGTTGCCACTGATCACGGCGGGAACGTAGGTGCCCGCCGGTGACGGCGAGCGGCGCGGGATGGTGATGCCCAGCTCGGCCAGGCGCGCGTCGATGCCGGCCATCAGCGGGCGATGAAGTCGAGGATGTCGGCGTGCAGCGCCGTGCGGAACGAACCCGAGACGCCGTGCGGGGCGCCGGGATAGACCTTCAGCGTGCCGTGCTTGACGAGTTCGGCCGCCTTGGCGGATGCCGCGCCGATCGGCACGATCTGGTCGTCGTCGCCGTGGGCGAGCATGATCGGCACGTCGAGCGCCTTCAGGTCCTCGGTGAAGTCCGTCTCGGAGAAGGCCTTGATGCAGTCGTAGGCGGCGGCGAGGTTGACCAGCATGCCCTGACGCCAGAAATCGTCCTTCTCGCCCTGCGAGACGGACGAGCCTTCGCGGTTCGCACCGAAGAAGGGCTCGGTGAGGTCCTGGTAGAACTGCGAGGCGTCCTTCAGCACGCCGGCGCGGATCCCGTCGAAGACCTCGATCGGGAGGCCGTCGGGGTTGGCGTCGTTCGCGACCATGACCGGCGGCACGGCGCCGATGGTGATGACCTTCGACACGCGGTCGCCGCCGTGCTGCGCGGCGTAGCGCACGACCTCGCCGCCGCCGGTCGAGTGGCCGATGAGCACGAGGTCGCGGAGGTCGAGCGCCTCGACGAGCTCGGCGAGGTCCCGAGCGTAGGTGTCCATGTCGTTGCCCGTGTAGGTCTTCGACGAACGGCCGTGGCCGCGGCGGTCGTGGGCGATGGCCCGGTACCCGGCGTCGGCGAGCACCTTCAGCTCCACCTGCCAGGCGTCCGAGCTCAGCGGCCAGCCGTGGCTCAGCAGCACCGGCTGCCCGGTCCCCTGCTCGGTGTAGTAGATCTCGGTGCCGTCGGAGGTGGTGATGAAGGGCATGTGTGGAGCTGTCCTGTTCTGAAGGTGGGGGTGATCCTGCGCTCCGAAACTAGTGCGGGGCACCGCCGACCGGCCGCCCCCGTCGGAGGTATCTCCGACGAGGGGCCTACCTCTGAAGGATGAGGCGGGCGGATCCGCTCCCCCGTGCTCCCGGCGGGCGGACAGCTCGTGCTCAGTCCGTCATCGGGCGCTCGAGAGCGCGTTCAGGATCGGCTCCAGCGCCGCGACGATCGACCGAGCGGGACCGAGCGGATCGGCATCGTCGTCGGATGTCTCGAGCTCGCCCACCTCGATGCCGACGACCTCGACCTCGGCGAGCACCTCGGCGCACGCGGTGAGCTGGCCGAGCGACATCCCATGCGGAACCCGGTAGTCGGTCGGTACGGCCCCCGGCTCGAGGACATCGCAGTCGATGTGCAGGTAGACGGGCCGACCGGCGAGCAGGCGGCGAAGCTCCAGGGCCATCTCCGGGCCCACGCCGACGAGTCGGATGGTCCCGTCGTCGACGAGCTCCTGTTCGGCCGGGTCGAGGTCCCGGGTCCCGACGAGGACCGCGTTCGCGGGGTCGAGCCCGCCTCCCAGGCCCGAATCCCAGAGCCCGAGCGGTCCGGACAGCGCCAGGCCGCCGAGGTACCCGGTGCCCGTGTTCTCGGGCGTGTTCAGGTCGGCGTGCGCGTCGAACCAGAGCACGACCGCGTCGGGCCGGTGCGCCGCCACGACCGGAAGTGTCGCGAGCGCGACGGCGCACCGGCTGAGCGCGGTGACGGGCACGTCCCCAGCGCCGAGGATCGCATCGAGGCGGGAGGCGATGTCACGCAGCGCGGGCATGGCGGATGCCAGCTCCCGGTCCCAGTTCGCGGGCTCCGGGGGCTGAGGTTCGCCGATCACGGTCGTGCTCGTCGCGAACCGTTCGCCGAGGACCGTCGCGAGGTGCCCTGATGCGACCATGGCCCGGTCGTTGTGATCGCCGGCGCGCGCGGCGAAGCGGGTGAGTGAGATCGGCATACCGCAACTATGCCGCGGAACCTCCCAGACCGACACGGTCGGGCACCGACATCGGCACGCGCGGCAGCCAGGTCTGCACCTCGGGCCAGGCGCGACCGGTCGGGAGACGGCGCAGCAGTGCGGCCAGCGATGTGTCGGCCGACGGCCACGGGATGACGCGCGTCGGCGACTCCGCGGCGAGGACGCCGAGCCACCAGTGCTTCCACGTGGCCGACAGCTCCTCGGGATGCAACACCACGTAGTAGTCGGGCACGCTCATCTCGTGCCGGGTCGCGGCATCCAGTGCCCGTTCGATCTCGAGCTCGAGCACCCCGAAGGTCGCCTGGTCGTCGAAGAACTCGACCCAGGCGGCGGCCACGTGGGCGAGCGGATCGTGGTCGTGCACGACGTACGGCGCGCTCGTGCCGGTCGACCAGCGGGTGACCTCGTCATCGGATGCGTCCGCGAGGCTCGCGGCCTGCACGTTGGGGAAGCGCTCGAGCGAGCGGATGGCCTGCGACGCCTCGTCGCCGACCACGACCAGGGTGGTGCTGACCGGTGGCTCCATTTTCGGAGTCTACGTCGGTGCCGCGCGGGTTCGACCGGCGGCGCGCGAACCGATTCCGAACCGAAATCGGCGCTCGGCAGCGGGTCGGCGGCGGTGTTACGCGGCGCGCGCGTCCTCCGCGGCACGGGCGTCGATCTCGAGGCGCACCTCGTCGAACGGGCGTCCGCCGATGCTCTGCACGACCCAGGCGGCATCCTGCGCGCGCAGGTGCGAGGCGGACAGGTTGTCGAAGCGCGGGTAGTGCCGGGCGTCGTGACCGGTGAGGCCCGCGAGCGTGTGCCGGATGAGGGTCCCGTGCGCGACGGCGAGCACGGGGGCGCCCTCGTAGTCGGCGGAGATGCGCACGACGCCGGCCGCGCCGCGGCGCGCGACCTCCTCGTCGGGCTCCTTGCCGGGGAAGTCGCGGTCGGGCCAGCGGGTCGCGAGCTCGGACACCGCCACGCCCTCGGCCGCGCCGAAGTCCTGTTCGAGGAGCTCCTCGTACGTTGCGCCGAGCGGCAGCGCAAGCGCATCGGCCAGGATCCGCGCCGTCTCGCGGGCCCGCCCGAGCGGTGAGCTCACGACGGCCTGCCACATGCCCCCGGCATAGGCGGATGCCGCGGCTCGCGCCTGCGCGCGCCCGACGTCGTTCAGCGGGATGTCGGTGCGACCCTGGAGTCGGCCGGCGAAGTTCCAGTCGGTCTGGCCGTGGCGGATGAGGGCGAGCATGACCCCCAGCCTAGGCAGGCGCGGCTGGACGACCGCTGCGCGAGCGGCGGTCGCGGCCTCCGATCGCGCCGCGCTCAGTCGGCGCCGGGACCCATCGCCGTGGTGCCATCGGAGAGCACCGGCGAGAGCACGCCGAAGAGGTTGTTGTCGGGGTCGAGCAGGTAGCCGCCCCGGCCGACGCCCTCCATGTCCTCGAGCGGGGAGGCCTCGACCGCCCCGAGCTCGAGGGCCTTGGCGAAGGCGGCCTCGACGTCGTCGACGCCGACCACGAAGTTCGCCCCCACGACCGGTGCGCCGGCCTCGGGCTTCGGGCCCTGACGCTGCGTGAGCCCGCCGTTGATGCCGTGCCCCGGCTGGCCCTCGACATTGCCGATGGCTCCCTCGCCGGTGTCGATCATCCAGTAGGGCGTGTCGCCGAACTGCACGAAGCTCCAGCCGAACAGGCCGGAGTAGAAGTCGACGAGCTTCTCGGGCTCGGTTGCGTGGATCTCGAAGTGCACGACGAGATTGGCCATCATCTCCCCCTTGATCGGATGCCGCGCGGCAGCGGCCGACGGGCCACGGCGCCCGTCCGCGGCACAGGCTACCGGCCGGGCCGGTCGGCCACCACCCCCGGCCGCGCCCCGCACGGCGACGGCTCGTCACGGGTGGAGGCGCGGCTCAGTCGAGCTCCTCGAACAGGGTGAGCTGCAGTGCGGCGGGCCCGCGGAGGCGCGAGTTCATCGAGCGCCACGGCGTCTCGCGGGCCTCGGCGATGAGCTCCGCGCCGGCGTCGACGAGCCGCGCGGTCACCGTGACGGCGTCGCCGACCTCGAGGGCGACGCGCAGCCGATCGCTGGGCTGCCCCTCGGCCTCGACCCGGTCGATGAAGCGCACCTGGGCGGGGTTCGAGAGCTCGAGGGTCGCGCGGCCCGCGTCGAGGATCACGACCTCCGCCCCGTCGTCGCCGCTGTAGGCCTCCTGCTGCGGCATGCCGAGCACGTCGCGGTAGAACGCCAGCGCCGCCTCGAAGTCCTCTGCCTCCACGACGAGCCGCAGCTGTCGCACCCCGCCCTCGGTCATCTCGTGCCCTCTCTCTCGTCGCGCAGCAGCCCGCGCAGCGTCTGGATCGTGTCGGCCTCGGCGGGCGGCTTGTCGTCGCGGTAGCGCTTCACGCGCGCGAAGCGCAGCGCGACGCCACCGGGGTAGCGGCTCGAGCGCTGCACGCCGTCGATCGCGATCTCGACCACCGTGATCGGTTCGACGAACACCGTGTTGGCGGTGCGCCTCGTCTCGATCTCGGGGAAGCGCTCGGTCTGCCAGCGCAGCAGCTCGTCGGTGAGGCCCTTGAACGTCTTGCCCACCATGACGAACCCGCCCGGTTCGCCGAACTCGCCGGCGGGGTCGAGCGCGCCGAGGTGCAGGTTGGACAGCAGGCCGGTGCGCCGGCCCGACCCCCACTCGCACGCGAGCACGACGAGGTCGTAGGTGTGCACGGGCTTCACCTTGATCCAGCTCGCGCCCCGACGGCCGGCGGCGTACGGTGCGTCGATCGCCTTGACGACGACGCCCTCCTGACCCGCGGCGAGCGCCTCGCGGGACACGCGCTCGGCGACCTCGGGATCATCCGTGACCTCGCCCGGGATGCGGTGATCGGCGGCGATGCGCTCGAGTTCGGCGATGCGCACCCGCAGCGGCTCGTCGAGCAGGTCGCGGCCGTCGACGTGCAGCACGTCGAAGAACCACGGATGCAGCAGCGTCTCGCGCGCGGCATCCGCTCCGAAGCGCGACATCGTCTCCTGGAAGGGGCGCGGGGCGCCGTCTTCATCGAGGGCGAGGGTCTCGCCGTCGAGGATCACGTCGCGCACGGGCAGCCCGCGCACGACCTCGACGACCTCGGGCAGGCGGTGCGTGACGTCGGCGAGGTTGCGGGTGAAGACGCGCACGTCGTCGCCGTTGCGGTGCACCTGGATGCGCGCGCCGTCGAGCTTGTACTCGACGGATGCCTCGCCGGTGGTCTCGAGGGCGGCCGCCGCACTCGACGCGGTCGAGGCGAGCATCGGCTGGACGGGCCGGCCGACGACGAGTCCGACGGCGTCGAGCTCGTCGGCCGTGCCGGTCAGCGCGAGCCGGGCCGTGGCGCCGAGGTCGCCCTGCAGCATCGCCGCGCGGCGGACGCTCGCGACCGGGCGGTCGGCGGCCTTCGCTATCGCGTCGGTGAGCACGCCCTCGAGCGCGCCCGTACGCATCTCGCCGAGCAGGGCCCGCGCGATGAAGTCCTGCTCGCGGGCGGTCGCCGACGCGATGAGGTCGTGCAGCTCACGGCTGCGCTCGAGGCTCGATCCAGCGCCGGATGCCGCGGCCAGCCGGTCGAGCACCGCATCGAGCTCGCCGATGGTGAGCGATGGCTCCGTGGCGGTCTCGGCCGCGGCGAGCACGGTCTGCATGCCGCGCCATCCGACCCCGAGCCGGCCCTGGCGCGGCTTGCCCACGAGGAGCCCGACGGCGGGCTCGACCTCGTCGGGCTCGAGCCGCACGAGCAGCGCGGCGAGCGCCTCGATCTTCGCCAGTCGCGAGCGGGTCGCGGTGACGGCGTCGGTGGTGGTGACGATCTCGTCAAGCAGCACGTGCCAAGTCTGGCATCGACCACCGACCCCGGCCAGGCCGGCGGGCCGGGCCAGGATCGGGCCGGCCGCCGGGCGGAACGTGCACCCTCGACCGGGCGTTCACGGCATTCACCTCGCCCGGTTACTCTGGGCGGACCGCACGTCAGGAGCCGATATGCCAGAACTTCCCGTCTTCACCGTCGCCGATCTCGAGGCGCAGCCCCAGCTCGACGTCCCCTCGTTCGTCAACGACGACGCCGTCGACCTCGGCGTCACGGCGATCGAGGTCATCCGCTCCCGCCGCCTGAACCTCGCCGTGCGCATCGTGCTCCGCGGCGACGTGGTGTTCCTCGCCAAGCTGCGCGACACCGGGGCGGAGAACGATCCGTGGCTGGCCGGCAAGGCCGCCGTCGTCGAGCGCTTCGGCGAGCCGTCGCTGCTCGTGCGCCGCCGCCACGAGGAGGCGGGCACGCCGTTCGACCAGCGCGACGACGTCGACCCCGACGTGTTCCGCGCGCACGGCGGCTCGCTGCCGATCCGCGTCGACGGCGAGCTCGTGGGCACGATCACCGTCTCGGGCGAGCCCGACGTCATCGACCACGAGGTGGCCGCCGAGGCCGTGCGGCGGTTCCTGACCCGCTGACGCCGGACGCGGCATCCGATCGCCTGACGCCGCGTCGCGGCATCCGATCACCTCGACGTGACCGGCCGGTGCGGTTCGCCGAGGTCGTTCCTATGATGGTCGCGCCGGCGGATTGCGAGGGAGCACACCATGGGAATCATCTCGGTCGACCTGTTCATCACGCTCGACGGGGTCTACCAGGGCCCGGGCGGGCCCGACGAGGACGAGTCGGGCGGGTTCGAGCTCGGCGGCTGGCAGGGCCATTACCTCGACGACGAGAACGGCGCGGTCATCGGCGAGGGCATCGAGCGCATGGACGCGCTGCTCCTCGGCCGCCGCACGTACGACATCTTCGCCGCGTTCTGGCCGTACCGGGGCGACGAGCCCATCGCCGTGAAGTTCAACGCGATGCCGAAGTTCGTCGTCTCGCGCACGCTCCGCGAGCCCGCGTGGGCGGGCACGACCGCGTTGTCGGATGTCGCGGACGTGCGCTCGCTCAAGGAGCGCTTCGACGACATCCACGTGGTGGGCAGTGGCGACCTGGCCCGGTCGCTGCTCGAGGCGGGCCTCGTCGACCGCCTGAACCTGTACGTGTATCCGATCGCGCTCGGGCAGGGCAAGCGGCTCTTCGAGGGGCCGACCGGCGTGCCCTCGGCCTTCGCGCTGGCCGAGCCGCCGAGGGTGTTCTCGACCGGGGCGATGCTGCTCGTGTACGAGCCCGCCGGGCGGGCGGTCACGGGCTACGACATGTCGAAGTAGGCGGCGTCGGCGCCGTGCGGCGGCGTCTCCTGCGGCGGAGTCCCGATCTTGCGGTGGAACGCCGTTCGCGCCGGACTCCACCGCAAGATCGGGACTCCGCCGTGCATGAGGCGCTCCTCGTGTCCGAGGATGGAGGGATGCAGCATGGCTTCCGCTTCTCCACCGACCGCGACGAGATCGACCGCGCTCTCGTGCACCGCTGGCTCTCGATCGACGCGTACTGGGCGCTCGGGCGTCCCCGCGAGCGACAGGATGCCGCGATCGACGGATCCCGCAACTACGGCGTCTTCGATGAGGCATCCGGGCAGCAGGTCGCGTACGCCCGCGTCATCACCGACGGCGTCACGTTCGCCTGGCTCTGCGACGTGTACGTCCACCCGTCGGTTCGCGGGCGCGGGGTGGGCGTGGCACTCATCGAGGGCGTCGTTGCCGACCTCGAGCCGCTCGGCCTCCGCCGCACGATGCTCGCGACCGCCGACGCGCACGGCCTGTACGAGCGGTTCGGCTTCGAGCCGCTGGCTGAGCCCGCCCGGTGGATGGTGCGGCTCGCGCCGACGACGTAGCGATCGAGATCACGGCGTAGGGATCGGGATCACGGCGTCGCGCTCGAGATCACGGCGTAGCGCTCGAGATCAGGCCGTGGCGCGCGCCCCGTGCTCGCCCAGCCACTGCTCGAACGTCTGCGAGCCGAGCACGGCGTCGGGGCCGGGCAGTGCTTCGCCACGACGCATGGCGGAGAACTGCTTGCCCGGCAGCGCGACCGGCACGACCGGGCCGCGCAGGCCGCGGGCCCGGACGAGGCGCGCGACCATGTCGGCGATGTCCTCCTGGCGCGGCCCGGCGAAGTCGGCGCTGCGGCCGGCGGGCTCCTGTTCGGCGAGCAGCACGAGCCGCTCCCCGACCTCGCGGGCCGCGACCGGCTGCGACGGGATCCTCGGTGCGAGGTGCAGCCCCGCGAACGAGAGCATGCCGAGCATCTGCTCCGCGAACTCGTGGAACTGGGTCGCCCGCATGATCGTGTACGGCACGGAACTTGCCTCGACGGCCCGCTCCTGCGCCACCTTGCCGGCGTAGTAGCCGTGGGGCGCGCGGTCGACGCCGACGATCGAGAGCACGACGTGGTGGCCGACCCCGGTCGCCCGTTCGGCGTCGAGCAGGGTCTTCGCGACCATCGAGAAGAACGCGGTCGCGGCCCCGGCCGAGGTGGTGTTCGCGTTCGCCGTGTCGATCACGGCGTCAACCCCCGCGAGCGCGGCCGCCACCCCGGTGCCCGAGATCAGGTCGATGCCGTTCGAGCGGGTCAGCACGACGACCTCGTGCCCGCGCTCGCGTGCGGCCTCGACGACGTGGTGTCCGACGGTGCCGGTTCCCCCGGCGACGGCGATCCTCATGTGCTCTCCTCTTCCTCAGCAACTCCGACCGCGGAGCCGCGCGAGATGTGACACGACGGGCCGGCGCGGCCGCCGTCGTCGGTGCGGCTCACTGCGCCAGGTCGTCGCGTTCCACGATGCGATCCTCGTCCCACGGCTCCGACCAGCCGAGCTCGTCGAACATGCGGGCGAGCACGAGCGCGGTGAAGCCCCACACCACGCGGCCCCCGACGGTGAAGGCGGCGCCGCGGTAGACCGTGCCGCCGAAGGTCATCTCGGTGTTGCCCCGGTTGGCGGGGTCGAGCAGGTCGGCGACCGGCACCCGGAACACGTCGACCGACTCGTCGTGGTCGACCGCGGCGACCTTCGACGGCGTGGTCCACCAGGCCGGGACCGGCGTCACGAGGTGGTTGCTCACGGGCACGGGCAGCGGCGGGAGCGTGCCGAGCGGCTCGATGTCGGCCGGGTCGACCCCGGTCTCCTCGGCCGCCTCGCGCAGGGCACCGGCGATGGGGCCGTCGTCGCTCTCCTCGATGCGTCCGCCGGGGAACGCGATCTGCCCGGGGTGGCTGCCGAGCGTCGACGCCCGGCGCAGGAGCAGCACGTCGAGGTCGCGGGCGACCCTCGCGACCGGGGCGGCGTCGCGCTCGCCCCTCGCCTGCGCGGGCAGGTCGTCGAGCACGCCGAAGAGCACGAGCACCGCGGCCGGGCGCCTCGCCTCGGCATCCGTCGCCCACTTCGGCAGGTCGGCATGCCAGGCGAGGCCCCGTTCGCAGAGTGCAGCGAGTTCGGCGCGCGCGTCGGAGGCGGCGGCCATCAGCGGTTCCCGACCTCGCGACGCAGCATGCTGCCATCCTGCCACTCCGGCTGGCGCCCCCGCCAAGACCTCACGAGTCGCCGCTGCCGGCGGTCCCGCGCAGGTGCACCCGCTCGCCCTGCGTGCTCAGCAGGTTCAGCACCTCGGCGGGCTGTGTGCCCGAGGCGCTCGCGTGGCCGTGCAGCGTGCGCGTGTCGAACTCGGCCGCCTCGCCTGCCTCGAGCACGATCTCCTCGTCGCCGAGCGCGAGCCGCACGCGCCCGCTCAGCACGTAGATCCAGTCGTAGCCCTCATGGGCGCTCTGCTCCACCGGCTGCTCGGGCGGATGCCCCGGGAGCACCATCTTGTACGCGTGCACGTCGGGGTTGCTCCGCGTCAGCGGGATGATCGCGCGCCCGTTGCGGAAGAACGGCTTCGGGTGCACGCGAGGATCGGCGATCTGCGGAGCGCCGACCAGGTCGTCGAGGCTCGCGCGGTAGACGGCCGCGAGCCGCACGAGCAGGTCGAGCGTCGGCCGGCGCCCTCCCGACTCGAGCCTCGACAGCGTGCTGACCGAGACACCGGTCTGCTCCGACAGCTCCGACAGGGTGAGCCCGCGCCGTGCCCGCAGGGCGCGGAGCCGGGCGCCGACGCCGTCGAGCAAGCGGTCGAAGCCCGCGTCGAGGTCGGTCGCGGCGGCGCCGGCGGTTCCGGCGGATGCCCGGTCGCCACCGCGTTCAGGAGCAGCGGATGCCGCGGCATCCGTCTCGAACTCCTCCGGGTTCCACCTGGCCATCTCGACTCCTCGCACTCGCGACCTTGCCGTTCCGGCAAACGACGTTGCCATTCCACCATGCCGTCGGCACGATGGGAAGCATGCAGCAGAACTCCTGGGACGTCATCATCGCCGGCGGCGGCAGCGCCGGCCTCAGCGCCGCGCTCATGCTCGGACGGTCGCGACGGCGCGTGCTCGTCGTCGACGAGGGCCGGCCGCGCAACCGCTTCGCCGGGCACATGCACGGCGTCATCGGGCGCGACCACACGTCGCCGCTCGACCTGCTCGCCGATGCCCGCGCCGAGCTCGGCCGCTACGACGGCGTCGAGCTGCGCGAGGGGCGCATCGCCGCGGCATCCGTCATCGAGGACCCTGAGCCGGATGCCGCGGCCGACCGCGCCGACCGCGGCATCGAGATCGTGCTGGGCGACGGAACCCGGCACCTCGCCCGGCGCCTGCTCGTGGCATCCGGCGTCCGGGATGAACTCCCCGCCATCGCTGGACTCGCCGAACAGTGGGGCCGAAGTGCGTTCATCTGCCCGTACTGCGACGGATGGGAGCACCGCGACGAGCGCATCGGCGTGCTCGCGACGAGCGCCATGAACGTGCACCAGGCGCAGCTCATGCGCCAGCTCTCGCCGGACGTGACGTTCTTCGGCCACGGCATCGAGCTGCCCGGCGCCGACCGGGCGGGGCTGGCCGCACGCGGCATCCGGGTCGAGGAGCGGGCCGTCGTCGAGGTGCTCGCCGACGCCGAGGGACGACTCACCGGCATCCGCCTCGAGGACGGCACGGAGGTCGCGATCGACGCGCTCTTCGTGGGGCCGCGCCAGGTGCCGAACGACGACCTGCTGCGCGCCCTCGGCGCCGAGCGCGCCGTACACCCCATGGGCGGGGAGTTCGTCGCCGTCGACCCGATGGGCCGCACGAGCGTGCCCGGCGTCTGGGGTGCGGGCAACGTCACCGACCCGCGCTCCTCGGTGCCGTTCGCGATGAGCGCGGGCAACGCCGCGGGCGCCGCGATCAACGCGGACCTGGTCGCGGCCGAAGTCGCGGCGGCGGTTGCGATGGCGAGCTCGGCGGGCCGACCGGGCCGCCGACGCGGGGACGGACGCGGCAGAACCGTGAACACGCAGTGAAACCCCGCGCAAGCCCCGCATGAAGACGCGCCGTGGCCGTATTCTGAACGGATGCTGGTGATCAGCTACAACCTCCGCAAGCATCGCGCGATCTCCGAACTCGCGGCGCTCGATGAGCGCTACTCGCCGGACGTCGTCTGCCTGCAGGAGTGCGACACCCTCGACCTCGCCGAGCACGTCGGCCGCCTGCGCCTCGCGCATTCGACGGTGGGCAGCCGGCTCGGCCTCGCGGTGTACTACCGACCCGATCGCATCCACGTGCGCAGCCTCCGTACGGTGGCGCTCAAGAAGTCGATGCACGACCGCGTGCTGCGCCCGGCGCACGAGCGCCTGCTCGGCGCCCGCGTGCACGACCTCGAGCACGACCGCGAGGCCATCGTCGCGTCCTTCCACGCCGCGCCGCTGACCGCGCTCAACTCGCTGCGCCGCCACCAGATCAAGGCCGCCCTCGGCGAGCTGCAACTGCTCGGACCGAACCTGCCGACGCTCATGGTCGGCGATTACAACTACCCGATCTTCAAGGACAACCTGGCCGAGAAGGTGCGCGAGGCCGGGTACGACCTGACGCTGAGCGACAGCCGCACCTACACGCGGTACAAGTTCTTCCGCGGGCACTTCGACCTCGCGACCTCGGCCGGCTTCGACATCCGCAAGGTCGAGACCCTGCCCCGCGGGTCGAGCGACCACCTGCCGATCCTCGTCGACGCGGTGTACTCCGACACCCAGGCCGGGCACGCATCCGCACACGACGAGCCGCTCGGCGGCACGCCGATCGTCGCCTGAGCAGTCGCGCCGCCGGCCGTCAGTGCCCGGGCTTGGCGGCCTTCCAGTAGCCGCAGAACACGACGTGCGTCTTCGGCACGCCACGCTCGTTGACGAGGTGACGGCGAGCGCCGGTCGCGAGCGCCGACTCCCCCGCGGCGAACGCGGTGACGGTGCCGGCCGGGAACTCGAGGCCCTTCACGAACTCGAGGGCCGCGACGCCGGCCTGCTCGCCGTGGTCACGGACGATCCAGTGCACCGTCACACCGGCGGGCTCGCCGCAGGGCTGGCGGTCCGCGGCATCCGGGATCTCGATGACCGCGTGGCCCCGAGCGTCGCGCGGCAGGTCCCGCAGGATCCCGGCGACGGCGGGCAGGGCGCTCTCGTCGCCGATGAGCAGGTTCCAGTCGGCGTCGACGGCCTTGTAGCCGCAGCCCTGGTCGATGAGGCCCACCGAGATGCCGACCGGGAGGGTCTCGG
Source organism: Agromyces salentinus (assembly GCF_009749395.1). GTDB lineage: Bacteria > Actinomycetota > Actinomycetes > Actinomycetales > Microbacteriaceae > Agromyces > Agromyces salentinus. The sequence continues at coordinate 218,349 of NZ_WBIR01000001.1, forward strand.
CCCACGGACCGGCGACGCCCTCGTCGCCGTGGACCACGAAGTCGATGTCGAGCTCGGCCGAGGCGTCGAGCGTGGCGGCACGGAACTCGCGCACCGTGTAGTTGCGGATCACGGGCCGCGTGGCCTTCGGGAGCGTGAGGTACTTGAGGTACCCGCCCATGTCGTACTTGTCCGAGAGGTTGTCGAAGCGCGTGTGGTCGGAGGTCGGCACCGCGAGGCGGAACCACTGGTCGAAGCCGATGTGACGCCAGTCGTCGAGCTCGGGCCCGCTCAGCGTGAGGCGCACGAAGTGCGGGGAGATGCGCTCGGCACGAACGACCTCGGCGGTGACGACGCCGGTGTCGGCGTGGGTGATCTCGAGGTTGCTGATGGCCACGGGGCCTCCGTTGTCGTCGCGATAAGGGCAGCCTCACCTTACCTGATCGAGGCGCACGTTGCCGGACCGAGGCATCCGCCCGGCCATCGACCCGGCCGCCGTCGCCCGATATCGTGACCACCGGAGGGGGAACCGATGCCAGCAGAGAAGCCGACCACCGTCGACGAGTACCTCGCGACCTTCGAGGGCGAGCCCGCCGAGCGCCTCGCCGCCGTGCGCGCGGCGATCCACGAGGTGCTTCCGGATGCCGAGGAGCGGCTCCGCTACGACATCCCGGGCATCGCGATCCGAGGCCGCTACTGGCTGCACTTCGCCGGCTGGAAGAAGCACATCGGCCTCTACCCCGTGCCGCACGCCGCCGACGAGGAGCTCGAGGCGCGCATCGCGCCGTGGCGCGCCGCCAAGGACACCGTGAACCTGCCGTACACCAAGCCGCTGCCGCTCGATCTGGTGCGCGACATCGCGCGGCTCGTGCTCGAGTTGCACGGCGGGGATGACGACGGCGGGGACGTCGCGCGCGTCGCGCACGGCTGAGCCCGCGCCGTCGGCCGGCGCCGAGCAAGGATCAGATCCGGGTCACGAGCCGGAGAATCGGTCGGCCTGCTGACGCACGGCTTCCGAGACGGCGTCGGTGGACCAGGCCCTCACCCGACTGCCCTCGAGCACGCGCGCGAGCGGCACCCGGCCGAGGAGACGGAGCGGTTCCCAGCCTGCGGCGGGAGCGAGCGCCCCGAGACTCCGATAGTCGTCGATGCGGACCTCGTCCCACGCATGGATGACCTCCCCACCGCCGAGACCGAGACCCACATGGCCCCAGTCCCGTCTCGAGCCGAACAGTTCCCCGACGCTCTCGTAGAACACCAGGTCGCCGGGCCCGGGCTCGCCCGAGGTCCTCCCGGCGTCGTAGAGGCGAGCCGATTCCGCGGCGTCGTCGCCCCCGAAGATCTCAATCCCGTTCCCGCGCTCGATCGCGTCCTCGACGAACGCCAGACAGCGGGTCGAGTATGCGGAGGAACCCAGGTGCTGCCTCGCCCAGTGGATCGCGTTCCCGGCGATCGCCACGGTGTCGTCATTCATCGATGCGAGCCTATCCAGCCGTGACCCCGGGGAGGGAACGGCGGATGCCGCGACAGCTGGGTGCTGCCGCGGCATCCGCGGTGCCCTGGCGGGCGCATGCGCCGACCTAGCCGAGCGTGAAGGTCCTCGTCGTGGTGTTGCCCGCGACGTCGTGGACGACGAGCGTGTTGACGCCCGCGACCGCGCCGAACATGCCGGGCCTGACGAAGTTCAGGTCGGACCAGGCGTTGTTCGAGAGGTCCTTGACCGTGCCGTTGAGCTCGATGCGATCGATCCTGCCCGCGTCGTACAGCTTGAAGCTGACGAGCGAGAACGCCTCGCCCTTCGCGACCGTGTACGCCGCACCGTCCTTGACGGTCACGGTCGGCTTGACCGAGTCGACGGTGAACGCGAAGGTGCTCGTCCTGGAGATGTTGCCGGCGACGTCCTGCGCGTTGTACTTGACCGTGTACTCGCCCGACGCGAGGGCCACGGTCGCCGTGTGCGATCCGGCCTTCGCGCCGCCCTCGACCTTGGACTGCGTGCTCTTGACGAGCTTGCCGTCCCGGTAGACGTTCGCGACGATGCGGGCCAGGCCGCGGTCATCGGTCGCGTCGACCTGCACCGAGAGCTCGCGGAACGGGCCGGATGCCGCGGGCGAGACGAGGGCGACCTCGGGGCGGGTCGTGTCGGGCTCTTCGACGGGCGGCTCGACGCCGGCCTCGGTGACCCACTTCTCGCCGGCATCCGTCTTGGTGACCGTGAACTCGTCGTAGACCGCGCCCACGGGAAGGTCGGTCGTGACATCCGCCGTCTTCTCCGCGAGGTAGGAGCGGTAGCGGAGCTGGTCGTTCGAGACGTCGATGACCTGGTAGGTCGTGACGCCGGCACCGCGCAGCACCTGGGTGGCGCCGTTGTTCGTCCAGACGTTCTTCTCGTCGGTCTCGAGCTCGTAGTGCTTGGCGCCGGAGTTGGAGACGATGTAGACCGGGCCGTCGGTGACGCCGGGCGTCTCGGTGACGTCGTCATCGTTGTAGCCGCGTGCGTAGGTGTGGTCGTGGCCCATCATGACGAGGTCGATGTCGTGCTTCTGGAACACGGGCACCCAGAACTCGCGCAACACGGGCTCATTGCGACCGGCCGACGTGGAGTACACCGGCTGGTGGAAGGTCACGACGTTCCACTTCGACGGGCTCTGCTCGAGCACGTGGTCGAGCCAGGCGGCCTGGAACTGGGTCCAGAGCGAGGCGACCTTCGTCGACGGGCAGTCGGCCGTCCCGCAGGCCGGGAGGCCGTCGGGCGTGAGGAACGTGGTGTCGCGCGTCGCGTTCAGCGTGATGAAGCGCACGCCCTGGTAGTCGGTGAAGTACACCGTCTCCGAGGCGAACTGGGTCCAGTGGGCGAAGTACGCGGCGTACTGCCTCGCAGCGTCGGTGTCGCCGTCGGCGAGGTCGGCGAGGGCACCGACGGTCTCGGTCGTCGGGTTGTTGTGCGGGTACTCGAAGTTCGCCTTCCACGACTTCAGGAGCTTGTCGCCCGAGTACTCGTGGTTGCCGGGCGCAGCCATCACGTTCGTCGTGGCCGCCGACGTCTGCATCCCCTTGAACCAGTTGACCCACTGCGTCTCGTTGCTCGCCGTGTCGATGAGGTCGCCGGCGTGGACCGAGCCGATCGAGTCCGGAGCGGATGCCTCGGCCATGGCCACGACCTTCGGCCACGTGGTGTCCAAGCCGATCTGCGCGTCGCCGTAGTACACGAACTGGAACTCGTCGTCGGCCGGGTCGGCGGTGGTGAACTCGGTCCACGGGCTCCAGCCCGTGTCCGTGCCGACGCGGTAGGTGTACGCGGTGCCCGCGGTGAGGCCGTCGACGGTGGCCGAGAAGTGCTGGAGCGGATTCCCGTTCACGGCACCGGCCGCGTACGCGTCGATCGAGCGGATGTCGCCGCCCGCGGTCGGGCGGATCTCGACGCGCCCCGTGGTCTGCGAGGCGTCGCCCGCGAGCCACGAGAACGACTGCGACGTCTCGGGCGTCGCGGTGGGCGTGAGGATCACGCGCGACGGCGGTGCGTCGACGGGCTGACCCGGGTCGGTCGCCTCGACGAGGCGGATGGAGGGGATGTCGAGGTAGATGTCGCTGCTCGTGGCGCGGTCCTGGTAGAGCGCGACGGCGACCGTGTTGACGCCGTCGACGAGCACGTCGCCGGCGGCCTCGAAGCTCGCCGAGGCGGGGTCGGAGGCGCCGGACCCGGCGTACTGCACGTTCGTCGTGCCGGTGACCCGCTCGTCGCTGAGCCCGGCGACCTTCTCGCCGTTGATCCAGACGATGGCGCCGTCGTCGTAGACGACGTCGCCGAGCACCTGGCCGACCTGGTCGGCGACGCCGGCCTCGAGCGTGAAGCTCGTGCGGAAGAAGAAGGTGGGCACGTCGGGCGCGGCCACGCCGTCAAGGTACTGGTTCAGCAGGGTCTGCGGCATGCGCGGGCCGACGGCGGCGAGCTTGCCGGCCTTGGCGCCGAAGCTGCCGGCGGCGGACTTCCACGCCGAGTCGTCGAATGCCCCCGTCGTCCACGCCCGGAGGTTCGCGTCGCCCTTCACGGGATCGGTGCCGTCGTCGAGGTAGCGCCAGGTGGTCGCGCTGGTCACGACCGGCGCGGTGGGCACCTCGGCTGCGGCGTCGTCGACCGCGAACGCCGCCGCGGGTGCCGCGATCGCGCCGCCGACGAGGGCGAGCATGAGCGCGGATGCCGCGGCTCGCCTCCCCCGTCGCGTCGGTGTCGTCTTCGTCATCGTCATCGTCATTCCTTCGTCGCTGCGGAGGGCGCGCGTGCGGCGTCGCCCGCTCGTCCGCGAGGAGCACCACCTGCCGCCGGAGGCCGTGCTCCATCTCATCCGGGACGGATGACCTTCCCCTTGCCCCGTCGTGGCGGCCCGGTGAACCTGCGGTGACGCCGCTCGTCACGTCGGGCTGCTACGCTCCGGACCCGCCCGAGGCGAGGCCGGTGCCGGCTCGGCACCTCGGCCGATCGGCCGATGCGGTTCGGCCCCGACGGCCGATGTCCGGGAACGCGCCGCCCGCGAGCATCGAGTCATGACCCAGATCGAACGCCCGTCCCGGCGCGGAGTCGGCGCCAACCGCCCCGCCTCACGACCGTCCCGCCGCACCGGATGGCTCGCCCCGGTCGGCCTCATCGCGCTCTCCCTCGTGCCGATGGCCGCGGGCGCGAGCCGGCTCGCCCAGCTCGGGACCGGCGCGAGCGTCACCGCCGAGAACGCCCGGTTCTTCGACTCGCCCGTACCGGTCATCGCGCACATCGTCGGCTCGTCGGCGTTCCTCCTGCTCGGCGCACTGCAGTTCGCCCCCTCACTGCGCCGGTACGCCTGGCATCGCCGGTCGGGTCGCATCGTCGCGATCGCCGGGCTCGTGTCCGCGGCATCCGGACTCTGGATGGCGGTCGCGTACGACCTGCCCGCGAACAGCGGGCTCGGGCTCATGGTCATCCGCGTGGTGCTCGCACCCGCGATGGCGGCGGCCATCGTCGCCGCGTTCCTGGCGATCCGGCGAGGGGATGTCGCCACGCACAGCGCGTGGATGACGCGCGCCTACGCGATCGGCCTCGCCGCCGGGACGCAGGTGCTCACGCTCATGCCGTGGGTGCTCCTCGTGGGCGAGCCCGGCGAGCTGGAGTACACCGTGCTCATGGCGCTCGGCTGGGCGATCAACCTCGTGGTCGCGGAGCTCGTCATCCGGCGACGGGCCCGGCGGAGCGGCCGCGGCCGAGCCCTATCATGAGGGCATGACGAGCCCCGTGCGGTCGCTGTGGGATTCGCCGCCCGCGGTGCCGCCGCCCCCGCGACGGGTCTGGCGCGACTGGGCACTCATCGGCGTCCTCGCCCCGCTCGCCCTTTTCGAGGCGGCCCTGCGGATCGACGTGCCGTGGCGCTGGCTCTGGGCGGTCGTGCTCGTCGCGCTCCTGCCGACGCTCCTGTGGCGACGCATCCGCCCGTTCACGATGCTGGCCATCGCGTTCACGACCGGCACGGTGCTCGGCCTCGCACTCGGCGGCGATCCGCAGCTGTTCACGACCGGGTACTTCCTCGTGCTCGTGTACGCGGTGACGCGGTGGGGCTCGGGGCGGGCGATGCTCGGCGGCGTCGCGCTGGTCATCGCGGGCACGCTCCTCCCGCTCGCGGTCGAGACGCCCACGCTCGGCGACGTGATCGGCGGCATCGCGGTGGTGATCACGACGTTCACGCTCGGGCTCGCCTTCCGGTGGCGGGCCGGCGCCCGGGCTCGTGAGCTCGAACGGCTGCGACTCGTCGAACGCGAGCAGTTCGCCCGCGACCTCCACGACACGGTCGCGCACCACGTCTCCGCGATCGCCATCCAGGCGCAGGCCGGGTCCGCGGTCATCGAGGCGAATCCGGATGCCGCGGCCGACGTGCTCCGCACGATCGAGGTCGAGGCGTCCCGCACGCTCGACGAGATGCGCGCGATGGTGCGGGTGCTGCGACGCGACGAGGATCCTGCGAGCCTGAGCCCGGCGCCCGGGCTCGCCGATCTCGGCCGGCTCGCGACCTCCGGCGATCCCGCCTCCGCGGGCGATCGGCGCCCGACGGTCGCGATCGACGCGGCCGGCGACCTCGAGTCCGTGCCGCCGGCGGTCGCCGCCGCCGCGTACCGGATCGCGCAGGAGGCCGTGACGAACGCGCGGCGGCACGCGACGGGCGCGACGCGCATCGACGTGCGGCTGCGGGTCGACGCGTCGGGCGTGCGACTCGAGGTTCGCGACGACGGCACGCCCGCGGCATCCGCTCGACCGGGGTACGGCGTCAGGGGCATGGTCGAGCGCGCGACGCTCGTCGGAGGCACGTGCGAGGCGGGCCCCGCCGCGGGCGCCGGCTGGACCGTCACCGCGGTGCTGCCGCGAACGGGGTGGACGAGGGGAGGCGCGGCATGACCGTGCGCGTGCTGATCGCCGATGACCAGGAGCTCGTACGGGCGGGGCTGCGGATGATCCTCGACGCCCAGCCCGACCTCGAGGTGGCCGGCGAAGCCGCCGACGGCGTCGAGGCCGTCGCGATGGCGCGCGCGCTGCGGCCCGACGTGTGCCTCTTCGACATCCGGATGCCCCGGGCCGACGGGCTCGCCGCGACCCGCGAGCTCGCCGGGCCGGGCGTCGCCGACCCGATGGCCGTCGTCGTGATCACGACGTTCGACCTCGACGAGTACGTGTACGAGGCGCTGCGCTCGGGCGCGCGCGGCTTTCTGCTGAAGAACGCCGGGCCAGTCCTGCTCCGCGAGGCGGTGCTCGCCGCCGCCCGCGGCGACGCGCTCATCGACCCGAACGTGACCGTACGGCTCATCGAGGCGTTCGCCGGGTCGGCGCCCCACCGCGGAGCAGAGCCCTCGACCCCGCTGACCGACCGTGAGGAGGATGTCCTCGACGCCGTCGCACGAGGGCTCGGCAACGCCGAGGTCGGCCGTGAGCTGCACATCTCGCTCAGCACGGTGAAGACGCACATCGCGAGCATCATGGCCAAGATCGGGGCGCGCAACCGCGTGGAGATGGCGATCTGGGCCGTCGAGGCACGAGCGGCGCGGGAGCCGCGGGAGCCGCGGCGCGACGGTCGCCGACCGAGCTGAGAGGGACGCCCGGCTCCACGCGATTGGGGGGTGCGTCGAAACCGGGCGTCCGATCGGCCGGGATGAGACCCGAACCTGTCACGCGACCGGGGGGCTGGTCGCGAGGTACAGCGACGCTACGCCGCCCGACCGACAACCGCGAGGGAACTCGGCGCTCTGGAAGCGAAGTCCCAGCGGGCTGTCGGGATCGGCCGCCGGGCGGGTCCGCGGCGGATGCTGCGCCGCGCTGCGGGAGCCGTCAACCGGCACCGGTCAGCCGTCAGCCGGCGCCCGTCATCCGTCAGCCGCCACCCGTCAGCCGTTCGCAATCAGCCGTCAGCCGAGCGCGGCGATCGCGTCCTCGACGAGCTGCACCTCCGACGCCTCGTCATTGTAGGCGGGCGTGAAGCCCATGCGCACGACGACGAGCCCTTCGGAGGGCACCATGATGACCTTCTGGCCGTCGTGTCCGCTCATGTGGAAGGTGTCCGCGGGCAGGTCCGGCCAGCGCAGGCTGCCGTCGGGCAGCTCGTTGACGCGGAAGCCCATGCCATAGCCGGGGTCGTCGGTCTTCTCGACGTCGGTGACGGTGAGGCTCTCGTCCATCCAGCCCTCCGGCAGCAGCTGCTCGCCGTTCCACTCGCCGTCCTGGAGGGCGAACTGGCCGATCGCGGCCCAGTCGCGGGGCGTCGCCCAGAGGTACGAGGAGCAGACGGGCGTGCCCGCGGCATCCGCCTCGAAGACTGCCGAGGAGATGCCGAGCGGCCCGAGCAGGGACTGACGCGGCAGGTCGGCACCGAGCCCGGTGCGCTCGGTCAGGACCGAGCAGAGCAGGGTCGTGCTGCCGCTGGAGTACTGCTGGACGGTTCCGGGCTCGTGCAGCAGCGGCAGGCTCGCCACGTACGCGCCCATGTCGGGCTCGAGGTAGAGCATGCGCGTGATGGGCGTGCCGAGGTCGTAGGTCTCGTCCCATTCGAGGCCGCTCTGCATGCGCAGCAGGTCCTCGACGGTGATGTCGGCGCGCTCATCGGACCACTCGGGCCGCAGGTGGTCGTCGTCGAGCGCGACGACGCCCTGCTGCACGAGCACGCCGGTCATGAGGTCGGTGACGCTCTTGGACATCGACCAGCCGAGCTGCGGCGTGGTCGCGTCGAAGCCGTCGGCGTAGCGCTCGGCGACGAGTTCGCCGTCCTTCGCGATGACGACCGCACGCGTGCCGAGGGCCTCGGTCTCGGATGCCGCGAGGTCGTCGCCGAACGCGCCGGCCATCGCCTGCTCGAGCGCCGCATCGGCCTCGGGCGAGGGTGCCTCGGGTGCCGCCGTGCCCGCGAACGGGTTGCCCGCGTCGTCGATCGGCGTGGGGTCGCCGAGTTCGGGACGCTGGTCGGCGAGCGTGCAGCCGAAGCCCTCGGTGAACCAGGCGCGCTGGTGCGCGATGAGGCCGAGCACGGACCCCGTGGTCTCGCCCGCCTGCTCGTCGGAGGCGACCTCCAGGTACGGCACGAGCGGGTTCGGCGGCAGGTCGGTGGCGGGGTCGTCGCGACCGGCGACCTCCGTGACCGCGCAGGCGTTGTGGGCGGCGTACCCGGTCCCGGTGAGCAGGATCGGCTTCTGCCAGAGGTAGACCCCGGTGAACGCGGCGATGAGGACGAGGGCGGTGACGGCGACGATGACGATCACCCGACGGAGGATGTGCACCAGCGGATGCTAGCAAGCGGCGCACCCGCCACCGAATCGTGCTCGGTTTCGGCGAGCGCGGACACACCTCGGCCTGGGCCGGTGGGTTGGCGAGCCGAGCGGATGCCGCGTGCGGGCGACATCCGGACGCCCCGATGAACTCGGGACGAACGTCCGATGAAGCCCCCCGAACGGGGGCCGGTCGTCGTAGCGTGGGAGCATCCGACCCACCCTCCGATGAAGGAGCTGCGCATGCTCGCGAGACGCCGCCACACCCTCACCCTCGCCGCCACGGCACTCGGCGCCGTCGCCGCCCTCGGCCTGGGGGCCTCCCCGGCGGCGGCGGTCGTCGCCACCGGAGACCCCTCCGACGACCGGCACTCCCGCATCGGGCAGTTGCTGCAGCGCGGTTCCACGGACCTCCGGGTCGCCACATACAACCTCTCGTTGAACCGCGCGGTCGCCGGCGAGCTCGAGGCCGACCTCTCGAACGGCGACGACGTGCAGGCGCAGACCGTGGCCGAGGTGATCCAGCGGGCGGATCCCGACATCGTGCTGCTGAACGAGTTCGACTACGTGCCCGACGGGCGGGCCGCGGACCTGTTCCGCGAGAACTACCTCGAGGTGTCGCAGGGCGGCGCCGACCCCGTCGAGTACCCGTACGCCTTCGTCGCCCCCTCGAACACCGGCATCCCGAGCGGGTTCGACCTGAACAACAACGGCGTCGTGTCCGGTGGCGACGACGCGTTCGGCTTCGGCCTCTTCGAGGGGCAGTACGGCATGCTCGTGCTCTCGAAGTTCCCGATCGTGACCGACGAGGTGCGCACCTTCCAGAACTTCCTCTGGAAGGACATGCCCGGCGCGCTGCTTCCCGACGACCCCGCCACGCCGGCGGCCGCCGACTGGTACAGCCCCGAGGAGCTCGAGGTCGTGCGGCTGTCGAGCAAGTCGCACTGGGACGTGCCGATCGAGGTCGGGCGTTCGACGGTGCACGTGCTGGCGTCGCATCCGACCCCGCCGACCTTCGACGGCCCCGAGGACCGCAACGGCCTGCGCAACCACGACGAGATCCGGTTCTGGGCCGACTACGTCTCGCCCGGCAAGGGCCGGTACATCGTCGACGACGAGGGCGGCCGGGGCGGACTGCACCCCACCGAGCCGTTCGTCATCATGGGCGACCAGAACGCCGACCCGCTCGACGGCGACTCCGTCGACCAGGCGATCGACCAGCTGCTCGACCACCGTCGCATCACCGACCCGCTGCCCACCTCGGAGGGTGCCGTCGAGGCCGCCGCGCTGCAGGGCGGCGCGAGCGCCGCGCACGTCGGCGACCCGGCCTACGACACCGCCGACTTCGCCGACACGGCGCCCGGCAACCTGCGGGCCGACTACGTGCTGCCCTCCCGCGTGCTGCTGAAGGTGAGGGATGCCGGCGTGTTCTGGCCCGAGCAGGCCGACCCGCTCTCGCGGCTCACCGGGGTCTTCCCCTTCCCGAGCAGCGACCACCGTCTCACCTGGGTCGACCTGCGCGTGCCCGGCTGGACCGGCTGGATCAGCTGAGTCGTGCTTCGCGCGACGCCGCCGGGTGGGCACTCCTGCCCGTCGCCCACCCGACGGAGGCCGCGGTAGCCTGACCGGCGAGCCGGGAGTTCCGGCCGAGAGGAGCTCCCTTGTCCACGAACACCGCATCCCGTCGGCGACGCCTCGTCGGCACCTCCACGGCGATCGCCGCCTCGATCGCGCTCGTGCTCGGCACGCCGTCGATCGCCCAGGCCGCACCGCTCGCGCAGGGGCTGTACAAGGCACCGTGGGAGTCGTGCGTCTTCGAGGTTGACGCGGCCTCCAATGGCGGAGGCGTGAGCTACGTCTCGGCAGACCGGTGGAAGGCGCTCGGGTATCCGGCGGTCACCGCGAGCCAGCAGTTCGCCCTCGAGAAGTCGTACATCTTCAAGAACGGCACGTCGTCGCACGAGATCTTCGCCGATACGTCGCGGTTCACGAGCACCCCGTGCGGCGTGCACAAGCTCACGTTCGCCGAGTGGCAGGCGATGGGTTCGCCGACTCCCGTCGCGATGAACCCGCAGTTCTACAAGCTCAACGGCAGCGCGACGATCTACGGCCGCATGTTCACGCTCGGTTCGACCTACGTGCCCTCGCTGCGCGCGATCACCTACGCCGAATGGACCGAGCTCGGGTTCCCGACACCGCAGGTCGTCTCGAAGCTGCCCTGATCGAGTACCCACTGACTGGGAGCGAGCGGATGACGCGGCCGCTCGCCGCGCCGATCGGCGATCGGCGATCGGCGATCGGCGATCGGCGAAGGCCCGGCCTCTCTCGGGGCCGGGCCTTCGCTCCGAAATCCAGCGCTACATCGCCACATCGCCACATCGCCACATCGCCACATCGCCACAGGATTCTGGCAGCGTCACCCCTGCGCGTACGCCACGAGTCGTTCGCGCAGCGAGCCGGCGTGCAGCTCGAAGAGGTGCCCGTCGTCATCATGGAAGTAGATCGACTCCCCCTCGCCCGCGACCCGTGACCGCGGCGGCCGGATGTCGAGGCCGAGCCCGGTGATCGTCTCGCGGAGCCGTGGCAGGTCTGCCTGCTCGACCTGGAAGGCGACATGGTTGTAGCTGCGCGGCAGTCCGCCGTCGCCGAGCATGATCGCCACCCAGGTCCCCCCCGTCCCCTCGCCGACGAGGAAGAACCGCTCCTCCGAGAGCGAGAAGGTGTCGCGGCCGCTGTCGTACACCCGGACGGCACCGAGCACGCTCGTGAGCATGTCCTCCATGCGGTCGAGGTCCCGCACGACGAAGGTCACATGGCTGAGTCCGCTGCTGGTCACCGGGACAGGGTACCGGGCTGTGTCGGGCGGTACCCGGCACGACCGGGCGGTACCGGGCACGACCGGGCACGACCTGGCGGGACGGGGCACGACCGGGCACGACCTGGCGGGACGGGGCACGACCGGGCACGACCTGGCGGGACGGGGCACGACCGGGCGGGACGGGCGGGGGCGGGTCTGTGCGTCAGCGCGCCGACGGCTCCCAGGCGAACCCGTCGGGGTCCGTGAAGACCCCGCCGTCCGAGTTGATCCGGATGCGGTGCGAGCCCGTGCCCTCGGGCGCGACGCCGGCCTGCTTGGCCAGGGCCCGGCGCTTGTAGAGGCCGAGGCCGATGGGGCTCGATCCGGTCGCGAAGTCGACGTAGCTGCCGAAGCTCTTGCCGACCGCGAGCCCGCGGTCCGTGTAGAACCGCTTGCTCGCCGACACGTCCTCGGCGCCGAGCAGCAGCACGAGGTTCTCGTACTCGCGCGTGGCCGGACCGGTGTCCTTCCTGGCCGAGGTCGCGAGGGTCCAGATCGAGCCGTCGGGCGCCTGCACGACGCCGCCGATGCCCCAGAGGGACTTCTCGACGGGCTTCAGCACCGTCGCTCCCGCGGCGATCGCGGCCTGGTACAGCGCGTGCACGTTCGCCGGCTGCGCGACCACGATCGACATCGTGAATCCGCGGAAGCCGCTCGTCGCGGCATCCGCTGCGGTGGTGCGCACCTGGCGGTCGAGGCTGAACGCCTCCCGGTAGAACCGGGCGGCGGCCTCGGGGTCTGCGGCCTCGATCGTGATCGAGTCGATGGTCGTGATGGTGGTGAGGTCTGTGGTTTCCATGACTGAGAAAGTACGCCCGGGCGTGCGGGGGCGGCTTCTCGATTCCTGCTCGATCGGCGTCGCCCGACCCGGCCGGGTCACGAACACAGGAAGACACGCCGCCCCGTGCCCGAAAACAGGCAGCGGGACGGCGTGGCGGCTCCGACGTTCCTGCGCTCGAGCGAGCGAGCGCGCGCGGCGGGCGCACGTCGCTGCGCCCGCCGCGGCCCCGGTCACTCGAAGAGCGAGAGGGTGAGCGTCGAGGTGTAGCTTCCGGGCGCGACGTCGCTCGGGGTGCGGAGGAACAGGTCGGCGTCGGCGGTCCAGGCGCCGTCGGGCGCGACATCCTCGGAGTCCCACGCGGAGGCGAAGAGCTCCTGGTCGACGAGGCCGACGTTGTTGCCTCCCTGCGTGGGCGCGTCGATCACGGTCACGACCTCGTCGCCGACCGCGACGAGGCCGGAGTCGCCCCCGTCGATGAGGTTCGGCCGCCAGCCGAGGTGGCCGGCACCGATCGGCTCCTGGCCGGCGTCGCCGACGAAGTCGCTCGTCGTGCCGAGCACGTACCAGGCCGCCGCGTCGCCGATCTCGTCGGACGTGCGCGTGTCGGTGACGGTCACCGTCGGCAGTTGCCCGGTGAACTCGCGCACGGTGGGCTCGCCCGACTCGCCCTCGGTCAGCGCGACACCGGAGCCGGCGACGCTCATCGCGAGCACGCCGGGCTCGGTCACGGGCGCGACCTCGACGCTGACGTCGACGGTGCTGTCGGCGCCGATCGACTCGTCCGCGTTGGCGGCGGCCGCGGCACCGACCGCGAGCAGCATCGCGCCGACGGTCACCGCCGTCGCGCGGGCCGCAGCGGTCTTCGTGATGCTCTTCATCTGGGTTCTCTCTTCTGTCTCGTGGGCGAGCCGTTCCGGTTCCGGCGCACAGGGCGGCCGAAGCTCGCGATGCGGTGCCGGCGCAACGCTCGCGACGCTACGCACGGGCCTGCTCGCCTCGGCCGACGGTTCCTCGCCGACTGGCGAACGTCGCGTGAACTCCGGCAGCAGTCGTTCGGACAAGGCGGGCGGGTTCGAATGGTGAACGATGGCCGAGAGTCCGCTCGACCCCCCTGACAGGGGCTTCCGAGGGGCGTACCGTGAATGGTCACGACCGGCTGGTCATGGCATGGGCGCGATTCCGTACGCGGCACGCGAGACATGCGAACCGGCACGACCGACCATCGAGACGAACGAGATGTGAGGGCCGCACATGGCTGAGGGCGACGTCGAGACCCACTCGAACCGTGGGCAGTGGGAGAACCGGGTCGAGGGGCATCCGGAGCTCTCGCAGAGCTACGCGAGCCGCGACGAGGCGATCGAGGCCGGCCGCAGGTTCGCCGAGGAACGCGGCACGGCGCACACCGTCGTCGACAGCGACCCGACCGGCGTCATCACCGATCCAGCGCCGACGGACGTGCCCGACTGATGCAGCCGACCCCGCTGCCGGCCGCGCCCGGCCAGGAGTCCGTCTGGGACTACCCGCGCCCGCCGCGCCTCGAGGTCGTCGACGCCCGGGTCACCATCACCCTGGACGGGCAGGTCATCGCGAGCACGCGCGACGTGATGCGCGTGCTGGAGACGAGTCATCCGCCCGTCTACTACGTGCCCATCGAGGAGTTCGTGCCGGGCACGGTCGTGCCGACCGGCGGTTCCTCGTTCTGCGAGTTCAAGGGCAGCGCGAGGTACTACGACCTGCTCTCGGGGCCCACGAGGGCGGCCCGCGCGGCGTGGGAGTATCCATCGCCCGCGCCGGGCTACGAGCCGCTCGCCGGACGCGTCGCGGTCTACGCGGGCCTCGTCGATGCGTGCACCGTCGACGGCGAACGGGTCGAACCGCAGCCCGGCGGCTTCTACGGCGGCTGGATCACGTCGAACGTCGTCGGCCCGTTCAAGGGCGGTCCGGGCTCGATGGGCTGGTAGGCCGGGCGGGCGCGGGCGTCACGGCGGGTTCGCCGCCGAGTTCGAGTCGCTCCCAGACGCGGTGCCGCGGCAGCAGGCCGAGCAGGCCGGCCGCGACGACCTGCAGTGCGCCGGTCAGCACGCCGGGCGCCTGCGTGTCGAGCCCGGAAGCCTCGACCCCGGCCACCGCCTCGTCGACGACGCCGATCGCCTTGCCGTGCCGGAACGCCTCGGCCAGCAGTTGCGCCGAGCGAGGATCAGCGGATGCCGCGAGCACGAGCACCCCGTCGAGCTCGACGCTCGTCGCGGTGTGGAAGCTGCGCTGCACCGGGATCTCGCCGAGGCGCCCGCCCGTCGGTGCGATCACGATCGGCAGCGCGCCGGCGTCGGCGATCGCCTCGCGAACGCCCTCGAGCGCCGCGACGTCGGTCGCGGCATCCGCCACGATGCCGACCATGCGACCGGCGATCGGCCACTCCTCGCCGACCATGCGCAGCGCCGGGCTCGGGTCGAGGTCGAGCACCTCGACGTCGGCATCGGCGTCGGGCACTGGCACGCCGAGCGCGGCGGCGACCGTCGCGCACAGGTCGGCGTCGATGCTCGCGAGGGCACGCAGCTGGCGCAGCTTGATGTTCTCCTCGAAGCACTTGCCGAGCTCGAACGCGTAGGCGTCGGCGACGTGCTGCTGCTCGATCGGGGTCAGCGAGCGGTAGAAGAGCCGCACCTGCGAGAAGTGGTCGTCGAAGCTCGCAGGCTTCGCCCGCTCCTTGACGGACTCGGCGACGGGCGCGGGCACCTCGATGAAGGCTCCCTCTGCGGCACCGGCCTCGAAGGGGCATCCGCCGTCGAGCGAGTTCGGGTGGTACGGCGCGACGCCGGAGTGCACCGCGGTCTGGTGCATGCCGTCGCGGAGCATGTCGTTCACGTCGGCGTGCGGCCGGTTGATCGGCAGTTGCGCGAAGTTCGGCCCGCCGAGCCGCGAGATCTGGGTGTCGAGGTACGAGAACAGGCGGCCCTGCAGCAGCGGGTCGTTCGTGACGTCGATGCCGGGCACGAGGTGGCCCGGGTGGAAGGCCACCTGCTCGGTCTCGGCGAAGTAGTTCGACGGGTTGGCGTCGAGCGTCATCGTGCCGATGACCTGCAGCGGGCAGAGCTCCTCGGGCACGATCTTCGTCGGGTCGAGCAGGTCGATGCCCTCGAAGGTCTCGTCCGGGGTGTCCGGCATGACCTGCAGCGCGAGGTCCCACTGCGGGTGCGCGCCGGCCTCGATCGCGTCCGCGAGGTCGCGGCGGTGGAAGTCGGGGTCCTTGCCGCCGAGCAGCTGCGCCTCCTCCCACGTGAGCCCGTGCGTGCCGAGCCTCGGCCGCCAGTGGATCTTCACGAGCGAGGTCTCCCCCGCCTCGTTCTCGAAGCGGAACGTGTGTACCCCGAAGCCCTGCATCATGCGGTACGAGCGGGGGATGCCGCGGTCGGACATGTTCCAGATCGTGTGGTGCTGCGCCTCGGTGTGCAGCGACACGAAGTCCCAGAAGGTGTCGTGCGCGGACTGCGCCTGAGGGATCTCGCGGTCGGGATGCGGCTTGCCGGCGTGGATGACGTCGGGGAACTTGATCGCGTCCTGGATGAAGAACACCGGGATGTTGTTCGCGACGAGGTCGTAGACGCCCTCCTGCGTGTAGAACTTCGTGGCGAAGCCTCGCGTGTCGCGCACGGTGTCGGCCGAGCCGCGCGATCCGAGCACGGTCGAGAACCGCGTGAACACGCGCGTGCGCACCCCCGCCCGCAGGAATGCGGCCTTCGTGATGCCCTCGGCCGCGCCGTTCGCCTCGAAGACGCCGTGCGCGGCCGCGCCGCGGGCGTGCACGACGCGCTCGGGGATGCGTTCGTGGTCGAAGTGCGTGATCTTCTCGCGCAGGTGGTGGTCCTGGAGCAGCACGGGTCCGCGCGGACCCGCCTTCAGCGAGTGGTCGGTGTCGGGCAGGCGAGCGCCCTGCGCGGTGGTGAGGTACTGCCCCTGCTGGGCGACGGCCTGCGGGGGCAGGTCGGTGGCCGCGCCGGTCGGCGTGCGGCGGTCGGGCCCGGTCTGGTCCGGCTTCGGCGGCAGCGGATGCCGCGGGGTCGTCGGTTCCTCGAGTGCGGGCGGCTCGGGCGCCGGGGCACCCGGAAGGAAGACCTCCCCCGAGGCCTGCGTCCCGCCGGTGCGGTTCTCGTCGGTGCGGTTCTTCGTGCGCTTCTCGTCGGAATCTCGCGTGTCGCCCATGTCGGCCTCCCCGTCGCTCAACGTCGTCGTCGTGGTGTGCTTGGCAGGCTAGGGGCTGGGCGCGCGCCCGGGGAACGGGCTTGACTCCGCCCCGCGGTTCGACCAGACTCGCGCCTCCCGCGCTCCGGCGGCGATCGGCCGGCGGTCGAGTCCAGCCGGCGGTCGAGCTCAGCCGGCGGTCGAGTAGGGAGCGCCAGCGACCGTATCGAGACCCCGGCACCCACCCGAACTTGCCGGAACGGCAAGCGGGCATGCCATTCGCGCGCGGCATCCGTACGCTCTGATGCAGCGAAAGGAACCCCATGAACGCACCCGAGCACGGCTCTGGCCACGATCACGAGCACAGCGATCGAGCCCCCGACGACCGGGGCCACGACGATCGAGGCCACGATGCAGGCGAGATGTTCGAGGCGCCCAGCTGGGAGGAGCGCTACTCCGGCGAGCAGACCGTGTGGAGCGGCAACCCCAACGCGCAGCTCGTCGCCGAGGCGTCGGCGCTGACGCCGGGCACGGCGCTCGATGTCGGATGCGGCGAGGGCGGCGACGTGATCTGGCTGGCCCAGCGGGGCTGGCGGGTGACCGGCGCTGACTTCTCGGCGAACGGCCTCGCCCGAGCCGCCGGCCACGCCGAGGCTGCCGGCGTCGCCGACCGGACGGCCTGGTGGCAGGTCGACGCCCGCGAGTTCACGGCCGAGGGCCGGTCGTACGACCTCGTCACGACGCACTTCCTGCATCCGCCGGACCACGGCATGGTCGAGGTGACGCGGCGCCTGGCCGAGGCGGTCACGCCCGGCGGCCACCTGCTGGTCGTCGGCCACGCGCCTGATGCGACCTTCACGCACCTGGCCGAGAGCCACCGGTCGGCGATGTTCCTGGCCGAGGAGCTGCTGCCCGCCCTGCCCGAGGACTTCGACGCGCTCGTCGTCGAGCAGCGGCCGCGCACGATGACGCGCGACGGCGTCACGATGGACGTGCACGACTCGACGCTGCTGGCTCGCCGCCGCGCCTGAACTCGCCCTGGGTCGGCGGTCGCCGGTCGGCCGTCGCCTGTCGGCGGCCGGCGGTCGGCGGTCGCCGGTTGGCGGTCGGACGGTTGGCGGATGAGCGGTCCCCCGCCGGCGCTCGGTCAGGCCGGCAGGTCGGCCCTGTCGGCTCGGGAGCTCGATCGGCCGTCGCGCGCCACTTCGCCACTTCACCACTTCGCGACTTCGCCACTTCGCTACTTCGCGACTTCGCTACTTCGCGACTTCGCCACTTCGCGACTTCGCCACTTCGCTACTTCGCCACTTCGCGACTTCGCCACTTCGCCACTTCGCTACTTCGCCACTTCGCTACTTCGCCACTTCGCGACTTCGCTACTTCGCTACTTCGCCACCGGATCCTGAGACGGAACTCTCCCTCCCCGAGCGCGCCCGCCGGACCGGGCCGCCGAGCCGTCGGGAAGCCGGGCAGCCGGCCGCCGCAACACCGGCTTTCCGGCGCGACCCGGCGCATCTCGTGATTGTGCCCGGCCGCCGACCGGAGGATCCTGAACCCATGAGCGACCGCGAAGAGTTCCTGGTGTGGCTGCAGAGCGAGTTCGTGCGTGCCGAGCGGGCGATGTTCGACGGCGACGACGGCCCGCGCCGTGCGATCTGGTCTGCCGACGAGCCCGTGAGCGTGCTCGGCGCGTGGCGCAACGCCACGAACCGCGCCGAACTCGTCGAGGCGTTCGAGGTGCTCTCGACGACGTTCTCGAACTGCACCGACTACGCCTTCGACCTGATCGCGTTCGACGTGCGCGGGTCGATGGCCTACACCGTCGGCTACGAGCGCGTGGCCACCTCGATCAACGGCCAGCCGCGCGCGTTCTCGCTGCGCGCGACGCAGGTGTACCGCCTCGAGGCCGACGGATGGCGCGTGGTGCACCGCCACGCCGACCACGTCGGGTAGCTCGCGCGCCGACCCGCCCTCCGTCGGCGATCACCATCCGGCGGTCGAGTAGGCGCGCCAGCGCCGTATCGAGACCCTGGCGGGTGCGGGGTCTCGATACGCTCCGCTACTCGACCGCCGAGAGGTTCCGGCGGTCGAGTAGGCGCGCCAGCGCCGTATCGAGGCCCTGGCGGGTGCGGGGTCTCGATACGCTCCGCTACTCGACCACCGAGGGGGGCTCCGCTACTCGACCACCCGGACGGTCTGGGCTCAGGCGGCGTGGCGGCCGCGCGGGGCTCGCACGGCCAGCGACCGCATCGAGACCGCACGGCGGCGGTGCCCGGTCGCGTGCCCGGCACCAGCGCCGGCCCCGACCCCGAGCTCCAGCCCAGCGGATGCCGCGGCGAGCCCCGTCGACCCGAGACGCGGGTGGTCGGCGACCCGCGCGCACGCGCAGGGCAGCGCGGCGAGCTCGCCGAGCGATCCGGTCACGAATTCCAGGTGCGTGGTCATGGCACGGGTCCCTCCTCGGTCGTGAACGGGCGATCGCCCCTCACCCCTAGAGATGCAGGATGCCCCGGATCATGACGCCGCGGCATCCGGATCAACCCTGAAACCGCGAAGATCCGGCGACGCGGGCCCGGATCTCACCAGGGGGCGCCCGCCTGCCGAGCGGCTTCGGCCGCCGCGCGTGCCGGGCCGATCCACGCCTCGCCGTGCCCGGGCAGCACGACGCGGGCGGTCGACCAGCCGATGGCGCCGACCGATTCGCGCGCGCGCTCGGCGTCGCTGTGGAACATCGAGGGCAGCAGGTGCGGCCCGAGCAGGCGCGTGGTGCGGTGGCGGGTGACGAGCGCATCGCCGACGACGAGCACGCCCTCATCGTCGAACTCGAACACGGCGTGCCCGGTGGTGTGGCCGTCGACGAGTCGCATGCGCGGGCGTCCGGGCACGTCGACGCGCTCACCGCGCAGGGGTGCGGCCGTCGCGGCCGGAACCCCGAGGCCGGCTCGGCCGTCGAGGAGCGGCAGGATCGCGAGCGCCCAGGCGAGGACGCCGGGCCGCCAGGCGTTGCGCAGCACCCCTCCGGGCCCGGCCTGCTCGAGCACGTCGCGCCGCACGTTCGCGAGCTCGAGCGGGTGCGTGTGCACGGGCGTGCCGAACTCGGCGGCGAGCCACGCGGCACCGCCGAGGTGGTCGGCGTGGCCGTGCGTGATGAGGACCGCTGCGACATCCGCGGGCCTGGTACCGACCGCGTCGAGGGATGCCTCGAGCTGCGCGCGCTGCCCGATGTAGCCGGAGTCGACGAGCGTGACGCCGTCGGGGCCCGAGTAGATGACCCAGTTGACGTGCTCGGTGTGGGCGAAGTGGATGCGCTCGCTCACGCGGTCGACGCGCACGTGCGCGCCGTCGCGCTCCCCGCTGCCGCCAGCCGTGCCGACCATGCGCCCTCCCCGGGCCCAACCGTACGCCCGCGGGGCGCTATCCGCCGATGCAGTTCGGATCCCCCTCGCCCATGCAGCCTCCGCCGCCGCGCTCTGTGGGCGCGGGAGGCGGGGCGGGAGCGAACCGGTCGGAGGGAACCGGCACGGCGAACGCGATGATCAGGCCGAGGCATCCGACGATGCAGGAGGCGACGATGAGCCCGCGCCGCCGGCTGATCGCGGCGAACACGATGGCGCCGGCGAGCGCGCCGAGCGTGATCGAGGCGGTGACGACGTAGCGGTCGCCGTCGGCGGCGGTGACGACCGGCACGACGCCGAAGAGCGTGAAGTACGTCTCGAACGCCTGCCAGACGAGCACCATCGTGAGCAGCCCGCCGAGCGCGAGCAGCGTGCCCGCGATCCGTGCGGAGGTGCGCCGTTCCCGGCCGAGCGCCGCCGTGGTGAACGCGATGCCGAGCGCGACGACGAGGGTGAGGATGCCGGCGTCGATCCACGCGATGCCGCTGCCGAGGAACGCGCCGAGGCTCGCGCTCGCGAGGCTCGGCAGGGTCCGCACGGCGGTCGCGACGAGGGCCGCGACGGGCGCGGCGAGGAGGATCAGCGCCCACCGCCCGGGCCGGGGCATCGTGCGGAAGCCGAACTGCACGGCGACCGTGAGTGCGACCCAGACGAGCAGGTTCGGGTCCGCGACCATGGCGACGAGCGGACCGAACGCGTCGAACGAACCGAGCCCGTACGACGAAGACACGAGCAGCAGCAGGCCCAACAGCCGCAGCACCAGCACGGATGCCACGAGCACGACCGTCTCGACGACGCGCGCCCGCACGTCGAACGTCGGCCGGCGGGGCGCGACCTCCGCGGACGCGCCGGGGTCGTCGTGGGCGTCATGGGAGTCGTGGGCGTCGGTCGGGGCTCCGCTCATCGGGTCAGTCTCCCCCGGATCCGACGCCCGCACTTCAGTGACATCCCTGAATGCGACGACGTTGGGGGTCTCGATACGCTGCGCTACTCGACCGCCGAGGCGGAGAGTTCGGTGGTCGAGTAGGCGCGTCAGCGCCGTATCGAGACCCGGCTGCGAGGGCGACTGCCTAGGAGTTGCACGCGAGGACGTTGATGCGGTCGCTGAGCCACTCGTGGCTCCACGGGCTCGACATGCCCGATTCGAGTCCGTTGCCGAAGTCGTACGTGGGGAACGACTTCACCACGCGCGGGGTGCCGCACTGGTCGATCGGCCGCCAGTACTCGTTCCAGAGGAGGGGCCAGACGTCACTCACGGGCGGCGAGTTCACGATCGGGTCCTCGGGTGGCGGACTGCTCGGCGGGCCCACGACGGCGATCGGGATGTCGGCCATCCAGTCGGGCGCCGGGCTCTCCGTGGCGGTCCAGCCCGTCTCGACATCCTCGTACTCGAGGGCTCGCTCGGCCTCCTGCTGCTCGAGGGCGAGGCGGGCAGCGGCCTCGGCCGTCGACGCTTCGAGCGCGGCGACCGCGGCGATCCAGTCCCGAAGGCCGTCTGCGGTCCACTCCTCGCCGAGGCCGGCCACGACGGTACGGACTCGATCCGAGGTCTCGACAGATGCGACGGCGTTCGCGACGAGCAGGGTCTCGGTGCTGCCGATCACCCCGTCGACCAGCGTCTTCGCCGAGGTGCGAGCCGCGGTCACCGCGTCGGCGAGGCCGGTCTGCAGACCGGCGAACTCCGCAGCCCGGTCGTCCAGTGCGTCGATCGCGTCGGCCAGGTTCTTCTTGGCGGATCGCAACTCGTCGGCCGTGGCCTCGTCACTCACCACCGGTACGGTCGTCGCAGTCGACACAGGGAGCGGCGACGAGGTCTCGAGCTGCTCGAGCGATCGCTGGACCTCCGTCCAGGCGGACGCGTCGAATCGCTGCGACGGCAGCTCCAACGCGGCGGAGAGTTCGGCGGCCAACTCGTCGGCCTCCGCGAGATCTGCTTCGTACCCGGCTTCGGCCGCGCTGACGGCAGCCAGCTCCGATTCGTAGGCGGTTGCCGCCGCTTCGACGTCTGCGAGCAGCGCCAGCCGCTGCTGTTCCTGAGCACCGAGTACGGCACCGACCGATGCCCCGGCGCCGAGGACGACGATGGCCGTCACGCCGATCACCATCGCTCGTCTGTTCGCGACCCTGCGCAGCATCACCGAGAGGCGTGCGGGCACGCCCGTCACGAAGGGGTCACACGGGCGCGCGGGTCGAACCCGTGGGCGATCATCATGGCTCGAAGGTAGCAAATGCACGACGAAGGCCCGGCCCCTGGGGAGGGACCGGGCCTTCAGCGGGGTCTCGATACGCTTCGCTACTCGACCACCGGAAGTTCGGCGGTCGAGTAGGCGCTCCAGCGCCGTATCGAGACCCGGCAGTGTGGGGTCTCGATACGCTTCGCTACTCGACCACCAGATCGGGCTGCGCTACTCGACCGCCGGGGAGCGTCGGTGGTCGAGTCGGCGCTCCAGCGCCGTATCGAGACCGGCAGGGGTCTCGATACGCTTCGCTACTCGACCACCGGCGGCTACGCCGCCTGCGGCAGCACGACCGTCGCGCGGGGTACCGGCGTGACGACGAACTCGCCGTCTGCGGCATCCACTCGCACGCCCTCGCCGTCGCCGAGCGCGCCCGAGACGAAGAGGTCCGCGATGCGGTCGTCGACCTCGCGCTGGATCACGCGACGCAGCGGGCGGGCACCGTACTCGGGCTCGTACCCGCGCTCGGCGAGCAGCGCGACCGCG
This sequence comes from Agromyces salentinus, assembly GCF_009749395.1. GTDB lineage: Bacteria > Actinomycetota > Actinomycetes > Actinomycetales > Microbacteriaceae > Agromyces > Agromyces salentinus. The sequence goes on from NZ_WBIR01000001.1 coordinate 241,026, forward strand.
GCATCCGTCACCTCGAAGGCGACCTCGCGGGCCTCCAGTCGAGCGGACGTCGCGCCGAGCATGAGGCGAACGATCTGCGACAGCTCCGAGGCGCCGAGCTTCTGGAACAGCACGATCTCGTCGATGCGGTTCAGGAACTCGGGGCGCATGGCCTCGCGCACCTTGCCCATGACGCGGTTGCGCACGTCGGCGGCGGAACTGAAGCCCGAGCCATCGGTCGACGCGACGAACCCGAGCGCACCCGAGCGCGACGCGAGGAACTCCGAACCGAGGTTCGAGGTCATCACGATCACCGTGTTGCGGAAGTCGACCGTGCGACCCTGGCCGTCGGTCAGGCGTCCGTCGTCGAGCACCTGCAGCAGCAGGTTGAACACGTCGGGGTGCGCCTTCTCGATCTCGTCGAACAGCACGATCGAGTACGGGTTGCGCCGCACGCGTTCGGTGAGCTGTCCGGCCTCGTCGTAGCCGACGTATCCGGGAGGGGCGCCGACGAGGCGCGACACGGTGTGCCGCTCGCCGAACTCGCTCATGTCGAAGCGGATGATCGCGCCCTCGTCGTCGAACAGCCGGTCGGCCAGCGCACGCGCCAGCTCCGTCTTGCCGACGCCCGTGGGGCCGAGGAAGAGGAACGACCCGACCGGTCGACGGGCGTCGCCCATGCCGGTGCGGCTGCGGCGCACGGCCTTCGCGACCGCGGTGACCGCGTCGTCCTGGCCGATGACGCGCGCGTGCAGCTCGCCCTCGAGATCGCCGAGACGCTCGCGCTCGGTCTCGGTGAGGCGGTTCACCGGGATGCCGGTGGCCCGCGAGATCACCGCGGCGATCTCGGCCTCGTCGATGAAGGTGCTCCCGGCGGTCGAGTAGGGCGCCCCAGCGCCCGTATCGAGACCTTCGGGGGTGGTGGTCTCGATACGCTCCGCTACTCGACCACCGGGGGCGGAGGTGGCCGCATCCAGTCGGGCCTGCACCTTCGAGATCTCGTCGCGGATGCGCGAGGCCTCCTCGTAGTGCTCGGCGCTCACGGCCGCGTTCTTGTCGGCCTCGAGCGAGCCGAGGCGCGCGATGAGCGCGGAGACATCCGTCTTCATGCCGAGCTTGAGGCGCAGCCGCGCCCCGGCCTGGTCGATGAGGTCGATGGCCTTGTCGGGCAGCACGCGGTCGGTGAGGTACCTGGCCGAGAGCTCGACGGAGGCGCGCAGCGCGGCATCCGTGTACTCGACGCCGTGGTGCTCCTCGTATGCCGGGCGCAGGCCCTGCAGGATCAGCACCGCGTCTTCGATCGAGGGCTCGCCGACGCGAACCGGCTGGAACCGGCGCTCGAGGGCGGGGTCCTTCTCAATGGTGCGGTACTCCTTGAGCGTGGTCGCGCCCACGAGGTGCAGGTCGCCGCGCGCGAGGCGGGGCTTCAGGATGTTGCCCGCGTCGGTGCCGCCGTCGCCGGAGCCGCCCGCGCCGACCACGGTGTGGATCTCATCGATGAAGATGATGAGCTCGCCCTTGTGCGCGGCGATCTCGTCCATGGTCTTGGTGAGGCGCTCCTCGAAGTCGCCGCGGTAGCGGGTGCCGGCGAGCATGCCGGGCAGGTCGAGCGAGATGACGCGCTTCTCGAGCAGCGCCTCGGGCACCGACTCCTCGACGATCGCGCGGGCCAAGCCCTCGACGATCGCCGTCTTGCCGACGCCGGCCTCGCCGATCAGCACGGGGTTGTTCTTCGTGCGGCGGCTGAGGATCTCGATGGTCTGCTCGATCTCGTCGGCGCGCCCGATCACGGGGTCGAGCTCGCCGTTCTCGGCGAGGGCCGTGAGGTCGGTGCCGAACTTGTCGAGCATCGGGGTCGCGGATGCCTCGGAGCCGGCGCCGTTCGCACCGTATCGAGACCCGTCGCCGTCCTCGTCGGTCTCGAACCCGCCGTCGACGGTCTCGCGCATGCCCTGCGTGAGGGCCTCGGCGGTGACGCCGGCGCGCGCCAGCACCTGGCCGGCGGGGGCGTCCTGCCCCAGCACGAGGGCGAAGAAGAGGTGCTCGGGGTCGATGTAGGTCGAGCCGGCCGAGCGCGCCACCTGGTAGCTGTGGAACAGCGCGCGGGAAGCGCTCGGCGTGATCGTGGCCGCGTTGATGTCAGCAGCATCGGATGCCGCGGGCAGGCGCGCCTCGGTCGCCGTGATGAGTCGCTCGGGGGCGACCCCGATGCGGGCGACGGCCTGCTTCACGCTGTCGTCCTCGACGATCACGCGCAGGATGTGCAGGGCGTCGAGCTCGGTCTGGCCGCGCTCGAGCGCGAAGCGTCCTGCGCGCTGCAGGATGCCTTGCGTGCGGGCGGTCAGGAACCGGCTGAGGTCGATCGACCGAGCCTGGCGAGCCTGCTCACCCGCGAGGTACCGGCTGAGGAACTCGTCGAACGAGCTCGCACCGGCTTCGGGGTTGAAGTCTTCGGGCACCAATCCTCCTGGGAACTTGAGTGGCGTACGCTCAAGTTCAACGCGGAGGGGGCTGGGGTATTCCCGCGCGTCCAGCATGCGATTACGGAAGGGCGTGCATCACATCTGCGAGCGGCAACCGACGTCACCGCGGGGAATCGTCGTCGTAGCGTTGAGGCCTCGACTCGACCCATAAGCCAGCCTCGGCGGCGATAGATTTAGTCCCTTCATCGAAGCCCCTTCGACGTGATCATTGCCAGGGACTTGGTCTCCGAGAGGCAGCGCGCACAACGAACGCGAACTAGGCGCTGGACCCGGTCCGCACGCTTGATCCCATGGTTCGCGACAAGATTCTCGGAGCCGCAGATATCGAGGCATGCAAAGCCTGTCAATCCCCCGGAATGGGGCGGTCTGCCAGAGGGAATGAGTTTGCGATCGATGCGTCAGCGTGCAAGTATGAGACACATAACTCCCCACCGTCCTCCGGGACTGGTGGGGCTTTTTTTACCCATTTGGAGCGCCGATGCCCGACCTCAGAGCTGCTGTGATCATCGACTATCAGAATGTGCATCTCACCGGCAGGGGGCTTTTCGAGCCATTTCAGCCTCCACATGAGCACCTTGTGCACCCCCTCCACTTCGCAAACCAACTAGTTTCCCGGCGCAACGCGAATCAACGAGCGGGAATGGCGCACGCTGTCCTCACCAAGGTCCTCGTCTATCGCGGGTTGCCGTCCGTAGATGTGGACCCCAAGGCCTACGCACGAAACCTCGCCCAGAAAGCAAACTGGGAACTGGACCCCCGGGTGAACGTGACGCTGAGACCGCTCAAGTACCGTTACCAACGCACGGCGGATGGGCGAAAAGCAACCGATGCGCGCGGGCATTTCATGATCGACGGCAAGCCGCAGGAGAAAGGCGTAGACGTACTCTGTGCACTAGCACTCGTGCGTGAAGCAAGCGATCCGAACGTCGATCTCGTAGTCCTCGCCTCGCAGGATTCTGACTTGGAGCCCGCGCTCGATGAGGCGTGCGCGCTGGGAAGTGCAAAAGTTGAGACAGTCTCCTGGTTTGACCATGGTCAATGGCACAGCCGCGAAATACGCCCTGCGACACAAAAGATCTGGAATACGCGGCTGAATGCTAACGCCTTCTCCGCCTGCCGGGATGTTGAGGACTACAGCTAACGAACCGTGGCGCCATCTGGCCCAACAGCAGGGGCGAGCGATCCGTCATCATCTCGCGCCGCACCGGCGTCGACCAGTGACGTCGACGCTCTGGCGCGAGTGTCCTAGTCTTTGGCCGCGATCGAACATCGGAACCTCGAGCGGAATGCGGTGGTGTCAGAGAAACACGAGGGAGGTGTGCCCGTGAACTGGGGGTTCCATGTCCGGTGCGCACAGTACGTTCGAAGGAACTGTCTCCTAGGTCGAATGGATTAATCTTGCTCCGCAATTTCCTGTATCTGAACGAACCGCAGCTCGACCAGTACATCGCCCAAGTGGAGGACGGGCTGCGCAAGGCGATGAGTCGTTCTGAGAAGGATGGGACTCGCGCAGGTGGGGCCCTTGGAACGAAGGTCCTCGGGGTGAGCGGTGAGAAATCTGGCGAGCAGACCGTCACTGAGGAACTTGCCGACACTAGTCCGGCGAAATTCGAACGACTGCAGCAACTCGTTGATGGCGCAGAGGAGCAGTTCGGGTGGGTCACGATTCTGCAGGAGGCGGATCTCGAAGGGGTCCGTCTCGGCAACCTCGTCGATGTCACATGCGAGCTCTACGAAGCAGATGCTTCCAAGATCGCGAGCCCTGGGGGCCTGCTCGACGCCATTCCGCTGATGAAGATGATGGCGAAACTTTCAAAAGGGCAGGGAATGAACCCGCTCGCCGGGATGCCGGACAACGAGTCATTGGACACTATGGCGGCATTCGGCGCGGCCATGCCGACCAGCATCGTCTTGGGCGATGTCGTGGATTCTGCTTGGCGCATCGTGGGCTCGTTGAAGGGCGAGCCTCTCGACGAGATCGACGGAGACGCTCGAGTTGTCGGCAAGGTCTCGAAACTGTGGGGAGCGTCGGCATGGCGTCCGCTGCCTGGGCTGCCAATCATTTCTCAGATGCCCCGTGATCAGCGTCGGGAGTTCGAGCGGAAGGGGCCGACGCCCGGGCAGGAGATGTTCTGGGTTGAAGGTCCCGCGCTCCAACTAGATGTCCTTGCGATCTACCGCTAAGCAGCGTCCGGCCGAAATGACGAAACCCCTCTCGCCGGTGTGGTCCTGGTCTTGGTCAGCATCCATACCGAGGTCGGATGCGCGCTCGATGTCGGCCAAAGTGAGTCGCCAAGGCCGACGAGGTACCGCTCCGATCCGCTGAGCCGCCCGCATCCTATGGTCGCCACATGACCCACCACCCACGCACCGCGATCACCGGCGGCACCGGCTTCGTCGGACGACGCCGTGGCCCACAGCTCAGGCCCGAGGCATCCGTCACCACCTCGGAGCGCACTGGCGTCGACGCCAGTGGGTCGAAGGGTTGACGCGAGCGTTCGAGGGGTGCGAGGTCGTCGCGCACTGCGGGGGCATCAAGCGCGAGATCGACGACCAGATCTACAAGCGCGTGCACATAGAGGGCACCGCGAACGTGATCGAGGCAGCCAAGCGCGCCGGGGTGCGCAAGGTCATCGTGCTGACCTTCCTGCGGGCGCGCCCGGACTGCGGGTCCGCGTACCACGCGTCGAAGTGGGCGGCCGGGTCTCGATATGCGTCGCTTCGCGGCGCTACTCGACCACCGGGGTAGCGACTCGGGCCTCGACTTCACGATCCTCAAGGCCGGCATGCCGCTGCCACGGCGCCGCCGTGCACGCCACGAGAATGGCCAACGCCAACCAAGTGGGTGCCGCCATCACCCGGTGACGCTCACACGAGCGCGGGATACGGGTACTCGGCCGAGCGCCCCTGGAACTGCAGGATCGCCTCGTTGCGGACGCGACCGCCCTCGATCTCGATCGCACGGCTGATGGTGTCCGATTCGGCCCACGCCCCAGGGCCCTCCATCACGGTGCGGAGGAACGGCATCAGGGCTTCGCTGATCTCCCACGTGGCCGAGTTCCACAGGAACGACGGGCTGTGGTCGACCGCGTAGTAGTTGGTCGAATCACCGACCATGAACATCGGGTCGGCGAACGAGGTGGGCCGCGCCCACTCGAATCCCATGCCCTCGTCGATCGAGACGTCGACGATGAGGCTGCCGGGGCGGAAGGCCCCGAGGTCCTCGGTGCGCAGGTAGGTGAGCGGTGCGTTCGGATCCTGCAGGGTGCAGTTGACGACGATGTCGTGCGCGGCGAGGAACGGGGCGAGTGCGACGGGGCCGTCCTCCGTGTTCACGGTGCTCGCGAACGGCGCCTCCGGGTCGTGTTCGAACTGGATGATGTCGACGGACGGGATCGGGGAGCCGACGGCAGCCGTGTCGCGGTTGGTCAGTACGCGCACGTCGTGGATGCCGTGCGCGTTCAACACGGTGACGGCGCCGCGCGCGGTCGCGCCGAAGCCGATGACCACCGCGTTGAGCCGCCGCCCGTAGTCCCCCGTCGAGCCGCACAGTTGCAGGGCGTGCAGCACGCAGCAGTACCCCGCGATCTCGTTGTTCTTGTGGAACACGTGCAGCCCGAACCCGCCGTCGGCCTTCCAGTGGTTCATGGCTTCCCACGCGATGAGCGTGAGGCCCTTGTCGATGGCATATTGGGTCATGTCCCGGTCCTGGACGCAGTGCGGCCAGCCCCACAGCACCTGTCCGTCTCGGAATTCGGCGAGGTCGGATGCGAGCGGCTTCGGCAGGGCGATGACGTCGGCCTCGGCGATGATGGCCTCGCGGCTGGCCATCGCGCCCACCAGCGGAGCGAGCTGTTCGTCCGAGAATCCGAAACGCTCGCCGTAGCCGTGCTCGAGGATCATGTTCGCCCGTAGGTCAGCGGGGATCCGCTCGAGGTGCGAGGGATGGATCGGCAGTCGCCGCTCGTCGGTCTTGCGCGAGGTGACCAACACCCCGAGTGTGAGGAGAGCGGATGTCGGCGTGTTCATGTGAGCTCCAGTTGTGCGGCTGCCGGTGTCGGCTCGAGCTCGCTCACCGGCATCCGTCATGGCAGGTGTAGACCACGGGTGAACCGCCGTCCGTCGAACCGGCGTCCTTCCCTGAGGGTACGTCACGGATGTTCGCCCGATCGCTGATCGCGGCGCAGGCTCACGGCCGAGCAGATCCGCGGGAGCCTGCCGAGCCGGGCGGGTTCGGGCGGAAGGACCTGCGGGTCAGCGGCTGAGCGCCGCATCAGTGGAAGCCCTGAACTGCCGGAGCACAGATCGGCAGTAGTGTGTGGCGATCAGTTTCGCTCATCGCCCGAAGTGGAGCCCCATGAACGTCGCTACTCGCCGCTCCACCATCCTCGTGTCCGTTGCGGCTGCGCTCGCACTTTCGGGGTGCACGATCGGCGCCGCTCCGGCGGCGGCGCCGACGCCGTCGGCTGAGGTGAGCGCATCATCGGCTCCGACGCCGACGCCGACACCCGAGCCGATCGAGTCGACCGAGCCCGCCGACCCGCTCACCACGGTGGCGGCGATCGTGGTTCGCCCAGAGCACCTCGATCTGGTCGACTCGGCGGGCGCCGTCGTGACGACGCTCTCCTACGACGCCGAAAGTGCCGAGTTCATCGACACCCTTTCGACGGTGCTCGGCGCAGAACCCACCCCCAGCGAGCACGGTGGCAGCTTGGAGACCCCGCCGAGAACCGAGTACGACTGGGATGGCGTGCGCGTCACCGACGACCTCGACGCCAAGGTTCCGACGGAGAACGGGCCGATCTACGGCGAAATCGATATGAACCTGAGCGTGCTGTTCACAGCACCGACCGTGGGCGATGGCGTGGCCGTACGCACGGTGAACGGATTCCAGCCCGGCGGTGATGCGCATGCGCTCGCCATCGAACTGGGTGAGCCGTGGTACGGCAACGGATACGACCAGGTGCGGGTCGAAACCGGCGAGCCGATCGGTGAGCAGCAGCCGTACAACGAGTACGAGAACGCCTATTCGGTCGCGGTCAACACCTGGGAGTGGCAGGGCGCGTCGAACACGGTGTTCGCGCCGTGGAACTTCGGCGTCGGACACGTGTAGCGGCGCTCCACGGTCACGGGATCTCGACCTCGTCACCTGCGGGTCAGCGCTCGATCGTAGGCTGGAACGGTGCCCCGACTCCACGCCGAACCCGATCGCACCACGTGGGTGCCCGTCACCGACTCGCTCGGGTTCCGCGGCCGCCGTGCCCGCAAGACGGCGATCGCGATGCTGCTCTCACAGCTCAAGGGACCGGGTGCAGCTCCCTCGAAGCCCGGTGGTGGCGTCAGCGCCTGGGCCATGAGCCAAGCCGTCCCGTTCCTGATGCGCAAGGCCGCAGGCCGAGTGCTCGCCTGGGTCTGGAAGGCCGAGCCCGACCTGCTCGTCGTGCTGGCGCAGGTGCAGGCGGCGACCCCGGAGATGCGCATTGCCCGGGCGTCGATGCCGATCGAGTACGACGACACCGAGGAGTTCCGCGGCACCTACCTCGGCGTCGGCGAGAAGCTCGTCATGCCGCTCCCGCCCGGCGGCCGGCCGCCGTTCGCGACGTACACGTGGGTTCTCGGCACGCATCTGGTGAGCGTGACCGCGGTGTGCAGCGATCGCGAGCGGTTCGGCACCGTCATCGCGGACGTCGACGAACTCGCCCGCGGCATCCGCGTGATCGACGATCTGACGGTCGGCGAGTCGGAGCCGGTACTGCGGATCGACCCGGCCTGATCGGCGGGCCGGGCGTTCTCAGCGCGGTCCGGCCAATGCATTGCCGTCTCACGCGTCAACCAGCGCGTCGATGTCGTCGGCCACGAGGTCGGCGTTCAGCGCACCGGCCACGAGCGAGCCGAGGCCGAGCGAGACGGAGACGTTGGCGCGCACGTTCACGACGTTGCCGACCGCCCACACCCCGGGCACCGAGGTGCGACCGTCGTCGTCGATGTCGACCCACGAGCCGAGTTCGCTCTCGGTCGTCGTCGCGCCGAGCGAGCGCAACAGGGCATCGCGTGGGCGCAGCGTCGGGCCGGTGAAGACCACCTCCACGTCGACCACGCGCCCATCGACCTCGACGCCCGTGACCCGTTCCCCTTCAACGCGCAAAGAGGTCACCGCACCGGATTCCACGCGGATGCCACGGCGCGCGAGCCGGTCGAGGTCGGCAGCGGATGCCTCGCCGACGACGTTCTCGAAGTAGACGACGCGATCCGACCACTGCCGGAGCAACTGCGCCTGCTCGACGCTGCGTGCGGAGGTCGCCACGACGCCGATGACGTTATTGCGGTGCTCCCACCCGTCGCAGTAGGGGCAGACGACGACGCCTCGGCCCCACTGCTCGCGGAAGCCGGGGATATCCGGCAGTACATCTTCGAGGCCGGACGCGACCAAGAGCCGGCGCGTTCGGAGGGTGCCGTGCGCGGTGTCGACCTCGATGACGCCATCCTCGACCCGTGCAGACGCGACCTCACCCTGGAGGAACCGCACGCCGTACCCATTGGCCTCCGCGCGCCCCCGCTCGAGCAGCACGAGCGGCGACAGCCCATCGTGGCCGAGTACCCCGTGCATGTGCGCTGCCGTCCGGTTGCGGGGTTCGCCCGAGTCGATGACGGTCACGCGTCGACGTGCCCGACCGAGAGAGAGAGCCGCGCTGAGGCCGGCCGGGCCGCCGCCGACGATCACGACGTCCATCGGCGCTGCGGCATCAGCTCGCGCTGCGGCATCCGCTCGCGCTTCTGCGCTCTCCACCATGCGCCTCATGCTGGCGCTGGCCGCTCCACGCGGCAATACTTGTTGCCACCTCAGCAACAGGAGCCTCAGCAACGAGGAGCAGGATGGAGCAGCGCGACGAACTGGCCGGCATCGGCGATCGGCTGCGTGCCATCCGCGAGTCCCGGGGCATGACCCTGCGGGCCGTCAGCGAGGCCAGCGGCATCTCGACGAGCACGCTGTCGCGGCTCGAATCGGGTTCGCGGCGCGCACAGCTCGACCTGCTCATGCCGCTCGCGCGGCTGTACCGCCTGCCGCTCGACGACCTCGTCGGGGCGCCGCCGCTCGGCGATCCGCGCATCCACCCCCGGCCGCGGCTGAGGAACGGCGTCGTGACGGTGCCGCTCTCGGGCGGACCCGGCGCGTGGGAGGCGTTCAAGCAGGTGCATCCGCCGTCGCCCGAGAAGCCGATCACGCAGTTCGTGCACCCCGGCTGGGACTGGATCTACGTGATCGCGGGGCGGATGCGGCTGCTCCTCGCCGACGACGACCTCATCATCGAGGCGGGCGAGGCCGCCGAGTTCGACACCCGCGTGCCGCACGGGTTCGGCAACCCCGGCCCCGACGTGCTCGAGGTGCTCTGCCTGTTCAACGCGCAGGGCGCGAAGGTGCACACGCGGGCGTCGGTCTGAGGCTGAGTCCAGGCTCTGGCCACGCGATCGTCGGCCGAGGCACCTGCGGTGTCGGTCTGGTTGGATTGGGCAGCATGAGTGGAGAAGCCCCGAGCGGTCGACTGATGCATCGCCTGGTGCGGGCGGGCGTGCTGCTCAGTGCCGGGGCGGGCATCGTCCTGTTGGTGCTCATGGCCTCCGGGATCTCACGCATCGACGTGGACCAGGGCATTCCCGCGATGGTGGGAATCGGCTTCATCGGCGGTGCCATGTCGAGCGTCCGGTTCTTCACCGTACGCCTCCCTGTCGGCGACGATGCGACCTCGATCGCGGTGGCGAGCACCACCTGGGGTCAGCTCCGCGGCCTGTTCGGTGATATCGGGTTCTCGGCTCTCCTCGGGACTGCCGGCTGGATCATCGCAAGCATCGTCGGCGCCGTCGCGTCGGGTCCTGCGCAGTCGACGTGGGGCAACGTGCTGGCGTTCTTCGCGATCGGGGCCCTGTGGTCGGCGGGCTGGCTGCTGGTGACGATAGCCGTGTTCCTGGTGTGGATGCCGGCGGCCATCTTCGTCGCGACCTTCTCCGCGCGTCGGCATGGCCGCATCGTGGAAGGCAGTTGGCCGGTGCTGGCGTGGTGCCTGATCGGCCTCGACGCGTTCATCCTGCTCATGGTCGCCACCGCCGTGTTCGTTCCCACTGGGCCTGCCCATGAGGAGTGGGCGCCGTGGCAGACGGCGCTGTTCGTCGTCAACAGCTCCGTGCTGGTGCTCATCTCGTTCGCCGTCGCCGGCGAGCTGGTCTCGAGACTCCTGCCCCGGAAGTGGCGGCGGCGGCGTGTGAGCAGTGCACAGCGTGCCGACCATCATCGGTGAGGGTCGTCACTACCAGGGCACGATCTCGGGGACCGCCATGCACACCGCGTGGTACGTCAGCTCGTGCGTTCCGCGCGTCGGCACGTGGGGTGCGACCATGATCTCCGTGTACGAGTCCTCGAGCGGCACGCCCGTGATGTACGTGGTCCCCTTGGAGTCCGTGATCGGGTCGTAGCCCTCGGCCCGCCAGAACGACAGGGCCAACCGTGGAAGATCCTCAGCCCGGACGCCCCCTGCCTCCGCCTGGATGGTGACGACGGGCGCCACGCCCCGTACTCCGCCGGTGCGGATGCAGGACTCGTGCCTGACCTCCGGTTCGCCGAGTGGGATGAGCTGGAGCCGCTCCGTCATCCACTCGAGGTGGGCGATGCCGTCGGCTTCGACGGCCGTGACATCGAGCGACTCCTCGAAGGCGGTGACGGCATCCTGCTCGACGATCTTGACGACATTCGCGACGGAGTACATCGATGGCGAGCCGATTACCAGGCACACCAGCGCGGTCACGAGCGGAGCCCGGCGAAGCCTTCGGCCCGTCTTGGCGAGCTGGCGTCGGCGGATGATCCAGCCGACGATCACCGCGATCGGCACGCCCACCGCGAAGCACATCGCGGCGATCATGCCCGCGAGGTACGCCGAGGAGTCCAAGCCCTGGAAGATGTAGCGTCCCGCGGTGCTCACGAAGATCACGCAGCCCACGAGCAGCGACGCCACGACCCCGAGCGAGATCCACAGCGCGGCGGCTCCTCCGCCCTTCGGCGGCGGGGTGCGGTCGTCGTGCTGCTCCGATGCCTCGCTCGACTCGACGCGGTGGTCCGTCACGGCGCTCCCTCTCGACGCCGAGCCCGGCGCCCGTGCGGTGGCTCGACGGTAGCAGTCGGCGCGGTCCCGCGGTGCGACTCTCCTGTCGCCGCGCGGCGCCTACCGCACCAGCTGCGCCGCCTCGTCGAGCCGCCCGAGCTTGTTCGGGTTGGCGATCGAGAAGATGCGCGTGATGCGCCCGCCCTCGACCTCGAAGCAGATCGCACCGGCGAGTTCGCCGTCGACCTCGCCGCGGATCGCGGGATGTCCGTTCACCCAGGTCGGCCTCGCCTCGAACGGCAGCCCGAGCTTCGCGAGACCGCCGAGCAGGTAGCGGGCGATCTTGTCGGCGCCGTGGATCGGCCGGAGCGCGGCGCCCTTCACGAGGCCACCACCGTCGGCGACGGAGACCACGTCGGGCGCGAGCACGTCCATCAGCCCCTGCAGGTCGCCGGAGTTGACCGCCGCGAGGAACCTCCCGACGACCGCCTCCTGCTCGGCCCGGTCGACCGTGATGCGCGGGCGCCGGGCGGCGACGTGCTCCTTCGCCCGGTGGGCGATCTGCCGCACCGCGGCCGGAGACTTGTCGACCGCCGCCGCGATCTCGTCGTACGGCACGTCGAACACCTCTCGCAGCACGAAGACCGCGCGCTCGGTCGGCCCGAGCGTCTCGAGCACGGTCAGCATCGCGATCGACACGCTCTCGGCGAGCTCGACGTCGTCCGCGACATCCGGAGTCGTGAGCAGCGGCTCGGGCAGCCACTCCCCCACGTAGGACTCGCGCCGCCGCGACATCGTGCGCAGGTGGTTCAACGCCTGCCTGGTCACGATGCGCACCAGGTACGCGCGCTCGTCGCGCACCTCGCTGCGGTCGACCTGGTCCCACCGGAGCCAGGACTCCTGCAGCACGTCCTCGGCGTCGGCCGCGGAGCCGAGCATCTCGTACGCGACGGTGAAGAGCAGGCCCCGATGGGTGACGAATGGATCGTCGGTCATGACGCCGAGCCTAGAACGGCGGCCGTGGCATCCGCCCGGGTGGCGAGCGGCGGCATCTCGCAGGCATCCGCGTAGCCCTCGGAGTGGATGCCGAGCGCCACGTTCATGCGCGAGCTCATGTTCATGAACGCGACCTTGGCGGTGAGCTCGATGAGCGCGGCCGGGCCGAGCGCGTCGAGCAGCGCGGCCGAGAGTTCGTCGGTGACGGCGGGCGGGGTCTGGCTCATCGCCTCCGAATACTCCATGACCTGCCGTTCGAGGGGCGTGAAGACGGATGCCTCGCGCCAGACCGGCACCTGCCGCGCCTTCTCCTCGTCGAGGCCCTTGTTGCGCGTCTTGTAGTAGTTGAAGTCGAGGCACCAGCTGCACCCGATGTAGGCGGCCGTCGCCATCACGGCGTAGCTCGCGAGGTTCTCGTCGAGCTCGTCGAGCGCCTCGATCTTGCGGCCCATGCCCATCGAGGCGCGCATCAGCGCGGGGTGGTGCGCGAGCACGCCCATCGAGTCGGGCACCCGGCCGATCATGCGCTTCGCGGCGACCTTCACGACGGCTCCGAAGACACCCGTGAGCTCGGTCGGCGGGATGCGGGTCTGGGTGGTGGTCATCATGTCCTCCTGTGGGTCGACGGCCCCGGTTCGGTTCCGGGATGATCCGTCGACATGAAGACACCGGATGTCGCGTGGGTGTGACATCCGACCGGATCGCGATCAGGCGCGCCCCTTGAGGATCATGTGCCAGTACACCCAGGGCAGGATGTGCCGGTCGAAGAGCCATGAGAGGCGACGCTCCCGCGACAGGGACGTCCAGAACGGGATCGTGGGCTTCAGCCGGTACGCGTCGTCGAACTCGGCGAAGACGACCGTCGAGCGCGAGACCGTGAACGGGCACACGGTGTAGCCGTCGTAGCGGGTCGCGGGCTCCCTGCCGTCGAGCAGGGTCAGCACGTTCTCGGCGACGACCTTGGTCTGCTTGCGCAGCGCACCGCCCGACTTGGAATTGCGGGTCGCCGCGGCATCACCGAGCGCCCAGACATTGTCGTAGCGCACGTGGCGCAGCGTCTCTGGGTCGACCTCGACGAACCCTCCGGAATCCCCGGCGGCCGGGAGGCTCGTCGACTTCAGCCAATCGGGCGCCGATTGGGGCGGCACGACGTTCAGCACGTCGTAGTGCAGCTGCTCGACGGAGCCGGAGCCGGAGCCGGCGCTGAAGCCGGCGCCCGCGCCCGGGCCGCCACTCACGGGGCCGATCTCGACCGTGTTGTTCGCGCCGTCGACCGAGCGCAGCTCAATTCCGTACCGGACCTCGATGCCGTACTCGGCGATCTTGCGCTCGAGCTCCCGATCGATCTCGGGGATCCCGAAGATGGTCGGGTCGGGCACGACCATCACGACGCGGATGTCGCCCAGCACGCCCGTCGCACGCCAGTAGTCGCAGGCGAGGTACATCGGCTTCTGCGACGCACCGGCGCATTTCGCCGGCCCCGGCGGCTGGGTGAAGACCACGGTTCCGCTGCGCAGGTCGCGGAGGAGGCGAGACGCCTTCGGCACCAGATCGAACTCGTAGTGCGAGGCGACCGACGGGGTGCCGAGCGCGGCGGTGAGGCCGGGCACCGCGTCCCAGTCGAGTTGCATGCCCGGGCAGACGATCAGCTGGTCGTACGTGACGCGCGCGCCCGACGCGAGCACGACGGCGTCGGCGTCGGGTTCGAGATCCATGACGGTCTCCTGGAGCCATCCGACGCCCTCGGGCATCACGGAGGCCTGCGGTCGCACGGCCATGCTCGCGCGGGCGACGCCACCGGCCACATGCGAGAACAACGGCTGGAAACGATGCTGTCCACGTGGTTCGATGACCACCACGTCGTCGATGCCCTTCCGTTGCAGTCGTCCGGCGACCGAGAGTCCCGCGTTGCCTCCGCCGATGATCACGATGCGGTGATGCGTCATGGCTCGCCTCCTTGGCACGTCGATGGGCAGCTTGCAGCCGAACCTACGTGCCGCCTCGCGGCGACGCGACGGCTTGACGCGACGGGCTTCGAGTGCATCGCGCGGCAGCCCCGGAGTGACGCGGGACGGCCATGCGAGGCCGTTACCGGCCGGCGTCCGACCCGGCGTCGGACCCGGTGTCGCGCGTCGCGATCCAGTACACGGTGTAGCTGTACCCCGCGACCAGCACCGTGCCGACCACGATCTCGGCACCGAGCTGCGCGGCCTGGGCGACGGTCGACACCTTCAGGTAGCCGTTCTTGATCGGGAACATGATGCCGGTGGGAATGCCCTTGATCCCGTTCACGCGAAGTTGCGCGACCGTCTCGGCCAGCGCCTCCTCGATCCCGCGCATGAGGTACGACTTCTGGTAGAGCGTCAGGCCGACGTTCGCCCGGAAGTTGCGCAACGCCATCAGCTTCGGGCTCAGGATCGAGTGGACCTGCTCGTGGAACTTGGCGAGGTTCTGCTCAGCGGCCGTGCCCTGGGTGGAGTACCAGTAGTCGCCGAACTTCCCGGTGCCGCCGGTTCCGGCGCGTTTCGCCGAATCGCCGGTGACCGAGGGCTTGTGGAACCGGGCGCGCTCCCCCGCCGAGGCGGCATCGCCTGCGGCATTCGCCGCCGTGCTGTCAGCGGATGCCGCGGCATCCGTCGCGACGCCGAAGCGGGTCGCGGCCTTGCGGCTGAGCTCACCCGCCGCCTCTTCGCCGACCTCGGCGACCGCGCGGGCCCGAAAGGCCGCGAGCGCCTCAGGACTGCGGAGCGCCGCGAGCGCTCGAGCGCTCGGACGAACGGCTCGCGCGAGGGGACCGAGCTCGAGGCCGAGTGCCAGTGCGTCGATCATCACCCACGCGAGCGTCGGCTCCTTCAGGGAGATGTCGGCCTCGGATTCCTCGAGCGCGACGTTCTCGGCGGCCGTCTCGGTGCGGTACTCCGAGATGCTGCCCGCGAGGTTGCCGACGCCCCACGCCGCGGCGACGGCCATGCCCGCCGCGGGAGTGAAGACGAGGCCCGCGACCACGGAGGTCACGATCGCGAGCGCGACCTTCACCCAGCTGAGGAACGTCTCGTCGGACTCGATCTCCGTGATGCGGCGCTGCACGGCCGCGATGAGCACCGGGTCGTCGACGTTCAGTCGCTGCAACGTGATCTGCAGCACGTTGAGGAGGTTCCAGACCTTGAGTTCGTCGTCGGCGATCGCGCCGCGCACCCTCGTGATGTTCTCGAGGATGTCGGCCACCGGTCCGCGCACGACCTCGCCGAGCTGGTCGTAGGAGGCCATCGAGAACATGCCCGGTCGATAGGTGGAGTTCAGCAGGATCGGGTACTCCCGCCCGAAGCCGAACCGGGCCGCGTCGTAGACCGCGCGCTGCTTCGGTGCGAGGCTGCGATTCCTGTCGAGGTTCGCGATGTCGACCATCACGCTCTGCTCGTGCTCCGGGATCATCGCCGCGAACTCTTCGGGCGTCGGCACGCCGGCTGCGGGCGCGAACCGGCGCAGCGCCTCCTCCGCGACCCGGACCGAGAGCTCGGTGGGGTGGGGATCGACCTGGGCGAGCGTGCGGTCGGCCTCGAGCAGCCCCTCGATGTCGGGGCTGCAGACGTTCTGCGAGTACCGCTGCTGCTCCGCCCGCGCCTCCTGCTCATTGGCCGTCAGCATGCCGTCGGCCACGAGCCGTGCCTCCCGGAGGAACATTCGCGGGAACTCGTCGTTCACCAGCCGCAGCAGCGCCTCCTCGTCGGCGACGCCGAGTTGCGCGAGCCGCTCGCCGATGCGTCGGGTGAGGTCCTCCTCGTAGCTGTGGGCCGCGGCGTACTCCTCGAACAGGCCGCCCTGGTCGCCGCCGGCCGTACGACCCCGCGCCTCCATGTCGGCGAGCGACCGGCGTGCGGCGTCGCGCTGCTCGATCATGCCGACGAGGCTGCTGCCGCCGGTCGCGCGGCGGAGCCGGTCGGCATCCGCGTCGCTGAGCGCCGGACGCAGCAGTGACGAATACCGGGTGGGAAGCGGCCGGCCGTCGGCGCCCACGGGCACCGGCTTCGGTGCGGCATCGCCACCCGTCACCGCCCATGGCGCCATGCTCATGTTCGGATTCGGCGGCGTCGTCGGCTTGAGCGTGAGCTCTGGTGGCACGGTGACAGCTTGGCGAGCGATGACGAGCGGTGCGACGCCGCCCATTGCTCCCTGAGCGGATGCCCCGACCGCGGATGCCGCGACCAGCGATGCGGTGGCGGCGTTTCCGGCCGTGCGCTGGAGCGCCATCAGGTCGAGGCCGGGCATGCGCCCGACTCCGGATGCCCCGCTCGCGAAGAGCCTCGGCGCCGCCGGCATGGTGGCGCGCGCGGTCGCCGGTGCCGCACGGCCTCGACCCTTCGCCGTGGGCAGCGCCGAAGACGCCCTCGGCGATCGCAGCATGCCGGGGCCGCTCTGAATCCTGCCAGGGGCCGGTGGTGCCGCACCTCGCATGTTCGGACACTACCCACGCGAGGTCCGCTGCATTCGTCCGCCGCCCCTTCAGGCATGCGATGTGCCCGAAGGGGCAGTGCTGCTCAGCGCCTCACTGCTCGACGATCGGGTGCCCCACGACCTCGGCAGCCGCGAGGCGACCGTCGGATGGTTCCCGCTCGATCAGGCGACGCGGCCACGAGCCGCGAGGATCGCCTCGGCGAAGCGCGCCGCGCCGTAGCAGCGCACCTTCAGCACCGACTCGGGCGTCGTGATCGCCACGATCTTCGTGAAGAACCCCCAGAGCACGCTCACGTCGGTGATCTGCATAAGCGGGACGCTGACGTCGAGCGCCCCCGACTGCATGACGCGGTTGAGCCCGTTCGGCGAGAACCTCACGGCCTCCGTGGTGAGGGTCACCCAGCCGCCCACCCACAATCCGCCCATCGCCGCGCAGAGCATCGGAATCGACGGGATCGTCATATTGACGCTCACGTCTTCGATGAGCGCGTTGGCGATCTTCCTCTCGAGCACTTCCTCGTGCATATGGCCATTGTCATGTCGGGCGGCGGCCGGGTCCAGCGCGAGACCGGTCGGCGGCGGTGATCTCCACACGGCCACGACCACCTCGCCCCGGGCTCGGGATTCGGTTGCTCGGATCGGCGTATGCCAGTTCCCCCTCAACCGATGAGGGGGAACTGGCATATCGCGATCGCGAACCCGGCCGGTCGCCGACCAGGGTGCGAGCTTCGCGAGCCGAGTGAGCCGGACGAGCGTCAGGCGGCGCGCGTCAGGATGTACGGCCGGACGTCGCCTCGCGCACCGCGTCGAGCACCGCCTGCAGTGCGGGCGAGTCCGCCTGGCTGCGGCGATGCACCGCCGAGATGTCGCGGGTCGACGCCGGGCGCACCGTCGGGATCGCCATGAGGTCGGGATGCAGCGGCGGCCGCCCCATCCGCGGTACGAGCGCGACCCCGAGGCCCGCGCGCACGAGCTCGAGGTGGTTCTCGAACTCCATCGACTCGTGCACGATGCGCGGCGCGTTCGAGACGCCGTCGAACAGTCGTCGCAGCCACTGCCGGCAGATCGTCGAGTCGAAGGTCGCGATCCACTCCTCCTGGGCGAGATCGAGCGGCGTCAGTTCGGGCCGACGGGCCAGGGCGTGGTCACGACGCAGGACGACGTCCGCGACATCCGTGAAGAGAGGTGTCTCGACGACATGCTCGGGCATCGCGAGGGCGAGCCCGCCCCAGCGGTGCACGATGCCGAGGTCGCGCTGACCGGATGCGACGAGCGCGACGGTCTCCCACGGCTCACTCTCGCGGAGGGGCACGCGCAGCTCCGGATGCCGGGCGCGCAGGCCGGGCAGCACGTCGACGAGGATGCCGCGCACGGCGGTCGAGAACGCGCCGATGCGCACCTCTCCGGTGACCTGACGTGCAGGGCCGCCGTCGCCGGTCGCGGCGGGGCCGCCGGTGAGGTGCAGGTCGGCCTCGATGCGCTCGAGGTCGGCGAGCACCGTCGCCGAGGAGGTCACCAGCTGGCGGCCGGCATCCGTCAGCACGACACCGCGACCCACGCGTTCGAGCAGCGCGACGCGGGTGCCGCGCTCGAGGCGCTTGATCTGCTGCGACACCGCCGAGGGCGTGAAGCCGAGCGCGTCGGCCGCCGCGGCGACGCTGCCGCTGGTGGCCACCGCCCGCAGTGCGAGGACCGCTTCGAGATCGATCATGCAGCGATGCTACCGAATCAGGCAAGCAAATGGTCGCTGGTGTTTCCGGATGCCGCGCGCCATCGTTGATCCATGACGAGACGCGACATGCTGCTGGCCGCCATGGTGGCAACCCTGTGGGGCTTCAACTTCGTCGTGATCGACTGGGGCATGGAGGGCATCCCACCGCTCTTCTTCGTCGCGGTGCGCTTCGCCGTCGTCGCTCTCGCTGTCGTCGTGGTGCCGCGCCCGCTCGCGAGCTGGAAGACCGTCGTCGGCGTCGGGCTGTTCATGAGCCTCGGCCAGTTCGCCCTGCTCTACACGTCGATCGCGCTCGGGCTCCAGCCCGGCGTCGCAGCCCTGCTGCTGCAGGCGCAGGTCGTGCTGACGATCGTGGTCGCGGCGCTCGCGCTGCGCGAGCGGCCGAGCCGCCTGCAGACGGTCGGCGTGCTGGTCGGCACGATCGGCCTCGGGGTCGTGGCGCTCGGTCGCGGCGGCGACGCCCCGGCGCTCGCGGTCGTGCTATGCCTGCTCGCCGCCCTCTCGTGGGCGATCGGCAATGTCATCTCGCGCCGCGCCGGGATCGTCGCGCCGGCCAAGCGGCTCGGGGCGCTCTCCCTCACGGTGTGGTCGTCGCTCGTCGTGCCGCTCCCAGCCCTCGCACTGTCGGCCCTCATCGAGGGGCCGGATGCGATCGCCGCCGGCATCGAGGCGTTCGGCTGGCGCCCGATCGTCTCGACGCTGTACACGGCGGGCCTCTGCACGCTGGTCGGCTATGCCATCTTCAACGCGCTGCTCGCGCGCAACCGCTCAGCCTCGGTCGTGCCGTGGGTGCTGCTCGCCCCCGTCGTGGCGATGGCATCCGCCGCCCTGCTGCTCGGCCAGGTGCCGAACCTCTGGGAGACGATCGGCGGAGCGGTGCTCGTCGGCGGCGTCTTCATCGCGAACGCCCCGGCACGCACGCGCGCCCGGCCCGCGGCATCCGTGGTCGAACCGGTACCTCAGCGATAACCGGGATGGGGGAACCCCACCAGCCCTTTAGATCCACCTCATCTCCCGCTATTAGCAGGGGACGGGTACGGATGCCGCGACGTGGCGGCATCCGGGCCCGCGATCACTCGGCGCATCGCGAGGACGACGGGGATGAGCGAGACTGAATCGATGCTGACCCTCGACGACGCCCGCGCTACGTTCACGCAGTACCTCGCGGTTCACCCGCTCCCCATCGTCGGCACCTTCCATATCGACGGTTGGTACGAGGACGACGACGACTACCTTCCGGTGTGGGGCGCGCGCGAGTTCCACGTCAACCACCAGCGCGAGTTCGGGCGCACGGACAGCCTCGTCGTGTTCATCGACAAGCGCACCGGCGAGGTGCGACGTGACCACCGATCGGGACACGTCGAGAAGCTTCGTGCGATGACCCCCGTCGAACGTGGCGACGTCGTCCGGTGAGGCGCACCCCGACAACGCCGCAAGGAGGGCGAACGTGACCACTACCCCGAATGCCGACGTCCAGGCCTTCCTGGCCTCGGTGCAGACGTTGTCAGCCGAACAGTTCGCGAAGGTCGGTGCGGCAGCACTCGAGATCGGTGCGTCGGCGCGGGTCGCAGCCCGCAAGACGGCGAAGTCGTCCGCGGCCGACGCCCGTGCGCTCGAGAAGGCCGTCCGCGACGCGCTGGAGCCGGCGCATGACCGACTCTCGACCCTCGAGCCGGGTTCGATTCGAAACGCGGTGACCGACACCCTCTCCGCGGCACGCGCGATCACGCACCGCGCCGACCTGACCGCGGTCCAGTACGACGCGCTCGTCGGACCCTTCGTCGGAGTCGGCGTCGCGGTCCCACCGCACCCGAACGCCGGAAGGCGCTGACCGCGCAGGCTCTGACCGCGCACGCACGGACCCCGCTGGCACAGGCACTCGCGCGCTCGCAAGGGGTTGCACCGCCCGTGCGAAACGCGGTCCAGTAGTGCGATGACGAAGAACCTCGAGGTGACGGAGCCGGCCCCCGGAGTCGGGCTCAAGCGAGCGGTCGGAACCTGGCTGCTGTTCGCGTTCATCGTGGGCGACACGCTCGGAGCGGGCATCTACACGCTCGTCGGCACGATGGCGGCCGACGTGGGCGGCGTCATCTGGCTGCCGCTGCTCATCGCGCTGGTCGTCGCCCTGCTCACCGCCGGAACCTACGCCGAGCTCATCACGAAGTACCCGCACGCCGGCGGCGCGGCCAGGTACGTCGACAAGGCGTTCAACATCCCGTACCTGTCGTTCCTCGTCGGGTTCCTGATGATGGCCTCGGGCATCACGACGGCCGCGGCACTCGCGAACGCCTTCGCCGGCGACTACCTTGGCGCGCTCATCGAGGTGCCGCCGGGCATCACCGCCGTGGTCTTCATCGTCCTGCTGACGCTCATCAACCTCCGCGGCGTCCGCGAGTCGCTCACCGCGAACCTCATCGCATCGGTCATCGAGGTGACCGGGCTCGTCATCGTCATCGTGCTCGCGGCCGTCGTCTTCGGCAGCGGCGGCGGCGACCCCGGCCGCATCTTCGAGTTCGCACCCGACGTGCCGCCACTGCAGGGCGCGTTCGCGGCATCCATCGTCGCCTTCTTCTCGTTCCTCGGGTTCGAGGCCGCCGCCAACATGGCCGAGGAGGTCAAGGACCCCTCGCGCGCCTACCCCCGCGCGCTCTTCGGCGCGATCGGCGTCGCCGCGGCGGTCTACCTCCTCATCGCGATCGGCGCGGTCATCGTCGTTCCGCCGACCGAGCTCGCCGAGTCGAGTGGGCCGCTCCTCGACGTCGTGACCGCCAGCGGCGCCGGCATCCCGCCGTGGCTGTTCAGCCTGATCGCCCTGGTCGCGATCGCCAACGGCGCGCTGCTGTTCATGGTCATGGCGAGCCGAGTCGGCTACGGCCTCGCCGAGGCGCGCCTGCTCCCCCGCGCCTTCGGCCGGGTGCTGCCGAACCGCCGCACGCCGTGGGTGTCGATCGTCGTCGTCGCCGCGGTCACCATCGGCCTGGCCCTGCTCGGCGATGTCGCGACCCTCGCCGAGACCACCGTCCTGCTGCTCCTCCTGGTCTTCCTCTCGGCGAACGTCAGCGTGCTCGTGCTCAAGAAGGACAAGGTCGACCACGACCACTTCACGGTGCCGCGCATCGTGCCGGTGCTCGCGATCATCGCCAGCATCGTCCTGCTCGCCCAGCAGTCGGGCATCGTCTGGCTCGGGGCGGCGGCCTACGTCGTGGTGGGGTCGGTGCTCTTCCTCATCGCCCGCATCGGCATCAAGCGCGAGGACCGCGCCACGACGCACTAGTGCTGCGGCGCACGAACGGCCGTCGCCGCGCTGGGTCTCCCCCTGCGCGGCGACGGCCGTTCGACTCACTGATCAGATGACGGATGCCACGTCCAGCCACGGGTACTCGACCGTGCGACGAGGTGCGGGCTCGGCGCTCTCGCGACCGTAGGTCTCGAGCAGCCGCAGCCAGATCTCGCTGATCGTCGGGTAGGCGGGTACGGCGTGCCAGAGGCGGTCGAGCGGCACCTCGCCGACGATCGCGATCGTGGCGGCCTGCACCAGCTCCGCGACATCCGGCCCGACGAAGGTCGCCCCGACGATGACCGAGCGGTCCTCGTCGACGACCATGCGTGCACGGCCCTGATAGCCCTCGGCGTGCAGGGTCGCGCCGGCGACCCAGCCGATCTCGTAGTCGACGGCGCGGGTGCGGATGCCGGCGGCGCGAGCCGCGGCCTCCGTGAGCCCGACCGAGGCGACCTCGGGGTCGGTGAAGGTCACCTGCGGCACCGCGCGGTGGTCGGCGGTCGCGACGTGGGATCCCCACGCGGCATCCGACACCGGCTGCCCGTTGGCGCGGGCGGCGATCACGTCGCCCGCGGCACGCGCCTGGTACTTGCCCTGGTGCGTGAGAAGGGCACGGCCGTTGACGTCGCCGACGGCATAGAGCCAGTCGAAGCCCGGCACGCGCAGCGTGTCGTCGGTCTCGATCCACGAGCCCGGTTCGAGCCCGATCGTCTCGAGGCCGATACCCGTGCTGCGCGGCACCCGCCCGGCGGCGACGAGCACCTCGTCGGCGAGGATGAGCTCGCCGGTCGAGGTCTCGAGCGTGACGCCGGAGTCGTCGCGGTCGACCCGCGTCGTGCCGGTGTGCAGGAGCAGCCGGACGCCGCGTTCGCGGAGCGAATCGGCCACCTGCTCACCGGCGAAGGGCTCCATGCCGTCGAGGAGGCCGCCGCGGGCGACGAGCGTGACCGCGCTGCCGAACCCCGCGTAGGCGGTCGCCATCTCGGCCGCGACGACGCCGCCGCCGATGATCACGAGGCGCCCGGGCACGTGCTTCGCGCTCGTGGCCTCGCGGCTCGCCCACGGTGCGGCCTCGCGGAGGCCCGGGATGTCGGGCATGCGCGGGTCGGATCCGGTGGCGATCGCGACGGCACGACGGGCGATGAGCAGCGTCGTCGAGCCGTCAGCATCCGTCACCGTCACCTGGCGGATGCCGCTGAGCCGGCCGTGCCCGCGGACCAGGTCGATGCCCGCCCCGCGAACCCACTCGGCCTGACCGGCATCCGACCAGTCGTTGACGACCCGATCGCGGCGCGCGAGCACCGCATCGACGTCGAGCTCGCCGGCGACGGCCTGGGCGGCACCGGGGACCCGGCGCGCGGCGGTCAGCACGGCCTGCGAGCGGAGCAGCGCCTTCGAGGGCATGCACGCCCAGTACGAGCACTCGCCGCCGACCAACTCGTGCTCGACGATGACGGCGCTGAGCCCGCCGCGCACGGCCCGGTCGGCGATGTTCTCGCCGACCGCTCCGCCGCCGAGGACGATGAGGTCGTAGGTCTCGACCAGGGTGGTGCCGGTTTCGGGGATGCTGCTCATGTCGATCAGTGCTCCTTCGAGGAGGTGGCCGCCGAGGGCGACCGGTGGGTCGCTTCGGGAAGGCCCGACGGGGTCGTGCGAGCACGACGCGAGGCGGATTCCCGGAGCAGGGCGAGTTCGGGGCGTTGCCCCGCGAGGTACCAGAGGAGCTGCATGACGTTCATCGGATGCCTCACGCGAACTCGTGGACCAGGCGGTAGCCCTCGGCGAGGAACGCGTCGGTCATGTGCGACGAGTACCAATCGGGCCATTCGTTGTCGAACTCGCCGCCGAGCACGTCGGCCTCGAAGGCGCCGTGCGCCGCCGCGGCCCCCAGCAGGAGGTGCAGGAACACCTCGCGCGTGGTCGGGCCGTCGCCGGGCTCGGATGCCGCGGGCTCGGATGCCGCGGAGCCGGAGGGTGCGGCCGTGGTGCCCTGATCTGCCGGGCGTTCGGGTCGTGCGGTCGTGGCGCTCATGGTTCAGCGCCCCGGGAGGCGGTTCGTGATCTCCTGCAGCAGCCACCCGTTGCCGTCGGGGTCGCTGAAGGAGGCGAACGACGCGTAGTCGGCCCGCTCGGGATGTGCTCCGCTGAGGCGGTGGTCGGTGCCGGGGTGCACGAAGATGCCGGCCTCGTGGAAGACCTCCGACACGTCGACGCCGCGCTCGACGAGCTCGGCGCGCGTCTGCACGACATCGCGGACGACGAGGATCATGCGGTCGACCGAACCCGCGGGTGCGGTCGTGAGCCCGGTGCCGAAGATGATCGACGCCTGCGACCCGGGCGGGGTGAGCTGCACGACCCGGAACCCGTCGTCGACCGAGAAGTCGGCGTCGAGGCGGAAGTCGAGTCGCTCGTAGAAGGCCTTCGCGCGGTCCACGTCGGTGACGGGGAGAACGATGACCTCGAGCTTGAGTTCCATGATGACTTACTCCTTAGTTAGGACTGGATCGTCCTGATGTGAGAGTAAAGCGTGCGAAGGGCGTACTCTATTCCCGTGGCAGCGAGAACATATGAAGATGCCTGCGGCATCGCCAGGTCCCTCGACGTGATCGGCGAGCGATGGGCCCTGCTCGTCGTGCGCGAGCTCGTGTTCGGACCCAAACGCTTCACCGACCTGCGGGCCGGCCTGCACGGCATCAGCCAGAACGTGCTCAGCCAGCGCCTGCGCGACCTCGAGGCATCCGGCATCGTGCGCCGCATCCTCCTCGGCCCGCCCGCCAGCACGCACGCCTATGAGCTGACCGACCTCGGCCGCCAGCTCGAGCCCGTGCTCATCGCGATGTCGCGGTGGGGCGCGCTCACCCCGCCACCACCCGAGGCGGAGATGAGCAACGACGCGTTCGCGCTCGCCCTGAAGGCGCTGTTCACGCCGTCGACCGACGGATTCGTAGGGCGCGCACGGCTGGAGCTCGTGCGCGACGCGTTCGACGTCGAGCTCGGGCATGACACGATCGAGGTCGCGCGCGCCGCGGGCGGCTCGGGCGCCGCGGGCGGCCCGGGGGGCTCGGGCGGCCCGGGCTCCGGCCCCGAGCTCGTCATCGAGGGAGCGGAGTCGGCACTGCGGTCGGTCATCTTCGGGCGGCGCACGTTGCCGGCGGCAGCGCGCGCTGGCGACATCCGCCTCGAAGGGAGCGCCGACGCGGCATCCGCCTTCCTGGGGCGGTTCCGCCGCCCCGGGTCCTAGTCCGTCGCGCTCAAGATTCCGGCGATCGCCTGGTCAAGGCGGCGCCGCTCCTTCGCGATCCACTGCCCCTCGGCGTGGTTGTCCAGCAGCGACTCCGCGAAGGCCACCGGCTCATCGCCGACGATCGCCCGCACGGGGGTGCCGTCGGCGGCACACTCCTCGAAGAGGATCATGAGGTCGTCGAGCAGGGTGAGCAGGATGTCGCCGCTCGTGATGACGCCTCGGTAGACGAGGTACCGCTCGACGGCATCGACCGCCGCTCGGTGCTCCTGGGGCAACTGCTGCTTGCGCAGCTTGTACTGCTGGTATCGCTGCTTCTCCTCGGATGATGCGGCGATCACGTCGATCCAGGTCGCGACGACGGTCATGGTGGTCCTCCTGCTCTTGGCCGCCGCATCGGGAGAATCTGGGCGGCTCGACTGGTAACGACACGCTACGTGTCGTGTTGATCGGCAAGCTAGCACTGCCCGGCCGACCTGCGCAACACGACACGTATCGTGTAGCCTTGTGCGAATGAATGCAGCGCCCGATCCAAGCCGCCGCAGCGAGCGCGCTCGCGTGGCCGTCCTCGAGGCGGCCATGGCGCTCTGCCGTGAAACGGGGTTCGCCGGACTCACCATCGAGGCGATCGCCGAGCGGGCCGGCGTCAGCAAGAAGACCATCTACCGCTGGTGGCCGTCGAAGGGTGCCGTGCTCCTGGAGGCCGTCTTCGACGCCGCGGCATCCATAGCGCCGCACGGAGACACCGGCGACCTGGCTCGAGACATGACCGCCCAGATGATGGGCGTCGTCGCGTTGCTGACCCCGCAAGACGCCTCCCCCGTCGCCGCGATCATCGTCGAGGCCCAGCGCGACGCCGCCATCGCGGACGCCCTGCGCGAGCAGGTGATCGAGCCCAACATCGCGCACTTCGAGGAGCGCATGCGCTCGGCGCAGCGGGCCGGAGAGATCCCCGAGGACGCCGACCTCGGCGCCGCGCTCGACCTCTTCTACGGTCCGATCTACCACCGTCTCGTGTTCCACCTCGGCCTGCCCGACGGCGACGAGATGCGCGCACGGGTCGACCTCGTGATCGCCGCGCTACGGGCGATGGGTTCGGCGCAGGGCTGAGCTGGCTCGGCTCCGACGAAGCCGGCCCCGTTACGGCCGAGGCGTCAGGTCGGCCGGGGGCGGTGACGCCGGAGGCTCGAGCCGGCCGTCGGCGAGGAGCCGCTCGACCGTCGCCCAGGTCCGGTCGGTGATCGCGTCTCCGGGATAGAACTCGCCGAACAGCTCGTCTGCGGCCTCAACCGACTCGATTCCGCACAGCGCCAGCAGTTGACGGATGTCGTCGGTGTCACGGCCCGGTCGACCCGCCTTCAGCTTCATGGCGAGCAGTCCGTCGGCGGGCGCGACCTCGATCGTCACGAGGTCGTCGTCGTGGATCGACGCCCATCGGATGTCGCGTCCCCACCACGGTGCGAGCTGGGCGGCCTTGAAGTTGAGCCAATCGAGCTGCCACCCGCGCCGCTCGGCCACGCGCTCGGCAGCCGCGACCACCTCCGACTCGTCGCCCGGGCTCACCTGCACCGCATCAACGTCGACCGTGGTGCGGCGGTCGAAGTATCGAAGCGCGAGCGCTCCGCCGCCGATGATGCGCAGCCCCACCGGATGACCGGCCTCGTGGAGTTCCGCGACGAGGTCTCGGAGCCCGTCGATCAGGTCGTCTCGACCGAGGAGGATCACACGCTCTCCAGGGAGTCCCGCCAGACGAGCACGCCGTGCTCGAGGAACTCATCGGGCACGGCCGAACGCGGCGGCACCGGATCGGCGGCATCGACGAACAGCGGTCGGGCTCGCCCGAGATGCCGCTCGGGCGAGCCGGTCCACTCGGGCGTCGGAACGCTCACTTGACCGAGGCGATAGTCGACGAGGGCGGCGATGGCGGCGTCCCAGGTCTTCGAGCCCGTGGATTCCGGCTCGGCGATTGCGAGCACCCCCCGCAGCAGCCCCTGCTCGGCGGTGAGGTTGTCGTTCATCTGGATGAAGGCACGAAAGGCAGAACCGAGGTCGTCCCGCGCGAGCGCATGCCGGATGTCAGCCGCGACCGTTGCGACGTCGTCGCGCGTCGTGGGTGCCGAGTACAAGCGGTGGCCGGCGCCGGCGAGCAGCCGCGTCGCGGTATCGAACCGCGGATCTTCGCCAGCCCCCTCAGCAACCGCCACCCGACTCTGCGAGAGCCCGGCGCGCCGGGCGAGTTCTCGCTGCGTATAGCGGCGAGCGCGCCGCGCGGAACGCACCAAGGTAGCGATGTCAGCCATGTTCACCTCACGCATAAGTCGGTTAACCCGATCATAGTACGGATATCGCCCGCTGTGCCGACGAAGGCGACCCGCCGCCGCCCGTGCGGAGCGCCCCTACGCCCAGCCGAGCTCCCCGAGCCGCGCGTCGTCAAGCCCGAAGTAGTGCCCGATCTCGTGCACGAGCGTGATGCGCACCCGCGCGCGCAGCGCCTCGAGGTCCGCGCTGTGCTCGGCCATCGTGTTCTTGAAGAGCGTGATGCGATCGGGCAGTTCGCCGTAGCCGTAGACGCCCCGCGTCTTCAGCGGTCGGCCGCTGTAGAGCCCGTACAGCCGAGGCCGCTCCCCCGCCGGCTGGTTCGCGGTGAGGATCGCGACGTTCTCGAGGCCCGCACCATCTCGTCGGGCAGTTCGTCGAACGCGTCGGCGACCATGCGCTCGAAGTCATCATCCGAGATCTCGACCATGGGCCCAGTCTGCGCCCTCGAGGAGCGCCCGCAGCCGCCCATCGCTGAGGGCGAACGCCGGCCGGCGGCAGGTCAGTCGGCGAGCCAGCCGGTCGCCGACGGACCCGCGGCGTCAGCGCAGGTCCGCCCTGCGGGCATGTGGGCGGTGCGGCGTAGGGTCGGCGCCATGAGCATCCAGCGCATGGACAACGTGGCCATCGTCGTCGACGACCTCGACGCGGCCGTCGCCTTCTACACGGCGCTCGGCATGGAGGTCGAGGGTCGCGCCAGCATCGAGGGCGGCTTCGCCGACCAGACCGTCGGCCTCGACGGCGTGCGGAGCGAGATCGCGATGATGCGCACCCCCGACGGCCACGGCCGGCTCGAGCTGACGAAGTACGTCGCGCCCGAGGCATCCGCTCCCGTGCCGGCAGTGCCACCACCCAACACCCTCGGGCTGCACCGGGTCATGTTCGCGGTCGATGACCTCGACGACACCCTCACCCGGCTCCGCCCGCTCGGCGGCGAGATCCTGCGCGAGGTCGCGAACTACGAGGACGTGTACCGGCTCTGCTATCTGCGCGGCCCTGGCGGCATCATCCTCGCGTTGGCCGAGGAGGTCGGCTGACGCGGTCGGGCGGTGGGGTCGCGATGAGCGGATGCCGCGGCCGGCCCGCGCGCGCAGGCGGCGCCGTGCGCCCGGTTCACCGCCCGTCGGAGGCGTCGGCCAGCGTGTCCAACATCTCGGCGAGACGTTCCCGCTGCACCACGCTGAGCGGCGACAGCAGCGCGGCCTCTGCCTCGTCGATCGCGGCGTCGAGCTCGCCGAGCGTCGCTCGGCCGGCCGCGGTGATCGCGATGACCATGCGTCGTCGGTCCTCGTCGCTCGCGCGGCGGACGACGTCGCCCGCCGCCTCCAGGTCGCGCACCGTCTGGGTCACGTCGCTCGGGTCGAGGCCGGTATGGCGGCCCACCGCCGCCTGATGCAGGTCGCCGAACTCGTCGAGCGCGGCGAGCACGCGGGCGTCGTACCCACGCCGACCGCGCTCGGCGAATGCCGCGGCGAGCAGTCGATGCGAGCGTTGCGCCACCGTCGAGAGCTGCCAGGTGGCCCGCCGCGCGAAGCGGGGAGCGAGTTCGTCGATCATCCGCACACCCTACCAATTCGTTGACACGGCCAACGTTTCGGTTTATCGTTGGCCGCGCCAACGTTATTGTGAACAGGAGTCCCCATGCCGACGATCCAGGTCCTCGACTCGACCGTCCACCACGAAGCGCATGGGGAGGGCGACGGCCCGACCTTCGTGTTCCTGCACGGCAACCCCGGGTCGTCCCACCAGTGGCGCGGCGTCATCGAGCGCTTCGGCGGCGGGCGCCTGCTCGCGCCCGACCTCATCGGCATGGGCCGGTCCGGCAAACCGGACCTCGCCTACGACTTCGCCGACCACGCCCGCTACCTCGACGCGTGGTTCGACGCCGTCGGGGTCGAGCGCGTCGTGCTCGTCGGCCACGACTGGGGCGGTGCGCTCGCGTTCGACTGGGCCTCGCGACATCCGGAGCGGGTGCTCGGCATCGCGTTCTTCGAGAGCATCGTGAAGCCCATGGAGTGGGGCGACCTGTCGCCCCAGGCGCGTGAGCGGTCCGAGCTCGTGCGCACGCCGGGCCCCGGCGAGGAGCGGGTGCTCACCACCGACGCGTTCATCCGCCAGGCCTATACCGGTGGCGTGCTTACGCCGGTCGAGGGGGCCGACCTCGACGCGTACCTGGCGCCGTTCCCGACGCCCGCGAGCCGTCGGCCCGTGCTCGCCTGGGCCAGGCAGATGCCGCTCGGCGGCGAGCCGAGGGCGCTCGTCGACCGCATCGAGGCCTACGACCGCTGGCTCGCGACGAGCGACGGGGTGCCCAAGCTGCTGCTGACGTTCACGGGATCACCGACGCTGCTCATCGACGAGGCCATGGCGGCCTGGTGCGCGGCCTCGATCGCCGCCCTCGAGATCGTCGACGGCGGCCCGGCCGGACACCACGCGCAGGAGGACCGGCCCGACGCGATCGCCGCCGAGATCGGGCGCTGGGCCGACCGGCACGCGCTGCGCTGACGGGGCGCCGCGCGGCGCGCGCTTCAGCCCCGCTTCAGCATCCGCGACGAGAATGGCGTGGATGCGAATCCTGGTGGTCGACGACGAGGTGCGCCTCGCTGACGGCGTTCGACGCGGCCTCGAGGCCGAGGGCTTCGCCGTCGACGTCGCGCACAACGGCATCGACGGGCTGTGGCGGGCACGCGAGAACAGGTACGACGCCATCGTGCTCGACCTGATGATGCCCGGCATGAGCGGCTGGAAGGTCTGCGAGGCGCTGCGCGCCGAGGAGAACTGGACCCCCGTCCTCATGCTCACCGCGAAGGACGGCGAGTGGGACCAGGTCGAGGCCCTCGAGACCGGCGCCGACGACTACGTCACGAAGCCGTTCTCGTTCGCGGTGCTCGTCGCGCGGCTGCGCGCCCTCATCCGGCGCGGCGGCGTCGAGCGACCGGTCGTGCTCGAGGCCGGCGACCTCCGCCTCGACCCGGCCGGCAGGAAGGTCTGGCGCGGCGACGAGCAGGTCGCGCTCACCGCTCGCGAGTTCGCGGTGCTCGAGCACCTGATGCGCCACCGCGGCCAGGTGATCTCCAAGCGCGACCTCATCGCGGGCGTCTGGAACGACGACTTCGAGGGCGACCCGAACATCGTCGAGGTGTACGTCGGCCACCTGCGCCGCAAGCTCGACCGCCCGTACGGGCGCGAGGCCATCGAGACCGTGCGCGGCGCCGGATACCGGCTGGCGGCCGACGGTGGCTGAGCGTCGGCAGCGGCCGCGGCCGACGGGGTCGGTGGGGTCGGCGCGGTCGGCGCGGT
Source organism: Agromyces salentinus (assembly GCF_009749395.1). Classification (GTDB taxonomy): domain Bacteria; phylum Actinomycetota; class Actinomycetes; order Actinomycetales; family Microbacteriaceae; genus Agromyces; species Agromyces salentinus. Next base: position 271,894 of record NZ_WBIR01000001.1, read on the forward strand.
CGGCGCGGTCTCGGTGGCGGTCGGTCCGGGCTCGCGCGACCCTCGGCGCGACCCTCGTCATCGCGGTCGTGCTGCTCGTCGGCGCCTTCGCCTTCCTCGAGATCCTGCGCGGCACCGTGCTCGGGGCCTCGACTCGCGCCGGCGAGCTGCGCGCCGAGGAGCTCGCCACCCAGGTCGCCGACCGGGGTCCGGCCGCGATCGACGGGCTCGAGGACGAGCTCGTGCAGCTCCGGTCGCCGGGCGGTGACGTCGTCGCGGCATCCGACGAGGCTCCGGATGCCCCGCTGCCGGTCGCCGACGAACCGGAGCTGCGCACCGTCGACGGCGAACCGGTGCTGATGTTCGCCGAGGAGCTCGAGAGCGGCGACACCCTCGTGCTCGGCGTGCCCGTCGAGGACGACCTCGAGACGCTCGGCACCGTGGCGCTGCTCCTCGCCGTGTCGGTCCCCCTCGTCGTGCTGCTCGTCGCGGGCATCACGTGGGTCGTGATGGGGAGGGCGCTCCGCCCGGTCGCCCGCATCACGGCGGAGGTCGAGGACATCACCGCCGACCGCCTCGACCGGCGCGTGCCCGTGCCCGACTCGGGCGACGAGATCGCCGCCCTGGCCGAGACCATGAACGCGATGCTCGGCCGCCTCGACGCCGCGGCGAGCGCGCAACGGCGCTTCGTCTCCGACGCGTCGCACGAGCTGCGGTCGCCGCTGGCCACGATCCGCCAGCACGCCGAGCTCGCGCAGGCGCATCCCGAGGTCACCTCGCTGGAGGAGCTGTCGGATGTCGCGCTCGGCGAGGGCCTCCGCCTGCAGGGCCTCGTCGACTCGCTGCTGCTGCTCGCACGGCTCGACGAGGGCGCGCCGAACGCCGACGAGTCGGTGGACCTCGACGACCTCGCCTTCGCCGAGGCCTCGCGCCTGCGTGCCGGCGGCATCGCGGTCGACGAGTCGGGCATCGGCCCCGCGCGCGTGCACGGCAGCCCGCAACTGCTCGGCCAGTTGCTGCGCAACCTGGCCGACAACGCCGCACGTCATTCCCGAGGCCGTGTGGCCATCGGCCTCGCCGAACGCGACGGGCGGGCGATCCTCGTGGTGGACGACGACGGCGACGGCATCCCCGAGGCCGAACGCGAGCGCGTGTTCGACCGCTTCGTTCGCCTCGACGACGCCCGCGACCGAGACGCAGGCGGCAGCGGCCTCGGGCTCGCCATCGTGCAGGGCGTCGCACGTGCCGCGCACGGCGTCGTGCGCATCGAGGACTCCCCGCTCGGCGGGGCCCGGTTCGTCGTGAGCCTGCCCGCGGCATCCTGAGCCGGGTTCTCGGCCGCGGCGGCACTCGTCCCGCTTCCTGAACGCCGCTTCAGGAAGCTTCAGGGTCGCTTCAGCGCCCTTTCGACACCATCGAGGCATGAGCGAAACGACGAACACCCCGAACCTGCCCGACCCGAAGAAGGCGGATGCCGCGACGCCCGACCACTCGACCACCGAGCGCCTCTCGACGACGCCGGTCACGCCGACGCACGCAGCAACGGCCGCCCCCGCCGCGACCGCTCCGGCGCCGGTCGAGCCGACCTCGCGCAAGCGCAAGGCGCTCGTCGCCGGCGGCTCGGTGCTCGCCGCCCTGCTCCTCGCCGGAGGCGGCATCGCCGTGGGCGCGGCGATCGCCGACGAGAACGACGACGACTCCGACGAGGTCTCGGCCGCGTCGGTCTCCGACCAGGACGACGCGAACGACGCCGCTGACACCGACGACGGCGACGACACCACCGACGCCGACGACGCCACGAGCGGCAGCGCCGGCGGCGCGAGCGCCGTCGACCTCGGCGCCACGTCGGCCGATGAGCTCACCGAGATCGTCGCGACCGCGTCGTCCGAGGCCGAGGGCACGCCCGTGAGCATGGACGCCGGTGCCGACGGCAGCTGGGACGTCGAGTTCCGGACCGACGCCGGCGACGAGACCGAGGTCCGCGTGGCATCCGATGGGACCGCGAAGGCGATCTCCACCGAGCCCGCCGACGCGAACGACGCGGATGCCGCACCGCTGGGCGCCCTCGACGCGAAGACGCTGGACGCACTGGTCGCCGCCGCGCTCGGCGAGGCCGACGGCCGGATCGTCGACGCGGAGGTCGACGACGACACCACCTCGCCGTACGACGTGTCGGTGCTCACCGGCGAGGGCACCACGGTCGATGTCTCGCTCGACGCCGACTTCACCGTGGTCGCCTCGGGCGGCGACGACTGATCGGCGCGCACGACTCGACCTGCTCGAGCTGACGGCCCGGACGGCATCGCCGTCCGGGCCTTCGTGTCGCGCACCGGCAGCCCGCCCACCGGGGAGCCGGCGGCTCAGTCGACAAGCGCCCCCGCCGTGAGGTTCGCGATCGCCCCGGTCATCGAGCGCGCACGATCGGATGCCGCGAACGCGAGGTACTCCGCGACCTCGTCGAGCACGGGGAGCCGGCCGAGCAGGGTCATGTCGGCGAGGCCCGCGAACCACTCGTCGAACGGGACGCCGCCGGCCTCGGCCGAGCGGCCGAACATCGCCCGCGTGTACGACGTCGCGAGCGCGTCGGGCATGGCGTGCGGGCGCACGCACACGACCCGCACCCCGTCAGGTCCGAGCTCTCCGGCGAGCGCGCGCGAGAACCCCTCGAGCGCCGCCGATTGGGCCGCGTTGCCGAGGAGCCCGCGGCCGGTCAGGCGCGCTCCGGGCGTCGAGACGGTGAGGATCACGCCGCTCCCCTGCGCGATCATGTGCCGCGACACCGCCTTCGCGGTCACGAAGTTCGTCCGCAGGTAGCCGACGACGGGGTGGAGGTAGTCCTCGAGGCTCGTCTCGCCGATGGCGAGGCCCTGCACGTGGTCGAAGCCGACGGCGTTCAGGGCGATGTCGATGCGGCCCACGGCATCCGCCACCTCGTCGACGTGGCGCGCGACCGCCGTCTCGTCCATCGCGTCGACCAGCGCGACCGAGACGTCGGCGCCCTCGGCCCGAGCCGCGTCGGCTGCGGCCTCGAGCCGTGGCCGACTGCGGCCGACGAGGAAGAGCCTCGCTCCCTCCCGAGCGAACACCCGCGCTGCTGCGCCCCCGATCGAACCGCCTCCGCCGTGGATCACGGCCACCTTGTCCTTGAGCAGCATGTCGCCGCCTGCCTTTCGCGTCGGAATGAGTGCAACCCTATGGTTGCATCTGAGCCTCACAAACGCAACCGATAAGTTGCACTTGCAGGTGACCAGGACGTGCATGCGAAGCTCGTTCAGAGTTTCTGAACGAACTCATTCTTGAGTTCGCTCAGTTTTCACGTACACTGGTCCCAGGTGCACCGAGACGGCTCCTCCCGAGACCGCGAGAGCGCACCGATATGGAGACATCCCATGCACAGCACCACCACGGACCATCCCGGCTCTTCCGCCGCCGCCGTCTCGTTCGCGACCACGCCGACCCGCACGGTCACCGCGAATGGCGTCGACTACGCCTACCGCGAGCTCGGCCCGTCGGTCGGCGTGCCGCTGGTCCTGCTCACCCACCTCGCCGCGACCCTCGACAACTGGGACCCGCGCGTCGTCGACGGCCTCGCCGCCAACCGCCGCGTCATCGTGTTCGACAACCGCGGCGTCGGCGCGAGCACCGGCACGCCGTCATCGAGCATCGAGGACATGGCGCGTGACGCCGTGTCGTTCATCGCCGCGCTCGGGTTCGACCGCGTCGACCTGCTCGGCCTCTCGATGGGCGGCATGGTGGCCCAGGTCATCGCCGTCACGAATCCGGCCCTCGTTCGCAAGATCGTCCTCGCGGGCACCGGCCCGGCCGGCGGCGTGGGCATCGACCGGGTCAGCCGCGTCTCGAACGCGGCGGTGCTCCGCGGCATCCTGACGTTCAGCGACCCGAAGACCACCCTCTTCTTCACCCGCACCGCGAACGGCAAGCGGGCGGCCCGCGAGTTCCTCGCCCGCATCGCCGAGCGCACCGTCGACCGCGACGCGAAGATCTCGACGCGCGCGTATCGCGCCCAGCTGGCCGCGGTGCACGACTGGGGCACCCGCTCGCCCGCCGACCTGTCGAAGATCACCCAGCCCGTACTCGTCGCCAACGGCGAGCACGACACGATGGTCCCGACCGAGAACTCGGTCGACCTGGTCGAGCGCCTGCCAGACGCCGAACTCGTGCTCTACCCCGACGCCGGCCACGCCGGGATCTTCCAGTTCCACGCGCAGTTCGTCGCCACGACCCTCGAATTCCTCGCCCGATGAGCGCGCAGCAGAACGGGCAGGCCGGCTCGCAGCCGGGGCCGGGCACCATGAAGGCGTTCCTCATCGACGCCTACAAGCAGCCCCTGCACGAGGCGGATGTCCCGGTGCCGACCGTCGGCGACCACGACGTGCTCGTGCGCGTGAAGGCCGCCGGCGTCAACCAGCTCGACGCCGGCATCCGCGATGCGGGGTTCCGGCAGATCCTCCCGTACCGCCTGCCGCTGATCCTCGGCAACGACGTCGCCGGCATCGTCGAGCGCGTGGGCACGGGCGTCGACCGCTTCTCGCCCGGCGACGAGGTCTACGCCCGGCCCGACAAGGACCGCATCGGCACCTTCGCCGAGTTCATCGCCGTCGACCAGCAGGACCTCGCGCTGAAGCCGGCGTCGATCACCATGGAGGAGGCGGCCTCGCTGCCCCTGGTCGCCCTGACCGCCTGGCAGGCGCTCGTCGAGCGCGGAAACGTGCAACCGGGCCAGACGGTGCTCATCCACGGCGGAGCCGGTGGCGTCGGCTCGATCGCCATCCAGCTCGCGAAGCACCTCGGCGCGGTCGTCGCGACCACCGCGAGCGCGGCGAACGCCGACTACGTGCGCGCCCTCGGCGCCGACCGGGTGATCGACTACAAAACCCAGGACTTCGAGCGGGAGCTGCACGACGTGGACTTCGTGCTCGACAGCCTCAGCGGCGAGAACCTCGAGAAGTCCATCCGCGTCACCCGCCCCGGCGGACGCGTCGTCGGCATCTTCGGCCCGCCCGACCCTGCCTTCGCCCGCGAGCTCGGCGCAGGCCTGCCGCTCCGCGTCGCGATGCGGGCGCTGAGCAGCGGCGTGCGACGACGTGCCCGCCGCCGTGACGTCGACTACTCGTTCCTGTTCATGCGGGCCGACGGCGCCCAGCTCGAGCGCATCACCGAACTCGTCGAGGCCGGGGTCCTGACCCCGCAGGTCGACCGCGTGCTCCCGTTCGCGCGGACCCCCGAGGCACTGGCCCTGCTCGAACGCGGCGGCATCCGCGGCAAGGTGGTGGTCAGCCTCGCATGACCCTCCCGTACCATCGGAGCGGAGAGGACCGACCCGTGCACCCTGACGCACCGCCCATCGGCCGCCGTGAGCGCAACAAGCAGCAGAAGCTCGAACGCATCACGGCCGCCGCGACCGAGCTCTTCAGCGCGCACGGCGTCGACGAGGTCACCACGCAGCAGATCGCCGACCGCGCCGACGTGGGAGCCGGCACCCTCTTCCTCTACGCCCGCTCGAAGGCCGAACTGCTGCTGCTCGTGCACAACGTCAAGTTCGCCGACGCCATCGAGACCGGCGTCGCCGCGGCATCCGGCCTCTCCGACCCGATCGACGCGCTCATGGCCATCGTGCGGCCGATCGTCGAGTGCAACCGCGTGCAGATCGAGAACGGGCGCACCTACCTGCGCGAACTCGTCTTCGGCGATCCGGAGGAGCCGCACCGCCGTGAGGGCCTCGCCCTGAGCCTGCGGGTCGAGGCCGCCTTCGTCGACGTGCTGCGACGCGACGGGCTCAGCGAAGCGGATGCCGCGGAGCTGGCCCGTGCGATCTCGGCGGTCATGTTCATCAGCATCACCGCGACGATCCATCGCGACCTCAGCGACGACGGCGTCGTCGACGTCATCCGGCGCCAGGTCGCGGTGATGCTCGCTCGGCGGGCCTGACCGGCCGGCCGCGCCGGGCCGTCACTCAGCCCGAGGCGGCGGAGCCGGTGGAGTCCGTCGAGTCCTCGCCCAGCATCCAGCTGCCGTGCCGCACCGGCCCCGCCGGCCGGTAGAGGCAGAGCACCACACCCGAGGGCGACGTGGAGCCCTCGACGAGCTCGAGCCCGGTCGGCACCGTGCCGTCGCCGAAGAGCCGCTTGCCGCTGCCGAGCAGCACCGGCGCGACCGCGAGGCGGAGTTCGTCGACCAGGTCGGCCGAGAGCAGCGTCTGGATCAGCCCCGGCGACCCCTGCACGAGCAGGTCGCGCCCGGGCATCTCCTTCAGGCGCCGCACCTCGTCGACCGCATCGCCGTCGAGGACCGTCGTGCCCGCCCACTCGACCGGCTTCGAGGGCGTGCCGACGACGTAGCGCGGCAGCGAGTTCATGAGCACCGAGCCCGGGTCCTCCTCGGGCGTGAGCTTCGGCCAGTGGTCGGCGAGCAGGTCGAACGTGCCGCGCCCGACCAGCAGGGCGTCGGCCGTGGCGAAGCCGGCGCCGATGAAGGCTCCGACCTCGTCGTCGAAGACCGGCACGAGCCATCCGCCTTCGCCGAAGCCGTTCGACCGGTCCTCGCCCGGCCCGGCCGGACTCTGGACGACTCCGTCGAGCGACATCGAGACGGCGACGACGAGCTTCATGATGCGACCTCCTCCGAGCACGGTCGTGCCCTCACCATGACGTCGAATGCGAACGACCGGAATCGACACCCGCACCGGAAGGCCAATCGCGAGCGTAACCCAGAGAGGCGGTCGGCCGCAGGCATCCTCCGGTTCCGCGCCTCTCCGCCCGGCCCGGGGCGTGCGGCCACCTCAGGACTCGCGGCCGGCACGCTCCCGCCGGGCCATGGCGACGCCGAGCATGATGAGCAGGATCCCGAGCCCCGTGAGCAGGGCGGACCCGATGATGAGCCCCGACTGCAGCAGCCCGTCGGCGGTGCCCTCGCCCTCCGCGGGCGTGTTCCGCGGCATGAGCGCGTAGGTCAGGACGCCGATCAACCCGATCACGGTCAGCGCGATGCCGAGGCCGAATCGAAGGCCCCGACGTGCGGGCGTGGGTGCCGGGGCGTCGCGGTCCACCCGTTCGTCATGATGTTCCATGCCGGCGACGTTAGGCGCGCGGCGGAATGCCGGGCAGGGGCTTGACCATTCGCTCACTCCTCCCCCAGTTCCTCGGCGATCGCCTCCCCGAGCACCTTCGCTCCCGCCTCCGAGGGGTGCAGGCCGTCGGAGGACATGCCCTCCCGGAACGTGCCGTCGCCGGTGCGCAGCCCCGCCGAGCCGTCGACGAATCGCCAGCCCCGATCGCGGGCCACGGCCTCCAGCCGATCGTTGAAGGCGTCGGCGCCATCGGGATCCGCATCGATCGGCGGGATCGACACGACGACCACCTCCGTGATGCCGGCCGTGTCGACGATGCGCTCGAGGTTCGACGTCGTCTCCGCGAACGGCACGCCGAAGGCGACGTCGTTCGTGCCCGCGAGCACCACGAGCACGTCGGCCTCGTACGCAGCCACCTCATCGAGCATGCGGGCCGTCGTCGCGCCCCACTCGGCCCAACCGCCGGCGAATCCGAAGCCCGCGTCGCGCACGTACGTCGCCCAGGATGCCGCGCCGAGGTCGCCGGCCATGAAGTCGGGGCTGTCCGCGTCGGTGATCGAGTCCCCCACCGCCGCGAACGTGAGCCCGCCGGATGCGTCGGGCACGGCCGGTTCGGCGGCGGAGGTCTCGGACGGCCGGGGCTGCTCCGCGGCACCGGGCACGGAGCAGCCGGCGAGCACGGCGCACACGGCCGCGACCGCGGCGAGTCCGAGCGTCGACGCCCCGCGCAGTCCCATGCCTCCAGCATCGCCCGAACCGGTCGCGATGTCACCGCCATGCGGCGGTCACGGCCGTTCACACCGGTCGAACGGCGGACGCGGCATCCGCTCGGACGCCTCGTCAGGCCATGCGGCGGACGGGGCCGGCGCGGCCGCCGCTATGCTGGCGCCCGTGCTCGCCGCCATCGCCCTCACCGTCGTCCTCGGGGTCCTCGCCCTGTTCCAGCTCGCCCTGGCCCTCGGAGCGCCGATCGGGCGATTCGCCTGGGGCGGGGCGCACCGCGTACTGCCCGCGCGGCTCCGCATCGGCAGCGTCGTCTCCATCCTGATCTACGCGGTGATCGCCCTCCTCGCACTCGACTGCGCGGGCGTCATCGACGTCGTCCCCGACGTGGTCTCGACCGTCGGCATGTGGGTGGTCTTCGGCTACTTCGTGCTCGGCATCGGCCTGAACGCGATCTCGCGCAGCAAACCCGAGCGGTACACCATGGCCCCGCTCTCGGCGGTGCTCGCCGTGCTCAGCCTGCTCGTCGTGCTCGGCTGACGCGCGAGCCCCCGGCGCGGCCCGTGCCCGCGCACCGACGACCGCTGGAGATCCGGTTCACCTGGCCCCCACGGCGCCGTGGAGGTCCTGCACGAGCCTCGGCGTGCGCCACTCGCGCACCGTCGCGAACCAGCGGCTGAACGGGTACGACAGCCGAACCCAGAAGTAGTTCACGTACTCGATCACGCCGAACAGCCACACCGTGAGCACGAGCAGCACCGAGCCGAAGGAGTCGGGCCACCACGCGATCACGCCCGCGAGGCCCGCCGCCAGCAGCGCGACATCCGCGATCCTGAAGACCCGGTACGTGCCCGCCCAGCCGGCCGGCATCGGCCGCAGCTCCACCCAGGTGCGGGCGCCGAGCCAGTAGGCGCCGGCCTGCACGAGCACGACGAGCAGTGGGATGAGGGCCGACCAGAGCGCGGCGGCCGCCGATGCGGTGCCGAGGCGCGGGACGAGCGTCCAGGCGATGAGGGCGAAGACCAGTGCGGCCACGAGCTCGCCCGCGCCGAGGCTCAGGTACTTCCGGCGCAGGATCGATCGGCGCTCCGCAGACATCAGGCCAGCGTATCGAGACGCGCGAGGCGGGCATCGCGAATGGGTCGACGCCGTCGGAGGGAGCGAGTATCGTCCCGTGCGATCGCACCGGATCCACCGTCGGACGGGAGTCGCCATGTCAGAGGTCCTGCTCTTCCACCACGCCCTCGGCCCGACCGCGGGCCTGCACGCCTTCGCGGAGGAACTCCGCCGAGCGGGGCACACCGTGCACGAACCCGACCTCTTCGAGGGGCGCACCTTCGGCTCCATCGAGGAGGGCGTCGGCTACGCCAAGGAGGTCGGCTGGGACGAGATCATGGCGAGGGGCGAGCGCGCGGCCGAGGCTCTGCCCGACGGGCTCGTCTACGCCGGGTTCTCGCTGGGCGTCGTGCCCGCGCAGATGCTCGCGCAGACCCGCCCCGGCGCGAACGGCGCGCTGTTCTTCTACTCCTGCCTTCCGCCCTCGGAGTTCGGAAGCTGGCCCGGGGGTGTCCCCGTCCAGATCCACGGGGCCGACGCCGACCCCTTCTTCATGGAGGAGGGCGACGTGGACGCCGCCCGCGAGCTCGTCGCGACGGCCGACGACGCCGAGCTCTTCCTCTACCCGAGCGACCAGCACTACTTCGCCGACTCGAGCCTCCCGAGCTACGACGCCGAGGCGACCGCACTGCTCATGGAACGGGTCCTCGCCTTCCTCGCGAAGCGGCCCTGAGGTCTGCGCGAGCCCGGTCGCAACCGGCGCGGCATCCGCATCCGCATCCGCATCCGCATCCGCATCCGCATCCTGAGCGACTGCGCGCCGGACGTCAGGCCGCGCCGGCACCACCGCCCTCGACCGCGACGATGCGGTGATCGTCGGCGTGCGTGAGCTCGGTGCGGAGGAACAGGTCGTCGGTGGGCAGCCGCAGCTCGAAGCGGGCGAAGGGCGCCACGCGCAGGTCGCCGTGCTCGACGGCGAGGTCGAGCACGTGCCCGCCGACGCTGCGGTCCTCGCTCAGGAAGTGCAGATGCAGGCCCGCGACCGCGATGCCCTGGTAGATGGCGGGCGTCCAGAACCCGACGAGGGTTCCGCGGATGTCGCGCACGTGCGTCTCCACCTGGTGGTCGGTCACGACGCTCAGGGGAGGCAGCGGATGGTGCTGCCGCGGCGTCACACGCACGAGCACTCGCGAGAGCACGCCGTCGAACCGCACCGCGTGGAACAGGTTGCGGCTCACGAGCCCGGCCTCGACGGATGCCGCGAAGCCGGTGAGATCCCGGTCGCGCACGGTGGTGCCCGCGAGCACCGGGAAGCGGCAGGCGATGGCGAAGGGCAGCACCTCGTCGTCGAGCATTGACGCCGGCGCGTCGTCGACGGTGCACTCGACGACCGCGCCGTCGAGGATGACGACCTCGCCGCCCAGGTGGTCGACGCAGCCGAGACCGAAGTCGCCGAGCCGGCGGACCTCCGAGACCCGGATGCCGGATTCGTAGGCCCCGGCGAGCAACGCGTCGAGCACCGCGAACTGCGTCACGGCTGAACCAGGCACGAGCGACGGAGTCATCACGCTCGGAGCGTACTCCCCGGCATCACGCGCGGCGGGGACCTCCGGTCGGTGACGCCGCGCCGCATCGGATGCGGCCGACGACCGAAGCTCAACCGAGCCCGGCACGCTCCTCCGCGGCATCCGCGTCGCCCTGCACCGGTCGGCTCGACAGGCCGACCGAGCCCGCGCCCGCCTCGCCCTTCGAGAGCGCCGCGGAGACCGCGATCGACTCGTCGGCGTCGGGGTACTGCGGGCGCAGCTGCACCGCCTGCTGACGACGGTGCTCGCGCTTGGCCTTGCGGCCGGACGCGATGAGGTTCAGTGCCTCGACGAGGATGGCGAACGCCATCGGCGCGTAGATGAGCGCCTTGTCGATCTTGATGCCGAAGCCCTCGGCGATGAGGAAGACGCCGATGAGCAGGAGGAACGAGAGCGCGAGCATCTTCACCGTGGGGTGGCGGTTGACGAACGTGAAGATGTACCGCGACGCGAAGAGCATGATGCCGAACGAGAGCACCACGACGGTGACGATGACGACGAGGTTCTCGGTCATGCCGACGGCCGTGATGACCGAGTCGAGCGAGAAGACGATGTCGAGCAAGAGGATCTGGATGAGCACCGAGCTGAACGTGATGCGCTTGGGTGCGGCGCCGTGCTCCTCCTCGGCCCCCTCGAGCTTGTGGTGGATCTCGGTGACGGCCTTGTAGACGAGGAAGAGTCCACCGGCGATCAGGATGAAGTCCTTCACCGAGAAGCCCATGCCGAACCAGACGACGACATCCTCCTTCAGGGTGATGATCCAGCCGGCGAAGAACACGAGCACGACGCGGATCACCATGGCCAGGGTGAGGCCGAGGTTGCGCGCGCGGGCCTGCTGCTCCTTCGGCAGCTTGGACGCCAGGATCGAGATGAAGATGACGTTGTCGACACCCAGCACGATCTCGAGCACGAACAGGGTCACGAAGACGGCGATGAGGTCGGGGGTGAAGGCGAAGGAGAAGTCCACCCGCCCATCGTACGGGCGACCGGCGGCGGGCGGATGTCGCGTGGCCGGCCGAACGGCGCGGCTGTCGGTGGGTGACGCCTAGGTCGACGGATGTCGCGGGGCCGGCGCGTACCGGGCGGCGATGATGCCCGACTCGTATGCCTCGACGCCGAGCAGGGTGAACCCGACCGGGTGCGGCGAGCGCAGCCGGATCTCGCTCCCGTCCCCGCCGACCATGAACGGGTGGATGCCGGCGTGTACCTCGTCGACGAGGCCGGCGTCGACGAATTCGGCGGCGAGACCGCCGTACCCGTGCGAGATGATCGAGTCGTACCGGTCGCGAAGGCCGCGCACCGCCTCGGCGACGTCGCCCTCGATGAGCGTCGCATTCCAGTCGAGCGGCCCCGTCAGCGTCGTCGACGCGACGTACTTCGGCAGCGCGTTGTAGTGCGCCGCGAAGCCGCGGTCATCGGTCTGCTTCGGCCAGTACTCGCGGAAGAACTCGTAGCTCTCCCGGCCGAGCAGCACGGCGTCGGCGCCGAACACGAGCCGGTCGCTCGCCCGCTGCAGGCCCGGGTCGTTCTCGTCGAACCAGTGCTCCATCTGGTCGAACACCCCGTCGAGCGTCATCTCGAATGAGATCGTCACGGTTCCCATGCCTTCCAGCATGCGCCTCAGGAAGGCCGGATGTCACGCATCCCTTACTCCGTCGACGCGATGGCCTCGACGACCCTGCCCCAGGCCGCAGGCGGCAGCTCGTGCCCGCCACCGGGGATCGAGACGAACGAGGACCCGCGGATGTCGCGCGCGAGCGCCTCCCCGTTGGGCATCGGGAACACGGGGTCCGCGGTGCCGTGCACGACGGTGGTCGGCACGTCGATGTCACCCAGTCGCTCGCGCCAGCGGGGGCCGGGATCGACGGTGTCCGGGCCGCCCTCGTCGCGGTGCATGTCGGGTGAGCGGCGCACGGTGTCGTCCCAGATTGCGCGATCGTGCTCCTCGTCGAACTCGTCGCCGGCGTAGTCGCGATCGACGGCGACGTGGTACTCGACGATCGCGGACGGATCGCCCCAGTCGGGCTCGGGCAGCGGGTTCGCCCAAGCCTCCTGCATGCGGTCGACCGCGCCGGGCAGGTCGGGATCGGCCTCGAACATCGTGGGGCTCGTCGAGACGAGCGTGAGCGCCCGGACCCGGTCGGGGTGGTCGAGGGCCGCCAGCTGGCAGACCCACCCGCCGGCCGAGAAGCCGACCCAGTGCGCATCGCGGGCGCCGTCATCGGCGGCATGGGCAGCGTCGAGCACCGCGATCGCGTCGTCGAGGGCGACCGGCAACCCGTCGCGCCGCGGTGGCGGGCCCAACGTGGTCTCCCCCATGCCGCGCTGGTCGTAGCGCACCACCCGGAACCCGCGAGCGACGATCAGGTCGCAGAACCCGGGCCGCCACCAGTCCATCGACGACTCCCCGCCGGCGACGAGCAGCACGAGCGGATGCCCCGCCTCGCCGATCACCTCGGCGGCGAGCACGGCCCCGTCGGGTCGTGCGACCCGCAACGGGCGCACGTCGGGTCGCGACATCCGATCGGCCATGCGTCCAGCATGCCCCCGGATGGAACCCTCGCCAAAGGCCCTGTGGCCCCGGGACGGGCCGGAGCCACTCGCCGCGGGTAGCAGATGTCGTCGCGGCAGTCCACTCCATTCACGGATGCCGCGGAGACGGCGAGACTCCCGCCATGGCTTCCATCGAGTCCCGCGCATCCGTGTCCGTCGTGCATCCGTCATGGTCGGCGCGCGCCGATCGGTCCGCCGTGAACGCGTGGTCGGGCGTGCTCTTCGGGGTGGGCGCCGTCGCGTTCATCGACGAGACCGTGTTCCACCAACTGCTGCACTGGCATCACTTCTACGACCTCGGCACGCCCGACCTCGGACTGGTCTCCGACGGGTTCTTCCACGCCCTCAGCTGGTTCGCGACGATCGGCGGCCTGTTCCTCCTCGCCGACCTCCGGCGGCGGCGCGCCCTCTGGTGGACGCGATGGGCGGGCGGGGTGCTGCTCGGCGCCGGCGCGTTCCAGCTCTACGACGGCACCGTGCAGCACAAGCTGCTCGGCATCCACCAGATCCGGTACGTGGAGGACCTGCTCCCCTACGACGTGACCTGGAACCTGCTCGCCGTCGCCATTATCGTCGCCGGCGCAGCGATGCTGGTCGCCACCCGTGCGAGCCGAGCGCGCGCCCGAGACAACGCGAGCGAGGCCTGATGCTCGTGCCGGCCGAGGCGGTCGCCCCCGTCACGCCGCACGACCTGCACGGCTCCGGCGGCGGCCCGACCCTCGAGCTCATCGTCGTCATCGCGGCCGCCGCGGCGATCGCGGCCTATGCCGGCGCGGTCGTGGTCTCCCGCCGGCGCGGGCGCCCGTGGCCCCTGTCGCGGATGGTGCTCTGGTCGGCCGGTGTCGTGGCGGCCACGGTCGCCGTCGTCGGCCCGCTGGCGTCGGCCACCCACGAGAGCTTCGTCGCGCACATGTGGTCGCACCTGCTGGGCGGCATGCTCGCTCCACTGCTCCTCGTGCTCGCGGCCCCGGTCACGCTCGCCCTCCGCACCCTCGACGTCACGCCGGCGCGGCGTCTCTCCCGGCTGCTGCGCAGCCTTCCCGCGAGGTTCGTCGCGCATCCGGTGACCGCGCTCGCGCTCAGCGCCGGGGGCCTGTGGCTGCTCTACGTCACGCCGCTGTTCGAGGCGATGCGAGCCGACCCGCTGCTGCACCTCATCGTGCACGCGCACCTGCTCGCGGCCGGAGCGATCTTCACGGCGGCGATCGTGGGACTCGATCCCCGGCCGCATCCGTACGGCCCGGTGCTCCTCGCGGTCGTGCTCGCCGCATCCCTCGCCTCGCACGGGATCCTCGCCAAGTTCCTGGCCGCGCACCCTCCCGGCTCGGTCACGCCGGCCGAGGCCCAGGCGGGTGCGCAGCTCATGTTCACCGCGGGCGCCTGGATCGAGGCCGCGATCATCGTGATCTTCTGCGCCCGCTGGTACCGCGCCGCCGCCCCGGACCGGTCGCCACGGCGCGTACGACCCTCGTCGCTCAGCCGTCGAACGTGACCTTCGCCTCGAGGCCGAGGAACTCGCCGTAGCGATCCGCCGCATCGCGGATCGCGCCGGTCTCCCGAGCGGTCAGGGAGCGGTACGGCCGCACCGAGAACCTGACCGAGGCCGCCGTGAGCGACCGCTTCATTGCGGCGACGAGCTGCGCGTCGACGAGGGCCATGCCGATCGCCGTCTCGCGCGCCCTCGGCACCACGCCGTCGGCGTCGAGGACCCAGCGGGAATCCTGGTAGCCCCGATACATCTCGTCGAGCACCTGCAGCAGGTGTCCTTCTGGCTCGGCGGATGCCGTTACCTCGCCGCCCGCGTGCCAGTAGGTGCGCCCGTCGTGCTCGAAGGACTCGAGACGGTCTTCGACCGCCGCGATGCCGCGACGCACGTCGGTCACGGTCAGGGTGGCCCAGTACGCGAGGTCGCGATCGGTCGCCGGCCCGTGCGAGGTGAAGTACCGCAGGGCGATCTCGGCGAGCGCCTCGTCCCGCTCGGGACGTCGTGGTTTCGGCACGCGATCCGCGAACAGGGCATAGGTGTGCTCGCCGTCGCGCGGGGCGCCGCTGCACACGATGCCGAGCACCTCGAGCCGGCCGAGCACCAGCATGAGCTGGTGGCCGGTGAGCTCCTCCCCGCGCTCGGCGAGCGCCGCGGCCAGGTCCGAACGCGTGCGGTCGGGCGATTCGGCGAGCGTCGACGCGACCACGTCTCCGAGCGCGCCCAGCCGATCGGCGATGGGCTGGAGCTGCTGCTCGAACACCGGCATCACGCGGGGCCCCGTGAGGTCCTGCAGCCACTGCACGTCATCGGCGCCGACGTAGTGCCAGGTCGAACGCAGCACGTGGGTGCGCAGCACCCGACCCTCGGCGAGCGCCTGCGCGAGATCGTCGGGTCCGGGCACGGCGCTCCGCGTCGCGACGGCCCATGCCGACTGCGACGGGTTCTCGGCCTGGACGGCCGTGAGCGCGCGAACGACCTGCTCGGCGGAGCCGGTGGGCGCGGCGAGCCGTTGCGAGTGCAGGCGCCAGCGGGCGACGTCGCGATCGGTGATCATGCCTCGAGCGTATGACGGCGGGCACTAGCCTTGGCCGAGGCGAATCACGAGAGGCAGTGCTGAGTGAGTGGAGATCGGGCGACGCGTCGCATCGAGCTGACCCTGCATCGACCGTGGTACGCGCTCCACTGGGGCGTGCGGCCCACGCTCGTGATCGCCGAACGCGGCCAGCCGGCGCAATGGGGCATCGGCACCTGGCAGGTGCCGGCCGACGAGCCGGTGCGCGTCGGCGTGTACCTGTTCAACCGGGTCTGGCGCTTCGGGCAGGCGGAGTTCGACCTCGAGCCGCAGCATCCGCCCGCGCTCGTCTACCGAGCCCCCGCGCTGCCCTTCCTGCCCGGCCGGCTTCGCACGCCGCAGGCTCCGACGGCGCCGTAGGGCGGCTCACTCCGGTCGACTCTTGTGTCCGACCCGCGCGGGCTGGCACCATGGCGGCATCCCTACGCCTGGAGGCCGCATGTCCGAGACCCTCGACCGCGCACCGGGCACGGAGCTCGCGACGCTTCCGGGCGCGGCCGTGATCCGGCGCATCCGCCGCCTGCTGATCTGGGCGGGCGTCACCGCGCTGGTCTACGGCACGGTGGTGACGGCGTCGAAGGGCGGATGCCCCGGTGGCGTGACGAGCGACGGCGGATACCTCGACGGCAACGGCGAGCCGACGAGTGTCGTGCCGCAGTGCGTGACCATGACGCTCAAGCCCACGGGGCTCGTCTTCGTCTTCATCGGGCTCATGGTGATCTGGTCGATCACGCGGGTGCTCCGCACGTCCGAGCAGGCGGCGGCGATCAGGATCCTCGATCGTGCGGCAGTCGTCATCGTGGCGGTGACGGTGGCGTGGGCCGTCATCAGCATGGTGTCGTTCCTGTCGGTCCCGCTCCAGCAGTGGGACGGCACTGAGCCGTTCACTCCCGGCTTCATCTTCGGGAACGTCGAGATCGTGCGCACGCCGCTGCAGCCGTAGTCACTCCTGCGAGACTTGCTCCATGGAGAATCCCGCCGCCGAGAACGCCCCCGTCGATCGTGCTGCGGCCGAGCAACTCTGGGAGGCGTACCGCGCAGCGCACCCCGATCGAGCGACCGACGCCGAGCCGCCGTCGATCGAGCAGTTCGGCGACCATCCCGAGCTCACCGATGAACTCCTCGACCTCGTGGTCGCGGGCACCAAGCGGGCGACCGCCGGGCTCGTCGCCGAGTTCGAGGCGGAGGCGCAACCCCTGCCGCGCGTCGGAAGCCACTGGATCGCCTGCGACTCGACCGGCCGCCCTCGCGCGATCCTCCGCAGCACCGAGCTCCGCATTGCGGTGCTCGACGAGGTCGACGAGTCGTTCGCCTACGACGAGGGCGAGGACGACCGCACGCTCAGCTCATGGCGCGACGGCCACACCCGCTACTGGATGCGGTCCGCCGCGCGACTCGGCTTCGAGTGGACGCCGGAGCACGAGATCGTGCTGGAGCGATTCGCCGTGGTCTGGCCCGCGGAGGTCGCCGACTGAGCCCCCGCGACCCCGTGGGCGGGAGGCGCGCCGTCCACAGGGCGGTCCTGAACCGCAGCGGCCTCCAGGGCACGGCTCAGGCGTGCTGGTCGGGCTGCCCCTCTTCGGGCTCGACCGCCCAGGCGGGCGGCTCGTCGACGCCCGACTCCTCGTCGCGGTCGGCGTCCTCCTTCGTGGCCTGCACGATGCCGGCCGCGTGGTGCACGGGCGCGTAGACGACGTAGAGCCGCATCGGCTCATCACCGATGTTCTCCACGTCGTGCCACGTGCCGGCGGGCACCTGGATGCTCCAGCCGTCGGAGACCTCCTGCTGGATGGGGAGGTCGTCCTCCGACGGCCCCATCTTCACCCGGCCGCGGCCGGCATCGAGACGCAGGAACTGGTCGGTCTCGGGGTGCGCCTCGAGCCCGATCGACTCGCCCACGGGAATCGACATGAGCGTCACCTGCAGGTACTTGCCGCTCCATGCGACGGTGCGGTACGTGTCGTTCTGCTTCGTGGCCGACTCGAGGTCGAACACGTTCGGCTTGGGTCCGTTGTCGATGCTCATGCCTTGAAACTATGCCCGGATGCCACGCGGCGGCCAGCCCTTGCGCACCCCGAACGCCTCATGCAATGCCCTGCCCGGCATCACCTCGGCTAGGGTCGCCGGTATGAGCGACGCGTCCGACGCCACAGCCCCGGAGCCCGGGGGAACCCGCCGCGGAACGCGCCGTCCCCCGCCGGAACTCGTCGTCGCCGTCGTGCTCGGGTACCTCAACGGCGTCGCGTTGATCCTGTCGGGCATCGTGCTGATGTTCAGCCGCTACCTGCCCGACGCGACCGAGACCGAGCGGTTCGTCATCACCATCATCGGCGCCTGCATCGTGCTGCTCGGCCTGTTCATGATCACCATCGCCGCCGGGCTGACCCGCGCCCGGCGCGACGCTCGGGTGCTCGTCACCGTGCTGCTCGGCATCGCGATCGCGCTCGACGCCGCGGCGCTGGTCGCCTCGCCCGATCAGTGGTTCGTCATCGCACAGGTCGTGCTCGCGGCATCCGCCGTCACGGTGTTGTGGACGGGTCGAACCGCGCGGTTCTTCTCACATACCGAAGGTGCACGAAC
Organism: Agromyces salentinus; assembly: GCF_009749395.1. GTDB lineage: Bacteria > Actinomycetota > Actinomycetes > Actinomycetales > Microbacteriaceae > Agromyces > Agromyces salentinus. The sequence continues at coordinate 290,016 of NZ_WBIR01000001.1, forward strand.
CGGATGACCTCGATCGCCGCGATGCTCACGACCGAGACGACGAGCACGAGCGCGGCAGTGACGATCGACGGGTCGACGAACACCAGGAACTGCGTCGCTATGGGCACGGAGTAGACGAGGATCAGGCCGAGCATCATCGAGCCGATGATGAGGATCTTCCACCCGTCGATCGGGCGCGAGAGCACCGTGAGGATCCAGAGGCCGATGATCGTCAGCAGCAGGGTCGACCCGGTTCGCAGCTCGTCCTCTCCGATGCCCGCCTGCGTCGCGAGCCAGCTGTAGGCGAACACCGCGAGCGCAACGACCACGCCGGCGGGGATCGCGAAGCTCAGCGAGCGACGCAGGAACCCGGGCACGTAGCGCCGGGCATTCGGCATGAGGGCGAGGAAGAAGGCGGGCAGGCCGATCGTGAGGCCGTCGACGATCGAGAGCTGGCGCGGCAGGAATGGGAACTCGAGCACGAACGCCCCGAACAGGACCGCGAGTCCGGTGGCCCAGACGGTCTTCGTGAGGAACAGCATCGAGACGCGTTCGATGTTCGCGATGACCTGGCGCCCCTCGGCGACGACGCGCGGCAGGTGCGAGAACCGTCCGTCGAGCAGCACGATGCGGGCGACCGCCTTCGTCGCCGCGGCACCCGACTCCATCGCGATGCCGATGTCGGCCTCCTTGATCGCGAGCGCGTCGTTGACGCCGTCGCCGGTCATCGCGACGGTGCGCCCGGCCTCCTTCAGCGCGATGACGATGGCCTTCTTCTGCTGCGGCGTCACGCGGCCGAACACGAGATGCCGCTCGAGGACCTCGGCGAGCGCGGCCGGATCCTCGGGCAGCTGCCTCGCGTCGAATCCGGTAGGCGCGTCGAGGCCGACGCTGCGCGCGATCGCCGCGACGGTGTCGGGGTTGTCCCCCGAGATGATGCGCACCGCGACGCCCTGGGCGGCGAAGTACGCGAGCGTCTCGGCGGCATCCGATCGGATGCGCTCGCGGAAGGTCACGAGCGCGACCGGCTCGAGGTCGCCGGGCAGGGATTCGGCGTCCTCGTCGAGCGGCTCGCGACCGTGCGCGAGCACGAGGGTCCGCAGTCCGGATGCCGCGAGCGCGCGAACCTCGCCCGCGAGCCGGTCGTCGGGGAAGACCATCTCGGGCCCGCCGAGCACCCAGCTGCCCGCGGCATCCGTGCCCGCGGCATCCGTGCCCTCGGCGAAGGCGACGGCGCTCCACTTGCGTGCCGACGAGAACGGGATGCGCGCGACGGGCGCCGCGGACGGCGTCTCGTCGTAGGGCTCGGCGAGGCAGCGGGCGGTGGCGTTCGCGTCGGGATCGCTGCCGTACCAAGCCAGGACGCGGCGCCATCCGGCCGGCCCGCCGTCGATCGCGGCCGCAGCGCCGAGCGGATGCTCCGCGTCGAAGACGATGCTGCCCTCGGTCAGCGTGCCCGTCTTGTCGAGGCAGATGAGGTCGACACGGGCGAGGCCCTCGACCGCCGCGAGTTCCTGCACGAGCACCTGCTGGCGGGCGAGCTTCACCGCGCCGACGGCGAACGCGATGCTCGTCATGAGCACGAGCCCGAGCGGGATCATCGCGACGAGCGCCGCGATCGTGTTGACCGCCGCCTGGCGCCAATCGCCCGACTCGATGGCCTGCTCCCACCCGCCGAACACGAACATCTGCGCGTTGAATACGAGCAGCGCGATCGGGCCGACGATCCAGCTCACGACCTTCAGCACCTTGTCGATCGAGGAGCGCAGCTCGCTCGCCACGAGCGAGAACTTCTTCGCCTCGACGGCCAGCTTGTTCGCGAAGGAGTCGGCGCCGACCCGCACGACGACCGCATCCGCCTCGCCGGCCATGACCACCGACCCCGAGAGCACCTCGTCGCCCGCCAGCTTGTCGACCGCGTCGGACTCGCCGGTGAGCATCGACTCGTCGAGCTGCAGGTGAGCGGATGCCACGACGCGCGCGTCCGCCGGAACCTGGTCGCCCGCGCGGAGCACGAGCACGTCGTCGAGCACGACCTCGGCGACCGCGATCTCCGACACGTCGCCGTCGCGACGGACCCTGGCGCGCGGCGCATGCAGGAGGGCCAGCTTGTCCAGCGCCGCCTTCGCCCGGAACTCCTGCACCGACCCGATGATCGTGTTCGCGACGGCGCTGATGCCGAAGAGGGCGTCCTGCCAGCGGCCGAGCAGCAGCAGCACGAGGAAGCAGGCCGCGATGATGCCGTTGAACAGCGTGAGCACGTTGGCCCGCACGATGCTCGACACGCTGCGGCTGGACTGCTGGACGAAGGCGTTCGAGCGGCCGTCGGCGGCGCGCTCGGCCACCTCGGCGCTCGTGAGTCCGGTGGGGGTCGCGAGATCCGTGGCCGTCATGTCGGGAGACTACCGCGCGCGCCCGGGTGAGCAGGCGATCAGGCGAGCGCGATCTCGAGGTCGGCTTCGCCGGGCTGCGCGACCTCGGCGGCGAACATCGGCGCCAGGACCTCGTACGCGGCTCCCTTGGCCACCTCCGCCTCGCTGGCCACGACCACGTCGAGCACGGGTGCGGCCGTGTTGCCGTGCTCGAACTCGGATCGGTAGGCGTCGACGACGCCCGTGGAGAGCGCCGGCAGGTCGAGCTCGGGCGCGAACGCGATGATGACCCCCTCCGGGCCGAAGAGCTTGCTCGCATTCGCCACCGCGATGCCGAGTTCTCGCGCGGCATCGTCGAGGACCTGACCGACGATCGCGGAGTCACCGGCGAGCCCCGGCACGCCCCTCCGGGACAGCTCGCGCTCGATGCCCCAGCGGCTTCCCCAGGTCTCCAGGCAGCCGCGGGCTCCGCAGTGACATGGCCGCTCCTCGCCGCCTGCGGCATGCCAGTGGGCGAAGCCTCCGGCCGAGCCGCTGAAGCCGCGGTGGATGCGCCCCTGCACGACCACGGACGCACCGAGGCTCTGCCCGAAGCTGAAGACGACGAGGTCGCGACCCTCGAGCCGTCCGTCGTAAAGCAGGCCCGCCGACGCGAACGCGTTGACGTGGCTGTCGATCACCACGCGGGCGCCGAGCGCGCGAGCGAGCTCCGACCTCAGCGCGACGTCCTCCCACCCGAGGGTGCCGCTATGTCGCACCACGCCGCCGGACTGGTCGACCACGCCGGACACGGCGACGCCGACCCCGACGACCTCGCCGGTGGAATGGCGCTCGGTGACGGCCTCGACGGACCGCACGACGGCGGCGACGGCATCCGGCAGCGCAGTGGAGGCGAGCGGCTCCCGGTGGTCGGCGACGATCTCGCCGGCGAGGTCCACGAGCGCGACGTACGCCTGGCGGGCCGTGAGCCGGACGCCGATGGCGAAGACGGCCGTCCGGCCGAGCGCCAACAGTCGCGCCGGGCGACCCCCGGTACCACGGACGACATCGGTCTCGACGAGCAGTCCGGCCTGGAGGAGTCGCCCGGCGATGCCGGTGATGGTCGCGGCGCTCAGCCCGGTCTGCGCCGCGATGAGGGCCCGGGCGACCGGTCCTCGGGCGCGGACGACGTCGAGCACCAGCGCCTCGTTGATCTCGCGGATCAGCGCCTTGCTTCCCGCACGCAGCTTCATCGCCGTGGTCCTGTCGTATGCCGGGTCATCGTCGCACCCCATTCTGTCGAGTCTGTCGCCCTGTACGGCGAACCCGTCCGTCGGATCACCACATCCTATTACTTCGGTCATTGACAAAACACATTTCTCCGACCTACGCTGCTCGCATGACCGACGACGAAGGCGTTGCCGCCACCGCGCAACCCGTTTCCACCGAACGCGTGCGCATCCTGCTCAGCGTGCCGACGCTCGAGCAGGAGGCCATGTTCCCGGCCGAGACCCGCGCCGCGCTCGCCGACCTCGGCGAGGTCGTCGAACACCAGCCGGGGGAACTCCTCGACCCGTCCCGGTTCCGCGCCGCGCTCGCGGGTGTCGACATCGCCGTCACCGCCTGGGGATTCCCGACCCTGGGCGCCGGTCGGCTCGCCGACGCCCCCGAGCTCCGGTTCGTCATGCACGCGGCATCCTCGATCCGCACCCTGACTTGCGACGACTTCTGGGCCGCCGGCATCCCCGTCTCCCAGGCCGGAGCGGCGATGGCGCCCGCGGTCGCCGAACTGTCGCTCGCCTTCACGATGGCACTTCTTCGTCGCACGCAACGCACCGACCACGCCCTGCGCGGCGGAGGCGACTGGTCGACGGCCCGAAGCATCCCCCGTGCCCGCGAGATCCGGGGAAGCCGAATCGGCGTCATCGGCGCGAGTCGCACCGGTCGCGAGTACATCCGACTCGTCACGGCCCTCGGCGCCGAGGTCCTCGTGCACGACCCGTACCTCCCCGAAGGCGATCCGCTCCGGGCCGCCCAGCGCGACCTCCACGTACTCCTCCGGGAATGCGAAGTGCTCGCCTTGCACGCCCCGGCTACGGCCGAGACCAGGGGCATGCTCGGCGCGGCCGAGTTCGCGCTCATTCGCGACGGAGCGCTCGTGGTCAACACGGCCCGGGCCGAGCTGCTCGACGCCGACGCCCTCTACGAGGAGGTCGCCTCGGGAAGGCTCGACGCCGCGCTCGACGTCTTCGAGGTCGAGCCGCTCGCGGACCGGTGGCGGGCGCTGCCCAACGTCCTCGTCACGCCGCACCTCGGCGGTGCCACGGTCGAGTCGCGCGCCCGGGCAGGCCGGATCGTCGTCGACGAGATCCGCCGGTTCCTCGACGGCGCTCCCCTCCAGTACGCGCTCACGCGAGCCGACCTCGAGCGGATGGGCTGAGCATGCACCGCAACGTCCTGATCATCCACTGCCACGACCTCGGCCGCTTCCTCGGGACCTACGGGGTCGAAACGGTCTCGACCCCGAACCTGGACGCGCTCGCCGCCGAGTCCACCGTGTTCGAGCAGGCCTTCTCGACCGCACCGCACTGCAGTCCCGCGCGGGCGTCGTTGTTCACCGGCACCTACCCGCAGCAGAACGGCGTGCTCGGACTGACCCACGAGCCCTTCGGATGGGATCTCCACGACCCCTCCACCCATGTCGCCCACCGGCTGCGCACGGTCGGATACCGCACCGAACTCGTCGGCGTGCATCACGAATCCAGGACCCTGCCCGATCACGAGGTCGCCGCACGACTCGGCTTCGACCGGGTCCGCACCGGCGGTGACCGCGACATCGTCGCCGAACGGGCCGTCGACGCCCTCGAGGCAGCGGCCGCCGCAGGAACGCCGTTCTACCTGCAGGTCGGCTTCACCGAACCGCACCGCTCGCCGTCGGAGCGCGACCCCGTCGGCGTCATGGGTTTCCTCGGAGACCACGTCGAACCCGACCGCAGCCGCGGCATCACCGTGCCGCCCTTCCTCAGGGACGACGAGGGTGCGCGAACGGAGATCGCCGAACTCCAGGGCGCGGTCCGCGCCATGGACGAGGGGGTCGGCCGCGTGCTCCGCCGGCTCACCGCACTCGGCCTCGACGACAGCACCGTGGTCGTCTTCACCACCGACCACGGGCTCGCCCTTCCGCGTGCCAAGTGCACGCTCTACGACGCGGGAACGGGCGTCGCCCTGCTCGTCCGGGTGCCTGGACGCGAGGGATGGGCCGCACGCCGGATCGATGAACTCGTGAGCCATGTCGACGTCCTGCCCACGCTCTTCGAACTGCTCGGCCTTCCGGACCAGGCCTCCGTCGCCGGCAACAGCCTCGTGCCGGTCGTCGAGACCGGAGCGCATGCCAGGGCGCACGCGTTCGGCCAGCTCAGCTATCACACCTACTACGACCCGAAACGGTCGGTACGATCCCGGACGCACAAGCTGATCGTGAACTTCTCGAACGCTCCTCGGGCGATGGATCCGACGCAGTCGTGGGTGCACCGGAGCCTGCCCGCGGATCTCACCGGACCGACGATCGGCACGAGTGCGGTCGTCGAGCTCTACGACCTCCGTACCGATCCCGAGGAAACGGCCAATGTCGTCGACGACGCGGCGCAACGTGCGGCCTTCTCCGCGCTGGCCGCGGCCCTGCTGGGCTGGATGCGCGACACCCGCGATCCGCTGCTCGACCCGACCCCCGAACCCAGCCGCCACCGGCTCGCGATCGCCACGCTCGAGGAGGCCGCCGCGATCGAGCTGGAACCCGTACTCCCCTGACCCACGAACCCGACCCGGAACCGACGAGGCTTCCGGACCACCAAGAAAGCGAGAACAGCATGACCAGACGACACCTCCGGCTCGCGGCGGTCGCCGCCGCCGGCGCGCTCGCGCTCACCGCCTGCTCCTCGGGCAACGCCTCGACCGCCCCTGCCGCCGACGGCGAGGTCACCGGCGAGGTGACGATGTGGATGTACCCCGTGATCAAGGACGAGGCCGCCAGCAAGGCGTTCTGGGCCGACGCCGAGAAGGACTTCGAGGCCGAGAACCCGGGTGTCGACCTCACGATCGAACTGCAGCCGTTCGCCAAGCGGGACGAGCAGATCTCCGCGGCACTCGCCGCGAACTCTGGCCCCGACATCGCCCTCGTCACCCCCGACATGGCCGCCACCTACCTCAACGTGGGCGGCGTGCTGCCGGTCGACGACGCGATCGAGGACGCCGACGTCTTCTACCCGTCGACGATCGAGGCCGGCACCTTCGACGGCGAGGTCTACGGCGTCCCGATCTTCCAGAACATCGCCACCAACGTCGTCAACACGAAGGTGTTCGCCGACGCCGGACTCGATATCCCCACGACGTGGGACCAGGTGCTCGATGCGGCACCCGTGCTGGCCGAGCAGGGCATCGCCGTGATGGACTACGCCGGCACGACCGAGCAGACGTTGAACCTCTCGTTCTACCCCTTCCTGTGGCAGGCCGGCGGCACCGTCTTCACCGAGGACGGCACCGACGTCGCCTTCGACTCGAAGGAGGGCGTGAACGCGCTCGAGTTCCTCGTCGACCTGCAGGAGATGGGCGGCCTGCCCGCCGACTCGGCGACCGCGTCGATCACGATCGAGGGCTCGCCGTGGGCCGCCGGGAAGGTCGGCATCCACACCAACGGCCTGCCCGCCGAGATCGAGCCCCTGCGCACCGCAGTCGGTGGCGAGGGCGTCGAGGTCGCGCTCCCGTTCGAGGACGAGATCCAGGCGACGTTCGGCAACCCCGGCCTGATGGCACTCACGTCGATCAACAAGCAGGAGAACCGCGAGGCCGCCTACGCCGTGCTGTCGTATCTCTCCTCCAAGGCGTTCCAGACGGAGCTCAGCGTTGCGTCGGGCAACTTCTCGAGCCGCACCGACGTGCCGGCCCCGGGTGAGGGCGCCGACTACGAGACGCTCGAAGCGGCGCTCGAGTTCGCCATCCCGGGCGAGCCGAACCCCGCGGCACGACAGGTCATGGCCGCGCTCGCGCCGTACGTCCAGTCGGCGCTGCGCGGCGAACTCTCCGCCGAGGAGGCCCTCTCGAAGGCGGCCGACGAAGCCCGCGGCATCCTCGACCGGAACTGACACATCCTGGGTCGGGGGGGGGGGCCCCCCGGCCCCCCCCCCCCCCCCCCCCCCCCGGCCCCCCCCCCACCCCCCCCCCCCCCCCCCCCCCCCCCCCCCCCCGCCGCCGGCCCCGGGCGCCCCCCCCCCCCCCCCGGCCCCCCCCCCCCCCCCCCCCCCTCGGTGGTGCGCCCACGGCGCGTCGCCTCGGCGGGGCGGCGCCGCGCGGGCGACGCGTCGCCCCGGCGGGGTAGAACAGCGCAGGTCGGGGCAGGACGAGGCGGGCGCGACGCCGACAGCACCCGTCAGGCGAACAGCAGCGGCAGCAGCTGGATGCCGATGGCGCTCGCCATGAGGCGGTTCCGGCGGTCGCTCGTGAGCTGCCCGACCCAGTCGAAGCGGCCGAGATCGACGAGTTCGACGAACGTGGCCGAATCACCGCCGCGGCGGTGCACGCCGTACCCGACGCGAAGGCCGTCGTAGTAGGCGGCGTTCGCGAGGGCCTCGCGCACGATCTCGACCCCCGGCCAGGCAGCTGCGATCGCGGCGGCCACCCGATCGCCGAGCACGGCGTGTCCGTCGTCGGCGCGCACGATCGCCCGCGGCCGATCGCCGGCGCCGAGACCCGCTGCGGCCGCCGCCTCGAGCAGCCGCCGGTAGGCACCGAGCTGGCGCATGACGGCCGCGACCTCGAAGCCGTCGTCGGCACGCGCGCGGCCGGCGTCGGCCATCGCGAACATCCGGAAGTGGCGCGTTCGGGCACGGCCGGCCGGCGCCGGCTGCATCCGCAGCGTCTGGTGCACGGTGCAGAGGCGCACCTCCTCGTCGGGCGAGCGCCGAATCCGTGCCGCCGCCTCGAGCGCCAGGACGTTCGTGGGATCCGACACCACCTCGACCGGCCGGATCGTCGACAGCACGCGGTCCTGCGAGGTCGGCCCCAGCACGGAGGTCGCCCCGAGCGGCGCGACCGGCGAGAGGAGCAGCGCCTCGTGGTCGGATGCCGCGGCGAGCGCGAGCGCGTCGAGCGCCACGCTCGTGCGCAGGTCCACGGCCGACGGGACGACGAGCGAGTCGTCCGCCCACTGCGCGAGCAGCTGCGCCGGGCGGCGGCGGGACGCGGCATCCCTCGCCTCGACGAGCAGCTCTCCTCGTCGGTCGTGCACGGGAGGGTCGGATGCCGCGGAACGGTCGTCGTCCATCGCCCCATCATGCCGCGCGTCGGGCTCGCCATCTCGCCCGGATCGGCGCCCGAGTGCCGAATCGGCCGCCACGTGCCGAATCGGCGCTCGGGAATCCGCACTCCGGCGCCGAATCGGCACTCAGGGGCCGACGCGAACGCCCGCACGCGACGACAGCTCAGTCGCGCGCGGCGAGCTCCAGCGTGTAGAAGACGCTGTTCGGATCGAGCGCGTAGTCGCCGAAGGGCGGGCACTCGACGAAGCCGGCCTTCTCGTAGAGCGAGCGGGCGGGAGCGAAGAACGGCTCGGTGCCCGTCTCGAGGCTGATGCGCGCGTACCCTCGGGCTCTCGCTTCGTCGAGCACGTGCTCGAGCAGGCGTCGTCCGAGGCCACGACCGCGGGCCGCGGCATCCGCTCGCATCGACTTGAGCTCGCCGTGGTCGGGCGCGAGCTCCTTGAGCGCGACGCAGCCGAGCACGTCCTCACCGTCGGACACCGCCCAGAACGTGACGGCGGAGTCCGACAGGCCCGACACGTCGAGGGCGTGCACGCTCTCGGCGGGCGAGGTGGCGTGCATGTCCGCGAGGTGGTCCTCGAGCAGGCGCAGCACGCGCGGGTCGGCGAGGTCTCCGGGGGCGATCACGAGTTCGGGCACCGGAGAATTCTCACAGCCGGATGAGTCGGCCAGGTTACGCCTCGCCTGCGAGCGCACTCCTCCGCTCCAATGACGGAGCCGACGCCCCGCCCGCCGCCACCGCCGCCACCACCGCCGCCGCCGCCGAGCTCACACCTCGACGGCCACCCCGTCGGTGAGCCACCTGGCTCGATCGTGCACGGATGCCTCGGCCCCATCGATCGCGTCGCGGAGCCCCTGCTCGCCGTCGACGAAGTGCGACCACCCGTCGTAGTGCGCGAACACGGCGACCCGAGGGGCCGCGACGCCGACGAGCTCGACGGCCTCGCGACCGGTCATCGTGAAGCGCAGCGGGCCGGTGATGCCGAATCGCACGCCGCCGACGTTCGCGAGCAGCACGTCGACGTCGAGTTCCTCCGCCGTGCGGTGCAGCGCTGCGAAGGGCACGGTGTCCCCCGTGATCCAGAGCGCCACGCGCTCCTCTCCCTGCCGGCGCACGGCGAACCCGACGACGTCGCCGACGATCGCGCGGGTCAGCGGCGGACCGTGCCGGCACGGCGTCGCCGAGATCACGAGCGTGGGCAGGCCCGGCCGAGGCGGCGGGAGGGTCACCGACTCCCCCGGCACGAGGCCGTGCAGCCGCGCGGCCTCCAGCGAGGGGGCCAGCCGGCCGGCGCCGCTCTTCGTGGTGAGCACGGCGCCGGCCGACGGCAGCATGGCCCGACCGGCGTCGTCGAGGTTGTCGGCATGATGGTCGTGGCTGACGAGGGCCACGTCGATCGGCCCCAGCTCGTCGACGGTGAGCGCGGGGTCGCCGGTCTTCGTGGAGCCCGTGCCCCAGCCGAACTCGTAGTGACGCCCGGCGCGGTCGAAGGTCGGGTCGACGAGCAGCCGCCACCCATCGAGGTCCACGAGCACAGTCGGCCCGCCGATGCGCGTCAGCTTCATGGTCGCGAGACTATGCCCCGCCCGGCTCGCCCCGCTACGCTCCGGCCGCGACGGAGGATCGCGCGTGGGCGAGCGCCCAGTCGAGGGCGTGGTCGGCGACCTCCTCCCAGCCGGGCTCGGCGCAGATCCAGTGCGAGCGGCCCGGGAACTCGACGTACTCGGTGAGCGCGGGCGACTTCGCGTAGTGCTTGGCGTTCGACCTGTTCACCGACGGCGGCATGATGTGGTCCTTCTCGCCGCCGATGAACAGCAGCGGCGCGCGGTCGGCGGCGTAGTCCACCCAGGTCTCCTGCTTGCCCGGCGTGAAGTTCGCGAGCAGTCCGTAGGCCCAGATCCAATTGCCCGGGGCGGGGATCGTGAACTCCTGCCACGCGGCATCCGAGTCCTCGCGCGAGAGCGTGTTCGCGAACGCGTAGTGGAACTCCTCCGGGGTGAAGGCGACGGCCCGGTGGAGGTTCGCGGGGTTCTTCAATGCCGGGAACAGCGACTTCGCCTGCGAGAGCGGCGTGACCCGCACCCCCTCCGTCGGCGCCGAGTCGACGACCACGCCCGCCGCGCCGAGCCCGCGGGCGAGCAGCAGCTGGGTGAGCGTGCCGCCGAACGAGTGCCCCATGATGATGGGCGGCGTCGGCAGCGCCTCGATCTGCGCGGCGAGGTGGTCGACGGTCTCGGGTACGGTGAGCTTCGCGATGACGTCTGGGTCCTCGCGCAGCGCCTCCACCTCGACCTCGAAGCCCGGGTAGGCGGGCGTGAGCACGGTGTAGCCCTGCGCCTCGAAGCGCTCCTTCCAGCCCCGCCAGCTGCGCGGGGTCATCCAGAGGCCGTGCACGAGCACGATCGTGTCGGGGGCGGCGGGGTCGGGCGCAGGGGGTGGTGTCTGGTCGGTCATGGCGTGGTCCTTTCGTCGAGGTGGGCGGTGCGAACGAGCAGGGCGAGCGGATGCGGCGAGGCGGGCCCGCGGCATCCGCTCGGTCAGGAATCGATGAACGCGAGCAGGTCGGCGTGGAGTCGCTCGCGGTCGGTGTCGGGCAGGCCGTGGGCCCCGCCCTCGTAGACGAGCAGCGTGGCCCCGTCGATGAGGTCGGCCGAGCGCTCCCCGCCCACCGCGAAGGGGACGATCTGGTCGTCGTCGCCATGGATCACGAGCGTCGGCACGTCGATCTTCGCGAGGTCGGGCCGGAAGTCGGTGGCCGAGAAGGCGGCGATGCACTCGTAAGCCGCTCGGTGCCCGCACGCCATGCTCTGCAGCCAGAACGCGTCGCGCACGCCCTGCGAGATGTCGTTGTTGCGGTTGTGGCCGAAGAACGGCCCGTCGGCGAGGTCGCGGTAGAGCTGTGAGCGGTCGGATGCCTCGCCGGCACGGATGCCGTCGAACACGGCGATCGGCAGCCCGCCCGGGTTGTCCTCGGTCGCGAGCATCAGCGGCGGCACCGCCGAGACGAGCACGAGCCTCGCGACGCGGGCGGAACCGTGGCGGCCCACGTAGTGCGCGATCTCGCCGCCGCCGGTGGAGTGGCCGACGAGCGTGAGCTCGGTGAGGTCGAGGTGGTCGATGAGGCACGCGAGGTCGTCGGCGTAGGTGTCCATCTCGTTGCCGTTCCACGTCTGGCTCGATCGGCCGTGGCCGCGCCGGTCATGGGCGATCGCGCGGTGGCCCTGCTCGGCGAGGAAGAGCGCCGCGGCCTCCCAGGCGTCGGCGTTCAGCGGCCAGCCGTGGCTCAGCAGCACGGGCGTGCCGCTCGTGCCCCAGTCCTTGTAGAAGATCTGCGCGCCGTCATCGGCGGTGACGTAGGGCATGGGCGCCTCCCGGGAGCGGGCGAGTCGCGCGGTTCGCGATTCGCGGATGCCTCGATGCTCGCGCCAGGCGCCCCCGAGCCGAACCACGTGGTGCGCGTAGTCGCGAGGTCAGCCCTCGGAGGTGTGCTCGGCGAGCTGCCGTCGGGAGGTGATGCCGAGCTTCCGGAACACCTTGCGCAGGTGGTAGTCGACGGTGTTCGCACTGATGAACAGCTCGGCGCCGATCTCGGCGTTGGTGCGGCCCGCGGCGGCGAGCCGGGCGACCGTCTCCTCCTGCGGGGTGAGGCCGTCGTCGGCCGCGCCGCCCGGCTGGCGGGGCGCGACGCGCTCACCGGTCGCCTCGAGTTCACGGCGGGCCCTGGCGGCGAACGCGGGGGCGGCCACGCGCTCGAAGATGTCCAGCGCGGCACGGAGCTCCTGGCGTGCCTCCCGCCGTCGCTTCATGCGCCGCAACCACTCGCCGTAGAGGAGGTGGGCGCGCCCGAGTTCGCCGATCACGGTGGACTCCGCGAGGTGCCCGATCGATTCGACGTAGAGGGCTTCCGCCTCCTCGTCGGCTGCCAGCAGTGCTGAGCCACGCGCGGCCAGGCCGCGGATCCAAGGCGTGCCCGAGTGGGCGGCGAACTCCGCCAGCCGCGCGTGCGAGGCCCTCACGTCGTCGGCCCTTCCGCTGCGGACCCCCGCTTCGATGTACTCGGGCATCTGCTGGTACGTCACCTGGAGGAACGGTCGCTCGATCATCGGTCGCAGGCGTTCGAAGGCATCGCGGTAGTGCCCGTCCGCGATCGCGCGGACGCTCAGGCCCATCATCGCGATCGTCCAGGCCCCCGCGAACCCGGTGCCGAGCACGGCCTCGGCGATCGCCTCCACCTGCGGGACGGGCGCGCCGGCCCACGCGAGGTAGGAGCCGTTCACGACCTGCTCGGCGTCGTAGCCGATGGCGTGCCGCAGTTCCCGGACGTCGTCGATGTACCGACCGGATGCCGCAGGGTCGCCCCTGACCAGTTCGATGAGCCCGAGCAGCCACAGCACCGTGTCGAGGTCGCGCAGACGTCCTCGCGAACGGGCCGCCCCGGCGATGCGTTCGAGGAGCCTCACGCACGCCTGTTCGTCCCAGAGCGCCATGCTCAATGCGACGCCGAAGGTGCCGATCTCCAGCAGCGCCTCCTCGTCGAGCTCGAACAGCATGTCCAGGGCGTCGCGCATGACGGGCACGGCCTGCTCGTAGGGCAGGAGGATGTGAGCGCTGAGTCCGCGGAGGGCGATGGAGAGCGGACCGCCGGCCACGTCGACGCCGGCCGCGAGACGCTGCCCGAGTTCCGGAAGCGTGACCCCCTCGATCGCCCACTCGACCGTCAGCGTGAGGTCGAACGCCCAGACGAGGGCCCGCTGCTCGAGCGCGGGCACGATGCCGTGGAAGAGCTCGGCCGCCCGGAGCATCGTCGAGGGTCCGGTGAGGATGCGCTCCCGATCGGCGACGAAGATGGCGATGAGCGCTCGGAGCTGGGCGACCCGCCCGGCGCTGACGGGGTCGAGGGCGTCGCCTTCGAGGCGATCCAGGAGCTCGCGCGCCAGTTGGGCGGCGCCCGCGCTCGCCGCGGCCTCGGCCGCCGCGAGGAGTCGCCCCGAGCGGACGGGACCGGCCGGTGACAGCTCGGCCGCCCTGGCGAGGAGGCGCGCACGGGACGCGGTGCCGCCGCGCCCGCCCGCGGCATCCGCCACCGCTTCCAACCGGTCGGCGACCTCGCCGTCGATGCCGACCGTGGCCTCCGCGGCATGCCAGACGGCGAGGTCATGGCGGCCCGCGGCATCGGCGACGCCGCCGAGCGCCGCGTGCACGGCCCGGCGCTCCCCGGCGGGGATGGCGTTGTAGACGGCGGCGCGAACGAGCGGATGCCGGAAGCGCACGCGGTCCCGCACCGTGGCGAGGCCCGCCCGCTCCGCGGGCCCCGGGGCGTCGACCGTGACCCCGAGCACACGGGCGGCACCGTCGATCAGCGTCGGATCGCCGGTGGACTCCGCGGCGGCGATGTCGAGCCAGCGCCGCGTCTCGGTCGGCAGCGCGTCGACGGCCCGGAGGTACACGGACTCCAGCCGCAGCCCGATGGGCACCGGGCCGACGGCGAGCGAGTGGTCGGTGAGCTGTTGCGCCGAGAACTCGAGGGCGAGGTCGATCAGTGCGAGCGGGTTGCCGCCGGTCTCCTCGGCGAACCGGGTGGCGAGGTACGGGTCGACCGGGTCGGCGGCCGAACGGTTGAGCAGGGCGACGGCGGTCGGCGCGTCGAGCCCGGCGAGGTCGAGCACGGGCACGCCGGCGGCCGCCACATCGGCTCTCGGCTCCGGCCGCATGCCGAGCAGGAGCGCGACGGACTCGGCCTCGAGGCGACGTGCGACGAACGCGAGGACCTCGAGCGACTCCGGGTCGAGGAGGTGCGCGTCGTCCACCACGCAGACGACGGGCTCGCGTTCGGCCGCCGCGGCGAGGAGCGAGAGCATGCCGAGGCCGACCAGGTAGCGGTCGGGCGGCGGCCCCGCATCGAGTCCCGCAGCGATGCGCAGGGCGGAGGCCTGCGGGCCGGGCAGGTCGCGGATGAGCGCGGCGAACGGGGTGCCGAGCCGTTGCAGGGCCGCGTACGGCATCGCCGACTCCGCCTCGAAGCCGTCGGCACGGACGACCCTCACCCCGGCGGCCGCGCGCGTTGCCTCGTCGAGCAGCGCCGTCTTGCCGATGCCGGGCTCGCCGCGCACCACGAGCGCGGCGCCCCTGCGGTTGCGCGCACCGCCGACGAGCTCGGCGAGACGTTCGAGTTCGCCGGCACGGCCGAGGAGTGCGGAGGGCGACGTGTCGATGGACAACACGGTAGTGGAGCGCTCTCACGCGGCGCTATGCCCACGTTCGGGTCAGTCTCCCGCCGACGATCCCAGGGTCAGAGCGCTCCGGTCGCCGGCGTCTCGCGCACGCGTCCGCCGCCCTCGAAGACGAGCAGCCGGTCGGCGAGCTTGTCGACGAAGAAGCGGTCGTGGCTGACGACGATGACGGCGCCAGGGAAGTGGGTCAGCGCCCGCTCCATGACCTGCGTCGAGGTGATGTCGAGGTGGTTCGTGGGCTCGTCGAGCACGATCACGGCGGCGCCCGACAGCAGGCACTGCGCGATCGCGACCCTCGCCCGCTGGCCGCCCGAGAGTGTTCCGATCTTCTGCTTCAGGTCGGCCTCGGAGAACTGCAGCATCGCGAGGAACCGGTTCACGCTCTTCTTCGTCGCGGTGAAGGCGAGGGAGTCGGGGTAGGCGTTCACCGCGTGCCCCACGGTGTCCTCGAGGTCGAGCTCGGCGTAGACCCGGTTGTACGAGACGTACCGCGCCCCCTTCGCCCAGCGCACGCTCCCGGCATCCGCCTCGGTCTCCTCGGTGAGCACGTCGAGCAGCGTCGACTTGCCGGAGCCGTTCGAGCCGAGCACGGCGACCCGGTCGCCGCGGTGCACGTCGAAGGTCAGGTTCTCGAACAGCGGCGAGCCGCCGAACCCCTTCGAGAGCCCGGTGACGGTGAGCAGGTCGTTGCTGACCCGCAGCCCCTCGTAGATGCCCGTGATGATCTGGTCGATCGGCCGCGGCGCCTGCCGCTTCTTGATGTCGGCGAGCCGGCGGGCGACGGCGTTCGAGGGATTGCGTGCGGCCTCCCGACGGGCGGCCGAGGCGGCCTGCTCGTAGGCCAGCAGCTCCTCCTCATGGGCGAACTGCTTCTCGAGCATCTTCAGCCGCGACTGCTTCGCGTGCACGTAGGCCGAGTAGTCGCCCTCGTACTCCTGGAGGCGGTAGTTCTCGATCTCGACGATGCGGGTGACGACCCCGTCGAGGAACTGCCGGTCGTGGGAGACGACGAGCACCGCGCCGGCGAACGAGGCGAGCCAGTTCTCGACCCACTTCACGCCGTCGAGGTCGAGGAAGTTCGTCGGCTCGTCGAGCAGGAGCACGTCGGGCGCCTGCACGAGGATCTGCGCGAGCGCGGCGCGGTTGCGCCATCCGCCCGACAACCGGCCGACCGGCAGGGTGCGACGCTCCTCGTCGAAGCCGAGGCGCGTGAGCACGGTGTCGATCGTGGTCTCGTAGGTCCAGCCGCCGACGTGGTCCATGCGCTCGAAGAGCTCGCCCTGCTCGGTGAGCAGGCGGGTCATCTCGGCCTCGTCCACGGGTTCGGCGAGCGCCGTCCCGATCTCGTCGAGGCGGGCCTGCGTCTCGTGGACGTCGGTGAAGTGCGCGCTCAGCGTCTCCTGGATGCTCTGCTCGCCGTCGAGCTCGGAGAACTGCGAGAAGTACCCGATGGTCGTGCCGAGGGTGACGTCGCGGGTGCCGGCGCTCGGGTCGCGGCGGCCGAGCACGACCTCGAGGAAGCTGGTCTTGCCGGTGCCGTTCTTGCCGATGAGTCCGACGCGGTCGCCCTGCTTGAGCTTGAGGAAGGCCTCCTTCAGCACCGTGCGCCCGTCGAACTCGATGCTCACGTCGTTCAGGCGGATCAGGCTCACGGGGGTCCTCTCGGGCGACGACGAGCGGATGCCGCGCGTCGGGGATCTGGCGCCCCAAGCGTACGTGGCTCGCCTGAGCCCGCTCGCCGCGCGAGCCGCCGAGCAACCGCCGGACCGGCCGCCCTGCGGGCCGCCGCGTCCGTCGGCGCCGACGTCGTGAGCGGATGCCGCACGCGCACGCCGACCCGAGCAACGAGGTCTATACATCCGATGTTTAATGCGGCAGGATGGCACCGAATCGGCGAATACCGGCAAACCTACCGTCCGGAGACCCGAGACACCAGACCAAAGACGTCCTGGAGGTTCTTGTCAGATGCTCGATCACCAACTCGACCGGCGCAGTGTGCTGCAACTGGGCAGCGTCGCCGCCCTCGCCCCATTCGTGCCAGGCCTGCTGGGCGGAGCCTCGCCCGCCGCGGCCGCGCCCCTGCGTGCCGGCGGCCTCCGCACCGCGGCCGGCACGCTCGCCCTGCCGGAGATCTCGCGCAAGGCGCTCTGGTACGGGATCCCGGCCACGAACTGGGAGACGCAGGCCCTGCCGATCGGCAATGCGCGCATGGGCGCGATGCTCTTCGGCAACCCCGACCAGGAGGTCGTGCAGTTCAGCGAGATCAGCTTCTGGGGCGGCATCAACGACTACGACAACGCGCTCGCGGGTCAGGGCGACGGCGCCTACGACACGAGCGAGACCGGCTTCGGCTCGTTCCGGGACTTCGGCACGCTGAAGATCACCTTCGCCGCCGGACCGCAGGTGGGTTCGCCCGGCGGCCCGTACACGATCTCGGGCGGCGAGGGCGTGCAGAACACGGTCGACGGCCGGTCGAACACGAAGTGGTGCATCATCGGGCCGCCGTCGCATGTGCTCTGGCAGGCCGACCTCACCGCGCCCGTCGCCCTGACGAGCTACAGCATCACGAGCGCGAACGACGTGCCGGACCGCGACCCGCAGCAGTGGGTGCTCCAGGGCTCGAACGACGGCTCGACCTGGGTCGCGCTCGACACCCGCTCCGGCCCGCCGTTCGAGCAGCGCCAGCAGACGAAGACGTACACGTTCGCGAACACCGCCGCCTTCACGCACTACCGCTTCGACTTCGTGCCGAAGGCGGGCATCAGCCACTTCCAGCTCTCGGAGATCTCGCTCGGCGGGGTCGACCTCGTACAGGGCGACCTCGTCTACGTCACCTCGCCGAGCGGGCACTCGGGCGACGACGACCGCGACCTCGCCCGCAGCATCGACGGCGACCCCGCGACCGCATGGCACGTCAGCGGCGCCGGTGCGGGGTCCGGTGCCCGCTGGCAACTGCAGCTCCCGGCGAAGCGCGCGCTCACGGGATACGTGATCACGAGCGCCGCCGACGGCGCAACCGCCGATCCGCGCGACTGGGTGCTCGAGGGCTCGAACGACGGCGCGACGTGGCAGCAGCTCGACGCCCGCAGCGGCACGGCGTTCGCCGCGCGAGGCGAGGCCAAGACGTTCTCCTTCGCGAACGCCGTCGAGTACACGAGGTACCGGCTCACCTTCACGGCGCCCGGCGACTTCCACCTGGCCGGCATCGCGTTCACCGGCGCGGGCTTCGACACCCGCACGCGCCGCATCGCCGCCGACTACCGCCGCTCGCTCGACACCGCGGTCGGCCTGCACCACACCAGGTACGCCCTGCGCACCGGTCGCGTGCTCCGGGAGGCGTTCGCGAGCCGTGGGGCCGACCTCGTCGTGCTCCGCTACACGACCGACGACCCCGCCGGCTTCAGCGGGACCATCGGCATCGCGTCCGGGCAGGCGAACATCCCCGTCGTCGCGAGCGCCGGCGAGCGCCGCATCGGCTTCGAGGGAGCGCTGCTGAACGGGCTGCGCTACGCCGCGGTCGCCCAGGTCGCCGACACCGACGGTCGGGTCACCGGGGATGCGACGACGCTGCGCGTCACCGGGGCGACGACCCTCACGCTCCTGCTCGATGCGCGGACCGACTACAAGATGAGCGCAGCCGACGGATGGCGCGGCGACGCGCCACGACCCCGCATCGACGCGGCCCTCGCCGCGGCATCCGCCCGCTCCTTCGACGACCTGCACGACGAGCACACCGCGCAGGTCGCGGAGCTCATGTCGGCCGCCGTCGTGACCTGGGGCGACACGGATGTCTCGGTGCTCGAGCTCTCGACCGTCGAGCGGCTGAGCCGCTACAAGGCGGGCGCCGCCGACCCGACGCTCGAGCAGGCGATGTTCGACTACGGCCGCTACCTGCTCCTGAGCGCCTCGAAGTCCGACGGACTTCCCGCAAACCTGCAGGGGCTCTGGAACAACCAGAACCAGCCGGCGTGGGCGTCGGACTACCACACGAACATCAACATCCAGATGAACTACTGGGCCGCCGAGACGGGCAACCTGAGCGACTCGCACCTCGGCCTCGCGCGGTTCATCGAGCAGGTCGCCGTGCCGAGCCGGGTGGCCACCCGCAACGCCTTCGGACAGGACACGCCAGGCTGGACCGCCCGCACCTCGCAGTCGCCGTTCGGCGGCAACGCCTGGGAGTGGAACACGGTGGCCAGCGCCTGGTACGCCCTCCACCTCTACGAGCACTGGGCGTTCACGCAGGACCGCGACTACCTCGAGAACCTCGCGTACCCGATGATCAAGGAGATCTGCCAGTTCTGGGAGCACGAGCTCAAGGAACTCGCCGACGGCACCCTCGTGGCCCCGAACGGCTGGTCGCCCGAGCACGGCCCCCGTGAGGACGGCGTCATGCACGACCAGCAGATGGTGTGGGACCTCTTCGAGAACTACCGGGAGTGCGCGGCGGCCCTCGACGTCGACGCCGAGTACCGGGCTCGCGTCACCGACATGCAGTCGCGCCTCGCGCCGAACAAGATCGGCAGCTGGGGGCAGCTGCAGGAATGGCAGGCCGACCGCGACAGCCCGACGGACCTGCACCGGCACACGTCGCACCTCTTCGCGGTGTACCCGGGGCGCCAGATCACCCCCGAGACACCCGAGTTCGCCGCGGCGGCGCTCGTCTCCCTGAAGGCACGATGCGGCGAGCAGGAGGGCGTCCCGTTCACGGCGGGCACCGTCTCGGGCGACAGCCGGCGGTCGTGGACGTGGGCCTGGCGCACCGCGCTGTTCGCGCGCCTCGGCGACGCGACCCGGGCCCAGGTCATGCTCCGCGGGCTGCTCACCTACAACACGCTCGAGAACCTGTTCTGCAACCACCCTCCCTTCCAGCTCGACGGCAACTTCGGCATCCCGGGCGGCATCATCGAGATGGTCCTCCAGAGCCACGGCCGCATCATCTCGCTGCTGCCGGCGACGCCCGAGGACTGGGCGACCGGGTCGTTCACCGGCCTCCGCGCCCGCGGCGGCTACGGGGTGAGCGCCACCTGGGCCGACGGCGTGGTCACCTCGTACGACATCGTCGCCGACCGTGCGCCGAACGCGGAGCCCGTCATCGTGCGGGTGAACGGAGAGGATCGCCGCGTCCGCCCGGCGAACCCCGCCACCGGCCAGCCGATGAAGGACCTCGGCCCGGCCGTGGCGCTGGAGTTCGAGCCGCTCGTGACGACCCGCGTGGTCGCGGGCAAGGTGCAGCTCGGCGTCAAGGCGACGAACGAGGCCGACGCGCCGGTCTCGTTCGAGTTCGAGACGCCGTACGGCATCACCACGGTCGCGGCGGTGAAGCCCGGGAAGAACGCGTTCCACTCGTTCTCGACCCGGCTCGCGTCGATGCCCGCCGGCAGCGTCAGGATCACTGCGACGGGCCTGGTCGGCGGCGAGCCCGTCACGACCGTGCGCGACGTGGCGTACGACGCCGCGGGCGCCTGACCGCTCGTCCTGTTCCGGCCGGGTGCCCGACGAGGGTGCCCGGCCGGACCGATGTCCGGGCCTGCCACGGGCGACCGCCCCGGCGCGGCATGTCCTGCACTGCGGGCGTCCGACCATTGCGCCCCGCACCGGCACTCGGGTAACCTCCTCGGCATGGGTACCCTGATCTTCCAGTAGGTGGCGACCGCGTCGAGCTCCGCTCCACGGTCATCTCTCGCGATTCCCTCGCGCAATCCACCTCCGTGGCCCACGCCACCAGATCATCGACCCGTCGCCGCATCGGCGCACCCGGGGCGCCCACCACCGGCGCATCCGTCCCGGCGTGCCGACCCAGCCGGCGACAGGCGGGAAGGCCGGTCCCCTTGACCACCGCACAACTGACCCTTCGATCCGTCACGCGACGCTTCGCCGACCACGTCGTGCTCGATCGCGTCGACCTCACCGCGCGACCGGGCGAGCGCATCGGCCTCATCGGCGACAACGGCGCCGGCAAGTCGACCCTGCTTCGCCTCATCGCGGGTGAACTCGAGCCCGACGACGGCGAGGCGCTCGTCGTCTCGCCCGGTGGTCGCAGCGTGCTTCCGCAGTCCGTCGAACTCCCCGACGGGGCGACCGTCCAGGACGCCGTCGACCTGTGCTGGCGCGAGTTGCGCGCCCTCGAGCACGAGCTCCACGACGCCGAGCTCGCCCTCGGCACGCTCGCGACGACGCCCGACCCGAGTCCCGCGGAGGCCGCCGCGCTCGACGCCGGCCTCGAGCACTACGCGGAACTGCGGGACCGCTACGACGCCCGCGACGGCTTCGGCGCGCCTGCACGCCTGGATGCCGCGCTCCACGAGCTCGGCGTCGGGCACCTCGGGCGCGAGCGGACGTGGACGTCGCTGTCGGGCGGTGAGCGGAGCCGCACGGCGCTGGCCGCGATCCTCGCCGCCGACGCCGAACTCCTGCTCCTCGACGAGCCGACGAACGACCTCGACGACGACGCGTGGGACTGGCTCCTGGGCCAGCTCCGCGGCCACCGCGGCACGGTCGTCGCCGTCACGCACGACCGCGCCTTCCTCGAGGCGTTCACGCAGACGATCTGGGAAGTCGATGCCGGCTCGGTCGCCCGATACGGCGACGGCTACGCCGGGTACCGCGCCGCCAAGGCAGCCGAGCGCGAGCGGCGCAGGCTCGCCCACGAGGAGTGGGCGGCGGAACTGGCACGACATCGCTCGCTCGTCGAATCGAATGCCGGGCGGCTCGACGCGATTCCGCGCAAGCTCGACAAGGCGGGCATGGGTGCGGGGCAGTTCCGGGCGCGCGGACGCGACCACGGCGCGATGGGCCGCATCCGCAATGCGAAGGAGCGCATCGCCCGACTCGAGGATCATCCGGTCGCGCCTCCGCCGGAGCCGCTGACGTTCGTGCACGAGTTCGAGCGCGGAGCCCCCACCTCCGTCCCGCTCGAGGCGTCCTCCGCGACGCCGGATGCCGCGATGCCACCGCTCGTCGCCCTCCTCGACGTCCGGGTCGCCGCGGTGCGCGTGGAGCGCCTCGAACTGCGCGCCGGCGAGCGGCTGCTGATCACCGGCCCGAACGGCGTCGGCAAGACGAGCCTGCTCCGCACGATCGCCGGCGAGGCCGCGCCCGACTCGGGGTCGGTGCGCGTCCACGGCCGGGTCGGCCACCTTCGGCAGCAGGCCCCGAGCACCGATCGGCGGCGTTCCCTGCTCGAGGCGTACGCCCGCGGCATCCGCACCGACGAGGCGAGCGCGGCGGACCGCCTGATGGGGCTGGGGCTGTTCCACGGGCGCGAACTGGGGGTTCCGGTCGGTGGCCTCTCGTACGGGCAGCGCCGGCGGCTCGAACTCGCGCTCCTCGTGAGCTCACCGCACGACGTGCTGCTGCTCGACGAACCGACGAACCACCTCGCACCCGAACTCGTCGACGAACTCGAGCAGGCGCTCGCGGGCTTCGAGGGTGCGGTCGTCCTGGTCACCCACGACCGGCTGATGCGCGAGCGCTTCGCCGGCCGGCGCCTCGAGGTCGGGCAGGAGGCGGCCCTGACCACGTGACCATGTCGGATGCCGCGAGTAGCGTGGTCGACGGATGAGAGGGGCTCCACCCATGACCGATGCTCGCGCAACCGTGCTCGACGGCCTTCGACCGAACCTCACCGGCACGATCGTGCTGCCGGGCGACGCCGAGTACGACGCCGCACGCGCACCGTGGAACCTCAGCATCGACCAGCGTCCGGCTGCGGTCGCGGTGCCGGCGGATGTCGCGGACGTGCAGGCGATCCTCGCGGCGGCCGCAGCCGCCGGGCTCGGCGTCACGACCCAGCCCAACGGGCACGGCGCCGCCGACGACCTCGAGGGGGTCATCGTGATCCGCCCGTCGGCCTTCGACGAGCTCGAGGTCGACGTCGAGAATCGGGTGCTGCGGGTCGGCGCCGGCGTCAACTGGGGCCCCGTGCTGCAGGCGCTCGACGGCACCGGCCTCGTCGGCCTCGCCGGGTCGAACCCCGAGGTCAACGTCGTCGGCCTCGCACTGAACGGCGGTCACTCGCTGTTCAGCCGGCGTCATGGGCTGACGGCCCGGTCGATCCTCGCGGTCGAGTTCGTCGACGCGTCCGGCGAGCTGCAGCGCGTGTCCGACGTCGACGACGACGTGTCGCTCATCTGGGCCCTGCGCGGCGGCGGCGGCCTCTTCGGGGTGGTCACGGCGATCGAGCTCGCGCTGCATCCGGCGGACACCCTTTTCGGCGGCAGCCTGGTCTACGCCGAAGAGGCCGCCGTACCCGTCATCTCCGCGGCGTTCGCACTCGCGCGCGACGAGCCGGAATTGGGACTCGACATCGGCATGATGCGCTTCCCCGACCTCCCCGTCATGCCGCCGCACCTGCGGGGCCGCACCGTGGCATCGGTCATGCTCGTGCACGTGGGCGACGAGGCGAGCGGCTCGGCCATCGCCGAGCGACTGCTCTCGGTGGCCGAGCCCATCACGAACGCACTCACGACGTTCACCGTCGGCCAATTGGCGGCCGTCGCCGGCGAACCCGTCGAGCCGATGCCGACGGCCGACTTCGGCGCGACCATCGGCACCGACGACGACGCGTTCGCGGCGGAGTTCGTCGAGGCGTTCCTGGCGGGCGCCGAGCACGGGCTCATGCGCTGCGGGCTCCGTGCGATGGGCGGCGCGACCGCCGACCAGCACGAGGCCGAGCGTGCCGCCGTCGGTGCGATCACTGCGCCGCTGCTGCTCAACGCCGGAGTGCTGCTCATGAACCCGGCCATCGACCCCGTCGCGGCGCTGCAGCCGCTGCGCGAGCTCGCCGATCGCCACGGCGTCGTCGGCGGCGTGCCCTCGATGCTCGGCGCCGGGCCGCTCGCCGACGCGTACCCGCCCGCCGTGCTCGAGCGCCTCGCCGCCGTGAAGCGACGCGTCGACCCGAACGGCCTCATCCGGAGCAACCGGACCATCCACGCCGTCTGAGCGGTCGGCGGGCTCAGGCGTCGCCGAGGAACTCCAGGGCGCCGTGCCGGAACTCGCGCGAGACCGGGGCGTTGAAGTGGTGCCGCCCCGGCAGCTCGATGAAGCGGCTGCCGGGCGTCGCCTCCGCCAGGGCGCGTGAGCGCTCGAGGATCGCGTCCTCGCTGCCCGTGGCGAACAGCACGGGCTGCGTCGGCGGGTTCGCGACATCCGGATCCGCATCGCCCAGCCGCATGCCCTCGGCGAGGGCGATGAGCGCCCTGAGGTCGTTGCCCGGCACGCGCTCGGTGAGCGTCACGTAGTTCTGCGTGACCTTGTCCTCGACGGGTGTTCCGTGGTCGGCGTACGCGCGAGCCTGGTCGATCTGCAGGCGTGCGAGCGGCCGACCGTCGGGGATGCCGCCGAGCACGGCCCGCTGCACGCGCTCGGGGTGGGCGACGGCGACCTGCCAGCCCACGCGGGCGCCGAGCGAGTACCCGACGTAGTGCGCGCTGTCGAGCAGGTAGGTGTCGAGCACGGTGACGATGTCCTCGACGAAGAGGTCCATGGCGTAGGCCAGGTCGAGGTACGGCTTGTCGCTCGCCCCGTGGCCGCGTTGGTCGATCGCGAGCACCCGGTAGCCGGCCCGCGAGAGGTCGCGCACCCAGCCGGTGTTGACCCAGTTGTCGCGCGCGCTCGAGGCGAAGCCGTGCACGAGCAGCACGGGCGTCGCATCGTCCGCGCCCCACGAGTAGGTCGCGATGCGCCGCCCGTTGGTGCTCATGACGAACTGGGGGGCGGGCATCACGGTCATGCCGGGGATGTCGGTGGCCATACCCACATCATGCCGTGCCGGCCGCCCGGGCCGGCCCCCTCCGGAGAGCGGTATTCCGGAGATCACGCGCGACACGCCGCGAGAGCGCCGACGAACGCGGCGCGTCGCCGCGAGTCTCCGGAATTCGGCCGACCGCGCACGCGGCGCGACCTCGGGCACTTCCTGCCCGCGAGCGCCGCACCGATGCGTCGCCACGGGCGCAGAGGCATCCGCTCAGTCGAGGTGGAAGACCTCGGGGAGCTCCATCCACCACTCGCCTGCGGCCCGTTCGGCGAAGGGCCGCTGCAGCGGCTCGCACACCGACCACCAGCGCTGCGTCTCGGGGTCCGCGGCGATCGCCGCCATGTCGGCCTCGAGGTCGTCGCCGACGTACTCCATGTACGAGAACAGCACCTCGCCGTGCCGGTAGATCGAGTAGTTGCGGACGTTGCTGGCGGTGAGGCGCTCGAGCACCGCCGGCCACACCTCGGCGTGCAGGCGCTCGTACTCCTCGCGGTGCTCGGCAGGCAGGCCGATGACCGAGGCGAGCCGCTTCACGAGCGCGCTCCCGCGGGTCGCGGACGCAGGTGCGAGACGCCGCCGTCGACGTCGAGCGCTGTGCCCGTCGTGGAGACCGAGCGCGGGCTCGCGAGGTAGGCGATCGCCGCCGCGACCTCCTCGGGCGCGACCATCCGGCCGGTGGCCTGACGGGCGTCGAGCGCCGCCCGCTCGGCGACGGGATCGGCGAAGCCCTGCAGCATCCGGTCGACGAAGGGGGTGTGCACCGTACCCGGGCACACGCAGTTGACGCGGATGCCCTCGGCGACGTGGTCGGTGGCCATCGCGTAGGTCAACGCGAGCACCGCGCCCTTCGACGCCGAGTACAGGGCCCGCTGGGGCAGCCCGTTCAACGCCGCGATCGAGCTGACGTTGACGACGGATGCCGCCTCCGAGCGTCGCAGCCACGGGAGTGCCGCGGCCGTCACGCGCGCCATGCCGATGACGTTGACGTCGAGCACGCGCGCCCACTCGGCGTCGTCGTTCTCGGCGACGGTGCCGACCGCGCTGATGCCCGCGTTGTTCACGACGACGTCGATGCCGCCCAGGCGTTCGGCGACCTCGGCAACGGCCCGCTCGATCGAGGCCCGGTCCGTGACATCCGCCGTGAATCCGTGCAGCGGCTCGGGCAGTCCGTCGAGAGTGCGGTCGAGCACGGCCACGGTGGCGCCGCGCTCGACGAACTCCTTCGCCGTCGCGAGGCCGATGCCGGATGCCCCGCCCGTCACGATCGCGACGAGGCCGTCGAACTCGGCGGCGGCGCTCATGCCTGCACCATGGACTGGCTCGCCCGGCCGAGGCCGTCGATCTCGAGCTCGACCGTATCGCCGGCTCGCAGGTACGGGTTGCCCTCGATGCCGAGCGCGACGCCCGCGGGCGTGCCGGTGTTGATGAGGTCGCCCGGGCGCAGCACCATGAACTGGCTGAGGTACCAGATCACGTGCGCGACGGAGAAGAGCATGTCGGCGCTCGTGCCGTTCTGCCGGATCTCGCCGTTGACCCAGAGGCGCAGGCCGAGCGCCTGCGGGTCGGCGACGTCGGAAGCGGGCACCAGCACGGGGCCGAGCGGGTTGAACGTCTCGCAGCTCTTGCCCTTGTCCCACTGGCCGCCGCGCTCGAGCTGGAACTCGCGCTCCGACACGTCGTGCGAGACCGCATAGCCGGCGACATGGGCGAGCGCCTCGTCGGGCGATGCGAGGTAGCGCGCCGTCGTGCCGATGACGACGCCGAGCTCGACCTCCCAGTCGGTCTTCGTCGAGTTGCGCGGAATCAGCACGTCGTCGAAGGGGCCGACCACGGTCGACGGGTCCTTCATGAAGACGACCGGCTCGGCCGGCAGCGCGGCACCGGTCTCCTCGGCGTGGTCGCGGTAGTTCAGCCCGATGCAGACGACCTTGCCCGGCGCCGCGATGGGGGCGCCGACGCGCAGGCCGGTCGCATCGCCGTCGAGGTCGGGCAGCGAGTCGAGCGCGGCCGCGATGCGGGCGACACCGTCGGCGGCGAAGAACGCGCCGTCGAAGTCGGCCGTGAGCGATCGCGCGTCGAGGGTGCGTGCACCGACGCGGACGACGGGGACCTCGTGGCCCGCGTCGCCCAGTCGAGCCAACGTGAACTGGTCAGTCATCGAGGGGCTCCGATTCTGGGAGGGTGTAGAACCTGCGGGCGGTTCCCGCGAGGATGGCGTCGCGCTCGGCGACGGTGAGGTCGGCGAGGAGCTCGGAGAGCCCCTGCCAGACGTGGGCGTACCCGCCCGCGATGAGCGAGACGGGCCAGTCGCCGCCGTACATGAGCCGGTCGGGGCCGAAGGCCTCGAGCGCGTGGTCGAGGACCGGTCGCACCTGCTCGACCGTCCAGGAGGCTGGGTCCCCGGTGGCGGCGTAGAGCCCCGACACCTTGCCGTGCACCCGCGGGTTCTCGGCAACCCGTGCGATGAGGGAGGCCCAGGGCTCCCACGCGTCATCGCCCGGCACGGCCAGGCCGATGGGCGGCTTGTTGAGGTGGTCGAGGACGAGGTCGAGCTCCGGATGCCGCTCGGAGATCCCGAGCACCGCCTCGAGGTGCTCGGGCAGCACGCCGACGACGTCGAAGGGCACGCCCGCCGCCGCGAGCAGGCCCAGCGTCTCGTCGACGTCGGGCCGGCGGAGCCAGTTCGGGTCGGGCCGGTCGTGGATCAGGTTGCGCACCCCGCGGAAGAGCGGCCGCCGTCGGAGCTCCTCGAGGCGTTCCGCGGCGCGGGCCGGATCGTGCAGCGGCACGTAGCCGACGATGCCGTGCACGACGGGGTGGCGGCCCGCGACCTCGAACATGTGCTCGGTGTCCTCGTCGTTGTCGGCCGACTGCACGAGCACGGTTCCGACGACGCCCGCGGCCGTGAACTCCGGCATCACCTCGTCCATCTCGATCGTGCGGTGCAGCACCCCGGCCTCAGGGGTGAGCCAGGCGTAGTCGGCCCGCTCGAGGTTCCACACGTGCTGGTGCGCGTCGATGACCCCGGTCATGCGGCCTCCTCCAAAGATCTGATGAATTCGAGGGCGGATGTCGCCCGTTCGCCTAGGCTGTGGCCATGACGAGCGAGAAGACCTCCGACGGCGGCCCGGCGCGCTCGCGCGCCCAGGTCGTGATCGACGGCATCCGTCAGATGATCACGAGTGGCGAGCTGGTCGCAGGGTCCCGGCTGCCCGTGGAGCGTGACCTCGGCGAGCGGCTCGGCGTCTCGCGCGGACCACTGCGCGAGGGCGTTCGGGCGCTCGTGATCCTCGGCATCCTCGAGACCAGGCAGGGCGACGGCACCTACGTGACCTCGCTCGAGCCCGGCCGGCTCTTCGAGCCGCTCGGCATGCTCGCCGAACTGCAGAGCCCCGAGAACAACGTGCACCTGCTCGGCGTGCGCCGCGTGCTCGAGCCCGAGGCGGCGGCGCACGCGGCGCTGCGCATCAGCGATGACGACCTGGCCGAGGCCGGCCGCATCCTCGACCGCGGCGAGTCGCTGCTCACCGACGAGCGCATCGACCTCGAGGCCACCATCGACGTCGACACCGACTTCCACCGGCTCATCGCGACCGCCAGCGGCAATCCCGCGTTCGCCGCGATCATCGATGCGCTCGTGAGCCGCACCGCGCGGGCCCGCCTCTGGCGCGCGATCCACCAGCACGACGCCGTGCACTCGACGCAGCAGGAGCACCGGGCGATCCTCGCCGCGCTCGCGGCGCACGACCCCGACCGGGCCCGCATCCGCATGATGGTGCACGTGCTCGGCGTCGAGGAGTACACGGCCGCCCACCTCGACGAGTCCGCGCCCGAGATCGTCGACGGCGGAGAGCCCGGTGCGGCGCTGCGTGACCGAGGCGATGCGCAGTCGGGCGAGGCCGCCGGGGGCGCCGACTCCGGCGAGGCCGCCGGCTCCTGAGCCGTCAGGCATCGCGCAGCAGCCCGCGCTCGGCCAGCGTCGACCACAGCTCGTCGGGCACCTCGGCACCGACCCGCTCGACGGCCTGCTCGACCTGGTCGGCCGTGCGCATGCCCACCACCACGGAGACGACGCTCGGATGCCGCAGCGGGAAGGCCAGCGCGGCCTCGGGCAGGGTCACCCCGAACGACTCGCACACGTCGGCGATCTCGTTGGCCCTCGCGATGACCTCGGCAGGCGCCTGGGCGTAGTCGTAGCGTGCGTCGGCGGGCGGTCGCGGTCGTGAGAGCAGCCCCGAGTTGTAGACGCCGGCCGCCACGATGGCGACCCCGCGCTCGCTCGCAGCGGGCAGCAGGTCCTCGAGGGCGCCCTGCTCGAGCAGCGTGTAGCGCCCGGCCAGCATGATCAGGTCGACGTCATGGCGGAGCACGAACTCGGTGGGCATGGCCGACTGGTTCATGCCCGCACCGACGGCTCGCACGACGCCCTCGTCGCGCAGCTCGATGAGGGCGGGGATCGCCTCGGCATGCGCCTCCGGGCCGTAGTCGTCGGGGTCGTGGAGGTAGGCGATGTCGATGCGGTCGAGGCCGAGCCGCTCGAGGCTCTCGTCGATCGAGCGGCGGATGCCGTCGCGGCTGAGGTCGAACCGACGGCGGAGGTCGGCCGGAACGTCGAAGCCCTGATCGTCCCGGGCGCGGCCGTCGTACTCCTCGTTCGGGACGATGAGCCGTCCGGCCTTGGTGGAGAGCACGTAGTCGTCGCGGGGGTAGGCGGCCAGCGCCGCCCCGAGCCGCCGTTCGGAGAGCCCGAGCCCGTAGTGCGGCGCCGTGTCGAAGTACCGGATGCCGCGGTCGTACGCCGCCGCGACGGCACCCGCCGCCTCGTCGTCGGTGGTGACGCGGGCGAGGTTGCCGAGTTGCGCGGCACCGAAGCCGAGCTCGGTCAGCGACAGGCCGGATCGCAACGTGCGACTCTTCATCGAGTTCCTCCAGGCATGAGAACGGG
This sequence comes from Agromyces salentinus, assembly GCF_009749395.1. GTDB lineage: Bacteria > Actinomycetota > Actinomycetes > Actinomycetales > Microbacteriaceae > Agromyces > Agromyces salentinus. The sequence continues at coordinate 319,593 of NZ_WBIR01000001.1, forward strand.
GTGAGTAAAGGTTAGATGATTTCGCAGCGTCACGCCATTCCTCTGGCATAATCGAACCGATGTGGGCGAATAGGTCTCCTCAATCCGCCCCGAACGAGCTGGAGGATCAATGCTGACCGCCACGTATGCGGGCGACCGCACCATCGCCATCGCCGAAGCGACCGAGGAGCCGCCGGCTCCCGGGCAGGTGCGCCTTCAGGTCGCCTACGTCGGCCTGTGCGGTACCGACCTGCACATCCTGCACGGGAACATGGACGCGAGGGTGCGGACCCCGCTCGTCTTCGGTCACGAGATGAGCGGCACGATCGACGCCATCGGCGACGGCGTCGAGGGGTGGCACGAGGGACAGCAGGTCACCGTGATGCCCCTCGCATGGGACGGGACCTGCCCGGCATGCCTCGCCGGCAACGAGCACATCTGCCAGAACCTCGACTTCATCGGCATCGACTCCCCCGGCGCCCTGCAGGCGACCTGGAACGTCCCCGCCGAGGTGCTCGTGCCCCTGCCCGACGACATGGCGCTCGATGCCGCCGCGCTCGTCGAGCCGGTCGCCGTCGCCGTGCACGACGTCCGCCGAGCGGAGATCAGGGGCGGCGAGCGCGCCGTCGTGATCGGCGGCGGCCCCATCGGCGTGCTCATCGCGACGGTGGCCCGCGCGTTCGGCGCCGAGGTCGCCGTGGTCGAGCTCGACGCGACACGTCGCGCACAGGTCGCCGCACTCGGCTTCGAGGCCCTCGATCCCCGCGAGGTCGATCAGGTCGGCTGGGTCGAGGAATGGACGGATGGCGCCGGCGCGGACGTCGTCTTCGAGGTCTCGGGCGCGGCCCAGGCCGTGCTCGGCGCGACCGCCCTCGCCAAGGTGCGCGGCACGCTCGTCGTCGTCGCGATCCACCCCACCCCGCGCGAGATCGACCTGCAGCGCGTGTTCTGGCGCGAACTGCGCATCCTCGGCGCGCGCGTCTACGAGCGCACCGACTTCGAGCGTGCCGTCGAGCTGATCGCCGACGGCACGATCCCGACCGACGTGCTCATCACGAAGATCGTGCCGCTCGCCGAGACCGGTGCCGCGTTCGAGGACCTCGAGGCGGGCCGCGCCATGAAGGTGCTCGTCGACGTGCAGGCCGGGCAGGAGGCGAGCGCATGAGCGTGTCGTTCGACCTCACCGGAACGACGGCCGTCGTCACCGGCGCCAAGCGCGGCATCGGCTACGCGATGGCCGAGGCCCTCGCCGAGGCCGGTGCCGACATCATCGGCGTGAGCGCCACCATCGAGGCCGAGGGCAGCGCGATCGCCGCCGCGGTCGAGGCGCACGGACGCCGCTTCGAGGCGCGCGCGGTCGACTTCGCCGACCGGGAGGCCGTGCTCGCCCTCGCCGGGGAACTGCGCGACCGGGAGATCGACATCCTCGTGAACAACGCGGGCACGATCGAGCGGGCGCCCGCCGCGGAGCATCCGCTCGAGTGGTGGGACCGCGTCGTCGAGGTCAACCTGTCGAGCCAGTTCGTGCTCACCCAGGCCGTCGGCGCCGGCATGCTCGCCCGCGGCCGCGGCAAGGTCATCTTCACCGCCAGCCTGCTGAGCTTCCAGGGCGGCATCAACGTCCCCGGCTACGCGGCCGCGAAGTCGGGCATCTCCGGACTCGTGAAGGCCCTCGCCAATGAGTGGACCGCCCGCGGCGTGACCGTGAACGGCATCGCCCCCGGCTACATCGCGACCGACAACACGCAGAACCTGCGCGACGACCCCGACCGCTCGAAGGCGATCCTGGACCGCATCCCGGCCGGGCGCTGGGGCCGCCCCGACGACATCGCCGGCCCGACGGTGTTCCTCGCCTCGCCGGCATCGGACTACGTCTCGGGCGTCATCCTCCCGGTCGACGGCGGGTGGCTCGGGCGCTGAGTCGGCGCGGGGCGCGCGAGCGCGGGGCGCACGCGGCGCGCGAGCCGGGCTCAGTCGAGCTGCAGCCGGCCGTCGACGCGCCGTGGGATCCCGCGGTAGCCGTCGCGCAGCTCGGCGGGCAGCACGGCCTCCGGCGCGTCCTGGTACGCGAGCGGGCGGAGGAACCGGCGGATCGCGCTCACGCCCACCGACGTGTGCTGCGAGTTCGTCGAGGGCCACGGGCCACCGTGGTGCTGGGCCCACGACACGCGCACCCCGGTCGGGTAGCCGTCGAACACGAGGCGCCCGACGCGCGGCGCGAGCTCGCCGACGAGCGCGGCGACGGCATCCGACTCGGCGGGCTCGCTGTGCACCGTGGCCGTGAGCGAATCGGGCACGGCATCGAGCGCGGCGAGGATGTCGCGGTCGTCGCCGTACCGCGCGACGACGATGAGCGGCCCGAACGCCTCCTCGGCGATCTCGGCCGTGAGCGCGGTCGCCTCGACCCCGAGCACGGTGGGCGCGGCGGTGAAGCCCTCGCCCCGGTCGGTGCCACGGGCGAGCAACTGCACCGCACCCTCCCCCACGAGCCGGCCGCGGATCTCGTCGAACGAGGTCGCGATGCGCTCGTTGAGGAGCACGGATGCCGCGGCATCCGTCGCCCGTTCGACCAGGCGCGCGACGAGTGCATCGCCATCGGCGCCGTACGGCACGAACGCGACCCCGGGCTTCGTGCAGAACTGCCCGGAGCCGAGGGTGAAGGAGCCGTACAGGCCGTCGGCGATCTCGGTCGCGCGGGCGGCCGCCGCGCCGGGCGTGATCACGAGCGGGTTGAGGCTCGAGAGCTCGCCGTAGAAGGGGATGGGCTCGTCGCGGCCGGCGATGATGTCCATCAACGCCTGCCCGCCCGTGAGCGAGCCGGTGAAGCCGACGGCCCGCACGAGCGGGTGCGCCACGAGCGCGGCCCCGGCGGCGGTGCCGTAGACGATTCCGAGCAAGCCGTCGGGTGCGCCGTACGCGCGTGCGGCGTCGGAGAGCACGGCGTACGACCGCGCCGACGTCTCGAGGTGCGACGAGTGGGCCTTCAGCACCACGGCGTTGCCGCCGGCCAGCGCCGAGGCGGTGTCGCCGCCCGCCACGGAGAACGCGAAGGGGAAGTTGCTCGAGCCGAACACGGCGACCGGTCCGATCGGGACGAGCAGGCGCCGCAGCTCGGGCGCGGGCCCGAGCGCCGTCTGCCCCGCGTGGTCGATCGCGACCTCGAGGTAGCCGCCCTCGCGGACGGCCTCGGCGAAGAGCCGGAACTGGAACGCGCTCCGCGAGACCTCGCCGTCGAGGCGTGCCGTGCCGAGGCCGGTCTCGCGGTCGGCGACGGCGACGAGCTCGACGCGGTCCGCCTCGAGCGCGTCCGCGAGGGCGTCGAGGAGGCCGGCGCGCCAGGCGCGGTCGTGCCCGGCGACGGCGGCGAAGGCGGCCTGCGCGGCGCGCACGATGGCATCGGCCTGCTCAGCGGTGGTCGCTTCGAGTCCGGTCGGGGCGACGGCGCGAGTGCGCGGGTCGGTGGTGGTCAGCATGGTGGTCTCCTGGGTCGGCGCAGCAGTCGTTCGCGTCAGCGCAGCAGTCCGCGCGCGGCGAGGGATCGGTAGAGGGCGTCGATGCCGAAGGTCCACGGCTCGGCGTCGGCGGTCGATCGCACCCGATTGACGAGGGCGCCGAGGCGCGGCTCGGCGATGCGCACGAGGTCCCCGTCGTGGTGGGTGAAGCCGCGGCCGGGCACGTCCCGGTCCTCGACCGGCGCGAACATCGTGCCGAGGTAGAGCACGAAGCCGTCCGGGTACCGGTGGTGCTCGCCGACCACCTGGTCGACGAGGTCGGCCGGGTCGCGGCTGATGCGGGCGAGCTCGCTCGTGCCCTCGAGGCGGAAGCCGTCGGTGCCGTCGATGGTGAGCGAAACGACCGCGGCGCGGAGGTCCTCGAGGGAGTACCCGTCGTCGAAGAGCCGGATGAACGGGCCCACCGAGGCGGAGGCATTGTTGTCCTTCGCCTTGCCGAGCAGCAGCGCGCTGCGGCCCTCGACGTCGCGGAGGTTCACGTCGTTGCCGAGGCTCGCCCCGACGATGCGGCCGTCGGAGCTCACGACGAGCACGACCTCGGGCTCGGGGTTGTTCCACTGCGACGCCGGGTGCACGCCGACGTCGACCGAGGTGCCGACGGTCGCGAGCACGGGCGCCTTGGTGAACACCTCGGCGTCGGGCCCGATGCCGACCTCGAGGTACTGGCTCCACCAGCCGCGCTCGAGGAGCATCGCCTTGAGCGCGGCCGCCTCCTCCGAGCCAGGCTTCAGCTCGTCGAGGCTCCCGCCGATGGTGGCGAGGATGTCGCGGCGGATCACGGCGGCCGCGTCCTGGTCGCCGCGCGCCCGCTCCTCGATGACGCGCTCGAGCATCGAGACCGGGAAGGTCACGCCGGCGGCCTTGACCACGTGCAGGTCGATCGGCGAGAGGAGCCACGGCCTCGCGGCATCCCGGGACTCCGGCGGGGTGTTCGCGACGATCTCGGCGAGGCTCCCGATGCGCTGGCCGGTGCCGGACCCGAGCGCCGCGAGGAGCGCACCGGTGGGGTCGGCCTGCTCGGTGAGGGCGCGCATCGTCGGGAATGCGATCGACACGTCGAACAGGTCGTCGCCGCGCAGGGCGACGACCGCGGGGCCGGCGGCATCGAGGCCGGCGGCATCACGGCCGGCGTCCTCGCCCGCGTCACCGGCGGCATCCGCCCCGGTCGCGGGGAGCCAGGCGCGCCCGACGAGGGTCGCTCGGTCGGCGTCGACGGGCAGCAGGTCTCGTGCATCGGGCCAGGTCATGGGTGGTGCTCCTCGGTGTGTCGGCGGGCGGGAGGGGGCGGGACGGGTCGAGCGGCGCCAAGTGGCGGAGGTCGGCGGGCATCCGCGGGCGTCCGCGGGACGAAGGACCGCCTCAGCGGCGATGGAACGTGCCGGCCCGCTTCTCGGCGAACGCGGCCCGCCCCTCGTCGGCGTCGGCCGTCGCGAAGGTGATGGCCTGCAGGTCTCGCTCGTAGCGGATGGACTCATCCTGCGACATGTTCGCCGCGGCGCGCAGGTTCGCCTTGGCGGTCTCGGCCGCGATCGGCGGACGCGTGGCGATGACCGCGGCGAGTTCCTTCGCCCGGGCCACGAGCGCCGCCGGTTCGACGAGTTCGCTCACCAGCCCCCAGCGGAGCCCCGTCTCGGCGTCGATCGGGTCGCCGGTCATGAGCATGACCGCGGCGTTCGAGGGCCCCACCGAGCGGGTGAGGAACGTGCTCATGCCGCCGCCGCCGATCCAGCCGAGCTTGATCTCGGGAGCGGCGAAGCTCGCCGTCGTCGAGGCGAGGCGGATGTCGCAGCTGAGCGCCGTCTCGAGGCCGCCTCCGAAGGCGTAGCCGTTCACGGCCGCGATCACGGGCTTGCGGGCGGCGCGGATCGCGTCGCAGTAGTCCGCGCGGTTGCGGAACTCCCACGGCGTCGCGTAGCCGTCGAGCGTGCGGATGTCCGAGCCGGCGCAGAACGCGCGCTCGCCCGCCCCGGTGAGCACGATCGCGCGGACCTCGTGCGCGGCATCCGCCCACTCGATGACCTGCACGAGCGCCTTCGACATCTCGGGCGTGACCGAGTTGAGCTTCTCCGGGCGAGCGAGGGTGATGGTGACGACCGCACCATCGACCTCGACGCGCAGGTTCTCGTGGTCGAGCGGGTATCCCGGGTCGGTCATGCGTGGCTCCGTTCGGTGAGGGACAGGGACGCGAGCGCGTCGAAGCGGGTGTTGACGGCGTCGACGACCTCGAGGGCCGCGCGCCGCGTGAGCGAGGTGCGATCGGCGAGCATCGCGTCGCGCAGCATCGCGGATGCCGCGGACTGGAAGGCCGTGTACCCGGGCACCCGGGGGCGCACGGAGGCGTGCTCGATCGTCGTGAGCGTGCCGCGGTAGAAGTCACCGGATGCCGCGTTCACGACGTCGTTGGTCCAGGCGCTGCGGAGGCTCGGCTGGCCGTCGTGCTCGGGGATGAACCCGGCCTGCACGGCGGGGTCGAAGAGACGCGCGAGGTGGTCGAGGAGCGCGCGGTCGGGAGTGCTGCGGACGGTGATCGCGATGCCGGTGCCGCCGATCGTGGATCCGGGCCGCCCGCCGGCGACCTGGGCCGGGGCGTCGCCGAAGACGAGGGCGCCCGGGCCCGAGGCGTAGTTCACGTACCCGTAGACGAGCGGAACGAACGCGATGTCGCGCACCCTCCGCATGCGCTCGAGCAGGTCGATCGGGTTGAGCCGGGCGCTGCCGGCCGGTGCCCGGCGCGCGAGGTCGGCCAGCAACTCGAGCGCGGCCGCCCCGTTCCTTGCGTCGACGAGGCCGTGGCCGGGGGTGGTCGCGGGTTCGGCGCCGAAGGCCGCGCAGACCGAAAGGAGGCTGAGCAGCGCATGCGGGCCGGCGAGGCTCAGTGCGACCGGGACGTCGCCGCCCTCGGCGAGCGCTGCCACCTCGCGCCACGTGGCCGGTGCGGCGTCCAGCACTTCGGGCAGCCGCACCGACACCTGCGTCGCGGCGTCGAGGGGCAGCGCCCAGAGCGCGCCGTCGACGGTGTACGACGCGGCGCTCGGCCCGACCGTGTCGCGCCGCAGGCGGTCGACGAGCTCCGCCGGGAACAGCTCGTCGATCGGGCGCAGCACCCCCGCGGCGAGCGCGTCACCGAGATGCGGGTGGTCGAGGACGATCACGTCGTAGCGCTCGGCGAGTTCGCCGATGGGCGCGGACTCGAAGCCCTCGAGCGAGTGCACGCCCCACTCGATGAGGGGCCGGCCCGCGGCATCCGCCGTCGCCGCTGCCGCAGCCTCGAGCGCGTGGCGCCCCCGCGGGTGATCCCACGTGAGGCCCCGGTAGCCGGTCATCGGGCGCCGGCGACGGCGGGAGCGGCATCCGTCGCATCCGTCGCCCTGGCCGCGCCCGAGGCGAGCAGCGCGTCGATCGCGGCGTCGTCGAAGCCGGCCTCGACGAGCACCTCGCGCGTGTGCTCCCCGACGAGCGGCGCACCGCGGTGGAGCTGCGGGGGCGTCACGGAGAAGCGGTACGGGAAGCCGGGCGTCTTGACGAGCCCCTCGGTGGGGTGCTCGTACTCGATGAAGGTGCCGTTGTGCAGGATCTGCGGGTCCTCGACGAGCCGGGCGTAGTCGTTCACTGGCCCGATCCACATGCCGGCGGCGCCGAGCGTCTCGATCCAGTGCGCGGCCGTGGCCTCCCGCAGCTTCGCGGCCGTGCGCGAGTGGATCTCGTCGCGCCGGGTCCAGCCCTCGACCTCGCTCGACCAGCCCTCGAAGGCCGGCTCGCCGATGAGGCGGCCGAGCACGTCCAGGTCGGCGAACGCGAGTGCGACGTACCCGTCACTCGTCTCGAACACGCCGTACGGTGCGCGGATGTAGACGTGGGCGTGCGGTTCGGCCGACCGCTGCTGGGCCTTTCGCCCGACCGTGAAGACCGAGAGCTCCTGCATCTGCAGCGTGGTGAGGGCGTCGAGCATGTTGACCGTCACGAGCTGCCCCTCGCCGGTGCGCTCGCGGTGCAGGAGCGCGGCCAGCACGCCCTCGAAGGCGGTCGACGCGGTGATCGCGTCGGCGAGGTACTGGCCCGCGGGGGACGGCTCGTCTCCGTCGCGTCCGGCCGAGTACATCGCGCCCGACATCGCCTGGAGCAGCAGGTCCTGCCCTGGTCGGTCGCGGTACGGGCCGTCCTCGCCGTACCCCGAGATGGAGACGTAGACGATCGACGGGTTCACGGCGCGCAACGACTCGTAGTCGACGCCGAGCCGTGCGGCGACGCCCGGTCGGTAGTTCTGCAGGAAGACGTCGGCACCCGCGACGAGGTCGCGAAGCGCGGCCTTGCCGTCCTCGGCCTTCAGGTCGAGCGCGACCGACCTCTTGTTGCGGTTCAGCGAGAGGAACGAGACGTTGATCTCGTTGCCGGCGGCCCCGCCCGCGGCGGCGTGGCGCTGCCACTCCCCCGTCGTCGGCTCGACCTTGATGACATCGGCCCCGAGATCGCCGAGGCGCTGCGCCGCGAACGGCCCTGCCATCGCGATCGAGCAGTCGATGACGCGGTATCCGGTGAGCACTCCCCGTGCGGTCATGCGGCCTGCTCCTCGTCGTGCACGTTCACGTCGGTCCCTCCCGCAGCGGCGCTGCGCAGCATGGCGTCGATCAGTTCCACCGAGCGGGCCGCCACCTCGACGTCGGAGTTGTTCTCGGTGCTCGCACCCGTGACGAGGTCGATGAACCGGTTCGGCGGCACGATGCACTCGTACGCGCCGGCGCCCGGCTCGACCTGGATGTCGAAGCGCGTCCCGTCGTACCGGTGCACCCAGGCGCGCTCGCGCTCGGTGTCGAGCATGAGCACTCCCTCGGTGCCGAAGATGCGGATGTCCACCTGGTACGGGTCGCCGTCGGGAACGGTCGCGGCCCCCGAGAGCGAGCCGAGCGCACCGCCGTCGAACGTGATGACGGCCGCGTTGAAGAGGTCGACCGCGGCACCGCCGTTCGAGACCTTCGCCATGACGGATGCCGCGCGCAGGTCGCTCAGCCAGAAGAGCAGCGCGCTCGAGTGCGTGACCTGCCCGTGGGCGTAGCCGCCGCCGCGCGCGGGCGACTGCCACGTGCTCGGCTCGGGCCCGCTCGTCTCGGAGTCCCAGAGCGCGCGGATGTGGTTCGTGTCGCCGGCGAAGAGGCCCCGCGTCGGCGAGGCCATGTTGCACGTCACGTGCTGGATCTCGCCGAGGTGGCCGGCGTCGACGAGGCGCTTGGCCTCGACGATGAACGGCTTGTAGTTCCATCCGTATGGCGCGAGGAAGTGCACGCCGTGCTCGCGCACCTTGGCCGCGAGGTCCCAGCCCTGCGCCGCGTGCAGCGTGACGGGCTTCTCGACGAGCACGTGCAGGCCCCGCTCGATGGCGGCGACGGCCTGCGGGTGGTGCAGGTCGTGCGGCGTCGAGACGACCATCGCGTCGAGGTCCTGGTCGAGGAGCTCCGCGTAGTCGGTCGTCGCCATGCCGAACCCGAACTGCTCGCGCACGGCCTCCAGCTCGGGGCCGATGCCGCAGACGCCGACGAGGTCGACGTCCTCGCGAGCCGCGAAGATCGGGAAGTGGTTGCTCGTCGCCCACCAGCCGGCGCCGACCGCGCCGAGCCGAACCCTGGCGCTCATCGCACCCACCGCCACGTGCGTCGGCCGTCGGCGTCGGTGGCGGATGCCGCGAGCCCGCGTCGCTCCATGCGCTCGAGGTTGCCCGTCACGGGGAACACGGCGTAGTCGAGCGCGTCAGGGCCCCACGGGCCGAGCTCAGACCCCGCGGCGCGCACGAGCTCGAGCGTCGTGGCCGGATCCTCGCGCGCGGCGAGGATCGCCGAGACGACCTCGTCGATGCGCTCGGTGTAGGCCTCGCTCTCGTCGAGGAAGGCCCCGACGTCGTCGCCCTCGAAGACCGGGTAGTGCGCGGTCAGCAGCAGCTCGGCATCGAGCGCACGGAACGCGCGCAGGCTCTCCACGTACGGGTCGACGTCGCGGTAGGTCGGCGGGAATGCGGCGCGCCCGTCGGCGAACGGCACGGTCGTCCCGAGTGTCGCGTCGCCGATGAGCAGCGCGCGATTCGCCTCGTCGTGGACGGCCACGTGACCGGGGCTGTGTCCGGGCACGTGCAGCACGCGTACGGTGCGGCCGCCGAGGTCGAAGCCTTCGCCGCCCGCGACCCGCAGGTCCACGGGCACGAGGTCGGAGACGCTCCGCAGGTACGCGGTCGTCTCGGGCGGGTCGTCGAACCCGTCGGTCTCGCGGAACTCGCCGTAGCGCTCGTCGATGAGCCGCTGCACGTCCTCGACGAGCGGGGCGTCGAGGTCGTGCGCGACGATCCGGACGCCGGGGATCGCGGCCTTCAGCGCGCCGTTGCCGCCCGTGTGGTCGAAGTCGCAATGCGTGTTCACGGCCCAGCGCAGCTTCTCGCGCGGGATCCCGGCGGCATCGAGGTAGGGCAGGAGCGTCTCGGTGACGCTCTCGCGCACGCCCGTGTCCACGAGGAGCGCGGCGTCCTCGCCCACGAGGAGGTAGAGCGCGACGAAGCGCTCGCCGAGCGGCGCCTGGACGCGGTGCAGTCCGGGTCGGAGTTCCATCGTCCTCGTCCTCTCAGCGCTCGACGCCGTCGAGCACGACGCGGAGGCCCGCCCGCATGGGGCGCATGTGCGGTCCGGCCGGGTCGGCCCAGCCGCCGCCGTCGCGCTGCTCGGTGATCAGGGCCTCGTCGATGCGGATGCCGGCTCCCGGCTCGTCGCTCAGGACGATGCCGCCGTCGGCGAACTCATGGTCGACGAGCAGCCCGTCGGCGAAGCGCACGTCCTGCACCTCGGTCGTCAGGTGGTTCGGCACGGCCGTCATGACGTGTGCGACGGCCGGGTTGGCGTTGTAGCCGACCGGGCTGATCGGGAGGTCGCGCGCGGCCGCGGCGAGCGCGAGCCGGTGGAGATGCGACACGCCCCAGATCGCGCCGGCCTGCACGACGTCGGGCGCCCCGGCGTCGAACAGGGGTCGGAACTGGTCGACGCCCGTGAGGTTCTCGCCCGTCGCGACGGCCGCCCTGATGCCGTTGCTGAGCCGGGCGTGCCCGGTGGCATCCCATCGCCGCAGCGGCTCCTCGACCCAGAGCAGGTCGACGTGCTCCTCGAGCGCGGTCACGTAGCGGACCGCCTGCTTGACCTGCCAGGACTCGTTCGCGTCGAGCATCAGGCCCGGCCGCGTCGTATTGCCCCGGAGCGCATCGGCGAGGATGCCGAGGCGCCGCAGGTCGGCGTCGAAGTCGATGCCGCCCTTGAGCTTGCCGGCCACGAAGCCGCGCTCGGCGAACTCCGCGTAGAACCCGACGAGCTCGTCGTCGTCGAGGGCGATGTCCAGGCCCGAGGCGTAGCCGGGCACGAAGCGGTCGCGTCCGCCGAGCAGGCGCCAGAGCGGCTCCCCCGCGGCCTTGGCCTTGAGATCCCAGACGGCGGCATCGAAGGTGGCCAGCCCGCCGTAGGTCGCACCCGCGTGCCCGCTCTTGAAGACCTGTGCGAGCATGCGGTCGAAGAGGGCGGCCGCTCCCCGCGGGTCTTCCCCCTCGAGCGCGGGGAACAGCCGCTCGAGATCGGCGTGCGAGCCGATCCCGACGCCCTCGAGGCCGATGTCGGTCTCGAGGATGACGATGGGCACCTCGGTGACCGCCTCGGGGATGTGCCCGTTGGCGTCGCCGATCGATCGCTTCCAGTGGTGCTGCGCGGTCAGGGTGCGGTATCCGGTGATCTTCATGACGTCCTCGCGCTCATTCCTTGGTTCCGCCGGCGGTCATGCCCTCGACGAGGAACCGCTGCGCGAACAGGAAGATCAACAGGATGGGGGCCACCGAGAGCAGGGTCGCGAGGGCCAGCGTCGGGAGCTGGATCACGATGCTCGAGGCGGTCGTGGGGTTGAAGGCGGGGACGTTCGCCAACATGTTGGCCAGGCCCACCTGGACCGGGATCTTCGTTCCGCCGACCACGAGGAACGGGAGGAAGTAGTTGTTCCAGTTCGCGACGAAGCTGAAGAAGCCGACGAGCGCGATGACGGGCGTCGCGAGCGGCATGGCCACCTGCGCGAACACGCGCAGCTCGCCGGCGCCGTCGATGCGCGCCGCGTTCAGCAGGTCGCGGGAGACCGCGGTCGAGAAGTAGATGTAGGTGAGGTACACCCCGAACGGGAAGAACGAGAACGGCAGGATGACCGCGAGCGGATTGCCGATGAGCTTCGCCGCACTGAGCTCGAGGAAGATCGGGAGCACGAGCGCCGTGTTCGGGATGAGCATCACGATGAGCGTGGTCACCAGCAGCAGCCGCCGGCCCTTGAACTCGATGAGCGCGAGCGCGTACCCGGCCGGGATGCTCACGACCAGCGTGATGGCGAGCGCCGCGAACGAGTAGAAGGCGGAGTTGCCGAGCCACGTCGAGAAGATGCCGCTGCCGAAGGCGAACAGCTCGTTCCAGTTCGCGGCGAGCTGGTCGAACGAGCCGAACGAGAACGGACCGTCGAGCAGGAGCTGGCTGTTCGTCTTGGTCGGCGCGAGCACCATCCAGATGATCGGCAGCACGAAGAAGGCGGCGAACACGAGCAGGACGAGGATGACCGCGGCGCGGCCGACCCACTGTCCGGGGGTGAGGGCGGGGCGCTGCCTGCGCCGGGTGGTCACGTCAGTCACGTTCGAACAGCTTTCCGCGGAAGATGAAGATCGCCGAGAGCCCCAGCGCGACCACGAGCAGCACGACCGAGATCGCGGCGGATCCCGAGAAGTCGTTCTGGCGGAAGGCGTAGAGGTAGGCGAGCTGGTTGAGGGAGTAGTCCTCGGGGACGACGTTCTTCGTCGCCTGCGCGAGGATCTTCGGTTCGACGAAGAGCTGGGTTCCGGCGGCCAACGACATGACGCCCATGTAGCTGATCCACTTCTTCAGCATCGGGAGCTGGATGTGCCACGCCGTCTGCACGGGGCCGGCGCCGTCGATGCGGGCGGCCTCCATGACCTCGACGGGGATGTTGTTGAGTGCCCCGTACATGATCACGATCCAGGAACCGGCACCCGCCCAGAACGCGATGACGGTGAACACGACCGGGAGGTTGCCCACGGCCACCACGTTGACGAGCGACTCGTAGCCCATGGCGTGCAGGAGGCCGGAGACCGGGCTGACCGAGGGGTCGAGCACGAACAGCCAGAGCAGCACGCTCGAGGCCCCGGCGATGGCGCCCGGCACGTAGAAGAGGAAGCGGGCGGCGTTGCCGAGCCAGCGGACCCGGATGCCGTGCACGATGACGGCGAGCAGGACCACGAAGACGATGAGGCTGACGAGCCAGAAGAGCACGTAGAGCGCCACGTGCAGGACCGCCGGGAGGAACCGGTAGTCGGCGAAGACCCTGGCGAAGTTGTCGACGCCCACGAAGGCGCCGTTGCGGGTGAACGACAGGTAGAGCGCGTAGAGCGTCGGCAGCAGTCCGAAGGCCAGCAGCAGCAGCGTGTAGCCGCTGACGAAGACGTAGCCGTAGCGCAACTGGCCGGCGTTCATGCGAGAGGCGCGGCGGCCCCCCGGCCGACGCCGCCCCGAGGGGACGACGTCGACCGGGACCGGAGGTGCGGTGACGGTCACGTTACTCGACCGAGTACCCGTTGACGGTGGCCTCGTTCTCGAGCTCCTCCTGCCATGCCGGCAGCAGCGACTCGATGGTCTCGCCCTCGGCGATGCCGGGGATGACGATCTTCGCCCAGGCCGACTCGGGGCTCCACGAGGTGACGTTCCAGCCGGACCAGACCTGGCCCGCGGCATCCGACATCACGGTCTTGAAGTCGTCGTTGACGAAGTACGACGCCTCCGCCTGCTTGTCGAGCCACTTCTCGGCGGCCTCCGTGTAGGCGGGGTAGCCCGACGACGCGTCGACCTGGAACTCCTCGGCGCTCGTCACGAACTCCAGGAAGGTCTCGACGGCCTCGAGGTTCTTCGAGTGGCTCGAGGCGTACCAGACGCCGCCGCCCACGTTGCCGGCCGCGACGTCGCCGCCCTCCCACTTCAGCGGGGCGCTGACGCTGATCTCGCCGGCGGGGGTGGCGAGACCGCCCTGGAAGATGGCGCCCGTGTACCAGACCGGCCCCGGCACGCCGACGAGCTTGTCGGCGTACTTCGACGCGAAGTCGGCGCTGAAGAAGCTGTCCTGCACGAGCGTGCCGTTCGCGAGCATCCCGTCGAGGATCTTCGAGATCTTCTCGGCGTTCGCGTCGGAGGTGTCGGAGTGGAACACGCCCTGCTCGGGCGACTGGAAGACCGGCGACTCGGAGCCGCCGTAGTAGACGTACGTCATGAAGCTGTCGCCGAGGCTGCCGAGGATGTACCCCGGGTGCTCCGCGGCGAGCTTGTCGCCGAGCTCCGCGTACTCCTCCCAGGTCGTGGGCGCCTCGTAGCCGAACTCGTCGAGGAGCCTCTGGTTCGAGAAGAACACCGTCTGGGCCAGGTCGTTGCGGAGGCCGTACACGGTGCCGTCGATGGTCGTGTAGTCGAGCGAGCCCTCGGCGAAGCCGTCGAGGAACTCCTCGTCGAGGAAGCCCTTGTTCAGCGGCGCCGCGAAGCCCTGCTCGCCGCTCGTGGTCTGCTTCGACGCCCAGATCGCGTCATTCTGCTGGGTGGAGAAGACCACGTCGGGCCAGCCCTCGCCGGCCTGGTCCATGAGGGCGATCTTGCTCTGGAACGAACCGCTGCCGCCGGCCGAGCCGTCGTACGTCTCGAAGGCGATCTCGATGTCCGGGTACGCCTCCTGGAAGGCCGTGACGGCCGGCTCGCGGGAGGCATCGACCCAGACGGTGATCGGGCTGTCGGCCACCTGCTCCGCCTGCGTGAAGCCGAGCGAGGTGTCACCGCCGCCCGAGGCATCCGCGGAGCAAGAGCTGAGGGCGAGGAGCCCCGCAGCGGCCGCGGCGGCCACCGTGAGGAACCGGGCCGCTCGACGGCGGGAGGACGAGTGCTGTGACATTTCGCATCCTGTTCTGGTCGGCGTCTCTGACGACAGTGCACACCCAGGGGCGGGGGCAGAAGTGATTACATCATACGTCTTATCTCGTCCGCAAGGGACATCATAGGTATTACGAATATTGGTCGGTATGCTGTGACGCATGTCCGATCCGATCACCGCGTCGACCGCGACCGAGTACCCCACGATCGCCGCGCGCGCCCGTGCGCCGCGACTCGGCGTGACGGTCGTCGGCGCCCTCGTGGACGCCATCGTGCGGGGCGACCTGCTCCCCGGTTCCTCCCTCCCGCCCGAGGCCGTCCTCTGCGAGCAGTTCGGCGTCAGCCGCACCGTGATCCGCGAGTCGGTCAAGCGCCTCGAGGAGAAGGGCCTCGTCACGGTCGCCCAGGGGCGCGGCACGCAGGTGCTGCCGCCCACCTCCTGGAGCATGATCGACGCCACCGTGCTCTCGGCGCTCGTCGCCAACGACGCGACGCTCGGCATCCTCGACGAGCTGAGCGTCGTGCGCGCGGCCCTCGAGGCCGTCATCGCGCGCGACGCCGCCCTCCGCCGCACCGAGGACCAGCTCGAGCGCCTTCGCGAGGCACTGATGCTGATGCGCGAGACCATCGCCGACGAGCCGCGGTTCAACGAGGCCGACGTCGTCTTCCACGCGGTCGTCGGCGAGATCACCTCGAATCGGCTCGCCGACAGCCTCGTGCGCACCCTGTTCGCGCAGGCCCGCGAGAGCGCCCGTTTCCACCTGCACAGCCAGCTCGACCTCACCCTTCAAGAGCACGAGGCGGTCTTCGCGGCCATCGAGGCGGGCGATCCCGAGGCGGCCGAGTCCGCCATGCGCGCCCACATCATCGACGCCTGGGAGCGCCGGCGGCCGCCGAGCCCCAAGCGCTGAGCGGCGGAACGACGAACGACGAACGGCCCGGGAGTCTCCTCCCGGGCCGTTCGTCGTGCCGGCCACATGCGACGCGCCTCGCGCGTCACCGACGGGCACGCGTCAGCCGCGCGCGCCCGCCTCGGCCATCACCTGCTTCGCGGCATCCGGCCACTGCTCCTGCGGCACGCCGTTCAGCTCGACGTTGTCGGTCCACGTGGTGAAGTACTCGGGGAACCGCACGTAGCGCTCGCGGCCGCCGGTCCACCAGTTGCTCGTGAACGTCAGGTCGAGCGTGTTGAAGATCTCGGGACCGTTCGTGTCGGCGTTCACGTAGATGTAGCGGCTCGAGTCGAGGATCACGTTCTCGCGCACCTCGATGTAGCGCGACCCCTGGTCGATGAGCATGCCGAAGGTCTCGCGGCTGTCGTAGATGTAGTTGCGCTCGATGACCGTGCCAGGGGCCGCCGACAGCGTGTAGATGCTGCCGCCGTCGTGCATCTCGTTCTTCGTGTCGTAGATGAGGTTGTACGCCACGTGGTTGTCGCGGAACGTGGTGGGCGTCTCGTACACGGGCTGGTACTCGAAGAGCCCGGCGTCCTTGTAGTACTGGTTGCCGCCCGGGTCGTTGATGCCCCAGCCCCAGCCGATGTCGATGCCGTCGTACGGCAGGTCGGTCAGCGTGTTGTGCGAGATCTCCGCACGCGTCACGTAGGTCGAGAGCACGCCAGCGCTGTCGCGGTAGCCCTGGCCGATGCGGGTGATCGTGTTGTCCTCGATCGTGATGTCCTGCACCGTCATGCGAGGGTCGCTCGGGTGGTGGGCGTCCGGCTGGATGCCGCCGACGACGATGCCCGATCCGGCGAGGTCGCTGAACGTGTTGCCCAGGACCTCGATGTCGGATGCCCCGTAGCCGACGCCCGTCTCGTGCGCATTCGGGTCCATGCCGATGCCGAGGCCGACCGAGCCGAGCTGCTCGAACTCGTTGCCCTCGAAGGCGACATCGGATGCCGCGGAGACCTGGACCGCCGCGGGGATCTGCCACCACTCGTTGCGGGACTCCTCGAACTCGGGGCATCCGTCCTGGCAGGTCTCGAGGTAGTCGGCGGGCGGCTCGTACTGCCCGACCATGTGCGCGCCGCTCTGCTGGTCGGCGTAGCCCTGCTCGCTGCTCGGACGCATCCAGGTCGTGTCGGTGAACCGGATGCCGGTGAAGTCGAGTCCGGTGACCGGCCGGTCGTAGGTGCCGCCGATCTCGACGAGCGTCTCGAGACGCGGCAGGCGCACGTCGAGACCCTCCATGCTCGCGCCTGGCTCGGCCTGGTAGAAGACCTTGCCGGCCGGGGAGTCGAGGTACCACTCACCGGGGTTCGCGAAGAACTCGTAGGCGTTGGCGAGGTAGATCGCGCCGCGGTTGTACGGCGACTTCAGGGTGTCGTACCCGAAGTTGTTGTTCTGCCAGGCCGGCTGCACCATCGCGATCTCGTTGCCGGTGATCGACTCGACGGGCGAGATGCGGTCGGTGAACGAGCCCATGCTCACGACCTCGAGGTCGGACTGGTTGCCCAGCGCGCTGAGGTCGCCGAAGCGGTCGTCGTTCAGGGTCAGCCCCTGCTCGGTCCAGGTGAGGTGGGCGCGATCCTTCTTGTCGACGCCGAGCTGCAGCTGGGTGCGCTTGGCGGGGGTGCCGTCGACGTAGAGCTGACGGGACTGGGTGCCGGGCGCAACGTCGGCGACCCAGATGTTCTGCTCGGCGTCATGGAGGGTCCAGCCCGTCACGGCACTGCCGCCCGAGAGCACGGCCTGCTCGCCCGGCGCGCTCGTCCACGTGACGGTGTGCCCGTTCTGCCCGCCGTCCTTCGGGCCGAACTCGAGCGGCTGCTCGAGCTCGTACACGCCGCCGTCGAGCAGCACCGTGACGTCCTGCTTCTTGCCCTTGTTCTTCACGACGCTCTTCGCCGCATCGATGGACGTCACGACGATGTCGCCCGCGGGCGCGCCCTGCGTGCCGTTCGGTGCGACGACCACGGTGAGCGAGCGGTCCTTGCCGCCTTGGTTCCCGTCGCCGCCCTGGCCCGGCCCGTTGCCACCGGCGGCGTGCGCCGGTGCGGCCACGGCGACCATCCCGACGATCGCGACCGCCGCGGTGACGGCGCCCAGACGTCGCTGAGTGAGTATCCTCATTGATTTCTCCTCGATCATGTGTCGAATGACATCATACGAATGACGAGGGTATGAGCCCCGTTCGAGGGACGTCAAGCCGGTGTGCAGCATCTGCAACGCAGGATTCATCAGACGAGCCGCGATGTTCGCGTGGCCATCCGCGCGGCCGCGGGCGACACGCCGTCGCCCTCGCAGGGGCGAAATCCGGCGCGCCCGTCAGAGCGTCGCGCCCGCGATCGCCTCCCCGAGCGGCGTTCGCAGGTGCAGCATCCGGGCGCCGTCGCGGCGGCTCGCAACGAGCCCGCTCTCGCGCAGCACGCTCAGGTGATGCGAGGCCGTGGAGATCGCCAGGCCGGCGTCGGAGGCCACCTGCGAGGTCGTGCGCTCGGCATGCGCGTCGAGCAGGATCCCGGCGCGAGCGGGGCCGAGCAGCGCTCCGAGCGCCTCGGCGGCGGATCCCGCGTCCCTGGCCCAGGTCTCGGTCACGCCCTGCGCCGGATAGAAGATCGTCGGCTGCGCGGGCGGTTCGGTCAGCACCGTGCAGCCCTGGGCGGTGAACACCGACGGCACGAGCACGAGCCCGCTCCCCCGGCAGTCGAGCTCCTCGCGATGCATGCGCAGCTCGACCCGCACGACGTCGTCGCTCCAGGCCAGGGTGCGGTGCAGCGACCCGACCATGCCCGCGAGCCCGTCGGTGGCGATGCGCCGCGCCCGCACCGCGATGTCGGCCCGGAGGATGCGCTCGAGCTGCACCCAGACCGGCGCGAGCACGGCCTCCCACATCGACTCGACGGCGTCGGCGAGCATGGCGCGGGCGCGCAACGGATCGTCGAGCATGCGCTGGATCGCGTGCTGCCTGGCCCCCGTCGACCGCAGCACCATCTTGCGCAGGTCCACGCGCATGAGCTCGGGCGAGACCGTTCGCAGCCGCTCGAACTCGTCGGCGGGCTGCATGTCCCACGTCGGCGTCGCGGTGAAGAAGTCGGGGAAGTACCCCTCGGCCCCGATCACCGTCGCCAGCAGCTCGAAGGCCGGTCGCGGCATCCGGGATCGCGCCCCGCGGAGCCAGCCCCACTGCAGGGGGTACTCCTCGGGCCGCTGCAGCACGCGCACCGCGTTGCAGAGCTCGTGACCGGGCGAGACGCCGAACCTGATCGCCGAGATGTCGTCGGGCGCAAGGCGGAAGTCCACGAAGTTTCGATCCACGTCGAAACTCTAACGCGAGCGGATGCCGCGGGTGGAGCCTGTTCACGACACAGACCACCCACCGACCCGGAGGACCCCATGATCACGTCATCGACGCCGGCCGAGATCCTGCTCGCGCCCACGACCGACCCCTCGGACGCGCCGGACCTCGTGCACGCCGCCGACCTGCTCATCACCTCGACGAGCCGCACCCGCCGCTTCGTCGGCGCCGAGCACGGGTCGGGCGTCTCCTACTTCTTCGTCGACTACGAGCTCGGCCAGGGCACCGACCTGCACTGGCACCCGTACCCCGAGACGTGGATCGTGCTCGAGGGCGAGGCCGAGCTCACGATCGGCGACCGGCAGCTCACGGCACGCGTCGGCGACACCGCGACCGTGCCCACCGGGGTCTGGCACCGGTTCGCCAACCGAAGCGAGGCCCGGCTCAAGATGCTCTGCATCCACGCCTCGCCGGTCATCATCCAGACGTGGGCCGATTGAGCCACGCGGCCCGAACTCCGAACGCCGAACTCCCGAACTCCGCACTCCGAACTCCGAACTCCGACCTCCGAACTCCGAACTCCGAACTCCGAACTCCGAAGGGAAACGAACATGACGTTCCAGGCATATCTCGACAACATCGAGGCGAAGACCGGCATCACGCCGCGCGAGTTCATCGAACTGGCGCACGAGCAGGGCTTCGACGAGACGACGAAGTCCACGCCCATCGTCGCGTGGCTGAAGGCCGACTACGGCCTCGGGCAGGGGCACGCGATGGCGCTCGTGCACGTCATCACGAAGGGCCCGCAGATCAGCGACAAGCACGTGGGCACCGGCACCGCGCACAGCGACCCGAGCAACATGCTCTGGCTCGACGGCGCGGCGACGAATCCGAACCGATAGCACTGGTTCCGGATGTCGGTGGCCGGTGGCATCGTGGCGCCATGGGGATCGAGGTGCGACCGGCGTCCGTCTTCGAGGACGTGGCGACGATGGTGGGGCCCAAGCGGCCCGACGCGAACGTCTGCTTCTGCCTGAGCTACCGCGTGGGGTCCAAGGAGAACCTGGCCCTCACGGGCCCGGCACGCGGCGAGCGCGTACGCGAGCTCTGCGCCGAGGATCCGCCGCCGGGCGTGCTCGCCTACGCGGGCGACGAGGTCGTCGGCTGGGCCGGCGTGCATCCTCGGGCCGACACGAGCTTCGCGCGCAACCGCAAGATCCCGCACGTCGACGACCTCGACGTCTGGTCGGTGTGGTGCATCCGCGTGCGTCCGGGCCACCGGGGCGAGGGCATCTCGCACCGGCTCCTCGAGGGTGCCGTCGCGTTCGCCCGCGACCATGGCGCCCCGGCCATCGAGGGCTACCCCGTCGACAACCGGGGCGCGAAGGTCGACCTGACGATGGCCTACGTCGGAACGCGTGCGCTCTTCGAGAAGGCCGGGTTCCGCAAGGCGGCAGACACCACGTCGGTGATCAACGGGTTCCCGCGGGTGCTCATGCGCCTGGGACTCGGTACGTGAACGCAAGCCCCTTGGCAGCGGCATCCGCACCCGACAGCATGGAACGCATGCAACGCGTCGACGTCATCGAATGGCTGCTCGAATCCGATCCCTCCGTGCGCTGGCAGGTGATGCGCGATCTCACCGACCAGCCGCCCGAGCGGGTCGCGACCGAGCGTGCCCGCATCGCGACCGAGGGCCACGGTGCCGGGCTACTCGACCTGCAGACCGCCGACGGGTACTGGGGCGGCCAGGCGTACGGCGTCGACGGCGATCGCCGCAGCGTCATGTGGACCCTGCAGGCGTTGCGCCGCCTCGGCATCGATCCGGATGTCGCGCCCACGCGCCGCGCGATCGAGCGTGTCCGATCGGGCGTGCGCTTCAGCGAGGACGACGGGGGCCTGCCGTTCTTCGCGGGCGAGGTCGAGGCGTGCGTCAACGGCGGCGTGCTCGCGGCATCCGCGTACTTCGGCGTGCTCGGCGACGGCGCCGATCGCATGATCGGCCTGCTCCTCGAGGGGCAGCTCGAGGACGGCGGCTGGAACTGCGAACCTCGGGAGGAATCCGATCGCTCGTCCTTCGACTCAACGCTGTGCGTGCTCGAGGGGCTTCTCGAATTCCAGCGCGCCGTCGGCGATGGCGCGACGCCGCCCGAGGTGATCGCGGCCCGCCATCACGGCGAGGAGTACCTGCTCGAACGCAACCTCTACCGGCGCAAGTCGACGGGCGGCATCGTGCGCGAGCGCTACGAGAACTTCATCTTCCCGCCGTACTGGGTGTACGACGTGCTGCGTGCGCTCGACCACTTCCGCGAGGCCTCGATCATCGACGGCACCGCGCCCGACGAACGACTCGAGCCGGCCGTCGAGCTGCTCCGCTCGCATCGCCGCGACGACGGCCGCTGGGCCGCGGGCGACCCGTGGAACGGCGAGGTGTTCTTCGCGATCGACGAGCCGGCCGGGACCCCGAGCCCGTGGAACACGCTGCGCGCGCTGCGGGTGCTCGACTGGGCCGATTCGGGCCGATCGGCCGCATGACGCGCCGCACGAGTCAGCGCACGTCCCGGCAGGCAGGTCGCCGGATGCCCCGGGGCCGGAGCGCCGAGCCGCGCTCCACCGATCGACGGTCTCGAACGCGCCCGATCGTCGTCGGCCTCCTGCTCGGGGCGACCGCCGCAGGGGTGGCGTTCCAGTGGCGCTGGCTCGCCCGCCGCCAGCACCACTGGCGCACCGCGCTCGCGGAGGCGATCCCCGTGAACTCGGCGTACTGGCGGGAGCAGCGCGCGGGGGCCGGCGAGCTGCTCTACGTCGCCGTCGGCGACTCGGCTGCCCAAGGCATCGGCGCGAGCCGGCCGGGACACAGTTACGTCGGATTCGTCGCGCGCACGCTGGCCGCGGCATCCACCCGCGAGATCCGCACCGTGAACCTCGGCATCTCGGGTGCGACGCTGCGCATCGCGCTCGACTCCGAGCTGCCCGTGCTCGAGCGACTCGACCCCGACGTGCTCACGGTCTGCATCGGCGCCAACGACATCGCGGACTTCGACCCCGTGCGATTCGACCGCGAACTGCGCGAGCTGTTCGCGCGGCTGCCCGATCACGCGATCGTGGCCGACCTGCCGAGCTTCTACTTCCCGCCCGCGCAGGGCCGGGTGCGCACGGCGAACCGCCTGCTCCGGGCCGCCGCCGCTGAGCGAGGCCTGGTCGTGGTGCCGCTCTTCTCCCGCACGAACCGGCAGGGACTCTGGGGCGTGTCGACGCAGTTCGCGGGAGACCTGTTCCACCCCAACGACCGCGGGTACCGCATCTGGGCCGAGGCGTTCCGCCCGGCGGTCGAGGCGCGCCTGGCGCAGCTCGACGCCGCCGCCCCCGCGTCGCGCGCCCCGTGATCGGCACCTCGGCGCGGCCGGGCACCGTTGTGGCGGGATCCGGCCGCCACCCAGCCGAAGTGCGAGACAATTGAGGAGCACCGCGCGCGCGAACCGTCGCGACCGATCGGGTGCAGGAGACCCACGTGACCTTCGAATCCATGACGACGTCCCAGCCCCTCGATCTCGCGAGCATCCGACGGGACTTCCCGTACCTCGCGCAGGAGCTGAACGGCTTCCCGCTCGCCTACCTCGACTCGGGTGCCACCGCGCAGCGCCCGGTGCAGGTGCTCGACGCCGAACGCGCGTTCCTCGAGCACGCGAACGCGGCCGTGCACCGCGGCGCCTCGACGCTCGTCGGCACGTCCACGACCGCCTTCGAGGATGCGCGCGCGACCGTGGCCCGCTTCGTCGGCGCCGGCGAGCGCGAGATCGTCTGGGCCGAGAACGCGACCGACGCGATCAACATCGTCGCCCTGGGCATGGCGGATGCCGCAGCGGGCCTGGGCGGCGCCGAGGCCGACGTGTTCCGGCTCGGCCCCGGCGACGAGATCGTCGTGACCGAGGCCGAGCACCACGCGAACCTCATCCCGTGGCAGCGCCTCGCGGCGAAGACCGGCGCGACCCTGCGCTGGATCCCCGTCGACGACGACGGCACGTGGAACATCGACCACGCGGCATCCGTCATCGGCGAGAAGACCAGGCTCGTCGCGTTCGCGCACGTCTCGAACGTGACCGGCCACGTCGCCCCGGTGACCGACGTGGTCGAGCTCGCACACCGCCACGCGGCGCTCGTGGTGCTCGACGCCTGCCAGTCGGTGCCGCACCGCCCCACCGACTTCGCGGCGCTCGGCGTCGACTTCGCCGCCTTCTCGGCGCACAAGATGCTCGGTCCGAACGGCATCGGCGTGCTCTACGGCCGCGCGCACCTGCTCGACGCGCTGCCCCCGGCCCGCACGGGCGGCTCGACCATCACGACCGTGACCATGGAGGCGGCCGAGTTCCTGCCGTCACCGCAGCGATTCGAGGCCGGCACCCAGCCCGTCTCGCAGGCTGTCGGCCTCGCCGAGGCCGTGCGGTACCTCGAGCGCCTCGACATGCACCGGGTGCACGAGCACGAGGTCGAACTCGCCGCGCTGATGGTCGACGAGGTCTCGCGCATCCCCGGCGTCCGACTGGTGGGCAGCGGGGCCGGCGTCGAGCGCGGCGCCCTCGCGAGCGTCGACGTCCCCGGCGTGCATGCGCACGACGTCGGGCAGTTCCTCGACTCGCGGGGCATCGCCGTGCGAGTCGGGCACCACTGCGCGCAGCCGCTGCACCGCCGCCTGGGCCTGCGCGCCACGACGCGCGCCAGCGCCTACGTCTACACGACGGCCGACGAGGTGCGCCGCTTCACGGCCGCCCTCGGCGAGGTCCGCGCGTTCTTCGGCGTGACGGGGGCGAGCGCATGAGCGACCTGTCGGGGCTCTACCAGGAGCTCATCCTCGACCACTCGAAGCGCCGCGTCGGCGACGGCGCGCTCGCCGATCCGCACGCCTCGCACCACGAGCTGAACCCCACGTGCGGCGACGAGATCACCCTCGGCCTCCGGCTCGACGCATCCGGCACGAAGGTCGAGGCCGTCGGCTGGCAGGGCGATGGATGCAGCATCTCGATGGCCTCCGCATCGGCCCTGACGGAGCTCGTCGTCGGTTCCGACGTGGCGCACGTGCGAGAGCTCATCGACGGGTTCCGGTCGATGCTGCGCTCGCAGGGCGCCGGCGAGCCCGATGAAGACCTGCTCGGCGACGCGATCGCGTTCCACGGCGTCTCCAAGTACGTGATGCGCGTCAAGTGCGCCATGCTCTCCTGGGTCGCCCTCGAAGCCTGCCTGAACGCGGCCGTCGCTGCTGCCGGCGCCGCACACGCCGTGCCGGCCGGGGTGACGGATGCCTCGGCGCCGACGCCCAGCGAACAGGCTTAGGCTCGTACCACCGCCGCCGTACAGAAAGAGGAAACGCCTGCCATGAGCGACGCCCTTGACGTCTTCGACCGCCGTGAGTCGGAGGTGCGCGGCTACGTGCGCGCCTTCCCGACCGTGTTCGATCGGGCGGTCGGCTCGACGCTGATCGGCGAAGACGGCCGCGAGTACCTCGACTTCTTCGCCGGTGCCGGCGTGCTGAACTACGGGCACAACAACCCGCTCTTCACCCGCGCACTCATCGAGTACCTCGAGCACGACGGCATCATCCACGGCCTCGACATGGCGACCTCGGCCAAGAAGGCCTTCATCGAGGCGTTCGAGCGTCTCGTGCTCGAGCCACGCGGGCTCGACCACAAGCTGCAGTTCACCGGGCCCACCGGCGCCAACGCCGTCGAGGCAGCCCTCAAGGTCGCCCGCCAGGCGACCGGCCGCACCAACGTCATCGCGTTCACGAACGCCTTCCACGGCCTGAGCATCGGCGCGCTCGCCGCGACCGGCAACAGCCACTACCGCGGCGCCGCAGGCATCACGCTCGACAACATCACTCGCCTGCCCTACGACGGCTACCTCGGCACCGAGGTCGACACGCTCGACCTCCTCGAGAAGATGCTCGACGACCCGGGCTCGGGCGTCGACCTGCCCGCGGCGGTCATCGTGGAGGCCGTGCAGGGCGAGGGCGGCATCAACGTCGCGAGCGTCCCGTGGCTGCAGCGCCTGCGGACGATCACCGCCGAGCGCGGCATCCTGCTCATCCTCGACGAGATCCAGGCCGGGGTCGGTCGCACGGGTGCGTTCTTCGCGTTCGAGCAGTCGGGCATCGTGCCCGACATCGTGACCGTCTCGAAGTCGATCTCGGGCTCCGGCCTGCCGATGTCGCTCGTGCTGCTGCGCCCCGAGGTCGACGTGTGGAAGCCCGGCGCCCACACCGGCACCTTCCGCGGCAACAACCTCGCCTTCGTCTCCGCCCGCGCGGCCCTCGAGAACTACTGGGCCGACACCGCGTTCGTCGACGGCGTCGCCTCGAAGTCGGCGCTGCTCGCGTCGGAGCTCGAGAAGATCGCCGCCGAGTACACCGACCTCGGGTTCGTCGTGCGCGGTCGCGGCCTCATGTACGGCCTCGCGTGCGACGCCGACCGCGGCCTCGCCGGCCGCATCTCGAAGGAGGCGTTCTCGCGCGGGCTCGTCATCGAGACCTCCGGCGCTCACGACGAGGTGCTGAAGTTCCTGCCGGCGCTGACGATCAGCGAAGACGAATTGCTGCGCGGCCTCTCGATCGTGCGCGAGAGCCTCGCCGCCGCCCTGGCCGAGTAGCGGCGTCGGGGAGCGCCGAGCCCGGCTCCGGCCCGCGCCGTCCTTTCCCGCGTTCCGAGAACAGGCGGATCCGGCCCAGTCGAGCCGGAAACAGGCACGACCGCGGCGTGTCGTCCGCCGTTGCCTGTTTCCGATCACGACGGCGAGCGGCTCAACGGGCCCGGCTCCGGCCGGCGCCGTCCTTTGCCGCGTTCCGAGAACAGGCGGATCCGGCCCAGCCGAGCCGGGAACAGGCACGACCGCGGCGTGTCGTCCGCCGTTGCCTGTTTCGGATCACGGCGGCGAGCGGCCGAAGGCGCCCGCGCCCGGCGCCCGGCGCGCGCGGCGAGCGAACTACGCGACCGGCTCGGCGTCGGCGAGGTGGCGTGCGCCGTGGCTCAGCACCTTGACGACGATGCCGCGTCGGCGAAGCGCCGCGATGGTTCGGGTCTCCTCGTCGACGCTGCGGCCCATGGCATGGCGGTTCGCCACGACGAGCACGTCACCCGCGCGAAGGGTTCCGAAGAAGCGCTCGAGCCGCTCCTCCCAGGTGTCGTCGTTCTCGGGCGCCGGGAACCTGAAGTCGGGGATCGCGACGCCGAACGCGGTGAGGTCGCGACGCTGCTCGACGATCGGCGGCATGTCGTCGCGGGCCACGACCAACCCGACGAGGCGTGAGCCCTCGGGCTTGGCCTTCCACCAGTCGGAGTCGCGCTGCAGCTCGACGAAGCACTCGGGGCAGTCGTTCGCGACGTGCACGTGCGTCGCCGTCGCCGCGCGCTTCGCGGAATCCGCGTGCCCGCTCGGTGCCGCGCTCGTCACATCGCCCATGATCAGCCTTTCTGGTTTGGGTCCATTGTCCCAGTTCCGGCCGACATCCGGGAGACGGCCTCACTCGGAAGCTCAGGCAGGCGGCTGCTCCTGCGAGAGCAGCCGGAGCAGGCGCGCGAGTGCGGCCTGATCGTCGCGGCTGAGCGCCGCCAGTTCGACGCCCTCGCGAGCGACGAGTCCGCGCATGGCCTCGTCGACGCGCTCGACGCCCTCGGGCCTGAGGCGCACCAGGATGCTGCGCCCGTCGCGAGGGTTGGGCCGTCGCTCGACCAGCCCCCGGACGACGAGGTTCTCGAGCCGGTTCGTCATCGCCGCACTGCCGATCATCGTCGCGGCGATGAGCTGCGCGGGGCTGAGCTCATGCGGCTCCTCCTGGCGGCGCAGCGCCGCGAGGACGTCGAACTCCCACGACGCGAGACCGGCGTCCTTGAACGCGGCGGCCCGCAGCTTCGCGAGCCGGTTCGCTGCCCGGCGCAGTCGCGACATCACGTCGAGCGGTGAGAGGTCGGTCTCGGGCAACCGCCGGGACCACGCGTCGATCAGCAGGTCGACCTCGTCGTCGCGTTCGCTCGGCCTGGGGTTCACGCTCTCGACGGTAGCGCGATCACGCGGCATCCGGAGCACTCGATGCCGGCTCCGCGAGCGGACAGAACGCCGCACCCGCGGCCCGGATACGAAACGAGCGGACCGGATGCCGAGGCATCGGACCCGCTCGTCGATCGTGCAAGCGGCGACTACTGCACCGACCAGCCGCCGTCGGAGGCGAGGATCGCGCCGTTGATGTTGACGCCGTCCTCGCTCAGGAGGAACGTGATCGAGGCGGCGAGCGCCTCGGCCGTCGCGACGGTCGGGATGGCCCCCTGGAACGGCGCGAGGCGGGCGGAGCCGACCTCGGACACGTGCGGGGGGAACGGGATGCCGGTCGCGACGCCGCCAGGGGCGACGGCGTTCACGCGCACGCCCTGCAGCGCGTACATGAAGGCGGCCGACTTCGTCATGCCGACGACGGCGTGCTTGGACGCCGTGTAGGCGTTGCCCGACGCGTTGCCGCGAAGGCCGGCCTCGCTCGCGACGTTCACGATCGAGCCCTTGCCGGCCTCGAGCATGAACGGCACGACGGCGCGCGTGAGCTTGAAGGTGCCCGTCACGTTGACGGCCATGACCTTGTCCCAGATGGCGTCGGGCGTCTCGTGGATCGGCGAGAAGTCGTCGTTGATGCCCGCGACATTGGCGAGTCCGTAGATCGAGTCACCGGCGGCGGCGACGATCGCGTCGATCGACTCCTGCTTCGTGATGTCGCCCGCGACGGGCACGATCTCGGCGCCGGGGATCGAGGCGGCGAACTCGTCGAGCTTGTCGGCGGAGATGTCGACGGCGACGACGCGGCCGCCCTCGCGTGCGATGCGGCTCGCCGTCGCGCGACCGATGCCGGACGCGGCGCCGGTGACGATGACGGTCTTGCCGGCGAAGCGGCCCGAGGTGATCTTCTCGGCCCAGACCTTGGAGTCGCCCTCGTCCTCGGGGATGACGCCGCCGTTGACCGCCTTGACGAGCTCGTCCACGGCCGACTGCGGCATCTGGCCCTGGCTCATGACGACGAGCTGCTGCAGGGGAAGGCTCGCGATCGGGGCGAGCTGGTCGGTCGAGCCGCCGCCCTGGCCCACGAGGCCCTGGAGCGCGGCCTTGCCGGCGGGGTCGGCGAGCCATTCGGCGATGGTGGAGTTGGCGGTGAGCGCCATGATGCTTCCTTCTTTCTGTCCGGCCGGATCGGTCGAAGCGGGGTGCGCCGGATGTCTCGGGGCTGCGGCATCCGTCGGTCCGTCGGTCCGTCGGGATGCTGCACCACACCGTGCGACTCCGGACGGGACACCTCCAGCCTAAACAACATCTGTCGGATATCCGACAATTGTCGGCGAACTCACGGCCAGCTCGCCTCGAGGACTGCGAGAATGCGGGCATGGGCGAACCCGGTGGTGAGCGCGACGAGCACGGCGGCCGCAATGAGCGCGACGACGACCGCGAGGAGCGCGTCGACGCGCGCGTCGAGCGCACGCGGCGTGCCCTTCAGCGCGCCGCCCTCGTCCTCGCCCGCGAGGGCCGGTTCGACGACGCGACCGTCGCGGAACTGACCGAGGCGGCGGGCGTGAACCGCTCGAGCTTCTACCAGCACTACGACGACCGCCAGGTGCTGCTCGCCGACGCGATCGAGGCCGCCGAGATCGAGGCGGTCTCCGAGCTCGGCACCCCGACCGACATCCCCGACCGGCTCCCCGAGTCGATGGTCGCCTTCATCGCCCACTTCGAGGCTGACGCCGACCTCTACCGGCGCCTCCTCGGCGAGCGCGGCTCCCCCATCGTCGCCGCCCGCATCCGCGCCCGCTTCGAGGCTCAGGCCCGCGCGGGCGTCATCTCCTCGGGCACGACGGCGTTCGAGGGCCTGCCGATCGACGTCGTGGCCGCCGGCATCGCGGGTTCGTGCCTGGCCGTGATCCAGGCATGGCTCGAACTCGACCCTCGGCCCGACATCGAGACCGCCGCCGAGTGGGTCTGGCGCGTGCTCGTCGGCCCGGGCGTGCCGATCGCCTCGCCCATGCGCGATCGGCCTCAGTCGACGGCGTAGGCGTCGTAGACGACCCGGTCGGGCCCGCGCGCGGCGACCCCGATGATGAAGCGGCGCTGGAGGGCCGCGAATGCGGGGGCGGATGTCTCGACCTCCACGTGCAGCCGGAACGCATACCGGTCGGACGGCACGGCCTCTCCGCGCCCGAGCGCCGCCAGCACGTCGGGCTCTCCGGAGCGAAGGCCGTGCGTGCGCACGTGGAGCAATTCGCCCCCCGCGGTGCGGGCGGTGTAGCGCGTGTCGATCTCGATCGTGCCGTCGGAGCGCACGACCTGCCAGTCGGCCCCGCCCGGCAGCACCTCGGCGTCGACGCCGTCACCCAGTCGTCCCCCGAGGATCGGCACGACCCGGCGATGGCCCCGACTCGTCACGCCGTGGTCCTCCACGTCGCCCACGAGCACGTCGGCCCGGAACACCTTCACGAGCCGGGCGGGCGGCGGCTCGACGGCCGCCGCGCCTGCGGAACCGGCCGGAGCTGCGGCATCCGCGGGGCTCATGCGTCCGGCTCCCCGGGTGCGACGGCGGGCGTCGAGCGGAGGTCGCGCCGCGTCCGGGATACGTCCTGCAGGGCGTCGCGCAACCGCTCGAGTGCGGGCACGGCGGCGGCGAGCGCGCGGGCGTCGCCGGCATCGAGGGCGTCGACCGCCTCGCCGAGCAGGGAGGCGCTGGCCTCGTCGAATCGGCCGAGCAGGCGCTCGGATCGTTCGGAGGCGCGAACGCCGAGACGCCGGCGGTCGGCCGGGTCGGGCTCCCGCGTGACGAGCCCCGCGGCCGCCATGGACTTCAGCAAGTTGCTCACCGTCGTGCGGTTGAGGCTGAGGTCGTCGGCGAGCTCGACCGGACTCCGCGTCGTGCCCGCCGGAAGCGCTCGAAGCACCTCGATCTGCGTGTCGGGGATGTCGGGCAGGTCTTCGGCCTCGCGGGCGGCGCGCAGCAGGCTGCGGCGCAGCGGCGAGATGACCCCGCTGAGCCGGGCCACGTCGACGCGGTCGGCCGCGCGCTCGGCGCCGCTCATGCCCGGACCGCCGGCGGCGTCAGCGACGACCGCTCGTTGAGCAGGTCGGCGTGGAACCCGGCCGCGACCTTGTACGCCTCGGCGATCTCCCGGAGCTCGGCCTCGGGGATCACGTCGTGGACGTCGGCGAAGCCCTGCGGCGCGCGCTCGTATGCGAGCTGCATGACCCGCTCGGGGCCGAGCTGCCGGGTCATCGCGTTCAGGCGCGTCGTCACGGGACGGCGATCGGCCTCGTAGGCGGCGAGCGCGGCGTCGATGCCGGAGGCGGCCGTGCCGGTGGTGGCCGTGCCGGCCGTGGCTGTGCCGGAGGCGACTGTATCGGCGGCAGCCGTGCCGGCAGCAGCCGCTTCGGCGGCAGCCAGGTGGAAGGCGAGCGCGCGAGCGTCGAGGATCGCCTGCGAGGCCCCGTTCGAGCCGTTGGGGTACAGCGCGTGGGCGGCGTCCCCGAGCAACGTCGTCCGCCCGACGGTCCAGCGCTCGAGCGGGTCGCGGTCGACCATCGGGTACTCGAGGATCTCGTCGGCGGCGACGATCACGCCGGGTACGTCGAGCCAGTCGAAGCGCCAGTCGGCGAAGAGCTCGGCGATCGGCGCCGGGTCGACGGCACGGTTCCAGTCGGCGGACTCCTTGACGCCCGCGGGGGCACGCCGCTCGGCGATGAAGTTGAGGCGGGTCATGCCGTCGTCGGAGCCCGATGCGACGAGCGGGTACGCCACGAACTTCTGCTCGGCGTCGCCGGCCATGATCATCGTGCGACCGTCGAGGAAGGTCGGTGCGAGGGCCGTGCCGCGCCAGAGCAGGAGCCGGTTCCACAGGGGCGCCCCCTCGGCCGGGTGGGCCTGCGCCCGGAGGGCGGAGTGGATGCCGTCGGCCCCGACCACGACGTCGGCGTCGACGACGAGCTCGTCGCCCGCGGCATCCGTGAACCGCGCACGCTCGACGACGCCGCCGCCGTCGGAGCCCGCGACGCCGTGCTCGACGCCGGTCGCGCGCCACCCGAGCCGGATCGCGTCGGCGCCGAGGCGACGCCGGACCTCGTCGGCGAGCAGCAGTTGGAACTCACCCCGGTGCACCGAGAGCTGCGGCCAGTGGTATCCCGCTTCGAGGCCCCGGGGTTCGCTCCAGACGGGCTGCCCGAAGCGGGTGAAGTACGAGAGCCGCGCGGGGGCGGTGCCGATCGCGGCCACCTCGTCGACGAGCCCGAGTTCGGTGAGCTCGCGCACGGCGTGCGGCAGCAGGTTCATGCCGACCCCGAGCGGCCGGAGCTCCCGGGCCCGCTCGACGACGGTCACGTCGCGGAACCCCGCCGCTTCCAGGCTCAGTGCCGTTGCGAGCCCGCCGATGCCGGCTCCGACGATGACGATCTTCACGCTGCCTCCTTGCAGGTCGTGAATTGAGTTTGGAACAAACGCAATTCCCTGTCAAGGGTCCGCCGGCGGACTCCGCGCCAGACGCGCCTCGCGCTGGACTCCGCGTCAGACGCGCCTCACGAGCTGATGCGGGCCTCGATGAGCCGCGCCGCGGCCGAAGGCCCGTCCTGCCCTGCGAAGACCTCCTGCACCCCGGTTGCGGCCTCGCGGATCCCCGGATCGGTGAGCACGCGGCGCACTGCGTCGATGAACTCCGGTCGCCCGACGTGCTTCGGCGGCACGCGAAGGGCGTTGCCGCGGCCGACGCACACCTCCACGTTCCACACCTGCTCGGGTTGCAGGCCGAGGCCGACGAAGGGGATTCCGGTGGCGCATGCCGTCTGCACGGTGCCCTGGCCGCCGTGCAGCACGGCCGCGTCGACGAGTCCGCCCAACAGGTGGGCGGGCAGCAGTCCGGTGACGTGCACGTTCGGGGGCACCTCGTCGCCGGGCTCCAGATAGTGCCCGATCGGCGCGACCACGTTGACGGGCAGCGTGCCCAGCTGGGCGGCCGCGGCGAGCGCGAGCCGCCGGTCGGCCGAGGATCCGAGCCCGAGGTAGACGAGCGGTTCGGATGCCGCGGCCAGGTCATCCACGATCGGAGGCATCGGCGCGTCCAACCGCGCGAAGATCGGCCCGACGCGGCGGTAGCCGTCGGGCAGGTCGTACCCGTCCAGTTCCCACGGCATGACCGTCAGCAGGTTCTCGTCGGCCTCGAGCATCGACGCGACGGTCCGGAGCGGCGGCACCCCGTTCGCCTCGGCGACGGAGGCGAAGGCGCGCGGCGCGACGGGGGCACGGGTGTACACCCAGCGGAACGCCGTCGTCGCGACCCGATCGGCGGTTCGTGCGAGCCACCCGCGACCCTGCACGAAGTGCATGCGACGGGTCTGCGCGACCTGCGGCCCGGTGAGCGCGAAGGGCACCGGATAGAAGAGCGGCACGCCCTCGGCGCGTGCGGAGATGAGCGACGTGATGTTCGAGCCGATCACGACCGCCGCGGCATCCGTCTCGCGGATGATGCGACGTTCCACGTCGACGCGCGCCGACA
This sequence comes from Agromyces salentinus, assembly GCF_009749395.1. GTDB lineage: Bacteria > Actinomycetota > Actinomycetes > Actinomycetales > Microbacteriaceae > Agromyces > Agromyces salentinus. The sequence goes on from NZ_WBIR01000001.1 coordinate 351,825, forward strand.
CGAGGTCGCGGGTGAACGGACTCCGCAGCGCCCGCCCCTGGTCGAAGTCGAGGGCCTGCTTCCGCTCCGCCGCGGACCAGGCCGGTTCGCAGGCGCGGTACTCGAAGCCGGCGTCCGCGATGAGCTGCACGAAGTCGTGCTCGTAGCCCATGAACACCGCCCGGTGCGAGTCGTCGAGGGCGCGGGCGACCTCGATCATGCGGGTGGTCTCGGCGAGGTTGAAGGTCACCGGGCAGAAGACGACGGTCGCCATGGGTCGATCATCGCACCGCCGGGCCCGGTCGGTCCGATGCGCCGGCATCCCGACGGGCGCCACCGGGGCGGACCGCGGAGCCGGAAGCCGGCCCTCACGGCGCGGACCTGAAGCCTAGGGGCGAGCGGATGCCTCGGGCCGGTCCTTCGCCGCATCGCACTGCGTCGCCGACAGCCGGCCCTCGGGGTCGAGCTTCGAGAGGATGCTCGCGGTGATGGCGGCGAGCTGGTCGAGCTCTCCGGGGGCGAGCGCGTCGAGCACGTTCGACCGCACGGTCGCGACGTGGCCCGGCGCGGCGCGGTCGAGGACGGCGAGCCCCTCGTCCGTGATGCGGGCGTTCGTCGCGCGCTTGTCCTGGGGGCAGGGGAACCTGGCCAGGAGGCCCTTCTCCTCGAGGCGGCGGGCGACGTGCGAGAGGCGCGGGAGCGTGGCGTTGGTCTGCGATGCGAGCCGGGTCATGCGGCTCGTGCGATCGGGCGAGGACGCGAGCACGCTGAGCACGAGGTATTCGAAGTGGGTCAGCTCGACGTCTCGCTGGAGCTGCGCGTCGAGCATCGTGGGCAGCAGTTCGCTCACGGCGACGAGCCTGGCCCAGGCGGTCGCCTCGGCCGAGGAGAAGGGCTGGGTCGCGGTCATGCGCCCAGTCTACCGCATTAGTTGTCATGACAACTAAGTCGTGCTACGTTTGATTGTATCAACAAGTAATTGCGACGACTCGAGCCGTCGCGTCAGAAGGAGTCGCACAATGACCACGGTCAGCATCATCGGCAACGGCAACATGGGCACCGCCATCGGCGCCCTCGTCACCGAGGGCGGCAACGCCGTCGAGCACCTCGGCCGCGGGGCCGCGCCCATCTCCGGCGAGATCGTCGTGCTCGCGGTGCCGCATCCCGCCCTCGCCGAGGTCGTCGCCGTGCACGGCCCGCAGCTCGCGGGCAAGGTCGTCATCGACATCACCAACCCGCTCGACTTCGCCACCTTCGACGGACTCGTGGTCGACGCCGACGGCTCCGCCGCCGCCGACCTGGCCGCCGCGCTCCCCGAGTCGCGCGTCCTCAAGGCGTTCAACACCAACTTCGCCGCGACGCTCGCCGCGAAGCGGGTCGGCGAGGCGCAGACGACCGTGCTCGTCTCCGGCGATGACGACGAGGCCAAGCAGCTCGTCGCCGACGTCTTCACCGCGGGCGGCGTCAAGGTCATCGATGCGGGCGCGCTCAAGCGGGCCCGTGAACTCGAGGCGATCGGCTTCCTCCAGCTCACGCTCGCCGTCCAGGAGAAGACCTCCTGGACGGGCGGATTCTCGCTCAGCGCTTAACCTCGGTCGAGCCGGTTCGAACGGGCGGCGCCCCTCGCGGGGCTGCCGCCCGTTCGCCTTCCCCCCGCGCAATCCCCGCGCAATCCCTCCGCGCCATCGCCGGTATCTCGCGGCCGAAGCACTAGCCTGACCTAGACGCGCTGCGCTCCCGGTCGCGGCACCGCCGTCGGCCGCTCGCGACACCACCCGCGAGCGGGCCCTGAGCAGGAAGGACGACGACGATGATCGCCGCCATCGGCCACCTGCTCCCGATCGCGATCGCGGCCGCCGTCAGCTCCGTGCCGATCATGGCGACCATCGTGCTGCTGCTCTCGCCGAATCGCACCCGCACGGCACTGCCGTTCCTCATCGGCTGGGTCACCGGTCTCCTGCTCGTGGTCTCCATCTGCACCCTCGGCGCGCAACTCATCCCCACGCCGAAGCTGGGCCTGCGCCCGAACACGGCGATCGGCATCTGGGAGTCGATCATCGGCGTGGCCCTGATCGTGCTCGCCGTGGTCTCGTGGCGGCGCAGCCGTCACGAGACCCGCACAGAGCTGCCGAAGTGGCTCCGCTCGATCGACAAGATCGGAGCATGGTCGGCGGTCGGACTCGCCCTCGTGCTGAACGTACGACCCAAGGCGATCCTGCTCGCGATCGCCGCCGGCCTGGCCATCCGCGGAGAGAACCTCGACCTCGGGGAATCGGCCGTCTCCATCGGGTTCTACGTGGTGATCGCGGCCTCGACGGTCGCCGTGCCGATCATCGTCACGCTCGCCGCGCCGAAGCGCATGGAACCGCGGCTCGTCATCTGGCAGGACTGGCTCATCCGCAACAGCGACGTCGTCACCTCGCTCATCGTGCTGATGGTCGGCGTCGTCGTGCTCGGCAGCGGCATCAGCCGGTTCTGACCAGCCGGGTCCGAGAGCCCGGGGCGCGGCATCCGCCGGTCCTGGCCGACCGGGTCCGAGGCGCCGGCTCGCGGCATCCGCGGGTCAGGAGACCCGAGCGGACGTCCGCGACGTCAGGCCGACTGCAGGGCCTTGACCCGCTTCTTCGCACTCTTCTCGACGAGGACGGGCACGAAGTCGCGCACGTTGCGCCCATCGAACTCGTGGTGCTCCTCGTCGACGATCCTCGCGATCTCGGCCCGATCGACACTCGGGTACTTCACGGCGAGACGATCGACGACTTCTCCGACGCTGCGCAGTTCGGCGGCTTCGCGTTCTTCCATAGTGCGAGTCTGAGCCCACCCGGCACGGTGCGTCAACGACGCGCCGTGCAGTCCCAGCGTGCGCCCAGCCGCGCGGCGCGGCCGTCGAGGTCAGCGGGTGATCTCGAAGTTGAAGACGTCCTGGTCGAAGTGGTTGTACCCCTCGTAGTCGACGAGGTCGTAGAGGTCGGCGCGGTGCTGCATCTCGCCGAGCTTCGACGTGAGGTGGCCCTCGTCGATGATGGTGTCGAGCGCCCGGTCGGCGGCTCCCATCGCGATGCGGAGCAGCGACACCGGCCAGATGACGATGTTCACGCCGGCGTCGCGCAGCTGGTCCACCGAGAAGAGGTCGCTCTTGCCGAACTCGGTCATGTTGGCGAGGATCGGCACGTCGAGCGCGGTGCGCATCGCCTCGAACTCGGCGAGGTCGCGCATCGCTTCGGGGAAGATCGCATCGGCGCCGGCATCGACGAGCGCCTTGGCGCGGTCGATCGCGGCATCGAGACCCTCCACGGCACGGATGTCGGTCCGGGCCATGATGAGGAAGTTCGGGTCGCGCCGGGCGTCTGCGGCCGCGCGGATGCGCTTGAGCGCGGTGCCCTCGTCGACGACCTGCTTGCCGTCGAGGTGCCCGCACCGCTTCGGGTTGACCTGGTCCTCGATGTGCGCGCCGGCGATGCCGGCGTCCTCGAGGGTCTGGATGGTGCGCGCGACGTTCATCGGCTCGCCGAACCCGGTGTCGGCGTCGATGATGGCCGGAAGTTCGGTCATGCGGGCGATCTGCTGCCCGCGCCCTGCGACCTCGGTCAGCGTCGTGAGGCCGATGTCGGGCAGCCCGAGGTCGGCTGCGAGCACGGCGCCCGAGATGTAGACGCCCTCGAAGCCCTTGCGCTCGATGAGCCGCGCCGAGAGCGGGTTGAACGCTCCCGGGAAGCGGAGCAGCTCGCCCGACGCCAGCCGCTCGCGGAACAGTCGGCGCTTCTCGGCGGCGGGAGTCTGTGAATACAGCATCGGGTGTCCTCTCGTGGCCGCACCGGGCGTGGTTCGTCGAGCCGGCGGGTCCGCTTCTCAGGCTACCCGCCCCCGGAAGGGGTCTGGGAGGATGCTCCCGTGCCTGAAACCTCCTCCGCGCGTATCGGCGTGCTCCTCCCCCGCGATCTGCCCATCGACCAACTGCTGCCGTACGCGCGCCGGGCCGACGAGCTCGGCTTCGACGAGCTCTGGCTCGTCGAGGACCTCGGGTTCCGCAGCGGCATCGCCCAGGCCGGCGCGGTGCTCGCGGCGACCGAGCGCATCACGGTCGGCGTGGGCATCCTGCCCGCGGGCGCCCGTAACGCGGCCTTCTCGGCGATGGAGATCGGCACCCTCGGCCAGCTCTTCCCGAACCGCTTCATCGCCGGCATCGGCCACGGCATGCCCGTCTGGATGCGACAGATCGGCGCGTGGCCCGCGAGCCCCCTGACCCTCCTCGCCGAGTACACGACAGCCGTGCGCGCACTGCTGCGCGGGGAGGCGGGTCCGGCTGCCGGGCGGTACGTGAACGTGGAGGGCGTCGTGCTCGACGAGCTCCCGGCGAGCGTCCCGCCGGTGCTGCTCGGCGTGCGCGGACCGAAGTCGCTCGCGGTCGCCGGGGCGGTCGCCGACGGCGTCGTGCTCGCCGAGCCCGCGGCGCCTCCGTACATCGCCGCCGCGCGCGGGCACGTCCGCGCGGGGGCAGCGGGCCACGCCGGCACGGCGGCGGCCGTCGCGGCCGGGACGACCGGGCCCAACGTCACGACCTACGACGTCGCGGCCGTGCGCGAGGATGCCGCCACCGCCATCGCCCGCGTGCGCCCCGGGCTCGCTTGGATCGGCGAGCCCGACTGGGCGCCGCACCTGGTCGGCCTGCCCTTCGCGGAAGAGCTCGCGCGCCTCCGCCAGCAGTGCAGCGGACCCGACGAGTTCGCCACCCGGCTGCCCGACGAGTGGGTCGCCGAGCTCGCCCTGGCCGGGACATCCGCCCAGGTGCGCGAGCGCATCGCCGACCGGCACGAGGCGGGTGCGACGACCGTGGTGCTCACGCCCGTCGGCGACGACCGGCTCGGCGAGCTCGAGCGACTCGCGGAGGTGCTGCCCGGCTGAGGCCGGGTCGACCGCCGCCCTCGTCGAAGGGCGGAGGCCGGCCGGGCCCAGCCGGGCCTCGTGTCTGCCGGATTCGGAGATCTCGGCGACACGCCGCACCACGAGGTGCTGGCGACGGCGTGTCGGCAGGAACTCCGAATCCGGCAGACGGGCGAGGGCGTCAGATCGCGAAGATCGTCCACCCCGCGGATGCCGCGGCGCCGGGCTCCAGCACGATGAGGTCGGTGCCCGAGTTGAACGCATCCGGCGGGCAGGTCATCGGTTCGACCGCGAGGCCCGAACGACCGCTGCCGTCAGCCGTGTGGATCTGCACCCACGGGCAGTCGGCCGCCCACGACATGCCGACGCCGCGTCCGTCCGTATCCGTGAGCCGGGCCCGCACGAGGCCGTCCTCACCGAAGGCGAGCCCCGTGAAGGCGTGGTCGATCTCGGTGGATCCGATGCGTCGCGGCATCCGGTAGTCGAACGAGTCGCCGTCCCGTGCCTCGGCGACCGGCGTCGCGCCGGTCGGGACGAGCCGGTCGGGCGTCACCTCGAGCACGACCTCGGCGGGCAGCTCGAGGGCCCAGTCGTCGACCGAGCCCGCGCCCGCCACGAGGTACGGGTGCGGGCCGGTGCCGAAGGGCGCGGCATCCGGGCCGGTGTTCGTGGCCGTGACGTTCGTGTGCAGCCCCGACTCGTCGAGGCGGAACTCGACCTCGACGAGGATGCGGTGCGGGTAGCCCGTCTGCGCCTCGATGGTCGCCGCGAGCACGACCCGTGCGCTCTCGCGGAGCACCGGCTCGAAGTCGAGCCACGCCGCGAGGCCGTGCAGGGCATGGCCTCGCGCGGGCTCGGTGAGCGGCAGCTGCTGCTCGACGCCGCCGAAGTGGTACCGGCCGTCGACCACGCGGTTGGGCCACGGCGCGAGCGTGACCCCGCGGTACGCCGGACGCACCTCGTCGGCCTCGAACGGGACGACGAGGTCGCGGCCCTCGTACGTCAGCGACCGGAGCGAGGCTCCGATGCTCGCGATGGTCGCCGCGTACCCGTGCGCGGCGATCTCGTGCTGGTATCCCGACAGCGCGTTGCCCACGGCTAGAGTCCCTGCGCGAGGCGGTAGTACGCCTGGTTCCAGCGCACCTCGCGCTGGAAGTCGGGCAGCGTCGTCGACTCGTCGATGACGAGCAGCTCGACGCCGGCCATCTCGGCGAAGTCGCGGAACACCTCGATGCCGACCGCGGTCGACATGACGGTGTGGTGGGCGGCACCGGCCGTGAGCCACGCCGCGGCGCTCGTGCGGAAGTCGGGGGCCGGCTTCCAGACGGCCCGGCCCACGGGCAGCTTCGGCAGCGACTCGCGCGGCGCGACGTTCTCGACGACGTTCGCGGTGAGGCGGAAGCGGTCGCGCATGTCGCTCATGGCGACCACGACGGCGGGCCCGGCGTCGGCCGTGAAGACCAGGCGCACGGGGTCGTCCTTGCCGCCGATGCCGAGCGGGTGCACCTCGAGCGTGGGCTTCGCGGTCGTGAGCGAGGGCGAGACCTCGAGCATGTGCGCGCCGAGGATGAGCTCGTCGCCGGGCGTCATGTCGTAGGTGTAGTCCTCCATGAGGCTCGCGCCGCCGGGCAGGCCCGCACCCATGACGTTCGCGATGCGCACGAGCACGGCCGTCTTCCAGTCACCCTCGGCGCCGAAGCCGTAACCCTCGGCCATGAGGCGCTGCACGGCGAGGCCGGGCAGCTGCTTCAGGGCACCGAGGTCCTCGAAGGACGTCGTGAACGCGCCGAACCCGCCCTCCTCGAGGAACGAGCGGAGGCCGAGCTCGATCGCGGCGCCGTCGCGCAGCGACTGGTGGCGCTCGCCGCCCTGCCGCAGTTCGGGCACGACGTCGTACTCGTTCTCGTAGACGGCGACGAGCTCGTCGATCTCGGCCTCGGATGCCGCGGCCACCGCCTCGGCGAGCTCGTTGACGCCCCACGTGTTGACCTGCACGCCGAAGCGCAGCTCCGCCTCGGTCTTGTCGCCCTCGGTCACGGCGACGTAGCGCATGTTGTCGCCGAAGCGCGCGAGCTTGAGGTCGCGGGATGCCGCGAGGCCGGCCGCGGCACGCTGCCAGGTGCCGAGCTGCTGCTGCACGACCGGGTCGCTCGCGTGGCCGACGATGGTCTTGCGGGGCACGCCGAGGCGGGTCTGGATGTACCCGAACTCGCGGTCGCCGTGCGCCGCCTGGTTCAGGTTCATGAAGTCGAAGTCGATGTCCGCCCAGGGCAGCTCGACGTTGGCCTGCGTGTGCAGGTGCGCGAGCGGCTTCTGCAGCGCGTCGAGGCCCGCGATCCACATCTTCGCGGGGCTGAACGTATGCATCCAGGCGACGACGCCGATGACGTTCTGGGCGGCGTTGGCCTCGAGCATGACCTTCTTGATCGCGGCCGAGTCGGTGAGCACGGGCAGCCAGACCACCTTCACCGGCACGTCGGATGCCGCGTCGAGCGTCTCGGCGATCGCCTGCGACTGCTCGGCGACCTGCGCGAGCGTCTCGGGGCCGTAGAGGTGCTGGCTGCCCGTGAGGAACCAGACCTCGTACTGGTCGAGCGAGGTCGTGAGCGGCGTGGGGGTCATGCGGGTCTCCTTCGGTGCGGGTCGTGCTGGGTTCGTGTGGTCTTGTGCGGCGTCGTGCTGCGAGGGGTGCGGTGCGAGCGGATGCCGCGTGCGCGGCGCTCCCCTCGGGTCAGAGCGCCTCGACGGCCGCGGCCTCGGCGGCGAGGCCGGCCCGGTAGCGCTCGAGGTAGGCGGCGAAGCCGGCGACATCCGCGGGGTCGGGGGTGACGGTCTCGACCTCGGCGTCCGCGAAGACGCTGTCGCGCAGGTAGGTGTCGAGGTCGGTGCCCGCGGGCGCCGAGAGGTAGGAGGCGAGCACCGCAATGCCCCAGGCTCCACCCTCGGACGCGGTCTCGCCGACGGCCACGGGCGCGTCGAGCGAGCCGGCGAGGAAGCGCTGCGCGACGCCCGCCGTGCGGAACATGCCGCCGTGCGCGAACATGCGGTCGAGCTCGACGCCCTCGCCCGCGAGCACCCGCATGCCGAGCGCGAGCGTGCCGAACACGCCGTACAGCTGGGCGCGCATGAAGTTCGGCAGCGTGAGCCGGCTGTCGGGCGTGCGGACGACGAGCGGGCGACCTTCACTGAGGCCCGCGATCGGCTCGCCCGCGAGGTGGTTGTAGGCGAGCAGTCCGCCGGCGTCGGGCTCACCCTCGAGCGCGGCACGGAACAGCACGTCGAAGGCCGTGTCGGTGTCGACCGGGCTGCCCGAGGCGGCACCGAACTGCGCGAAGAGCCCGACCCACGCGGCCAGTTCGCTCGCACCGTTGTTGCAGTGCACCATCGCGACGGGGTCGCCCGCGGGCGTCGTCACGAGGTCGAGCTCGTGATGCGCGTGCTCGAGCGGGCGCTCGAGCACGACCATCGCGAAGATGCTCGTCCCGGCGCTGACGTTGCCGGTGCGCGGGGCGACCGAGTTCGTCGCGACCATGCCCGTGCCGGCGTCGCCCTCGGGCGGGCAGAACGGGGCGCCGGGCTGCAGGCCGCCGGTCGGATCGAGCAGGGCCGCGCCGGCCGCCGTGAGGACGCCGGCGGGCACGCCCGCGTCGAGCACCTCGGGCAGCAGGTCGAGCAGCGGGCGCGGCGCGCGGTCGCCGACGAGCGAGTCGTAGGAGTCGACCAGGCCCGCGTCGTAGCCGTGGGTGGCGGCGTCGATCGGGTCCGTGCTGATCGGGAACATGCCCGACGCGTCGCCCACGCCCAGCACCTTGCGGTCGGTGAGGCGCCAGTGCACGTACCCGGCGAGGGTCGTCACGAAGCGGATGTCGGGGACGTGCGCCTCCCCGTCGAGGATCGCCTGGTGCAGGTGCGCGATCGACCAGCGCAGCGGGATGTTGACGCCGAAGCGCTCGCTGAGCTCTGCGGATGCCGCGCCCGTGGAGGTGTTGCGCCAGGTGCGGAACGGCACGAGCAGCTCGTCGGCCGCGTCGAACGCGAGGTAGCCGTGCATCATCGCCGAGACGCCGATCGCGCCGAAGGTCTGCGGCGTCGCGTCGTGGCGGCGCCGCACGTCGGCGATGAGGTCCGCGTACGCGGCCTGCAGGCCCGACCAGACGTCCTCGAGGGAGTAGGTCCAGACGCGGTCCTCGAACCGGTTCTCCCACTCGTGGCTGCCGACGGCAAGCACGTTCGTGGGGTCGGCCGAGTCGACGAGGCAGGCCTTGATGCGGGTCGAGCCGAGCTCGATGCCGAGCGACGTGCGACCCTCGAGGATCGCCGTGCGCGCGGCATCCGTCGTCGCATGCGCCTGTGCGTCGTCCGTCTGCTGGGTGGTGGGCTCGCTCATGCGGTGGCTTCCTTCCGGCGGGTGTCGTTCGCCTGTCCGTAGACGTTCTGGTAGCGGTCGTACAACCAGTCGATCGCGTCCTGCGGGATCGGGACCAACGGGCCCGCCTCACGAGCCAGGTGCACCGTGCGGGCGACATCCTCGACCATCACCGCAGCCTTGACCGCGTCCTTGGCCGACGCGCCGATCGTGAACGGCCCATGATTGGCCATCAACACCGCACGGCTGCGGTGCCCGCTCAAGGTCTCCACGATGCCCCGACCGATCGAGTCATCCCCGATGATCGCGAACGGACCCACCGGGATCGGACCGCCGAACTCATCGGCCATCGCCGTGATCACGCACGGGATCTCCTCGTTGCGTGCCGCCCACGCCACCGCATACGTCGAATGCGTGTGCACCACACCACCGACCTCCGGCATGTTCCGGTACACGTACGCATGCGCCGCGGTATCCGAGGACGGCGCCCGGTCAGCACCAGGCGTACCCGGGATCACATTGCCATCCAGATCGCACAGGATCATGTTCTCCGGCGCGAGATCGTCATACGACACCCCCGACGGCTTGATCACGAACAACTCCGCACCCGGCACCCGACCAGACACGTTCCCGCCGGTCCAGACCACCAGGCCATACCGCGTCAACTCGCCATGCAACTTCGCAACCTCGGTCCGCACACGCGCGATCGCCGCCTCGACGTCGGGGGTGAAACCCTGCCGGACGCCGTCGTTCGTGCCGCTCATGCCGCCACCACGCCAGCCACGGTACTGCGATCCGGGATGGGCCGGAAGCGGGTGCCGCCTGCGATTCGGTCAGGCCTCGATGCCTGGGGTGCTGCACTCACGGGTTCGTCCTCCATCGCGACCGGCCGCGGGTTCCGCGACTGTGACCGGTCACATTCTGACTCAGCAGCGTCGGCGTGTCAATTGCGGGGGCCGGACACCGCCGCTCATGTGCCGCTGCTCATCGCTGCTGCTCATGTGCCGCTGCTCGTCGCTCGCTGGTCATGTGCCGCTGCTCATCGCTCGCTGGTCATGTGCCGCTGCTCATCTCCGCTGCACCTCTGCTGGTTGCCGCTGTTGTTCATATGCCGCTGCTCATCGCTGCTCATGTGCCGAATTCCGGAGTTCCTGCGCGACACGCGCACGCGCGACCCGATATGCCCGGCGTGTCGCGCGAATCTCCGGAATACGGTCGGCCTCGGCGGGGACGCGATCACGTCGTTGCTCTGCGCTCTGCGCTCTGAGCTCTCAGATGACGCGGCGCCGGGCGGTGCGCCGCGCCGGGCGGGCTCCGCGCCACTCCCGGGCTCCGGGCGCAGCTCAGCGCGGCGCGGTCGACGCGCGCACGATGAGCTCGGGCACGAGCATCGGGCGACCCGCCGGCCCAGCATCAGCAGCGCCAGCACTCCCGGCACCGTCACCGCCGCCAGCAACACCGGCACCACCGCCAGCACGCCCGGCACCGGCACCGCTGCCGGCATCGCGAGCACCCGCGCCGCCGGCATCGCCACCACCGTCCAGCAGCGCGGCGACGGCGCGCCGCGCAAGCTCGTCGAAGTCCTGCCGGACAGTCGTGAGCGGCGGCCAGAAGTACTCCGCGTCGGGGATGTCGTCGAAGCCGACCACGCTCACCGCCTCGGGCACCGCAGCACCCTGCTCGCGCAGGTACCGCATGAGGCCGAGCGCCATCTGGTCGTTCGCCGCGAAGACGGCGGTCGGGGCATCCGCCATCAGCGCCTCACCCGCGGCGTAGCCCGACCGTGCCGACCAGTCGCCGCCGACGACCGCGACGGGCGCGAGCCCATGGGCCTCGAGCTCGAGCGCGAATCCGTGCTGGCGCGAACTCGCCTCGAGCCAGTCGGACGGTCCGGCGAGGTGCGCGATGCGCGTGTGCCCCAGGCCGACCAGGTGCCGCGTCGCGATGCGGGCGCCCTCGACCTGGTCGACGGCAGGACTGCGATCGTCGCGTCCGCCGGCGAGCAGGGTCACGACCGGCACGTCGAGCCGAAGGCCGTCGAGCGCCTCGAGCACGTGCACGTGCGGGGCGACCACGACGATGCCGTCGACCGCTTGACCGCGTAGGTGCGCGATGCCCGCCGACACCGACCCGAGGTCCTCGGAATCGACGTACGCGGTGCTCACCCAGTGGCCGGCCGCCCGAGCCGCCGCCTCGAGTGCCGCGATGCTCGTCGAGGGGCCGTAGTGCCGCGAGTCCGACGCGAGCACGCCGATCGTGCGCGAGCGCTTCGTGCCGAGCGCCCTGGCGGCGAAGTTCGGCGTGTACTCGAGTTCGGCGATCGCGTCCATGACCCGGCGCCGCGTCGACTCCTTGATCTGCGGATGCTCGTTCAGCACCCGCGAGACCGTCTGCCGCGACACCCCGGCGAGCGCCGCCACGTCACGGACGCCGGCTGCACGGGCGGGACCGGATGCCTGCATGGATTGGCCGCCCCTCATCACTCGCCCGATCGGTCGAACGCCCGACGTCGGATCGAGCATAGACGGATGCCGCGCGGCGACGCCGCCCAGCGGCATCCGCTCGCGGCATCCGCTCGCTAGGCCGGCGTCGCCGGGAAGGCCCGCCGCGCGACCACCACGACGACGATGCCCGCGAGCACGAGCGCCGCACCGACGTAGGGCACCCAGCCGAGCCCGACGCCCGCGAGCACGAGGCCGCCGAGGGCGGCTCCCCCGCCGATGCCCAGGTTCGCGGTGGCGTTGACGAGGGCGCCGATGACGTCGGGCGTCGCGCCTCGCGTGCGGATCGCGGCCGTCTGGAAGCTCGACGCGACCGCGCCGAAGCCCATGCCCCAGACGGCGGTCGCGGCGATCACCCAGCCGAGCGCGGGGAACGCCGCGCCGATGGCCAGCAATCCGACGACCATGACGGCGAGCACGAGGATGAGGCTCGACCTGGGACGCCGGTCGAGCGTGACGCCGGCGTACCAGGTGCCCACGAGGCTCACCGTGCCGACACCGAGCAGGACGGGGCCGACCCCGGCCGCGCCGAGGCCCGCCGCGAGCAGGATCACCGCCACGTACGTGTAGACGGTGTACTGCCCGAGGTAGACGAGGGCGTTGGTGGCCGTCACCGCGGCGAGACGCCCGCGACGCGTGCGGCGTTCGGTGCGGCTGTCATCTGCCGGCGCCTCGATCGGCACGGCGGGCAGGAGCACCGCGACGAGCAGCAGCGTGAGCGCGCACCCGGCGGCCAGGACGCCGAAGGCGACCCGCCAGCCGACGGCGGTGCCGAGCGCGGTCGACAGCGGTACGCCCAGCACGAAGCCGGCCGAAGCACCGGCGGTGACGATCGCGAGCGCACGCCCGGTGAAGGCGGGCGCCACGAGCCGCGAACCGTAGGCGATGCTCAGCGAGAAGAAGAGCGCATGCGCGACGCCGCCGATGGCACGGCCGGCTGCGACCACGGCGAACGTCGGGGCGACCGCGACCACCAAGTTGGCGGCCGTGTACGCCGCGAGCGTGCCGAGCAGCAGTCCCTTGCGCGGCAGCCGGCGGGTCCACAACGTCAAGGGCAGGGCGAGCGCCGCCACCATGAAGGCGTAGACGGTGACGAGCAGGCCGGCGATCGACTCCGTGACGCCCAGTTCATCGCTCATCGCCGGGAGCACGCCGACCGGGAGCATCTCGGTCGTCAGCGCAAGGAAGGTCGCGATCGTGAGCGCCGCGATGCCGCCGGCCGCGTCGCGCACGGTCCCGGGCTGCCAGGCTTCGGTGTCGTGGACGCTCGTCATACGGTGAGGCTACCGATGGCCCACGACCTCGTGGGACGGAACCACGGATGCCGCGGCATCCGCACGTGCGTCCCGTCGATCCCGACCCCGCGCCGACGTACCGCGACGCAGCCGCCCGACGTAGGCTGGAACCGGACCGCAGAGACGAAGGAGACCCTCGTGACGACCCAGACGTCGACCATCGAGGCGGACCTCGAGCCGGGCACCGACGACGAGGTCGGCCGCGTGCTCGCCGAGCTCGCGAGCCTCGAGGATCCGAAGATGCGCGCGGTGAACGAGCGCCACGGCGACGACCACGGCGTGAACCTCACGAAGTTGCGCGCCGTCGCCAAGCGGCTGAAGACCCAGCACGACCTGGCCATCCGCCTCTGGGAGACCGGCGAGACCCCGGCTCGCCTGGTCGCACTCCTGATCTGCCGCCCGAAGGCGTACAGCGCGGCCGAGCTCGACGCGATGCTCCGCGAGGCACGTGCCCCCAAGGTGCAGGACTGGCTCGTCAACTACGTGGTCAAGAAGAGCCCGCACGTCGAGGAGCTGCGCGTGGCGTGGTTCGACGACGCGGACCCGACCGTCGCGAGCGCAGGCTGGGCGCTCACGAGCACGCGCGTGCAGAAGTCGCCCGAGGGGCTCGACCTGCCCGGACTGCTCGACCTCATCGAGGCCGACATGAAGCGGGCCCCCGACCGCCTGCAGTGGGCGATGAATGAGTGCCTCGCCCACATCGGCATCAGCCATCCCGAGTACCGCGCGCGCGCCCTCGCGATCGGCGAGCGCCTCGAGGTGCTGAAGGACTACCCGACCGCGCCCGGCTGCACGTCACCGTTCGCGCCGATCTGGATCACCGAGATCGTTCGCCGCCAGAGCGCGTGAATCGCGTGCTCGCGGTCACGTGATGTCGGCCTGGTCGTCGAGTTGATGCTGCGACACGGCCACCGTGTCGGCGCTGTTGATCGGGAACGGCGTTCCCTCCATGAGGGCGCCGACCCACGTCTTGAGCTCCCCCGCAGTGCTCCGCCCACTGGTGCCCTCGGCGAAGGTCGCCATCGGCTTGGGGTCGAAGTCCCAATAGTCGTAGTACGTGGCGGTCCCGGCGAATTCGGCGATGACCCCCGTGCTCCCCTTCGTCAGCGTCAGCGTGCCGTCCAGCGTCACGGTGAAGTTGCCGAGGGTCTGGTTCTTCTGCGCGACGCCTCGTCCACGCGCACCGCTGATGGCTGCCGTGAACTGCTTGTACTCGGTCGGCGGGGCCGGGTCCGCCTCCGCGACGGTGATGAGGCGGTTGCGTTCGGCGGCCACCGCGGGAAACCAGGAGAAGACGTTCGTGATCGCATCGACCTCGATCATCTCGGCCCTGGTGAGGTCGTATGCGGCCCCGCCGCCCGACATGTAGTGGTTGATGAACGAGCGAGGGAGTCCCGGGTCCGCCTGGGCCAGCATCGAGCCGTCGAAGATCCCGCGGCTCCAGACGTCGTCGATCCAGCTGCGCTGAACGAACGCCGCCGTCGCCTGATTGCCCGCCGCACGCTGGAGGGCCAGCAGCGACTGCGGCATCGATGACGCCGAGGCGGCTCCCGCCGAGGCGGACGTCATCGACGGCGATGCCTCCCGGCCGGCCTCACCCTGCTCTCGCGTCGTACGCTGCACGCGGATACCGTACGTCGTCGGCCGCACCACCGCGCCGCCCTCGAGGCCGGCGTCGGGGCATCGGGATGGCGCGATCGGGCAGTCGTTACGAGCTCGAGCTCCCGATGCCCATCCAACCGCCCGAACCCGATCGGTCGGAGCTGCTCGGCGCTGCGCCGCCCTTCAGGGCCTGCAGCTGGCGCTCGATCTCGGCCTGCGCGGACACCGCCGCGAGCTGACGCTCGATGTCGGCATCCGGCGCTGCGGCGAGGTCGGTGAGGGCCCCGCTCGCGAGCAGCTCGTCGGTCGCGGCGGCGCGCGCCTGCATCTGCGCGACACGGTCGCGGGCGCGATCGAGGCTGGACCCGACATCCGTGATGCTGTTGCTGATGCCGGAGACGGCCTCGTTCGCCCGGACCTGCGCCTCGGAGGCGGTGTAGGTCGCCTTGATCGTCTCCTTCTCGATGCGGAACGCCGCGACCTGGTCGGTGAGGCGACGCTCGCGCTCCTGCAGCTGCGCGGTCTGGCGCTCGAGGGAGCTGTACTGGTTCTGCAGCTGGGCGACCTGCCCCTCGAGCATCGCGCGACGCTCCAGCGCGGCGCGCGCGAGGTCTTCGCGTCCCTGCGCGAGCGCTTCGGATGCCTGGGAGCCGAGGCGCTGGTAGCGCGCGCCCATCTCCTCGCCCTGCAGCTCGATGCGCTTCTTCGCGGTCGCGACATCGGCCACCGCGATGCGAACCTGCTGGAGCAGTTTCACCTGCTGGTCGTAACTGTCGTCGAGGGTCTCGCGGGGATCCTCCATGCGGTCGAGGGCCTTCGACGTCTTGCTGCGGAAGATCGTCTTCACCCTGGACGTGTTGCTGTTGGCGTTGCTCATGGTCGGTTCCCCTCATCTCGTACGGTGGAAGTCGTGGGGCGCGTCATCGTGACGCGGCCGTCGCGGCGGTTGAGCGCCTGGAGCTCCTCGATACCCGCGTGGAGGGCCGCGACCTCGCGGTCGACCTCGGAGCCGAGCGTCGAGAGCGCGTCATCGGTCGTGCCGGAGAGGGCGGATGCCACGGCCGAGCGCACCTGCTTCACGAGGCCCTCGACCTGCTCGACCCGCTGGCGCGCAGCGGGGAGCTCGTCGGCGAGCGCCGCGGTGTCGGTCTCGGACTCCATCAGTCGCAGCTGCAGGTCGAGCACCGCGCCCTCGTCGCCGATGCGGCGGAACAGGCGGGGCAGCTCGCTGCGCGCACCGCCCCCCGCGAGCTCGACGGCGGAACGCCCGCTGCGAAGGCTCTCGTCGAGGCGGACGCGCAGGGCGAGCACGTTGCGCTGCGGCCCCCGCGCGAGGCGGGCCCTGGTGCGGAGGGTCGTGCCGTTCACCGCTCGACTGCGGCGCACGCGGCGGAAGAGCGAACGCACCACCAGGACGAACGTCACCATGACGCCGATCGAGAGGAGCACGATCACTCCGAGCCCGATCAGCACCGCTTCGATGCCGGTCACGAGCACCACCCCCTGCGCAATTCGACGGCCGCGTCAACACGCGATATAACGCGTGTTGCGAGAATACCCCGGAATCCTCCCGACCGGGAGCGTCGTGATCGGATTCGCAGGCGGCGTGCAGGCCGCACAGCGCAGCTGCGCGGAAGTCAGTCCCAGAACGGGCGGGGATGGAGGGCGCCGGCGAGCATGTCGGCGGACACGACGAACCTCGATTCGGGCACTCCGAGCGCCGCCCAGGCGATCACGAGTTCGAACGACCGCGGCAGCGCGCCCGGCGACCACAGCCACACCTCGACGTTCTGCTCGTGGAGGTCGAGACCGCCCCCGCCACCGCCGCCGTACATGGAGATGGTCGGCGGCGTCGGTTCACCGGGTCCGGCCTCCTGGCCCGGTCCTCCGCCTCCCGCGATCAGTTTGCGGCCGCCGGGGAGCTGGACGCCCAATCGGAGTTCATCGCCCTCCGCGCCGCCGAGGCCCCATCCCATGCGAGCGTGCACGAAGGAGTTCCAGTCGCGCATGGACTCGCCGGGTCGCCGCCTGCGCGCCCATCGGAGCGAGATCGAGACGCCCTCCTCGTACCTGGCCACCTCTCGGACCCAGATGAGCAGGGCATCGTCGCGATGGACGATCCCGTCGACCAGGACCCGACCCGGCAGCACCGCGGGCGGCGGCTGGTGCCACGCGGGCTGCACGTACGTCTCGGGCTCCGGCTCGGGTGCGTCGACCGGTCGCAGGTCGAAGAAGGGCTCGCTCATCCGCTCAGGCTAGCCAGAGGCACCCGGCGGCGACAGTGCCGCCGAATGCCGCCGACGTCACTCCCAGCTGAGTTCGTGCGCCCAGCCGGCGATGTACGCGCGCTCGTCGAGGTCGAGGCGCACCGTGCGGTGCGGGAGCCGCTCGTGCTCGCGATCGCAGAGATCGAGGATGCGGCGCACGATGTACGGCCGCAGCGGGGCATCGAGGTTCTCGAGCAACTCGCGCTTGAGCGGATGCTCGAGCATGGGCCACCAGCTCCCGATCGGCGGGAGGCCGTGCTGGCGGACGCGCCGCCCATCGCGGGCCGGCGGATCGACGATGGTGCTCATGAGATCACCGCCGTGAACCGGTCGATTCCAGTTGAGGGTCTGTGAGGGCCTGGATCGGTCATCGGATGACTCCTTGTTCGCGTCGGCCCGACTGATGGGCCCGACAGTATTGACCGTAGGCCGCGGTTCGACCGAGCGGCAGGGGTTGACTCCTGGGGCGAGATGCGTATGGGCCATATCGGGCCGGCGGCCTCGTGTCAATGGACTCTCGGATGCCTCGCACGCGAACGTACGGTGAAGGACATGGGGCGGCCGGATGGGACGAGACGGAGGCCGCACGACTCCGCGGCACCCGAGGACGCGGCACCGGACGAGCGGAGCACCGGGGCCGAACGCCTGCTCGCGGACCTCCGCCGCCCGCCGCGCGGGCCCGGCCTGATCGCCGCGGACGCGCTCCGCCTGGCCGGCGGCATCGGCGTCATCGTCGCCGCCCTCTGGTGGAGCGCGACGGATGCCGGCGTGCTCGCGTTCGTGCTTCCCGGGCTGCTGCTCCCGCGGATGCTCGGCGCCCGGCCCGCCTTCGACCTCGCGGCCTGCGCGATCCTGCTCATCGCCGGGTGGAGCAACGTGATCGGCCTGTACGCGTCCGTCGCGTGGTGGGACCTCGTCGTGCACTTCGCGTGCACGGGCGTGCTCGCGGCGCTGCTCGCCATCCTGCTCGCGCGGTTCGGTGCCGTCTCGAGCCCCGACGACGATCGCGGGTCGGTCGCCGGGACCGCGGTCGTGACGACGCTGGTCGGGCTCGCCCTCGGGGCGCTGTGGGAGATGGTCGAGTGGTTCGGCCACGCCTTCATCAGCGACCGGATCTTCGTGGCGTACGAGGACACCATCGCCGACCTCGCGCTCGGCGGCCTCGGTGCGGTCGCCGCCGGATTCGCGGTGGCCCGGCTGCCACTCACGTCCACGTCCGCGGTCGGGGCGGATGACGCCGGCACGGACTCACTCGAGCGGTGAGGCCTCGGCCCGTTCGCCCCGTGACGCCTCACCACGTGACGCCTCGCTTCGCAGCCGCGCCACCCGCGCCCGCGCGTTGCGCTCGCTCGGCGACGTGGCGCCGAGCGCCCGCCGCGCGACGAGGAGTAGGGCACGCGTCAGCGTGATCGCCGGCCACCACGGTCGTCGGAGGCCCAGGAGGTCCCGCTGCCCGGGGTCGAGCGAGGCCACGGCGCCGCCGAAGAGGATCGGGTAGAGCCGCCCGGTGAGCCCCGGCAACCCCGGACGCCGGAGGAAGCCGACCGTCTCGACGACGCGCTCGTCGCGCTTCGCGTCGGCGAGGAACGCCGCCATCTCGGCCCGCAACGCGTCGACGGTCGTCGGCGGGTCGACGACGCCCATGAGGCGCCCGGCCTGCGCCCACTCCCGGACGTAGGCGTCGGCGCCGCCGGGGATCGGCCCGCCCCAGATCTCGTGGGCGCCGAGGAACGCCTCGGTGAAGGCGTCGTGCACCCAGCGCAGCAGCTCTGCGTCGTTCGCCGCGTACTCGCGTTCGACGCCCTTCGCATCGACGTAGGTGCCGGTCACGTGCTCGTGCAGCCGCGAGACGAAGGCGGATGCCGCGGCGGCGCTCCGCCGGTCGCCGAAGGTCGTCACGGCCACCCACCGCACGGTGCCGTCGAGCCGCGCGAGCGGGTCCTCCCGGTATCGCGACCAGTCGTGGACCCCGGCCATCGCCCCGGGATGCAGCGTCTGCAGGAGCAGTGCCCGGATGCCGGCGACGAGCGTGGGCAGTGCGCCGTTGACGGCCCACACGGCACTGCCGGGTCCGAAGAACCCGGCGTCCTCCCCCTCGGCGAGCGCGGCGGTCCACGCCGGAGGATCGGGTCGGCGGCTCCGCAGCGGATGCCAGCGCGCGGCGCCGATCGACGATCCGGCGGTGGACCGAGGCATCCGCGGCCCTATCCTGCGGATTCGGCGAATCCGCGCGCGACCTTCGCGACCTTGTCGACGTAGTCGTTGTCGTGGTTGTACGAGAACACGGCCGCGCGCCATCCGTCGGCGGTCGTCATCGCGCCGGAGGCGCACAGGTACCCGGCCGTCGCGAGTGCGGCGTCGTCGATCTGGTTCGGGTCGGCGACACCGTCGCCGTTCGCGTCGCTGCCCCACTTCTCCCAGGTCGAGGGGATGAACTGCATCGGCCCGACCGCACGGTCCCACGTCGCGTCGCCGTCGAGCAGGCCGCCGTCGGTGTCGGTGATCTTCGCGACGCCGTCGCCGTCGAGCGCCCGCCCGATGATCGGCGGCTGGGCGTCGCCGTTCTCGTCGAGCGTCGTCGAGCCATGGCTCGCGTGCCCGGACTCGATCTCGCCGATCGCGGCGATGGTGGCCCAGTCGAGGCCGCACTCGGGATCGTCGGCGGCGGAGAGCACATGCGCGGACGCATAGGCGGAGAGGGCCCGCTCGGGGATGCCGGTCTCGCCGGAGACCCGGGCGATCCATTCACCGTCGATGACCTCCATGAGCGAGGACTCGAAGCCCGACACGTCGATCGGCTCCTCGAGGACGGTCGCGTCGCCGTCGCCCTCCGGCTCGCCCTCGGCGTCGGCGTCTGCCTCGATGCGCTGGTCGTCGGACTCGGGTTGGATCACGGTCGGCGGCAGGGCGACATTCGACCCGGCGGCCGCGGGCGCCGCGAACCCTCCCGGGTTCGTCGCCGTTCCGATGACGTTGACGGCGACGACCGTGCCGATCACGAGCCCGACGGCGCCGACGACGATGCCGGTGTAGGCCGCGGTCAGGCGTGCGACGCGCCATCCGGTGACCGGCGCTCGCTCGGGGCGACGCTCGCCGCGCTCGTCGGCGTCGAAGTCGTCTTCCCAAGGCATCGCAGCTCGTTCCGTTCCGGGCGTCGGTTCAGGGTGTGCCCGCGGGGATCGCGCTCGGCGGCTCCTCGGAGGCGACGGCGGTGACCCGTCCGTCAAGACTACGCGCGTCGTGCGAGCCGTGCACGGGAATTCCCCATGGTGCAGGGCGGCGTACCCGCGCTCCGCGACCGCGGCTCCTACGACGTCGGGGCCCCTCCGGCCGCAGCCTCGATGAGGGCCCGCACCTCGGGCACGAGCTCGTCGACCGGCCCCTCGACGACCAGGTTCGGCGCGACCGCGGTGATCGGCAGCGGTGCCACCGCCGAGGGTCCGCTGCCCGCCTGCCTGCGCCATCCGGAGACCTGCGCCGCCGACGCGACGTACACGATGCGTCCGAGCCCCGCCCACGCGTGCGCGGCCGCGCACATCGGGCAGTGCTCGCCCGAGGTGTAGACGGTCGCGCGCTCGCGCTCGACCGGCGTCAGGTTCGCGACGGCCCAGTGGACCAGGTCGAGTTCCGGATGCCGCGTCGGATCGCCCGTGCTCGCCTCGCGGTTGCGTTCGGCGAACCGCTCCACGCCCGCGCCGTCGACGAGAACCGACCCGAACGGCTCGTCGCCCGCCTCCGCGGCCTCGCGGGCGAGGTCGACCGCACGGCGCAGGTGGCTGAGGTCGCTGTCGGAGATGGCCATGATCCCAGTGTGCCGCCGCGAGCGAGGTCACGCGAGTCCCGACGGCTGGGCGGCTCAGCCGATCGCGTCCCCGGCCTGGACCACCGTGAGCCGCTTCGTCGGCCTCGTCAGCGCGACGTACAGCCGCTTCCACGTCGCCGAAGACACCGCCTCGTGAGCCGGCATCGGCGGCACGGCGACCACGACGGCATCGAACTCGAGGCCCTTCGCGTCGTCGGGGGTGCCCACCCAGAGCCGATCGGATGCCGCGTCGCCGGCCGCCGCCTTCGCGGCCTCGTCCGCCCGAAGCTCGCGGAGCGCGCCGTGCACGCCGAGCGGCGCGATGACGCCGACCGTGCCCTCGCTCTCGGCGAGCGCCTCGGCGGCCGCACGGGCCGCCGCCTCGCCGAGACGGGCGGCATCGACCCGGACGACCCGCGGTTCGTGGTCTCCGTCGCGGGCCGAGGTCGGCTCGGGCGCACCGGGGTCGACGCGGCGCAGCACGCCGGTCGCGAGGCGCATGATGCGCCCGGGCGTGCGGTAGTTGACGGTGAGGTCCGTTCGGCTCCACCTCGGCACCTGGGGGTCGAGCAGCCCCGCCCACGTGAAGGCGGCGTCGGTCGCGGTGTACTGGTTGGCATCGCCCACGAGCGTCATCGACCGCGTCGGGCAGCGCCGGATGAGGGCCCGCAGCAGCATCGGGCTCGTCTCCTGCGCCTCGTCGACGATGACGTGGCCGTAGACCCACTCGCGGTCGGACATCGCCCGCTCGGCCGGGGTGCGTCCATCGCCGGCGGCCTGCCGGTCGGCGAGGGCCGAGGCGCTGACGATCGAGACGGGGGCGCTGACATGGTCGGCATCGGCATCGGCGTCGGTGACCATGTCGAGCACGTTCTGCGCGTACTCGAGATCGGTCGCGCGGTCGGACCGGGCGCGCGCCGCGGCCGCCGCCGCCGGGCGCGGGTCCTCGCCGAGCAGCTCGGCGAGTTCGTCGACGAGCGGGATGTCGGCGGGCGTCAGGCCGTGCTCCCGGGGCCGCAGCAGCGCGGCGCGCAACACGGGCTCGAGCCTCGGGAACGCGGCGTCGAACTGCGCCGGGTCGCTGAACAGGCCCCGCACCACGTCGACGGGGTCGAGGAGCGGCCAGAGCTCGTCGAAGAGCTCCTGCACCGCGGGGTCCTCGGCCCAGTCGGCGCGGCGCTCCCAGTCCTCCATGGAGGAGGAACCGTGCTCCTCGTCCTCGAGCCGGAGGATCTCGGTGAGCAGCGCCTTCTCGAACTTCGGCCTCGCGGCGTTGTGCGGCGTGCTGCCGGAGCGGCCCCGGGTGCGCACGCGCTGGAGCATCCGGCCGTCGAGCGTCATCGGCTTGAGGCCGGCCGGGCGCAGCATCCGCGTGCCCTCGTTCGGGACCTCGAACGCGCGCACCGCCTGCTTGAGCGCGGCGACGATGTCGAGTCGGCCCTTGAACTCGGCGGCGAGCGGCGCCTCGGTCGCGGTGGCCGTGACTCCCGGCACGAGCGTGCTCGGCGTGACGAGCACGGCCGAGTCCTCGCCGAGCGAGGGCAGCACCTGCGAGATGTACTCGAGGAAGCGGACGTTCGGCCCGACGATGAGCACGACCGACTTGGACAGGCGGTTGCGGTGCTCGTAGAGCAGGTAGGCGGCGCGCTGGAGGGCGACCGCGGTCTTGCCGGTGCCCGGCCCGCCCTGCACGACGAGGGTGCCCGCGAGCGGCCCGCGGATGATCGCGTCCTGCTCGCGCTGGATCGTGCCGACGATGTCGCTCATGTGCTGCGAGCGCGGACGGTCGAGGGCCGCCATGAGCGCGGCATCGCGGCTGTCGGCGTCGCCCAGGTCGTCGAGGTCGTCGACGAGGAGCGGCTCGTCGTAGACCGCCGTGACGGTGCGGTCGGTCGACGTGATGCGCCGCCTCGCCTTGAGCCCCTCGCGGTGCAGCGGCGTCGCCGTGTAGAACGCCCGAGCCACGGGGGCCCGCCAGTCGATGAGCAGCCGCTCCCCGTCGTCGGGGTCGCTGAGGCCGAGGCGTCCGATCCGGAACCGCCCGCCCTCGTCGGTCTCGACCCCGCCGAACAGCAGCCCGTACTGCGCCGTCTGCAGCCCCTGGACGCGCTGGGCGTGGTGCGCCACGAGCGCGTCGCGCTCGGTGAGGTTCAGGCCCTCACTGGGTTGCCCGAGCGTCGCCCGAAGGTACGCGGTCTCCTGCTCGAGGAGCTCGGCGACGACGTCGCGGATGCGGTCGAGCGCCGCCTGCTCCTCGGCGACGGGCGTGGTCGGAAGGCTGCTGCTGATGTCGATTCCCCTCGTGCGGCGGACCGTCGATTCTACCCGGCCCGGATGCCCCGTCGGCACGGTGCCACTCCCGGGGCGGCACGCGGCGCCGCCCCTCCCCTCGACTGAAGTACGCTCGCGTTCGGAGGCAGTCGCCTCCCACTCGCGAACCCAGCCGGGAGGCAACCGTGCCCGATCAGTCGACGTCACCCTGGAAGCGGTTCTGGGAGCACGGCGGATTCTGGCGGGCGCTCCTGCTCGCCGTCGTCTACTACGGGCTCTACCAGCTCATGGGCCTCCTCGTCGGCTGGGTCTTCGGCGACGTCGGCAGCCCCGCCCGCGGCGAGGAGGGCGGCCCGATGGACGTGCTCATCGCCACGGCGCTGCCGATCGCGCTCGCCTGCATCCTCCTGGTGCTCTTCGCGGTCTCGCTCGGCTGGCTGAAGGAGCTGTTCGGCCCCCAGCCGGTGCGCGGCCGCGGCTGGATGTGGGTCGCGATCGCCGTGGTGCTCTCGATCAACGTCTCGGCGCTCCTCAGCGTCGACTACGACAAGGCGGGCGGGGCCCTCGTGGCCGCCTGGCTGATCACCGGACTCTTCGTCGGCTTCGCCGAGGAGGTGCTGACCCGCGGCTTCGTGGTGAACCTCATGCGCAAGGCCGGGCACGGCGAGATCGCCGTGGCGATGGCCTCGGCCGGCATCTTCGCGGCGCTCCACATCGGCAACGTGTTCACGAGCGACCAGGGCCTCGCGACGACGCTCCAGCAGGTCGTCTACACGTTCTTCTTCGGCCTCTGCATGTACCTCGCACTGCGGGTGACCGGCAACCTGGTCTGGCCGATCCTGCTGCACGCGACCACCGATCCCACCCTGTTCCTGCACGGCGGCGACCCCGTCTCGAACGTCTTCGGCATCTGGGCGACCCTCAGCACCTACCTCATCGTCGTGACGGGCATCGTGCTCCTCATCGTGCTCATCGTGAGCGAACGCCGACGCGCGAAGCGCGATGGCCTGACCGAGACGCCGGTCTCCGTCTGACGCAGGGGCTGACGCCCTGGGTCTGGCGCACGAGGCCTGACGCCCTGGGCTGACGCACACGGCCTGACGCACGGGCGTGACGCACCCGGGATGCGAAGTCAATCCCCTCCGGCCCGCCCGGCCCAGCGCCTAGCGTCGGTACGAGCACGCACTCGCATCGAAGGAGGAGCCATGGCCGACACCGAGAAGCAGCGGATCATCGAACTCGCACGGGACATCCCCTACGGATGGCTCACGACCGTGACCGCCGACGGCAAGCTGGTCTCCCGGCCGATGTCCCCCCGCGAGGTGACCGATGCCGGCGAGATCTGGTACTTCGCCGAGCGCGACTCGCGGGATGCGAGCGAGATCGCGGCCAACGCGAACGTCGGCGTGACGCTGAACTCTGGATCGACCTTCGTCTCTTTCGCGGGCATCGCCGAGATCGTCGACGACCCCGCTCGCAAGGAGGAGCTGTGGGATGCCGCGGTCGAGGCCTGGCTCCCCGACGGCCCGCAGAGCCCGAACGCGATCCTCATCAAGGTCACCGCCGAGTCGGGCGAGTACTGGGACAGCCCGGGCGGGCGCATCGCCACGCTCGTGAGCTTCGTGAAGGCGAAGCTGACCGGCGAGCGCTACGACGGCGGCGAGAACGAGACGGTCACCCTGTAGGGCCCATGGCGTCTGAAGGGCCGACCGGGAGGGGCGGATGCCGCGGCATCCGCCCCTCCCGCGTCTCCGGGCGACGGGTCAGGGCGTCGGCTTGCCACCGGTCACGCCGAGGGTCTCGCCGACGACGTAGCTCGACTCCGCGGACGCGAGGAAGACGAATGCCGGTGCGAGTTCGGCGGGCTGGCCCATGCGCCCGAGCGGCGTGCTCTCGCCGAACTCCTCGAGCTTCTCCGGCGGCTGGCCGTCGGTCACCTGGAGCACCGTCCAGATGGGGCCGGGCGCGACGGCGTTCACCCGGATGCCCTTGGGGGCGAGCTGCTGCGCGAGGGCCTTCGTGAACGCGTTGATGGTCGCCTTGGTCGAGGCGTAGTCCACGAGGACCGGTGAGGGCTCGTAGGCCTGGATCGACGTCGTGTTGATGATCGTCGAGCCGGGGGTGAGATGCGGCACGGCCGCCTTCGTGATCCAGAACATCGCGTACACGTTCGTCTTGAACGTGTCGTCGAACTGGTCGTCGGACAGGTCGGTGATGCTCTCGGCGTACACCTGCTTGCCGCCGTTGTTCACGAGCAGGTCGAGGCCGCCGAGCGAGTCGACCGCGCGATCCACGAGCTCGCGGCAGTACGCGTCGTCGCGGAGGTCGCCCGGGATCGTGAACACCTGCACGCCGGCGTCCTGCGCGATCGACGCGACGCGCTGCGCATCGGCCTCCTCCTCGGGGAGGTAGGACATGACGACGTCGGCGCCCTCGCGTGCGAAGGCGATCACCGTGGCGGCGCCGATGCCCGAGTCGGCCCCGGTGACGAGCGCCTTGCGGCCCGTCAGGCGACCGGTGCCGCGATAGGTGTGCTCGCCGAGGTCGGGCTTGGGCTCGAGCTCCGCCTCGAGGCCGGGCTCCGGCTGATGCTGTCGCTTCGGGTCGAACTCCGCGTAGAGCGCGGACGGGTCGGTGAACGTGTACTGGTCTCGTGAGTCTCGTGTGCGGTCGTCCATGCAGCGAACCTAGGCGGGCGACCGGATTCCCGGCAGGGACTTGCGCAGCCCGGGCGTCGCCGCTACCGGATCGCAGCGTCCGATCCCGCGCGAACCGCTACGGCGTCCACCAGGGCCGCAGGGGCAGGTCGCCGTCGCTGCCCCGTTCGTCGGGCCGGACGGCGAGCACCTGGTGCAGCTGGATGCCGCCGACCTCGAACGCGAGCCGGGAGCCGGCCATGTAGAGGCCCCACACCTTCGCGGTCGGCAGGCCGACCTCGGCGACGGCCTCGTCCCAGTGCGCGACGAGGTTCGCGCACCAGTCGCGGAGGGTCAGCGCGTAGTGCCGGCGCAGGTTCTCCTCGTGCAGCACCTCGAGGCCGACGTCCTGGGCCTCGCGGATGATGCGGCCCGAGCCGGTGAGTTCCCCGTCGGGGAACACGTAGCGGTCGATGAACCCTCGCGCTGACGGCTGCGACGTGTTGTCGGGCCGGGTGATGCAGTGGTTGAGCAGCAGGCCGCCGGGGCGGAGCCTGGACTGCAGGAAGCGGAAGTACGACGCGTAGTTCTTCACCCCGATGTGCTCGAGCAACCCGATCGAGGAGACGGCGTCGAAGCCGGTCTCCCGGATGTCGCGGTAGTCGCCGTACCGCACCTCGGCGAGCTCGCCGAGACCCTCCTCGTGGATGGCGTGCTTCGCCCATGCGGTCTGCTGCTCCGAGAGGGTGACGCCGACGGCCCGCACCCCGCGCCTGGCGGCGTAGCGCACCATGCCGCCCCAGCCGCAGCCGACGTCGAGCAGGCGGTCTCCGGGCTTCAGCCGCAGCTTCTCGAAGACGAGCCGGTACTTGTTCTCCTGCGCCTGGTCGAGCGAGGCATCCGCATCCGGGTAGCAGGCGCACGTGTACGTCATCGAGCGCCCGAGCACCCACTCGTAGAACGTGTTCGACACGTCGTAGTGGTGGTGGATCGCCTCGGCGTCGCGCGATTTGCTGTGCCGCAGTCCCTCGGCCACCCGGCGCCACCTCGGCGGCACCTCCTGCGGCGGCGGCGCGATCGGACGCAGGTGCTCGACCCCGATCGAGCGCACGACCTGCGCCATGACCTTGGGCGGGGGCAGCTTGAAGACGAGGTCGTCGGCCAGCGCCTTCAGCAGGTCGTACGGATCTCCGGGATGCACGCCGTGCACGTCGAGGTCGCCGGCGATGTACGCACGCGCGAGTCCGAGGTCGCCGCGTCCGGTGGCCAGGTAGGTCGTGCCCCGCGGCGTCTTCAGCTCGATGCCGAGTGCCGCGTCCGGCGGGCCGGCCGAGCTCCCGTCGTAGGCGGTGAAGCGCAGCGGCAGCCGCCCGCCGGCGAGGATCTCGAGGATCTGGGCGAGCGTCAGGCGAGGGGTCGACGTCGACTCGCCCCCTCCGGCGCCGCCCGCGACATCCGCTCGCTCCGATGGTTCGGGCGCCCCAGTCGTGCCGGTCGTCGGACCCTTCGTCGTGGTCATCGTCGTTGCACCGCCTTCGCGTAGAGATCGAGCAGACGTGAGTCGGGGTCGTAGCGCTCCTTGACGAGCCGGTAGGCGTCGCCGCCGTAGAGCGCGTCGAACTCCTCCCGCGGGTAGAAGCTGTCGGAGTAGAGCGACTTGTGGCCGTCGAGGGCGGAGACCTCGCGCTCGATGCGGCGGTTCGTCTCGCCCTCGGCCCGGCCGACGGGCACGGTCGACCAGAAGCCGACGTTGACGTAGGTGCGATGCGGCTCGAGCGGGTACAGGGGCCAGGCGCCCTCGCCCCGCAGTCGCAGCGGGCACAACCAGATCGGCTCGATCGGCACGTGCTCGAGGAACCAGCCGAGGAACTCCGCGGTGCGTTCGATCGGCAGCTCGACGTCCTGGATGACGCGTTCGCGCGGCGGCCGTCCGTGCAGCCGCTCGAGCCGGTCGCCGATGTCGTAGCGGCGTTCGAGGCGCATGAGCCGCGCGTACGAACTGCTGCGCCGGAGTCGCCGAGGCCAGAGCCGGCGGACGAGCGGATGCTGCGCCCCGAACGCCTCGGAGCACCAGAACCAGTCGGCGTCCCACCGCCACAGGTAGTCGTGGGCGGTGAGCCGGTCGCGCGTCGTGCCCTCGTCGTGCTGCATGGACCGGTAGTACACCCGCTGTCCCGTGTAGTCGCTGACGGGCCCGGGCTCGACCGTCTTCGCGCCGAGGCACAGGTAGGCCTCGTCGGCCCCGAACACCACGCCGTCGAGGAAGTCGACCGGCTCGCCGTCGTGCGCGCCCGTCCGGACGATGCCGTCCATGGCGGCGACGAGATCGTCGAGGTCGTGGAAGCGCACGTGCCGGAGGGCGACGAACGGCAGCACCGGCTCGAGCTCGATGCGCAGCCGCACGGCGTAGCCGAGCGTGCCGTACGAGTTCGGGAAGGCGTGGAACAGGTCGGCGTGCTCGCGCGGTGACGCCGTGACGACCTCGCCCGCCCCCGTCAGCACGTCCAGTTCGAGCACCGACTCGTGCGGCAGGCCGTTGCGGAACGACGTGGACTCGATGCCGAGCCCCGTGACGGCGCCGCCGAGCGTGATGGTCTTCAACTGCGGCACGACGAGCGGCGCGAAGCCGTGCGGCAGGGTCGCCGCCACGAGGTCGTCGTACGTGCACATGCCCGCGACGTCGGCCGTGCGGTGCTCGGCGTCGACCGCGATCACGTGCGTCAGTCCCGAGGTGTCCAGGCCCGGGGCATCGGCCTTCTCGCGCGTCCGGAAGAGGTTCGAGGTGCGCTTGGCCAGCCGGATCGCGGATGCCGCGGGCACGGCCCGGTAGCTCTCGAGCAGGCGCTCCACGCCGGCATCGTGAGCGGCTCGTGCGTCGATCGCAGGAGCGGACACGACTTCACGCTAGTCCTCGGGGAGCGCCGCGACCACTGCCGAAACGGGCGTGCTCAGCCGGCGACCCGCATGGTGGCCCCCGCGCGGGCGGCGAAGGCCGTCGCGCTCGCGGTGATGGTGCGGCGCATGACCTCGGCCGCGGCGGTCGGGGCGACGTCGGCGGGCCGCGCGAAGCTGATCGTGCGCTCGAGCGAGGACGTCCCGAGCCGCACCGAACGCAGCCCCGGGCGGTCGATGAGGACCATCGCCGGGACGATCGCGACCCCGAGCCCGCGCTCGACGAACCGCAGCACGGCGTCCATCTCGGCGCCCTCGAGCACGACCTCCGGCGCGAGGCCGGCGGCCAGGAACGCGGCATCCGTCGCCGCCCGCAGGTCGTAGCTCGAGCTGAAGACGATCTGCGGCAGCCGCGCCACCTCGGGGAGCGTGATCGTGTCGCGCTCGGTGATCGGGGGCCGGCTCGACGACGAGACGACCACGAGCTCCTCGACGAGCAGCGGCGTCACCGTGAAGCGATCGGCCGACGAGGCATCCGTCGTCGTGATGAGGGCGAGGTCGAGCTCACCGGCCGAGAGCTGGTCGAGCAGCCGGCGGGAGCCGTGCTCCGACAGGTACAGCTCGATCGCCGGGTGCGCCGCGTGGAATGCGCTCAGCACCTCCGCGACGAGGCTGATGCAGAGGGTCGGCGTCGCCCCGAGGCGGACCCGGCCGCGCTCGAGGCCGGCGAGCTCGGCGAGCTCGCGGCGCACCGCCTCGGCGTCGGCGAGCATGCGCCTCGCGAGCGGCAGGAGCGATTCACCGGCCGACGTCAGCGTGCTGCCACCGCGGGCGCGGTGGAACAGCTCGGCGCCGAGGTCCTGCTCGAGCGCGGCGATCTGGCGGCTCAGGGAGGGCTGGGCGAGGTAGAGCTCCTCGGCGGCCCGGGTGAAGTTGCCGAATCGGGCCACCTCGACGAAGCTCCGGAGTTGCTCGAGGTTCATGTCGATAGCGTACGCGCATGGGGATCAGCAGTCATATGCATTGGACTCATCGAACTGTGCTTCCTAGCGTTGAATCCATGAGCACCACCACACCTCAGGAACGCCAGATCTCGACCACCGTCCTCGTCATCGGCACGGGCGGATCGGGGCTGCGCGCCGCCATCGAGCTCGCCGAGGCGGGCGTCGACGTCCTCGCGCTCGGGAAGCGGGCCAAGTCCGACGCGCACACCTCCCTCGCCGCCGGCGGCATCAATGCGGCGCTGTCGACGATGGACGCCGAGGACAGCTGGCAGCAGCACGCCGCCGACACCCTCAAGGAGAGCTACCTGCTCGCCGACCCGCGCACCGTCGTCACGGTGACCGAGGGCGGCGCCCGCGGCATCGACGACCTCGAGCGCTACGGCATGCCGTTCGCCCGCGAGGCGGACGGCCGCATCTCGCAGCGCTTCTTCGGCGCGCACACCTACCGCCGCACGGCCTTCGCGGGCGACTACACGGGCCTGGAGATCCAGCGGACGCTCGTCAATCGCGCGGCGCAGCTGCACGTGCCGATCCTCGACACGGCCTACGTCACGCGGATCCTCGTCAACGAGGACGGCGCGGTCTTCGGCGCCTACGGCTTCGACCTCGAGGACGGCACGCGCTACCTCATCCACGCGGATGCCGTCATCCTCGCCGCCGGAGGGCACAACCGCATCTGGCGGCGCACCTCGTCCCGCCGCGACGAGAACACGGGCGACTCGTGGCGCCTCGCCGTCGAGGCGGGCGGACGCGTGCGCGACCCCGAACTCGTGCAGTTCCACCCGTCGGGCATCATCGAGCCCGAGAACGCGGCGGGCACCCTCATCTCCGAGGCGGCCCGCGGCGAGGGCGGCATCCTCACGAACGGCCTCGGCGAGCGCTTCATGGCGAAGTACGACCCCGAACGCATGGAACTCTCGACCCGCGATCGGGTGGCGCTCGCGGCGTACACCGAGATCAAGGAGGGCCGGGGAACCCCGAACGGCGGGGTCTGGCTGGACGTCTCGCACCTGCCGCGCGAGACGATCATGACCCGGCTCCCCCGCGTCTACCAGACGATGCTCGAGCTCCAGATGCTCGACATCACGAAGGAGCCGATCGAGATCGCGCCCACCGCGCACTACTCGATGGGCGGCGTCTGGGTGCGTCCAGAGGACCACGGCACGGATGTCCCCGGGCTCTACGCGATCGGGGAGGCATCCTCCGGGCTGCACGGCGCGAACCGCCTGGGCGGCAACTCGCTCATCGAGCTGCTCGTCTTCGGGCGCATCGTGGGGCAGGCGGCCGCCTCGTACTCGCGCGGGCTCACGGCGCAGCAGCGCTCGAAGGCCGCCGTGCAGACCGCTCGCGACGAGATCGCCGGGCTGCTCGCCGCGGAGGGCAGCGAGAACGTGCGCGCCCTCCAGCGCGCCATCCGCAACACCATGACCGAGCACGCCGGGGTGGTGCGCGACGAGCAGGGCCTGCTGGCCGGCCTCGCCGAGCTCGACGCGATCGAGGCCCGCATGGCCGACATCGGCGTGCACCCCGACATCGCCGGCTACCAGGACCTCGCCCACGCGTTCGACCTGAAGTCGGCGGTACTCGCCGCCCGCGCCACCCTCTCGGCGGCGCTCGAGCGACGCGAGACCCGCGGATGCCACAACCGCAGCGACCACCCCGAGACGGATGCCGCGCTGCAGGTCAACCTCGTCTGGTCGCCGTCCACCGGCGTGACGCGCGAGTCGATCCCGCCCGTCCCAGAGGAGATCGCGGCGCTCATGCGCGAGGAGGTCTCGGTGGCGGGCAAGCTCGTCGAGTAGCGAGGTCGAGCCGGAGGGGGCGGATGCCGCGAGGCATCCGCCCCCTTCAGCGCCCGGCAGGCCCGGAGGCGACGAACCGGGGCAGGTCGGCGGCCCCGATGCTGCCGCGGTAGAACGCCGCCATCGCGTCGGGGGTGTTGTGGAGCCAGGTCCGCTCACCCCACGGCATCGCGAGCGCCCAGGCCGGCTGGGTGCGGAGCACGTCCGGGCCGGGCAGCACGAAGGTCTCCCCGATGATCATCGGCTTGCCGTCGCGCTCGGCGATGCGGCGCGCCTGCTCGTACCGCCTCGGCGAGTACCCCTCGTCGTCGTAGAAGTCCACCGAGAGCACGTCGTACGCGTCGGCGCCGGGATTGAATGAGTCCCAGTCGTTCGCGTCGTACTCGGGGATGCCGCCCGCGAGCCCGCGGTACCTCGCGAACTTCTCGTCGCCGTCCAGGTGTCCGTAGTCGTCGGGCAGGTCCTGGATGTTCCAGACCCAGACGATGTCGTGCAGGCCCCATTCCTCCTCGAGGTGCCGGCGGAACATCCGGAAGAGGCCGGCGGTTCCCCCGGGCCCCGGCCGGCCGCCCCACCAGAAGACGTGCTGGTTCATCTCGTGGAAGGGGCGGAGCAGCACCGTGACGCCTGCGTCGTCGAGCCGCTTCAGGTGCCCGGCGTACTCGTCCATGCGGCGGCGCCAGTTGGCGTTCAGCTCGGTGCCGTCGCGCAGGAGCTCGGCCCAGCGATCCTCCGGCAGGTGGCTGTAGACGCGGTTGGGCCCGGGCAGGGCGTCGGCCGCCGCATCCGTGCCCCATCCGCCCTCGACCTCCTGCTCGACCGTGTACTGCGGCGGCGAGACGTGGAACATGATCTGGACGAGGCGTCCGTTCCTCCACTGGCGGATGACCTCGTCGATCATGTTCGCCCGGAACGGCACGGTGCGACCGGTGAGGAAGTCCGCACTGTAGAGCGCCGGATACACCCCGGTCTCGGCGGCGACGCGCCGGTGGAGGTCGTCGGCCTCCGCCGGATCCTCGTACGGGTGGTCGTGGTGCATCGCCGAGATGATCCGGCCGCCGTGGTCGCCGGCGAGGTATTCGAGCACGCCGACGCCGGGGGCGGTCTCCGAGGTGTCGAGGCCCGCGTCGCCGCTCACCGGACCCGTCACAGCAGGATCACCAGGACGCGCTTCGTGCTCGTGGCGGCGATGGTCGCGTCCCCCGCGAACGTCGCGACCACCGAGTGGACGCCGCGCTTGAGCTTGGGCAGCGTGAGCGTCGCCCGGCCGTTCCCGTCGAGCGTCGCGGTGACCGTCTTGCCGCCCACCGTGACCGTGACGGTCCGGCCGGCCGTCGGGGCCGCGGTGTCGAGCTGCACGGTGGCCTTGACCGTGAGGAACGACAGCGAGACGGGCGACGAGAGCCGGAGTCCGAGCGAGCTCGCGTACACGACCGTGACGGCCTCGCTCGAGGCCGAGGCCGAGGCAGTCCCCCGGTGCGCCGTGACGACGACGACGATCTCCGCGCCCTGGTCTGCGGCGGTGACCGTGTAGGTCTGCTCCTCGGCGCCCGCGACGTCGATCCCGTCGCGCTGCCACTGGTAGCTGAACGTGAGGTCGGCGCCGTCCCAGGCGCCCGGGTCGGCGGTCAGGGTGCCGCCGACGACGGCAGCGCCGGCCACCGACGGTGCTGCGGTGTTCACCGGAACCTGCGGCCCGGCATCCACGAGCGTCGTCGCGACGTCGTCGATGACGAGCGTGCCGGCTCCGGAGCCGCCGAGGTAGAACGCGAACTGGCTCACCTTCGTGAGGTCCAGCTGCCCTTCGCCGGCCCAGGCGGGCGGCGCGAACTCGTCGAACGCGACCTCGTAGTGGGTCCAGTCACCGGTCGTGACCGGCACCGCGGCCTCCCAGTAGGCACCGGCCGCGACGAACTGCACGCTCAGGGTCTGGCCCGGCGTGGCCTGCGCGTCGAACTCGACGCCGTCGTAGCCCCACCACGACTGCGCCGCGGGCAGGGTGCGGATGACGCCGGCGTAGCCGGGCCCGGAGAGGTCGTAGGCGAACGAGGCGGCCGTGGTCCCGGTGACCGGGTTCGCGATCCTCGTGGCCGTCACGGGCCCGCCGCCGCCGTTGCGCGGGTACGCCGCGGCGAGCGCCGCATCATCGGCGTAGGACTCGAAGTCCTCGACCGTGAGCGCGGTCGTCGGCAGCTCCGCCGTGGCGAAGGTGGCCACCTCCGGGCTGGCGATCGTCTGCCCGTAGCCGTTGAACGCGGTGACCTGCCAGTGGTAGGTCGTGCCCGGGGCGAGTTCCTCGGTGACCGTGTGCCGCGGCGCGCTGAGGGCGGCCGACTGCTCGACGACGTCGGTGAGTCCCGCATCACGGGCGAGGGTGACCCGGTAGTACGCGGCATCCGCCGCGCTCGACCACGTCAACTGCGGCGATGCGGTGATGCCCGTGGCGCCGTCGGCCGGAGCGGTGAGGGCGAAGGCCCCGGGCGCCGCCGGTTCCGGTGCGTTCGGGGAGAACAGCGTGAGCTCCCCGATCTGCGGCGTCCACGGCTCGCCCTGCGCGCCGTCCCACGAGATCCTGAGGAAGTCCGTGTCCTCCAGGCCCCGCAGGCGGTAGTCGAACCGCTTCCAGTTGCCGGCTCCGCCGGTGACCTGCGGCTCGAGCGGCGTCCACTCGGAACCGTCGGCCGATGCCGAGACGGCCACGGGGATGACGGGCTGGTCGGGCCAGTACCACGCCGTGAAGTCGGCGCCCGAGATGTCGTCGTAGGTCCACACGAGGCTTGCGGGGTCGGCGCTGTCACGCTTGGCCCGGCCGGCGTCCCCACCGAACTGCCCCGGGTTCCCGCCGTCGATGGAGAGTGCTCCGGTGTGCTCGGCGGTCAGCGAGAAGTCGTCGAGGGGGTCGACGAGGGCCGGACGATCGGCGACGCCGGTGATGGTCGCCCTCGAGAGGCGCACGCCGGAGTCTGCTGCCCACGAGACCCGCACCTGCTCGCCCGAGAGTCCACTCGCCGTGACGAGCACCCCGCCGTCGACGGTGCTGCTCTCGAGCACGGCGTCGGTCCAGTCCGAGCCGTCACTGCTCGATGCGACGCGAAGGTCGTCGGCCGACCCGGCGTCGAGGCGGAACGACGCGGTGCTCGCGCCGGCCACGTTCCAGGTGATGGCGGCATCGCCTCCGTCGGCGACCGCCTGGGCATGGACCGGCGTCGCCACCACGCGGACGTGCTCAGAGGACGACGCGAGGCCGAGCGTCTCGAGCGGGTCGACGAGCACGGCCGAGCCGGCAGGGACGTCCACGGTGTCGGAGACGGCGGTTCCGGCCGCGTCCGCCTTCGCCGCGGTGACCCGGTACCGCACGTCGCCCGCGGGCTCGAGGTCGAGGACCGGCGACCCCTCGGCGGGGACCTCGGCGACCGTGCTCCAGGCGGCACCGTCGACCGAGCGTTCGACGAGGTAGGTCGCCGCCGCCGCGGTTCCGCGCCACGCGACGGAGTTGATGCCGTTCGTGGTGGTGACCTCGGTGATGAGCGGCCGGTCGAGCTCGACCGTGCCGGTGGCCGAGCCGATCGCCTCGGAGTAGGCCTCGATGGCCTCGACCTGCGAGCGCATCTTCTCGGTCGTTCCCGGATGGTGCAGGGTGAAGCCGTCGTCGTGCTCGACGTAGCCGCCGCGGTCGTGGTGGCCGAACAGGGACCAGAGCATCATCCCCGTGACGTCGGGGTTCTCGACGAGGGGGCCGAGCAGGTCGGCGGATGCCGAGTTGGAGCCGTACTCGCCGGCGATGTAGACCTTGCCCGCGTCGGTGATGGTGGCCGCGTCCGCCGCCACCTTGGCCGCGGTCGGCGGGTAGTAGTGCACGTCCACGATGTCGACGTCGGCCGCGACGAGGGTGTCGGGGTCGATGTCGAAGCGTCGTCCGGCGGAGAGGAGCTGGTGCGGGGCGCGCTCCTTGATGAACGCGGCCTGGCTCGCGATCCAGTCGGGCGTCATGCCCTCGAGCTCGTTGCCGAGCTCCCACGCCAGGACCGTGGGGTCGTCGACGTACCGGACGCCGGTCAGGGCGTTGGTGCGCGACAGGACGTGCTCGACGTAATCGTCGAAGGCGGCGATGGCCGCGGCATCCGTGTAGAAATCGCCGGGCTGGAGCCCGAGCGGCGTCGTGAAGTCGCGGTGACCGCCGTGGTAGTACGCCCATTCGTCGGTCAGCGGGAGGATGAAGCGGAGGCCGATCGAGCCGGCGTAGGCGATCGCGAAATCGATCGTGGCGAACGCCTCGTCGTTGTACTCGCCGAGCGCCGGCATCAGTGCCAGCGGGTTCGCGTCGTCCTGGCCGGTGGAGGTCATCATGTGGGACCTCACCACCGTGATGCCCATCTCCTTGGCGGTGTCGAGGGCGTTCTTGATGCGGAAGAAGGTCGGGTAGTCGACGCCGCCGACGTTCTCGTCCAGGCCCAGCCAGTAGGCGTTCGCGCCGTTGAACCGGAACGTGTCGCCGCCCAGCACGAGTCGGCTGCCGTCGCGGGTGACGAATTCGGTGTTCACGGAGCTCCAGTCGGACTCGGCGGCGGCCGCCGCCGGGGTGGCGACCAGGACTCCGGCGACGAGCGCACCGGCAGCGAGCAGGCTACCGAGTGCGCGGATCGGGTGTGGGGTGTGCATGTTCGTCTCCTTCGACGGTGCGCCCGGTGGGCGGTGACGGTTCAGCCGGCGGCTGCGAGCGAGTCGGTGCGCGCGAATGCCCCGTTGCGCGCGAGGTGGAGGGCGCCCAGCACGCCCGAGTGGTCGCCGAGGGCGGGCGCGACGACGAACGCGTCGACCTCGGTCGACGGGTGCCCGGCACCCAGGGCTCCGTTGACCTCCCGGCGCATCGCGGCGCGTGCGCCGGTGAGCATCCCCTCGATCTTCAGGACCCCGCCGCCGAGCACGATGCGCTGGGGCACGAGCGAGTACAGCACCGTGGCGAGCAGCTGGCCGAGGTAGGACGACTCGATCTGCACGGCCCGGGCGTGGTCGGCGCCGAGCGCTCGGGTGGACCGACTCCACCGCGCGGCCATCGCCGGGCCGGACGCCAGTCCCTCGACGCAGTCGCCGTGGAACGGGCAGACGCCGGGGAAGTCGTCATCGGGATGGCGCCGAACGGGAAGGTGCCCCATCTCGGGATGCCCGACACCGGACACGGGGGTGCCCGACAGGATCGCGCCGACGCCGATGCCGGTGCCCACCGTCACGTACGCGACATCCGACACGCCGCTCGCGGCGCCGTAGGCGGACTCGCCGATCGCCGCACCCGTGACGTCGGACACCAGGGTCATCGACCGATGCGGTCCGATCAACTCGGCGAGGGAGGTGCCCGCCCACCCCGGCTTCGTGGTCGCCGTGATGCGGCCGCGGCCTGGCGAGGACGGGTCCAGGTCCAGCGGACCGAACGAGGCGACGCCGACGGCGTCGACACGGCGCCCCCGTTCGCCGAGGAACGCACGGATGCGTTCCCCCGCGCCATCCGGTGCGCCCGTCGGGAACTCGATGACCTCCACGAGCCGGCTCGGCGTCGCCTCCTCGGCGACCGCGCAGATGATCTTCGTGCCACCGGTCTCGATGCCGGCGATCACCCCCGACGCTCCGGAGCGGTGTCGTTCGCCGCACGCAGCATGGCGCCGCCCGGGGCGAGGACCGACGCGTCCACGGCCGGGACGCCGCCACCGGCGCGCGCGCGCACGGTGAAGACATGCTCCTCCCCCGGCAGCAGGGTGACCAGCTGGTCGTCGGCGATCAGGGCATCGCCCGGGAGGCCGGCGAGGTCGGCGAGGCGGTCGGTGAACAGGCACAGGTCGAGCAGCAGCGTCTCGGCCCGCACGGTCACGGCGACGGAATCGCCGCGCCGCTCGACGCTCGCGGACCATCGCGCCCGAGGCAGCGCGGCAACGCGGTCGGGCACGAACAGCCAGCTCGCGCGGTGCCCGTCGGAGTCGGCCACGAGGATCGAGTCGGTCGGGTCCTCGGGGCTCGCGAGCGCGGCACCGAACCGGGCGCGGGCGTTCAGGCCCGGCTCAGCCCGCAGCTCGAGGACCTCGGATGCCATCTCGCGGCCGTCGAGGGCGAGTCGGCGAACGCGCACCGAGGCGTTCCAGGGCTCGGCGGCGTCGTTCACCGCGACCAGGTCGAGCCCGCCGTCGCCCGTCGGGTCCTGCGTGCCGCCCGGGCGGACCGGCTGGATCGTGAGCAGCCGCGGCGCGAAGGACCGGCGGAGCGCGAACCACAGCGGCTTCTCGATGCCGTCGGAATCGACGGCCGACCAGCTGAGCACGGGCCAGCAGTCATTGAGCTGCCAGATGATCACGCCCGCACCGCGGTCACGGCTGCGGAGCCATTCCGTGCCGACCCGCTCGGCGCGCGCCTGCACGAGCTGGGTGTGGAACAGCCAGTCGTCCTCGCCGTCGGGCGTGGGGAAGTGCGGCTGCACGCCACGCGCGAGCTTGTGCATGCCCTCGGATGCACGCATGTGATGCGCCACCTGGGGGTTGGCGGGCAGCAGCGGCCCCTCGGTCACGGCCTTGCGCAACGTGGTGGCGGCCGGCGGGGCGCACCAGCCCATCTCCGAGACGAAGGCGGGATCGCTCGCACGGTACTCCGTGAAGTCGCGGTTGTTCCAGATGTCCCACAGGTGGCTGGGCCCCGAGGCGTGGTCGTTCGCGTTCGCTCCCGGGATCGTCGACCACGGGCTGTTCGGGAGGTACGGGCGCGTGGGGTCGAGCTCGGCGACGATCGCGGGCAGGAGATCGGTGTAGAAGCCCTCGCCCCAGGTGCGGTGCTCGCCGAGGAGGTCCTCCCAGCCCCACTCCTCATGGCCCCACACGCACTCGTTGCCGCCGCACCAGACCGCGACCGAAGCGTGGCTGGAGAGCCGGGCCACCGCCTGCTCGGCCTCGGTGCGGATGAGCTCCGCCATGCCGCCGGTCTCGTCGTAGCCGGCGCAGGCGAAGAGGAAGTCGTGCCAGACGAGGATGCCGCGCCGGTCGCAGCCGTCGAGGAACTCCTCGGTGGCGAAGTAGCCGCCGCCCCAGATGCGGAGGAGGTTCGCATTGCCGTCCACGGCCTGGTCGAGGCGCTGCGAGAGGCGATCGGCGGTGACCTCGGCGATGAAGGGGTCCTCGGGGATCCAGTTGTAGCCCCGGATGCGGATCCGGCGCCCGTTGACGACGATGGCCCACTGCTCGCCCGCGGCATCAGGGGTCGCGACCGTCTGCACGGAGCGCACGCCGATCGCGTGCTGCCGGCTGTCCAGCGGAGCGCCCTCGGCTCCGAGAAGCTCGACCGTCAGCTCGTAGAGGGGCTGGTCGCCGTAGCCGACCGGCCACCACAGCTGCGGATCCACGAGTTCGAGCGGGACCGTCGTGTCGGCGCCGCCGTCGGCGACCGCGCCATCGGCCCGCGCCACGAGCTCGCCGCTCGGGTCCCGGAGGGTGGCGACGATGCGTGCCCCGCCGGATGCCGCGGCCTCCGCGAGCTCCGCCCGGACGACGACGTCGACGCGCGCGGAGCGGTGGTCGTCGGCGAGCGCGACCAGCGGGCGCACGTGCTCGATGCGGCCCGTCCATGTCTCGATCGCGATGGGCTGCCAGATGCCCGCCGTGATGTAGTGCGGCCCCCAGTCCCAGCCGAAGTTGCAGGCGCTCTTGCGGATGTACGGGTAGGGCTCGTCGTAGGGCGTCGGGAGCGGCCCGAAGGTCCGCTCCCGCTCGGCGGCGGCCGCCCAGGCCGATTCGAAGACCACCTCGATCCGGTTCGTGCCCTCGACGAGGTGCCGCCGGACGTCCCAACGGTGGCGGATGTGCTGGTCGTCGGTGGTCGCGACGACCTCCCCGTTGAGCATCACGGTCGCCACGGTGTCCAGGCCGTCGGCCACGAGTTCGGTCACGCCGTCGGCGGGGCGCCACTCGAACGAGCGCGAGTAGCTCCACCGTGAGTGGCCGATCCACATCTGGTCCCGCTCGCGCAGGGCGACATCCGGATCCTCCAGCAGGCCCGCGCGGAGGAGGTCCGTGTGCACCTGGCCCGGCACGAGGGCCTCGACCGAGAGGCTGCGCAGCTCGTCGGGTGCTCCCTCCCCCGCGTCGATGAGGCGAAGGTGCCAGGCACCGCCGAGGTCCGTCCGGTCGAGGAGGACGGCGGGCGCGCTTGCGTGATCGAGAAGGGTCATGTGGTTGCTCCTGATGGCCCGGCCAGGGCGTTCGGCCGGCGGGACCTGCGTCGGTGCATGGCCCGTCGGCGGACTGGTGGGACGGCGTTGTACTCGGATCAGGATGCCGACACCGTTTCCCCGTGTCAAGGGCTTACATGATTAATTTATGAAATGGACGCCGGTGCACCGGTCGTCGATCGCTGCACGAGCGCGGCCCGATCGGCGCGCACCATCCCGGGCGTCGCACCCTCGATCGCGCGGACGATCGAGCGCGCCGCGAGCTCTCCGACGCCCTGGACGTCGTGGCTCATCGCGGACAGCGGCGGCATCGCCAACTGGCAGAGTGCCGAGTCGTCCCACGCGAGGAGCGAGAGCTCGGCCGGGACCGCGATGCCCCGCTCCTGGGCGGCCCTGAGCCCGCCGATCGCCATGAGGTCGTTGTCGAACACGATCGCGGTGGGCCTCGGTTCGCGCTCGACGAGGGACAGCACGGCCTCGAACCCCGATCGCTCCGAGTAGTCGCCCTCGACGCGCACGCGCTCGAGGCCCAGGTCGCCGGCGGTCGCGTCGAAGCTGGCGCTGCGGATCAGGGTGTGCGACATGGCGGACGGGCCCGAGACGTGCGCGAGGCGGGCATGGCCGAGGCCGGCGAGATGGCGCACGGCGTCGGCCATCGCGAGGTCGTCCTCGGTCCAGACGGTCTCGAGGCCGCCCCCGGAGACGGGGTCGCTGATCGCCACGGCCGGCAGGCCGAGCCTCCGGACGAGCGCGATGCGCGGGTCTCCGGGCGACAGGTCGGCCAGGAGGACCCCGGCCACGTGGCCGTCACTCGCCCACCGCTCGTAGCAGGCCATCTCCTCGTCGCGCGTCGGCAGGACG
Organism: Agromyces salentinus; assembly: GCF_009749395.1. Classification (GTDB taxonomy): domain Bacteria; phylum Actinomycetota; class Actinomycetes; order Actinomycetales; family Microbacteriaceae; genus Agromyces; species Agromyces salentinus. The sequence continues at coordinate 392,181 of NZ_WBIR01000001.1, forward strand.
TGCAGGAGCACCGCCCGACCGAGCGGACGGAGCACCCGTTCGGCGCCGGCGACCAACTCGTGGAAGTACGGCTCGTCGCCGAGCACCTCGGACGGACGGGCCAGCACGAGGCCGATCGGACGGGGCTGAGCGACCCCTGCGTCGATGTCCATGACTCCCTCTCGGCTGCGGCGCGCGCCGTGCGCCGCGGATCCTCAACTAACCTACTTGCATCCACGCCGCCCCGTCCGGGGGCGGCCGAGCTCGAATCGAGAGTGCACCCATGGCGCGACGCGAGACCGCTGCCGGCCCGGGCAGCCGTGCGCTCGTCGTCGACCTGATCCGTTCATCGGGCCCCATCAGCAGGGTCGAGCTGACGGAGGCGACCGGGCTGACCCAGCCGTCGATCTCCAACATCGTGCGCCGCCTCATCGACGACGGCGTGGTCCGTGAGACGGGCGCCACGATCGCCACGGGCGGCAAGCCCCGCACGCTCCTGACCATCAACTCGCGCGCCGTCTTCGGCATCGGCATCCAGCTGGGCGTCGAGAACGCCGTCTGCATCGCGACCGACACGACCGGAGGCGTCTTCGGACGCCAGTTGCTCGACGGCGCCGGCTCCGGCGAACCGCAGCAGGTGATCGAGCGGCTCGCCCGCGACTACCGGGGATTCCTGGCCGGCCTCGGCATCGACGAGACCCGCGTCGCGGGGCTCTCGATCGTCACCCCGGGACCGATCGACCTGCAGCGGGGCCTCGTCATCGGCCCGCCCTCGATGCAGCGATGGGTCGACTTCCCCCTGCGGGACGCCCTCGCCGAGCTCGTCTCGGTGCCGGTCCTGGTCGACAACGACTCGGCGGCCTCGGCACTCGGCGAGTTCTGGAGCCGGCAGATCTCCCGCGACGCCACGTACGCCTGCATCTACATGGGCAGCGGCATCGGCGCCGGCATCGTCGCGGGCGGCGCGCTCTACCGCGGCGCCTCCTCGAACCCGGCCGAGCTCGGCCACATCTCGATCGACGCCGCGGGCATCGAGTGCTTCTGCGGCAACCGCGGATGCCTCGAGCGCTACGCCGCGCCGCCCGCGGTCGTCGCCGCCGCCCGAGCGCATGCCGCGCTGAGCAGGGAGCTGGGCCTCGACGCCGACACGGAACGGTCGTTCGACTCGATCGCCCGCGCCGCCGTGCAGGGACATCCTGCGGCGCTCGAACTGGTCGAGGCATCCGCGGGGCAGTTGGCGGTGGCCACGTTGAGCCTGGCCAACCTCTTCGACATCGATCGCATGACCCTCGCGGGATGGGGCTTCGCCATCGCCGGCTCGATCTACGCCCGCGCGATCCGGAACGCACTCGACCAGCGCGCGTTCGCACGCCGCGCGCACTCCGTGACCGTCGAGCTCTCGAGCAATCCCCGTGACACCGCCGCCGTCGGGGCGGCCGCCCTGATCCTGCAGAGCTCGCTCGCGCCCGGCCATGGCCCGAGCATGATCCGGTCGCACTGACGCGTGCTCGACCCGAGGTTCCGGCTCATGTATCTCATTTACATAAATTACTAATGTAAGTCTTGACATCCCCGTGAACGCCGTTCACTCTTGTCACTGCGGATCGATCGATCCCTTCTGCACCTGTCGACGAAGACATCGAGGAGACACCAGACCATGGCAACGAAGCATCTGCTGGCCACCGGCGCGCTGAGCGCCGTCGCGGCCCTTCTGCTGGCCGGCTGTTCAGCCGCCGGCGACGGCGGCGGCAGCGACGGCGAGATCGCGGGCGAGATCACCGTGCTGACCAACCGCACCGACCTCGTCGACACGCTCTTCGCCGAGTACGGCGCGACGTTCGAGGAGAAGTACCCCGGCACCACGGTCAAGTTCGAGGGCATCACGAACTACGACCAGGACGTCACGACCCGCCTCGCGGGCGGCTCCGCCGGCGACGTCCTCGCGCTGCCCAACGGCCTCACCGAGGGCCAGATCACCGAGTTCTTCGAGCCGCTCGGCTCGACCGAGGAGCTCGGCGAGAAGTACCGGTTCGCAAGCGAGTACTCCTACGACGGCGACACCTACGCGATCTCGGTCGGCGGCGTCGCCTCCGGCATGGTCGTGAACCAGCGGGTCTGGGCCGACGCCGGCATCACCGAGCCGCCGACCACGCCCGAGGACTTCCTCGCCGGTCTGAAGGCCATCAAGGCGAACAGCCCCGAGACCGTGCCGTACTACACGAACTACAAGGACGGCTGGCCCGTCACGTTCTTCGACAACGAGCGCGCGATCCTCGGCGACCCCGACATCCTCGAGGCCTGGCCCGAGGACCCGGCACTCTGGGAAGAGGGCAAGTACGCCTACATCGCCGACGGGCTCCTCTTCGACATCGTGCACGAGGGCCTCTCCGAGGAGGACCCGCTCACGACGAACTGGGAGCAGTCCAAGCCCGACCTCGCCGAGGGCAAGATCGCCTCGATGCTCCTCGGCTCCTGGGCCGTTCCCCAGATGAAGGCCGCTGCCGAGGAGATCGGCGCCGACCCCGCCGACATCGCGTTCTGGCCGTTCCCATACCAGACCGACGGCACGTTCCACTCGAAGATCGCCGGCGACCGCGCGAGCGCGATCGCCTCCAACTCCTCCAACAAGGCGACCGCGAAGGCGTGGCTCGACTGGTTCATCGAGGAGTCCGGCTTCGCCGAGAGCCAGGGCTCGATCCCCGTGCCCAAGGACAGCGCGCTCCCCAAGGAGATCGAGGACTTCGCCGCGACCGGCGTCGAACTGCTCGAGCTGAACGCCGCCGGCGAGAACGCCGGCAAGGAGGCCGAGATCTACAAGCTCGCCGAGATCGACGGCACCATCTACCGCCAGCAGCTCATCGACGTCGCCCGCGGAGCGGCCGACGGCGACTGGGAGTCGTTCACGGCAGACCTCAACGAGCGCTGGGGCACGGCGCAGGCCGACGTCATGGGCTGACCCGCCCTCGATCCCTCGCGTCTTCGCGACCCCTCGACCGGCCGGCCCCGTCACCATCCGGGCCGGCCGGTCCCCACCTTCCGCCAGCACCACTCGCTCCCTCCGCACGACGAGGTGCGACACCGAAACGGACCAGCGTGACCACGACGAAATCCAATCCGCTCGGAAGCGGCGCCCCCAGCGCCGCGTTCGCGCGACTTCGCGGCATCCGCGATCCCGACGCCCCCGACGGCGGCGGGCCACCGAGCCGGCGGCGCATGAAGCTCCGCAGCGTCAACCGACTCACGCCCTGGCTCTACTCCGCGGCGGCCCTCATCCTCCTGATCACCTTCACCTACATCCCGGTGGCGAACATGATCGGGTATAGCTTCACCGACTGGGACGGCCTCAGCCGCGAGCGCGACCTGGTGGGCCTCGACAACTACGTCAAGGTGTTCACCGATCCGCGGTACTGGCAGGTCTTCCTGGTCAGCATGTACTACTTCGTCGCCTCGTTCGCGCAGATCGCGATCGCGCTGTACTTCGCGACCGTGCTCTCCTTCAAGACGCGGTTCCGCAACTTCTTCAAGGGCGTGCTCTTCTTCCCGTACCTGCTGAACGGCGTCGCGGTCGGATTCGTCTTCCTGTACCTGTTCCAGCCGGGCGGCACGCTCGACCTGGTGCTCGGGTTCTTCGGCGTGCAGGACACGCCGCTCTGGCTGGGAGACCCGGACATCGCGAACTTCTCCCTCGCGAGCACCTCGGTCTGGCGGTTCACGGGCCTCACGTTCGTGCTCTTCCTCGGCGCCATCCAGTCGATCCCCGGCGAACTCTACGAGGCCGCCGAGATCGACGGCGCCAACCGCTGGCAGCAGTTCCGGTTCATCATCGCCCCCGGCATCAAGCGCATCATCAGCCTGTCCTTCATCCTCGCGATCTCCGGAAGCCTCTCCGTGTTCGAGATCCCGTTCGTGATGACGAACGGCGCGAACGGCACGTCGACCTTCGTGATCCAGACCGTGCAGACGGCCTTCTACTTCCAGCGCGTGGGACTCGCCTCGGCGATGGCCGTGGTGCTGCTCCTCATCGTGCTGGTCATCACCTGGATCCAGCGCCGAATGGTCCCAGACGAGGATGTGACGCTCTCATGAAACGCGCGCTCGCCAACACCGGCAAGTACACCTCGCTCATCGCCGCGACGCTCGTCGTCCTGGTCCCGCTGCTCGTCGTGCTGTTCGCGTCGTTCAAGACCCGCGGCGAGTACGGATCGAGCGGCCCGCTCGACCCGCCGTCCGACTGGTTCAACGTCGAGAACTTCATCGTCGCGTTCACGAGCGGGCGCATGGCGCTCGGGTTCTGGAACACGGGCCTGATCCTCGTCGTCTCGCTCATCGGCACGATCATCATCGGCACGATGACGGCGTACGCCCTCGACCGCTTCGACTTCCGCGGCAAGCGGCTGGTGTTCTTCCTGTTCCTCGCGGCGACCCTCGTGCCGGGCGTGACGACGCAGGTGGCGACGTTCCAGATCGTGAAGGGACTCGGCCTCGTCAACACCCCGTGGTCGGCGATCATCCTCTACATGGGGACCGACATCATCTCGATCTACATCTTCGTGCAGTTCATGCAGTCGATCCCGAAGTCCCTCGACGAGGCGGCGCTCGTCGACGGGGCGTCCCGGTTCCTGATCTATCGCAAGATCATCCTGCCGCTGCTCGCCCCGGCCATCGCGACCGTCGTCATCATCAAGGGCATCGGCATCTACAACGAGTTCTACATCCCATTCCTGTACATGCCGAGCCGCGACCTCGCGGTCATCTCGACGGCGCTGTTCAACTTCAAGGGACCCTACGGCGCGAACTGGGAGGTCATCGCGGCGGGCACCATGATCGTCATCATCCCGACCGTCATCGTGTTCCTCGCCCTCCAGCGCTGGATCTACAACGGCGTCACCGCCGGGGCCACCAAGTGAGCGCAGCGCCGGCACGCGGCATCCGGATGCTGCCTCCCGACGTCCTGCTCGGCACCGCGACCGCCGCGTACCAGGTCGAGGGGGCGGCGGCCGAGGACGGCCGCGGACCCTCGATCTGGGACACCTTCAGCCACGCGCCCGGACGCGTGCTGAACGGCGACACCGGCGATGTCGCGTGCGACCACTACCACCGGTGGGAGGCTGACCTCGACCTGATGGCCGAGCTGGGCGTCCAGGCGTACCGGTTCTCGATCTCCTGGTCGCGGGTGCTCCCGACCGGGCGCGGCGCGGTGAACCCGCGCGGGCTGGAGTTCTACGACCGGCTGGTCGACGGGCTCGTCGCGCGGGGCATCGCGCCCATCGCGACGCTCTACCACTGGGACCTGCCGCAGGCCCTCGAGGACGCGGGCGGCTGGACGAGCCGCGACACGGCGTACCGCTTCGCGGAGTTCGCCGGCGTCGCGGCCGGCGCGCTCGGCGACCGCGTGCACACCTGGCTCACGCTGAACGAGCCCTGGTGCGCCGCCTTCCTGGGCTATGCCGCCGACGTCCATGCGCCGGGTCGGGACGACCCGGCCGCGGGCCTCGCGGCGGCGCACCACATGAACCTCGGACACGGGCTCGCGGTCCCCGAGCTGCGCCGGCTCAGCACGGGGTCGCCCGATGTGTCGGCCACCCTCAACGTGCACCTCGTCAAGCCCGCTCCCGGCGCCTCGACCGAGGCCGTCGACCGCATCGACCGGGTCGGCAACCAGGTCTGGCTCGGTCCGATGCTGCGCGGCGCATACCCCGCCGAGCTCTTCGCGGACACCGCGGCGGTGACCGACTGGGCGTTCGTGCACGACGGCGACGAGCGCCAGGCGCGGCAGCCGCTCGACCTGCTCGGGCTCAACTACTACCTGCCGATGGTGGTGCGCATGCCCGGCGAGGGGCCGGCGGATTCGCCCGCCCACGGCATCGCGGGCAACCCGTGGCCGGGCAGCGGCCACGTCGAGTTCATCCAGCCCGACGGACCGACCACGGCGATGGGCTGGGCCATCGACCCCGACGGCCTCGAGGAGCTGCTCGTGAAGATGCACGCCGACACCGGCCTGCCCCTCATGATCACCGAGAACGGCGCCGCGTTCCGCGACGAGCTCGTCGACGGCCGCGTGGCCGACGGCGAGCGCATCGCGTTCCTCGAAGCCCATTTCGCGGCGGCGTCCCGCGCGATCGAGCGCGGCGTCGACCTGCGCGGCTACCTCGTCTGGTCGCTCCTCGACAACTTCGAGTGGGCGTTCGGCTACGACCGGCGGTTCGGCATCGTGCACGTCGACTACGAGACCCAGGTGCGCACGCCGAAGGACAGCGCGCGCTGGCTCGCCGGTCAGATCGCCGCCGGGCGGGAACAGCGCTCCGGCGCGGACCGCACGCCGTTCGTCGCGGGGTAACCCCGTGGCGCTCCTCCAGTGCTCCTTCCACTCCGAGGTGCTCGGCATGGCGACGAGGGCGACCGTCATCCTGCCGGACCCCGTCCGGCATCCGGCTCCCGTCCGGCAGCGTCACGGCGGCGGGACGCCGGTGCTGTACCTGCTGCACGGCATGGGCGACGACGATTCCGCGTGGACGCGTCGCACGTCGATCGAGCGCCACGTCGAGGCGTACGACCTCGCCGTCGTCATGCCGGGCGTCGATCGCAGCTACTACACCGACCAGGCCGTGGGGCACGACTACTGGACGTTCGTCAGCGAGGAGCTGCCCGCGCTCGTGACCGCCTGGTTCCGGGTGTCCGACGCCCCGTCGGACACGTTCGTGGCGGGGCTCTCGATGGGCGGCTACGGCGCCTTCAAGTGGGCCCTGCGGAGACCGGGCTCGATCGCGGCCGCCGCGAGCCTCTCGGGCGGCCTCGACGCCACCGCGAGGCACGCCTCACCGGAGTGGCGCGCGACCTTCGGTTCGCGGGAGCGTGCGCGCGAGCACGGCGACGACCTGCTCGCGCTCGCACGGTCGATGGCGGATGCCCCGAGCCCGCCGCTCCTCCAGTGGTGCGGCACGGAGGACCCGAACCTCGAGGAGAACCGGCGCTTCCGCGACGGGGCGCTCGCCGCCGGCCTGCCCCTCGAGTACGACGAGGGCCCCGGGGGCCACGAATGGTCCTGCTGGGACGCGCAGATCCGCCGGGTGCTCGACTGGCTGCCGCTGCGAACCCGACCCTGACCCCGTCGCCATCCGGTGACGGAGCGCTCGCGCACCCGCCCGAGCGGACGAAGAACGGAAGGAACAACGATGAAGTTGCGACACCGACCGATGACGATGGCGCTGCTCGGCACCCTCGTCCTGGCAGGCCTCGCGGCCGGAAGCCTCGTGCAGCCGCCTTCGGCGGAGGCCTTTCCGGCCAGCTCGAAGGCCGCCGTCCTGAACTACCTGAGATCGATCACGGGAACGAGCATCGTCTCCGGCCAGCACAACAAGGAGCCCGCGAGCGCGCCCGCGCAGTACACCCAGCAGGTCAAGGACATCACCGGGCAGTACCCGGGCCTCTGGGGCGGCGACATGATGTTCCGCTCCGATGACATCAACAATCGGCAGCGCGTGATCGACCAGGCCAAGACCGAGTGGGCGAACGGCTCGCTCGTGACCCTGACCTGGCATGCCTGCTCGCCCACCGTCGCGAGCACCTGCGAGTTCACCGGCGGCGTCAACACGAGCATCAGCGCCGCGCAGTTCTCCGACATCGTCACCGGCGGCACCGCGCTCAACACGACCTGGCGTCAGCGCATGGCCGCGGTCGTGCCCTACCTGCGGCAGCTGAAGGACGCCGGCATCCCGGTGCTCTGGCGGCCCTTCCACGAGATGAACGAGACCTGGAACTGGTGGGGCGGCCGATCGGGCGTCAACGGCGGGGCCAAGATCTACCAGCAGATGCGCGACTACTTCGACAGCCAGGGACTCGACAACCTGATCTGGGTCTGGAACGTGCAGGACAACCCCGCCGGCGGCTGGGCGAACTACTACCCCGGCAGTTCCTACGTCGACGTCGTCTCGCTCGACGCCTGGTACAAGAACCACCCGAGCGCCGCCGACTACCAGCAGATGCAGGCCATCGCCGGGAGCAAGCCCATCGCGATCGCCGAGATGGGCAAGGTCCCCGATGCCTCGCTGCTGACGAACCAGCCGCGGTGGAGCTACTTCATGGTGTGGTCGGAGCAGCTGCGTGCGAACAACTCGAACACCGAGATCCAGAACGCGTACTTCAACCCGCGCGTGCTGAACCAGGGCGAGGTGAACCTCGGCGGGGGGACCACGCCGCCGCCGGCTCGCACGGGCGCGATCGTCGGCCTGGCCGGCAAGTGCGTCGACGCCGCCGGCTCGGGAACCGCCAACGGCACGGCGGTGCAGCTGTACACGTGCGCGCCCGGGGTCGCCCAGACCTGGACGATCGGTGCCGACGGCACCATCCGCAACCCGAACTCGGGCCGGTGCCTGGACGTCGCGGGCCAGGGCACGACGAACGGCAGCGTGCTCCAACTCTGGGACTGCAATGGCAGCGGCGCCCAGTCGTGGACGTACGAGAGCGCGACCCAGCGGCTGCGGAACCCGCAGTCCGGCCGATGCCTCGACGTGACCGGGCAGAACTCGGCGGACGGCACGCGCCTGCAGATCTGGGACTGCACGACCTCGGCCAACCAGCGCTGGACGCTCCCCACCTGATCGATCGGCGGGGGCCGCGCCATGCGGTCCCCGCCACTCCCCCGGCGGAGCGGTCCCCTGCTCCTCCGCGGCATCCGAAAGGCGACGACACATGACGACGATCCGCGAGGGCCGTGCGCTCGACCCCACCCGGCTGCTGCGGAGCGGCCTGCGTCCGGTGCGCGGCCGGCTCGTGACCGCGATCGTCGCCTTCGTCGTGAAGGACAGCCCCCTGTGGATCCTGCCGATCGTCACGGCCTCGGTCATCGACACCCTCGTCGCCGGGCGCGGTGCGTCGGCGCTGCTCCTGCCGGCCGGGCTTGCCGCGGCGGCGATCCTCGCGAACGTCCTCGCGAACTCGGTGTACGTGCGCGCCTACTCGTTCGCGGTGCGCCAGTTCGGGGCTCGGCTGCGGGAGTCGCTCGCGGGCCGGCTGCAGCAACTGTCGATCGGGTACCACGCGCGATCGAGCGCCGCGGTGATGCAGACGAAGGTGGTCCGCGACGTCGAGAACGTCGAGCTGATGCTGCAGCAGTCGTTCGGTCCGGTGCTGAGCGCGATCACCATCCTCATCGGCGCCGGCGTCGCGACCGCCGTCCGGGTGCCGCAGTTCCTGCCGGTCTTCGCGCTCACCGTCCCACTTGCCGTCGGGCTCATCATCTGGCTCCGGCGCCGCACCGGACCCAGCAACGAGGCCTTCCGACGCAGCGTGGAGCAGATGTCCTCCCGGGTGAGCGAGATGTCCTCCCTCCTGGAGGTGACGAGGGCGCACGGCCTCGAGGAGGTGTCGGTCCGCCGCGTGGTCGACACCTCGAACGACGTGCAACGGGCCGGCATGTCGCTGGACCGCCTCAACGGTCGCTTCGGTGCCCTGTCATGGAGCAGCTACCAGCTCCTGACCCTCGGATGCCTCTTCGGGGCCGCCCTCGTCTCGATCTCGGGACTCGTGGCGATCAGCGTCGGCGACGTGGTGCTGCTGAGCTCCTACTTCTCGCTGCTGACGGGCTCGATCAGCTCGGCATTCCAGGTGGCGCCCATCGTCACCAAGGGCCTCGAGTCGCGGCGCTCGATCACCGACGTGCTGCTCGAGCCGGACGTCGAGCACAACGACGGCAAGCGGCAGGTCCTGACGGTGAACGGCACCATCGACTTCGTCGCGGTCGACTTCGACTACGGGTCGGGCCGCGTCATCGACGGCCTCTCGCTGTCGATCGCGGCCGGCGAGACGGTGGCGTTCGTCGGGCCCTCGGGGTCCGGGAAGTCGACGCTCGTGAACCTGGCGCTGGGCTTCCTCCGTCCGGTGCGCGGGCGCATCCTCCTCGACGGCGTCGACATCGACACGCTCGACATGCGCACGGCGCGGCGCTTCATGTCGGTCGTGCCGCAGGACTCCGTGCTGTTCCGCGGGACGATCCGGGAGAACGTCGCGTACGGCATGGACGACGTCTCCGACGCACGCCTCGCAGAGGCGCTGCGCGACGCCAACGCGACCTTCGTCTTCGACCTGCCAGACGGCTGGGAAACCTCGGTCGGCGACCGAGGCGCCCAGCTCTCGGGCGGCCAGCGCCAGCGGCTCGCGATCGCCAGGGCCCTCATCCGCGATCCCGAGATCCTGATCCTCGACGAGGCGACCGCCGCCCTCGACCCCGAGACGCAGGCCGACGTGCAGGACGCGATCGAGCGCCTGACCGCCGACCGCACCACGCTCGTCGTGGCGCACCGGCTGAGCACCATCCGCAGGGCCGACCGCATCGTCGTGCTCGACGCCGGTCGCATCGCCGAGTCGGGAACCCACGACGAACTCGCCGCGGCCGGCGGGATCTACGCGCGACTGCTCGCCCAGCAGTAGCGGCGCGCCCCGCGCAGGCGGCAGGCTCGCCGCAAGCCGCCACTGCGCCTACGTCGCCGCCGGGAACTCCACGCTCACCCGGAGGCCGCCGTCGGCACGCGGCGCGATGCTGAGCGTCCCGTCGTGGGCGGTCGTGATGCTCTTCACGATCGCGAGGCCGAGGCCGACGCCCGTGTCCTCGGCATGGATGCGCTCGGTGCCGCGCTGGAACGGCTCGGTGAGCGTCGCGACGAGTTGGGGGGCGAGCTGCCGTCCGGTGTTCTCCACCGTCAGCACCGCCATCCGGCCGCGCACGGCGGTGCTGATCCACACGGTGCCGCCCTCGGCCAGGTTGTGCACGATCGCGTTGTGCAGGAGGTTCGTCGTCAACTGCTGCAGGAGGGCCGGCGACCCCACGGTCGGGGCGAGCTCGCCCGAACCCCGGATCGCGACCCCGCGGTGCTCGGCGACGGCGAGCAGGATCTCGGCGGACTCCTCGGCCATGAGCGAGAGGTCGACCGGCTCACGGGCGAACGAGCGCTGGTCGGCACGGCTGAGCAGGAGGAGCGCCTCGGTGAGCTCGATCGCCCGCGCGTTGACCACGTGGAGGCGGTGGATGAGCTCGTCCGTCACGCTGCCGGGATCGCTGCGCGCGACCTCGAGCAGGGTCTGCGTGATGGCCAACGGCGTGCGCAGCTCATGCGACGCATTGGCGGCGAAGCGCTGCTGTTCGGCCACCTGCGCCTCGAGCTTCGCGAGCATCGCGTCGAAACTGTCGGCGAGCTCGCGGAACTCGTCGGTGCGACCGGGCATCTCGATGCGATGCGCCAGCGATCCGTTCGCGGCCCGGCGCGTGGCATCCGTGATCCTCGAGAGCGGTGCGAGCATGCGGCCCGCGAGGACCCAGCCGCCGAGCAGGCCGAAGGCGAGCAGGAAGAGCAGGGCCCAGCCCGCCGGCGGCACGAAGGCCCGCACGAGGTCGCCCCGGTTGGGGATCGCCGGGCCGGGTCCCGTGTAGGGGCCCGTGGGCACGTAGCGCAGGAGGAAGACCCACACGATCGCGAGCAGGAGGATGCCCGCGACCATGAGGAACCCCGCGTAGCTGAGGGTCAGCTTGAGCCGGACGCTGAGCCCCGGCCGACGCCTAGGCATGCCGGCCGCCCGGGTCGGCCCCGTCGTCGATGCGGTACCCGACGCCCGGCACCGTGGCGATCACCCACGGCTCGCCGAGGCGCTTGCGGAGGGCCGAGACCGTGATGCGCACCGCGTTCGTGAACGGGTCGGCGTTCTCGTCCCAGGCCCGCTCGAGGAGCTCCTCGGCGCTGACGACCCCGCCCTCGGCGGCGACGAGCACCTCGAGCACGGCGAACTGCTTACGGGTCAGGGCGACGTAGCGGCCCTCGCGGTACACCTCGCGGCGGAAGGGATCCAGTCGCAGCCCGGCCATCTCGCGCACCGGCGGCCGGCTGTGCGCGCGACGACGATCGAGCGCCCGGAGCCGCAGCACGAGTTCGCGCAGTTCGAACGGCTTCGTGAGGTAGTCGTCGGCCCCGAGTTCGAACCCCGATGCCTTGTCGTCGAGCCGATCGGCCGCGGTGAGCATCAGGATCGGCATGCCGCTGCCCGACGCGACGATGCTCGCGGCGACCTCGTCACCGGAGGGCCCCGGGATGTCGCGGTCGAGCACCGCGAGGTCGTAGGCGTTGACCGCCAGCAGCTCGAGCGCGCTGTCGCCGTCGCCCGCGATGTCGGCCGCGATCGCCTCCAGCCGGAGTCCGTCGCGAATGGCCTCGGCCAGGTACGGCTCGTCCTCCACGATCAGCACGCGCATGGTGCCCATGCTACGAACCCGGCCATATCGCCGGCGTATCGAAACTCGCATACGCCGTGGCAACACGCGGCCGCCTTGACTGGCGGCATGACTCGAACCCACCCACCGGCCCGGACGGCGCGTCGCCTGCGCCCGCTCCTGCTCCTCGGGCCGGTCGTCGCGATCGCGCTGCTCGCCGTCGCGATCTCCGCGCCGCGCTCCGACTCCTCGTCGGCCTCGCCGTCCGCCGCTGACGGCTCGTCCGTCGACCTCGCGCCGCCCGCTCAGCCGTCACGGGGCGATGGCGACGATGCGGACGACGGCGACGGGCGCCTCGCCGACGGCGTGACCGTCTTCGACGACGTGGCGGCACTCGCGAACCTCGACCCCGGGCTCCTCGCGGCGCTGCGCCTGGCGGCGACCGATGCCGGAGACGAGGGAATCGCGTTCATGCTGAACAGCGGCTGGCGCTCGCCGGAGTACCAGGACGAGCTGCTCCGCGAGGCCATCGCCGAGTACGGCTCGGCGGAGGAGGCCGCCCGATGGGTGGCGACCGCAGGGACCTCGCCGCACGTGTCGGGCGACGCCGTCGACCTGGGGCAGGTCGACGCGGTGGACTGGCTGTCGCAGCACGGGGCCGCGTACGGCCTCTGCCAGGTGTACGACAATGAGCCGTGGCACTGGGAGCTGCGCCCCGATGCCGTCACGAGCGGATGCCCCGCCACCTACGCCGACCCCACCGAGGACCCGAGGATGCGACGATGACCCGGATCCGATGGCTGATCGCCGGATTCGCGGTCTACCTCGCACTGCTCGCCTGGATCGTGCTCTGGAAGCTCGAGCCCCCGTACGTCGGCGAAGGCGGGCTGCGTCACGTCAAGCTCGTGCCGTTCGTCCGCACCGCCGAGGACGGCGCGAGCGCGCCGGCCGAGGTGCTCGCGAACCTCCTGCTCTTCGTGCCGTTCGGCCTCTACCTCGGCCTCCTCCGGCCGCTGGCGCCGTGGTGGCGGCTCGCCGGCGTGTTCGCCGCGTCGAGCCTCCTCCTCGAGGCAGCCCAGTACCTGCTCTCGATCGGGAGCACCGACCTCACCGACGTCATCGTCAACACCGCGGGCGGCCTCGCCGGACTCGGCCTGTCCGCCCTCGCGCGGCGCTCGTTCCGGGAACGCGCGGGCATCGTGATGGCGCGGGTGTGCGCGGTGGTCACCGTGTCACTGCTCGTGGCATCGGCGGCGTTCATCGCCTCGCCGATGCACTACGCGCCCCTCCGCGACGTCCGGGTACCGCTGGACTCGGCGCCCGACGGGCGGGGGCCCCACCACTAGTCTTGGTCGCATGTGCGCTCGCCCGGTGACCACGAACCCGATGAGCCGCGCGTGAGGGCGGCGTCCGGCGGTGCGGGGGCGGCTCGCCCGGCCCGTCTCGCCGGTGTCGCCGCGGCCGCCCTGCTGTGCGCGAGCCTCGGCGGCTGCGCGGTGAACGCCGGAAGCGCCGCGAGCGACCGCTTCGACGCGGCCATGGCCGGCGTCGAGGGCGTCGTGCTCGCCGATGCCCGGATCTCGAACGACCTCCCGTTCAGCGGGTCCGGTTCCCTGGTGCTCTGGCTGGATCCCGACGCCGAGCGCGACGACCTCGTCGCCGCAGTCGATCGCGCGCTGGCCTTCGATGCGGGCCCGGGCGTGAACGTCCGGAGCGTCATCGTCGGGTTCGGCGAAGGCGAGGTGTCGCCCCTCGACGGCGGGTTCGAGCAGGGCGTGTCGGTGGAGTTCCCGCGCGAGACCTCGGCCGACGAGGTCGTCGACCAGGTGATCGCCTTCGACGGCGACCCCGACCTCTCCTGGCTCGACGCGACCTTCCGGGAGATCGACCTCGCGGTGGCGGAGGGGGCGGATGCCTGTGCCGTGATCGCCCGCGTCCAGCAGGCGCTGGGCGTGGCCGATGTGGAGAAGATCGACGCGTGGAGCCCCGACGACGGCTCGATCGACCCGGCCACCTGCTCAGGGGGGCGTTGAGCCGTGGCATCCGTCATCGGGGCTCCCCATCGATCGAACAGCCTGCGCCGCCGGGCGGCCGGCGACGCCGCCGCCTACGCCTGGCGAAGGACGGGCGGCGAGTGGCCCTTCCTCGAGCGCGTCGGGCACACCGCCTGGGTGCCGCAGCTGCTGGTGAACCTGTTCGCACTCGTGGCGCTGGTCGGCGTCGCCGCGTCGTGGCTCGTACGCTCGATCAGCGCGGGCATCAGCCTCGGCTGGGACGCGCAGCTCGACGGCGGCCCGGTGAGGGCCATGAGTCTCTCGGGTCCGGCCTGGATGTACGGGCTGGTCGGCGTCGTCATCCTCGCGATCGCGGTGGGCGGGATTCCGTACGTCGTGAAGGAGACCCGCCGTCGCCGCCGTCCGTCCCCCATCCTGCGGCTCCGCCCCGAATCCCTGACCGTGCACACGACCCGTGCCGTCGCGCACGGAACCCGCCGCGCGAAGCCCCGGCTCCGCGAGGTCGAGACGACGTTCGACTGGCGCGACGTCGAGGCCGTCGAGGCGAGCACCGACCGCGGCGATGCACGACCGACGCTGGTCGTCCGCCGTGCCCCGGCATCCGACCTGGGCATTCCGGTGCCGCCCGCCGACGGAACGACGGGGTTCGCCCGCATCCGCATCCGCGGCGACGCCCGCGACGTGCCGGTGCTCGCCCACTACCTGGCGAAGGCCCGGCGGCGCCGTGAGCTCGGCACTCCCGAGTCCCTGCTCGTCGCCGAGCGCCTGTCGACCGCTCCGACCTCGGCCCGCTGAGGAGCACGACGAAGGGCGGATGCCACGCGGCATCCGCCCTCGCTCGTGCGCGGCGCGCTTCCGCTAGGTATGCCGCTTGGACGTCACCGCGCGCTGCAGGAGCACGAAGACGAGCAGGATGCCACCCGTGATGATGGTCGTCATCTCGGGCGGGATGCCGCCGTCGCGCGTGATGAGCACGTTCATCAGGCCGAGCACGAGCGCGCCCACGACCGATCCGAGCACGTAGCCGTACCCGCCGGTGAGCAACGTGCCGCCGATCACGGTCGCCGCGATCGCGTCGAGCTCCCACCCGATTCCGGTGATGTTCTGGGCGATGCCGAGGCGCGACGTGTAGACCACGGCGGCGATGCCGGACAGCGTTCCACTGATCACGTACACGAGCACCTTGGTCCGCGGGACCGCCAGCCCCATGAGCGCCGACGAGCTCTCGGAGCCGCCGATCGCGTACACCGTGCGGCCGGTGCGGGTGCGGTGCAGCACGAAGAACGCGATGAGCACGACGAGCAGCGCCACGATCACGCCGGGCGTGATGACGACGTCGTTGACCTTCTCGCCGTCGATCACCTTGAACTGCTCGCCGAGCCAGAGGATCGGCGATTCGTCGTCGAGCCGCTCCGGCCGGGTGCTCAGCAGCGCCGCGAGGCCGCGACCGAGGAACATCATGGCGAGCGTCGCGATGAACGGCTGCACGTTGAAGTACTGGATCAGGATGCCGCTGGCGAGGCCGATGACGGTGCCGATGAGCACCATCAGCACGATCACGACCCACGGGTTCCACCCGGCGTTCGCGAGCATCACGCCGGCGACGCTCGAGAGCGCGATGACCGAGCCGACCGAGAGGTCGATGCCGCCCGTCAGGATCACGAAGGTCATGCCCACGGCGAGGATGATCAGGTGCGCGTTGTTGATGAACAGGTTCGACAGCGTGTTGTACTGCACGATGCGGCCGTAGGCCACCTCGCCGTAGATCACCATGCCGACGAAGATGACGATGGCCGCCACGGTCGGCAGCACCGACGGGTTCGACGACACGACGCGCTTCACGCGGGCGATGAGCTTCGAGGATGCGGATGCCTCGACGGGGCCGTCGACGCGGGGGGTCTGCACGGTGGTCATGCCGTCACCTCCTGCTTCTGCTGGGTCGGCGGGACGGAGGTCGGTGCGGATGTGGGCCGTGGGGGCTTGCGCCGCTGGCTGAACCAGCTGCGCACCCGCTCGGACTGCAGCAGGCAGAGCACGACGATCACGATCGCCTTGAACGCCGGCGTCGCCGATGACGAGATGCCGAGGAACACGATGGTCTTGTCGAGCGTCGCGATGAGCAGGGCGCCGACCACGGCACCGCCGATGGAGAACTTGCCGCCGGCGAGCGAGGTGCCGCCGATGACGACCGCGAGGATCGCGTCGAGCTCCATCTGGTAGCCCGTGCGTGAGACGTCGACCGTCATCACGGTGCCGACCGACATGATGCCGGCGATGCCGGCGAGCACGGCGCTCAGGATGTACACGGTGAGCAGCAGGCCGCTGGGCTTGATGCCCGCCATGCGACTCGCCTTGGGGTTGATGCCGATCGCCTCGATCATGAGGCCGAGCGCGCTGCGGCGCACGACGAGACCGACGATGATCACGATCACGATCGCGAGGAGGAAGACCACGGGCAGGCCGACGACGAAGCCGTTCGCGATCCATCGGAACGGGTCGTTCGTGGCGGACGTGTTCTGCCCCTCGGTGATGACCTTCGCGATGCCGCGGCCCGCGAGCATCATGATGAGCGTGCTGATGAACGGTTGAAGGCCGATGTAGGCGACCAGCACGCCGTTGATCGCGCCGAGCACGGCGCTCACGAGGAGCGCGAGCCCGATGGCTCCGAGGGCGACGCCGAGCGAGCCCGACTGACCGGCATCCTTCATGAACACCATCGCGACGGCCCCGGACACCGCCATGACGGACCCGACCGACAGGTCGATGCCGCCGGTGGCGATCACGAGGGACATGCCGACGGCGATCATCAGGATCGGCGCGGAGGCCCTCAGGATGTCGACGACGTTGCCGACGAGGTTGCCGTTGACGGGGTTGACCGACAGCGCGAGGTAGTTCGGGTCCTTGAGGACGTTGAGGGCGAGGAGTGCGAAGATCGCGACCACGCCCCAGAAGTACGGCTTGCGGATGAGCTCGCGCAGCCAGTTCGTTCGAGCACCGGTGCTCATGATTCCTCCTCCGGCGCAGCGAACACGTGCGCGTTCGCGTGCGGGGCCTCGGTCGGGTTCGAACCCGCCTCGGCATCGATGATGCCACTCTCCGCCGCGGCCTCGACACCGTGCGCGGCGATGACGTCGACGACGTGCTGAGCGGTGATGGCGGGTCCGTTGACGATCTCGCCGATCTTCTGGTGATCCTTCAGGACGACGATGCGCTCGCTCAGGCGCACGACCTCCTCGAGTTCGGACGAGATGAAGACGACGGAGACGCCGCCTTCGGCGAGCTCGGCCACGGCCTCCTGGATCTCCGCCTTCGCCCCGACATCGATGCCGCGCGTCGGCTCGTCGAGGATCAGGAGCTCCGGGTTCGTCGCGAGCCAGCGGCCGAGCAGCACCTTCTGCTGGTTTCCGCCGGAGAGGTTCTTGATGAGGCGGTTCGGATCGGCGGGGCGCACGTTCAACGCGGTGATGTACTTCTCGACGAGCTCGTCCTGCTCCTTGCGCGGGATGGGACGGGCCCACCCGCGCTCGGCCTGCACGGCGAGGATCATGTTCTCGCGCAC
Source organism: Agromyces salentinus (assembly GCF_009749395.1). Lineage (GTDB taxonomy): Bacteria > Actinomycetota > Actinomycetes > Actinomycetales > Microbacteriaceae > Agromyces > Agromyces salentinus. The sequence continues at coordinate 409,927 of NZ_WBIR01000001.1, forward strand.
GGTGAGATCGGCGATGATGCCCTCGTCGCGGCGGTTCTCGGTCGAGAACGCGATGCGCCTGCCGAGCCCGTCGGCGGGGTTCCTGAGATCGACGCGCGTCCCGTTGAGGGTGACCTCGCCCTCGTCGGCACGATCGGCACCGTAGAGCAGCCGCGCGAGCTCGGTGCGACCGGATCCGAGGAGGCCGGCGAAGCCGACCACCTCGCCGCGGTGGACCTCGAGGTCGGTGGGCTCGATCGAGCCCTGCCGGCCGAGGCCCTTGGCGGCGAGCAGGGGCGCCTCGGCGGCGTAGTCGCGCTGCTCGACACGACGGTTGCCGCCGAGGGAGGAGAGCGTGCCGAGGTCCTTGCCGATCATCTTCGAGATCAGGGCGTGGCGGTCGAGCTCGCGGGTGAGGTACTCGCCCTCGTACTTGCCGTTGCGCAGGATCGTCAGGCGGTCGCTGATGGCGTACACCTGGTCGAGGAAGTGCGAGACGAAGAGGATGGCGACGCCCTGGTCGCGGAGCGTCCGCATGACGCGGAACAGGCCCTCGACCTCGGCCGCGTCGAGGCTCGAGGTCGGCTCGTCGAGGATCAGCACCTTCGCCTTGACCGCCATGGCCCGGCTGATCGCCACGAGCTGCTGCATCGCGATCGACAGCGTCGAGAGCGGCCGATGCGTGTCGAGGTGGTCGAGGCCGAGCCGGGCGAGCGCCTCCGTGGCGGCGGCGTGGGTCGCACGCCAGTTGACGCCGAACCCGCCGCGGATCTCGTGGCCGAGCATCACGTTCTCGCCGATCGTGAGGTTCGTGACCAGGTTCACCTCCTGGTACACGGTGGAGACGCCGGCGCTCTGCGCGTCGCGCGTGCCGTGGAACTGCCGCTCCTCGCCTCCGACGACGATCGAGCCGCCGTCGATCTTGTAGACGCCCGTCAGGGCCTTGATCAGCGTCGACTTCCCGGCGCCGTTCTCGCCCATCAGCGCGTGGACCTCGCCCTGGAAGAGGCGGAAGTCCACGCCGTCCAGCGCCTTGACGCCTGGGAACTCGATGGAGATGTCGCGCATCTCCACGATGGGCAGTGATTCACTCATGGCATTCGCATCCTGTGCTTCGGCCGCATGAGCGCGGCCGGCCTTTCAAAGGGAGCGGTGCGGGGTCGCTCGTAGCAGCAGACCCCGCACCGCGTGCGCTGCACGCCGCGCAGTGCGGCGTGGTCAGCCGATCAGTACTTGCGGTCGGCGAGCACGGCCTGAGCCGCCTCGGCCGAATCGAATGCCTCGCTCGGCACGATGATGTACGACTCCACCGTCTCGCCGTCGAGCGTCTTGTTCACGACGTCGAGCGCGGTCTCCCCGAAGAGCGGGTTGTACTCGTGCACGTAGCTGAGCTGGCCGTCGGCGAGCGCCTCCATGGCGGCCATCGTGCCGTCGATCGTCGCGATCTTGACGTCCACGCCGGGCTCGAGGCCGGCCTCTTCGACCGCCTGGGCCGCGCCGAGGCCCATCTCGTCGTTCTGCGCGAAGATGAGCTGGATGTCGTTGCCGTTCGCCTTGAGGAGCGTCTCGGTGACGCTCTTGCCCTCTTCGGCCGACCAGTTGGCGGTCTGCGCGGCGACCTGGACGAGGTCCGAGCCCTCGACGGATTCGTTCCAGCCCTCGTTGCGCTCGTTCACCACGCCGACGCCGGCGGGGCCCTCGAGCGTGATGTAGTTGCCGCCGTCCGGGAACTGCTCGACGGCCCAGGCGCCGACCTCCTTCGCGACCTCGACGTTGTCGGGAGCGATGCGGGTCACGTACAGGCTGGTGTCGTCGGGCTCGATGCCGCGGTCGAGGAGGATCACGGGGATCTCCGCCTCCTGCGCACGCTCGAGCGAGTCCTCCCAGCCGGATGCCTCGGTCGCCGACAACAGGATGACGTCGACGCCCTCGTCGACGAACGACGTGAACGCGTCGATCTGCGACTTCTGGTCGAGGTTGGTCGCGGGCGCGTACTTGAGGTCGAACCCGGCCTCCTTCGTGAAGGTGTCCTGAACGTTCGTCTCGTTCGCCTCGCGCCAGGCGCCTTCGGGCCCGACCGCCACGAAGCCGACCGTGGTGAGCTCGCCGGAATCGGCGTCCGAACCGGTGTCGCCGCCGCTCGAGCACGCGGCGAGGCCGATGCTGATCGCGCCGACGGCCGCCAGGCCGAGGAATTTCGCGAATCGCCGCTGAACTGACATGTGATCTCCTCCTTGAGACCCGGCACCCTGGGCACCGGTAGTTTCCGCTGAGCGGATTCCGGGTGATTGCGGAGACGCTTGGCGCGTCTCACATCGGTGATGTTACCGGGAACAAAGTCCGGCGCACAAGGAGAATGTTCCCGGCAACATAACATTCCGGAAACAGACCGGTGAGACCCCGATCGTGCAGGCGAACGCTACGCGTCGTCCTCGTCGTCGGCCGCGATCATCTCGATGATCGTGTCGACGTTGAGCCCAGGGCCGTTGCTCACCTCGCCGATCTTGCGGCGGTCCTTGAAGATCGCGATGCGGTCGCTCAGCCGCACGACCTCGTCGAGTTCGGAGGAGATGAACACGACCGCCATGCCGTCGCGGGCCATCTCCGCGACGCGCGCCTGGATCTCGACCTTGGAGGCGATGTCGATGCCGCGCGTGGGTTCGTCGAGCACGAGCACGTGGGGCCGCGTCGCGAGCCACCTCGCGAGCAGCACCTTCTGCTGGTTGCCGCCCGAGAGCTGGCGCGCCGGGGCGTCGAGCCCCGGGGCGACGATGCCGAACGACTCCACGAAGCGCTCGACGAGCGCATCGCGCTCGGCGTGGGAGACGGGCCTCGCCCAGCCGCGGATGGCCTGCAGCGCGAGGATGATGTTCTCCCGCACGCTGAGCTCCTCGATGATGCCGCCGTCACGGCGGTCCTCGCTCGCGAACGCGATACGGTGCCGCAGCGCCGTCGCCGGATTCGGCAGTCCGACCGATCGGCCATCGATCTGGAAGGAGCCCGAGTCGTTCCGCACGACACCGGTGAGCAGTTGCCCGAACTCGGTGCGCCCGGAGCCGCGCAGGCCCCCGAGGCCGACCACCTCGCCGCGGTGCAGCTCGAAGTCGGTCGCCTCGAACTCGCCCCGTCGACCGACGCCGACCGCACGGAAGACGGGCGTGCCCTTCGGATCCACGCGATGGGCGCGACGATCGGAGCCGATCCGCCGGAGCTCCACGAGGTCCTTGCCGATCATCTTGGAGATGAGCACCGCGCGATCGAGCTCGCGGGTCGCGTACTCGCCCTGGCCGTGACCGTCGCGCAGGACCGTGATGCGGTCGCTGATCGCGTACACCTGCTCGAGGAAATGCGAGACGAAGAGGATCGCGACGCCGTGCTCGCGGAGCCTGCGGAGTGCGCGGAACAGCGTGGCGACCTCGTCGACGTCGAGGCTCGAGGTCGGCTCGTCGAGTACGAGCACCTTGGGATGGGTCACCATGGCCCGCGCGATCGCGACGAGCTGCTGGATGGCCGGCGGCAGCGTCGCGACGGCCTGCCTCGGATCGAGGTCGCCGAGTCCGAGCTCGTCGAGCACGGACGCGGCCCTGCGCCGGGTCGCCGCCCAGGAGATGCCGTACCAGCGCCGCTCCTCGTGGCCGATCATCACGTTCTCGGCGATCGAGAGGTTGCCGCAGAGGTCGACGTCCTGGAAGGCCGCGGCGACCCCGGCGGCTTCCGCCTCGGCGGGGCCGGCGAGGACGACGGTCTCGCCGTCGATGCGAACCTCGCCGACGTCGATGCGGTAGGCCCCGCTCAGCGCCTTGACCAGGGACGACTTGCCCGCCCCGTTGCCACCCATGAGCGCGTGCACCTCGCCCGCGAACAGGCGGAGGTCGACCTCGTGCAGCACCGTCGTGCCGCCGATGTCGACGGTGATGCCCGTCATCTCGACGACGGGGCGCGTCGCGGCATCCATCGCGTTCACGACGCCCTCGGAGCGGCGGTCGACGAGCGCACGACGAGCTCGCTGGGGATCTTCGAACGCTGCGGGATCTCGCGGCCCTCGAGCGCCGCCCGCAGCACTTCCATCGCCTTCACGCCGAGGGCGTGGAAGTCCTGCGTGACCGTCGTGAGCGGCGGGATGAAGTGGCGCGAGAGCGGCAGGTCGTCGAACCCGATGATGCTGACGTCCTCCGGCACGCGGATGCCCCGATCGTGGAAGCCGTGCACGACGCCGAACGCCATCTCGTCGTTCGCGATGAACATCGCCGTGTACTCGGGCACTCCGTCGAGGCCGACGGCGTAGTCGTAGCCGAAGTCCGCCGTCCAGTCTCCGACGACGATCGGCCGTGCCCGGAGGCCCCACTGCTCGATGCGTGAATGGAACGCCCGTTCGCGGCCTCGGGCGTCGAGCCAGTCGAGCGGACCGGCCAGGTGCAGGATGTCGCGGTGCCCGAGCGCGACGAGGTGATCGACGGCGAGCGTGGTGCCGAGCTGCTGGTCGACGCTGACCGTCAGGAAGTTGGGGTCCTTCGCGGCCTTGACCACGAGCACCGGCACGTCGATCGAGATGCGGCGCAGGGCCGACACCGACGAGGAGCGCGGGGCGACGATGCAGAGCGCATCGACGCCCTCGGCGATGAGATGGCTGACCGCGCCCTCGGGCGTGAGGTTCGCGTCATCCTGCATGGCCACCGAGGCGACCGAGTACCCGCCCGACCGAGCCGCGAATTCGAGCCCGCGCAGCGTGCTGGTCGGCCCGAACTCGACGGAGCTGTCGACGATGACGCCGATGCGCTGCGTCTTCTGGGTGGCGAGCGCCCGCGCGGCGCTGTTCGGCTTGAAGTCGAGCTGCTGGATGACGTCGAGCACCCGCTGGCGCGTGGCCGGGCGGATGTTGGGATGCCCGTTGAGCACCCGCGACACGGTCATGTGGGAGACGCCCGCGAGCACGGCGACCTCGCGGATGCCGAGCTTCTCGGGGCGTTCCCCGCTCTCGACCTCACTCACCACCGGTCTCCTGTCTCGCAGAATCGTCGCCGCCAGGTGCCCCGATGCCGAATCGCCGATCTCGACCGCTCGACGACCGGCCGACGGGAACAGCCTATTCGTTCGCGGCCCGCGCACGAATGGCGTCCGGCGGGCTTCACGAGGTGGCGTGCGCCGACTCGGACTCGTCAGCCGTCCTGCGGGCTCACGGTCGCAGCATGACCTTGCCGACGCGGCCGGCGCCGAAGTTCGCACGGCTCGCCCGTGCGATCTCGTCGAACGCGTAGACGGCCTCGACGGGCAGGGTGATGACGCCCTCACGGAGACGCGTGAAGACCTCGCCCATGAGCCTGGCGCGGTCCTCGGCCGCCATGGTCGCGCTCACCCGGCTGCCCCAGAACCCCTTGACCGTCGCCTGCTTGAAGATCACGTCGCCCGAGGGGATCTCCATGACCGGCGACGCCATCGCACCGAACACCACGAGCGTGCCGTTCTCGGCGAGCACCGAGAGCACCTGGCCGCTCGCGGCGCCGCCGACCGAATCGACGCCCACGCGGATCGGGGCGCCGCCCGTCAGCTCGGCGACGCGTTCGCGCCAGCCCTCGTCATCGGTGGCGACGATGTTGCCGATGCCCTGAGCGGCGAGTTCGTCGACGCCGGCGCCACGACGCACGAGCCCGACCACGTTGATGCCGCGAGCCGGCCCCAGCTGGGCGAGCAGGCGCCCGACCGCGCCGTTCGCCGCGTTCTGCACGAGCCAGTCGCCGGGCTCGAGCGAGAGCGCGTCGAGCAGGCTGACCGCGCTGAACGGCATCGCCACGATCTGGGCGGCGACCTCGTCGGGCACCCCGTCCGGAATCGGGATGAGGCCGGCAGCGGAAGCGATGAAGTACTCCGACCAGACGCCGGGCGTGCCGCCGGTCACGACGCGCTGCCCGATCGAGAGCCCGTCGACACCCTCGCCCAGCGCATCGACGACGCCGAGCGCCTCGGTGCCGCCGACGGCCGGCAGCTCGGGCTTGTAGCCGTAGGTTCCGCGGACCGTCCAGAGGTCGTGGTTGTGGATCGGCGAGAGCAGCAGGCGCACCCGCACCTTCCCGGCAGCGGGCTCGGGGACCGCGACCTCCCGCACCGAGAGCACCTCGGCCGGGTCGCCGAACCGGTCGTGCACGAGTGCCCGCATCATCGACTGCTCCATCTTTGCGCTCCTCTGCTCACCTGGCGCCCGCCGAACCGGCGGACCTCGACCATCCAACGCCCGCGGTCTGGGCGTTCGCCGAGCAACCCGGTCACCCCCGCGGCGTCCAGCCCGGCGGCAGCGGCCCGTCGATCGCCGCGCGCTCCGCATCGGCCGCCGCGGACCACCCCTGCGCGGCATCCGTCGCATCGAAGCCGCCGCGCGCGACGCGGAACCCGACGTCCTCGTGGTGCATGCGCGGTGCTCCCCCGCGGCGCACCGAGGCCCGTACGCTCCACGCGTCGTCGGCGAAACCTCCGCCGCGGAACACGCGGTAGTCGTCGTACCGCGCCGGGTCGAGCAGGTCCCAGCACCACTCCCAGACGTTGCCGAGCGTGTCGAAGAGCCCGTTGAGGTTCGGATGCTTCCCGCCGACGTCCTGCGGCGCGGTCACGCCGTCGGCGCTCGTCCAGGCGACCTCGTCGAGCGGGCCGTAGTGGGGTCGGGTCGACCCGGCACGGCAGGCGAACTCCCACTCGGCCTCGGTCGGCAGGCGGAAGCCGTCGGCGTCGACGTGCCACGTGACCTCCTCGCCGTCGTACGTGTACGCCGGTTCCAGGCCCTCCCACTCGGATGCCGCGTTGCAGAACCTGATCGCCCGAAGCCAGCTCACCTCGGTCGCCGGCCGCCGCGGATGCGTCGCCGTCTCGCCGATCAGCTCGGCGAGCTGCCACTGGGTCACGGGGTAGACGCCGAGCTCGAACGGCTCGAGCTCGACGCTCCAGCGCAGCTTGCGGCGCGCGTCGTGCAGGGCGACGGTGCCGCCCGCGATGCTCGCCATCTCGATGTCCGCCACCGTGGCAGTCTCGCACGCCCTGCCGAGGATGACGCCGATGCGTCGGCCGCGCCTGCGTCGGCCGCGCCTGGTCGGCCGCGCCTCGCCGGCCGTCCCTGGTCGGCCCGCGCGCTCCGGATCAGTCGGATGCCGCGTGCAGGTCGGCGGCGGCCTCGCGCGCTTGCTCGGCCGCGCGCGCGGCGGCTTCCTGCTCGCGCTCGCGCTCGTCGGCCGCGTGTTCGGCCTCCGCGAGGTCGCGTTCGGCTCCGGCGAGGCGGTCTTGGAGCTCCTGCAGGGCGGCCTGCAGCTCGTCACGCGCCGAGGTCGCCGTCTCGACGGCCGTGCGCGCGTCGCCGAGCCGAGCGGATGCCTCGTCGGCGGCGCGCTCCGCGGCCTTCGCGTCCTCCTCGGCGCGGGCGACCTCGGCAGCGCGCTTCGCGGCCGCGGCCTCATCGGCCTTCCGCTGCTTCATCGCGCGTCGGTCGCCGACCTCGTCGCGCGGCGTCGGCGCGCTCGAGGGGGTCCGGCCGTCAGCGGACCAGGCGGCGACCGCATCCGACAGGTCGACCTCCGTGCCGATGGCCTCGAGGCTGCGGACGAGTCGCCCGGTCCGCACGGCATCGGCTGCTGCGGCATCCGTCATCGCGGCCTGGAGGGTGGCGGCGACGTCGTCGAGCACCGGCGCACGCACCGGATGACCGAGCTCTTCGGCGAGGGCCCCGGCGTCCTCGGCGAGCGCCCGCACGACCTTGCGGCGCTGCTTCGCGAGGCCGACCAGCGCGGAGGCATCGAGCTCCGCCTGCGCCTCGCGGAGCTGCTCGCCGAGGTCCAGCAGCTGGGCGAGCTGGTCCGCGCGGAGACGCGCGAGCCGGTTCACGAGCCAGGCCGCGGGCGAGGGCCGGCGGAGGTCGGCGACCGCATCGGCCAGGTCGCGGTCGCTGCTCCGCAGGTGCTTGACGCGGGCGTTCCTGGCCGCCGTGAACTCGTCGGGCGGCAGCTCGTACAGGGAGCTCGCGATGTCGGCGAACGCGTCGTCAGCCATGCCCCCATCCTCGCACCGGCGCCCCCGATCGAGCAGTGCGCTCCTGCATAGGATGACCGGATGGCCCTCTTCGACCACATCGGCATCACCGTCGATGACCTGCCCCGTGCCATCGCCCGATTCGACCCGGTCATGACCGCGCTCGGCTGCACGCGGCAGGACGCCGACAACGGCGTGTCCTGGTACCTCGGCGAGGAGGAGCTGCTCCTCCGCCCCGCGCGCGAGCCGGGCAGCGGCCCGCATCGCCACGGACGCGTCGGTTGGCAGCACCTCGCATTCCCCGTCGGATCACGCGAGCAGGTCGACCGCCTGCACGCGATCGCGACCGGCGCGGGCTGGACGTCGGTCAGCGGACCCAAGGTGTTCACGCGGTACAGCGATCGCTACTACGCCGCGTTCGTCGAGGAGGACAACGGCATCCGCATCGAGTTCATGTTCAATCCGCCGCGCGAGTCACCTGCGGGCTGAGCCGGCCCAACGATCGCGTCACTCGCGTGCCGGTCGGGCGAGCAGCCCTTCGCGGGCCCATCGGTCGACGATGCGTCGGGCGCGTTCCGCATCGGCACCGGCGAGCCGTTCGACCAGCGGCCGCACCACGTCGGCGACGAGCGGCTCGATGAGCGCCGCCGCCCCAGCCGAGCGCACGAACTGCTCGAGGCGCGTGAAGACGCTGGCGAGCAGCGTCGGGACCTGCCCCTGGAGGAGGACGATCGCCGCGAGCCGGCGCTCGTACACCGGCTCGGACCACAGTTCCGATGCGAGCGCGGTGACCTCGTCATGCGTCAGGTCCGGATGCCGCCGGCGGGCGTCTCGGACGGCGCCGCGGACCGCGCCCACCGAGGCGCCCGTGAACCGCAGCCCGCCGCCGATCCTGGCGGCATCCGCGCGTGCGCGCTCCTCGGACCCCTCGGCGAGGAGGGTGCGGTCGATGAACTCGGCGGCCGGCGTCGTCACCCCTCGATTCTCGCAACGTCGACGACCTCGTCGGCCGCGGGCGCCTGACACGGGAGGACGAAGCCGGTCTAGCGTTGCCCCATGCGTGCGCTCACGGTCTGCAACTTCGTCACGGTCGACGGTCGCTACGAGGACGACGACCACGACATCGCCTCGTTCTTCGAACACCAGCACCCCGACTACCTCGGCGCCGACAGCTTCGACTCCGTCACGACGAGCCTGCTCGCGGGCTCCGACACGCTGCTGCTGTCCGGGCGGCGCTCGTCACTCGGCAATCTCGGGTACTGGGCGGGCGTGCGTGAGGATCCCGGGGCGACGGCGATCCGTCGGCGATTCGCCGAGCTCTTCGACCGGGTCGAGAAGGTCATCGTGTCCGACACCATCACGCCGAAGGACCTGGAGCCCCATCCCCGCACGCGGATCGTCCGGGTCGCCGATGCCCGCAGCGAGGTCGCGGCGTTGAAGCAGGGGCAGGGCCGCGGCATCCTGATCCTCCTGGGGCGCGTGCTGTGGAACGACCTGATGCAGGCGGGGCTCGTCGATGAGCTGCACCTCGTCACGTTCCCGCTGATCGCGGGCGGCGGTGTCCCGTTGTTCGACTCGCGACCGCCGGTCGCGCTGAAGCTCCTCGAGACGCGCGCGTGGCCCGAATCCGGCAACGTCCTGATGCGATGGCGCGTCGATCCGGCCTAGGCGCGCCACCGAGTCCGAGCGCGGGGCGACCGCCTCGGATGTCGCGCCTCCGTCAGCGTCCGGCGGTGAACCGGCTCGCGCCGATGATCACGGCGAGCGCCGCGCCCACTGCGGAGACGAGCGGCACGGCCACGACGGCGAGGGCGACGGTGTTCGGGCGGAACCGCAGGCCATCGGGCCCGCCGATGTAGGCGCCGATCGGGACCGAGTAGCCGCCGCCGCCACCGCCACTGCCCTCCCCCCGGCCCGACGGGGTCTTGTCGGTCTCCGGCATGTCACCGGAGCCCTCGCCCCCGCCGAAGCCGAACGCCACGATCGCGACCGGCACGAGTTCATGCCCGTCGACGGTGGTCTTCTCGCCGTATGCCACCTTGGCGCCCCACGCAGGCACGGATTCGGCCAAGTTCTCGATGATCTTCCCCATGGCTCGACGCTACGCGCGTTGTCCGCGCGCGGCTAGCCCGATCATTGACGCGCACCCCCGCCGAGGACTACCGTCCCGACGCAGAGCCCGATCCCTGCGAGCGGAAGGCGTCCCATGCTGAGGCAGATCGCGCACGGCGTGCACGTGCACGAGAGCGAGTTCATCCAGAGCAACTCCGTCGTCGTGGAGGGCCGGGCGGGGGTGCTGCTCATCGATCCCGGCATCACGACCGAGGAACTGGCCGGCCTCGCAGCCGACCTCCACGAGCTCGGCCTGCCCGTCGTGGCCGGCTTCTCGACACATCCGGACTGGGATCACGTCCTCTGGCACGAGAGCTTCGGCGACGCGCCGCGCTACGGCACGGCGCGCACCGCGGCATACCTCGAGGAGCTGCTGTCGCAGGCGGACTGGAGGGACCAGGTCGCCGAGGGGCTCCCGCCTGAGCACGCCGACGAGATCCCGATGGAGCTGCTCGGGCTGGTCTCCGGCCTCCCCGCCGGGACCACGCACGTCCCGTGGGAGGGCCCGGCCGTGCGCATCATCGAGCACCGCGCGCATGCTCCCGGCCACGCGGCGCTGCTCGTCGAGGAGCGCGGGGTGCTCGTCGCCGGAGACATGCTCTCCGACATCCTGATGCCGTTCCTCGACCTCCAGGCTTCGGATCCCGTCGACGACTACCTCGCCGCCCTGGCGCTGTTCGAGGAGGTCGCCGACGAGGTCGAGGTCGTCGTGCCGGGTCACGGCGGCGTCGGCGATGCGCGGCAGCTCGGCGCGCGCATCGCGCTGGACCGCGCCTACGTGCAGGCGCTCCGCGACGGCGACGACCCCGACGATCCGCGCACCGGCCCCTCGGCGCCGTTGGACTGGCTGTCCGACGTGCACGAGTGGCAACGGGAGCAACTGGCCGGCCGGCGCGGGGGGCAGGCTCCTTCCGCGGGGTGACCTCATCCGCGGCCGGACCGGGCGGCCGCGGCATCCGCGTCATTGCACCTGGTCGGTCGGGCGCACGAGGATCTCGTTGACGGAGACGTGTTCGGGCTGGCTGAGCGCGTAGACGATCGCCTCGGCGATGTCCTCGGGGCGGAGCGTGCGCATCGATGCGGCGATGTCGGCCGCGGCGGCCTGCATGGTCGGATCGGTGATGTGGCTCGTGAGCTCGGTGTCGACGAAGCCGGGCTGGATGACGATCACGCGCACGCCTCGGCGGGTGACCTCCTGGCGCAGCGACTCCGAGAACGCGCTGATGCCGAACTTCGTGGCGGCGTAGACGCCGCTGCCGAGCGAGGCCGACCGGGCGGCGGTCGAGGAGACCTGCACGACCGCGCCCCTCGTCTCGAGGAGGTGCGGCAGTGCGGCGTGCACGGCGTACATGGATCCGAGCAGGTTGGTGTCGATCATGCGCTGCCATTCGCGCACGTCGGCGCCGAGGATCAGGCCGCTCTGCATCAGTCCGGCGTTGTTGACGAGCGCGTCGAGTCGGCCGAAGCGGCTGACGGTCTCGGCGACGGCCCGCTGCACGGACTCCGCGTCGGTGACGTCGAGCTGGAGGGGCAGGACCTCTCCGGGGGCGCTCTCGACGAGGGTGTCGAGCCGGTCGACTCGACGTGCGCCGATCGCGACGCGCGCCCCGGCGGCGGAGAGCGCCAGTGCGACCTCGCGGCCGATGCCCGAGGACGCCCCGGTCACGAGGATCGCCTTGCCCTCGAGTGCGCGGTGGGGCTCGGCGTGGTTCGTGGACTTCACGATGGTTCCTTCCAGCGGGCATGGGCCCGCGACGTCTACGGGGGTCGGCCTCGTGGCCGTGGTGGGGAGCTACGCGCGCCGTTCTTCGAGCTCGACGTTCGGCCTGCCGCCGGCCGCGAGCCAGTCCGCGTAGCGCGTCGGGGCGATCGTCGCGTCAGGCCCCGGGAGGAGTTCGTCCTCGTCGAGGTCGGTGCCGAAGTAGCGGGCCAGCGGGTCGACGCGCACGTCGCGCAGGTCGCTGCGCTCGCGCAGGTGACGGCGCACGAGCTCCTCGAGCCGGAACTGCTCGGGCCCGGCGAACTCGACCACCCGGTTCACGGGCACCCCGGTCGCGGTCGCCGCGACGGCTGCGGCCACGTCGTCGGCGGCCATGGGCTGGAACACCGCACGCGACAGGCGCACGACGTTCCGGTTCGTCCCGGCATCCGCGATGTTCGCGATGAACTCGAAGAACTGCGTCGCGTGCACGATCGAGTACGCCCGGCCCGATTGGCGGATGAGTCGCTCCTGCGCCGCCTTCGCGGCGAAGTAGCCGCCCTCAGTGCGGGCGAGGCGGTCGGTGCCGACGACCGAGAGGGCCACGTGGTGGCGCACGCCCGCCGCGGCACCGTAGGTGAGGAGGTTGAGCGTCGAGCCGTAGAAGAACTCGTTCGCGGCCGCCTCGTCGAGGTAGTCGGAATTGGAGACGTCGACGAGCGTCTCCGCGCCGGCGAGGGCCTCGTCGAGGCCCTCACCGGTGTAGGAGTTCACGCCCGTCGCGCGGGAGGCGACGACGACGTCGTGGCCCTCGGCCGCGAGCCGCGCGACGAGTCGCGTGCCGATGAGGCCGGTGCCGCCGATGACCGCGATGCGCATGGCGGGCTACTTCACCGGGGCGGCCGTCGCCGGCTGCTCGGCCAGCCAGTCGGCGAACGTCGTGGTCGAGAGCTGTGCGTCCTCGCTCGTCGGCACGAGCTCGGTACCGGTCAGCTTCGTGCCGAAGTACGGAGCCTCGGGGTCGCCGATCACGGTCCGCGAGTCGCCCTTGGCGGCCATCCCGCGGCGGACGAACTCATCCTGCGGGAAGCGCTCCGGGCCGCCGATCTCGAGCGTGCCATTGAGGGGGGTTCCGGCGGCGACACGGGCGACGGCGGCCGAGACATCCGCCGCGGCGATCGGCTGCATGAGCCCCGTGCTGAGGCGCGCGGTGCCGTCGACGGTGGCCTCCTCGGCGATGCGACCGACGAACTCGAAGAACTGGGTCGCGCGAACGATCGAGAACGGGAGCCCCGACTCCTCGATCAGCTTCTCCTGCGCGACCTTGGCCCGGAGGTAGCCGCTGCTCGGCAGCAGTTCGGCGCCGACGATCGACAGGGCCACGTGATGCGTCACGCCCGCGGCGCGTTCGCCCTCGAGCAGGTTGGTGGTCGACGTGGTGAAGAACGCGAGCACGTCGTCGTCGGCGAACGACGGCGAGTTCGAGACGTCGACGACCACGTTCGCGCCCTCGAGGACCTCGGCCAGGCCCTCGCCCGTGATGGTGTTCACGCCGGAGTTCGGCGACGCGGCGACGGCCTCGTGGCCGTGCTCGGCGAGGTGCTCGACGACCTTGGATCCGATGAGGCCGGTGCCTCCGATGACGACGATCTTCATGACTTCAGTGCCTTCCGTCAGGGCCGCGGCGATTCCGCTGCCGTCATGAAGCTCAGACCGGGCTCGCGGCCCATCTGTGACGGGAGCTCGCAGAATCGTCAGTCGGCCTCGGGGCGGTGGCGATTCCAGCCGGCGAGCTTCGGCGGTGCGGTGCAGAGCCAGAGCCGCACGATCGCGGTCCTCCCGTCGACGCCGAGCACGGCGACCACCTGGCCGGTGCGTCGCCGGAACGTGAGGCCCGGCTGCCCGTTGACGTGCGCGGTGCGGAACGAGGCATCCGGATGCCGCCGCTGGAGTTCGTGGAATGCGCGGATGACGCGGGCGCGACCGCGCAGCTCGCCGCCGGAGTCATCGCCGGAGTCGGCGACCAGGGACACGTCATGGTGCAGGACGCTCGCCAGGGCCAGCTCGTCGCCGTGGTGCAGTGCGGCGCGCAGGCGAGCGGGCAGGTCAGCCTGCGGCACGGAGGCCCACCGCGCCGAGCTTGTGGGGGTTCATCATCCACAGCACCTGCTCGATGCCGACGTCGCCGGCGACCACCGTCAGGACCGCGAACGTGGTGCCGTCCTTCGACAGCAGCACCGATGCCTGGCCGTTGGTGTCCGATTCGGTGACGTCGACACCCTCCCAGAAGTGCGACCGGAACGCACGGATGAACTTGGCGACCCGCTCGCGACCGAAGACCGGGAACTTCGAGGCCCGCACGACGCCACCGCCGTCGGAGTACGAGACGACATCCTCGGAGAGCAGGTGCTCCAGCTCGTCGAGGTCGCCGGTCTTGGCCGCGGCGAGGAACGCGGTGAGCAGGCGTCGCTGCTCCGCCAACGGCACCTCGCGCCGGCGCCCGTCCACGAGGTGCTTGCGCGCTCGAGAGACGAGTTGCCGAGCGGCGGCCTCGGAGACCTGCACGATCTCGCAGATCTGCTCGTAGGGGTAGGCGAAGGCCTCCCGCAGCACGTAGGCGGCCCGTTCGGTCGGCGTGAGGCGTTCGAGCATCACGAGAACGGCGAAGCCGAGGGCCTCCGCCCGCTCGGCGCCGAGCGTCGGGTCATCGCTCGTGTCCACCGGTTCGGGCAGCCACGGACCGATGTACGTCTCGCGCTTGGCGCGCGCCGACTGGAGCGCGTTGATCGCGAGCCTGGTCGTCGCCGTCGCGAGGAACGCGGGCGGGTCCTGCACCACCGTGCGATCGGTGCCCTGCCAGCGCACCCACGCGTCCTGGACGATGTCCTCGGCCTCGCTCGCGCTGCCCAGCATGCGATACGCGATGCCGAAGAGCCTCCCGCGCACGGCTTGGAAGGCGGCGAGGGCGTCGTCGAGGTTCGCGTCCATGTTCTGATCCTGCCCGTCGGTCGAGAAGCGCTGGCTGTCCTTGTCAACTCTGACCGGACCGGGCGCCGGGTTGTGACGACATCCGGACATTCCGTCGAGATTCCCGGGACGACCGGCCCGGCGCCGACGGGTGCGCGAGGCCCGGCCGTCGGTCCCGCGCACCCGGCCCCTGCCCGCGGCGGTCTAGGCGGCGGCTCGATCCTCGGTCACGCCGCGGATGGCGTCGAGGATGGTGGCGGCGACCGCTTCGGGCTGCGAGACGCTGATCGCGTGCGAGGCCCCGGCGATCTCGGTCGACCCGCGGGAGCCGGCGCGTTCGGCACCGGCACGGTGCACCGCAGCGGGGATGTTGCGGTCCTCGCTGCCGAATACGTGCCAGGACGGGCGGTCCTTCCACCCCGGCGTCGGCGCCTGCACGGCGTCCTTCAGGGCGGACTCGGTCACGGGGCGCTGGGTCGCGCCCATCAGGCCGGCGACCTGCACGGGCACGTCGGCCGCGAACTGGTCGCGGAACAGCGGGCGGCGGATGACGAGCTCCACGCCTCCGGTCGAGATGGGGTGCGCATCGAGCGCGTCGCCGAGCGTCGACCCCGGCTCGCTCGCGGAGAGGGAGAACGCGCTGTCGCCCGGCTCGGGCACGAAACCGGCCGCGTACACCAGGCCGACGACCTGGTCGTTGCCGGCGGATGCCTCGCTGATGACGAGGCCGCCGTACGAGTGGCCGACGAGCACGACGGGCCCGTCGACAGAGGCGATCACGTCGCGAACGCACGCGGAGTCTCCGGCGAGGCCGCGGAGCGGGTTCGCGACCGCCACGGAGGTGATGCCCTCGGCGTAGAGCGCCGCGATGACGCCGTTCCAGCTCGCGGACTCGGCGAATGCGCCGTGCACGAGCACGACGGTCGGCTTCTGATCTGACATGACTGTTCCCCTTCTCGAGATCACCCCCACCCGGTGCGGACGCGATACCAACTCAGACCGGGGAACGCTGCTCGCTGTGACGGGCGCGGCGGCGCGGCATCCGTCGGCCTCATCCCGTCACAAGTCCGGGGGCTGCCCGGTCAACGCTCACGACAGGCTCGGCCGAGTCGTGAGAGAAGAGCGGGAACACCGGGTTTCAGGCGGCCTCTTCGGAAGGTTGCGCCAAGCAGAGCACGGCTGGTCCCACCCGCCGCCGAGATCCTGTCGCAGCCCGCGATCGAACCGAGGAGGACCTGATGGATGAACGAGATGACATCGACCGGCCGTCGGCTGACGCCGAAGCCGAGATCGAGGTGCATCACCGTCCCGAGGATCACGTCTACGCCGCGGTCATCGCGGGCAGACAGGTCGCGAGCTTCCGCTACGACGTGGTCGGAGGCCGGATCGTCGTGCTCACCACGACCGTCGTCCCCGAGTTCCGCGGGCGGGGCATCGCCCCCGACCTCATCGCCGATGCGCTCGACGACCTCCGTGGGCTCGGCCTGCCGATCACGGTACGGTGCCCCGTCGTGGCGGCGTTCATGGCCCAGAACCCGCAGTACGCGGATCTGATGACCATCGAGGGGGAGATCGCCTAGGTGATCTCCCCCTCGATGGCGGCGGCTCAACGCCCTCACCGGCTCAGCGCCCGGGCCCCTGGGCGAGCTGGTGCGGAACCGCCCGGTCGGCGACGGCGGACCTCGAGCCGGGCTCGAACCCGGTGCGGCGCTTCGCGTCCCGGATGCCGACCGCGGAGACGACTCCGCCGATGATCATGGCCACGGCCGACGACGCGACGAGTCGGTGGAAGCTGTCGAGGTCGATCGTCGCGGATCCGCCGAGGGTCGCGGCGAGCGCGACGGCGATGAGGCCGGCGATTCGAGAGACGGCGTTGTTGGTCGCCGAGGCGATGCCCGAGTGCGTCGAGTCGACCGCACCGAGAATGGTCGCGGTCAGCGGCGCCACCGTGACGGCCATGCCGAGCCCGAAGACGAGCACGGCCGGAAGCACCTGCGTCAGGTAGGAGGCGTCGTCGGTGATGGCGAGCATCAGGGCGAACCCGCCGCCCGCGATGACCGGGCCCGCGCCCATGAGCAGGCGGGCCCCGACGCGCCCGCTCAGCCGCCCGACGTACGCGGACAGGCCGATCAGCACGAGGCTCGAGGGGATCATCGCGAGGCCGGCCATCGTCGCCGAGTAGCCGGCGCTCTGCTGGAGGAAGACCGCCAGCGCGAAGGTGCCCAGCGAGAGTCCCCCGTAGACGAAGAAGGTCGCGACGTTCCCGACGGTGAAGTTCCGGGCGCGGAAGATCCCCATCGGCAGCATCGGCTGCGCGGTCCGCAGCTCCCACAGGACGAACCCGACGAAGCTCGCGACCCCGACGAGGAGCGCGGCGATGATGATCGGCGAGTCCCATCCGAACCTCGCGTGCTCGATGAGCACGAAGACGGGGAGCCCGAGCCCGGCGACGCCGAGCAGGGCTCCGACGACGTCCACTCGGGCGCCGGGCGATCGCGGCGGATCCTCCGCGAGCCGATGCGCGAGTGCCACGGCGAGCGCGATCGGCAGCACGTTGACGCCGAAGACCCATCGCCAGGACAGCGAGTCGACGAGCACCCCGCCGAGCGCGGGTCCGGCGATGGTGGCGATGCTCGTGAACGCCGTCCAGTTTCCGATCGCGCGACCCTGCCGGTCCGCCGGGAAGGCATCGAGGATGAGGGCGAGCGAACTCGGCACCAGGAGGGCGCCGAAGACGCCCTTCAGGCCCCGCACGAGGATGAGCGTCTCGACGGTCGGAGCGATCGCGCAGGCCACGGAGGTGAGGCCGAAGCCGATGAGTCCGGTCATGAGCACGCGCTTGCGGCCGAACACGTCGGAGAGCGACCCGGCGAGCAGGATGAAGGCGCCGAGGCTCAGGAGGTACGCGTCCACGACCCACTGCTGGGACGAGAGCCCGCCACCGAGGTCGGCGCTGATCGCCGGCAATGCGACGTTCACCGCGCTCCCGTCCAGGAACGCGGCGAACGACGCGAGGATGGCAACCACCAGCACCGCGCGCTGCGGCGCGGTCGTCCATCTGGCCATCATCATCGCTCAGGCGCGGCCGAGGGCCTTGCGGAGCACGTGCACCGCCTGCTCGACCGCCGCGGTCACGGCTGCCGAGGGCCGCAGCGGGTTCAGCATCATGAAGTCGTGCAGGGTGTCGTTGTAGCGCACGCTCGTGGTGCGCACGCCCGCCTCGACGAGTCGCCTGGCGTAGGCCTCCCCCTCGTCGCGGAGCACGTCGTTCTCGTCGGTGATCAGGAACGCCTCGGGGAGCCCCGTGAGCTGCTCGGTCGTCGCCCGAAGCGGTGAGGCCGTGATGTCGCTCCGCTTCGCGACATCCGGCTGGTAGCAGTCCCAGAACCACGCCATGGCGGCCGCGGTCAGGTACGGGCCGTCGGCGAACTCCCGGTAGCTGGCGGTGTCCTGGGCGGCATCCGTCACCGGGTAGTACATCGACTGGTGCACGAACGAGACGTCGCCGCGCTGCTTGGCGAGGATCGCGACGGCCGCCGTCATGTTGCCGCCGACCGAGTCGCCGGCCACCGCGAGTCGTGCCGCGTCCAAGCCCTTCTCCACCCCGGCACGGGTGATCCACTGCGCGGTCGCGTAGGCCTGCTCGATGGCGACCGGATGCTGCGCCTCCGGCGAGCGGTCGTACTCGACGAACACCACCGCCGCATCGACGCCGACCGCGAGCTCGCGCACGAGCCGGTCGTGGGTCGCGGCATTGCCGATGACCCAGCCGCCGCCGTGGATGTAGAGGATCGTCGGCAGCAGCCCCGTCGAGCCGACCGGCTTCACGATGCGCACCTGCACGTCGCCGACCTCCGCGGCAACGGTGATCCACTCCTCATCGACGTCGGGCTTGTCGATCGGGGCGGCCTGCAGGTCGTCGAGGACCTTCCGGGCGCCGTCGGCGCCGAGCTGGTAGAGGAACGGGGGCGTGAAGGTGGCGTCGGCGATGGCCTGGGCCTCGGGGTCGAGCGTGTGCGCGTGCATGATCGTGCCTTTCGTGTCGGCGGTGAGGAGCGGGCATCCCGCGGATGCTCCGTGCCATCTACGACCGGGCCGCTCGCTCCGCTGTGACAGGCGCATTCGAGCGGATGCCGTGTCTTCGGCGCCGTCACACGGACACGCCCTGCCCGGTCGAAGCTCATGACCGGTCCATCCGGAACGGGCCTGACCGCCTCCCGTTGCACGAAGGAGCACACCATGAGCGCACTTTCTCAGCTGACGCCACTGCGACACGTCCGAACGGCACACCTCGACGTCGCGTACGTCGAGGCGGGCCCGGCGGACGGCTCGCCCGTGCTCCTGCTGCACGGGTTCCCGTACGACATCCACAGCTACGTCGACGTCGCGCCGATGCTGGCCGATGCGGGGTTCCGCGTCATCGTGCCCTACCTGCGTGGACACGGCGACACGCGATTCCTGGATGCTGCCGTCCCCCGCACCGGGCAGCAGGCCGCGCTCGGGCAGGACCTCATCGAGCTCATGGACGCCCTCCGTCTTCCGCGCGCCATCCTCGCGGGGTACGACTGGGGCGGGCGCGCCGCCTGCGTCGTCGCCGCGCTCCGGCCCGAACGTGTCAGCGCCCTGGTGTCCGTCAACGGCTACCTCATCCAGGACATCAGCACGTCGATGCAGCCGATCCGGCCGGAGCTCGAAGCCGGCTTCTGGTACTTCTTCTACTTCCTCACCGAGCGCGGCCGAGCGGGCCTCGCCGCCGACCGGCGGGGCATCGCCGAGGTGATCTGGCGCCGCAACTCACCCGACTGGCGATTCAACGACGCCGAACTCGACCGCGCCGCAGCCGCGTTCGAGAACCCCGACTACGTCGACGTCGTGATCCACTCGTACCGGCACCGGCTCTTCCACGTGCCAGGGGCGCCCGAGTACTCCCGTCTCGAGGCCCAGCTGGCGCAACTCCCCTCGATCAGCGTGCCGGCCGTCACGCTCGACGGACTCGCCGACGGCAACTTCCCGGCGCGCGACGCCGCGACCGCCGGGGTGCGCTTCACCGGCCCCTACGAGCACCGACAGGTACCGCACGCCGGCCATAACCTCCCGCAGGAGGCGCCGCTCGCCTTCGCCGACGCGATCCGCAGCGCGGCGGCACTCGCCGGCCTGCCTTCGCCCGCGGCGTCCCTGTTCTCCTCACAACCGTGAGCGCGACGGCGCCTACTCCTGAGGGGGCGCGCACTGTACTCCCGTCGACGGCACCTGTGAAGTCCCTCGGCCGCCCGGTCTCCGCGTGCCTATCGTGGGCGGCATTCGGAGCCGAGGGTGCCGCTCGGGAGCGCGGCCCGCTCATCCAGAGGAGGAGTCATGGGAGTGAAGACAGTGGTCGCCGTCGGCGCCGTCGGCGTGGCCGCGGGCCTGGTGGCGAGGACGCTGGTCCGGGAGAAGCGGGACACCGACGGTGACGGTCGGCATCCCGACGGCTGGAAGGCGGTCACGATCTTCGGCGATTCCGCGGCCTTCACCGAGAACGGTTATCCGGCGCCGTTGCAGCGGCTCGCGGAGATGCTGGAGATCCGTATCGACCGGGCACCCGGCGACAGGGGATTCGAGGTGCACGCCCGCCGACGTGACGGCGCCGACCTCTCGGCCGTGATCGGCGACGAGAATCCCCGTCAGGCGCTGCGGGTCGCGCTGCGCGACGCGAAGCAGGTGTTCGAGACCGGCGAGATCCTGCGTGCCACTCCGCGCCCGCACGGGAAGCGGCCGAGCACCCCCTTCGGGGCCGCCGTCGACATGGCAGAGGACGAGGCGAAAGGCGAGGGTGTGCTGTGAAGGCGCTGTGCTGGACCGGGGTCAACAAGCTCGCGGTCGAGAAGGTGGACGACCCGAAGATCCTCAACGCCCACGACATCATCGTGCGCGTGACGCTGACCACCTCGTGCGGGTCCGACCTGCACCTGCTCGGCGGCTACGTTCCGACGATGCGAGGCGGGGACGTGCTGGGTCACGAGTTCATGGGCGAGGTCGTCGAGACCGGCTCCGCCGTGACGAGGCATCGGGTCGGCGACCGCGTCGTGGTGTGCTCGTTCATCAGTTGCGGGAAGTGCTGGTACTGCCGGAACGAGCTGTACTCGCTCTGCGACAACGGCAACCCCAACGCCGGCATCCCGGAGATGCTGTGGGGGCAGGCGCCGGGCGGGTGCTACGGCTACTCCCACGCGCTGGGCGGGTGGGCCGGCAGCCATGCCGAGTACATCCGGGTCCCGTACGCCGACCAGGGCGCCTTCGCGATTCCTGACGGCGTGAGCGACGAGCGGGCGTTGTTCGCCTCCGATGCCGCTCCCACCGGCTGGATGGGTGCAGACCTGGGCGGGGTCAAGGCCGGCGACACCGTGGCGGTCTGGGGCGCGGGCGGCGTCGGGCAGATGGCGGCGCGAGCCTCGCTGCTCCTCGGCGCGGAACGCGTCATCGTGATCGACCGCTACCAGGAGCGCCTGGCCCAGGTCGAGCAGGTGATCGGCGCCGAGACGATGAACTACGAGACGAGCGAGGTCCTCGCCGAGCTCCGGGAGATCACCGGAGGGCGCGGGCCCGACGTGTGCATCGAAGCCGTGGGCATGGAGGCGCACAGCAATCGGCTCGATTTCGCCTACGACCAGATCAAGCAGCAATTGCGGCTCCAGACCGACCGCCCCACCGCCGTGCGGGAGGCGATCTTCGCCGCGCGCAAGGGCGGGAGCGTCTTCGTGCTCGGGGTCTTCGGCGGCTTCGTGGACAAGTTCCCGCTGGGGCCCATCATGAACAAGGGCCTCACCCTCCGGTCCGCGCAGCAGCACGGGCATCGCTACATCCCCATGCTGCTCGAGCGGATGTCCCGGGACGAACTCAGGACCGAGCACCTGGCGACCCACATCATGCCGCTCGAGGACGGGCCGGAGGGTTACGCGATGTTCAAGGACAAGACCGACGGGTGCGTCCGAGCCGTGTTCCAGCCGTAGGCACCGGGGTCACGAACGACGCCCTCGGTCAGCGGGGCTCGTCAGCGACGGCTCCCGTGCTATCGATCGAGTGGCGCGAGTACTGGCTCACCCAGAGGCCGGCGACGGGTTCGATATCAGCGTCGTGTGTGAATCCGAGAGCTTCATAGAGGGCGCGAGCGGGCGCATTCTCACGTCCGGTCGCCACGATGGTTCGCGGCTCGAGTGACATGACTTCGGTCACCAGGGAAGATCCGAGACCCCTTCGGTGATATCTCGGATCGATCATGAGACGGTCGATGTCAACCGCCCCTCCCTCTACCGAGTACCCCAGGGCGCCAGCGATCCGGTCGCCATCGAAGGTCACCACCCAGTGCAGCTTCGCGGATACGAGATCCTGCAGTGATTCATGCAATGGCGGGATTCGGTCGTCACCGATGAGCGCGGCCTCGACCCGGTACGCGTGTCGCTGAAGTTCCAGCAGATGCGGAGCCAAGCCGGCGACTTCGTCGGCCCGAAGCGTGCGTGTGATCATGACCTCCGATCTTGGCAGGCCGCTCGAACATGCCGCCGCAGACCTGCCTCTCGAGTACAACCTGCGGCTGTCCGCTTCGGTCAGGATGCAACCATCAAGCCGACGAAGTCTCCAATCAGTGGCACGAGCGCGGCAAGCAGACACAGATACGACAAGACGAGTCCCGCACTCGACGCCGCGCCGGGGCTAGAAGTCCCAGTCCTCGTCTTCGGTCGAGACGGCCTTGCCGATGACGTACGACGAGCCCGACCCCGAGAAGAAGTCGTGGTTCTCGTCGGCGTTCGGCGAGAGCGCCGAGAGGATGGCCGGGTTCACGTCGGTGACGGTCTTCGGGAACATCGCCTCGTAGCCGAGGTTCATGAGCGCCTTGTTGGCGTTGTAGTGCAGGAACTTCTTGACGTCTTCGGTGAGGCCGACGCCGTCGTAGAGGTCCTGCGTGTACTGCACCTCGTTGTCGTAGAGCTCGTACAGCAGCGAGAACGTGTAGTCCTTGATGTCGTCGCGCTCCTCCTGCGAGACCTTCTCGAGGCCCTTCTGGAACTTGTAGCCGATGTAGTACCCGTGCACGGCCTCGTCGCGGATGATGAGGCGGATGAGGTCGGCCGTGTTGGTGAGCTTCGCCCGCGACGACCAGTACATCGGCAGGTAGAACCCCGAGTAGAAGAGGAAGCTCTCGAGCAGCGTCGAGGCGACCTTGCGCTTCAGCGGCGAGTCGCCCTGGTAGTACTCCATGACGATCGAGGCCTTCTTCTGAAGGTTCTCGTTCTCGACCGACCAGCGGAACGCGTCGTCGATGTCCTTCGTCGAGCACAGCGTCGAGAAGATCGACGAGTAGCTCTTCGCGTGCACCGACTCCATGAACGCGATGTTCGTGTAGACGGCCTCTTCGTGCGGCGTGATCGCGTCGGGGATGAGCGAGACCGCGCCGACCGTGCCCTGGATGGTGTCGAGCAGGGTCAGGCCCGTGAACACCCGCTGGGTGAGGATCTGCTCATCACGCGTCAGCGTGTTCCACGACTGGATGTCGTTGGACAGCGGGATCTTCTCGGGCAGCCAGAAATTGTTGACCAGGCGGTTCCAGACCTCGAGGTCCTTGTCGTCCTGGATGCGGTTCCAGTTGATCGCCTGCACGTGGTCGACGAGCTTGAGCTTCTCGGGAGTCATCGCTTCATTCTCTCTAGAAATTTGATGCCTGATGAGGTGGCAATTACAACATGCAGGAGACGCACTCTTCGAGGTTCGTCCCCTCGAGGGCCATCTGACGCAGGCGGATGTAGTAGATCGTCTTGATCCCCTTCTTCCATGCGTAGATCTGGGCCTTGTTGATGTCGCGCGTCGTCGCCGTGTCCTTGAAGAACAGCGTGAGCGAGAGGCCCTGGTCGACGTGCTGCGTCGCCGCGGCGTACGTGTCGATGACCTTCTCGTAGCCGATCTCGTAGGCGTCCTGGTAGTACTCCAGGTTGTCGTTCGTCATGAACGCGGCCGGGTAGTAGACGCGACCGAGCTTGCCTTCCTTGCGGATCTCGATCTTCGACGCGATCGGGTGGATCGACGCCGTCGAGTTGTTGATGTACGAGATCGACCCGGTCGGCGGCACGGCCTGCAGGTTCTGGTTGTAGATGCCGAACTCCTGGACGGACGCCTTCAGCGCCCTCCAGTCCTCCTGCGTCGGGATGTGCACGTTCGAGTCGGCGAAGAGCTGCGTGACCCTGGCGGTCGAGGGCACCCACGCGGCATCCGTGTACTTGTCGAAGAACTCGCCCGAGGCGTACTTGGACTCGGCGAACCCGTCGAAGGTCTCGCCGCGCTCCTTCGCGATGTTGTTCGACGCACGCAGCGCGTGGAAGAGCACCGTGTAGAAGTAGATGTTCGTGAAGTCGATGCCCTCTTCGCTGCCGTAGAAGATGCGCTCGCGGGCGAGGTAGCCGTGCAGGTTCATCTGGCCGAGGCCGATGGCGTGCGACTTGTCGTTGCCGTCTTCGATCGAGCGCACCGAGGTGATGTGGCTCATGTTCGACACGGCGGTGAGGCCGCGGATGGCGGTGTCGACCGTCTTGCCGAAGTCAGGCGAGTCCATGGTGAGGGCGATGTTCAGCGAACCGAGGTTGCAGCTGATGTCCTTGCCGATCTCGTTGTACGAGAGGTCCTCGTTGTACGTGGTCGGCGTGTTCACCTGCAGGATCTCGCTGCAGAGGTTGGACATGTTGATGCGGCCCTTGATCGGGTTCGCCTTGTTCACCGTGTCCTCGAACACGATGTAGGGGTATCCGCTCTCGAACTGGATCTCGGCGAGGGTCTGGAAGAACTCGCGCGCGTTGATCTTCGTCTTCTTGATGCGCGGGTCGTCGACCATCTCGCGGTACTTCTCGGTGACCGAGATGTCGCCGAACGGCTTGCCGTAGACGCGCTCGACGTCGTACGGCGAGAAGAGGTACATGTCCTCGCCGTTCTTGGCGAGCTCGAACGTGATGTCGGGCACGACGACGCCCAGCGAGAGCGTCTTGATGCGGATCTTCTCGTCGGCGTTCTCGCGCTTGGTGTCGAGGAAGCGCATGATGTCGGGGTGGTGCGCGCTGAGGTACACCGCGCCGGCACCCTGGCGGGCACCCAGCTGGTTCGCGTAGCTGAAGGAGTCTTCGAGGAGCTTCATCACGGGGATGATGCCCGAGGACTGGTTCTCGATCTGCTTGATCGGGGCGCCGGCCTCGCGGATGTTGGAGAGCGAGAGCGCCACGCCGCCGCCGCGCTTGGAGAGCTGCAGGGCGGAGTTGATGCCGCGCGAGATCGACTCCATGTTGTCTTCGATGCGCAGCAGGAAGCAGGACACGAGCTCGCCGCGCTGCGCCTTGCCCGTGTTGAGGAACGTCGGGGTGGCCGGCTGGAAGCGGCCGCCGATGATCTCCTCGACCAGGTTGACGGCGAGCTGCTCGTCGCCCTGCGCGAGGCCGAGGGCGGTCATGACGACGCGGTCCTCGAAGCGCTCGAGGTAGCGCTTGCCGTCGAACGTTTTGAGCGTGTAGCTCGTGTAGTACTTGAACGCGCCGAGGAACGTCTCGAAGCGGAACTTCTTCGAGTACGCGAGGTCGTTGAGCTTCGTGATGAACTCGAACGAGTACTGGTCGAGCACGGCCTGCTCGTAGTACTCCTTCTCGACGAGGTAGTCGAGCCGTTCCTTCAGCGAGTGGAAGAAGACGGTGTTCTGGTTGACGTGCTGGAGGAAGTACTCGCGCGCCGCCTCTTTGTCCTTGTCGAACTGGATCTCGCCGTTCGGGCCGTAGAGGTTCAGCATCGCGTTGAGCGAGTGGTAGTCCATTCCCACGCGCGGTGCGTCGATCACGGCTACACCGCTGTCAGAAGCTGCTGCGTTGACCAAAATTCGTCCAATCCCTCGTTGACGGCGTTCACGTCGTCAGGTGTTCCGAATACTTCGAAGCGATACATGAGCGGCACATGGCATTTGGCCGCGATGATGTCGGCGGCCAGGCAGTAGCCCGTGCCGAAGTTGGTGTTGCCTGCGCCGATGACCCCGCGGATCAGCGACCGGTTGTGCGCGTCGTTGAGGAAGCGGATGACCTGCTTGGGCACGGCGCCGTTGCCGTCGCCCCCGCCATAGGTCGGGAGGACCAGCACATAGGGCTCGGATGCCACGAGCGGAGCGTCCTTCGCGTGGAGCGGGATGCGATCCGCCGGCCGTCCGAGCTTCTCGATGAAGCGCGCGGTGTTGCCCGACACGCTCGAGAAGTAGACCAGGTTCGTCATGCTTCGCGCGCTCCCTTCTCGTTCCGGTCTCGCTCTGCTGAGCTCACGGCGATCGAGGGGTGGCGGATCAGCCCAGGCGCGAGGCGAGCTCAGCGATCTTGTCGGGGCGGAAGCCCGACCAGTGGTCTTCGTCGGTGATCACGACGGGGGCCTGCAGGTAGCCCAGTTCCTTGACCTGCGCGAGCGCGGTCTCGTCAGTCGAGACGTCGAGCACCTCGTACTCGATGCCCTTGCTGTCGAGCGCCCGATACGTGGCGTTGCACTGGACGCAGGAAGGCTTGGTGTAGACCGTGACCGTCATGTTCTCCCCTGTTCTTCTCGGGCTCCGGAGGAGCCCACCCCCGTGGTTTTCTTACGCCTTCAATACTACATCTAGTGTCTGGCGAACTGAACCGCCACAACATGCTGTAGTTACATCACTGTAGTTTTCCACCGCTTCATCCACAGTCCATCCCCAATCGGATGCCCCGGTGACCCGCGGATTCCCGCGGCACCAGCCGAGGTTATCCACAGGCCGCCCCCGCGCCGATTTCCCGCTTGTGGATGGATCCCCGGGCGTGTCGCCCGAATTCGCACGGTGTGGACGACACGACACTTGGGGGGTCCGTGAGGTCGCGACCCCTACATATGGTGTTGTCCCTCCATGCTGCCACCACCCACCGACATCGCCGCGGGGGCTGGGCGCGTGTCGCCGGCACCGCCTACGCTGGAGCCGTTCGGACGGCTCGACCGGCCGCCCCGAGCGGATGGAGGCCATCGATGACCGAGTTCGTGACGAGTGCCGACGGCACGCGCATCGCCTTCGACCGCGTCGGCTCAGGCCCGCCGGTGATCCTGGTCGGCGGTGCGATGCAGTTCCGCGGCTTCGATCCGGCGACCGTCGCGCTCGCCGATGCACTCGCCGAGCACGGCTTCGACGTCGTGCACTACGACCGGCGCGGCCGCGGCGAGAGCCCCGCCCGCGAGCCGATCACGCTCGCCCAGACGCTCGACGACCTGCGCGCCCTCGCGGATCTGCTCACCGAGGGCGCCGACGACGCCGTCGCCCTCTTCGGCAACTCCTCCGGCGGGGCGATCGCCCTCGCTGCCGCGGCCGCCGGGCTTCCGGTCTCGGCGCTCGTGCTCTTCGAGGTGCCGCTCGACGAGGAGCGGGGCACCGGCGGCGGCGAGTTCCTGGCCGGCCTGCGCGAGCGCATCCGCGGCGGCGATGCCGATGCGACGGTCGAGTACTTCATGAAGGACATGCCCCCCGAGTGGCTCGCCGGCGCGCGGGCGAGCGGCGGATGGCCCGTCATGACCGCGATGGCCCCGAGCCTCGAGCCCGACGCCGAGGCCCTCGCCTGGACCCAGTCGGCCCCGCGCGCCGAGCTCTGCGCCGAGGTCCACGCTCGCACCCTCGTCCTCGTCGGCTCGGAGACGCAGCCCCTCATGGTCGCGGCCGCCGATTCACTCGTCGCGGGCCTCCCCCGCGCCGAGCGGCGCGAGCTCGCGGCATCCGACCACCGCTGGGATCCGAAGCAACTGGCCTTGGCCATCGCCGGGTTCCTGGTCGACTGAGCGCGCCCCGTCGGTCGCCGGGCGGCGCCCGTGACGCCGTGCTCTTCCGGGCGATCGCAGATGGCGCGGGATGTGCGATTCTGAGTGGACCGCGTCCTCGCCTGTCCGACGCGGAACGATCCCACACCTTCGCGGCCTCCACCGCCGTCGAACAGGAGCGCCTCCATGTCACAGCCCGCAACGCCCGCCGCCTGGTACCCCGACCCCGCGGGCAGCGGACAACTGCGCTACTGGGACGGCACCCAGTGGACGGAGCACCTCGCGCCGGTGCCGGGTACCGTGCCGACGGAGACCGTCACGCAGGCACCGGCATCGGACCCGGCGCAGGCGCTGGCGACGGGCGCGCAGCAGCCGGGCAGACGTCGTCGCGGTCTGCTCATCGGCGGCATCGCGACCGGCGCCGCGATCGCCCTCGTCGCCGGAACCCTCACGGTCGTCGCGGTGACGCAGGCGGGCGGTTCCCCCTCGAACGTGGCGGGCGTGGAGAATCTCGACGACCGCTACGAATGGACGCAGCCGATGCTCGGACTCGAACGCAATCACCACTTCGAGGTCCCCGCCGCGTACGACCTCGACGCCATCGCCCCCGACTACGTCGAACCCGACCCCGAGACGGGGTACTACGACCGCGCCTTCGCCGTCGCCGTCTACACCGACCCGGCCCTCACCCGGCGTGCGGAGGCGAGCGTCATCCAGTTCGATCCGGGCGAGCCCATCACCGTCTCGGCCCACGAAATGGAGACGACCGTCGAGGACATCCGCTTCAAATCCGCAGGCCTCGACGAGTGGGGGCTACACGACGAGTACTTCCTGGTGCAGCGGCTCGACGAAGACGGCACGCCGCTGCCCAAGCCGCGCGTGACCCCCTTCACCGTCGCGCATGAACTCGAGGCCCCGGTTGCGAGCTTCAGCACGGATGCCGCGACCGGCGACCTCCGTGTGAGGTGGAACGAGGTGGCCGACGCGACGGAGTATCTCGTCTACACCTCCTCCATGGACACCGAGAACGGATTCAGGGTGGAGAGGGTGCTGGCGACGACCGCCGAGACGGAGTGGACGAGTGCCGACCAGGCCGTCGAGAACGACGGCGCCCCATTCGTCCTGACGCAGAACGAGGACATGCGCCTGTTCGACGGGTCGAGCGCGGACAACATCCTCGCCGGATGGGGCGACGGGGGTCGCACCGAGTACTACGACTTCGGCGTCATCGCCACGGACGGCACGCAGTACTCGCCGTTCCGAGCGTACGACGCGCTCGAGGTCGCAGGCTCGCTGCCCTACGAGATCGCCTTCGACGCATCGAGGAACGCGAAGCAATGGGGGCCGAGCGGATACGTCGAGGGCATCGAGAACGTGCAGACCTCCGTGTACTTCACCTCCCTCGATGGGATGACCCGAGCCACGGTCGCGACGATCGACCCGGCCGGCGTGCTCGATCTCGGCGACCGGTGGGTCCTCCCCCTCATGGGGCGCGGCACCCGGGTCGGCGAGTGGGTGCCCGTGGCCAAGTCCTCCACACCCGATGTCGCGGCGGCCGTGGCCGCCTTCAACGAGCGGGCTCTCGCCGCGGCCCCGACGACCGGCGGCACGGCGTTCACCGCGGTCTCGGGCACCGTCGCCGAGGTGGGCGCCGGCTCCAAGACGGCGCCCGAGACCGACCTGCCGGTCTTCGGAAGCTCGCCGATGGTGACCTACCTGGCGAAGCACCTGATCGCACAGACGCCGGTCATCGACATCTCGGACTACGCCTCGCTCCCCGGCGCGCCGACCGTGAGCGACGCGCTCACCGAGGCCACCTACCAGAACCCCTACGTCCTCGGCGTGCGCGGATACGAGCTGTCGGAGGACGGCACCCGCATCGGTGTCCAGTACGAGGTGACGAAGGCCGAGGCCGAGCAGCTCCAGGCGGACATCGCAGCGAAGGTGGTCGAGGTCGTCGAGTCCGTCGTGACCGATGAGCAGGCCGAAGCTGAGAAGGTCGTCGCCCTGAACGACTGGCTGACCGCGAACGCCGAGTACGACCACCGCGCGCTCGAGGCGAAGGACGCGAACGGCGGCCAGGTCGTCTCGGGCGACGAGTATGCATGGCGTGCCGACGGCGTGCTGCTCCGGGGCTCGGGAGTCTGCGCGAGCTACGCCTCGGCGTTCCACGCCTTGGCCGCCGCCGCCGGTGTCTCCTCGGTCGTGGTCGCCGGCGACGTGCTCGCCGGGGGCCCGCATGCCTGGAACAAGGTGGAGGCCGACGGCGTCTGGCGTGCCGTCGACGTCACCTGGAACGACTCCCCCGACGCGAACCGCTACCTGATGATCGCCGACGCGGACTTCGTCGATCAGGCGGCGCGTGTCGAGGACGCGGACTGGATGGTCGACAGCTGGCTCGGGGACTACGCGACCCGGTGAGTCGATGCGACCCCGGGGTCGCCACCACTGCCGCGGACCTCGTGCCCGTGTCGCGGGCGCCGCGCGCTCACTCCCCGGCGGTCACGGCGGTCGCGGCGGTCACGGCGGCGATCGGCTCGAGCGCACGATCGAACCGGTCGCGGGCGACGATGATGTCCTCCTGGTGGCGCTCGGTCCAGACGACGAGCGCCTGCACCGTTGCATGCAGCGAGCGGCCCAGCGCGGTCAACTCGTAGTCGACCCGAGGCGGCACGACCGGATACACGGTTCGCCGCACCATGCCATCGCGCTCGAGCTGGCGCAGCGTCACGGTCAGCATGCGCTGGCTCACGCCGTCGATGAGGCGCCTGAGCTCCGTGAACCGGAGGGTGCGGTCGTCGAGCAGGGCGATCACGAGCAGCGACCACTTGTCGGCGATGCGATCGAGGATCTGCCGCACCTCGCAATCCTCGCGCGAGTCCCACTGGAACGCGTCGTTCCAGTCGGCGCCGTGATGGTCGGTTCCCTCAGGGGTACCGAGTGACTTCGAAGTGCCGTCTTCCGTCATGACCCCATGGTGACGCACGATGTGGTCAGGCACAAGAAGTAACCATCCTGCGCGTCAGGACGAGAGACGAGGACACCATGACGACCGACACGGCCGCGACAGCCGCCCCGACGCCGCCGCAGCGCGATGCCCGCCTCCGCGGCCGAGCCCTGGGCCTGCTCATCGTGCTCTGCGGGGCCGCCTTCCTCGAGGGCGTCGACGTCGGCATGTTCGGCGTGGCACTGCCCGCGATCCGCGCCGACCTGGGACTCGCCGTCGGCGAGCTGCAGTGGGTGGTGAGCGCGTACATCCTCGGCTACGGCGGGTTCATGCTGCTCGGCGGCCGCACGGCCGACCTCCTCGGCCGGCGCAGGGTGTTCCTCGTGTCGCTCGGCGTCTTCATCGTCTTCTCCGGCCTCGGCGGCCTCGCGACCGAGCCGTGGATGCTCCTCACCGCCCGGGCGGCGACCGGCATCGCCGCGGCGTTCATGATGCCCGCCGGCCTCTCGATCATCACGACGAGCTTCGAGGAGGGGCCGCTGCGCACCCGCGCGCTCCTCATCTACGCCGGCATCGGCGCCGCCGGGTTCTCGCTCGGTCTCGTGACCGGCGGCCTGCTCACGATGCTCGGCTGGCGCTGGGTGTTCTTCGCGCCGGTCCTCGTCTCGGTCGTGCTGCTCGTACTCGCGATCCCACTCGTCCCGCGGCCTGCGGAAGGGAGCACGGGAACCCTGCGGGGCCGAGCGGATGTCGCGGGCGCGGTCACCGTGACGGCGGCGTTCCTCGCGCTCATCCTGGCCGTCGAGCAGTCCTCGCACGCCGACCCGCCCGTGACGATCGCCCTCTTCACGGGCAGCGTCGCGCTCTTCGGGGCCTTCGTCGCGATCGAGCGTCGGGCGAGGCATCCGCTCGTCCCGCTCTCCTTCCTCCGCCGGATGCCGCTGCTCCGCGCCTACGCGGGCGCCGCCATGCTCGCCGCGGGGTTCCTGGGCTTCCAGTTCCTCGTGGTGCTGGTCTTGCAGGAGCAGCTCGGATGGACGAGCCTGCAGACTTCGCTCGCGATGCTGGTGCTCGGCATCGACGCGATCCTCGCGCCCACGCTGACCCCGCGCCTCGTGGCGCGCTTCGGGCTGTGGCCGGTGATCCTCGGCGGTCTCGCGTTCGCGACGGCGTCCTTCCTGCTGCTCCTGCCCGTGGCACCCGACTGGACGTACGCGGCGATGTTCCCGAGCTTCCTCGCACTGGGACTCGCATTCACCTTCGCGTACGGGCCGCTGACGGTCGCGGCCACCGACGGGGTGTCCGACGACGACCAGGGTCTGAGCGGCGGACTGCTCTACACGGCGTTCCAGTTCGGCGCGGCGATCGGCCTCGCCGCGACGAGCGCCGCACTCACGCTCGCGAGCGAGGCGGCAGCCGACCCCATCGAGGCGACGCGCATGGCCCTCACGGTGCCGATCGGGATGTCAGTCATCGGCGTCGTCATCGCGATCGCGGGGGTGCTGACGAGTCGGCGGAGGCGGGCCGGCTGACGGCCCGCCTCCGGCCGACCCCGGTGGCACGCGAGCCGCGCGAGCCGGCCAGCGCGACGCCCAGCAGGCCCAGCGCCACGAGCGACGTGACGGGGCCGAAGCCCAGTACGAGCACGAGGGCGACGCCCGCCGCCCCGGCGATGACCGCGACGGCCACCGGAACGGATCGGCGCGAGGTCGGTGCGAATGCGCCTGCGGTCGGCGTCGCTGTCGGCGTCGCCGTCGGCGTCGCCGCTGCTCGCCGGCTCCCGCGCTCCCACCGGGCGAAGACCCGGACGAGTGCGGTCGTGCCGAGCGCGGCGACGACGAGCCACAGCGGCCGGCTCGCCCACCACTCCTCGGTGAGCGGCACGGGCAGCGAGAGCCCGACGACGTCGTGCAGCACGAGGAGGAGGCCGGCGATCGTCACGAACGCGGGCATGTGCCACAGGTAGAGCGTCATGCCCCACTCGCCGAAGCTCGCGACGGCGCGGGCCGGGCGCGGGCGCTCGGCCCAGCGCCGCAGCGCCGGTCGCACGAGCGAGAACAGGGCGAGCTGCGCGACGCCGAGCACGACGAGGCACACGGTCGGCGGGTTGAGGTTCATGAGCAGGTCGGGCGAGTACGCGCCGCCGATGGTGAGCGCGAGGAGGACCCCGAACGCACCGGCGGCCGCGGCCAGGCGCGCGGCGCGCGGCATCCGCTCGATGGTGCCGTCGGCCAGGAAGAAGCCGCCCTGCTGCACCAGCAGCCAGACCGCGAGCAGGTTCGCGAAGCCGATGCCGTCGATCCCGGTCGCCGCGCGGGCCACGTCGACGGCGACGACGACGGCGAGCAGCGCCGCGGCGGTGACGAGCGGATGCCACGCGTGCAGCCACGCCATCACCGGGACGAGCGAGGAGCAGCCGATGTACACCGCGAGGAACCACAGCGGCTGTCCGATGCGGTAGCCCGCCGTCGCGACGGTCTCCGCCGGCATGCCCGCGACGGAGAGCGCCGCGAGCACCGCGCCCACGACCGCCACGAGCGCGATGGCCGGGCGGATCAGCCGGGCGAGGCGCCCACGGACGAAGTCCGCGGCGCCCTGTCCGCGCTGCTGCATACGGCGCCAGTTGCTCCAGCCCGCGAAGCCGCCGATCACGAAGAACAGCGGCATGATCTGCACGACCCAGGTGGCGGGCGCGAAGCCCGCCCAGTGCTCGAGCGCGTTCTCGAGCACCGGGCCGTCGGCGCCCACGCTGACGCCGACCATCATGGCGTGCAGGGCGAACACCACGACGAGGCAGGCCGCACGAGCGGCATCGATCGACGCGTCGCGGTGCGGAGCGTGCGGAGCGTGCGGAGCCGGATGCCGGAGCGCGAGCCCGGGCGAGGCGGACGATCCGTGACCGGCCGGACCCGAGGTCGACCGCCGGATCACGGCGGGGGGTTCTGCGTTCAGCGTCACGGTGACGCTCCTCCCTCGGCGGCATCTCCGCCCGTGCGGGCAGGTTAGGAACGCGGTACCGGCGGCAGCATCACCCGCCGGAGCGGTTCCGACCCCCTACCGAGGTACTGCTGACCGGCTCAGCCGGTTGCAGCGGGCGGATGCCGCCGCGGCGGGTGATGCTGCCGCCGGGAGCGGAGCGGTTGCCGCGTCTCACCGGAACGGATGCCGCGCGACGGTCACCGACCCACCGCGGCTCGCCCGGCCCTGTCGCAGAAGCCCCACCAACCGCCGCCCATGCGGTGCTCGCGATTCGCTGCCGGGAGGAGTTGCCGGCGGGCAGTTGCCGGCGGGAGTTGCCGGCGGGAGTTGCCGGCGGGAGTTGCCGGCGGGCATATGCCAGTTCCCCCTCAATCGATGAGGGGGAACTGGCATTGCGAATACAGGACGTCGAAGTCTCGCGCCCCGACCGTGCCAGAAAGGCAGGGAGGCGACGAGAACAGGAGGGCAATCGAGAACCGGAGGCAGTCGAGAACCGGACGGCCGTGGAGAACCGGACAGGCGTCGAGAACCGGAGAGCGAATCGGCGGGTCGCCAGGGCCGGGCCGGCCACCAGGACGGGCCGGCCGCCAGGACGGGCCGGCCGCCAGGACGGGCGGGTCGCCAGTCCTGCGGCGCGGTCGGCGCAGAGGAGCGCCCGACGCTGGACGATGGAGTGCTCCCGGGGGGAGAGAGGGAGTCCGCTCAGCGACCGGGCTGCACCAGCCCGGCGTCGTAGGCCAGCACCACCGCGTGCACGCGATCGCGCAGCGCGAGCTTGGAGAGGATCTTGCCGACGTGCGTCTTCACGGTCTGCTCGGCGATGAAGAGATCAGCGGCGATCTCCTGGTTCGAGCGACCCCGGGCGATGAGCACGAGCACCTCGCGTTCGCGCGCGGTGAGGCCCGAGAGCAGGTGCTCGTCGACGCGCGGGGCGGGCGTCTGGCCGGCGACCTGCTCGATGAGGCGGCGGGTCACGCTCGGCGCGAGGAGCGCGTCGCCGGCCGCGATGACGCGCACGGCGTTCACGACCTCGTCGGGGAGCGCGTCCTTCAGGAGGAACCCGCTCGCGCCCGCGCGGAGCGCCGCGTAGACGTAGTCGTCGATGTCGAACGTGGTGAGCATGAGCACGCGCGGCACGTAGTCGCTCGAGCGCGGCGGCGTCTGCAGCGCACGCGTCGCTTCGATGCCGTTCATGACCGGCATGCGCACGTCCATCACGACGACGTCGGGACGCAGCACGTGCGCGAGCCGCACGGCCTCGGCGCCGTCGGCCGCCTGGCCGACGACGCTGATGCCGTCCTGCGCGTCGAGCACGGCCGCGAAGCCGGCTCGCACCATCGCCTGGTCATCGGCGATGAGCACCGTGATCGTCACCTGGCCGCCTCTCGGTCGTCGGCGAGCGGCAGCACGGCGTGCACCTCGAAACCGCCGTCGGGGGTTTCGCCGCTCTCGATGCTGCCGCCGAGGAGTCGAGCCCGCTCGCGGATCCCGATCAGTCCGTGCCCCGCCTGACCCGGTCGTCCGGCGTCGGCCCCTGCACCGGCCGTCGCCCCGGAGGCCGTCGCCCCGGATGCCGCGACCGAACCGGATGCGCCCGCGCGAACCTGCTCGGCCGGAGTTCCTGCCGAGGCATCCGGCGCCGCCTCGTTGCGCACGGTCACGTCGAGTCCCGCGCCGGGGCCCGGTGCGCGGCGCACGATCACGACGGTCGTCGCGCCGGGCGCGTGCCGGAGCACGTTGCTCAGCGATTCCTACACGATGCGATAGGCCGCGCGCGCGGCGGCACCGCCGTCTTGGAGACCGGTCGCGAGCTCGAGCGTCACGGGGAGGCCGGCCCGCTCGATGCCGGCGACGAGCTCCGGCAGTTGGGCGAGCCCGGGCTGCGGCGCGGTCTCGGCCTCCCCCGCCGGGTCGCGCAGGACGGTCAGCAGCTCGCGCATCTCGGCCATCGCCGAGCGAGCGGATGCCGCGATCTCGCCGAACTCGGCCGTCGTCGCCTCGTCGAGCCCGGCCAGCCGGTACGGCGCACTCGCGGCCTGCACCTGGATGATCGACATGCTGTGCGCCACCACGTCGTGCATCTCACGGGCGATGCGCGTGCGCTCCTCGGCCACGAGCCGGCGCTCGTGCTCGGCGGCGGTCGTGGCACGCTGCTCGTCGAGCTGGACCGACCAGCGGGTGCGCCCCGCCATCACGGCGAGCGCGACGCCGAACACGAGGGCGCTGACGGCGGCACTCGTCACGAGGTTCGCGACGACGCCGTCGGGCGTCGCGCCGTGGCCCGGGACGAACGAGACCGCGAGCGGCACGATGATCGCCCCGACCCACAGCACCCCGGCCCACCTGGCGTGACCGCGCATCGTGAGCAGGACCAGGAGCGCGCAGAGCAGGATCAGCTGCGGCACCGTCACGGGCCACGGAAGCCCCGGATCCGCCGAGCCGAACAGCCCGAAGAGGAACTGTCCCACGAGGAAGGCGATGACCGCGGCCCAGCCGCGCCACATGGCGAGCAGCAGGCTGCCGGCCTGGAGCAGCACGAGCCCGAAGGCGATCGCGACGTGCACGTGGTACACCGCGGCGTCGATCGGCACCGCCACCGAGTACATGACGACGGCGACGAACGCCGTGATGGTCCAGACGACCATCTCCGGCGCCGAGGCGAGCATGGCGGTCGCGGCCGTCCGGCGTGCGCCGACGACGGGCGCCGCCGAGGGCGCCATCGTGGGCGGCGGCGGCGGAGGCGGAACGGGCGGACCCGGACGTGCGGTGGTGACCATGTCGCTCACTCTGGCACGCGGCATCCGAGGACACATCCCTCCGCGGTGGGGTTCGCGCATCCCGCCGGGGTATGGTGCCGCGCGCCCGGATCAGCCCTTCGCAGCCTTCGCGGCGGCCTTGGCCGCCTGCTTCGTGGCCCGCACCTTCGCGAGGGATTCGGGGTCGACGATGTCGGCGACCGAACGGTACGAGTCCTCCTCGCCGTAGGCGCCGGCGGCCTCGCGCCAACCGGGCGCCTCGAGCCCGCACTGCTTGCCGAGCAGGGCGAGGAAGATGCGCGCCTTCTGGTCGCCGAACCCGGGCAGCGCCTTCAGCCGCTTCAGGACCTCGGCGCCCGTCGGCTCGCCGCGGGTCCAGATCGCCGTCGCGTCGCCGCCCCACTCGTCGCGCACGGCGGCCGCGAGCGTCTGCACGCGTTCGGCCATCGAGCCGGGGAAGCGGTGCACGGCCGGCGTCTGCTTGAACGCCTCGACGAACGCGTCGGGCGCGACGTCCGCGATGACGGCCGGGTCGATCGAGCCGACGCGGTCGCGGATCTTGACGGGTCCGGCGAAGGCCGACTCCATCGTGACCTGCTGGTCGAGCAGCATGCCCGTCAGCAGAGCGAAGGCGTCGTCGCTCAGCAGTTCGTCGGCGGCCGGATCTCCGGTGATGTGCAGTGCCATTCCCCCATCCTCCCATCGCGCGCGCGGAACGGCATCGGCCGGAACGGCATCGGCCGGATGCGGCATCCGGACGGGAACCGACCGCACCCGTTGCGAAACTGGCGGCGGCGCGATTCCATGGAACGGATCGTGTCGAAGAGGACATCTGAGGAGCGAACCCATGGACTGGAAGATCGAACTCATCTTCGTGCCCGTCACGGACGTCGACCGCGCGAAGGCGTTCTACGTCGAGAAACTCGGCTTCAACGCCGACCACGACCGCACGGTGACCGAGGGACTGCGCTTCGTGCAGCTGACGCCCCCGGGCTCGGCCTGCTCGATCGCGATCGGCGTGGGCCTCGGCAGCGGGGTCCAGCCCGGAACGCTCGACGTGATCCAGGTCGTCATCCCCGATGCGGATGCCGCTCTGGCCGAGCTCCGCGCCAAGGGGGTCGAGGCCGAGGGCGTCGACGAGCAGGAGTGGGGCCGGTTCGTCTCCCTGAAGGACCCCGACGGCAACCGCTGGACCCTGCAGGAGCTGCCCGACTACTCGGCGGGCTGAGCCGCCCGAGCCGCAGGGGCGCGTGAAGCGGATGCCGCCGCGCGGACGCGCGCGTAGGCTGCTGGGCATGTCCGACCTGTCGCGCCACCTCCCGCTGTCCAATCGGCCGCGCCACGACGAGTCCGACGTGTCCTCCTCGTGGAACGCCGAGCTCGCCGACGTGCTCGGGAGCCTCGCGACCGCGCTCGCCCCGCTGCCCGATGCGGCCTGGGCCACCACCTCGCGGCGCCCCGACTGGAGCGTCCACGACGTGATCGCGCACCTCGTGTGGCGCCTGTCCACCCCGCGCGGCGAGCGGTGGCGCGCGAGCGCCCGATCGCTCGCCGAGCAGGGGTTCAGCGCGGCCGCCGCCGAGCTGGTCATCGCGCGTCGCGTCGCGGGCTCCCCCGACGCGACCCCGCCCGCGCTCGTGCAGCGCCTCGTCGCGATGCGCGACGTCGCGGCCGCCCGCGCCGCAGGGGCGGCCCCCGGCCTCGCCCTCGACGGCACGCGCGGCGACACCTTCCAGAACGGCATCGGCGCGCTCGCCGAGGCCGTGATCGGCGCGACCGACGTCGCGGCCTCGCTCGGCCTGCCACTCACCGTGCCGGAGCGCGCCTCCGGCGCCGTGGCCCTGCGGCGAGCGCTCGAGGCGCCCACCGAGATCAAGGCCGTGATCCGCGGCCACTCGCTCGCCGCGACCGACGCCGACTGGAGCTTCGGCAACGGCCCCGTACTCGAGGCCACCGCGGCCGAGCTCCTGCTCTTCCTCTACGGCCGGAGCGACACGGCTCCGCACCCCCGGCCGACCACGCGCTGACGCCGCACGGCGCACGCGGCGCCCGAGCGCGGCATCCTTCGTCCGCCCGCCAGAGACGACGAAGGGGCGGATGCCGCAGCATCCGCCCCTTTGCTCAGTTCACGCCGTACGGCTCAACGACCGCCGCTGCGACGCCGGTTGTAGACGTCGAAGGCCACGGCGAGGAGCAGCACGAGGCCCTTGACGACCTGCTGCCACTCGATGCCGATGCCCATGATCGACATGCCGTTGTTCAGCACGCCGATGATCAGGCCACCGATGATCGCGCCGCCGATCGTTCCGACGCCGCCCTGGACCGCCGCGCCGCCGATGAAGGCCGCGGAGATCGCCTCGAGCTCGAAGCCGTCACCCGCCTTCGGGCCGGCGAGGTTCAGGCGGGCCGTGAAGATGAGGCCCGCGAGCGCCGCGAGGGTGCCCATGTTGACGAAGAGCCAGAAGTCGACGCGACGCGTCTTGATGCCCGAGAGCTCCGCGGCGTGGCGGTTGCCGCCGATCGCGTAGATGTGCCGGCCGAAGACCGTGCGGTTCATCACGATGCCGTAGACGAGGATCAGGACCGCGAGGATGATCAGCGTGATCGGGATGCCCTTGTACGAGGCCAGCGAGTACGCGAAGAAGCCGATCGCCGCCGAGATGAGCACGAGCTTGATGACGAACCAGACCATGGGCTCGACGTCCTGGCCGTACTTCTGACGTCCGCGACGCGTGCGGACCTGCTGCACGACGAGGGCGATGATCGCGATCGCACCGACGCCGAGCGTCAATGGATCGATCTCGAACTCGCCGAACAGGTCCGTCAGGAAGCCGTTGCCGAGGGCACGGTACTCGGCCGGGAACGAGCCGATGTTCGCGTTGCCCAGCACCACGAGCGCGAGCCCGCGGAAGATGAGCATGCCGGCCAGCGTCACGATGAAGGCTGGAATGCCGACATAGGCGATCCAGAAGCCCTGCCAGACGCCGACCAGGGCGCCGATGCCGAGCGAGAGGATCACGGACAGCCACCACGGCAGGCCCCACTGGACGGCGAACACGCCGGAGCACGCACCCACGAACGCAGCCACCGAGCCCACGGAGAGGTCGATGTGGCCGGCGATGATGACCATCACCATGCCGATGGCGAGCACGAGGATGTACCCGTTCTGCACCACCAGGTTGGAGATGTTCTGCGGGCGCAGGAGGATGCCGTCCGTGAGGATCGAGAACAGCACGACCACCGCGATGAGGGCGATGAAGATGCCGTTCTTGCCGAGGTCGGCGAGCACGTGGCTCAGCCGATCGGTGAACTTGTTCTGGACCGGGTTGATCGTGGCGCCGACCGCCTGCGAGTCGCCGGTCGGCGGGGTCTGGGTTGGTGTGTTGGACATGGGGTCTCCTGTGATCTGCGCGCGCCCGGGCGTCAGCGCGGCTTTTCCATGGTCATGAGCTTGAGCATCGACTCGGGCGTGGCCTCGGCGATGGGGAGTTCGCCGGTGATGCGGCCCTCGGAGATGGCGTACACGCGGTCGCAGATGCCGAGCAGCTCGGGCAGTTCGGACGAGATGACGATGACGCCCTTGCCCTGCGCGGCGAGCTTGTTGATGATCGTGTAGATCTCGTACTTGGCACCGACGTCGATGCCTCGCGTCGGCTCATCGAGGATGAGCACGTCGGGGTCGGAGTAGATCCACTTCGACAGCACGACCTTCTGCTGGTTGCCGCCCGAGAGCTTCCCGGTCTTCACGAGCACGTTCGGGGCCTTGATGTTCATCGAGTTCTTGAACTCGGTGGCGATCTTGTACTCCTCGTTGTCGTGCACGAGGCCGAACCTCTCGAGCTTCTTCAGCGAGGCCATCGAGATGTTGCGCTTGATGTCCTCGATGAGGTTGAGGCCGTAGGTCTTGCGGTCCTCGGTGGCGTACGCGATGCCGTGCTCGATGGCCTCGGACACGGTGCGGGTCTTGATCTCCTTGCCGCGGAGGAAGACCTTGCCCGAGATGCGGGATCCGTAGCTCTGTCCGAAGAGGCTCATCGCGAACTCGGTGCGACCGGCGCCCATGAGGCCCGCGATGCCGACGATCTCGCCCGCGCGCACGTGGAGGTTCACGTTGTCCACGACGACGCGGGAGGTGTCCTGCGGATGGTGGGCGGTCCAGTCCTCGACCCGGAGCAGCTCGTCCCCGAGGTTCGGCGTGTGGTCGGGGTAGCGGTGCTCGAGGTCCCGGCCCACCATGTCCTTGATGATGCGGTCCTCGGTCACCTCCTGCTTCGCGATCGTCTCGATCGTCTTGCCGTCGCGGATGACCGTGACGGAGTCGGCGACCTTCTTGATCTCGTTCAGCTTGTGGCTGATGATGATCGACGTGATGCCCTGGCCCTTGAGGTGCAGGATCAGGTCGAGCAGGTGATCGGAGTCCTCGTCGTTCAACGCGGCGGTCGGCTCGTCGAGGATGAGCAGCTTCACTTCCTTCGAGAGCGCCTTCGCGATCTCGACGAGCTGCTGCTTGCCGACGCCGATGTCCATGATCTTCGTCGTCGGGTTCTCACGGAGGCCGACGCGCGCGAGGAGCTTGGAGGCCTCGAAGTTCGTCTTGTTCCAGTCGATGAGGCCGCCACGGCCCTTCAACTCGTTGTTGAGGAAGATGTTCTCGGCGATCGACAGGTACGGGCTGAGCGCGAGTTCCTGGTGGATGATGACGATGCCCTTGGCCTCGCTGTCCGTCAGGTCCTTGAACTCGACCGTCTCGTTCTCGAAGACGATGTCGCCGTCGTACGTTCCGTGCGGGTAGACGCCCGACAGGACCTTCATCAGCGTGGACTTGCCCGCGCCGTTCTCACCGCAGATCGCGTGGACTTCGCCGCGCTCGACCTCGATGGTCACGTTCGAGAGGGCCTTCACGCCGGGGAAGGTCTTCGTGATGCCGCGCATCTCGAGAATGTTGTTGGTCATGTTTGCTCCTGCTTCGTCGCCGGTGCCCTGTCGGACGCGGATGCCGCGGCCGGACCTGAGGCGAGACTACTCTCGCCGCAGGCTCCGGCCGCGTCATCCCATCAGCGGGTCAACCCGGGTGGGGGTCGATCAGCCGTTGATTTCCTCTTCGGTCCAGTAGCCGCTGTCGACCAGGACGTCGGTGATGTTGTCCTTGACGACGATCTGCGACTCGAGGAGGTACGACGGCACGACCTTGACGCCGTTGTCGTAGTCCTCGGTGTTGTTGACCTCGACCTCTTCATCGTTCAGGATCGCGGAGGCCATGTTCACGGCGACCTCGGCGAGCTGGCGGGTGTCCTTGAAGATGGTCGAGAACTGCTCGCCCGAGTTGATGGCCTTGACCGAGTCGATCTCAGCGTCCTGGCCCGAGATGATCGGCCAGCCTTCGCCGACCGTGTAGCCGGCGTCGGTGAGGGCCGAGATGATGCCTCGCGAGAGCCCGTCGTACGGCGAGAGGATCGCGTTGACCTGCGAGCCGTCGGAGTACGTGGAGGTCAGGATGTTCTCCATGCGCTCCTGAGCGACCTCGCCGTCCCAGCGGAGCGTGGCGGCCTGCTCGAAGTCCGTCTGGCCCGACTTGACGACCAGCGTGCCGTCGTCGATCAGCGGCTGGAGCGTGTCGATCGCGCCGTTCCAGAAGAACGTGGCGTTGTTGTCGTCGGGCGAACCGGCGAACAGCTCGATGTTGAACGGACCCTTGGGTGCGTCGGCGGCCGGCTCACCCTCGAGGTCGGTCAGGCCGAGGCCGTTCAGCAGCGAGGTGGCCTGCTGCACGCCGACGACGTAGTTGTCGAAGGACGCGTAGTAGTCGACGTTCTCGGAGTCGCGGATGAGGCGGTCGTAGGCGATGACCGGGATGTCGGCGTCGGCCGCGTCCTGGAGCACCTGCGAGAGCGTCGTGCCGTCGATCGAGGCGATGATCAGGGCCTCTGCGCCCTTGGTGATCATGTTCTCGATCTGCGAGACCTGCGTGGGGATGTCGTCCTCTGCGTACTGCAGGTCGACGGTGAAGCCCTGCTCCTCGAGCTGCGCCTTGACAGCGTCGCCGTCCTGGATCCAACGCTCCGAGCTCTTCGTCGGCATCGCGACGCCGACCAGGCCGCCGTCGCCGCCACCCTCGCCGCCGTCGCCGGAGCCGCCCGAGCACGCCGCGAGTGCGAGCATGGAAGCGGCCGCCATCGTAGCGAGAAGCACCTTCTTCGTGTTCTTCACGGTGTTTCCTTTCACTGTGTCATTCGTGGACGTCATCGTCTTGGTGACAGTCGGAGCGACGGTGTCCATGAACGTCGCTCCCCCGCGG
This sequence comes from Agromyces salentinus, assembly GCF_009749395.1. Lineage (GTDB taxonomy): Bacteria > Actinomycetota > Actinomycetes > Actinomycetales > Microbacteriaceae > Agromyces > Agromyces salentinus. Next base: position 452,460 of record NZ_WBIR01000001.1, read on the forward strand.
CATCCGATGAGCGGATGTCGCAAGCCTTTGTTGTTGAGTTATCCGCCGGCGGAGTGCGTGGCGACCCGTCGTGGGTCGGTGCTCTGTCCGTAGACGTTCTGGTACCGGTCGTACAACCGGTCGATCGCGTCCTGCGGGATCGGGACCAACGGGCCCGCCTCACGAGCCAGATGCACCGCCCGGGCGACATCCTCGACCATCACCGCAGCCTTGACCGCATCCTTGGCCGACGCGCCGATCGTGAACGGCCCATGATTGGCCATCAACACCGCACGGCTGCGGTGCCCGCTCAAGGTCTCCACGATGCCCCGACCGATCGAGTCATCCCCGATGATCGCGAACGGACCCACCGGGATCGGACCGCCGAACTCATCGGCCATCGCCGTGATCACGCACGGGATCTCCTCGTTGCGTGCCGCCCACGCCACCGCATACGTCGAATGCGTGTGCACCACACCACCGACCTCGGGCATGTTCCGGTACACGTACGCATGCGCCGCGGTATCCGAGGACGGCGCCCGGTCAGCACCAGGCGTGCCCGGGATCACGTTGCCATCCAGATCGCACAGGATCATGTTCTCCGGCGCGAGATCGTCATACGACACCCCCGACGGCTTGATCACGAACAACTCAGCACCCGGCACCCGACCAGACACGTTCCCGCCGGTCCAGACCACCAGGCCATACCGCGTCAACTCGCCATGCAACTTCGCAACCTCGGTCCGCACACGCGCGATCGCGACCTCGGCCTGGGGCCCGTAGGAACTCATGCGGACACCGCCTCGACGACATCGGCTCCACGGTCGGTACGGACTCCGTCGACCGGACCAGCCTCGTGCGCACCGGCGCCGGGCATGCCGGTGACGGCCCCGGTGACGTGCTGCTCGGCTCGGCTCACGGTACTGACTCCCTCGTCGATGGTGGTGGCGCGGATGTGCTGGTCTTCGATCATGCGGTGCGATGTGACGATCGATGTGACCGTTCACATGGCGACACTCATGTTAGCCCCACGGCGGACGAGATTGTCAACTCGGGGCGATCACGGATCGATAACGCCGCGACCGGTGCCCATTCACCGACCCGGCCCCGCACGCCTTTGACGCCGAGGCGGTCCGCCGCCTGCCCGTCCACCCTCCCGACGGAGGACTGTGTCCGTGGCGCCCCCGGAGTTCCGGGGAAGGCCGGCGTCACCGCCCGCAGCGATGCCGGATACCGCGCGCTCCGTCGCACACAACCACGGCGGCGCGGGCAGACGATCGGGCCCGCGACGGGCCCGTGCCTCGATGTGACCGTCACATGTGTGACGGTCACATTTCTCCGATCGCGTGCATAATGAGGGGCAGTGAGGCGTGTGACCGTGCACATGCCCGAGTTCGCGACCAAGGATGTGACCGTGACCGAGCAGACCCCGAAGGGCCGTGCCCCCAGCATCCGCGACGTCGCTCGACTGGCCGGCGTCTCGCACCAGACGGTCTCCCGCGTGCTCAACCACCACCCGAGCATCCGGCCCGAGACGAAGCAGCGCGTCCTCGACGTGATGACCGAGGTGCAGTACCAGCCGAACCGCGCCGCTCGCGCACTCGTCACCAGCCGGTCGCGCACCATCGGCATCCTCTCGGCGTCGAGCACGCAGTACGGTCCCGCGTCGAGCATCGCGGCCATCGAGGCCGCGGCGCGCGAGGCCGGTTACTGGGTCAGCACGGCCAACATCGACGCGACCGACGACCGGTCGATCGCAGACGGACTCGCCCACCTGATCGCGCAGGGCATCGAGGGCCTCGTCGTCATCGCACCGCAGGTGCGCGTGTTCGACACCCTCGCCGAGCGCTCGATCGACGTGCCGTACGTGAGCCTGCAGTCCACGGGGCGCGATCCCGAGCATGCCCTCTCCGTCGACCAGATCGCCGGAGCGAGGCTCGCGACCCGCCACCTCATCGAGCTCGGGCACCGCGACATCTACCATCTCGCCGGCCCCCAGGACTGGATCGAGGCGGAGGCCCGCATGCGCGGTTTCCTCGACGAGATGAGCGCGAGCGACGTGCCGACGACCGCGCCGATCCTCGGCGACTGGACGGCGGACTTCGGCTACTACGCGGGCCGGGAGCTGCTCACGATCCGCGACTTCACCGCGATCTTCTCCTCGAATGACCAGATGGCGCTCGGACTCATGCACGCCGTGCGCGACGCGGGGCTCGAGATCCCGCGGGACGTGTCGATCATCGGGTTCGACGACATTCCCGAGGCCGCGCACTTCTGGCCGCCGCTCACGACCGTCCGCCAGGACTTCGCCGAGCTCGGCCGCCGGTGCGTCGCACTCCTGGTGGGCACGATCGACTCCTCGACCCTCGAGCATCGCGGCTCGATCGTGCCCGAGCTCATCGTCCGCGGCTCGACGGGCGCACCGGCGTTCTGACGTTGGAAGCCCGACGGCCGCCGGCCCGCATCAGCCGGCGGCGACCGCCGGCGGACGTACCCGGCTCGCGATGACGAGCGCCACGACGGAGATGCCGAGCGTGACCGCGAAATCGGCGGAGAACGCGCCGGCGCCGATGGACGCCGAGACCAGCGCCGTGACCGCCAGCGCGATGGACGCGCCGAGCGACTCGGAGATGGTGAGGGCCGCGCTGTTGAAGCCCTGCTCGTCGCGGCGCGACTGGGCCAGCACCGAGACCGAGAAGCGCGGGTACATGAACCCCATCGACGCGCCGGCGAGCGCCCAGGCCACGAAGGCGATCGCGGGGGTCAGCGTGAACCAGGCGACGGCGAGCACGACCGCGAGGGCGACGACGAGCGTGAGCGTGCCGATCTGGACCGCACGCGTATCGCTCACCTGCTCGGTGAGGCGCCCCTGCAGCCAGGATGCCGCGGCCCACGTGACGCCGGCGCCCGTGAGCACGACCCCGGCGAGGCTCGGCGACATCTCGTAGTTCTCGATGAAGAGGTACGGCAGGTAGACCTCGCTGCCGAAGAACGCACCGGCCACCACGAACTTCACCGCCACGGTCGCGGGCATGCCGCGAGCGGCATGCAGGGTTCCGGGCGGCAGGAGCGGGCGGGCCGCGAGGGCGGCGACGACGATACCGGCGCCGGCGGCGAGCCACCGCCACGGGTCGTCGAGCTCCTTCGAGAGCGACACCGCGAGGGCGGCCGCTGCCGTGAGCACGGCCCAGCCGACCCGGCCGAGGCTCCACGGCACCGAGGCATCGCCCTGGACGAGGTCGCGCACGCGGAGGATCGGCGGCACCATCATGGCCGCGGCGGGGACCACGATCACGATGACGCCGAGGAACACCCAGTGCCAGCTGAACGTCTCGGCCACGACGCCCGCGAGCGCCGGTCCGATGATCGAGGGGATGACCCAGGCGGCCGCGAACCCGGCGAACACCCGCGCGCGAAGGGCCTCGGGGTACGCCCGGGCGACGATCACGTAGAGCGGCACGATGACCGCGGCACCGCTCAGCCCGTGCACGAACCGCCCGAGGATGAACACCGTCATGTCGGTCGCGGTGCCCGCGATGACGAGCCCGATCACGAACAGGACCGCCGCGGTGATGAGCGACGGCAGCGGCCCCGAGCGATCGGTCCAGTTGCCGGCGAGCACCATGCCGATGATGCCCGCGGCGAGCGGCACGGCGAAGGACAGCGCGAAGAGCGACTCGCCGTCGAGGTCGCGGACCACGAGGGGCATGATCGTCGTAACCGCCATGGCCTCGAACGCGGCGAGGAAGATCGTCGCGAACATGCCGATCGACAGCCACGTGTAGGGCTTCGAGAGCGGACCCTTCGCCGCGGGGAGCCGGCCATCGCCCGACGCGCGGGGCGCGGATGCCTCGCGCGCGGGCTTCTCCTGGGCGTATGCCTCTTGAGCGGATGCCCCGTGCCCCGACGCCTCCGCCGAGGTGTACGCCTCGGCGGCGGGAGCCACGGAATGGTCGCCGGTCTCGATCTCGTCGTTCATCGCCCGTCGCCTCGCATCACTCGATCGAGCCTACGTGCTGCCGCCGACACGGCGACGCCAGAGGCCCCGGGTACCCGGGACGCAGGATGGAATCAGCGACGCGCCGGCATCGTCCGGCGTGCCCACCGCCCGAGGGCGGCGCCACGACGAACGGCCGTCAGAGCTCTTCGTGCGTGTCGGGGTCGGCGCCCCAGATGCGTCCGCGTTCGAGGCCCGAGATGGCGGCCATCTCGTCATCGCCCAGCTCGAACGAGAACACGTCGAGGTTCGCGCGCCGGCGCGCGGCATCCGATGACTTGGGGATGGGAACGGACCCGAGCTGCACGTGCCAGCGCAGCACGACCTGGGGCACCGTGAGGCCGCGGGCACCGGCGATGTCGGCGAGCACGGGCTCGCCCAGCAGGTCGCTCTTGCGCCCGAGCGGACTCCAGCTCTCGGTGCGGATGCCGTGTTCGGCGTGGTAGCCGCGCAGGTCGCCCTGCGGGAAGTACGGGTGCAGTTCGACCTGGTTGACGACCGGCACGACGCCCGTCTCGCGCTCGAGCCGCTCAAGCATGGCCTGGGTGAAGTTCGAGACGCCGATGGAGCGCACGAGCCCCTTCTCGCGCAGGCGGATCATCGCCTTCCAGCTCTCGACGTACTTGTCGATGCGCGGGTTCGGCCAGTGGATGAGGTACAGATCGACCCAATCGAGGTCGAGCTTGGCGCGCGACTCCTCGAAGCTCGCGAGCGTCTCCTCGAAGCCGTGGTGCCGGCCGGGCAGCTTGGTCGCGATGACGAGATCGCTCCGATCGACGCCCGATCGTCGGATCGCCTCGCCCACGACGTCTTCATTGCCGTAGTTGTAGGCCGTGTCGATCAGGCGGTAGCCGTCGCCGATCGCCGTCGAGATCGCCTCGATGCCGCTCTGCTCGTTGAGCCCGTACGTGCCCAACCCGATCGCCGGGAGGGTGTTTCCATCGTGCAGGGCGTATTGCGGGATCATGCCTCCATCCTCACGCACGGCGGCGGCTGAATCCACACGCACGCGCCGATCGGCCGTCCTTCGGCGAGCGGATGTCGCGGCGCGGGCCCCGATGGAGGGCTGCGGATGCCCCGTGGCCGGGCGCGGGGCATCCGCCGCTCAGGTCGCGGGCAGCTCCGCGAACGCCCGCACCGGGAACGTGCCGAACCCCTCGACGCGGGGCGGCACGGCGGTGAACGTCGCACCGCGAACGGGCACGCGCTCGAGCGCCGTGAGGTGCTCGACGACGTGGATGCCGGCCTCGAGCAGCAGCGAGTGCGCGGGACGCTCGCCGCCCGACTCGGTGTCGTCGATGTTGAGCGAGTCGATGCCGACGAGCGCCACGCCGGCCCCCACGAGGTGCCTGGCGCCCGCCTCCGTCAGGTACGGCGAGCCCTGCCCGTACTCGGGAGTGCTGAAGTGGCGGTCCCAACCCGTGTAGAGCAGCACGGCGCTGCCGGCGAGTTCACGGTCGAGGAACACCTCGGCTGGGATGCCCCGCTCCGCGGCATCCGTCAGGCGGAAGACCTCGGCGGGCAGCCCGACGAGGGTCTCCAGGCCGAGGCTCGCGAGGTCGCCACCCTCGGCGTAGCGATGGAACGGGCTGTCGAGGTAGGTGCCGGTGTTGCCCGCCATGTGGATGACGTCGATCCCGAACTCGGTGCCGGGCGCGTAGACGCCGCGCGAGGCCTCGCGGGTCAGGTGCGGCGTGATCTCGGGCGCGGGGATGCCCGGGTAGGTGACGAGCCCCGCCCGGATCGGGTGGCTGAGGTCGACGAGGCGCCCCTGCGGATGCCACCCGTTTCGGAGATCCTCGCGACGCGCCGCGGCCGCATTCGCCGTCGGCGGCGTGTCGTCGCGGATCTCCGAATCCGGGAGACGGCCGGCGACATCCGGCAGCACGTTGCGCGAGCCACGATGGGCCTCCTCGACGACCTCGAGGTTCGCCAGGCGCACGCTGCCGACGAGCGTGAGCCCGAGGTGACGCACGAGCAGCGCGCCGATCTCGGCCTCGGTGAGGTCCGCCGACGGCAGGTCGAGGCGGAACGCGTCGGCGTGCAGCCCTCCCCCGTTCACGAACGAGATGTCGGCGTCGAAGTGGGCGCGGTACTCGGTCACTCGGTGTCCTTCTGGTCGGCGGTGATGGCGGTGGCGGAGACGACGGATGCCGCGGCCGGCGCGGCCGGCACGAGCACGGGCGCCTCCGGAGTCCGGGTGCCGACCGCGGCATTCGGATGCTCGACCGAGGCCGTGACGGCTGGGTCGCGTCGACCGTGCCGTCGTGCGCGAACGCGACGCACGACCGTGACGAGGACGGCGGCGACCGCGAGCACGAGCGGAACGAGCAGGTTCTGCCAGGCCAGGAGGAGCAGGCCCGCGGTGAGCACGGTCGCGACGACGGCGAGCCACCAGCCGAACGAGAACCGGCGCAAGAGGAGCGTCGCCGCGAGCATGCCGGCCGCGTAGATCGCGACCATGTTGCTCGTGTGGATGAGGATGAACGCGGTGAGGTCGAGGTTGTTCGCGACCATGAGGGCGAAGTAGACGAGCATGAGCGCGCCGGTGACGGCGAGCGCGCGCCGCGGGACCTCGCCGTCGGCGGCGCCCTTCGCGAGGAAGCACGGCAGGTCGCCGTCGCGGCCGAGCGCCGCGCCGAGCTTGCCGAAGGCGGGCAGGTAGGCGTTCAGCACGCCGACCGTGACGACGGCGGCGATGATCGCCACGAGCACGGGGCCGACGCCGGGGGCGGCGACCTCCACGAGCGCGAGCAGCGGCACCGCGGTGTCACCGGCGGCCTCGCCGAGCACCCCGACCGTGGCGACCTGCAGCAGCAGGTACGAGACGCCGACGAGCACGATGGCGATGCCGGTCGCGAGCGGGATGTCGCGGCGCGGGTTCCGGAACTCGCCGGCGATGTGCGTGCCGACCTCCCATCCGGCGAACGCCCAGACGAACAGGCTGATCGCGAGGCCCACGCCCGCCCAGCCGTTCGGGAGGAACGGCGTGAAGTTGCCGGACTCAACGACCGGGAAGGTCACGGCGACGACGCCGATGACGACGGCCAGCAGCAGGCCGGTCAGCACGAACTGCATCCACCCGGCGACCCGCACGCCGAACCAGTTGGCGACGAACGGCGGCAGGTAGATCGCGAGGGTGACGATGGGCACGGCCGCCCGGTCGACGCCCAGCACCGCCACGGCGTACTCGCCACCGAGCACGGCGACGACCGGGGCGCCCACGCAGACGCCGATGTAGAACCAGTACCCCGTCATACGCGCGGCGGTATCGCCGAGCGCGCGGCGCACGTAGCTCGCGACGCCGCCCGCGTCGGGATACCGCGCGGCGAGCGCGGCGAAGGTGCCCGCGAGCGGGATCGAGAGCAGGAGCACGGCGGCGACGGCGACGATCGAGGCCGGGCCCGCCGCCTCGACCGCGAGGCCGGGCAGCACGAGGATGCCGGTGCCGAGCACGCTCGCGACGTAGAGGGCGGTGCCCTGGGCGAGGCCGATGCCGCCTCGGCGGGCGGGTGCGGGTTCGGGGGCCGGATTCGTGCTCACGGGCCCAGTCTGGAGCATCCGCGCGGCACGGTGCGATGGCAGGGCTGACGGTGTGCGTCGATTTCCTGCCAATGCGCGGATGCCGCCGCCTGCGGCGCCGGCGCCGCCGGCCACGCCGGCCCGGGGCTGGGACGCCGGGCCCGAGCCCGGGCCCGATGCGAGCCGCCCAACAGCGGCCCGGGGCGACTCAGAGCCGCGCGAGCGCCCCGTCGATGTCGGCGAGCAGGTCGGCCACGTCCTCGATGCCGACGGACAGGCGCACGACCGACTCGGGCACCTCGGCCTCGGTGCCGCGCACCGACGCATGCGTCATCTCGGACGGGTAGTTCACGAGCGACTCGACGCCGCCGAGCGACTCGGCCAGCTGGAACACCGAGGTGGACTCGGCGAACCGGCGCGCCGCCTCGGCTCCCCCGGAGAGCGAGATCGAGATCATGCCACCGAAGCCCGACATCTGCCGCGCCGCGAGCTCGTGCCCGGGGTGCGACTCGAGCCCGGGGTAGAAGACCTGCTCGATGCCCGCGTGACCCTCGAGCCGCAGGGCGATCGCGAGGGCGTTCTCGCTGTGCCGCTGCATGCGGATGCCGAGCGTCTTGATGCCGCGCGTCGTCAGGAACGCGTCGAACGGGGCCGAGATCGCGCCCGCCGCGAACTGGGTGAACGTGACCTGCTCGGCCAGTTCGTCCTGGCCGGGGGCGAACACGAGCGCCCCGCCGACCACGTCGGAGTGCCCGCCCAGGTACTTCGTCGTGGAGTGCACGACCACGTCGGCGCCGAGCGCGATCGGCTGCTGCAGCGCCGGCGAGGCGAAGGTGTTGTCGACCACCACGAGGGCGCCGGCCTCGCGTCCGAGGGCGGCGAGCGCCGCGACATCCGAGATCTTCATGAGGGGGTTGGAGGGCGTCTCGACCCACAGCACCTTCGTGACCCCCGGCTCGATGGCCGCCCGCACGGCGTCGAGGTCGCTCATGTCGACGGTCGAATGCCGCACGCCCCAGGCGCCGTGCACCCGGCGGATGAGCCGGTGCGTGCCGCCGTAGACGTCGTTGCCGACGACCACGTGGCCGCCGGGTGCGAGCGCGGTTCGCAGCAGCGCGTCCTCGGCCGCGAGGCCCGAGGCGAACGAGAGGGCCCGGATGCCGCCCTCGAGCGCGGCGAGCTGGGTCTCCAGTCCGGTGCGCGTCGGGTTGCCGCCCCGCGAGTACTCGTATCCCTCGCGGAGACCGCCGATGCCGTCCTGCACATAGGTCGAGGTCAGGTAGACGGGCGGGATCACCGCGCCCGTGGTCGGGTCGAACGCCTGCCCGGCGTGGATGGCGCGGGTGTCGAAGCCGGCGCGGTCGGAGATGTTCATCGTGACATCCGTTTCTGGTCTGGGTGCGTCTGGAGGACTTTGGCGCGAATCACGGGGCCGCGGTTCGCGGGGGTCGAGCGCGCGACATCCGCTCGCTCGGGAGGGCGGATGCCGGCCGCTACGCGGAGAGGTAGGTCAGCAGGTCGGTGCGGGTGATGACGCCCAGCGCCTTGCCGCCGTCGGTCACGAGCATCGCGGATGCCTCGGCGAACGCCGAGCGCGCCGTCGCGACCGGCTCGTTGACGCCGATGAGCGGCAGCCCCTCGTCGACCACGCCGCCGACCTCGTCGGTGAGCTTGACCCGGCCGGTGAAGACCTGGTCGAGCAGCGACTCCTCGTGCAGGGCGCCGACCACCTCGCCGAGCACGACGGGCGGCTCGGCCGAGAGCACCAGGAGCTGCGAGACGCCGGTCGTGGCCATGACGTCGATGGCCTCGCGCACGCTCTGGCTGCGGTGCACGTAGACGAGCGGGGCGGTGCGATCGGCCTTCGAGGCCAGAAGTTGGGCGATCGTGTGACCTTCCGGCGCGTTCGAGAAGCCGTACGCGCGCAGCCACTTGTCGTTGAAGATCTTGCCGAGGTACCCGCGCCCGCTGTCGGGCAGCAGCACCACGAAGACGTCGTCCGCGGTGACTCCTGGTGCGGATGCCGCCTTCAGCGCCGCGACCACGGCCATGCCGCTCGATCCGCCGACGAGGATGCCCTCCTCGCGCGCGAGGCGCCGGGTCATCGCGAACGACTCGGCGTCGCTGACCTCGATGACCTCGTGCGGGACGGCGGGGTCGTACGCCGTCGGCCAGAAGTCCTCGCCCACGCCCTCGACGAAGTACGGTCGGCCGGTACCACCGGAGTAGACCGAGCCCTCTGGGTCGGCGCCGATGATGCGCACCCGGCCGTCGGATGCCTCGCGGAGGTACCGACCGGTGCCCGTGATCGTCCCGCCCGTGCCGATGCCGGCGACGAAGTGGGTGATGCGCCCCTCGGTGTCGCTCCAGATCTCGGGGCCGGTGGTCTCGTAGTGCGAGCGCGGACCGTTCGGGTTGGAGTACTGGTCGGGCTTGAAGGCGCCCGGCGTCTCGCGGACGATGCGGTCGGAGACCGAGTAGTACGACTCGGGGCTGTCGGGGGCCACCGCCGTCGGCGTCACGACGACCTCGGCGCCGTACGCCTTCAGCACGTTGCGCTTGTCCTCACTGACCTTGTCGGGGCAGACGAAGATGCACGAGTACCCCTTCTGCTGGGCGAAGAGCGCGAGGCCGACGCCGGTGTTGCCGCTCGTGGGCTCGACGATCGTGCCGCCGGGCTTCAGCTTGCCCTCGCGCTCGGCCGCCTCGATGATGCGCTCGGCGATGCGGTCCTTCGCGGAGCCACCCGGGTTCAGGTACTCGAGCTTCACGAGCACCGTGGCGTTCGTGACGCCCTCGACGACGCGATTGAGCTTGACGAGCGGCGTGCCGCCGACGAGGTCGACGATGGATTCTGCGTACTTCATGCGAGGGTTCTCCCCAGGTTGTCAGCGTGTGGCGCCCGGACCCGCTTCGACGGGGGCAGGGCGCGAGTGGTCATGGTCGCGAGAGGCGACGACAACAACGACACGTGAGCAGCACGGGACCACCCTACCCCGTGGCGGCCCGGCTCGCGCGACGGCGTTGGTCGCGGGCCGTGCCGGCGGCGAACACCGCTTCGGAGTCCTCGAGCGCCATGCCCTTCGTCTCGGGAACCTTCCAGAGCACGAAGATGAACGAGAGGACGGCGAACGCCGCGTACATCGCGTAGGTCCAGAACAGGGAGAACTCCGACATCGGCGGGAAGGACACGGTGATGAGGAAGTTCGCGATCCACTGCGCCGCCGCCGCGAGGCCGAGTGCGCGGCCGCGGATGCTGTTCGGGAAGATCTCGCCGAGCAGCACCCAGACGAGCGGACCCCACGAGAAGCCGAAGGCCACGACGAAGAGGTTGGCCGCGACGAGCGCGACCGGGCCCCAGGCGCCCGGCAGGCTCACCTCGCCGTCGATCGTGACGGAGTTCGCGAACGCGAGTGCCATCGTCGCGAGGGTCACGGCCATGCCCGTCGAGCCGATGAGCAGCAGTGGGCGTCGGCCGACCTTGTCGACCAGGGCGATCGCGATGAAGGTCACCACGATGTTCGTGACCGACGTGAGCACGCTGATGGTGAAGGAGTCGGACTCGTCGAAGCCGACGGCCTTCCAGAGGGTCGTCGAGTAGTAGAAGATCACGTTGATGCCGACGAACTGCTGGAACACCGAGAGCAGGATGCCGATCCACACGATGCCCTTGAGGCCGAGCACCGGCCCGCGCAGCGTGCCCTGCGCCTCGGCGACCTGATCGCGGTGCAGGGACCCGGTGATGTCGGCGACGGCCTTCGCCGGGTCGGGAGTGCCGATGCGCTCGAGCACCTCTTCGGCCTGCTTGTCGCGACCCGCCTTGACCAGGTAGCGCGGCGACTCGGGAAGGAGCAGGGCGATCACGCCGTAGGCGATCGAGGGCACCGCGCACGCGAGGAACATCCACCGCCACGCCTCGAGCCCGAACCAGAACGGTTGGTCGGCGCCGCCCGCGGCCGCCGCGAACAACGCATCGGAGAGCAGGGCGGCGAAGATGCCGAAGACGATCGCGAGCTGCTGCAGCGACGCGAGCCGGCCGCGGATCGCGCTCGGCGAGATCTCGGCGATGTACGCCGGGGCCACGACCGAGGCGATGCCGATGCCCACGCCGCCGAGCACGCGCCAGAAGATCAGGTCGATCACGCCGAAGGCGAAGCCCGCGCCGAGCGAGGAGACGAGGAAGAGCACCGCGCCGATGATCATCACCGGGATGCGGCCGTAGCGATCGGCCAGCCGCCCGGCGAGCTCGGCACCGAGCGCGCAGCCGAGGAGGGCGCTCGCGACCGCGAAGCCCGTCACCGCCGCGGAGAGGGCGAACTCGTCCTGGATCGCGTCGACCGCGCCGTTGACCACGGAGGAGTCGAAGCCGAAGAGGAAACCGCCGACCGCGCCCGCCGCAGCGAGCCCGATGACCTTGCGGTTGACGCCCTTCGGCAGCTTCTGCCCAGCCGTCGACCCGTCGCTCATGGAGTCCCCCTTCGCCACCTTCGGCGCATCCCCTGGCCGTGCTGACGAGCCTAGCGGGAACCCCGGATGCGGCGCAGGGCGACGCCCCCCGCACCGGACCGTGGTACCTTACGCCCTCACGCCTCGACGGCGGGCACGGCCAGGGCCGGGCCCCGCTCCTGCTGGTGGTAGAGCGACGCGTACACGCCGCCCGCGCCGATCAGCTCGGCGTGCGTGCCCTGTTCGACGATGCGTCCCGCGACGACGACGAAGATCACGTCGGCCGCGACCACGGTCGACAGGCGGTGCGCGATCGCGATGGTCGTGCGCCCTCGGGCGGCGTCGTCGAGCGCCTCCTGCACGACGCGCTCGGAGATCGTGTCCAGCGCACTCGTCGCCTCGTCCAGCACGAGCACCGGCGGGTCCTTGAGCAGCACCCGCGCGATCGCGATGCGCTGCTTCTCGCCGCCCGAGAGCCGGTACCCGCGTTCGCCGACGGTCGTCGCGTACCCGTCGGGGAAGGACATGATCGTCTCGTGGATGTTGGCCGAGCGCGCGGCGGCCTCGAGCTCGGCATCCGTGGCATCCGGCTTCGCGTACCTGAGGTTCTCGGCGATCGTCGCGTGGAACAGGTAGGTCTCCTGGCTCACGATCCCGATGCTGCCCACGAGCGATTCCTGCCGGAGCTCGCGCACGTCATCGCCCGCGAACCTCACGGCGCCGCCCGTCGCCTCGTACAGGCGCGGCACGAGGTAGGACACCGTCGTCTTGCCCGCGCCCGACGGGCCCACGAAGGCCGCGTACTGCCCCGGCTCGATCGTGAAGCTGACGCCGTCGAGCGTCGGCGCCGTGTCATCCGTCGCGTCGGGGTACCGGAAGGTCACGTCGTCGAACTCGACCCGCCCGAGCTCGGGACCGGATGCCACGTCGCGGGCGTTCGGGGCATCGGTGATGGTGGGCTTCAGGTCGAGGTACTCGAAGATGCGGGCGAAGAGGGCGCTCGAGGTCTGCAGGTCGAGCGACACGCGCATGAGCGCCATCAGCGGGAAGAGCAGCCTCGCCTGCACGGTCGTGAACGCGACGATGGTGCCGGCCGTGACATCCGCCGCGCCGTTGCCGATGAGCACGCCCGCGACCAGGTACACGATCGCCGGGATCGACGACATGAAGATGTTGACCATCGCGAAGAACCACTGGCCCGTCATCTGCTGGCGCACCTGCAGGCGGATCTGGTTGTCGTTCTCGTCGGCGTAGCGGTCGATCTCGTTCTGCTGGCGCGTGAAGCTCTTCGAGAGCAGGATGCCCGACACGCTCAGGGTCTCCTGCGTGATGGCGGTCATCTCGGACAGCGACTCCTGCGTCTCGCCGGCGATGCGGGCGCGGACCTTGCCGACACGACGCTGCGCGATGACCATGAACGGCATCAGCACGATCGCCACGAGCGTCAGCTGCCAGTTGAGGATCCACATCGCGATGAATGCCGAGATGACGGTGACGGTGTTGCCGAGCACGCTCGAGACCGTATTCGTGAGCACGCTCGCGACGCCGCCGACGTCGTTCTGCAGGCGCGACTGGATGACGCCGGTCTTCGTGCGCGTGAAGAAGCTGAGCTCCATCGACTGCAGGAGCGTGAACATGCGCACCCGCAGGGCGCCCATGACCTTGTTGCCGATGGTGGAGGTGAGCCACGTCTGCCAGACCGCGAGGAGCGCCGACACCAGGTAGACCGCGATCATCGCGCCGACCACCCAGGCCAGCAGCGGCAGGTTCGGGCCGGTGATGAGGTCGGGGTTCGACGGATCGGTCGGGAACAGGCCGTCGTCGAAGGCGCGCTGCGTGAGCAGCGGCGGGATCACGCTGAGCCCCGCGGCGACGAGCACGAGCACGACGGTCAGCGTCAGGGCCGCCCGGTGCGGGGCGAAGAGCTGGGCGATGCGGCCGAGGAGGTTCGGGATCACCGGCGCCTCGGCGTTCTCGGCGCGCTGCGCCGACTCGTCGGCGGCCGAGATGCGTGTGCGCGGCTTGCCGAACTTGCCCGTCTGGCCGCCGGGCGGGCCGCCTCCCGCTCCATGCATGCTCATGGGCCAACCCTACGTCGGCTCAACGTCGCCTCGGCCCGCTTGACATCCCAACACGGGCGAAGCGGATGCCGCGGACCCCCCAGCCCGCGGCATCCGCCGTTCGCTCGCGCTGTGGCCTACCCCTTCGTCGACCCGGCGAGCAACCCGCGCACGAAGTAGCGCTGGAGGCTGAAGAAGACGATGAGCGGGATGACGATCGAGATGAACGCGGCCGCCGTGAGCAACTGCCAGTCCTGCCCCCTCGTCCCGGTCAACTCCGCCAATCGTTGGGTGAGTGGCGCAACGTCCTGGGTGCCGCCCGAGAAGATGAGGGCGACGAGCAGGTCGTTCCACACCCAGATGAACTGGAAGATCGCGAACGAGGCGATGGCCGGAACGGAGAGCGGGAGCACGATGCGGAAGAAGATCTGGCTGTGCGTCGCGCCGTCGACCCTCGCCGCCTCGATGACGTCAGCCGGGATCTCGGAGATGAAGTTGTGCAGCAGGAAGATCGCGAGCGGGAGGCCGAAGATCGTGTGCGCGACCCAGAGCGGCAGGTAGTTCTGCTCGGGGATGATCGGGATCACGTCGTGGAGCCAGGCCTGCATCGGGCGGAGCACGGTCGAGAAGATCTGCAGGAGCGGCACGAGCGCCATCTGCAGCGGGATGATCTGCAGCGCGAAGATGATGACGAAGAGCACCCCGACCCCGCGGAACCGCATCCACGCGAAGGCGTAGGCCGCCATCGACGCGAAGACGAGCGGGATGATCGTGGCGAGCAGCGCGATCGCGATCGAGTTGACGATGTACGAGCCCAGCTGCGGCGAGGAGGACGAGGTCGACAGCAGCACGTCCTGGTAGTTCTCGAGCGTGAACCCGGGGTTGCTGAAGATCGTCCACCAGCCGGTGGTGCGGATGAGCTCGGCCGGGCGGAACGACGAGATGAAGAGTCCGAAGGTCGGGATCGTCCAGAGCAGGGCGATGACGAGCGAGGCGATCGTGGCCGTGCGCGAGGTGAGCCGCTTCTTGACCCGCATGGTCTTGGGCTCGGTGTAGCCGGATGCCTCGGCGTCGGTCGTGGCGTCGATCGCGCCGCGGTTCTTGCCGACGGGAAGGTCGGGCGGGGCGATGCTCATCGGATCTCCCTCTGCTTGCGGAGCACGTTCACGTTGTAGATCACGATCGGCAGCACCATCACGAAGAGGATCAGCGCGAGCGCCGAGCCGCGCCCGATCTCGCTCGCGCGGAACGCCTGCGTGTACATCTCGTTGGCGACGATGCTGGTGTTGAAGTTTCCGGCGGTCATCGTGCGGACGATGTCGAAGACCTTGAGGGTCGCGATCGAGATCGTCGTGAGCACGACGACGAGCGAGCCGCGGATGCCGGGGACGATCACGTTCGTGAAGCGCTGCCAGCCGTTGGTGCCGTCGAGCTGCGCCGCCTCGAGCTGCTCGGTCGCGATGCCCTTGATCGCGGCGCTCAGCACGACCATGGCGAAGCCGGTCTGCACCCAGATCATCACGACGATGAGCAGGATCGTGTTGATCGGGTCGGTCTGCAGCCACTGCACCGGCTCGCCGCCGAAGGCGACGACGATCGCGTTCAGCAGGCCGATCTGCTCGCGGTCGCCCGAGCGGTACTCGTACACGAACTTCCAGATGACGCTGGCGCCCACGAACGAGATGGCGATCGGCATGAACAGGACGGCCTTGTAGAAGCGCTCTCCGCGTGAGCGGTCGATGAACACCGCGTAGGCCAGGCCGACCGCGGTCGCGAACGTCGGCACGAGCAGCACCCAGATGACGGTGTTGATGAGCGTGCGGATGGCGGCGGGTTGCGTGAAGGCCCAGATGAAGTTGTCGAAGGTCCAGGCGCCCGACGAGGTCTGGAAGGCCAGGATGCTCGTCCGGATGGCCGGGTAGATGAGTCCGACCGTCACGAGGATCAGCGCCGGCGCCAGGAACCCGACCAGTTGCCAGTAGTCGCGCCCCTTCTTGGGCGCCTTGTCGATGAAGAAGATGAGGAGGCCGACGATGGCGGCGAAGACCGCAAGCCCCATCACCACCTGCAGGATCTTGCCGAGCAGATCGGCCGTGGTCATCGTGCCCTCACATTCTCCGTTGAATCGAGCTTCGGTGAAGCCGGGTCGCCGAGGGGTGGGGCTCGAAGAACCCCACCCCTCGACTATGCCGCATGCCCTCGGTGCTCGGGCGGCGACACGAGGATGATCAGCTGGAAGGCCAGCTCGCCTCGATGGTGTCGAGCACCTGCGCGGTGTCCTCACCGCCGACCCAGGCCACGATGCCCTTCCAGAAGGAGTCGGTGCCGACGGCGCCGGGCATCAGGTCCGATCCGTCGAACCGGAACGTGGTCTCGGGATCCTGGAGGATCTCGATGGACTGCGTGAGCAGCTCGCTGGAGGCGTTCTGCGGGTCGACGCCCTTGTTGGCGCTGATGACGCCGCCGAGGCTGACGCGGTTGTTGGCCCACGTGTCGCTGGAGAGGTAGGCGCGGAACGCCTCGACCTCTTCGGCGTCGCGGAACGCGACCGGGAACTCGCCGCCACCGGTGACCGACAGCGGGTCGTCGGCGCTGGCCGGCGGGAGCAGGAAGCCGAACACGTCGCCATCGGATGCGACCGTCACCTCATCGCCACCGTCGGGGTTCCAGAACGTCTCGTAGAACGAGGCCTGGTGGTGCAGCGAGCACTCGCCGTCGACGATCGGCAGGCCGGCGGTCTGGAAGGCCTCGGTGACCTGCGTGGACACGTCGCCGATGCCGCCGTTGACCATGTCCTCGTTCTTGAGGTAGCCCCCGACCGCGTCGAACGCGGCTGCGACCTGCGGGTCGTTGAACGGGATCTCGTGCGTGACCCACTGGTCGTACGCGTCGGGGCCGTTCAGGCGCAGCATGTAGTCCTCGACCCAGTCGGTGCCCGGCCAGCCGGTCGCCTCGCCGGATTCGAGGCCGACGCACCAGGGCTTGTGGTCGCCCTCGGCCGCGATGGTCTCGGAGAGCTCGGTCAGCTCGTCGAGCGTCTTCGGGATCTCGTAGCCCTTCTCCTCGAACTCGGCCGGCGAGTACCAGACGTAGCCCTTGATGCTGGCCATGAGCGGGGCGGCGTAGAACGTGTCCTCGTAGGTGCCGTACTGCTTCCAGTCCTCGGACCAGAACTCGTCGACGTTCGCCTCGACGGGCTCGGAGGCCGGGATCAGCCAGCCGCCGGCGGCGAGGCGCCCGAGCAGGCCGGGCTGCGGAACGATGCCGACGTCGGGAGCGTTGCCGCCCTCGGCGAGGACGGCGATCTGCGCCTCGAACTCGCTCGAGCCCTGGTACTCGACCGAGATGCCGGTGCACGACTCGAAGTCGGCCCACGACTTGTTCAGGTTGTCGGCCTCGAGGTCGAGGATGGTGCCCGCGACGGTGACCTCGGCCCCGTCGAACGTGCCGTAGGTCTCGTAGTCGGAGCAGTCGACGTCGCCGGCGTCCTCTTCCGCGATGTCACCGGTGCAAGCCGTGAGCGTGAGGCCGAGCGCGGCGGCCGCCACGATCGACGCCGTCCACCGACGATGCCGTGTGTTTCTCATGTCATCTCCTCATCGAGTAACGAATGTGACGCAGCCGGAACCCGGAACCGGTTCCACTGCTCCACGGTAGGGGAGGCCGACTGACCGCACAACCCGTGGGCGGTCACGATCCGGCCACGCGGGCACGGATGCAGCCCGGCGCGGTGAGAACGCTCTCCCGCTTCGACACCCCGGCGCGCCCCGAGTTCCGGAACCGGTTCCACCCAAGCGGGCCGAGCACTACCATCAGGAGCGGATGCTGCCCGACGGAGGGAGGCGCGATGCCCGCCATCAGCGATGTCGCTCGACTCGCGGGCGTCTCCAAGGCGACCGCCTCACGCGCGCTCTCGGGCCGCGGGCACGTGGCCGAGCAGACCCGGCTGCGGGTCGTGCAGGCGGCATCCGAGATCGGGTACATCGCCTCGCCGGATGCCGCGAGCCTCGTGACGGGCCGAACGAAGAACGTCGGCGTCGTGATCCCGTTCGTGAACAGCTGGTTCTTCGGCGAGATGCTCGAGGGCATCGAGCGCGCCCTGCTCGGCGCCGGCTACGACCTCACGCTCTACAACCTGCCGGAGGGCGGGCCCGCGCGGGCCCGGGTGTTCGACTTCTTCCTCGCCCGCAAGCGGGTGGACGCGGTGATCGTGATCGCCGTCGACCTCACGGAGGGCGAGGTGCGCGGGCTCGAACGACGCGAGAAGCCGATCGTCTGCGTGGGTGGCAGCGGCGACGCCACCGCCCGGCTCTCGATCGACGACCGGGCCGTCGGCCTGCTCGCGACCGAGCACCTGCTGCACCTGGGCCACACGCGCATCGCACACCTCGCGGGAGCCGGCGCCGGGCTGCAGCCCAACAGCATGGCGGGACTGCGGGCGGCCGGGTTCCGCGACGCCGTCGCAGCCGCGGATGCCGACCGGATGGACCCGGCCGCCCGCGTGGCGGGCGGCGCCCCTCGCGGTTCCGCGACCGAGCTCGGGCCCATCGACGCGATCGTCATCGAGACCGAGATGGGCATGCCGGGCGGCTTCGAGGCCGGCCTGCAGCTGCTCGGCCACCCGGCGCATCGGCCGACGGCGGTGTTCGCGGCGACCGACGAGACGGCGTTCGGCGTGATCCGCGCGGCTGAGCGGCTCGGTCTCTCCGTCCCCCGGGACCTCTCGGTGATCGGGGTCGACGACCACGAGCATGCGGCGCTCTTCGATCTCACGACGATCGCGCAGGCACCGGCCGAGCAGGGCCGGCTCGCCGTCGAGGTGGCGCTGCGGATGCTGGGCGACGACGCCCGGGCGGATCCCCTTCCCGACTCCGGGGCGCCCCTGGCGACCCGCCTCGTGGTCCGCGGCAGCACCGCACGCGCGACCGCCTGAGGGCTCATAAAGCGCTTTCTCGCTTTCATCACATTTCGGCAACTGAAATCGGGAAAGCGCTTGCGAAGCCGCGCAATCGTCGTGTAGAAACGTCACGAAGCACTGAGATAGCGCTTTCTGACAGAGTGATCGACGTTGATGACTGGAGACACCGTGGTTTCCCCCACCCGAGCCGATGCCCGCCATGCGGGGTACGGCGCACCAGAGGCTGCTCGATGAGCGCGCTCGGCGAACTCCGCCGTGTGAAGGGCCAGCCGGTATCGCGGCAGCGCAAGCAGAACAAGGCGGCGTTCCTGTTCCTCCTGCCGTGGTTCATCGGGCTCGCGCTCATCACCATCGGCCCGATGGTCGCGTCGTTCGCACTCTCGTTCACGCGGTACAACCTGCTGAGCCCCCCGCGGTTCATCGGTTTCGAGAACTACGTGCGGATGTTCGAGGACGAGCGGCTGCACAAGGCCCTCGCCGTCACCTTCCAGTACGTGTTCATCTCGGTGCCGCTGCAGCTCGGCCTGGCACTGCTGCTCGCCATCGTGCTCGACCGCGGCCTCCGCGGCCTCTCGCTGTACCGATCGGCGTTCTACCTCCCGTCACTGCTCGGCGGCAGCGTCGCGATCGCCATCCTGTGGCGCCAGCTCTTCGGCGTCGACGGCCTCGTGAACGTGGTGCTCGGCTGGGTCGGCATCGAGGGGCAGGGTTGGATCTCCAACCCCGAGACCGCGCTGGGCACCCTGATGGTCCTCAACGTCTGGACCTTCGGCGCGCCGATGGTGATCTTCCTCGCCGGCCTCCGGCAGATCCCCGTCATGTACTACGAGGCGGCCTCCGTCGACGGCGCCAACCGCCGGCAGCAGTTCCGGCACATCACACTGCCGATGCTCACCCCGATCATCTTCTTCAACCTGATCCTGCAGCTCATCGGGGCGTTCCAGTCGTTCACCCAGGCGTTCGTCGTCTCGGGCGGAACGGGCGGCCCGGTGGACTCGACGCTGTTCTACACGCTGTACCTCTACCAGCAGGGCTTCACGAGCCTGAACATGGGGTACGCCTCCGCCATGGCCTGGCTGCTCCTGGTGATCATCGCCGCGCTCACCGCCATCAACTTCTGGGCCTCGAAGTATTGGGTGTTCTACGATGACCAAGACTGACCCCTCGACCGACCGCGCCCCGATGACGGAATCGGTCGTCACCGGCCTCCCGCCCGAACGCATCCGCGAACAGCGCCGTCGCCGCAACGCCTTCCGCAAGCCGGTCACGAGCGTCCTGCGCCACGTGTTCCTCATCACGGCGGCCGTGCTGATGCTCTACCCCGTGATCTGGATGGTCGTCAGCTCCTTCCGGCCGACCGAGCTGATCTTCCGCGACGCGGGCCTGGTGTTCGACAGCTTCGAGATCTCGAACTACGTCGAGGGCTGGGAGGCGCTGACCTACCCGTTCAACGTCTACCTGGTGAACTCCGGACTCGTGGTGATCGGCTCGATCATCGGCAACCTGGTCTCCTGCTCGCTGGCGGCCTACGCCTTCGCACGGCTCGAGTTCACGGGCAAGCGGTTCTGGTTCGCGATCATGCTGCTGAGCATCATGCTGCCGATCCACGTGATCATCGTCCCGCAGTACGTGCTGTTCTCCCAGCTCGGCTGGGTGAACACCTTCCTGCCGCTCATCGTGCCCAAGCTGCTCGCGACCGACGCGTTCTTCATCTTCCTGATGGTGCAGTTCATCCGCGGCATCCCGCGCGAACTCGACGAGGCCGCGCGCATCGACGGGGCGGGACATCCGCGCATCTTCCTGCAGATCATCCTGCCGCTCATGGTGCCCGCCCTCGCGACGACGACGATCTTCACCTTCATCTGGACGTGGAACGACTTCTTCAGCCAGCTCATCTTCCTGACCAAGCCCGGCCTCTACACCGTGCCGCTCGCCCTCAACGCGTTCCAGGACGCGCAGAGCTCGACCGACTTCGGCGAACTGTTCGCGATGAGCGTGGTCTCGCTCATCCCGATCTTCCTGATCTTCCTCTTCGGCCAGCGATTCCTCATCAAGGGCATCGCCACGACGGGGATCAAGTGACCGGCCCCACCGGTCGCACCACCATCACCACCAGCACCACGCTCATCCCCGAGCACACCCATGACAGCACCAGGAAGGATCCGACCATGCGAGGCATCACACGACGCCGTGCCGGGTTCGTCGCAGCCATCGGCGCCGCGACGCTTCTCCTCACGGCGTGCGCCGGCAACGACGCCGGCGGCGGCGAGGCCGCAGCCCCCGAACTCGAGCTCAGCGACGAGCCCGTGACCCTCTCGTTCACGTGGTGGGGCAACGACACCCGCCACGCGATCACCGAGGAGCTCATCGCGGCATTCGAGGCCGAGTACCCGAACATCACCATCGAGCCCCAGTACACCGACTGGGCCGGATACTGGGACAAGCTCTCGACCTCGGTCGCAGCAGGCGACATCCCCGACATCATCCAGATGGACGAGAAGCAGCTCTCGACGTACGCGTCCAACGGCGTGCTCGCCGACGTCGGGACCTACGCATCGATCCTCTCGACCGAGGACTTCCCCGAGGCGGTCCTGGACACCGGTGCGCTGGACGGCACGCAGTACGGCGTCCCGGTCGGCATCAACTCGTACACGATCATCGCGAACCAGGACCTGCTCGACCAGTACGGCATCGAGGTGCCCGACGACGAGAGCTGGACGTGGGATGAGTTCATCGCCACGGCCGAGGAGGTCTCGGCGGCGTCCGGCGGCGCGACCGTCGGCACGCAGTCGTGGGGCTTCGAGGACGGCGGCCTGAACAACTGGCTGCGCCAGCAGGGCGGCTCGCTCTTCTCGACCGACGGCAAGGTCGCCGCGACCGAGGAGGAGCTCTCGAGCTGGTGGCAGCTGCTGCTCGACGCGACGGCAGCGGGCGCGACGCCCGAGCCCGCCGCGACCATCGAGCGCGAAGCCGGCGGCCTGGCCGAATCGTTCACCGCGACCAACGCCTCGGCCTTCGGCCCGTGGTGGTCCAACCAGGTGCAGGCACTCCGCGAGGCCAGTGGTCAGGACCTCGTCGCCCTGCGCGTGCCCTCGGTCGAGGGCGCACCCGACGGCTGGGCCTACTACAAGCCGTCGATGTTCTGGTCGGGCTCGGCCAAGACGGAGCACCCGGCCGAGGTCGCCACGTTCCTCGACTTCCTCGCCAACAGCGAGGAGGCGGCCGACCTGCTGCTCGCCGAGCGCGGCGTGCCGGCGAACGAGGCGATCCGCGAGTACATCACGCCGAAGCTCGACGAGGTCAACCAGACCGTCGTGGGCTTCCTCGACGACCTCGCACCCGAGATCGGCGAGGCACCCGCTCCGACGCCCCCGGGCGGCGGCGCCATCGAGACGATCATCGACCAGCACACCCAGCAGGTGCTGTTCGGCGAGATGACGCCGGAGGAGGCGGCTGCCTCCTTCATCGAGGAGCTCCAGCGAGCCCTCGACGACGCGGCGATCTGATCCACCGGGCATCGCGCCCGATTCCCAGATGTGGGCGGGTCACGGGATGGAACTCCTCGTGACCCGCCCCACCCCAAGACGGCCCTCCCGGACCGTCAGTCCCTGAAAGGGGGCGGAGCCGCGACCTGCCTGCCGCGACATCCGCTCCACCCGGAGGGGCGATGGCCCTCAGTCCATCGCCCCTCCTCCCCTCCCGCCCGAGACTCGCTCGGTCCGGAGTCTTCGCACCCGCCGAGGCGGGTGCAGTATCGAACCCAACGCATCCGACGGAGGTCCCCGTGCCGAACCCGCCCCACCGGCAGGTCACCATCGCCCAGGTGGCCGAGTACGCGGGCGTCTCGCAGGCCTCGGTGTCGCGAGTGCTGAACCGCAACCAGACGGTCGACCCCTCGATCGCCGCCAAGGTGCTCGACGCGGTCGACAAGCTCAACTACTCCCCCAGCCAGATGGCGCGCAACCTCGTGAGGGGTCGCAGCAACACCGTCGCACTCGTGGTGCCCGACCTCGAGAACCCGATGTTCCAGGGCGTGCTGAAGGGCCTCAGCCGCGAGGCCGAGCGCGACGGATACCGCGTGCTCGTCGCCGACACCGCGGAACGCGTCGCCGACGAGGAGGAGATCGCCGCAGAGGCGCGCTCCCGGTGCGATGCGCTCGTGCTCGTCTCCCCGCGGATGCCCGCCGAGCGCCTCGAGACGCTCCTGGCGCGGTCCGGGCCGATCGTGGTCGTCAACCGACCCGTCGCCAGCAACCCCGCCGCCGAGCTCTCCATCGACTACGCGCACGCCGCGGCCTCGCTCGCCGAGCACCTCTTCTCGCTCGGGCACACCCGGCTCGCCTACGTCGCCGGCCCGCCCCAGTCGTACGCCGACGGCCTGCGCCGACGCGGGCTCGCGGAGTTCGTCGCGCATCACGCCGAGGTGCACGTCGAGGACATCCCCGGCGGATCCCAGATCGAGGACGGCTACCGCGCCACGGAGCCCGTGCTCTCCTCCGGCGCCACCGCCGTGGTCGCGTTCAACGACCTCATCGCGCTCGGCCTGCTCGCGCGGCTGCGCGAACTCGGCGTCGACGTGCCGGGAGAGCTCTCGGTCGCAGGCATCGACGACGTGCCCCTCGCCCGGTTCGCCGCTCCCCCACTGACGACGATGTCGGTTCCGCGCGTCGAACTCGGCGCCCAGGCGTGGCGGCGACTGCGCGACGCGATGAGCGGGACGCCCGCGACGCATCCGCTCTCCTACCGCGCGATCCTGCAGGCCAGGGGCAGCACCGGCCCGGCACCCGAGTCGACCGGATGGCTCTCGCCCGGGCGCCCCATCCTCCGCATCGGCGACCGGGTCGTCGCACGCTACGAGGAGGGACGCACGATCGACTCGGTGCTCTCGCCACGACCGTACCTCCACCCCGTGGAGTCGCTCGGCGGCGTCCGCGTCACCGACGTGCATCCGACCGACCACCTGCACCACTTCGGCATCGGCGTCGCACTGCCCGACGTGAACGGCACCTCGTACTGGGGCGGCCGCACCTACGTGCAGGGCGTCGGTTCGGTCATGCTCGAGAACCAGGGCATGCAGCGCCGGGACGACCTCGAACTCGTCGACGACGCCTTCGTCGAGCGCCTCACGTGGATCGACGAGCGCGAGGTCGCACAGCTGAGCGAGGTGCGGCGCATCACGGGCCGCCAGACACGGGTCGGCGAGCGCGACGCGTGGATGCTCGGCTGGCGTTCGAGCCTCGCCGCGAACTTCGGGGCGCTCCGCCTCGGGTCGCCCGCCACGAACGGCCGCGACGGCGCAGGGTACGGCGGCCTGTTCTGGCGCTTCCCGAAGTGGGAGGCCACCGTCGTCACCCGCGACGGCGTCGGCGAGGCCGCCGCGCACGGATCGCATTCGCCCTGGCTCGCCGTCGTGGACTCCCAGCGCCGCATCACCGTGCTGCTCGCGCAGCCGGCCGACCGCGAACCGCTCGCCTGGTTCGCGCGGGTCGCCGAGTACCTGGGCATCGGCCCCGCGATCGCGTGGGACGACGAGGTGCACCTCCCCGAGGGCGGTCGCCTGGAGCTCGGCCTCGACGCCCTGATCGTCGACCGCATCATCACCGACCCCGCCGAACTCGAACGACTGGCCGAGCGACTGGCGGACGAGGCGAACGCCGACCTGCCCGGCCTCGACCTCCGTCCCGCCCTCGCGAACCCCGGGGGCATCGGCGGGGCGGGCACGAGCGGCGCCGCGGGCTCACCGGCGCCCCGGCCGGTCCAGCGATGACCCAGCCGCTCAGCGTCGGCATCGCCGGGATCCACGGCCACGGGGCCGGACACGTCGTCACGGCACGAGAGCTCGAGCGGGCCGGGCGGATCCGGCTGGTCGCGGTGGCCGATCCGCGGGCACCCGGGCCCGACCTCGACGGAGTCCGCGCCTACCCCGACGCCGAGAGGATGATCGACGCCGAGGACCTCGACATCGTCGTCCTCTCGACCCCGATGCACACGCACCTGCCGCTCGCCCACGCCGCCCTGCGCGCCGGTGCCCACGTGCTCCTGGAGAAGCCGCCGACGCCGACTCTCGCCGACTTCGAGCGCCTGGTCGCGGCATCCGCCGACACCGGGAGGGCCGTGCAGATCGGCTTCCAGAGCCTCGGCTCATCGGCCATCGACGCCGTCCGCGACCTCGTCGCGTCGGGGGCGATCGGCGAACCGCTCGGGTACGGCGCCCTCGGCACGTGGCCGCGCACCGAGCAGTACTGGCGGCGCGCGGCGTGGGCCGGCCGACGCACCCTCGACGGGGTCCCCGTCGTCGACGGGGCCGTCACGAACCCGCTCGCCCACGCGGTCGCGACCTCGCTCGCCGTCGCCGGTGCGAGAGCCGTGACGGATGTCGCGGGCGTGCGCCTCGACCTCTACCGCGCGAACGACATCGAGGCCGACGACACCTCGTCGCTGGTCGTCGACCTCGCCGACGGCGCCCGGGTGGCGGGGGCACTGAGCCTCACGGCCGCGACGCGCGCCGAACCCTGCGTCGTCGTTCGCGGCGCTGAGGCCCGACTCGTCCTCTGGTACACGCTCGACCTCGTGCAGGTGTTCCGGCGCGGCGCCGAGCTCCCCGCGACGACCGCGCACGAGCGCACCGGCCTCCTCGCGAACCTCGTGGACCACGTGCAGCACGGCACTCCGTTGCTGGTTCCGGCCACCTCGACCGGGGCGTTCATGCGCGTCCTCGAGGCGGTGCGCACCGGAGCGGCGCCGACGCCGATCGAGCCGAGCTTCATCGAGCGCGTGACCGACGCCGATGGCGACCGCCGCGTCGTCAGGGACCTCGAGGCCTGGTCGGAGCGGGTCGTGCTCGAGGGCCGGACGTTCAACGAGCTGGGAGCACCCTGGGCCATCGCTCCGCCGGCCTGACGCTCGCGGCGCCTACGCCGCGTCGCCCACCGAGATCGCCTCGGCCTCCACGAGCACCGGTTCGGCCTCGCCGTCGACGCGCTTCAGGGCGCGGTGGCCCAGCACGATGATGAGCGTCGCCACGAGCACCGATCCGGCGGCGGCGTAGTACGGCGCACCCGGCGAGATGAGGCGCGCGAGCTCGGCCGCGGCCGGCGGCGCCATGGCACCGCCGAGGAATCGGACCGCCGAGTAGGCGCTGGACGCCACCGAGCGCTGCAGGTCGGTCGCCTCCATGACGCATTCGGTGAGCACGGTGTTCAGCACGCCGAGCACGAGGCCGCCGACGATGATCCAGACCACGAGCCATGACGGCGAGTCGATCGAGAGTCCGGCCGCGACGAGCACGACGGCCAGGAGCGGCAGCGCGATGCGGAGCACGAGGGTGCGCGGCATCCGCGCGGTGAGGAGGGGGGCGACGAACACCGAGGTGATCGCCAGCGCGACGCCCCACCCGAAGAACGTGAAGCCGAGGCCGAGCGCGTCGAACCCGAGCGGGAACGGCGAGTAGGCCAGCAGCACGAAGAAGCCGATGTTGTAGAAGAGGGCCGCAGCGGCGAGCACCGCGAGCGCGGGCTGGCGGAGCGCCTTGATCGGCGCCGACAGGCGGGTCGGTTCGGGTCGCGGATCATCCGGCGCCCCCTTCAGCAGCACCACGATGGCGATGAACCCGATGGCCATGAGCACGGCGGTGCCGAAGAACGGCCCGCGCCAGCTGAGGTGGCCCAGCAGGCCGCCGAGCAGGGGGCCGATGGCGATGCCCAGCCCCAGCGCGGCCTCGTAGAGGATGATCGCAGCGCTCGACCCGCCCGACGCGGCCCCGACGATGGTCGCGAGCGCGGTCGAGATGAAGAGGGCGTTGCCGAGCCCCCAGCCGGCACGGAAGCCGATGATGGTCTCGACGTTCTGGGAGAGGCCGGCGGCAGCGGCGAACAGGACGATGATGCCGAGCCCGATGAGCAGCGTCTTCTTCGCGCCGATGCGGCTCGAGACCCAGCTGGTGCCGAGCATCGCGAGGCCGGTCACGAGCAGGTAGCTCGTGAACAGCATCTCGGTCTCGGTCGGCGTGGCCTCGAGGCTGTCGGCGATGGCCGGGAGGATCGGGTCGACCAGGCCGATGCCCATGAACGCGATGACACTCGCGAAGGCGACGGCCCAGACGGCCTTCGGCTGCTTGAGGATCGACCCGGATGCCGCGTGCCCGGCGCTCACGCGACGTCACCCGTCTGCATGGCGGTACGGGCTCGTTCGAGGCGGGTGCGCACGATCTCGACGGATGCCGCGAGCGTCGCGATCTCGTCGTCGGTGAGGTCGGCGAAGGTCGGCTCGAGTGCGGCGGTGATCTCGTCGCGCCACGCGAGGAGCGCGGCGCCCCCGCTCGGGTCGGCGGAGATCAGCCAGGCGCGGGCGTCGCCGGCGTCGGCGATGCGCCGGATCCATCCGCGCTCGTCGAGGGTGTGCACGAGCTTGGTCATCGTCGGCTGGCTGACCCGGCTGACGCGGGCCAGCTCGCCGAGCCGCATGGGGCCGAGGTCGCGGAGCACGGCGATGGTGCGCCAGATCGCCGGTGATTCGGCGTTGCCGCTGACGGATGCCGCGAGCCGCGTGAGTCGGTTGTTCACCGACACGAGGTCGCCGAGGACGGTGCGGAGTTCTGTGGTCACGTCGGTAATTATACATAGCTTGGCTATGCAAATTCCGAGTGCCTTTCGATCGGGAAGACGCGAACCCCGGAGACGACGGATGCCCCGTGGCTCATGACGAGCCACGGGGCATCCGTTTTCGTTCAGGTGACGCAGGTCACCTCAAGCTGCGACCCTCTCGCGAGGGCGCCGACTACTTGAGGGTGACGGTGGCGCCAGCAGCCTCGAGGGCCTCCTTGGCCTTCTCGGCGGCTTCCTTGTTCGCGCCCTCGAGCACGGCCTTGGGAGCGCCGTCGACGACGGCCTTGGCCTCGCCGAGGCCCAGCGAGGTGAGCTCGCGGACGGTCTTGATGACCTGGATCTTCTTGTCGCCGGCAGCCTCGAGGATGACGTCGAAGGAGTCCTTCTCCTCGACCTCTTCGGCACCTGCACCGGCACCAGCGGCGCCTGCGACGGCGACGGGAGCGGCCGCGGTGACCTCGAACTTCTCCTCGAACGCCTTCACGAACTCGCTGAGCTCGACAAGCGTCAGACCGGCAAACTGCTCGAGCAGCTCTTCAGTGGTGAGCTTCGCCATGATGTATCTCCTAGATATTTGGGGTTGTTGAACGAGATCGTCGGGCGCTTACGCGGCCTCGGCGGTCTCCAGCTTTTCGCGAAGCGCGTCGATGGTGGCGGCAGCCTTGCCCATCGTCGCCTTCATCATTCCCGCTGCCTTCGCCAGCAGAACCTCGCGGCTCTCGAGCGAGGCGTACTTGTTGACCTCATCGGCGTCGAGGGACTTGCCCTCGAAGACGCCGCCCTTGATCACAAGATTCGGGTTTGCCTTGGCGAAGTCACGAACGGCCTTGGCGGTGGCGACGAAGTCGCCGTGCACGAAGGCGACGGCGGACGGACCGGTGAGGCCCTCGTCCAGCGTCGAGATACCCGCGTTGTTCGCGGCGATCTTGGTCAGCGTGTTCTTCACCACGGCGTAGCTCGCGTCCTGACGGATGGTGTTGCGCAGCTGCTTGAGCTGGGCAACCGTCAGGCCGCGGTATTCGGTCAGCAGAACGGCGGTCGAGCTCTCGAACAGGTTCGTGAGTTCGGCAACCGAGGCTTCCTTGTTCGCCATGGCCACTCCTTGTGTACTCAACGTGCATCACGGTGGTGATGCACGGCGTCGGATCGCGGCGGGCGGTCGTGGACAGCAAAAAGGCTCCGGCGCAGTTGCGCGGAGCCTGGCCGATCTCGATCGGAAGTCTTCGTCACACCTGCGCGGGCCCCTGCTTTCGCAAGACTTCAATCGGCTCGTCTCCTGCGGAGCAGGTGATGGGCACGACAACCAGCGGTCTTCGGCTTCGGGACACATTACCGGATGCCGCGGCTCCCGCCAAATCGTCACCCGGCGGTCTACTCGGGGAGCGGCGGGGGCGGCGCCTCCAGGCACATCGCACGATCGATGTCGCGGTCGCCCCATGGCGCCGCGACCAGTTCCGTGGCCTCCTGACCGACGACGTCGTACACGTACGGCTGGCCGCTCACCGGCGTCGCCGCCGCCTGAGAAGTGGTCACCTCGGTGCCGGCGAGCTCGGCCTCGGTGAAGGAGTCGAGCATGTCGACCTGCGTGCTCCAGCGGATCGCCCATGGGAAGGTCGTCTCGACGTGGATCTCCAGGCACGACTCGAACTCGAGATCCATCTTCGAGACCTCGACCTCGTAGAGAGACGGATCGTCGGGTACCTGCGGTCCGCTGCCGGTCGTGCAGTAGCCCATGCCGCCCGATTTCGTCTCACCGGGCGCCAGCACGGCCGTGTCGTTCGCGGCTCCGCCGATGCGCCAGACACCGGTCGCCGCGTCGAACGCGGTCGTGACGATGCGGGACAGGCCGAACGCGCCTGGAATCGTCGGGTCGTATCCCCACAGCGGCGGGAGGTCGACGTCGAACTCGACCCACCACTCGAGCGGCTCGGCAGTGGTGTTGGTCACGGACATCGTCAGCACGCAGAGGTCAGCGTCGTTCGGAGGCTGCGTGGGCTGCTCCAGGACCGCGAACTCGAGGCCGGGCGACATCGCGATCGCGTCGTGCGAGGTCTCGGCCAGGGGCGGGAACGTCTCGAGCGCGCTCACCTCGGCGTGGAACGCCGTCTGGTCCACCCACGCCGCGGTCGTCGTTGAGATCGACGCCGCTCCGCCGACCATCGCCGCCGCGGCCGCGAATGCGGCGAGCGCCCGCCACCGACGCACTCGGGCGCTCATGCGCCGCCCCCGCTCGCCGATGACACGCGATCGACGAATGCCGCAACATCCGTCGGTGACCCGGCGCCGGCATCCGCATCGGCCTCGTCGCCGTTCTCGGATCGCCCCGGCGGCAGCATCGCGAGACCCACGAGGGCGGCGAGGGCGATCAGCAACGGGATCGCCACGGGCGGGCGACTGATCGTCTCGACGACGAATCCGCCGCCCGGGACGACGAACAGTGGCGCGGGCACGCCCTCACCCGCCGGGACCGCGTAGGCCTCGGCATCCGACGCATCGTTCGCGTCGCCCTTCATCGTGACCGTGAACCCGCTCGCGGCGGGCTCGATCGCGACCACCCGGTGCGTCACGAGCTTCCGCGTCTGCGTGCTGGTCAGGGTGATCACGTCGCCCGGCGTCACCGCCTCGATCGCTCGGGGCACCCCCACGATGAGGTCGCCCGTGCGGATTCCGGGCTGCATCGAGCCCGAGACGACGATGAGCGGATGCAGGAGGCCGAGCGCGCTCGCACCCCACATCAGCCCCGACAGCACGCCGAGCCCTGCGAGCAACCAGAGCATGGTGCTGCCGATCCCCCGCAGCACCGTCATGACGTCCGCTCCGGCGCACGTCCGCGAGCACGGGTGGCCGCGATGCCGGCCAACAGCACGCCGGCGGCGAGCAGCGCAGAGCCCCAGGCGAGCGCGGCCAGCGATGCACCGGTCGCGGAGAGCCCGTCGTCGTCGGCGACGAACGTGAGGCGACCGAGCGCCGTGCCATCGTCTTCGGGCGAAACGTCCGCGTCGGCGACGACCGTCACCGAAACGTCGAGCTCGCCGGCCGACATGGGCGTCTCGACGAACCCGGCGAGCCCGGTGCACACGTCGTCGCGGCAGACCGTGACGTCGAGCGAGCCGCCGGCGAGCAGGCCCGTACGCTCCACCCACGCGACGGACGTGAGCGTCGCATCGCGCTCGAGGGTCGCGACGGCGGACTCGATGCGGGTCTCGCCGGGCGAGAGATCGTCGAACACCACGGTGAACTCCACCGGCTCGGCGGCGCGCGAGGCGCTGGCGGCGCCGAGGGCGAGCACGAGGGCCCCCGCGAGCACGGCGAGCATCGCAGCGGCCCAGGCGAGGGCGCCGCGACGCACCCGTGTGCTCGTGCTCGTGCTCGTGCTCGACATGCGACTCGTTTCAGCCAGACGCGGCATCCGTCACCGGGTGCGCGGGATGGGGCCTTCCGGCTACGGCGTGGGGACCGTGGAACCGATGAACTGCAGGGGCACGACCGGCGAGTCCACATCCTGCATCGCGTCGTCATCGGGCGAGACCCAATCGGGCGTCTGCACCACGACCCACAGGCCGAGCGTCGTACCGGCCGGGATGACGGTCGTCGTGTACTCGGTCGTACCGGTCTCGTCCGTGAACACTCCGATCGCCGCGGGAGACGACGGGGCGGTCGCCGACGGGTCGAAGAGCGGATTGCCGGTGAGCGTGAGGGTGGCGAGCTCAACGCTCAGGTCGACGGTCGAGTCGTTCCAGAGCCAGATCTGCACCGCACGGGTCTCCTCGGGCACGAGGTCGGCGAACGACGCGGCGGGGATCACGATGGCCGTGCCCTCGTCGTCGGCCTCCTCCCAGTTCGCCGGATCGAGTGCGGGCGCGGTATCGCCCAGCGCGCCGTAGAGCTCGATCGACGACGTGTTCGCGGTGGCGCTGAACCAGACGTCGTCGGTCCAGGCCGCGGTGGTGATCGCGGCACCGACGCCGAGCACGGCGACCGAGGCCAAGGCGATTCCGGTGATGAGTCGACGCTTGCGCGCCTGTTCGGGAGTACGCGTGGACATGTCTTTTCCCTTCGTTTCCGACCGCCTGGCCGGGTCGGCGGCGGCCGCCCGTCCGAGTGGCCACCCGTGAGTGTTCAGTTGTGCGAGTTCGAGGCCGTGATCCGGATGCCGCGGCATCCGGATCACGCCGGTCAGTCGGTCGTCACCCCATCGGTGGTTGCCTGGAAGATCAGCTCGAGCGAGCCGGCGCGGCCCTCGTTCTCCTGCGCCCAGTCCGAAGGCGTGCTGACGGTGACGGTGACGGTGAGCCAGTCGCCGCCTCGGAGGACCCAGCCCTCGATCGGCAGCACCGGCGTGTTGTTGCGATCGACCGCGGTGACGACGACGTCGGGCGGATCGGGGAACAGGTTCGCCCCTGACCAGGAGAGTGAGGCCGGATCAGCCGGGTCGAACACCATTCCCACGGGAAGCGAGCCCGCGTTCCGGAGCCAGACCGTGGCGCTTCGCGTCTGGCCGGGCCCGAAGTTCTGGAAATCGATCGCGGGAGGCACGAATCGGGCGATCAGACCGCTGTCCGCAGGGGCGCCCGGGAACTCCTGCCAGTCGAGGCCGTCGGGGACGGTGCCAGGGTTCGTCGGGTCGAGATAGTCGACGGCGCCTTGGAGTTCGATCGTGCCCGACGAGACCGTGGTGTCGAAATGGACGCTGTCCGTCCAGGCCGCGACGGTGATCGCGGAACCGATTCCGACGACGACGAGGGCGGCGAGGGCGAGCCGCACGACATGCAGGCGTCTGGCGCGGACCGAGGAAAGGATGCGTGTCGGCTCGCGTCGTGCCATGTTCCCCCCCAGGTGCGGCTTCCCGAAGTGTACTGCGCAGTGAGCGGGGAATAGTTGACCGACGTCCAAGGTTGACATGATGCAACCAATTTTATATAGTTGCTAAATATCAACTTGTAGCAGACGCAACTCGTAAGGAATCACCGTGACTTCAGTGGCAGACAAGCCCACGACCGGGTCCATCCCGGCCGCGCCGGCGCAACGCACCCCGCGCGAGGTGATCATCGCCATCTCCGGCCTCGTCGTGGCGATGTTCGTCGCCGTCATCTCCGGCACGGTCGTCTCGACCTCGATGCCGCTCATCATCGCGGACCTCGGCGGCGACCAGACGGCCTACACCTGGGTCATCACCGCGAGCCTGCTCGCCATGGCCGTCTCCACCCCGATCTGGGGCAAGCTCGCCGACCTGGTGAACCGCAAGGCGCTGCTCATGGCGGCGATCGGCCTGTTCGTCGTCGGTACGGCGATCGCGGGCTTCGCCCAGGACACCACGACCCTCATCGCCGTGCGCGTGGTCCAGGGCCTCGGTGCCGGCGGCCTCATGTCGCTCGTCATGATCCTCATCGCCGTCATCATCTCGCCGCGCGAGCGCGGCAAGTACATGGGCTTCGTCGGCGGCATCATGGCCGTCGCGACCATCGGCGGCCCGCTGCTCGGCGGCGTCATCACCGATGCCTGGGGCTGGCGCGCCAACTTCTTCCTGCCGGTCCCGCTCGCGGTCATCGCGCTCATCGTGATCTCGCGCACCCTGCACCTGCCGCCCATGCCGAAGCGCCCCGTGAAGATCGACTACCTCGGCATCGTGCTGCTCGCGGTCGGCGTCTCGCTGCTGCTCATCTGGGTGTCGCTCGGCGGCAGCGAGTTCGAGTGGGACTCGATGACCAGCTACGTCATGATCGGCGTCTCGGCGCTCGCGATCATCGGGTTCATCGTGACGGAGTTCTTCGTCGCGGAGCCCATCGTGCCGATGACGCTCTTCAAGAACCGCACGTTCACGCTCTCCGTGATCGCCTCGGTCGCGATCGGCGTCTCGATGTTCGCCACCAGCGTCTTCCTCGCCCAGTACTTCCAGCTGGCGCGTGGCGCGACCCCCACCGAGTCGGGCCTCATGACGATCCCGATGATCGTCGGCCAGATGGGAGCCTCGATCGTCATCGGCGCGCTCATCAGCAAGTTCGGCAAGTGGAAGCCCTTCATGCTCCTCGGTTCCGTGCTGGTCGTCGCCGGCGCCTACCTCATGACCACGCTCAGCTACGACACCGACTACCTCTGGGTCAGCGTCTACATGGTCGTGCTCGGCGCGGGCCTCGGCATGGTCATGCAGAACCTCACGCTCGTCGTGCAGAACGACACGCCCGCCTCGCAGCTGGGTGCCGCGAGCTCGAACGTGAACTTCTTCCGCACGATCGCCGGCACCATCGGCGTCACCGTCATGGGCTCGCTGCTCGCGACGCAGGTCGGCACGCACATCACGTCGGGCCTGAAGAACTACACGCCCACCTCGCCCGAGGACGTCGACGCGCTGAAGGGCCTCGCCGGCGGCGGCATCCCCCACGTCTCCGAACTGCCCGACGGCATCCGCGTCATCATCGAGAACGCGTACGGCAACGGCATCGCCGACGTCTTCTGGGTCGCCGTGCCGCTCGCAGTGCTGAGCGTGATCGCGATCGCGTTCCTCCCGAACAAGGCGCTCTCGACCAAGACCTCGGCCGAGCAGCTGAAGGAGGAGTTCGAGCAGGTCGCGATCGACCTCGCCGAGGCCGAGATCGGCTCGCCCGTCTCGTCCTCGATCCAGGCGGTCGAGGCGGATGCCGCGGCCGAGCGCTCGACGAAGACGGCGACGCGTCGGCGCGGCGGCGGGGCACATGCTGCCGACACCGCCTCCACCGAGGACGGCGACCGCTAGCATGACCAGCGTGACCGAGGCATCCGCACCCATCGACGAGGCCATCGCCGACGTCGAGGTGCAGATGAGCGTGCTCTTCAGCAAGGCCCGCCTCGTCTGGAAGGAGGCGGCGCAGCAGGTCCACCCCGACCTGCAGCCCGCCGGCTACAAGCTCCTCTCGGCGATCGTGCGCCTCGGCACCACGAACGCGCACGTGCTGGCCGACATGTTCGAGATGGACAAGTCGGTCGTCAGCCGGCAGGTCAGGGTGCTCGAGGAGTTCGGGCTCGTGGAGACGCGGCCCGACGAGCGCGACGGTCGGGTGCGGGTGCTCGTGGCGACCGACGCCGCCATGGACCGCGTGCGCGAGGTGCGCGACCGCAACCAGCGGCGGCTCCGCGATGTCCTGCTCGATCACCCCGAAGACGAGCTGCGGAGCTTCGCCCGCCTGCTGCGTCGCATCGCCGAGGCCTGAGTCCCGCTTCCTCGCCGAGTTCCGCGCGAAGGCCCGCACCCCGAGGGGTGCGGGCCTTCGTGGTGCAGGCGGGTCTCGCAGCCGCCTGGCGAGCGGTGCTATCCGATCGCGCGGAGCGACGACTGGAGCGCACCCATGCCGCCGACGAGCGGCAGGTGCACGGTCGATGCGGACTGCTGGAGCGTGAGCTCGGTGCCGGGCGCCGGGCGCACGGTGTACTCGAAGTCGGAGGACATGACCACGACGCCGATGCGGGAGCCGGCCGAGAACACATAGTCCTTCGGCTCGAGGTCCACGTCGAACGTGTACGACGTCCCGGGCGTGATCGGGTCGGTGACCGCGGCCGAGTTCCGGTTCTCGACGTCGGCCCATCCTCGCGTGATGATCTTCGGCGCGCCGGTCGCCGGGTACTCCACGAGCAGTGCCGTGAGGTTGGCCTTCGAGCGGTCCACCGCGAGCTTCAGCGACACCGACGGCGTGCCCGAGAGGCGCAGCGGCTCGCCGAGCACGTCGGTGCGGTAGGCGAGCCGGTTCGGAGAGGTCTCGGCCGCGGCGAGGGCGCTCGCGCGGATGCTCGCATCGTCGACCAGGTTCTCCGCGGCCCGCGAGCCGCTGCGCGAGACGGTGAGACCGCCGACGCCGTCAGCCGCTTCGGCCGCGCTGAACTTCAGCTTGACCTGCTCCATGGCGGGGTCGGGCCACTCGGGGTACTCGGTGAGCGTGCGGTCCTCGCGGACCACGTACGCCTTCGGCAGCTGCTCGACGCCGTTCTGCACGTCGTACAGGTAGCGCGTGAACCAGCGGTTCAGGAGCGTGTCGTTCGGGTTTCCGCCGTGACCGCCCTGGTGGAGGTAGATCTGGTGGGGCACGCCGTTCGCCTTCAGCGCCTCGTACAGGTCGGAGGCGTTCTTCGTCATCACGTTCCAGTCGTTCAGTCCGTGCGCGACGAGCGTGGCGGCCGAGATCTGCTCGGCCTTGGCCAGGTAGTCGCGCTCGTCCCAGTACGGGCTCGAGTCGCCGCTCGCCCGGTCCTGGTTCGCCCGGAGCTCGTCGATGACCGGCTGGCAGATCTCCTGGTCGAATCGCGTGTACACGTAGTCGGCCAGGACGTCGAGGTCCTCGCCCTGGTAGCCGCCGGGCGCGCGCACGGCGCCGTTCGCGCGGTAGTAGTTGTACCAGCTCGAGATCGCCGAGACCGGCACGATCGCCTCGAGGCCCTCGACGCCCGTGCTCGCCACGCCGATCGGCAGCGTGCCGTTGTACGAGGTGCCGATCATGCCGACGCGGCCCGTGGTCCAGTCGGCGGTCACCTCGGTCGAGCGATCGACGCTCGTGTAGGCCGTGGCACGGCCGTTCAGCCAGTCGACCACGGCCTTGCCGGCGAGCGTCTCGTTCGGTCCGCCGGAGGTGGGGCAGCCCTCGGACCATCCGCTGCCGAGTCCCTCGGCATGCACGACGGCGTACCCGCGCGGGACCCACGTGTTCTCGAGGGAGCCGGAGATGCGCGGACTCGTGCGATTGGTCGGCACGTACGCCGGCCAGGCCTCCTTCTCCGTCGGCGGAGCACCGATCTCGTGATCGACGCCCCAGTTGGTGACCGAGGTGCCGCCTGCGTAGTAGGGGCTCATCTCCATGAGCACCGGGACCTTCAGCCCGTCGGCCGTCTGGGGCACGCGGGTCACGTCGATGTGCACGAGGTCGAGTTCTCCGTCCCGGTCGGAGTCGACCTCGCTCTCGACCCACGCCTCCTCGTTGATCCACTCGGCCGCGGCCTTCGTGAAGACCGCCTGGGAGAGACCGTCCTGGAACGTGGGCTCGATCTCGGGCGAGGCCGCGTAGGCCGGACTCGCCGCGACCGCGAGGCCGCCGGCCAGGACCGTGGTCAATGCCACGGCGGCGGCACGACTGCGTCGTCGCCGATCTGCGTGCAGGGCCGCTGGTGTCATGCTGAGCTCCTTCGATCGTGATCGGGTCCCGTCGGCTCGCCGCCGCGGTGCGGAAGGAGCGAGCACCCGTGGCTCACAGGCTAGGCACAGCCGGAGCACGGGTCACGCGTCAGATGTCGCGGCGGGATGCCGGCCCGGTCGACAGATGTCGAGGTCGACGACGATCGGTCAGTGACCCTCGGCGTCCTCGCCCTGCGTCGACTCACCCGCGCGGAGCAGGATCGACATGTGCACGCCGAGGCGGTCGAGGCCGTCGTCGAGGTCGATGCCCAGGATGCGCTGGGCACGGTTCAGTCGGTTGTAGAGCGACGTGCGGTGGACCCCGAGCCGGGTCGCCGCCCGCTGCACGTGCCCGGCCTCCATGAGGTACGCCTCGAGCGATCGCACGAGGACCTCGCCGTCGCGTTCGGCGGTCAGCCGCTCGAGACCCGGGTGGAAGTCGGCGGAGCCGAGCCCTGCGGCAGCCGCCGAATCCAGGCCGCGGTACACCCCGAGGCGGTCCCAGTGCAGCACGGGCTCCGTCAGGCGGAAGGAGGCGGCGATGCCGAGGGCGCGGCGTGCCTGCCGGTAGCTCTCGCGCGCGGCGACGACGGATGCCTCACCGCCGACCGCGACCCTCCAGACGCCGGAGACCCCACCGTCGGCCGAGTCGGCGACCACGCGCGCGACGCGATCGGTGTCGGCGAAGCGCCCGGTCGAGGACGGGACCACGACCGCCGCGTGGTCGCGCCTGGCCAGCGCCAGCACCCCTCGGCCGCCGAGGGCGCGACGCGCCCGGCGTGCCACCCGCTCGAACTCCTCGTCGGCCGCGCCGCCGCGGGCCGTCGGGATTCCGGTCGTCAGCACGTAGACGCGGAGCAGACCGCTCTCGAACCGCCCTGACTCGACGAGCTCGTCGACGGCACGGCGCCGCACGTCGGCTCGGCCGAGCACGAGCTCGCGCGCCAACTCCCCCTCGCGTGCCGATTCGCCCTCCTGCGACATCCGGATCCTTGCCCACTCCTCGGCCACGAGCTCCGCCGATGCGGCGGCACGTTCGAGGTCGAGCGGCGCCGGGAGGTCCCCCGGCTCGATGAACCAGAGGTGGCCGAACACGACGCCCGCCCGACCGATGGGCACGCAGACTCGTGGCAGCATGCCGAGGTCGGGATTGCCGGGCACCCGCACCGCCGAGGTCGCGGCGTAGACGCCGAGCCGGCTGAGCCAGGCGTGGATGGCCGGATCGGCGCGATGCTCGAGGATCGAGCGACGACGCACGTCGTCGACCTCGTCTGGGTGCGGGCTGTACGCGACCACCGAGCGCCGGAGGTCCTCGATCAGGGCCGGACGCCCGAGCTCGGCGGCGATGCGGATGATCGTCTGCTGCAGGCTCATGGGCGTCTCGGGTCAGGGCTC
The DNA here is from genome assembly GCF_009749395.1 of Agromyces salentinus. Classification (GTDB taxonomy): domain Bacteria; phylum Actinomycetota; class Actinomycetes; order Actinomycetales; family Microbacteriaceae; genus Agromyces; species Agromyces salentinus. Next base: position 490,510 of record NZ_WBIR01000001.1, read on the forward strand.
GTACGGGTGGGGTCGCTCCAGCCTAGGACGACGTCGCCGGCGTGGGCGCCGCAGGGAGGCGAACGGTGAACACCGTCGAGCCGGGCTCGCTCCGGACCGAGACCTCGCCGTCGTGGGCCTCGACGACCGCGCGCACGATCGCGAGGCCGAGCCCCGTGCTCCCGGCACGGCGCGACCTGGACGAATCGCCGCGGGCGAACCGCTCGAACAGCGAGCCGGCGAGCTCGGGCGGGATCCCCGGCCCGTCGTCGCCGACGCGCAGTACGACCTCGTCGCCCTCGCGATCGAGCGATGCGACCACGTGCGTGCCGTCGGGCGTGTGCACGCGGGCGTTCGCGAGGAGGTTCGTGACCACCTGGCGCAGGCGCGGCTCGTCGCCGACGACGACGGTCGGGGCATCCGTCGCCCGCACCTCCCAGTCGTGGCCGGGGCCGGCGGCCTGCGCGTCGCCGACGGCCTCGCCGAGCATGCGTTCGAGGTCGACCGGCAGCGCCGCCAGCTCGCGGCCCTCGTCGAGCCGGGCCAGCAGCAGGAGGTCCTCGACGAGTTCGGTCATGCGCACCGACTCGGACTCGATGCGCGAGATCGCGTGCGTGACGTCGGGCGGCAGGTCGCCGCCGTGCATGCGGGTGAGCTCGGCGTACCCGCGGATCGATGCGAGCGGAGTTCGCAGCTCGTGGCTCGCGTCGGCCACGAAGCGGCGCACCTTGCGTTCGCTCTGCTCGCGCGCCGTCAGGGCGGATGCCACGTGCCCGAGCATGCGGTTGAACGCGGTGCCGAGCCGGCCGACCTCGGTGCGCTGGTCGTCGACGGGAACGCGTTCGCCGAGCGCGACGTCGCCCCGCTCGAGCGGCAGCTCGGACACCCGCTGCGCGGTCTCCGTGACGCTCGCCAGCGGGCGGAGCGCCCGCCGCACCACGACCGACCCGACGATGAGGGCGAGGATGAGCCCGAGCGCGGCCACGATCGTGATCGTGAGGGCGAGCTGGGTCGTCGCGGTCGTGACCTCGGCCATCGGCAGCGCGAGCACGACCTTGAGGCCGTCCCACTCGGGGAGCTCGACCGCCTGGGCGCGGTACTCGCCCAGCCGCTCGACCGAGATGGTGTGGCCGGCGCCGTCGGCGGGGACGTCGGCGAGCGAGGCCGCGATGTCGGCCGGGAGCGTGAGCACGCGACCCCGGTCGGCGATGTAGCCGGCGTTCGCCGCGCCGTCGGCCTCCACGAGGGCCGCGAGCGTTCCGGCTTGCTGCCCGGGCACGTTCAGCAGGACGCCGGGTCCCTCGGCCTGCTCGCCCGGGAACACGGGGCCCGCCGCACTGATGTCGGTTCGCGAGATCGCCTCGTCGAGGTCGCCGTCGAGGCGTTCCATCGAGGCGCTGTGGAAGACGGCCACCGTCACGAGGCCCACCGTCGCGCTGACGGCGACGAGAAGGCCGGCGACGATGACGAGCAGGCGGCGCCGGAGGGTCCACGGCCGCCCACGACGACGGTCGGCCACCTCGGCGGGCTCCGCCTCGACGACGGGGCCCGACCCGGTGTGCACGGCATCGGCCCGGGCTGCGGCCGCGTGACCCGGGTCGCCCGGCTTCGTCATCCGGCGGCCTTGATCATGTAGCCGGCGCCGCGAACGGTGTGGATCATCGGCTCACGGCCGGCATCGATCTTCTTGCGGAGGTACGAGATGTAGAGCTCGACGACCGACTCCTTGCCGCCGAAGTCGTACGACCAGACCCGATCGAGGATCTGCGCCTTGCTCAGCACTCGTCTGGGGTTGCGCATGAGGAAGCGCAGGAGCTCGAACTCGGTCGCGGTCAGCTCGATGGGCGTGCCCGCGCGCTCGACCTCGTAGGAGTCCTCGTCGAGCGTGAGGTCGCCGACGGTGAGCACCGGGTCCTTCGCAGTGGCGAGGGTGATCGAGGAGCGGCGGATGAGTCCGCGCAGCCGCGCGACGACCTCCTCCAGGCTGAACGGCTTGGTGACGTAGTCGTCGCCGCCGGCGGTGAGCCCCGCGATGCGATCGTCGAGCGAGTCCTTCGCGGTGAGGAAGAGCACGGGCGTCTCGGTGCCGTCGGCGCGCACGCGCTGGAGCACCTCGAGGCCGTCGATGTCGGGCAGCATGATGTCGAGCACGATCGCGTCGGGCCGGAACTCGCGCGCAGCCTTGACGGCGCTGACCCCGTCGGCCGCGGTGCGCACGTCCCACCCCTCGTAGCGGAGGGCCATCTTCAGCAGGTCGGTGAGCGAGGGCTCGTCGTCCACGACGAGCACGCGCACCATCGAGCCGTCGCCCTTGGAGACCTGCGGGGAACGGTGCGGTGCGGTGGCGCTCATACCTCCAGTATGCGCACGCGACTATGCGTTTCCTATGAACTCCTCGAGCGGATGCCGGATGCCGCGTGCCGGATGCCGGTGCGGAATGCAGGATGCCGGCCGTGCCGCCACGGCCGACTGTACGCGCTTGCTTCCGGACGCGGGCACGCGACTTCTTTCCCCCGGTTGTGCCCGGAAACACGCGTGATTTCCCGCCTGACTGACGTTACATATCGATGATTCATCATCTTTTGCTTGACCGAGAACCAAAAGTCCTCATAGATTCGGTCTCGACTTCGTGCGCCGGGGATTTCGGGGAGCGCCGGGTCGGCATTCGAAACCAATGGAGGTCTCATGCTCGGCAGTCTTCACAACGGGGTGGCGCGATTGCTCGCCGTCGTTGTCACGTTTCTCCTCACGGCCGGCGTCGTCGTCGGCGTGGCATCGCCAGCACAGGCGCACGACGGCGGCCACGTGCTCATCTTCACCAAGACCACACAGTTCCGGCACACCGACGCCATCGACAAGGGCACGCCGCTGATCACCGCGGCCCTCGAGGCCGAGGACATGGTCGTGGTGCACACCGAGGACTCGACGATCTTCAACGACGCCGACCTCGCGGAGTTCGACGCGATCATCATGTTCCAGGCGTCGGGCGACCCGTGGAACGCCGACCAGAAGGCAGCCCTCGAGCGCTATCAGCGCGCCGGAGGCGGCATCGTCGCGATCCACAATGCGACCGACATGCGGGGCAACTACCCCTGGTGGGACACCCTCGTGGGTTCGCTGATGCCGGGCCACGCGGCCACCGGCACGGACCCCGGGCAGAAGGGCACGGTCCGCATCGAGGACCACACGCACCCCTCCACCGAGCACTTCGAGGACACCCGCTGGGAACGCTCCGACGAGTGGTACAACTTCTCGAACAACGTGCGCGGCACCGCCCACGTGCTCGCGTCGATGGACGAGACGACCTACGACGCCGGCGGCAACGCCATGGGCTACGACCACCCGATCTCCTGGTGCAAGCCGTACGACGGCGGACGCGCCTGGGCCACCGCGATGGGCCACTTCGGATCCCACTTTCAGGAGCCGAAGTTCATGGCGCACATCGTCGGCGGCGTCAAGTACGCCGCCGGCCTCGAGGATGGCGACTGCGGCGGCACCGTCTGGGAGAACTTCGAGAAGGTCGCCCTGGACCAGAACACCTCCGCCCCGTTCGCCATGGACATCGCCGATGACGGCCGCGTGTTCTACACCGAGCTCGTGCGCGGCCAGGTCCGCGTCTGGGATCCGGCCACCGACAGCGTCACCACGGCACTCGAGCTCGACGTCTACTCCGGCGGCGAGGACGGCCTGCTCGGCATCGCCCTCGACCCCGCCTTCACCGAGAACGGCCACGTCTACCTCTACCGCTCGCCCGACGCCGCGGACAACGCGAACCCGTCGAGCTTCTTCAGCCGCGTCTCCCGCTTCACCATGGAGAACGGCAGCATCGACCCGGCATCCGAGGAACTCATCATCGAGGTCCCCGCGCGCCGGCTTCCGGACGAGCCGGGCCACACCGGCGGCGGCCTCGACTTCGACGCCGACGGCAACCTGTACCTCGGCGTCGGCGACGACGTGAACCCGCACTCGGAGCCCTCGGGCGGCTACGCCCCGCTCTCGACCCGGCCCGGCACGTTCCACGACGCGAGGGAGACCTCCGCGAACACGAACGACCTGCGAGGCAAGCTGCTCCGCATCACGCCGAACGCCGACGGACCCGGCTACACAATCCCCGAGGGGAACCTGTTCCCCGAGGCGGACGACGCCGGCGACAAGACCCTGCCCGAGATCTACGCGATGGGCTTCCGCAACCCGTTCCGCTTCTCGGTGGACCAGGCGACCGGCAACATCAGCCTCGCCGACTACTCCCCCGACAACGGCAACGACGCACCCACCACGCGCGGCCCCGCCGGCATCGCCGAGTGGAACTACATCACGTCGCCCGGCAACTACGGCTGGCCGCTCTGCATGGGGAACAACGAGCCGTTCCGCGACGTCGACTACACGGCGAACCCGGTCGCGGTCGGCGACTTCTTCGACTGCGCGAACCCGGTCAACGACTCGCCTCGCAACACCGGCCTCACCGAGCTGCCCGCGGCCCGTGCTGCGGACATGTGGTACGGCTACAAGCGCTCGTCGGTGCCCTCGATGATCCCCCAGGGCGGCGGCCTCGCCCCCATGGGCGGACCCGTCTACGACTTCGACCCCGCGCTCGAGTCCGACACGAAGTTCCCGGCCTCGTACGACGGCAAGCCCTTCTTCTACGAGTGGGCGCGCAACAAGATGTACTCGATCCAGCTGAAGGATCCGGCCGCGGGCTCCGGAACGCAGGTCGAGAAGGTCACGCCGTTCCTGCCGCAGGAGCAGTTCCTCGCCCCCATCGACTCGAAGTTCGGGCCTGACGGCTCGCTCTACGTGCTCGACTGGGGCGGCGGCTTCGGGCGTGACAACCCCAACTCGGGGCTGCACCGCATCGACTACATCTCGGGCTCGCGCTCGCCCATGGCGAAGATCTCCGTCGACCAGGACTCCGGCCCGGCGCCGCTCACCGTCGCGTTCGACGGCGCCGCCTCGACGGACCCCGAGAACGCCGCGCTGAGCTTCGCGTGGGACTTCGACGGCGACGGCACGGTCGATGCGACCACGCCGCAGGCGACGCACGCCTACGAGACGGAGGGCGTGTTCGACGCCCGACTGACCGTGACCGACCCCGACGGCAAGAAGGGCACGACGACGGTTCCGATCACCGTCGGCAACACGCGCCCCGACGTGGAGTTCACACTGCCCCCGAACGGTTCGTTCTTCGACTTCGGCGACGACCTGTCGTGGAACGTCGAGGTCACCGATCCCGAGGACGGCACGGTCTCGGGCGACGACGTCATCATCCAGCCGGCGCTGGGGCATGACGACCACGCCCACCCGACGACGCCGCTGAGCGGCTTCACCGGCACCACCGAGACGAGCCTCGGCGGACACGCACCCGACGAGGACATCTTCTTCGCCCTCGACGCGCGCTACACCGACGACGGCGGCGCGGGCGGCGAGAACCCGCTGACGGGCTCCCAGACGACCCTCGTCTTCCCGAAGGTGAAGCAGGCCGAGTTCTTCGATTCCGCTTCGGAGGGCATGACCACGGCACCCAGCCGTGATGTCGAAGGGGTCGACAGCGACCGGGTCATCGTCGGCGGCGACGGTGCGTGGGCGCACTTCGAGCCGGTGAACTTCCACCGCATCGATGCACTCGCGCTGCGCGTCTCGGCACTGGTCGAGGGCGGCTCGATCGAGCTCCGCCAGGGCGGCGTCGACGGCGAGCTGCTCGCCACGGCGGAGGTGCCGGCAACCGGCTCCACCCGCTTCACGGACGTGACGGTCGACACGAGCGCGTTCACGCGGGACACCATGGACCTGTACGTCGTCTTCCGGGGTGCCGAGATCAAGCTCAACTTCCTCGAGGCGATCGGCCAGGGCGCCTCGCCCACCGCGGCCCCGCAGGTCGCGATCACCTCGCCCGAGGCCGGCGTCGAGCTCGAGCCCGGGGCGGATGTCACGGTGGAGGCCACCGCGACCGATTCGGGCGACGGCGTCGAGCAGGTCGAGTTCCTCGTCGACGGCGAGTCGATCGGGACCGACGAGACGTCACCGTACGCGGCGACCTGGACCGCACCCGAGGAGGGGCTCTACGAGCTCACCGCGGTGGCCACCAACGCGGCGGGCAAGTCGAAGACGTCGCGCATCGTCGTCGCGCAGGTCGGCGAGCTCTTCGGCGACCTCGTGCCGTTCACGAACGCCGACGGCACCTTCGAGCGCATCGGCGACGGTCGGTTCCGCATCTCCGGCGCCGGCGACGACGCCTGGCAGGGCACCGACGAGTACTCGACGCTCTACGCACCCGCCGGCGGGGACGATGCCTGGGAGGCGGTCGTCAAGGTCGACGCCCAGCAGAACACCAACGGCGCGGCCAAGGCCGGACTCATCGTGCGCAACGACCTGACGCAGCCGGGCACCTCGCCGGGCTACGCGATGGTCGGCGTCCGCCCGAGCGGCGGCATCGAGTTCCTCGCGGACCCAGACGGCAACGGGCAGCTGAACACCTCGGTGCAGGGCGGCACGACGAGCTACCCGACCTGGGTGAAGCTGAAGCGCGCGGGGGCGGACTACACCGCGTACTTCTCGAAGAACGGCACCACCTGGACCCAGGTGGGCGGCACCGTCAACCTGGCCGGGGCGGCCGCCGTCCAGGACGTGGGCATGTTCATGGTGTCCCACGCCACCGGCGCGGGCACGGTCGACTTCGCGGACTTCGCGATCGACACCGATCCGCAGGTTCCCGAGCCCGTGAAGCCGCTCGAACCCCTCGTCTGCGCGGCCGCGCCGCTCTCCGACGAGTTCGACGGTCCGGCGCTGGCACCCACGTGGGGCCTGCGCACCGCGGACGGCGCGACGATCACGCAGTCCGGCGGCACGCTGAAGCTGCCGGTCGCCCCCGGTGACATCAACGAGGCCTCCCCGGGTCCGGTGAGCTTCGCGAGCAAGCCGCTGCCCACCGGCGCGTGGGAGGCGACGACGAAGATCACGCTGGCGCACACCTCGCACTGGCAGTGGGCCGGACTCGTCGTGCACCAGAGCGACAACGAGTACAACAAGCTCGGCTTCGTGCGCAACCAGAGCGGCGGCCGCTTCGTGGAGTTCCAGAGCGAGACCGGAGGCGCGCGCACCACGCCCGCTGCGCCGGCCCTGCCCGCGGACTTCCCGACGACCATCCATCTGAAGCTGACGAGCAACGGCACCGTCCTGACGGGCGCGTACTCGACCAATGGGGAGGCCTGGACCGCGCTCAACGGCCAGCTCCAGCTGAAGTCGAACGCGCGCATCGGCCTCATGGCGGCCGGCGACCTGGGCACCACCCCGGTCACCGCGCAGGCCGACTGGTTCCGGTTCAGCCCGGAGCCCGCGGCCGGCGCCCCGATCTCGGCGAACGACGGGTTCGACGGCACGGCCCTCGACGGCTGCCGCTGGGGCCAGAGCGTGCGGTACGACTCGAACCACGCGAAGGTCGCCGACGGGCACCTCAAGATCACGACCCAGCCGGGCGACATCAACGGGACCAACCCGCTGTCGCCCAGCAACTTCATCCTCACGAAGGCACCGGAGGGCGATTGGGTCGCGACCACGAAGTTCAAGGCCCCGCTGAAGCACCGCTACCAGCTGGCCGGACTGATGATGTGGGCTGACGACGACAACTACGTCAAGGCCGACGTCGTCGCCTACAACGCCCCCGGAAGCGCGCTCGACCTGCGGGCCGAGCTCGCCGGGGAGAAGGGCGCAGCCGGGATCGGCAACCGCAACCTGAACATCGCCGACAGCACCGAGAGCGGGTACTGGTACATCCGGGTCACGAAGACCGGGAACCTGTACACGGCCGAGGTCAGCGACGGCGGCGTGAACTGGACGCCGATCGGCGACACCGGCATCACGTTCGACCAGCCCCTCCGCGGACTCGGCCTGATGGCCATCGGTCCGCAGCAGGAGGAGCCCGTGGTCGTCGAGTTCGACTCCTTCGAGCTCGTCGCCGATCAGGAGGACACGACCGCTCCGGTGACCACGCTCGCCTGGACGCCGGCGGAGGCCGACGGAGAGGACGGCTGGTACCGGACGGCGCCGAGCTTCGCACTCGAGGCCTCGGATGCCGACGGCTCGGGCGTTGACTCGACCGAGTACGCGATCGACGGCGGCGAGTGGACGGCGTACGACGCACCGGTCGGGCTCACCGGCGAGGGCGAGGTCGTCGTGACCTTCCGCTCGACGGATGCCGCGGGCAACGTCGAGGCCACCGGGTCCGCCACGGTGCGGGTGGACACGGTCGCACCCGCGACCTCGGCGGGCGTCGAGGACGTCGACGGCGGCGTGCAGGTGACCCTCTCGGCCGCGGACGCCACCTCCGGGGTCGCGACGACGGAGGTCCGGGTCGACGGCGGGGAGTGGACGGCCTACGCCGAGCCGCTCGCGTTCACCGACTCGGCGGCGCACTCGATCGCCTACCGATCGACGGATGCCGCCGGCAACGTCGAGGCCGAGCAGGTGGTCGAGATCGAGCCCGCCCAGCTGGACCTGACGGTCGTGGTCACGAGCCGGTGCATCGCCGGCAAGGCGCAGCTGTCGGTCAAGGCGACGAACGGCGAGGACGTGCCGCTGTCGGTGGCCATCGCGTCGGCGTACGGCGAGAAGTCGTTCGCCACGGTCGCACCGGGCAAGAACGCGTTCCACACGTTCTCGACCCGTCTCGGCCAGATGCCGGCCGGTGACGTGAAGGTCACGGCCACCGCCGGTTCCACCACGACGGAGCGCACGATCGCGTACGAGGCACTCGCCTGCGGCTGATCCACGCAACCGGGGCGGCCGTCCATCGGCCGGCCGCCCCGGGGCATCCGCACCCCTTCCAGGCACACCACCCGAGAAACAGAGGATCCAATGACGAAATCCACCCTCCGACTCGCCGCCATCACGGCCGCGACCGGCGCGCTGCTGCTGGCCGGCAACGTCGGCATCGCGGTCGCCGAGGAGCAGCACGGCGGCGGCGAGGTCGACGTGAACGTCGCCATCACCGAGATCACCGAGCCGGGCGTGCTCGCCATGAGCATCGCCGGCACCGAGGTCAGCCTCACCGAGAACGGCTCCGAGGAGCTCGTGCGCCAGTTCACCGGCACGCTGCCCACGGTCACGATCACCGACACCCGCACGGCCGAGGAGATCCCCGAGGGGGCCGCCTGGTACGTGCTGGGCACCGCCACGGCCTTCGCCGGGGACGCCGGCCAGGAGCCGATCGGGGCCGGCCACCTCGGCTGGGCACCCGCGCTCGTCGACGGCGGCGACTCCGGGCTGGTCGCCGCGGGCGACGCGGTCGAGACGGTGCTCGACGACGACGCCGCGCCCGACAACGTCGGCCTGGTCGACCAGGAACTGTTCGCGAGCGCCTACGACTCGGGCGAGATCGCTCCCGAGGGTTCGTGGACCGCGAACGCGGACCTCTTCCTGCGCACCCCCGCCACCGTCGACGCGGGCCAGTACACGGGAACCATCACGCTCTCACTGTTCGAGTAGTCGCAACCGCCGAGCGGATGCCGCGGGCGCCTTGTGCGTCCGCGGCATCCGCTTCGTTGTCGGTGCGCTCGTCGGCGCCCATGGCCGATGCCGGGTCTCGGCACCGCCGTCATCCGATGCGGTAGAACCGCCAGAACGGGTTCTCGATGCCGAGCACGTCCACCCGCTCGAATCCGGCCTCGAGCGCCCAGCGGCGAAGGGTGGGCGCGCGCAGCACGGTGCCGTTCGCGATGCCGTGCGACTCCGCCGTGGTGGCCGGGAGGCAGTGCAGCACGCTCATCGCGTAGAGCATGCGCTCGACCGGGTCGGCGTTCGGCCCGAACTCGTCGGCGACCCGCTCGTCCGCCACGAGCAGCGCTCCCCCATCGGCGAGCGCCTCGCGGAACGCCCCCAGCGCCCGCGCGGGCATGCCCATGTCGTGCAGCGCCTCGAAGACCGTGACGAGGTCGAACCCCGCGGCCGCGTCGATCGCAGCCGCGGCCGCTCGCACGGCATCGGCATCGGCGGCGTCGCCGACGAGGAACGCGACGCGGTCGGCGACGCCGGCGGCAGCGGCGTGTTCGCGCGCCTCCGTGATCGAGGCCACGTCGAGATCGAGGCCCACCACGCGCGCCTTCGGGAACGCGGTCGCGAGCGCGATCGTCGACCAGCCGGTGCCGCAGCCGACGTCGAATACGGTGCCGCCGTGTTCGAGCACGGCGGCGCGGTCGGGCAGCGCATGGACCCAGTCCCGCATGGCGTTGTGGAACCCCGGCCGGTTGAGGGCGTTGAGTCCATGGCGGAGCTCTGACCCGTATGCCTCGAAGGCGACGCCCCGACCGTACGGGAAGTCGGCGACCACCGCCGGGAACGCCAGCGCCACGCCGGCGAGCACGCCCGCAGCGGGAGCGACGTGGCCGGGGTGCAACTCCTCGATCAGGCCCGGTACGTGGTGGGACGGAAGCGAGAACGACCGTGCGTCGGCTCCCGACTCGGCGCCGATGTCGGCGTCGGTCTCGGCGTCGAGGAGACCGGCCGCGGCCTGCTGCTCCAGCCACTCCCGTGCGTACCGCGGGGCGATGCCGGTGGCGACGGCGAGCTCCATGGGATTCAGCGCGCCGCGTTCGTGGAGTGCCCGGTAGAGGCCGAACCTGCGACCGAGCTCGATGGTGAACAGGGTCGTGGCCGAACCGAGCATGCCGATGAGCTGCTCGGCGAACTCGCCGACGCGGACGGCCTCCGGATGGACGACGGCAGCGTCGCCCTCCACGACGGCGAACGACATGCGCTCGGGATCGGTGGCGAAGGCCTGCAGGCCGTCGTTGATTTCGGTGTCTACGACGGCGGACGACATCGTCGAGTCGGATGAGGGGCTGGTCAGGGTTTCGGACATCTCGTCTTTCCTTGCTGGTTCCGTGCTGCGCGATTGTGCGGCACTGCATGCAAGTGAACGCCGAAGCACCGGCGGCCGAATCGCCGGTTCCGGCCAATCTCACATGGCCGGAATGGGCCAGCGCCCGGGCGGGTGGACACGCCTGAGGTCGGACACCCGACGGCGCCTCGAGCCTCAGATGACCTCGTTGCGCAGCGCCCACGCTGCTGCGGCGGTGCGCGAGGGAACGTCGAGCTTCAGCCGGATGTTGGCGATATGGCGGTGCACCGTGTGCGTGGACAGCATGAGCCTCGCCGCGATCTCACCGTCGGTGCGTCCCATGGCCACCAGCCGGAGCACCTCTCGCTCGCGATCGGTCAGACGCGCGGAAGGCGAGCCGGAACGGGCTCCGGTAGCGCCACCCGCGTCACCGCGTGCTCCACCGCGCGCCGGCTCGGGCTCGACCGGGGCGCCGAGGAATGACAGCGTCGCGCGCACCACGGCGTCGGCGTCGCCGCGCCACGGGAAGTGGTCGTCGCCCTGGAGTTCGACGAAGCGGGAGCCGCGGATGCGGCGGGCGAGGTCTTTGCCGAGGGCGTACGGGATGGCACGGTCGCTGCGACGGTGCAGGACGAGGGTGGGCGCGAGCACGTCGCCGAGGTGCCCCGTCGCGTCGAAGTCGTAGACCGCCCGCAGGGACGCGAGCGCGACCTCCCTCGAGGCCGAGCGCCGCTGGAACTCGACGAACTCCGCCCGCTCCTCGGCCGTCGCGTCGGGCAGGAAGAGATCGGCGAGCACCCGTGAGCCGAGGCCCCAGTGCTGGTCGATGACCCCGAGCATGGCCTCCCGGGCGGCCGGAGGTGCGAGGTCCGCACCGCGGGCGTACGCGCCGTAGAGGACGAGCGCGTCGACCCGATCGGGATGCCTCGCGGCGAAGAGCGAGGCGACGCCCGCGCCCGAGGATGCCCCGAAGAGCGCCACCCGTCCCGGCGCGGCCTCGTCGATGAGCGCCTCGAGGATCTCGAACTCCTCCTCGAGGGAGCGTGCGGGCAGCCCGCCCCGGTCGGATACCCCGGTGCCGGGCCGGTCGTACCGGATGACGGTGCGATGCCGCGCAAGTGCCGACGTGAACCGGCGGAAACCGGCGTTGCGCCAGTCGAGCTCGAGGTGGCTCGACCACCACCCGCCGATGACGAGCGGGGGGCCATCGCCGACGGCCGCCCACGCGATGGAGGCGCCGGCATGGTCGGCGTAGCGGACGACCTGATCCTCGGGATCCACGGCCCGAGTCTAGGGCGGCACCCCTCCGTCCGTGCGGGCGGGCCGTGGCGATGCATCCGCCCGCCGTGTCCGTCCGGCGTATCCAGGCGTGGCGCAGGGGTGTCGTACAGGGTCGCGACATACCGTCGAGGGGATGCCGAACCCCACGCACACCCGAGCCTTCCGCCGCCGCCGAGCCCTGGTGCTCGTCGCGGTCGCGACCGCCCTGTCCCTGCTCTGCGGATTCGTCGCCATCGGCTGGGCGTCCTCGGTCCCGTCGTCCCAGGGCTCGACTGGCCGCGGCGAGGACACCACGACGGTCGAGGCCGGCACCGCGGACGCCGCCGAGGACACCGGCGCCCAGCTCGACTGGGCCTCGCTGAACCCCGCCGTGACCGCGCAGATGACCTACGTGCAGGAGCACTGGGACAGCACCGAGAGCGAGGAGTACGGCTTCATCGAGGAGAACGACTGCATGGCGTTCACGAGCCAGTCCCTGCTCGCCCGCGGCTGGATCGAGGACGACGAGTGGTGGTACGCCGTGGGCGACGGCTACACGAGCGCGCCGGCGTGGCGCAGTTCCACCGCCTTCATGGAGTACCTCGAGGAGCACCCGGAGAAGGCGACGCCGCTCACCGACGCCCAGCGCGACCAGGTGAAGGTCGGCGACGTCGTGCAGTTCGACTGGGACCTCTCCGGCGACCGGGACCACACGGGCATCGTGACGGCGATCGTCGTGGGCGATGACGGCGCGATCGACATCGAGTACGCGGGCCACACGGACCCCACGTGGGACCGCTCGGTCGACTGGTCGATCACCGAGCAGCATCCGGGCGCCTCGGCGACCTACTGGAGCATCGCCGACTGAGCCGGCCCGCCTGACCCGTCAGCGGATGGCGGCGAGCTCGCGCTCGAGGGCGTTCGCGTAGGCGCCGACGATCGGCGTGCTGCGCGCGCCGAGCCAGATCGCGATCTCGGTGCCGCCCTCGGGGCGCATCCACTCGTCGAGCCAGGCGTCCACCGCGGTCACGAGCGCCTCGCCGCGGGGCACCACGGTGCCGGAGCGGTGCTCGCGGAACACCCAGTGCACGGCGATGCCCGCCGGCGCCTCGATCGGCGCGATCTGCATGGCGTTGACCGCCTCGATCAGCACGATGCCGGTCGCGTTCGGGGCGCAGTCGGCGAGCCGCGACCGGATCGACGCCACGTCGCCGGTGTCGCCCGCGAAGAGCATGGTCGGGCCCGGCGTGCGCGGTCGCATGCGGCTCACCATCGGGGCACCCCCGCCGTACGGACGGAATCGGCCGAGATGAGGGTGAGGGAAGGCATGCGCACGGGTTCATCTTAGGTAAGGCTTACCTCCTCGGCAAGGCCGACCGGGCAAGGTCACAGGTTCCGGATGCCGCGATCCGGACGGACGACCGGTGCGCCGTCCTCGAGGGGCTGGCGGATGTCGGTGGGCCGGCGTAGACCGGACGCATGGAGATCACGCACCTCAATCCGGAATCGATGCACTCCAGCCCGGCCTTCAGCCAGGGAGTGCTGGTCAGCGGACCGCACAGCACGCTGTACGTGGGCGGTCAGAACGGGCGCAATCCCGACGGCAGCGTCGTCGAGGGGGGCCTCGGACCCCAGACCGTCAGGGCGCTCGAGAACGTCCTCACCGTCCTCGCCGAAGCCGGCGCCGACCAGACCAACGTCGTGTCGATGACCATCACGCTCGCAGGCGGCGCCGACGCGAACGAGGGCTTCGCCGCATCCGCGGAGGTCTGGGGCCGGCATCGCACGACGGTGCAGGTGAACCAGGTCGCGGCGCTCGCGAACCCCGAGTTCCTCGTCGAGGTGAGTGCGGTGGCCGTGCTCCCGGCCTGAGCGGCGGGTCCGGCCAATCCGCCAGGGCGCCCGCGTCGAACCACCTTCCAGCGGGAGAACGTCCCGCATGCGACGGAGGCCGACATGGAGCACCCTGCACAGCAGCCCGATCGACCCGGCGCACGGCGAACCGGCGCGGGGCGCCTTCGCTGGTGGTCGCTCGCGGCGCTCGCAGGCGTCGTCAGCGCCGGGGTGTTCCTGGCCGCCGCGGAGCTCGTGGCGTTCCTGGTCGCGCGCGACGGCAGCCCGATCCTCGCGGTCGGCGCGTTCGTCATCGACATCGTGCCGCAGTGGGCGAAGGAACTCGCGATCGAGTTGTTCGGCGCCAACGACAAGATCGCGCTGCTCGGCGGGCTCGGCCTCGCGGTGCTCGTCGCATCCTGCATCTCGGGCATCCTCCAATTCGTGCGTCCACCGCTCGGTGCGGTGGCGCTCGGCCTCGCGGGCGCGCTCTCCCTCGCCGCGATCGTCACGCGCACCGGTGCGACCGCCTTCGCCTGGCTCCCGCCGCTCGTCGGCACGGCCGCCGGCATCGTCGTACTGCACCTGCTCATCCGACGCCTCCGCGCCTGGCACGCCGCGACCGTGGACGCCGTGGTCCCTGGCGGCGCCGCGAGTGGCGGCGGCACGGCCCTCGGTGGCGGCGCGACCCCGACGCCCCCCGATCCCGGCGCACGGGCGAAGTCCGACGCGGCCGCGGCATCCGTCGACCGGCGCGGGTTCTTCGTGCTCGCCGGCATCGCCGCGGCATCCGCCCTGGTGGTCGGCGTGGGCGCCCGCGTCGCCGGTGCCGCGACGAGCTCGATCGCCGCGGTCCGTCGAGCGCTCAAGCTGCCGGCACCGAACTCGACGGTCACGGTCCCCGAGGGGGCCGAGCTGGACATCCCGGGCATCACGCCGCTCTACACCCCGAACGGCGACTTCTACCGGGTCGACACGGCGCTCACCGTGCCGTCGGTCGATCCGGGAACCTGGCGGCTCGTCGTCGACGGCATGGTCGGCCGCCGCGTCGAGCTGAGCTTCGACGACCTCGTGGCGATGGGCCTCGACGAGTACTCCATCACGCTGACCTGCGTCTCGAACGAGGTCGGCGGGGACCTGCTCGGGACGGCCAAGTGGCTGGGTGTCCCGGTGCGCGACGTGCTCGCGAAGGCGATGCCGGGTGCGGATGCCGACATGGTGCTCTCGCGGAGCGTCGACGGGTTCACCGCGAGCACGCCGCTCGCCTCCCTCACCGACGACGGGCTCGATGCGATCCTCGCGGTCGGCATGAACGGCGAACCGCTCCCCCTCGAGCACGGCTTCCCGGTGCGCATGGTCGTGCCCGGCCTCTACGGCTACGTCTCGGCGACGAAGTGGCTCTCGGAGCTCAAGGTCACGCGTTTCGACGCGGAGGAGGCCTACTGGACGCCGCGCGGGTACAGCGCGAAGGCGCCGATCAAGCTGTCCTCGCGCATCGACACCCCGCGCCTCGACAAGGCGGTCGATCCCGGACCCGGCGTGATCGCGGGCGTCGCGTGGGCGCAGACCGTCGGCATCGACCGGGTGGAGGTCAAGATCGACGACGCCGACTGGCAGCCCGCGACCCTCTCCAACCCCGTCAACGCCGACACGTGGGTGCAGTGGTTCCTGGAATGGGAGGCCACGAGCGGCACCCACAACGTGACGGTGCGGGCCATCGATCGCGACGGCAACCTGCAGGTCGAGGAGCGCGCCCCGATCGCGCCCGACGGCTCGACCGGATGGCAGCGACGGCTCGTGCGCGTGAGCTGAGGTCGCGACGCACGGGGCGCGACGCGACGGCCCTGACGCCGCGGGTCGCGGGTCGCGGGTCGCGACATCCGCTCGTCCCTGACAGCATCGAGGGATGAGCAGCAAGCGCATCCTCTTCATCGGCGGCAGCGGCATCATCAGCTCGGCCTGCGTGGCCAGGGCGGTCGAGCTGGGGCACGAGGTGACCGTCCTGAACCGGGGGTCGTCGTCGACGCTGCGCCCGTTGCCGGCAGGCGTGCGGGCCGTCACGGCCGACATCCGCGAGCCGGCGTCCGTGCGCGCCGCGCTCGGCCGCGAGACCGGCGCCGGGCTCGAGTTCGACGTCGTCTGCCAGTTCACGGCGTTCACCCCCGAGCACATCCGCACCGATCTCGAGCTGTTCGAGGGCCGCGTCGGCCAGTACGTGTTCATCAGCAGCGCCTCGGCGTACCAGACGCCGCCGAGCCGGCTTCCGGTGACCGAGTCGACCCCGCTCGTGAACCCCGAGTGGCAGTACTCGCGCGACAAGATCGCGTGCGAGGACGTGCTCGTCGAGGCGGTGCGGGAACGCGGATTCCCGGCGACCATCGTGCGGCCGTCGCACACGTACGACCGCACGTTGCTGCCCACGCTCGGCGGCTACACGGACATCGCGCGGATGCGCGCCGGCAAGCCGGTGCTCGTGCACGGCGACGGCACGAGCCTCTGGACCATCACGCACCACCGGGACTTCGCCGTCGGGTTCGTGGGCCTGCTCGGCAACCCGTTCGCGATCGGCGACGCGTTCCACATCACGGGCGACCACGCCCCGACCTGGAACCAGATCTACGGCTGGCTCGCCGAGGCGGCGGGGGTCGCCGACCCCGAGTTCGTGCACGTGGCATCCGAGACCATCGCCGCCGTGCACCCCGAGTGGGGCCCCGGCCTGCTCGGCGACAAGGCGCACTCGATGGTGTTCGACAATGCGAAGGTCACGGCGCTGGTGCCCGGGTTCGCGACGACGATCACCTTCGACGAGGGCGCGCGCGAGATCATCGACTTCATCGATGCGACGCCGGAGCTGCAGCGCGTCGACCCCGAGGCGGATGCCGCGTTCGAGCGCATCCTCGCGCTGCCACGCCGGTAGGCCCGGCCCCACCGAGGCCCGCCGTCCGGCCGTACCGCCCCCGCGGGCTACTGGTTCGAGAACGCGGCGTCGAAGGACGCCGTGGGCTTGGGCCAGAGGAGCGAGCGGATGAATCCGACGGCCTCCTTCGCGCCGTGGAGCCGGTCCATGCCGGCGTCCTCCCACTCCACCGAGATGGGCCCGGTGTAGCCGATGGAGTCGAGCGCGCGGAACGAGTCCTCCCACGGCACGTCGCCGTGCCCCGTCGAGACGAAGTCCCAGCCGCGACGCGGGTCGCCCCACGGCAGGTGCGAGCCCATGACACCGGCGCGCCCGTTGCGCGGACGCATCCGCGTGTCCTTGCAGTCGACGTGGTAGATGCGGTCCTGGAAGTCGAGGATGAAGCCGACCGGGTCGATGTTCTGCCACATCATGTGCGACGGGTCCCAGTTGAAGCCGAAGGCCTCGCGGTGCCCGATCGCCTCGAGCGTGCGCACCGAGCTCCAGTAGTCGTAGGCGATCTCGCCCGGGTGCACCTCGTGCGCGAACCGCACGCCCTCGTCGTCGAACGCGTCGAGGATCGGGTTCCAGCGGTTCGCGAAGTCCTCGAAGCCGCCGTCGATGACCGACGCCGGCACGGGTGGGAACATCGCGACGTAGGGCCAGATCGACGACCCGGTGAATCCGACGACGGTGTCGACGCCGAGCTTGCGCGCGACCCGCGCCGAGCGGCGCAGGTCGTCGGCCGCCCGCTGGCGGACGCCCTCCGCCTCGCCGTCGCCCCAGACGTACGGGCGCAGGATGGCCTCGTGCCGGAAGTCGATCGGCGCATCGCAGACCGCCTGCCCCGCGAGGTGGTTGGAGACCGCGTAGACCTCGAGCCCGTGCCGCTTCAGGATCTCGCGGCGCTCCTCGAGGTAGCCGGGCTCCTCGTCGGCGAGCTTCAGGTCGAGGTGGTCGCCCGAGCATGCGATCTCGAGCCCGTCGTACCCCCACTCGGCGGCGAGCCGCGCGACCTCCTCGAACGGGAGGTCGGCCCACTGGCCGGTGAAGAGCGTGACCGGGTGGCCGCCGTCGGCACGGCCGGCACGGTTGGTCGCGGCATCCGTCATCGTGGTTCCCTTTCGTCCTGCAGTGCGGTGAGGTAGCGGATGCTCCGCTCCGCGAGCGCGTCCTGCGACGGCGCGAGCGGGCGCCACACGGACGCCGCCACCGCGATGGTGTCGTTCTCGCCCGTGAAGCTCTCGAGCCCGAGCGGGCCGTCGTAGCCGACGTCGTCGAGCGCGTCGAGGAAGGCCGGCCAATCGATATGGTCGTCGCCGACGGCGCCGCGGTCGTTGCCGCAGACCTGGACGTACGCGAGGTGTTCCCCTGCCGCGCGCACGGCCGCGCCGATGTCCTTCTCCTCGATGTTGAGGTGGTAGCTGTCGAGCGCGAGCCCGAGGCCCGGACCGAGCAGCGGCCCGAGCGCCTCGAGGGCCTGGTCGACGGTGTTCACGAGGCTCGTCTCGTACCGGTTCAGCGGTTCGATGGCGAGCCGGATGCCGCTCCGCTCGGCCGCGCGG
Source organism: Agromyces salentinus (assembly GCF_009749395.1). GTDB lineage: Bacteria > Actinomycetota > Actinomycetes > Actinomycetales > Microbacteriaceae > Agromyces > Agromyces salentinus. The sequence goes on from NZ_WBIR01000001.1 coordinate 508,871, forward strand.
ACGACGGGGGCGAGGCTCGCCCGCAGTTCGACGTAGCGCTCTGCGCGCTCGACGTCGTCCATGCGCCACGTGCGCCCGGTGGACGCGGTGAAGGGCCCGGCGACGATCGAGGCGCCGAGGCGCTCGGCGACGCCGACGCAGTGCACGAGGTAGTTCTGGGTGGCCACGACCTCGGAGCCCGGGGCGGCCACGAGGTTGCGACCCGGGCCCATCGCCCCGACGACGACCGGCGCGAGCCCGTGCTCGGCGAGCACGTCGGCCGCGGCATCCGCCGACCAGTCCCCGGGCTGCTCGACCGGCAGCTCGATGGCGCCGAAGCCGAGGCCCGCCGCCTTGGCCGCGATCTCGCGCAGCGAGGCATCGTCGAGCGGCGAGGTCCAGACCCAGGTGTTGACGCCGATGGTGCGGCGCATGCTGCCTCCTTGCGAGCGTGCGGTCGGTGGTCGTGCGGTCGAGCGGAGTGGAACGAGCGTATCGAGACCCGGCGACGCCCCTGAGGGGAGCATCGTCCGGGCCTCGATACGGCGCTGGCGCCTACTCGACCACCGGCATCCTTACGGGATGATCCGGTCCTGCCAGACCTGCGGGTAGCCGGGAAGGTCCTCTCCGCCGAACTTGGCGTAGTGGCCGTCGGGCATGCCGTCGTTCGCCTCGAGGTACTGGTCGACCTCTTCCGCGGTGATGGGGCTCTGCGGGAGCACCCACTCCTTCGGGATCTCCTCACCCGCGAAGATCTTCTGCGCGGCGAGGAGCGGCGTGCGCCACTGGAAGTTCGAGTACACCGGTGCGAGACCGGTGAGGCCCGTGTCCTTCCACTTGCGGAGGAAGCTCATCTCGTCCTCGCCCGTCATGACGGGGTAGTCGGCGCCGGCGTCCTCGAACGCCTCGATGGCGGCGACGGCACCGTCACCGGCGTCCATCCAGATGCCCTGGACGTCGCCCTTGGCGAGCTCGTCGGAGATGATCTTCTTGATCTCGGCGGGGTCGGCTCCCGTGAAGTAGTCGACCGCGTCGATGCCCGCCTCGTCGAACAGCTTCTCGGCTGCCGCCCAGCGCTGCTCGAGCACGTCGACGCCCGGCAGGATGCGGAGCGCCACGACCTTGTCGCCCTCCTCGAGTTCGTCGATGAGGAACTCCGCCGTGTCGATGCCCCACGCGAATCCGCCGATGGGGTGGATGAACGTGACGGGGCAGTCGGTCTGCACGCCGCGGTCGAAGACCACGACGGGCTTCCCGGTGTCGCACGCTCGCTCGACCGCGGGCGTCATCGCTGCGGTCGAGTTGGGCGAGATGAGGAAGATGTCGCAGTCGCCCTCGGTGATGAAGTAGTCGATGTCGGCGATCTGCGTGTCATCGGAGTCCTGCGCGTCGCGCGTCTCCATCTCGGAGATCACGCCGGCCTCCTGCAGCACCTCCAGCTGCTGGTTCATGGTGATCCAGCCGGTCTGGCGCCACGGGTTGGAGATCGACGCGTTCGCGAAGCACGCCTTCTTGGCGCCTTCGCTCGCGAACTCGGCCGTGTCGATCATCTCGGCGTTGATGTGCTGGAGCCACGGCTCGCCTTCGGGCCCTTCGGGCACGACCTCACGCTCCGCGTCCTGCTTGTCGAACAGCTCCTGGTCGAACCACTCGACCGCCTCCTCGGTGGCAGCGGCGTCGTCCGACGGCGCGGCCACGTTGGGGTCGGTGGTACAGCCGGCGAGCGTGATCAGCGCGAGAGCGCCGACCATGGCGGATGCCACAGTGAACCTGCGTCGCATCACGAACCTCCCTTGGTTTCGTTGTCAGCCCTCTGCGTCGAGGGAATGGGTGCAGGGCGAGCCGAAACCGGGTTCGGATCTGGCTCCTTCGCCACGGGTGGTGCGGGCGAAGTCTGGTCCACGGGAGCTGCCTCCGGTGGGATCGTGCCGGTCGGCGAGGCCGCCGCCGGAGTCTCGAGGGCGCGGCCGCGTCGGCGGGCGCGCACGGTCGTGGCGGCGTACGCCACGGCGAGGATGATGATGAGGCCCTGGACGGCGTCGCGATAGGTCGAGGGCACCCCGGCGAAGTTCAGGAGCGTGAAGAGGGCTTCGAGGGCGAAGGCTCCGGCCGCCGCCGCCACGACCCAGCCGCGCCCGCCGCCGAGCACCACGCCGCCGAGCACGACGGCCGTGATCGCCGTGAACTCGTAGCCGCGGCCGACGCTCGGGTGCACGCCGGCGTAGCCGACGAGGAGGATGCCGGCGACCGTCGCCGACAGCGACGAGATGATGAACGTCGACGTCTTCACCCACCAGTTGCGGGCGCCGGCGTACCGGACGGTCGTGGCGTTGTCGCCGAGGGCGATGATGGTGCGGCCGAAGGGCCGGCGTGCGAACCAGACCGCGAGGGCGAGCACGACCGCGAGCACCACGACCGACCACGGCAGGATGTCGATGACGGGGAGGTCGCGGATGCCGCCGCGGCCGATCTCGCGGAAGGCGTCGGCCGGGTTGCCGGTGGCCGCGCCGCCGGTCCAGTAGAGCACCCCGCCGAGCAGGGCGAGCATCATGCCGAGGGTCACGATGAAGCTCGGCACCCGGAGGAAGGACACGATGAGGCCGTTCACGAGGCCGACGAGCGCCCCGAACACGAACATGAAGATCGTGACGGGCACGATCATGGCGTCGTCCTGGCCGATGAGGTTTCCGGCGATCACCACCTGGGCGGTGACGACCGAGCCCATGGACAGGTCGAACTCCCCGCCGACGATGACGAAGTACTGTCCGATCGCGACGATCGCGATGGGCGCGACGCGCTGGATGAAGCGGATGAACTGACCCGGCTCGGCGAACGAGGGGTTGAGGATCGCGATCATGACGAGCAGCACGATGAGCAGCAGGAACACGGCGCCGCGCGGGCTGATGAGGGTGCGCCCGAGGTTCGCGAGCCGGTCGAGCGTCGAGGGCTGGTGGGCGGTGGACGTGCTCATGCCTTCGCCTCCGATCGGTCGGGGTTCTCGGATGCCGCGGCGGGGCCCGCCTCGGCGGCGGTCGGCGGGTTCGCCGATGGTGGTTCGGATGCCGCGGACCCTGGCCCGAAGCGCGGCCGGCGCCGGTCGAGCCGGCGGCTCGTGTACACGGCCACGGCGGCGACGATGACGACGCCGCGGACGACGTCCTTGAGGAACGGGTTGACCTGCATGACGCTCATGACGTTGTCGACGACCGCGAAGATGGCGACGCCGCCGATGGTGCCCCAGATCGAGCCGCGCCCGCCCATGAGCAGGGTGCCGCCGAGCACCACGGCCGCGATCGAGAGCAGGTCGTAGCCGCCCTGCGTTCCGACGGTGGGGCTGCCGACGCCGAGCCGGCTGGCGAGCAGGAGCCCGGCGAACGCCGCGGTGACCGAGCAGAGCACGTGGGCCACGATGATGGGCCGTGCCGTGCGGATGCCCGAGAGCCTCGCGACCTGCTCGTTGCCGCCGACGGCGAACATGTGGTTGCCCGTACGGGTGCGGGCCAGGAAGAACGCCCCCAGGATCGCGACGACGAGCATGAGGATCGTCGAGACGGGCACCGGTCCGACGCCGGTGGCGCCGAGGAGCTGGAACTCCCACGGCACCTCGCCGCTCGTGCCCTTGTAGTTCGAGTCGAGGTAGCCCTTGATGATGAGGCCGGTGCCGAGGGTGGCGATGAAGCCGTTGACCTTGAGCTTGGTGACGATGAGGCCGTTCACCAGGCCGATCGCCGCGGCGACGACGATGACGGCGAGCACCGCGACCGGGATGTTCGCGGGGTTGCCGGCCATGAGGTCCGCGGCGATGAGGCTCGACAGGCTGACCACGTACGGCACCGACAGGTCGAGCGAGGCGCAGAGGATGACGAGGGTCTGGCCGATCGCGACGAACCCGAGCACGCTCATGCCCGTGAGGATGTCGCGGATGTTGCCGGCGCTGAAGAAGTTGCGGCCGACGCTCGCGACGAGGATCGCGCCGATCACGATCACGGCGATGAGCGCGATGCCGACGATGAGGCTGGAGTCGAGCCGGCGCGGGCGCCTGGTGGGCGCGGGTCGGGTTGCGGTGGTCGAGCTCATCGGATCTCCTCACCCTCGACGCGGAGGGTCCCGGTGGCGGCCGAGAGGATGGTGGCCTCGTCGCTCCTGGCGGGCAGTTCGGTGGACGCCCGCCCGTCGTGCATGACGACGATGCGGTCGGACATGCCGATGACCTCCGGCAGCTCCGACGAGATCATGAGCATCGCGACGCCCTCCTTCGCGAGCCGGCGCATGAGCTGGTAGACGGCGACCTTGGCGCCGACGTCGATGCCGCGCGTCGGCTCGTCGAGCAGCACGACCCCCGGCTTGGTGGCGAGCCACTTCGCCAGCACGACCTTCTGCTGGTTGCCGCCGGAGAGGTACTGGACCTCCTGGTCGAGGCCCTGCGAGGCGACCTCGAGCGAGGAGAGCACGCCCGGCAGCTCGCGGCGGACCTCGCGGGTGCGCCTGGAGAAGACCGAGCGGATGACGAGCAGGGCGTTGTCGCCCACGGACTGGTTGAGGGCGAGGCCCTGCGCCTTGCGGTCCTCGGTGATGAGCGCGACCCCCGACTTCACGGCCTGCCGCGCACCCGTCATGTGCACGACGGACCCGTCGAGGCGCATCTCGCCGCGGGTGAAGGGGGTGATGCCGAAGATCGCCTCGAGCAGTTCGGTGCGGCCGGAGCCCTGCAGCCCGGCGACGCCGACGATCTCGCCGGCCCGCAGCTCGAGGTCGATGCCGTCGACGTAGGCGTTGCCCGCACCGCGGAGCGCAAGCCGCGGCTCGCCCAGGACCGTGCCCTCCTCGGCATCGGGGAAGTAGGCGGAGATGGGTCGGCCGACCATGCGGCGCACGAGCTCGTCGGTGTCGAGCTCGGAGGCCGGCCCGGTCGAGACGAGGGCGCCGTCCTTCAACACCGTGATCGTGTCGCAGAGGTCGAAGATCTCCTTCAGGCGGTGCGAGACGTAGACGATCGCGACACCGCGCTCGGCGAGCCGGCGCACGATCGTGTAGAGCAGGGCGACCTCGTGGTCGGCCAGCGCGGCCGTGGGCTCGTCCATCTGGATGACCCGCGCATCGACCGAGAGCGCCTTCACGATCTCGACGATCTGCTGCTCGGCGACGGTGAGCGTGCGCACCGGGGCATCCGGGTCGATGCCGTCGATGCCGAGCTCGGCGAGCAGCTCCCGGGTCTCGCGGGTCATCGCCTTGCGGTCGACGAGGCCGCGACGCCGCGGTTCGCGGCCGAGGAACACGTTCTGCGCCACGGTGCGTTCGGGCAGCAGGTTGAACTCCTGGAAGACCGTCGCGAGTCCGGCGCGCGCCGCCTCGACGGGGTGCGAGAAGCGCACCTCCTCGCCGCCGAGCGTGATGGAGCCGCCGTCGCGCTCGTAGACGCCCGCGAGGATCTTCATGAAGGTCGACTTGCCCGCGCCGTTCTCGCCGACGAGGCCGTGGACCTCGCCGCGCCGGAGCGTGAGCCCGACCCCGTGCAGCACCTGCACGCCGAAGAAGGACTTCTCCAGGCCCGTGGCGACGAGCACCGGCCCGCCGTCGAGCACCGCGGCGCCGCCGGCGCCGGTCTGCGACTGTTCCGCGTTCACGCGGCCACCTCCGTCCAGTTGCCGCTCGCCGCAGAGGCGAGCACGGCCTCGGTCACGCGCACGGCGCGCAACCCGTCATCGAATCGCGGCAGTCCCTCTGGTCGATCGCCGCCGATCGCGGCATAGGCGTCGGCCACGAACGCGTTGAAGGCGTCCTGGTAGCCCATCGGATGCCCCGCCGGCACGATCGAGAGTCGTGCGGCGTCGTCGGCGAGCCTGGCCTGGTCGCGCTCGATCACGCTCGACGCGTCGGTGCGGCCGATCCAGAGCGTCTCGGGTCGTTCCTGCTCGAAGCGCACGCTGGCCTCGGTGCCCGAGAGCTCGATGGTGAGCGCGTTCTTGCGGCCGGGTGCGACCTGGGAGACGAGGAGCGTGCCGACGGCGCCCGACTCGAACTCGACGACCGCGGCGACGAGGTCCTCGGTCGCGATGTCGTCGTGCCGGGCGCGTGCCTCGTACACGGTGCGGGACGAGGCGTTCAGGCGGCGGATGCGCTCGCCCGAGACGAACTCGAGCAGGTCGACGAGGTGCGAGCCGATGTCGGCGAAGGCGCGCGACGGCCCGCCCAGGGCCGTGTCGACGCGCCAGTCGTCGTCGAACGGCGCGCTGAGCCAGTCCTGCAGGTAGGCGCCCTGCACGCTGAGCAGGCGTCCGGCCTCGCCCCTGGCGATGCGGGCGCGCGCCTCGCGGGCCATCGGGTGGAAGCGGTAGACGAACGGAACGGCGGCCACGAGGCCGCGCTCGTCGGCGAGGGCGGCCAGCGCCGCGGCATCCGCCGTCGAGGTCGCGAGCGGCTTCTCGCAGATGACGTGCTTGCCGGCCTCGAGGGCCGCGCGGGCGATCGCCGCGTGGGTCGTGTTCGGCGTGCAGACATGCACCACGTCGATCTCGGGATCGGCGAGCAGGGCCTCGACCGAGTCATAGGAGGACCCGAGGCCGAGACGACGGACCGCGTCACGAGCCCGGTCGGCGGTGGATGACGCGCCGCCCCGGAGCTCGGCCTGCGCGGCGCGAGCGGCCCTGGAGTGCACGGCGGCCATGAAGCCGCCGCCGACGAAGCCGGCACGAAGTGTGCGGGTCGGGGCCGTGACGTCCGTTGTCATAGTCGCCATGCTGACATAGGTCCGTCACCTTTTGCTAGTCCTTCGTCAAAAGTTGGCTGAGTCGTTACACCTTCGAGATTTTTCGGCGAGACAAGCCGGTGTGCTTTACTCAGTTCATGGTCGACATCAGCCGCGGTTCGGCACTCGGCGTCACGGGGGCGAGCGAGCTCTTCCAGCTGCTCCGCGACGGCGCGCCCCGCACCCGCGCCTCGCTCGCCGCGAGTACCGGACTCGCCCGTTCGACCATCGCCGCGCGCGTCGACGAACTCATGCAACTCGGACTCGTCTCCCCGGTGGCCGACGCCGTCTCGACCGGTGGCCGCCCGCCCTCGCAGTTCGCGCTCAACCCCGGCGCACGCCTCGTGCTCGCCGCCGACCTCGGCGCCTCGCACGCGACCGTGGCCGTCACCGACCTCTCGGGCACCGTCCTCGCCGAGCACAGCGAGGAGATGGACATCGCCCGCGGTCCCGAGGCCGTGCTCGGCTGGATGGTCGATGCCGCCCACGAGCTCATCGACGGGCTCGGCCGCGACCGCAGCGACGTGGCCGCGATCGGCATCGGCGTTCCGGGCCCGGTCGAGCACGACACCGGCCGCCCGGTCAACCCGCCCATCATGCCCGGGTGGGACCGCTTCGACGTGCCCGGCTGGGTGCAGCAGCACCTCGAGGTGCCGGTGCTCGTCGACAACGACGTGAACATCATGGCCCTCGGCGAGCGCGCGCTCGCGTGGCCGCAGGTCGAGCACCTCGTGTTCGTGAAGGTCGCGACCGGCATCGGCTCGGGCATCATCTCGGGCGGGCTGCTCCAGCGCGGCGCCCAGGGCATCGCGGGCGACCTCGGCCATGTCCGGGTGCCTCGCGGAGCCGACGTGCCCTGCCACTGCGGCAACCGCGGATGCCTCGAGGCCCTCGCCTCCGGCCCGGCCGTCGCCCGCGCGCTCCGCGAGCAGGGCATCGACGCACGATCGGGCTCCGACGTCATCGAGCTCGTCAAGCGGGGTGACCTCGACGCGATCCAGGCCGTCCGCCAGGCCGGCCGCGACATCGGCGAGGTCCTCACCGCCTGCGTGAGCCTCGTGAACCCCTCGGTCATCGCGATCGGCGGGTCGATGGCCCGTGCCGGCGAGCACCTCATCGCCGGGGTGCGCGAGGTCGTCTACACGCGATCGATGCCGCTGGCGACCGAGCACCTCGCGATCGTCCAGTCCGCGGCCGCCGAGAACGCCGCCGTGCTCGGCGCGGCGATGCTCGCGATCCACCACGCTCTCTCGCCCGAGGGCATCGTCGCACTCGCGTCGCGCTGACACACCGAACAGGCCGTCCGGTCGGGGGCGCCCCGCGCTACGCTCGTTCCGTGCCCGACTCCCCCTTCGCGCTCTTCGATCTCACGCCCTCGGGCGAGATCCGCGAGAGCATCGCGCCTCCCGTGCGGCTTCCGCATGAGACGCGGGTCGTGGCCGACTCCACCGACCGGGTGGCCTGGCTCCGCGCCCGCTCGCAGGGCGTCACCGCGACGGATGCCGCGAAGCTGGCCACGAAGGCCTCGGTCAGGTCGGCGGCGTGGGAGAAGCTGCACGGCTCGCCCCGCAGCTTCGGCGGCAGCCGCTACACCGACCACGGGCGCGAGCGCGAACCCGTCATCGCCGCGTGGGCGGCCGAGCTGCACGGCATGTCGCACTCGTCGCTGCTGTACCACGCGGCATCCGACCGCCGGCACCTCGCCACGCCCGACGGGCTGCGCGTCACGGCCGGCGGCGTCCTCGAGCTCTGCGAGATCAAGACCACCTCCAAGCCCTGGCGGGCGGTGCCCCGCAGCTACCTGCGACAGGTCTGGTGGCAGCAGTACGTGCTCGGGGCCGAGCGCACGCTCATCGTCTGGGAGCAGCACGAGGACTTCGTGCCGGTGGCCGCCGAGCCGCAGTGCCGGTGGATCGACCGCGACGACGACCAGATCGCGATCCTCGTCTCGCTCGCCGACCAGCTGCTCGCCGAGCTGCGCCCGGCCCAGGCCCCCGCGCAGGAGGCGCGAGCCTACTACCGGCCGTCCGTGCTGGCATGACGACGGTCCTCCTGCACGGCCTGGGCGCCGACCGTCGACAGCCGCTCACCCTGCTCGAGCCGATGCTGCGCGAGGTCTCCGCCGAGGGCGAGCTGATCATCGCCCCCGACGTGCGCGCCCACGGCGGGTTCCTCGAGGTCGGCACGGCGGCCGACTTCGCGATCGACGCGCTCGCGGCCGAGGTCGTCGCGGCCGTGCATCGGGGCATCGACGAGGGCGGCGCCTCGCGCGAGGACCCCGTGACGATCCTCGGCATCTCGATGGGTGCGGCGCTCGCCCTGCGCATCACGCTCGACGAGCGGCTCCCCGTCGAGCGCGCGGTGTTCATCCGGCCGTCCTTCGACGACCGGCCGCTGCCCGACAACCTCCGCGCCTTCCCCGTCATCGGGCAGGTGCTCGCCGACGCCGGCCCGTCCGGGGCCGTCGAGTTCCAGGAGCGCGAGGTCTACCACCGCGTCGCCGAGGTGTCGCCGCTCGGTGCACGAGGGCTCCTCGCGCAGTTCACGGCACCGGATGCCGCGCGGCGCGCCATGCGGCTCGTCGAGATCCCGCGCAACCGGGCGTTCCGCGACGACGCCGAGCTCGCCGAGCTCGAGACCCGCGGCATCCGCTCGCTCGTGGTCGGCGCGCTGCGCGACCCCGTCCACCCCATGCCGACGGCCGAGCGGTGGGCCGCCGGCACGGCCTCCCCGATGCTCGTGCTGCCGGCGCGCGACGACGGGCCCGCCGCCCAGGCCCACGTGCTCACCGAGCAGGTCGGCCGCTGGATGGTGAACTTCTAGGCAGCGGCCGGTTCGGGTTCCGTGCGGGGCCACCCGGCGCGACTGAGGGCGATGACGCCCGCGCCGACCAGCAGGATGAACGCCGCGATCGCGATGACGTACACCGCGACACCGCCGTACCCGGCCTCCTGCGCGGGGTTCAGGAACGGGTACGGGTACCAGCCGGTGATCGCTCCGCGGATCATCGAGTAGACGGCCCACGCGATCGGGAAGATCGCGATCGACCAGAGGCGCTGCCAGGCCACCGGTCGCCGGCCCGGAGCGAGCGCCCAGTCGAGCACGAGGTAGAGCGGCGCCCACACGTGCAGGATCTCGTTCGACCAGGGCACCGTCGTCGCCTGGTCGAGCGAGATGCCCCGGAGCAGCAGGTTGTAGACGACGAAGGTCGTCGCCATGTAGGTCGCGGCGCAGGCCCGGACGAGGTTGTACCAGTCGGGGTCGATGCGCCGGGTGAAGGCGTACCAGGCCCCGATGAGCAGCACGATCGCGGTCAGCGCATTCGAGAGGATCGTGAAGAAGCTGAAGAAGTTCACAATGAAGAAGAGCCGGTCGGGCACCATCGACCAGCTCTGCGCGAACTGTCCGACGATCGCGACCGCGATGGCCGCCCCGGCGATGACCCGAAGCACACCGAACACCCTGCGCATGGCTCCCCTGCCCACGTCGCCCGGCCGGCGCCGTTCCGAGTGCAGCCTAGTGGCGCCGGAGGTCCGGGGCCGGGAGGATGGTCGCATGACCGACACGATGCGCGCCCTGGTGATCGACCGCACCGGCGAGGCCGACGAACTCCACCTCGCCGAGGTGCCCCGGCCCATCCGGGTGAGCGACGAGGTGGTCGTGCGCGTGGTCTCGGCGGGCGTGAACCCGATCGACGCGAAGACCCGGGCCGGTCGCGGGGTGTCCGCCGCCATCGGCGCGTACCCCTTCGTGCTGGGCAACGACTTCGCGGGCGTCGTCGAGACCGTGCCCTACGCCGGTCACCCGCTGCACGTCGGCGATCGCGTCTACGGGAGCGCCCGGCCGCCCCGCACGCCGGGCAGCTATGCGGAGTTCGTGACCGTGTCGTCGATGAGCGTGGCCCCCATGCCCGCCTCCCTCGGCTTCGTCGAGGCCGCCGCGCTGCCGATCGCGGCGCTCACCGCCTGGGGCGCCGTCGTCGACGTCGCCCGCGTGCACGACGGGCAGCGCGTGCTCGTGCACGCCGGCGCAGGCGGCGTCGGCCACCTCGCCGTGCAGCTCGCCGCCTACTTCGGGGCGCACGTCACGGCGACCTGCTCCGCGGCGAACGTGGAGTTCGTCGAGGGGCTCGGCGCCGAACGCGTCATCGACTACCGCGCCGAGCGCTTCGAGGAAATCGCCGGCGAGCAGGACGTCGTGATCGACCTCATCGGCAACGTGAAGGACGACACGGGCAGCCGGTCGCTCGACGTGCTCCGCCACGGCGGGCTCGTCGTCAACGTGCCCACCGGGTCGTGGCCGACCATGGCCGAGGAGGCGTCGGCACGCGGCATCCGCTCGACCGGCTACTCGTGCTCGCCCGACGCCCGCACCCTCGCCGTGCTGACCCGCCTCATCGACGACGGGGCGCTCCGCGTGCACGTGGAGCGCGAACTCCCCCTCGCCGAGGGCGCCGAGGCGCACCGCCTCGTCGAGGCCGGGCACGTGCGCGGCAAGGTCGTGCTGCGCGTCGCGCCCGACCCCGAGTAGCGGCGACGGACGAGCGGGCGGATGCCGCGGCATCCGCCCGCCCGCCCGTTCAGCCGCTCCGCGACTCGAGCAGGGCCGACCCGAGCTCGCTGCGGAGGTAGAGCACGCTGCGCCCGTACCGCGAGCTGACGAGGAGGCCGGCGTCCCGGAGCACCCGGAGGTGCTGGTTGACGGCCGACGCGCTGACGCCGAAGCGCACGCCGAGCTCGGTCGAGGACGCCGGGTCGCCGAGCGCGGTGAGCAGCGCGGCCCGCGTCTCGCCGAGGATCGCGACGACCGCGGCGGGGTTGGCGATGCGCTCGGTCTCCCAGAGCGCGCCCTGCCCGCGCGCGGAGTACATGATCATCGGGGGTCCGTCGCCGACGGGCGCCGAGGCCCGCCTCGTGAACATCGTCGGCACGAGCGTGAGGCCCTCGCCGTCGATCGGTTGCGTGCGCGGCGCCGGGTCGCGCAGGTGCACGACCACGACCCCGTGCTCGTACTCGATCCGCCCTGGCGACAACTGGTTCAGCATGGACGCCACGCCGGACTGGGCGACCTGCCGGCCGCGGAAGGCGATGTCGGCCTCGAGCACGGCGCGCATGCGCGGCCAGTAGGGCTCAAAGCAGGTCTCCCAGAGCTGGCGGAGCGTCGCGATGATGCGCGAGATCGCGCGGTCGTGCGGGCCGGCGAACACCTCGGGCACGTGGCCGTGCACGGCGATGAGGTCGGCGCGGAACACCTCGGGGGGCGTCTCGGCCAGCGCCCGGAACTCGTCCTCCAGCCTCGTGAGCGGCGAGGTCGGCCTCGGGTTCAGGAAGTCGGGCGTCCACAGCCGGTCGTCGATGAGCCCCATCAGCACCCGCTGGTCGAGACGGGCGCGCGCCTCCTCGGTGCGCCGGAGCCAGCCGAGCTGCAGGGGGAACCTCGAGGGGTCGCGGAACGCGCGCACCGAGAGCCCGAGTTCGCAGAGCGGCGAGATGCCGAAGCGCACGGCCCCGATGTCGTCCTCGGTCATCAGGTAACGCAACATGTAGCACAACGCTACATCGATTTCGCGGCGGCATCCGGCTCGGGATGATCGACGACGTGAGCACCACCCCCCACCCCGACACCGCCTCGATCCCCCTCGTCGAACCCCACCTCGACGACGCCGCTGCGAGCCTCGACGAGGCGGATGCCGCGGCCCAGCGCCCGTCGGACGCCGCGACGGCGAGCGCGAAGGCCGGGTTCGCGGCCCGGCTCGCGGCATCCGTCGCCGACCCGGTCCTGCGCATCCTCGTCGGCGCGACCCTCATCTCGCGCGTCGGGCGCGGCATCTTCCTCACCGTCACCGTGCTCTACTTCACCCTCATCGTGGGGCTCACGCCCGGCGAGGTGGCAGTCGTGCTCGCCTCGGCGAGCGCGGCCGGGGTCGTGGCCTCCTTCGCCGGGGGCTGGCTCGCGGACCGGTTCAGCGCCAAGCGGCTCCTCATCACGTTCACGAGCATCGAGGGCGTCGCGCTCATCGCCTACGTCTTCGCCGGGGACTTCGTGACGGCGCTCGTCATCGCGATCATCTGCGGACTGTTCGAGCAGGGCGCGAACTCCACGCGATCGGCGATCATCGCGCGGGCGTTCACGGGCGAGTCGCGGGTGCAGGCGCGCGCGGTGCTGCGCACCGTCACGAACGTCTCGATCGCCGTGGGCTCGGGCCTCGGCGCACTCGCCCTCGCGCTCGGCACGGCGGAGGCCTACCGCTGGCTCATCGTCGGCGCCGGCGCCCTCTACCTGCTGGGCCTGTTCCAGCTCGTGCGGCTGCCGGCTCGGGTCGACGCACCCGCACGCGCCGGCGTCGAGCAGGTCGTCACCGAGACCGGGTCGGTGGATGCCGCGGCCACGGCCGAGGCGATCGCCGCCGAGCGGCGCTCATGGCGGACCCACTCGCCCTGGCGCGACCCGCGGTACCTCATGCTGACCGTGCTCAGTGCGGTCTTCGGCATGCAGTTCGGGGTCGCCGAGCTCGGGGTGCCCCTCTGGGTCGCCCGCGAGACCGCTGCGCCCGAGGTGCTCATCGCCGCCCTGCTCATCATCAACACGATCATCGTCGTGATCTTCCAGGTGCCGATGTCGCGCGGCACGCACGACCTGCGCGTCGCGGGGCGGGTGTCGGCCATCGCGGCCTGGCTGATGGCCGTCGCCTGCCTGGTCTACGCGGCCGCGGCCGGTCTCCCGGTCGGCTTCGCGATCGCCGTGCTCGTCGTGGCCGCCGTCACCCACGCGTTCGCCGAGGTGCTCTCGCAGGCCGGCGGGTGGGGGCTCAGCTTCGAGCTCGCGGACCCGGTGCAGGCCGGCAGCTACCAGGGCGTGTTCGGCATGGGCTACTCGGTCGGCGCGCTCGCGGCGCCGCTCGTGGTCAATGCGACGGCGATCTCGCACGGGTTCAGCGGCTGGGCCGTGCTCTCGGGGATCTTCCTGGCCTCGGGCCTCGGCATCTGGTGGATCGCGCGCCGGGCCGCCCGGACGATGCCCTCCGCCGCCGCTCCCGCCTAGCCCCGGGCTCCCGCCGCCGACGACCGGAGTGCCGAATCGGCGCAGGAGTGCCCGAATCGCCCCCCGTGTTCGGCCCGTCCACGCCGAAACGGCACTCGGGTGTTCGCGGGATGCGTCGGCTAGGGTCGGGCGCATGGCCGACGCACCCACGATCGTCTGGTTCCGCGACGACCTCCGCGTCGCCGACCATCCGGCCCTCTCGGCCGCGGTCGAGCGCGGCGCTCCCGTCCTCTGCGTGTTCGTCCTCGACGAGGAGTCCCCCGGCATCCGTCCGCTCGGCGGAGCGTCACGCTGGTGGCTGCACGGGTCCATCGAGGCCCTCCGCGGCGAGCTCGAGGCACTCGGCGGCCGACTCGTGCTCCGGCGCGGGCCGGCGGGCCGCGTCATCCGCTCGCTCGTCGAGGAGGCCGGGGCCGGAGCCGTGTTCTGGAACCGGCGCTACGGCGGCCCCGAGCGAGAGGTCGACACCGAGCTGAAGGCCGCGCTCACCGAGGGCGGGGTCGATGTGCGCAGCTTCGCGGCGAACCTCCTCTTCGAGCCCTGGACCATCCGCACCCAGCAGGGCGCGCCGTACTCGGTGTTCACGCCGTACTGGCGGGCGTGCGTCGCGGCGCCCGAACCGCGGCATCCGCTTCCGGCTCCGGGTGCGATCGAGGCGACCGGTCCGGATGTCGCGAGCGACGAGCTCGCCTCGTGGCACCTGCTGCCCACCCGACCCGACTGGGCGGACGGGCTCGGCGAGACGTGGACGCCGGGCGCGGCGGCCGCCCATGAGCGGCTCGAGACGTTCCTCGACGAGCGCGTCGGCGACTACGCCGATGATCGCGACCGCCCGGCGGTCGACGCGACCTCCCGGCTCTCGCCGCACCTGCGCTGGGGCGAGATCAGCCCGTTCGAGGTGTGGCACGCCCTGCGGGAACGGCGCGTGCACGGCGACGGCGCGAGCCGGTTCCGCGCCGAGCTCGGCTGGCGGGAGTTCGCCTGGCACGTGCTCTTCCACGCACCCGAGCTCGCCACCCGGAACTGGCGCGCCGAGTTCGACGCCTTCCCGTGGCCCCGTCTGCACCCGGCCGCCCTCGTCGCGTGGCAGCGCGGCCGCACGGGCGTGCCGATCGTCGATGCCGGCATGCGCGAGTTGTGGCGCACGGGCAGCATGCACAACCGCGTGCGCATGGTGACGGCGTCGTTCCTCACGAAGAACCTGCTCATCGACTGGCGCCTCGGCGAGCAGTGGTTCTGGGACACGCTCGTCGACGCCGACGCGGCATCCAACCCCTTCAACTGGCAGTGGGTCGCCGGATCGGGCGCCGATGCGGCACCCTACTTCCGGGTGTTCAACCCCCTGCTGCAGGCGTCGAAGTTCGACCCCGACGGGCGATACGTGCGGCGGTGGGTGCCCGAGCTCGAGACCGAGGAGTACCCGGCCCCGATCGTGGACCTCGGAGAGTCGAGGGAGGCCGCCCTCGCGGCGTATCGGAAGGTGCGGTCGAGCTCGGCGTCGGCCTGACGGCCCATTCGACTCGGCCGGCTCATCCGGCTCAGCCGGCTCAACCGGCTCAACCTGCTCAACCGGCTCAGCCGAGCAGGATGTCGGTCACGAGGTCCTTGGCCGCGGCAGGCGGAACCGGCGGCGGTTCCACGCGGACCTCCTTCTCGGCCGCGGGCGCCGGCGTGGCATTCGTACCCCGACTCGCTCCCCTGCCGGCGCGGGCGCGCGACGCCGTGCCCGCGCCCAGCTTCTGCTCGTACCAATCCCGAAGGGCGATGAAGCCCCGCTCCCGGTACTCCGTGCGCTGGCGCTCGGCACCGGTCGCGTGCGCGCGGACCCGCTCGATGCCGGCCATCGCGAACTCCAGGTCTCCCGCGTCCTCGAGCGCGGGCCGCACGACCTCGACGAGGTGATCGAGCACCTCCTGCGCCGGGCGGAAGCCGCCGGCGACCGGATCGGGCAGCCGTGACTCCATGCCCGTTCGGGCGGCCGCCCATAGCGCGCCGTCGAGGAGTTCCGTCGGGGCGTCGCGGTCGACGCTCTGCTCGGAAGCCGAGGTGACGATCGCACGGGTCAGGGCGACGGCGAGCAGCGCGTCGTCGACCGTCAGCTGCGCATCGAACACGCGCAGCTCGACCGTCGGGAATCGTTCCGAGAGGCGCGCGGCCCAGGCGATCGACGGCAGGTCGACGACCGCGCCGAGTTCGACGAGCGCCTGCGTGCGCTCCTGGTAGTCGGTGGCGTCGACGAACTCCGGCGGGCATCCCGCGGTCGACTGGCGCCTGAGGATCAGGTGACGCCAGCTCGCGAACCCGGTGTCGCGCCCGCGCCAGAACGGCGAGTTGCCGGTGGCCGCCATGAGCACCGGGAGCCAGACCCGTGTGACATTGAGCGCGTGCACCCGCGCCTCGGGATCGGTCACCTCGACGTGGACGTGGAGGCCGTTCACCTGGTGGTCGACGATGAGGTCGCCGAAGTCGTCCGCGATGTGCAGATAGCGCTCGGTCGGCATGATCGCGACGTCGGGCCCGGCATCGAACGGCGTGCCCGTACCGACCGGGACGACGTCGAGGTCTCGGGAGGCCTCCACGAGCTCCGTCCGGAATCGCAGCAGGTCGGCGCCCGCCGTGCCGAGGTCGTCGTGGATCCCGGTGGCATGCTCGATCTGCGCGGCGAGGAACTCGCATCGGATGTCGGGGGCCAGCAGCGGATCCCGCTCGAGGATCTCCTGCGCCTCAGCGCCGCGGGCCACGGGCGAGAGCCGGTGGCGATCCAGGAGCATGAATTCTTCTTCGACGCCGAAACGTGCCATGCGGGCACTCCTCTCCCTGTGGGGGAAGTCTGGCTCGGGCGGACCGCGGTCGGGAGGGCTTGACGGACTCCCGATCTCGATGTTACTCGCGCAGCGCGCGCTCGGCCATGGCCGTCGGGGCGGCGCTCACGGACGCCGCGACACTCGCCCCGGAGGCCGCCGGTCGCACGAGCACCCAGTCGTCCTCATCGCGATCGCCGAGCCGGAAGTGCTTCGTGCCCGCCTTCGCGAATCCGTGCTTCTCGTAGAAGCGGATCGCCCGGCCGTTCTCCTGGTTCACGCCGAGCCAGACGGAGGAGACGCCGGTCGCCTCGGCGGCCTCCACCGTGCCGTCCATGAGCGGTCCGGCGACGGACCCGCTGCCGTGCGTCGCCTTGCGCGTGTAGAACTTGCTGAGCTCGATCGTGGGCCGCACCACGACGGCTGCCGCGACCTCGGCATCGGTCGGGTCGCCCGCGATGAGCATCGTGTAGCCGACGAGCCGGGGACCGGCCGTGCCGTCGGCCGGGCGCTCCGCGACCGCGTCCTCCTCGGCGACGACGATGATGCGCGACGGGTCGGCGAGGTATGCGTCGAACCGGGCGGGGGTGAAGTTCGCGGCGATGAACGAGGCGATCGCCTCGGCCGTGGTCGACGGCGGGCAGGCGAGGGGGAAGGTCTCGGCGGCGAGGTCGGCGAGCGCCGCGGCATCCGTCGGCCTCGCCCTGCGAATCGTGGCTCGGGTCACGACTGGCATTCTGTCAGGCCGACGGATGTCGCGGGGCTCGCCGCTCACCGGAGTGCGGCCGCGGCCCGGGGCGACGCTCAGTCGCAGACGCCGCCGATCGCCGTGAAGGTCTCGCCCAGGGTCTGCGCCTGCGCCGCCATGCCCTGGGCATCGGCTTCCAGCGGGTTCGCGAGCACGTCCTCCAGGAACTCCGCGTAGGCCGTCATCGCCTCCTCTGCGGGCGCCGCCACCGCGGCGACGTCGGCGTTCGTCACCTGCGCCGCGCCCGCGGCGAAGGCGTCGGCGGCCGCGCGGACCTCGGCGACGGCGCCGGCCGGGTCCTCCGCCGCCCATGCCGCGGCGTCCTGCTCCCTGGATGAGATGTCGACGAACTCCTGCGCACCGGACTGCAGGATCGCGCAGGCCTCCTCGGTCGACTGCTCGCCGGAGCCCTCAGGGGCCGTCTCGTCGGCGCCGCCCTGCGTGGCCGTCGGCTCGGGCGCCCCGGAATCGGCGACCGGTGCACCCCCGGCGGCGCATCCGGACAGCAGCAGGATCGCGAGGACGGCGGGGGCGATGGCGGTGATGCGCAGCGAGGGCATGGGACTCCAGAGGTGGCGGGTCTGCGGACCGTTTCGGAGCGGCGCCGTCGTTCCAGCGCCGCCGGAGTCCGAGCGGGCGCCAGCCTAACAGCCGCCCACGACGTCCGCTATGCGCGCACTGTGCGCACTGCGCGGACTGCGCGGACTGCGCGGACGCCGAAGGCCGGGGCGCCGATCGTGTCGGCGCCCCGGTCCGGCCCATGCGCGGTGCGTGCGGCTCAGAGGAACCGCGCGTACGCCCCGACGGTGAGGAACGTCGGGAACTCGGGCTCGAGCGCGACCGTGCGGAACACCGAGATCGCGTCGTCGAACCGGTCTCCCTCGAAGCGCGGCAGCGCGGCCACGGCCTCGGCCATCAGGCGCACGATCGAGGTCTGATCGATGCGCGTGCCCTCGGCGGTGACGGTGTTGTTGTCGAGCCACTGCCAGATCTGCGAGCGCGAGATCTCGGCCGTCGCGGCATCCTCCATGAGGTTGTCGATGGCCGCGGCGCCGACGCCGCGCAGCCACGACTCGAGGTACCGGATCGCGATCGAGACGTTGTCGCGCACGCCGGCCTCGGTCACCTCTCCGCCGATCGACGGGATGTCGAGCAGGTCGGATGCCGCGACCTCGACGTCGTCGCGGAGGCGGTCGACCTGGTTCGGCCGGTCCCCGAGCACGGCGTCGAACTCGGCGCGCGCCGTCGGGATGAGGTCGGGATGGGCGACCCACGTGCCGTCGAAGCCGTCGCCCGCCTCGCGGCGCTTGTCGGCGGTCACGGCGGCGAGCGCGCGCTCGGTCACCTCGGGGTCGCGACGGTTCGGGATGAACGCGCTCATGCCGCCGATGGCGTGCGCCCCGCGCTTGTGGCAGGTCTGCACGAGCAGCTCGGTGTAGGCCCGCATGAACGGCACCGTCATGGTGATCGCCTTGCGGTCCGGGAACACCCAGCGACGGCCCCGCGAGCGGAACGTCTTCACGATCGAGAAGATGTAGTCCCAGCGACCGGCGTTGAGGCCCGCGCAGTGCTCGCGCAGCTCGTAGAGGATCTCATCCATCTGGAACGCGGCCTGGATGGTCTCGATGAGCACGGTCGCGCGGATGGTGCCCTGCGGGATGCCGAGCGCGTCCTGCGCGAACACGAAGATGTCGTTCCAGAGCTTCGCCTCGCGGTGCGACTCGAGCTTCGGCAGGTAGAAGTACGGCCCGCGACCGGAGCCGATGAGCGCCTTCGCGTTGTGGAAGAAGTACAGCCCGAAGTCGACGAGCGACCCCGAGGCGTGCATCGCCCGCCCCGCCCGGTCGTGGAACGTCAGGTGCTTCTCGACGAGGTGCCAGCCGCGCGGCCGCATCACGATGGTCGGCGTCTCCTCGGCCGTCACCCGGTACTGCTTGCCCTCGGGGCTCGTGTAGCCGAGGTCGCCGCGGAGGAAGTCGAACAGCGTCAGCTGCCCCTCGACCACGTTCGCCCAGGTCGGACTCGTGGCGTCCTCCTGGTCGGCCAGCCAGACCTTCGCGCCCGAGTTCAGCGCGTTGATCGCCATCTTGCGGTCGGTCGGACCGGTGATCTCGACACGGCGGTCCTCGAGGCCGGGGCCCGGGCCGGCGACGCGCCAGGACGCATCGTCGCGGATCCATGCCGTCTCGGGCATGAAGCGGGGGTCGCGGCCGTTCGCCGCGTCGACGCGGGTCTGGAGGCGCTCGGCGAGCAGTTCGTGCCGGGTGCCGGCGAACCGGTCGTGCAGCGCGGCGAGGAACTCGAGCGCCGCAGGGGTCAGGATCTCGCCGTAGCGGTCGACGAGCTCGCCGCCGGTCGCGCCGGCCGGCGCGATCTCGAGTCGCGGTTCGACGGTCTGGAAGCTGCCGGTGGCCGGCTTCGGTTCGGGGCGACGAGCGGATGCGGCATCCGCTCGCTGACGTTCGAGGGTCATGCTCGGAGTGGTGTTCATGATGGTGTCTCCTGTCCGGCCGGGGCCGTGGTCAGTGAGCGAACTGGTCTTCCTCGGTCGATCCGACGAGGGCGAGCGTGGCGCTGGTGGGGTTCAGCGCCGTGGCGATCCGGTCGAAGTAGCCGGTGCCCACCTCGCGCTGGTGGCGCGTGGCGGTGTAGCCGGCGGACTCCGAGGCGAATTCCGCCTCCTGGAGCTCGACGTAGGCCGACATGTGCCGCTCGGAGTAGTCCTTCGCGAGCGTGAACATGCCGTGGTTCAGGGAGTGGAAGCCGGCGAGCGTGATGAACTGGAAGGCGTAGCCCATCGATGCGAGCTCGCGCTGGAAGGTCGCGATCTGGTCGTCGTCGAGGTGGCGCTTCCAGTTGAACGAGGGCGAGCAGTTGTAGCTCAGTCGCTTGCCGGGGAACTTCGCGTGCACGGCCTCCGCGAAGCGGCGCGCGAGGTCGAGGTCGGGCTCGGCCGACTCGACCCAGAGCAGGTCGGCGTACTCGGCGTAGGCCAGGCCGCGGGCGATGACCGGCTCGATGCCGTTCTGCACCTCGTAGAAGCCCTCGGCGGTGCGCTCACCGGTGACGAACGGCTTGTCGCGCTCGTCATGGTCGCTCGTGAGCAGGGTCGCGGCGAGTGCGTCGGTGCGGGCGATGATGATCGACGGCACGCCGGCGACATCCGCCGCCAGCCGGGCCGCGTTGATCGTGCGGATGTGCTGCGAGGTCGGGATCAGCACCTTGCCGCCCATGTGACCGCACTTCTTCTCGCTCGCGAGCTGGTCCTCCCAGTGCACGCCCGCGGCTCCGGCCTCGATCATCTGGTGCATGAGCTCGTAGGCGTTGAGCGGGCCGCCGAAGCCGGCCTCGGCGTCGGCGACGATCGGGGCCATCCAGTCGGTGATGCCGGTCTGCGCCTCGCTGCCCTGCTCGATCTGGCCGGTGCGCAGCAGCGCGTTGTTGATGCGGCGGACGACCGCCGGGACCGAGTTCGCGGGGTAGAGCGACTGGTCGGGGTAGGTCTGGCCGCTGAGGTTCGCGTCGGCGGCGACCTGCCAGCCCGAGAGGTAGATGGCCTTGAGGCCGGCGCGAACCTGCTGCACGGCCTGGTTGCCGGTGAGGGCGCCGAGGGCGGCCGACCACTGCGGGTCCTCCTGGGGCGCGAAGGCGGTGCCGGTGTTGCGCTGGATGTCCTCCCACAGGCGCTCGGCGCCGCGCTTGGCGAGCGTGCGCTCCTCGCGCACCGGGCCGCGGAGGGCGACGACGTCCTCGGCGGTGTAGTCGCGGCTGACACCCTCCCAGCGCGGGTTCGCGTCCCACTCGAGCTGAAGCTCGGCTGCGGTCTGGGTCTGGTCGCCGGGGCGGATGGTGCTCATCGTCGTGCTCCTTCGGTGGTGCGCATCCGGGGTCTGGCCTCGGCTGCGGCGGATGTCTCGTGGTGCTCCGTTCGGCGCCTGCCTCGTGCCGTCCGGGGTGTCTGCATCCACTCTGCGCGCCGCCCACACCCGGCGGACCACGATTCGAGGGGTGAACTTTCGCAGAAGTTCCGGCGCGCGGAACAACCCCGATCCGTCGAGGCGTTCCGGGCACGAACCTGCGGCTGCGGTATCCGACCGGCCTTGTCACCTTGCAGTTCTATGTACCTTGCAGCACTATGTATGTGACAGCACTAGGTATGGAGAACCACATGCGCATCGGAAAAGACCTCGTCGCCGCAGCCGCGACGCCGGTCGTGCTCGGCATCCTCGCCGAGGGCGAGTCCTACGGGTACGCGATCCTGCACCGCGTCTCGGTGCTCTCGGACGGCGAACTCGAATGGAGCGACGGCATGCTCTACCCGCTCCTCCACCGCCTCGAACGACTCGGCCACGTGCACTCCGAGTGGCGGCAGTCCGACACCGGCCGGCCGCGCAAGCACTACCGACTGAGCGAACAGGGGGCGGCGGTGCTCGTCGAGCAGCGGCGGCAGTGGTCGGTCGTCGGCGACGTCCTCGGCAAGGTCTGGCCCGACGACGGCGGCCCTCGCTTCCGCGCGGCGCTGGGGGGCCTGGCATGAGCCCCGAGACGCACGGCGACCCGAACACCGGGCACGCGCCGGCCGAGGGCGACGAACTCGACGCCCTCGTCGCGTCGTGGCGTCGGTGGATGCAGCGGCACGAGTCGCTCACGGGCGCCGACCTCGACGAGCTCGAGGGCCACCTGCTCGATCGCGTCGACGAGTTCGTCCGGGCCGGGCTCACCCGCGACGAGGCCTTCCTCATCGCCGTGAAGCGGCTCGGCAGCAGCAGCGACCTCTCCCGCGAGTACGCCCGCGAGCACTCCGAGCGGCTCTGGAAGCAGCTCGTGCTCGATGGGCCGGAGGAGGGTCGGGCAGCGGATGCCGCGGGCGCGCGCCTGCCGTTCCACCGACGTGCGAACGGGCTCGCCGTGGCCCTGCTCCTCGGCGTCGGCGCCGGCCTCGCGGTGAAGACGGTCGACCTCCTGGCCGGCGACCCTTCGGCGGTCGTGCTCAACGCCGCCGTGATCGTGCTGCCGTTCCTCGCCGCCTGGTTCGCCTGGCGCAGGCGCCCCCCGGTGGGGATGCTCATCGGTGCGGCGGTCGCATTCCTGGTGGCCGGTCTCGCGCTGAACCTGTACCCGTTCGCGAGCGCGGACCCGGGCGGCGCCGATGCGGGCGTGAGCTCCGCGACGGCGGTGCTCGCGGCCATCGGCTCCGTCGTCGCGCTGTGGCTCGTCGGCGGCATCGTCGACACGGGCGGGGCGTGGCGGAGCAACACCGCACGAATGGACTTCATCCGGTTCAGTGGCGAGTGGCTCGTCTACTACGTGCTCATCGCACTCGTGGGGGGCGCCCTCAGCGGACTCACGATCGGCGTCTTCTCCTCGATCGGCGTCGACGTGACGCCGTTCGTGGGCGAGTGGGTGCTGCCCTGCGGCGCGGCCGGCGCCGTGCTCGTGGCCGCGTGGCTCGTCGGCGCCAAGCAGCGTGTCATCGAGAACATCGCCCCCGTGCTCACCAAGGTGTTCACGCCGCTGTTCACGCTCATGATGCTCGCGCTCATCATCGCCGCGATCGTGCAGTGGAACATCGTCGACGCCGACCGCGACCTCCTCATCGCGTTCGACCTCGTGCTCGTGGTCGTGGTGGCGCTCCTGGTCTACTCGCTCTCGGCGCGCGACCCGCTGCTGCCGCCCGGATGGTTCGACCGGCTGCTGCTCGTCATGCTCGCCGCGGCCCTCGTCGTCGACCTGATCGTGCTCGTCGCGATGATCGCGCGCACGGGCGAGTTCGGGTTCAGCGCGAACAAGACCGCCTCGCTCGGGCTCAACCTGATCCTGCTCGTGAACCTCGCCTGGGCGACCAGGCTGCAGGTCGGGTTCCTCAGGCGACGCACGGGCTTCGCCGCGCTCGAGCGTTGGCAGACCGGCTACCTGCCGGTGTACCTGGCCTGGGCCGTGATCCTGCTGCTCGTCTTCCCGCCCGTCTTCGACTTCGCCTGAGCGGAGCAGGCCCAGGCGCCCGACGCCCGAGGAGGTGTCAGGCGCCTGGGCTAGCGTGGCTCGGATGACCCGCACCCTGCTCATCATCGACATCCAGAACGACTACTTCGAGGGCGGCGCGAACCCGCTCGTCGGTCCCGATGCAGCCGCCGCGAACGCCGCTCGCCTGCTCGCCTCGCACCGCGAGGCGGGTCAGCCGGTCGTGCACGTGCAGCACGTGTGGGATGCCCCGGATGCCGCGTTCTTCGCGCCGGGCACGCACGGCGTCGAGATCCACCCGCTCGTCGCGCCCGTCGAGGGCGAGCCCGTCGTGGTGAAGGCGAAGCCGAACTCGTTCCTCGGCACCGACCTCGACGCGCGCCTCCGCCAGGCTGGCGCCGACGTGGACGGCGTGGTCGTCGTCGGCATGATGTCGAGCATGTGCGTCGACGCCACCGTGCGCGCCGCGGCCGATGCCGGATACTCCGTGACGGTCGCGCACGACGCCTGCGCCGCACCCGACCTCGCCTTCGGCGACGCGGTCGTGCCCGCGGCGCAGGTGCACGCGGCATTCATGGCCGCCCTCGACGGCAGCTACGCCGAGGTCGTGGGCGTCGACGAACTGCTCAGCACGACTCCGACCGCGTAGGTCGCGACGAGGCGGGCGCCGAACGCGGCGAGCCGGTCGCGCACCGCCGTCGGCTCCACGACCTCCACGTCGTCGACCCACGACGCGAGCCGACGCGCGAGCGCCTCGTCGCTCGGGGCGGCGACGCGCACGAGCACCCGGCCCGAGGCATCCGGCGTCGTCTCGGTGACGAGCTCGGTGCCCCCGACCCACCCGCGGAACTCGTCGAGCACGCCGGGCGCCACGCGCACCATGGCGCTCGCCTGCGCCCGCGCTCGCTCCACTTCGCCGCTGACCCTCGCCCACGCCGCCTCCAGGTCGAACGCCACGGGCGGCGCGAAGCGCTCGTCGAGCATGGCGACGTCCGAGATGCGGTCGAGGCGGTAACTGCGCATGGCGGTGTCGGATGCCGCGGGAGGCTGCACCGCGGCATCCGCCGGGCTCGCGGCATCCGCCGGGTTCTCGGCATTCGCCGGGGCCGTGGCATCCGCCGGGCTCGCGGCATCCGCCGGGCGTGCGAGGAGGTACCAGGTGCCGCCCTTGTCGACGAGGCCGAGCGGATGCACCGTGCGCGAGCGCACCGGCCGCCCCCAGGCCGCGTAGTCGAACCGCACGGCCCGTCGCTCGAGCACCGCCGTCTGCAACGTCCCGACCTCGCGCGGGCGCACGGCGGAAGCTCCCCAGCCGCCCGCCTCGACGACGACCGAGTCGGACGCGGCCTCGGCGTCGGCGCGGAAGGTCGCGGGCAACGCACGCATCACCTTGCGGAGGGCGGACCGGGTGGCCTCGCTCTCGCCCGCTCGCGGGCCGAGCGTCAGGAAGAGGGCCCGCGCCTCCGACGCCGTGAACCCGCTCAGGTCGGTGCGGCCCTCGCCGAGCAGCTGCCAACCGCCTCCGCGGCCGGGCTGCGGATAGACCGGGATGCCCGCGGCGGAGAGCGCCTCGAGGTCGCGCCTCGCCGTCGCGACGGAGATCTCGAGCTCCTCCGCGAGCTCGCGCGCGGTCACGCGCCCCCGCGCCTGCATGAGGAGGAGGGCGGCCACGAGCCGGTCTGCGCGCATGGTCCCATTCTCGCCGAAAAAGTAGTCAGAAGGTGAGCACTTCAGAGGCGCAGGATGGATGCATCAGGTCGGCGCAGGCCGGCCCAGAGCGAAGGAGACCACAATGCTGCGAGGCATCGCCACCGTGAACTGCTACGTCGACGACCCGGCGGCGGCCGCCGCCTGGTACGCGAAGGTGCTCGGCTTCGAGCCCTACTTCACGCGTGCCAACCCCGACGGCAACGCCGGATACGTCGAGTTCCGCATCGGCGACCACCAGCAGGAGCTCGGCTTCATCGACCGCCGCTACAGCCCGGCGGGCCTTTCGACGGACGCCGGCGGGACGATCATCCACTGGCACACCGACGACCTGGAGGGCTCGCTGGACCGACTGATCGAGCTCGGCGCGACGCCGCTCCTGCCGATCACCGAGCATGGACCCGGCTTCGTGACCGCCTCCGTCATCGATCCGTTCGGCAACGTGCTGGGCGTCATGACGAACACCCACTACCTCGAGATGCTGGGTCGCGAGCGAGACGGCGTCGACGCGTAGCGATCCGAGCTGCCGGCGCAGGGTGACCCGCCACCCGGCCGCCCGCCGCCCGCCAGCGCAACTCCACCGCCCAACCGCGGACGCGAATGGTCGCCGTCCGACGAGCGACGCGACCATTCGCGTCCGCAGGAGTCGCCACACAACGCCAGTTCGACACCGCGACGCGACCATTCGCGTCCGCAGGAGTCCGCATGTCGCAAGCGGCGCCCCGACATCCCGCCCGACGCCCCGCCCCGCCCCGCCCAGCACCCCTCATCGCCGCCCGCGATCCTCGAGGGCGCGAGCGACCCGGGCGACGAGCTCGGCGGGCGGGGTCCGCTTCGTCACCCGGATGACGATCCACCCGTCGGCGACGAGGTCGTTGAGCCGCGAGACATCCGTCGCCCACTGCCGGTCGTCGGAACGGTGGTGATCGCCGTCGTACTCGACGAGCACGCGATGACGGCGATAGACGAGGTCGCCCTTCGTGCAGCCCCCGGAGCGCAGCCGTATCTGCGCGTTCGGTTCGGGTTCGGGCAGGCCCGCTCGCACCAGGGTGAGCCTGGCCAGGCTCTCCCGTCGAGAGTACGAGTTCGCCCTCAGCTCGACGCGGGCCCTGGCGAGGCGCGCCGACCCGGTGCGGCGGCCATGCCTCACGATCGCCGCATCGATCTCATCGAGCGTGGCGAGCGGTCGGGGCAACCCGATGAGGCGATCGCCCGCCGCGATGAGGTCGTCGATGTCGAGCACTCCCGCCAGCGAGCACCACGTGTCGGCGGGACCCATCGCGCGAACCCCGTGGACCACGCGGATGACGGTCTCGACGCCCGTGGAGTGTCCCGCGACACCACGACCCCGCGGGGCGCGCCCCCATCCCAGTGCGCTGACGTGAACGCGCGAGTCGCGCTCGACCTGGAGTGGCAGCGGGATGCCGTGCAGCATCGCCGCCGTCGCGTGGGAGAACACGTGATCGGGCGCCATCCTGACCGCGTACGCGACAGCGCGCTCCTGCACGCTCTCAACCGAGCCGACGGAACGCACGGCGTGGAAGGGCGTCGCGAGATCGCCATGACGCAGACGGCGGCGGGAGACACCGGCGTCGAGCGCGGTGGCCACGTGGAACGGGCGGGTGCGGAGGTCGGACGGGATCGGGTTCGGTGGTCGCATCCGTCGACCCTCGATGATCGGATGCGACGCTGCCCCCAGCCGATGGCGAATGTGGAAGGTCGACACGTTCTCCACAGCCAGCGGCTCCTGCCGCTCGGACGCGGATGGTCGCCACCCAGCACCCGACGCGACCATTCGCGTCCGCGCCCCGCGGAACGGGGCTGGTTCTTCGCACGGCACGGGGTCGATTCGCGGCGCATTCCCGCCTCGATCGGGGTTGCGTGCGGAATTTCCTTCATTGTTCCGTTTGCGGAGGGCGCCTGCGCGTGTGACCATCGAAAGATGATCATCGCCGATCGCACTCCCCGCGCACCGATCCAGGCCGCCTCGCGTTCCGCAGGCCCGGCCGTCGGCGCGGGGCGCGTCGAGCGTCCCGGCCGGCCCGCCCCGGTCGATGCCGCCGAGGCCGACGGCGCCCCGACCGGCGAGGTCGACGCCCTGACCCTCGGCCGGCGCATCCGCGAACACCGCACCGCTCGGTCGATGACCCTCGGCGAGCTGGCTGCCGCGATCGACCGCGCGCCCTCGCAGGTGAGCGCCATCGAGAACGGCAAGCGCGAACCGCGACTCTCCATGCTGCGCACGATCGCCGGGGCCCTCGGCACCTCGGTCGAGGAACTGCTGAAGCCGGATGCCCCGTCCGAGCGCGCGGCCCTCGAGATCGCCGTCGAGCGCGCCCAGCGCGGGCCCGTGTTCGCCGCGCTCGGGCTCGAGCCGTTCCGCGTGGCCAAGGGCATGAACGACCAGACGCTCGCGACCATCCTCGCGCTGCACAACGAGATCGACCGCCTGCACCGCGAGCGCGCCGCGACCCCCGAGGAGGCGCGGCGCGCGAACGCCGTGCTGCGCGCCGAGATGCGCTCGCGCGACAACTTCTACCCCGAGCTCGAGGCCAAGGCCGCCGAGCTGCTCGAAGCCGTCGGGCACACCGGCGGGCCCGTCTCCCACCAGCTCGTCGCCGACATGGCGAGCCACCTCGGCTACTCGCTGCACTACGTGGGCGACTTGCCGCACTCGACGAGGTCGGTGACCGACAAGCGCAACGGCCGCATCTACCTGCCCACCGAGCAGTCGCCCTCGCGGGATTCGCGCTCCCCCATCCTCCAGGCACTGGCGAGCCACCTGCTCGGCCACGTCGAGCCGCACGGCTACGACGAGTTCCTTCGCCAGCGGATCGAGACGAACTACCTCACCGCCGCGATCCTGCTCCCCGAGCAGGCGGCCGTCCGTTTCCTCACGGAGGCGAAGAACCTGCGCCGCATCTCGATGGAGGAGCTGCGCGACCACTTCGCGGTGTCGTACGAGACGGCGGCGCACCGATTCACGAACCTCGCGACGGCCAGGCTCGGCATCCCCGTGCACTTCACGAAGGTGCACGAGTCGGGCACGATCATCAAGGCCTACGAGAACGACCGGGTGCGCTTCCCGAGCGACGCCCTCGGGGCCATCGAGGGCACCACGATGTGCCGCAACTGGACCGCCCGCACCGTCTTCGACGTCGAGGACCGCTTCAGCCCCTGGTACCAGTACACCGACACGCCCTCGGGCACGTTCTGGTGCACCTCGCGCATCGAGAAGGCGAAGGAGGGCGAGTACTCGGTGTCGGTCGGCGTGCCGTTCGAGCACGTGAAGTGGTTCCGCGGACGGGAGACACCCCATCGTGCGGTGTCACGCTGCCCCGACCCCGCGTGCTGCCAGGCGCCCGCCGGCCTCGCCGAGCGGTGGGCGGATGCCTCGTGGCCGGCCGCGCGGACCCCGACCTCGCTGCTCGCGGCGCTGCCCACGGGCACGTTCCCGGGCGTCGACCAGACCGAGGTCTTCGCATTCCTCGAGGCGCACGCGCCGCACGCCTGACCCGCGCCGGGCCCGCATCGGGGTGGAGACCGGCCGGATCCGGGCATCCTGTCCGGTGGCGGGCGGATGTCGCGACACGGCGCCCGTAGCGGCGCCGACGGCGGCACGGGAGGATGGAGTCCAGCCCGACCGCCTTGGAGTGATCCCCGTGGGAACGACCGTATTCGAACGACGCCGGCCCCCGGCATCCGTTGTCGAACATGCACTGAAGCCGACCGCGCAGGCGGTGTTCTGGCTCGAGGACCTACCGGAGGGCGCCGTCGGCGGCCGCCCCAAGCTGATGGGCGCGAAGGTCGCCGACCTGGTCGTCGTCGGCGGCGGCTACACGGGCCTCTGGACCGCGGTGCTCGCCAAGCGCCGCAACCCCGGCGCACACGTCGTGCTCGTCGAGGCGAAGTCCGTCGGCTGGGCGGCATCCGGTCGCAACGGCGGCTTCTGCGAGGCGAGCCTGACGCACGGCCACGAGAACGGCATGGCCCGCTGGCCCGATGACCTGCCCCTGCTGAACCGTCTGGGCCTCGGGAACCTCGATGCGATCGAGGCGTCGGAGGCCGAGCTCGGCATGGACTTCCACTTCGAGCGCACCGGCGCCCTGGCGCCCGCGATCGAGGAGCACCAGGTCGAGTGGCTGCGCGAGATGCACGCCGATGCGGTGGCCGAGGGCGACGACAGCGTCGTGTTCCTCGACGAGCGGGAGGTGCAGGCATCCGTCGCCTCCCCCACCTACCTCGCCGGCGTGTGGGAGAAGCGCACGAACGGCATGCTGCACCCGGCCCGGCTCGCGTCGGAGCTCGCGCGCGTCGCGGAGGAGCTCGGCGTCGAGATCTTCGAGCACTCCCCCGTGAAGCGCATCGACACCCCGGGGTCGACGGGCGCGGTCAGCGTCATCACCGAGGGCGGCCGGGTCGAGGCTGCGCACGCGGTGCTCGGCACGAACGTCTTCCCGTCGCTGCTGAAGCGCAACCGGCTCATGACCGTGCCCGTGTACGACTACGTGCTCATGACCGAGCCGCTCACCGAGCAGCAGTTGGACAGCATCGGATGGCGCGATCGCCAGGGCATCGGCGACATGGCGAACCAGTTCCACTACTACCGGCTCTCCAAGGACAACCGCATCCTGTTCGGCGGCTACGACGCGATCTACCACTACGGGCGACGCGTGCGCTCCGGGTACGAGCGACGCCCGGAGACGTGGGCGAAGCTCGCGAGCCACTTCTTCACGACGTTCCCGCAGCTCGAGGGCCTGCAGTTCAGCCACCAGTGGGCCGGCGCGATCGACACCAGCACCCAGTTCACGGCCTTCTTCGGCACCGCGCGCGATCATCGCGTCGCCTACGCCGCGGGCTTCACCGGACTCGGCGTCGGGTCGACGAGGTTCGCCGCCGAGGTCATGCTCGACCTCCTCGAACGGCGCGACAACGAGCGCACCCAGCTCGAGATGGTGCGCAAGCGCCCGCTGCCCTTCCCTCCCGAGCCCGCCGCCGCGATCGGCATCAACGCCACCAGGTGGTCGCTCGATCGGGCCGACCACAACGGCGGCCGCCGCAACCTGCTGCTGAAGACGCTCGACGCGCTCGGGCTCGGATTCGACTCGTGACGGCCTCCGCCGACCCCACCCGGCTCCTCGCCGGTGCGGTGACGGATGCCGCGAGCCTCGCGCTCGAGCACGAGCCGGTGCCTGCCGACCAGGTCGTGGCCGGGTCGCCGACGACGGGGTACGTCGTGCTCGACGCACGTGGACCGGGGGCGGACGACGTCGACCCGGTCGGCAGCGCTCGCGAGATCGGCGTCTGGGAGATGACGCCAGGCGCCATGCGCGACGTCGAGGCCGACGAGGTCTTCGTGGTGCTCGCGGGCGATGCGACCGTCGAGTTCGAGCGACCCGCCCTCGAGTCGATCGTCCTCCGGCCGGGATCGATCGTGCGCCTCGACGCCGGCATGGAGACCGTCTGGACCGTGCGCGAGACGCTGCGCAAGGTCTTCGTCGCGCCGTAGGACTCGCTCGCCTTCAGCGCCGGCAGGTCAGGCGCAGGGCTCCTTCGGGATGCCGGCGCCGACGCCGATGACCCTGACCTCGTCCTCGAACGTCCGGAAGCTCACGTTCGCCGCGTCCTCGACCGGCGTCGCGTAGGTCCATGTCTCGGGGGTGGGCCGGCTCGAGAGCGAGAGGTCGGTGTGGGCCGCGAGAAGTTCCTCCGTGGACGAGCCGAGGCCGATGCCCTCGGGCGTCATCGGACCCGCGACGTCCTGCCCGGAGACGGTGATCGTCTCGACCGTCAGCCCGTCTCCCGACAGGTGGAGCACGAGCGTCGCCGAGCCGGACTGCTCCAGGCGCACCACGCCACTGCACCAGTCGACCTTCTCGTACCCGGGCGCGGCACCGAGGACCTCGGGGTAGGCCGCCCCGCGCTCGATCGGCCCGATGCCCGCGCGCGAGATCGTCCAGGTGGAGATGTCGGAGGCATCGAACGGGGCGGACGCGTCAGGAGCCGGCGCCGGTTCGGGCGTCGCGGTGGGGGTTGGCTCGGACGTCGACGTCGACGTCGGCGTCGGCGTCGGCGTCGGGCTCGGGCTCGGGCTCGCCGAAGCGGGTGTCGAGGCATCTGCACCCTGCGCGGAGGGCGACGAGCACGAGGTGAGCAGGAGCGCGGTGAGCGCAACCGCGACCAGCCCTGGGACGGATGCTCGAGTGCGTGCCATCGCTCTCCTTCGAGGTTCGGGTGACGCGCCGCTGGGATGTGTCGCCTCGCGGCAGTCGATCACGCGGCGAGGTTCGGCTGCGGGGGTCAACCGCACAGCTCCTTGGGCGCGCGCGGCACCTCCGACGAGCCCATCGCCGTCACGACGTCACCGTCGACGATGAAGTCGATCCACCCTGTGGCGTCGTCCCCGACGGCGTAGCCGAAGGTGTCGGCACTCATCTGTCCGACCTGTTGGAGGTCGGGGTACGCCGCCGCGAGCTCATCGGCCGAGGATCCGAGGGTGATCCCCTCGGCCGTGGAGGGCGAGATCGGGATCGATCCACCCTCACCGGCGCGTCCGTTGACCCAGATCGTCCCGATCTCGGTGCCGTCGTTCGACAGCTGCAGCGCGACGCCGACCGTCGCATCCCTGGAGACCCCGACGACCCCCGGGCAGTACTCCTCCACCGTGAACGACGTCAAGGGCTCGATCGACCCGGGGTAGGCCGCGCCGCGCGTGATCGGACCGATGCCGGTGGCCGAGACCTCCCAGGTCGCGACGTCGGCGGGATCCGAAGCGACCGGCTCGGGCTCGGGCTCCGGCACCTCGGACGACTTCGGTGTCGACGATGGCGTCGGCGTCGGCGGGGTCGACTCGGATGGTGGCGGCGACGAGGACGCGGTCGCCGACGATTCGATCGCCTTCGCTTCCCCGAGGGTGCATCCGGCGAGGCCGAGCAGCGCCAGCGTGCCCAGCCCGAGGGCGGCAGGGATCGACGCGAAGCGGCGGGTTCGTGACATGGGTTCTCCTCCGGCTGAGCAGTGCGGGGGGAACCGCAGGGAAACGATATCCAGCCGCAACCCCGCTGGACAGGACTCCTGCGTCTCGCTTCGATAACGCTGCCGGCCGGCGGCCGGCGGAGCTCGACCAGGGCATGCCCCTCGGGTCGATACCCGCGTCGGAGGTGTGACCTACGCTCGAACCATGGCCACCCTCCACGAGCTGATCCCCGACCATGCCCGCGTCGCGTCGGTCTCGCGCGACGACGCGCACCGGTTCAGCAAGCCGACCCGCGACGAGATCACCCTCGTCACCGGGCTCGGGGTCGAGGGGGACGCCCATGCCGGTCGCACGGTGCAGCACCGCTCGCGCGTGCGGCGCGACCCGTCGACGCCCAACCTGCGCCAGGTGCACCTCATCCACGCCGAGCTGCTCGACGAGTTGGCACAGGACGGCTTCGAGGTCGTGCCGGGCGCGCTCGGCGAGAACGTGCTCACGCGCGGGATCGACCTGCTCGGCCTTCCCCGGGGCACGCGGGTGCGCTTCGGCGATGGGGCGGAGATCGAGATCACGGGCCTGCGCAACCCCTGCGTCCAGATCGACCAGCTCGGCCACGGCCTCATGCGGCGACTCGTGGCGCGCGGCGACGACGGCGAGATCGTCCGGCTCGCGGGCGTCATGGCGGTCGTGCTGGCCGACGGAACCGTGAGCCCCGGCGATGCCATCACCGTGGCACTGCCCGAGGGCGAGCACGAGGCCCTGCAGCCGGTCTGATCAGGAGGCCGCTGCCAGGCCGTCACGGCCGGCGGTCGGCTCGATCGGGTCGATGCGGAACGTGCTCGTGAAACGCCCGAGCAGTTCGTCGTCTCCGGTGAACCGAGCCGTCGCGGCATCCGAGCCCTCCGACCCGGCCGACATCAGGTCGCGCAGTTCCGACGGCGTCACCTCGAGCTCGAGCACGGCGCTCGCCACCGGCTCGAATGCCGACCGGCGCCGCGGCGAGGGCAGTGCGCCCGGCCCGACCGCGACGATGTCGAGCGTTCCGGCCACGACGATGGCCGACACGGAGACGTCGCCGACGTGCAGCACGTACTCCGTGGGAGGCAGGGCGGCCGCGGCATCCGCTCGGAATGCGGCGCGCAGCGACATCGCGAGCGCATCGGCTCCGACCCCGTCGCCCTCGCCCGGCTCGCCGAGCACCGACCAGCCCCATCGCTCGAGCGCCATGACGGCGGGCTCGAGCGCATGTCCGAGCGCCGTCAGCTCGTAGCCGCCGCGCACGGTCGGCACGCGGCGGAGCACCCCGGCCTCCTGCAGCTCCTTCAGGCGATCGCTGAGGATGTTCGTCGGGATCCTCGGCAGGGAGGCCTTGAGGTCGCCGTACCGGCGCGGACCGATGAGCAGGTCGCGCACGATGAGCAGCGCCCACCGGTCGCCGACGCGCTCGAGGGCACGGGCGGTACCGCTGTACTGCCCGTACCCGCGCGCCGCGCGTGTCGCCACGAGTCGTGCCGGGGTCAGGCCGTGGCCTGGCCGGCGCCCTGCTCGGCGAGGTAGGCGTCGGGGCCCTGCTCTGCGGCGGTCGGCTCCATGTAGAGGAAGCCGAGGATGTTGCCGTCGGGGTCCTCGAGGTCGCGAGAGTACATGAAGCCGTGGTCCTGCGCCTCACGCGGCTCGCTGCCGCCGGCCGCGAGCCCCTTGGCGAGCACCGCATCGACCTCGTCCCGCGAGTCGCGGGTGAAGGCGATGCTCGTCTGCGCGTGCGTCTTCGGGTCGATGATCTGCTTGTCGGTGAACGTGCCGAGGTACTCGCGCGTGAGCACCATGAAGTAGATGTTCTCGTCGAGCACGACGCAGGCCGCGTTCTCGTCGGTGAACATGGGGTTGATGGTGAACCCGAGGCCCTCGTAGAACGCCTTCGAACGATCGAGGTCGCTCGTGGGCAGGTTCACGAAGATGCTGGTCGCGGTCATGATCTCCTCCAAGAAATCGTCAGTGGATCGCTTCGGTGAGGCCAAGCTTGCTCTTTGCAAGTGAACTTGTCAATAGCAAGTAAGAATTCCTCGGATGTCGCGCGCGGGCGCTCATCGGGCGGCGCTCCGCCGCACGAGGAGCGCCAGGTGCAGCCCGGTCAGCACCTCGCCGTCGTCGAGGTCGTAGCCCAGCAGGTCCCCGATCAGCGCCAGCCGTTGGTAGAAGACCGAACGCGAGAGATGCGAGGCCGCCGCGGCCGCCGTGCGGTTGCCCGGATGGGCGAGCATCGCGCCGAGGACGGTCAGCAGGTCGCCGTCGCGGGCGAGGTCGTACTCGATAAGCGGCGCGAGCATCCGCTCGCTGTGCCTGAGCAGGCGATGGTCGTCGCGCAGCGAGGTCACGAGGCGCATGAGCGGGCGATCCTCCGCACGCCGCACGAGCACGCCGCGCACCCCGCGGGGGCGCGCGCTCCGAGCCAGGTCCGTCGCCTCCTGGACCGAAGCCAGCAGGCCCTCGAGGCCGCCGGCCGGGGCGCCGACGGAGAGCACGAGCCGGTCGAGGGATCCCGCGTCGCCGCCCACGAGCGCGGAGGCGAACTCGGCCGCCTGGGCGTCGCCCAGCGCCTTCGGCGCGGAGAGCAGGACGATGCGGGCACCCGTCGGCCCGCCCGCCGCGTCGGCGGCGCCGTCGATCGCCCGCCCGGCGAGCGCGCGGGCCGCGGCATCCGCTGCTCCCGGCGCGATCGACGCGCCCGTGACGACGATGCCGTAGAGCGTCGCACCCTCGAGCGGCAGTCCGAATGCCCGCACCCGCGCCTCGGCGCCGTCGAGCCCCGCGAAGCGGCCGGACACCAGCCCGTCGACGAGGCGCTGGCGGCCGATCCTCGTCCACTCGTCGGCCTCGCCGTCGGCGAGGCGGCCCAGGGCGAGCGCGATCGCGCCCTGCTCGAGCACGCTCGTCCGCCCGGCCGGATGCGCCGGGCCGGGCATCGCGATGAGATGCCCCCACCGCGTGCCGCGAGCCTCGACCGGCACGATGAGCCACTCGTCGGGAGAGGACGCGGACGCCGCCGGGCTCGACCCGCCGGGCATCCCGCCCTGCCGCGCCGCCAGGTGCCGGCGGTGCTCCGCCCGCGAGCGCGCCTCCCAGTTCGCGAGGAGCTCCGCCTCATCGGCGGGCGGCGCCTCGGCGGCCACGACCTCGTGGGCGAGGTTCTCGAGCACCACGGCCGATCCGAGCGTCTGGGCGAGCTGCTGCACAATGAAGTCGGCGGGCGAGCCGCGCAGGCTGAGCGCGGTGAACCGCTCGCGCACCTCGTCACGGGCCCGGAGGGCAGCCGTCTGCTCCGAGATGATGCGGCTGTGCACGGCCTCGGTGAGCACGACGAACTTCACCTCGCGGTGCAGGACCACGAGGGCGAGACCGCGCTCGCGGGCCGCCCGCTCGACCACCGCCGGCAGGTAGTGGTAGTGCACGCCGAGCTCGAGCACGAGGCCTGCGAGGCCCGCGTCGACGAGGCCGCCGATGAACGCGTCGAGGTCGGCGGGCTCGGCCGGCCATCCCGAGCCGGTGGACAGCAGGAGCTCGCCGCCCTCGAGCAGGCGGGCGACGCCGGAGCTGTCGGACACGTGCACCCAGCGAACGTGCGCGTCGAGCGCCTCATCGCTCGCGAGCACCTCCGGCACTCCGGCGACCACCGCATCGAGCGAGAGGATCTCGCGCACGGTCGGCAGTCCGTCGTCGGCGGCGACCGCGGCCATACGATCCGTCTGGTTCGCCACGTCTTCGCGACGTTCTGCCATCGGTGAGCCCTCGCACCCTCTGAAAAGCTTGGAGTCGCAAGCCTAATCGACGATCGGGCGAAGTGTCCGAGCAACAGCGTCGGCGCGCGGCATCCGTCACCACCCAGTCACGAAGGAACAGCATGAGCCTCATCCGTCACGTCATCGGCGGCGTCGAGACCGCCGACGCCGACCGCACCGGCCCCGTCTTCAACCCGGCGACGGGCCAGCAGCAGCACGAGGTCGCGTTCGCGTCGACGACCGAGGTCGAGCGGGCCATCGCCACGGCGAAGGCGGCGCTGCCCGGCTGGCGTGCGACCGGCCTCGTCAAGCGCGCCGACGTGTTCTTCCGGCTTCGCCAGCTGCTCGTCGAGCGCACGCCCGAGCTCGCGGCGATCGTCACGAGCGAGCACGGCAAGGTGCTCTCGGATGCCGCGGGCGAGATCTCGCGCGGCATCGAGAACGTGGAGTTCGCCGCCGGCCTCGTGCACCTGCTGAAGGGCGAGCACTCCGAGCAGGTCGCGCGCGGAGTCGACGTGCACTCGGCCAAGCAGCCCGTCGGCGTCGTCGGTGCCATCACGCCCTTCAACTTCCCCGTCATGGTGCCGCTCTGGATGGTCGCCTCGGCGATCGCGTGCGGCAACACGGTCGTGCTGAAGCCGTCCGAGAAGGACCCGAGCGCCGCGGTGTTCCTCGCGAAGCTCTTCCAGGAGGCCGGTCTGCCCGACGGCGTGCTCAACGTCGTGCACGGTGACAAGGTCGCGGTCGACGCGATCCTCGAGTCGCCCGACGTGCGCGCCGTGTCCTTCGTCGGCTCGACGCCCATCGCGAAGTCCATCTACGAGCGAGCCTCGCAGAACGGCAAGCGGGTCCAGGCCCTCGGCGGCGCCAAGAACCACATGGTCGTCATGCCCGACGCCGACCTCGACGGCGCGGCCGACGCCGCGATCTCCGCCGCGTACGGCTCCGCCGGCGAGCGGTGCATGGCCGTCTCCGTGCTCGTCGCCGTGGGCGACGTGGCCGACGAGCTCGTCGAGAAGGTGCGCTCGCGCATGCACGGCCTCGTCATCGGCGACGGCACCGACGCGGCATCCGAGATGGGCCCGCTCATCACCCGCGAGCACCGCGACAAGGTCGCGTCCTACGTGGCCGGGGCCGAGGCCGAGGGTGCGACCGTCGTCGTCGACGGCACGACCCAGCAGTTCGACACCGACGGCTTCTTCGTCGGCGTCTCGCTCGTGGACCACGTGAAGCCCGGCATGAAGGTCTACGAGGATGAGATCTTCGGCCCCGTGCTCTCGGTCGTGCGCGTCGAGACCTACGACGAGGCGGTGGCGCTCATCAACGCGAACCGCTTCGCGAACGGCACGGCGATCTTCACGCGCGACGGCCGCACGGCCCGCGCGTTCGAGTTCGACATCGAGGTCGGCATGGTCGGCGTCAACGTGCCGATCCCCGTGCCGATCGGCGCCTACTCGTTCGGCGGCTGGAAGAACTCCCTCTTCGGCGACTCCCACATCTACGGCCCCGAGTCGGTGCACTTCTACACGCGTTCCAAGGTCGTGACCACGCGCTGGCCCCAGCCGAGCGAATCGCAGATCAACCTCGGCTTCCCGAGCAACCACTAGGACCCGACGTGACCGACACCCTCCTTCCCCAGACGGATGCCGCAGCCGCCCCGGATGCCGCGACGCCGAGCTTCCTCGACCGCGCGGGCACGCGGCATCCGCTGCCCGACGCCGCCGCCGAGGCGCAGGTGCGCGCCGACGACCGCGCGCACGTGTTCCACTCGTGGAGCGCGCAGGCGCTCATCGACCCGCTGCCGATCGCCTCGGGCGAGGGCGCGACGTTCCGGGACTACGCGGGCAACGCGTACCTCGACTTCAGCTCGCAGCTCGTGAACCTGAACCTCGGCCACCAGCACCCCGACCTCGTGGCGGCGATCCAGCAGCAGGCCGGCCGCCTGGCGACCATCCAGCCGTCGATGGCGAACGACGTGCGCGGAGAGCTCGCACGCCGCATCGCCGAGGTCGCTCCCGGCGATCTCGACCGGGTGTTCTTCACGAACGGCGGGGCCGACGCGAACGAGTACGCGGTGCGCATGGCCCGCGCGGTGACCGGCCGGCGCAAGGTGCTCTCGATGTACCGCAGCTACCACGGCGGCACGGCGACGGCGATCTCGCTCACCGGCGACCCGCGCCGCTGGGCGAACGAGCCGTCCGACGGCTCCGTCGCGCACTTCATGGGCCCGTACGCGTACCGGTCCTCGTTCCACAGCGAGAGCCCGGCGCAGGAGGCCGAGCGCGCGCTCGCGCACCTCGAGCAGGTCATCGTGCTCGAGGGCGCGTCGACCGTCGCAGCGATCATCCTCGAGACGATCGTCGGCACCAACGGCGTGCTCGTGCCGCCGCCCGGCTACCTCGAGGGCGTCCGGGCGCTGGCCGACAAGTACGGCATCGTCTACATCGCCGACGAGGTCATGGTCGGGTTCGGCCGGGTCGGCGAGTGGTTCGCCGTGAACCACTTCGGCGTCACGCCCGACCTCATCACCTTCGCGAAGGGGGTGAACTCGGGCTACGTGCCGCTCGGCGGCGTGGTGATCTCCCAGCGCATCGCCTCCCACTTCGACACGGTGGCGTTCGCCGGCGGCCTCACGTACTCCGGCCACCCGCTCGCCTGCGCGCCGGGCGTCGCGACGTTCGAGGTCTTCGAACGCGACGGCGTCCTCGAGCGGGTCCGCGACCTCGGCGAGCGCGTCGTCGGTCCGCGACTCCGGGAGATCGCCGAGACGCACCCGAGCGTCGGGGAGGTGCGCGGCCTCGGCCTCTTCTGGGCGATCGAGCTCGTGCGCGACCCGGCCACCCGGGAGCCGCTGGTGCCGTTCAACGCCGGTGGTGCGGATGCCGCGCCGATGGCCGCCGTCGCCGCCGCCTGCAAGCAGGCGGGCCTCTGGCCGTTCGTGCACTTCAACCGGATGCACGTCGCGCCGCCGCTCGTGATCTCCGAGGCCGACCTGGTGCGCGGCCTGGACATCATCGACGAGGCCCTGAAGGTGGCCGACGCGTACGTCGTCGCCTGACGCCGCGCGCTTCGCGCCTCGTTCGCCCTCGACTCGTCGGATAGCCTGAGTCGCATGGACGAACGGGGCGCGTCGGGCGGCATGGCCCGACGCAGCTTCCTGGCGGCGGGCCTCGCCGGAGTACTCGGCGTCGCGCTGTCGAGCTGCACCTGGGGCGACGAGCCGAGCCCCACGCGCACGGCGACGCCCGGGCCGACCACGGGCCCATCGCCGTCGCCGGTGCCGCGCCCGACGAACATGCGGCGCTCGGCCTGGGGCTCCGACCCCTACGCGCGCGGCTCGTTCAGCTTCCCCGAGTTCGGCTCGACCGATGCCATGCGCGAGCGGCTGACGGCTCCCGTCGCCGATCGCCTCGTGTTCGCCGGCGAAGCCACGTCGACGGCCGCGCCCGGCACGCTCGACGGCGCGCGGCGATCCGGGCTCCGTGCCGCCGCCGACCTCGCGGCCCTCGCGGAACCGGGCGAGCGGGTCGCCGTCATCGGGGCGGGCATGGCCGGCCTCACCGCCGCCCGCCGCCTCGCCGACGACGGGTACGAGGTGCTCGTCATCGAGGCGCGCGACCGCATCGGCGGTCGGGTCCAGTCGATCGCCGACGATGCCCTCGGCGGCACCGCGGAGCTCGGCACGTGGTTCCTCTCCGACGACGACGAGCTGCTCGGCGAGCTCGCCGGGGCATCCGTCACGACGGCCCCCGTGGGCGGGGTGGCCGTCGTGCACCGCATCGACGGCACGCCGGTGCCCGCCTCCACGATCGGCGTCGACGCCCTCGAGCGGGCGCACGTCTGGGCGCAGGAGCGCCCCCACGACGTCGCCGTCGCGACGGCCCTGCTCGGTTCGGGGGGGATCCCGGCGTCCGAGGCCGACGGAGCCGATGGCGTGAGCCCCGCCGACTGGCTGAGGCACGCCCTCACGAGCGGCCTGCAACCGGTCACCGGCGCCGCACCCACGGTCGTCTCCGCGCAGCAGTTCGACCCGTCCAAACGCCTGGCTCTGTTCGCGGCCGCCGGCGGCGACCCGTTCGCCGGCCTGCGCCTGCCCTCCGAGCCGATCGCCGACGTGTTCACCCCGCTCGCCGAGGGCCTCGACCTGGTGCTCTCGAGCGCCGTGACCCGCATCGCCTACGACGACGAGCGGGTCAGTCTCCGCCTCGACACGGGCGAGTCGCTCAACGTCGACCGCGCGATCGTGACGCTGCCGCTCGGCGTGCTGAAGACCGACCAGGTGCGCTTCGAGCCGGCGCTCCCCCGACCTCAGCAGCAGGCCATCGCACAGCTCGGCATGGGCGTCCTCGACGTGGTCTGGCTCGCCTTCGACGAGCCCTTCTGGCGATCCGGGACGACGGACGCCACGGGCGCGGGTGCCACGGGCGACGCGGATGCCACGGGCGACGCGCAGCCCGCAGACCCCGCCGCGCCCGCGGCATCCGTGCTCACCGTGGTCGGGGGGTTCCCGACGGTCGCCCTGTGGGTCGACGCCGGGGTCGCCACCGGAAGCGGCGACCCGGTGCTCGTGGGCTTCATCGCCGCATCGCAGGCGACGCGACTCGAGCAGCTGTCGGACCAGGACTTCCTGTCGGCCGTGCTCGTCGATCTCGAGCCCTTCGCCACAGCCACCGGTTGACGGCGACGAGCGTCGAGGTCAGCGCGAGGAAGATCAGCACGACGATCGCGCAGGACACGACGACGCCGAGCGTGCTGCCGACCTGCGCCTCGTCGAGGAAGAAGTACGGGTACCAGCCGACGTCCGCGCCGCGGATGAGCGTGTAGACGAGCCACACCGACGGGAACACGAGCACCCACCCGATAGTCGGCCACGGCACCCTCGGGTTCACGGCGATGACGCTGTCCGTCGTCCAGGCGACGAGCGCGAGGGCGGGCACCACGAAGTGCAGCAGCGTGTCCGACCACGGGACGTCGACGCGGTAGCCGTGCGAGGAGGATTCCGCGACGATGACGGCGAACACGAGGCCCGAGAGCACGACGTACACGGTCGCCATCGTGCGGAGGACGCCCAGCCACGCCGGGTCGCGCGGCGCCCGCAGGGCGTAGACGGCCGCGATCGTCAGAGTCACGACGGCGATGAACGCCGACTGGATGGTGAAGTAGCTGAAGAAGTTCGAGACGGCGAAGCTGCGGAAGCCGAGCACGTACCGGAGGTTGCCCGCCAGGGCGACGAGCTCGAGCACCACGATGCCCAGCCGGAACGTGCCGAGGGCCATCCGGGCCCGCCTCGTCCGGGCCTCTGGCGAGGGTCCGGTGGCAGCGGGCATGCCTCAACGCTACGCCAGCGACCCGTCAGTCCAGTGGACGCAGGATCCGGTCGAGGAAGCGCCGGGTGCGCTCCTCCGCCGGATTCGTGAAGATGTCCTTCGGCGCTCCCCGCTCGACGACGACCCCGCCGTCCATGAACAGCACCTCGTCGGCGACCTGCCTGGCGAAGCCCAGCTCATGGGTCACGACGACCATCGTCCAGCCCTCGTCGGCGAGCTCCTTGATGACCTTCAGCACCTCGCCGACCAGCTCCGGGTCGAGGGCGCTCGTCGGCTCGTCGAAGAGCAGCAGGTCGGGCCTCAGTGCGAGCGCGCGCACGATGCCCACGCGCTGCTGCTGCCCGCCCGAGAGCGCGAACGGATACGCGTCGCGCTTGTCAGACAGGCCGACGCGCTCGAGCAGCGCCTCGGCGTCGGCGATCGCCCTGGCCCTCGGCACGCGCTGCACGCGCACCGGACCCTCGATGACGTTCTCGAGCACGGTCATGTGGGGGAAGAGGTTGTGCTGCTGGAACACCATCGCCGAGCGGTCGCGCATCGCGACCCGCCCCTGCTTCGTGATGCCGGCGGCGAAGTCGAGCTCGGGCCCGCCGTCGAAGTCGAGCACGCCGCTGTCGGGCGTCTCGAGCCCGTTCAGCGAGCGCAGCACGGTCGTCTTGCCCGAGCCGCTCGGCCCGATCAGCACGACGACCTCGCCGCGACGCACCTCGAGGTCGATCGAGCGCAGCACCTCGTTCTCCCCGAAGGACTTGCGGATGCCGCGCGCCGTCAGCAGCACGGCGTCGTCGGGCGTCGCCCCGGGCGCCAGCGGGTCGCCGGCGGCCGGGCGCCGGCCCGCGGCATCCGATCGGGTGGGGTCCTGTTCGAACTCAGACGGCGACATAGCGATCCAGTCTCCTCTCGAGCGCGCTCTGGCCACTCGACAGCACGAGGCAGAACAGCCAGTAGATCAGCGCCGCCTCGAGGTAGATGAGCATGAACTCCTGGCTGAACGCCGCGATCTCCTCGGACACCCGGAACAGCTCGGTGACGAGGATGAGCGACGCCAGCGACGTGTCCTTCACGAGCGAGATGAACGTGTTCGACAGGGGCGGCACCGAGACGCGGGCGGCCTGCGGCAGGATGATGCGCCGCAGCGTGGTGCCGGAGGACATGCCGATCGTGTACCCGGCCTCCCACTGCCCCTTGGGCACCGAGAGGATGGCGGCCCGGATGATCTCGGCGGCGTACCCGCCCACGTTGAGCGAGAACGCGATGATCGCACTCGGCCACGGGTCGAGCACGATGCCCACCGCGGGCATGCCGTAGAAGATCACGAACAGCTGCACGAGCAGCGGCGTGCCCCGGATGACGGAGACGTAGAACCGCGCGACGCCCGAGAGCACGCGGTTCTTCGAGATCCGCATGAGTGCCACGACGAGCGCGAGGACGATGCCGATCGCGAACGAGGCGAGCGCGAGCGGGATGGTCCCGCCCAGCCCGCCCCAGACGATCGGCCAGAAGGAGTCGAGGAACAGCTGCCAGCCCGAGGAATCCACGTCGGCCTCCCTTCGAGGTCGTGTGGTGCGAGGCTACTCGGAGACGTCGGCGCCGAAGTACTTCTCGCCGATCTCGGCGAGGGTGCCGTCGGCGCGGAGGGTCTCGAGGGCCTCGTCGACG
This sequence comes from Agromyces salentinus, assembly GCF_009749395.1. Lineage (GTDB taxonomy): Bacteria > Actinomycetota > Actinomycetes > Actinomycetales > Microbacteriaceae > Agromyces > Agromyces salentinus. The sequence goes on from NZ_WBIR01000001.1 coordinate 551,591, forward strand.
GCCTTCACGAGGGCCGTCTTGTCCTTCGCGAACGCGAGGGCGCTCTGGGTCGGGTCGGTCTCGGCGACGACCTCGAGCTTCGCGTCGGGGTTCTCCTTGACGTAGTCGAGGTAGGTCAGCTCGTCGTTCACGGTGGCGTCGACCCGGCCCTGCTCGAGGAGCGCGACGGCCTGGGCCCAGCCCTCGACGGCCTCGACGTTCGCACCGGCGTCGACCGCGAGCTGGTAGAAGTTGCTCGTCAGGGACTGCGCGGTGGTCTTGCCGGCGAGGTCCTCGAAGCTCGAGATCGACGTGTCGCCCTCGTTGACGACGACGACGCTCGGCGACACCGTGTACGGCGAGCTGAAGAGGTACTTCTCCTCGCGCTCGGGGTTGATCGAGACCTGGTTCGCGATGACGTCGGAGCGACCCGACTCGAGGCCCGCGAAGATCGCGTCCCACTGGGTCTCCTGGAACTCGATCTCGAGGCCCAGCTCGTCGGCGACGGCCTCGGCGATCTCGACATCGTAGCCGACCAGGTCGCCCGAGCCCTCGTCGTGGTACGTGAAGGGACGGTACGTGCCCTCGGTCGCGACGGTCAGGGTGCCGGCCTTCACCAGCCCGTACTCGTCGCCGGATGCGTCGTCGGTCGCGGCCGGCGTGCTGCTCGAGCAGGCGGCGAGGGCGAGGACGGCGGCGGATGCGGCGGCGAGGCCGAGGAGGGTGCGGGTTCGTGACATGCGGGTGGAGCTCCGTTCGAGACGTACTGGCGTTGTGGGCCGGCGTTGCGGATGGCGGCCGGGCGTGTGATCGCGCCCGGGAGGTGTCGAGTCCATCACGCGGGCGCCCCGAGGTGAAACCGCGTGACCTCGCGTTGCATTCCCATTCCGTGCGTGCGGGGGCCGCCGTGGACATGCGCCTCGCGGAATACACGCAAACGGAGGTGCGGCGCAACCCCTCCTCCCGCGAAATCGCGCGCCGATAGTGTTCAGGACCGACGGAACCCCCTCCGTCGCCCCGGTGCCCCCCTGCACCATCACCCGAAGGGATCCCATGATCACCCTGACCTGGCTCCTGCTCATCGCGCTCATCGGCGGCGTGCTCGCCCTCATCGACGGCATCTGGCGCATCCGCGCCCGCGGCGGCTCGACCGTCGTCGGCGTCATCGAGGTCATCGTCGCCGCGCTGTTCCTGCTCTCGTTCTTCGTGCCCGGCATCCCGTGGGGCTCGCTGGTGCTCGGCGTCGCCACGATCATCGCGCTCGTCGTCGCGCTGTTCGCCGGCGGTCGCACCGGTCGCGGCGTGACCGTCGCCGCACTCGTCGTGCTGGCCGTCTGGGTCGTGCTCGTCAACCAGTGGCTCGTGATCCCCGGCGTCAACTGACCCCGGCCACGCACGCGGAGGGCGCCCCGGCTTCGGCCGGGGCGCCCTTCGTCGTCTCGCCCCGTCGTCCCTAATGCTTCTTGCCCGGGCAGTCCCATCCGTTCCCCACGTCGAACGGGAGGCCCTGAAGCACGTCGGGGAGCACGGGCTTCCCGACATGTGGAGTGCACGCGTTCGCTGACGCCCTCACGATGACCCGCATCGTGACCGTCGGCGATGCGAGCTCTTCCGAGGACTCCATGTCGAGCACCGGGATTCCCTCGGCATCGAAGTGGACCCGACGAACGAACATGTCGCGCCCGACCGTGTACTCGCCGAAGCCCGCGTCGGTCTTCGCGTGGAAGACGTGGACGATGTTGCCGTCCTCGTCCTCCGACCACATGCCGTGCCCGGTGCCGAGCTGCCACTCGCCCTCGAACTCGCCCGACTTCAGCAGCGGGTAGTTGAGCTTCTTCCAGGATGCGGGATCGAGGAGGTCCGCCCCAGAGGCCGGCGCGACCGCGAGTCCCGTGGCGTAGGTGTAGCCCACCTGCGAGCCCGCATACGTCATGAGCAGCTTCCCATCGCGCGAGAGCACGTTCGGACCCTCGGCGCAGGAGTTGTCCCAGGCGTACTCCGGAGAGACGATCCGCACGGGATCACTCGTCACGCGGTTCGGGTGCGCGGGGTCGAGGGTCGCGATGTACGTCGAGCAGTTCGACTGCCAGGCGTAGTACGACTGCCCCGCCGCATCCTCGAAGTAGGTCATGTCGAGCGAGATCTGGTTGCTCGCCGGCACATCCGTGTTCAGGTTGGTGGTCCCGTCGGCGCGGAGGACCCACTCGGGCTTCGACCAGTTCGCCGGATCGGCGGGGTCGAGGTCGTCGCCGGCCTCATCCTGCTGCAGTTGCATGATCGACGCGCGACCCGTGATGTAGTCCGGCGCGCCGTTCTTGTCGTAGCAGGGCATGAACAGGATCGACAGCTTGCCACCGATCACCTGGAACTCAGGCGCCCAGAAGCAGCCGGTCATCGCCTTCCCCTGCGCGTCGAGGTCGCCCTTCTTCAGCAGATGGATCTCATCCGCCTGCGGATCGTTCGGGTCGGGCTGCGCAGCGTCGGCGAGCTCGGTGAGCGTGTCTCCGATCCTGACCGGCATGAACGCGTTGCCGTACTGGTCGACATGTCGCTCGTTCAGGTCGTTCGTCGCGATCATCAGGTACTTCGTCTGACCGTTCCAGTCGTACGTGAACGCCGAGGGGTCGGCGCGCTCCACCGCGAACGGCTTCGGGTACGTCGTCTGCTTGACCGTGCCCGTGACCGTGTACGTGCCCGGCTTCTTCAGGTTGAGGTCGCTGAGATCCCAGTCGGAGATCGGCAGCTTCGCGATCGAGCCGTCGGAGTAGTCGAGCGTCACCTGCTCCGGCAGCCCGAGCTCATCGATCGGCGTCTTCTTGACCACGGTCAGGTCTTCGAACTCCTGGTACCCCGTGTTCGTGATCCGTCCGAGGCGATTCTCGAGCCGGTCTGCGACGCGCTCGGCAATGGTCAGCACGGTGCCCGATGCGAAGTCCTCGATCTCGAGGTCGGTCACGCGGTGCGAACCGGTGGCCCGGCCTGACGCAGACTCGCCGCCGGCTCCCCCGCCTGCGCCGGCCACGGCCGCCGCGAGGTCGCTGAAGACCTGGTGCCGGCCTGCGCCCGAGTCCGTCGTCCACGACACGACGTAGGCGTCGCTCGACGCGTCGTACACGGCGGTCGGAACGTTGACCCCTCCGGCCTCGTCGAGCGTGAGCAGGCCCAGTTCGGTGTAGTCGAGCAGGTCTGTCGTGGTCGCCACGAGCACCTGGTTCGCCTGCGTGCCGTCGTCGGCGCCACCGCGCCGCACTCGCGTGCTCACCACGCCATAGCCCTCGTCACCGCGCAGCTGGAACACTGCGGGATCGGTGAGGCTGCGGGTGTAGGTGTTCGGATTCGGCCCGGTCTTGGGAACGGCTTCGGAGGTCTTCGGGAAGAACACGCCGTAGTTCTCGTTGAGCGGCGTCCACTCGTCCGCGGCTGACGACGGGTCGCTCCGCACCGCGAGGTGCATGCTGAGCGCGACGTCGGCGTTGTTCGCTTCGAACTCGCTCGTCGGCGTGCGGTGGTACCCCGCGATGTCCCGCGCCCCCGACGCAGGCAGCACCCGAACGGTGAAGGTCTTGTCGACGGTGGTCTGCGGCGCGGAGTCCCGTGCGACCGTGACCGTCACCTCGGCATCGGCCGCCGTGCTGCCGTCGAGCACGAGCGCGCCGTCGTCGAGGGATGCGCCACCGGTCGCGGAGACGGGGGTGACGATGATGCCCTTCGGCGCCGCGGGCAGCTTGGTGCCCGAACGCAGCAGCGGCGGGATCACGTAGCGCTCGGCCGCCGTCTCCGCCTGCTCCTCGGCGGTGGCGCTCGTGGGCAGCACCGTGACCATGGTCTTCCGCTCGGCGGTGAGACCGCGGAAGGTGTAGCTCGCCGTCAATTCGACGGCGACGGGCTCCGCGCCTGCGTCGGGCTGGGTGACCGTGCCGTCGGCGTCGATCACGGAGGGCTCGCTCGACGCCCAGGCGACGCTGCCGCCCGCCGTCGGGAGGGCGACGTAGTCGCTGTCGATCTCCCCCTCGGGCACGGTCAGCCCGTCGACCTTCGCCTGGGCGACGGCCTGGAGCTCGTCGTCGTGCAGCAGCGCATCCCGGTCGCTGATCTCGCGCACCTCGTCGGCGTCCATCGCCCGGTCGTACACCCGGAAGGTGGCGATCTCACCCTGGAACAGCGGGTCGGGCCACGGCGACTTGCCGATGGTGTTCATCGTCTGGTCGGCGATGTCCTTCGGTTCGAGCGTCGTCGCGGCTTTCGCCACCAGTTCGCCGTCGAAGTACAGGAGCAGTTCGTCGGTCGCCCCGTCGATGGTCGTCGTGACCGACGTCCACCGGTCGAAGTCGATGTCGCCGCTCGTGGCCGCGATCGCCTCCGCGCTGCCGTTCCTGATGTCGGCGCGGGGCGGGAACACCTCGTCATCGCGCAGGCCGACGAAGAAGTAGTGGGCCTGGTCGTTCTCCGCACCGATGTTCCAGAGGAAGTTGTGCAGGTGCTTCATCGACGGGTCGATCTTCACCTCGGTGGTGACGGTCGCCGCATCCGCTCCGGTGAGCAGGTCGTTGGGCAGCCGGACCCAGTTGCCCGGGCCGCCCTTCGCGCCGCCCGTGAGCTGCAGCGAGTTGCCCGTCCACTGGGCGTCGTCCTGGTTCTGCACCCGCGCGGGCCCCGCGTTGCCGCCCACGTTGGGCACGGTCGAGCCCGTCGTCTGCGTGAACGCGTAGTCGGCCAGCAGGCCGTCGACGGCCTGCGCCTTCTCGGTGACGGTCACGGTCACCTCGATCGGGAAGCGCGACGCGTCCTTCGCGACGCCCTTCACGACGAAGCTCGTGCCCGCCTCGGCGTAGTCCCCGGCCGGCACGTCGTTCCAGATCGTGCCGACCTGCTTGGTCTCGCCGCTCTTCATGTGCAGGGTCACCGTCTCCGGCAGGTCAGGCGTGACGCCCGCCATCGTCTCCGCGGCGAGGGGTTCGAACGACTCGACCTCGATGTCGCCGGCGTAGGCGGCGAGCAGGGCCTGCTGCTCCGCCTTCGTGACGGGGAGGATCGTGCCGTGACGGGGCATGCCGCCGTCGGAGTTCGAGGGGAAGCGGGCCTTCGGCATCTCGTCGCCGATGACCTCCCACCGGGAGGCGTCCATGATGTCGTCGGTCGCCATCGGCACGTAGTGGTTCGGGCCGTCGTGGTAGCTCGGCTGATCCGCGAACAGGTAGTACTGGTAGCCGTTCACGTCTCCCGGGTTCGCCTTGAACAGCGAGGGACCCTCGCCACCGGTGAAGGTGCCGCCATAGCCGTTGTCGCTGCCGTTGCCGATGCCGGTGCCCATCTGCGACCAGCCGGTCGTCGCGCCGACCGTCGAGGAGTAGTCCTTCACCCCGGACCCGCCGACGGTCGCGAGCAGGTCGCTCGACTTCTCCTGACGCAGCGACATCGTGTTCTCGTCCTTGTAGACGCGCACGTACTCGTCGCCGACCTTCTGCACCGAGACGTCGATCGATCCCGAGCCGGCTTGGCCCCGGCGGTCGACGTCGATCCAGACCTGCGGCTCGGAGAAGCTGACGAAGTCGTCGGTCGTGACGTACATCATGCGGTTGTAGTTCGGGTCGCCGGGGCGCGCGGCCGCATTCTCGGTGTCGTAGAGGTTCGACGCCCAGTACACGACGTACGTGCCCAGCTCGTCGTCCCAGTAGGCCTCGGGGGCCCAGGTGTTCCCCGCGAGCGGGGTGTTCACGACGGCGTGGCGCTGCGCCGTCCAGTCGACGAGGTCCGTCGACTCCCAGACCTCGATGCCGAGCGAGCCGTTGACCTGCGACGTCATGAACCCGTTGCCGGGGCGACCGGAGATCTTGAGGTCGGTGGCGAGCATGTAGAACGTGTCACCGTCGTGGGAGCGGATGATGAACGGATCCCGCAGGCCCTTCTCGCCGAGCGTGGAGGTGAACAGCGGCTCGCCCTGGTTCAGGGTGTACCAGTCGAGCGCGTTGTTGCCCTTCGAGGCGGCGAGGCTGATCTTCTCACCGCCGACGCCCTCCCCGGTGAAGAAGGCCCAGACGTACGCCTCGGGATCGCCTGCGTCGGCGGGCCTCGGCGTGATCGACACCGTGACGTCCTTCGTCGCCGTCGCGCCGTCGTTGGTGACCGTCGCATGCAGCCCGACCGTCGCGGCGGCGTCGCCGGCGGCGGGACGGGTGACGATGACGCGCTGCGTGGTGTCGTTGACACCGGCCTGGAGTGTCGCGAACTCGCCGCCGCTCGTGATCTCCCACCCGATGGTGGAACCCTGCGCCCCCGTGAGCGGCAGGGAGAAGTTGCCGCGGAGGTCGTCGGCGTTCACGATCTCGATGCCGTCGGCGTCCTGCTGCGCGAGCACCTCGCTCGGCGGGCGCAGTTCGTCGGCGCTGAGCGCACGCGGGGTGATCGTCAGGTTGTCGATGAGCCCGGTGAAGTACTCGCCGGCGCCCCAGTTGGCCTTGCCGATCTGCAGCACTCCACCGGTGGCGCCAAGGATGCCGCTGAGCGTCCGCCCCGTCGTGTTCTCACCGACGAGCACGTGGTCGACGTAGAGCTTCGCGGTGGCGCCGTCGACGACGAGGTCCACGTGCGTCCAGTCGGCCCGGCTCGCGGCGGCCGTCATGTTGCCGTCGACGTTGCGGAACCCCGCATTGTCGTAGCGCTCGACGGTGATGGCCGATGCGGTGTCGATGACGCCGAGGTAGGTCTCGTTCTCGAAGACGTTCGGGCTCGCCGAACGCGAGGCGAAGACCGTCCAGCCCTGGTTGCCGCCCTCGGGCTTGCGGTCGTACGAGAACGTGGCGGCATCGAGCCCCTGCAGCACCGGCGAACCGTCGGTCTTCGCGAGGTCGAGCCAGAACCCGGCGCCGATCCGGGCCGCGGTGCCCTGGCCCTCCTTGCCGGCGACGAGCGAGGCATCGCCCCGGACCGTCGCGCGAACCTCGCCCGAGGTGAACGCACCCCCGGTCGGTTGCTCGTCGAAGGTGAACTTCGCGATCGCGTCGGTCTCGGCGTGCGCCGCGGGAGCGGCGAGGCCGAGCACGAGGGCCCACGCGGCGACGATGGTCCCGAGACCGCGGAGTCTCCGGCTGCGGGACCGGGTGGCCGCTCGGTTGGGATCGTTCACGGGACATCCTCCTCGATGTCAGGGAATACAGGGGGTGCGTCGGATCGTCACGGGCCAGGCGGTGCTTCCACCAGATTGTTCCCGGTAACACTGAGCGCTTGGCGATCGTAACTCACGGAACGGTCGGTGCGCCAGACCGACCCCGTGGCTTCTCGGCCGCACCAGCTCCGCCCCGGTGGCAGCTTCGCCCGGCGACGGCCTCGAGCAGCTTCACGGCGCGACGAGTCCATCCCGGTTCGCCTCGACCCGTCGGCGAGATCCCCCGGGTCGTGGTCTCGAGGCGCGCTGCCCACGCAGCGCAAGCCCGCGTCAGAACGCCGCGATGCCCGTGAGCGCCCGCCCGAGCACGAGCTGGTGGATCTCGTCGGTGCCCTCGTAGGTGCGAACCGACTCGAGGTTCGCGGCGTGCCGCATGACGGGGAACGCGTTCGTGATGCCGTCGCCGGCGAGTATCGACCTGGCCTGGTGGGCGATCTCGAGCGCCTCGCGCACGCTGTTCAGCTTGCCGACCGAGATCTGGGCCGGGGTGAGCGCGCCGCGCTCCTTCAGCCGGCCGAGGTGCAGCGCGAGCAGCACGCCCTTCTCGACCTCGACGAACATGTCGGCGAGCTTGGCCTGCGTCAGCTGGTTCGCGCCGATCGGCCTGCCGAACACCTCGCGCGTCATCGAGCGCTCGAGCGCGGCCTCGAGGCACGAGCGCGCGGCGCCCATCGCTCCCCAGACGATGCCGTACCGCGCCTCGTTGAGGCAGCCGAAGGGTCCGGAGAGACCGGATGCCCCGGGCAGCATCGCGTCGGCCGGCACGCGCACGCCGTCGAGGTCGAGGTCGCACTGCACCGAGGCGCGCATCGAGAGCTTGCCGTCGATGGGCGTGGCGGTGAACCCGGCCGTCGTGGTGGGCACGAGGAAGCCGCGCACGGCGCTCGCTCCCGCGCCGTACGCCCCTGACGCGTCGTCGACACGCGCCCACACGACGGCCACGTCGGCGAGCGACGCGAGGCCGATCCACCGCTTCGCCCCGTCGATGATCCACTCGTCGCCCTCGCGCCGAGCCACCGTGATCATCGCGGCGGGGTCGCTGCCGCCCTGGGGCTCGGTCAGCGCGAAGCATCCGATCAGGTCGCCCGCGGCCATGCCGGGCAGCCAGCGCTGCTTCTGCTCCTCCGAGCCGTACTTGTGGATGGCGCTCATCGCGAGCGATCCCTGCACCGACACGAACGTGCGCCAGCCGCTGTCGGCGGCCTCGAGCTCGAGGCAGACGAGCCCGTACGCTACGGCGCCCGCACCGGCGCACCCGTAGCCCTGCAGGTGCATGCCGAGGAATCCGGCGTCGCCCATGACCTTCACGAGCTCGCGGCGGAAGTGCTTCTGCTCGAAGTCGTCCTCGATGATCGGCAGGATGCGCTCCTGCGCGACGGTGCGCGCCCGCTGCTGCCACTCGCGCTCCTCGTCGGTGAGGAGGGCGTCGAGGTCGAACACGGTGTCGATGCGGGGGGCGATGACGGTCATGCGCGGGGTCCTTCCGAAGGGTCGAGCGGGTCGAGCGGGTCGAGCGGGTCGTCGAGCGGATGCCAGTCGGCGCCCGCGTGCTCGTCGAGCGACGGCGGCGGCGTGCGATAGGCGGCGGGCGTCTCGGCGAGGTGGATCGGGTTGGCGATCGACCGGCCGGCGTGCGCGTCTGGCGCATCGCGCCGCGTCTCCACCACCGGCTCGAGCCCGAGCGACTCGGCGAACGCGATCGCCTCGCCGATGTCGTTCACGAGGCCCGCGGGCACACCGGCGGCGGCGAGCTGCTCGATCCACTGCCCGGCGGATGCCGCGGCCAGTCGCTGCTCGATGACGGCCGTCAACTCGGCACGGTGCTCGACGCGCGAGGCGTTCGTCGCGAACCGCCGATCGTCGGCGAGGCCGGCTTCCCCGAGCACCCCGGCCAGCGCCCGGAACTGCCGGTCGTTGCCGACGGCGATGACGAGCGCTCGGTCCTCGGCGGTGAAGACGGCGTACGGGGCGATGCTCGGATGCGCGTTGCCGAGCCGTCGGGGCGGCGTGCCGGTCGCGAGCGTCGAGCCCGCCTGGTTCGTGAGCGCCGAGAGGAGACTGCCGAGCAGGTCGAGCTCCACGAGCTGCCCTCGCCCCGTGCGGTCGCGCTCGCGGAGCGCGAGCAGGATGCCGGCGAACGCGTTCTGCCCGGTGAGCACGTCGACGAGCGCGACCCCCGCCTTGGCCGGGGCGCCGTCGGGCTCGCCCGTGATCGACATGAGCCCACCGACGGCCTGCACGAGCAGGTCGTACCCCGCGAGGGCCGCCCCCGGCCCCGAGCCGAAGCCCGTGATCGAGCAGTAGACGACGCCGGGGTTCACCGCTGCGACATCCTCGTACGCGAGGCCGAACCTCGCCATGACCCCTGGACGGAAGTTCTCGATCACGACGTCAGCGGAGGCGACGAGCCGCCGGGCCTCGGCCACTCCCGCGGCATCCGCGAGGTCCAGCGCGATCGACCGCTTGTTGCGGTTGACGCTGCCGAAGTAGGTGGCCTGGCCGCTCGCGTCGACCGGCGGCGTCCAGTGCCGCGTGTCGTCACCGGTCGGCGGCTCGACCTTCAGGACGTCGGCGCCGAAGTCGGCGAGCATCATGGTCGCGTACGGACCGGCGAGCACGCGCGAGAAGTCGGCGACCCGCACGCCGTCCAGCGGTCCCCGCGGCATCCGGCCCTCCTCGGTTCGATGCACGCCACGATACCGACGGCGGCCGCATCGGCGGGTGTACGCGTTGTCGATCGGAGCGCCGAGAACAGACTCGACGTCGATATCCGGGCCCCGGGTACGAGGCTTAAGCTTGCATCAGGTGTGCGTCGGCGCCGACCGGCGCGAGCGATTCGTGCACCGTCGAGAAGGAGCCCAATGAGCTACGCAGTGGTCAACCCGGCGACCGGGGAGACGATCAACACATACCCGACGATCACCGAGGAGGGCCTGCAGGCCGCCATCGCCTCCGCCACCGAGGCGCACCGCACGTGGTCGAGGAGCACCACGGTGGCCGAGCGTGCCGCGCTCATCCGCCGCGTCGCCGAACTCCACACCGAGCGGGCGCAGGAACTCGGCGAGATCATCGTGCGCGAGATGGGCAAGCCCATCGAGCAGGCGGTCGGCGAGGTCGAGTTCGCCGCGGCGATCTACGAGTACTACGCCGACAACGCCGAGTCGCTGCTGGCCGACGAGCAGATCACGCTGCTCGACGGCGAGGGCTCGGCCCTCATCCGCCGCTCGTCGCTCGGCCCGCTGCTCGGCATCATGCCGTGGAACTTCCCGTACTACCAGGTGGCCCGCTTCGCCGGCCCGAACCTCATCATCGGCAACACCATCCTGCTCAAGCACGCCGAGCAGTGCCCCGAGTCGGCTGCCGCGATGGAGCGGATCTTCCGCGACGCCGGGTTCCCCGAGGGCGCCTACGTCAACATCTACGCGTCGCACGACCAGATCGAGACCGTCATCGCCGACCCTCGGGTGCAGGGCGTCTCGCTCACCGGCTCCGAGCGGGCGGGCGCCGCCGTCGCCGAGATCGCCGGACGTCACCTCAAGAAGGTCGTGCTGGAGCTCGGCGGGTCCGACCCGTTCATCCTGCTCTCGACCGACGACCTCGACGCGACCGTCGAGGCGGCCGTGCTCGCGCGCGTCGACAACAACGGCCAGGCCTGCAACGCGGCCAAGCGCTTCATCGTCGTCGAGGACCTCTACGAGCCCTTCCTCGAGAAGTTCACCGCCGCGATGAACGCCGTTGAAGAGGGCGACCCCGCCAAGGAGGGCACCGCGCTCGGACCGCTCTCGTCGGCCAAGGCCGCCGACGGGCTCGCCGAGCAGGTCGAGCGCGCCGTCTCGCAGGGCGCGACGCTGCACTCGGGCGGCGCCCGCAACGGCAACTACTACTCGGCGACGATCCTCACCGACGTGGGGCCCGAGTCCGACGCCTTCCGCGAGGAGTTCTTCGGCCCCGTGGCGCAGGTGTTCAAGGTCGCCGACGAAGAGGCCGCCGTCGACCTCGCGAACGACACGCCCTTCGGTCTCGGCTCCTACGTGTTCACGACCGACCAGGAGCAGGCGCTGCGCGTGGCCGACCGCATCGAGGCCGGCATGGTCTTCGTGAACGTCGTCGCCGCCGACGGCGCCGAGCTGCCCTTCGGCGGCATCAAGCGCTCGGGCTCGGGCCGCGAGCTCGGCCGCTTCGGCGCCGACGAGTTCGTCAACAAGAAGATGATCCGCATCGGCTGATCATCTCGAAGGCCTCACGGCTCGCGAGAGCGAGCGGATGCCCCGGGCTCCCGATCCACGTCGGCGGCCCGGGGCATCCGTCATCTGCGCTGCCCGACCGTCCGCGCTGCCGGCGTCCGCGGTGCGACACGCGGAGCTCTGGCCGCGAGCGGTCACGATCTGCGGTCATCAGTGACGCCGAGGCAGCAGAACGTGACCGTTCGACGATGGCGTCCGGCGTGTCGAGAAGCACCGCGACGCGGCCGCCGTCGCGGTGCCGCGCCGCCTTCCGGGTAACGTCGACCGGGTGCCCATCCTCAAGCGGTTCCAGGCCGTCCTCTTCGACTGCGACGGCGTGCTCGTCGACTCCGAGCGCATCACGAACGGCGTGCTGCGGACCATGCTGCACGAACTCGGGTGGCAGATCAGCGCCGAGGAGTGCGTCGAGCGATTCATCGGCCGTGCCCTGAGCGACGAGTTCGACGTGATCGAGGCGCACACGGGGATCCGTCCCGACCAACGCTGGCTGCTGGAGTTCCGGGCGCGCCGCAACGCCGCACTGGCGGCCGACCTCGAACCGATCGACGGCGCGGTCGACGCGGTCACCGCCGTCGCCGCGGACTTCGCGGGCCGCGTCGCCTGCGCGTCGGGCGCGGATCGCGCGAAGATCGAGCTGCAGCTGACGAAGGTCGGCCTGCTCGGCACGTTCGGAGAGCACGTCTACAGCGGCATGGAGACCGCGCGGAGCAAGCCCGCCCCCGACGTCTACCTCGCCGCTGCCGCTGGGCTCGGCCTCGACCCCCGCGGCTGCGCGGTCGTCGAGGACACGGTGGCCGGGGTGACCGCGGGAGTGGCAGCCGGGGCGACCGTCTTCGCGTACGCCCCCGGCGGGTTCGCCTCCACGAGCCCCGAGGCGCTCCGGGCGGCGGGCGCTGCACACGTCTTCACGAGCATGGCCGAACTGCCGGGGCTCCTCGACGAACGCGGCTAGCGCTTCTTGCCCCGCCGGTCGAGCTGCTCGTCGATCTGGGCGATGCGCACCTCGAGGATGCGCCGCAGCAGGGGCTCGGGGATCTCGTGGTCGGCACGGAACTTGAGGGCGCCCGGCGTCCAGTCGAAGTCGGTGAGCTCGTCGGCGAGGGAGGCGAACACGCTGCCGCTGAACGGGTAGAGCCCGAGATGCGACTTCGCCTCGAGCGCGGCCACGTAGCCCTTGCCGCGGTGCAGGAGCGCGGCCATGCCGTAGCTCTCCCCCTCAGTGGCATCGGGGTCGACCGCACGCGCGACGTCGTACACGCGGGCGAGTGCCGCGCGATTGCCCTCTGCGACGCTCGCGAGGTGCGTGTCGATGAGTCCCATGGGGGCATCATCCCACCGCGTGCGCGCGCCTGCCACCACCCACCCGGGGGTACCGTTCGCGGCTGCGGAGCACGGTTCGCCGGATCGGCGGACGACGAAGGGCCCGCCGGCGAACCGGCGGGCCCTTCGTGGATCACGGAATGCGCTCAGCGCGGCCCGATCACCGAGGTGCTCAGATGGCGTTGACGTCCAGCGGGATGCCGGGGCCGAACGTGGTCGACACGGCGCCCTTCTGGATGTAGCGGCCCTTGGAGCTGGACGGCTTGAGACGGACGACCTCTTCGAGGGCGGCCTTCACGTTCTCGTCGAGCTGCTCGAGCGAGAACGACGCCTTGCCGACGACGAAGTGCACGTTGGCGTGCTTGTCGACGCGGAACTCGATCTTGCCGCCCTTGATGTCGGAGACGGCCTGGCCGACGTTCGGGGTCACGGTGCCGGTCTTCGGGTTCGGCATGAGGCCGCGCGGGCCGAGGACCTTTCCGAGACGACCGACCTGGCCCATGAGCTCGGGCGTCGAGACGGCTGCATCGAAGGACGTGTAGCCGCCGGCGACCTTCTCGATGAGCTCGGCGCCGCCGACCTCGTCAGCGCCGGCCGCGATCGCGGCCTCGGCAGCGGGGCCGGTCGCGAACACGATGACGCGGGCGGTCTTGCCGGTGCCGTGCGGGAGGATGACGGTGCCGCGCACCATCTGGTCGGCCTTGCGGGGGTCGACGCCGAGCTTCAGCGCGACCTCGATGGTCGAGTCGAACTTCGCCGAACCGGTCTCCTTCGCGAGCGCGACGGCGTCGGTCGGGGTGTAGAACTTGTCGGCCTCGATCTTCTCGGCCGCGGCCCGGTAGGCCTTGGACTTCTGTGCCATGTTGGTTCTCCTTGAGAGAGTGTGGTCATCGCGCCTGGCGGGCGCTGCCACGAGTGAGGAATTCTGTGGTGTCGGATGCCGCGCGGCATCCGTATTCCGAAGGCCACGTGGGCGCGTCAGCGCCCGTCGAGTCCGACGGAACGAGCGCTATTCGACCGTGATGCCCATCGAGCGGGCGGTGCCGGCGATGATCTTCGACGCGGCGTCGAGGTCGTTCGCGTTGAGGTCGACCATCTTCGCCTCGGCGATCTCGCGCACCTGCGCCTGGGTCAGCTTGCCGACCTTGGTGGTGTGCGGGACGCCAGAGCCCTTGGCGACGCCGGCGGCCTTCTTGATGAGCTCCGCGGCGGGCGGGGTCTTCAGGATGAAGGTGAACGAACGGTCCTCGTAGACGGTGATCTCGACGGGGATGACGTTGCCGCGCTGCGACTCGGTCTGCGCGTTGTACGCCTTGCAGAACTCCATGATGTTGACGCCGTGCTGACCCAGCGCCGGGCCGATGGGCGGGGCGGGGTTGGCGGCGCCGGCCTTGATCTGAAGCTTGATCAGACCAGTGACCTTCTTCTTCGGTGCCATGATTTCTCTCTTTCTGTTCGAACGCCCAAGTCCTGGGCACTCTCCCGCTCGACCGGCGGTTCCGGAGGGCGGTGGATCGGGTGCTGCGCAGCATCGCTGACACAGCACAACCCTCCGAGTATACCGGAGGGCTGGCTGGGTGATCGGTGAGGGTCTCGAGACGGCGCCGGAGCGCCGCCTCGGCCGTCGGGATCTAGAGCTTGGTGACCTGGTCGAAGCTGAGCTCGACCGGCGTCTCGCGCTCGAAGAGCGAGACGAGCACGGTGAGCTTGCCGCTCTCGGGCTTGATCTCGCTGATCGTGCCGGGGAGGCCGGCGAACGAGCCGTCCTTGATCGTGATGGTCTCGCCGACCTCGAAGTCGATCTCGGCCGGGATGACGCGGGCCGCGCTCGACGTGCCGCCAGACTTCGCGCCCTTGGCGGGTGCGACGTCCTTCGGCTCCACGAGGCTCTTCAGCATGCCGAAGGCCTCTTCGAAGCGGAGCGGCGTGGGGTTGTGGGCGTTGCCCACGAAGCCCGTGACGCCGGGGGTGTGGCGGATGACCGACCAGCTGTCTTCATTCAGGTCCATGCGGACCAGCACGTAGCCGGGGATGCGCACGCGGGTGACCATCTTGCGCTGGCCGTTCTTGATCTCGACGACGTCTTCCATCGGCACTTCGACCTGGTAGATGTAGTCGGCCATGGCCATGGACTCGCGGCGCTGCTCGATGTTCGCCTTCACGCGACGCTCGAAGCCCGCGTAGGAGTGGATGACGTACCACTTGCCCGGGAGGAAGCGCAGTTCGTTGCGGAACTCCTCGTAGGGGTCGTGCTCGGGCTCTTCGCTCTCCTCGGAGACGGCCTCGAGCGCGGCGTCGGCCTCTTCGACCGAGTCGATGTCGAGGGCGTCGTCGACGACCGCGTCGGCCTCGGGGTCGTTCGCCTCGGCGATGGCGTCGAGAACGGCATCGAGGTCGACGTCGTTGCCTTCGTCGTCGATCACGTGCACGGCACGGTGCTCGGCCGGCTCGACCGACTGCTCGTCGTGCTCGAGCGAGTTGCCCTCCTGGGCCTCGTCGTCTTCGGCCGACTGCTCTGCAGCCGTGGCCCAATCGACGTCGTCGCGCTCAATCTTTGCCAATTTCTCGATTCCTTCTCATTCGTGCGCCTCGCGGCGCGCGGTTCTTCAGGACGAGTGGCTGATCAGGCCCCCGTCGACCCGAAGACGTACAGCACAGCCCATCCGAACACCGTGTCGAGCACCCAGACGAGCGCCATCATGATGACGACGAACACGAGCACGACGACGGTGAAGCTGAAGAGTTCTTTCCTCGTCGGGGTGACGACCTTCTTCAGCTCGGCGAAGACCTGGCGGATGAACAGCGCGATCCGGGCGAAGGGATTGCGCCGCGCCGCGCGCTCGCGCTTCGCGTTGGCGACGACGTCCTCGCTGGGTTCGTCGATGATCTTCCGTGCCACCTCGTACACCTTTCGTGGGCCGGCAATCACTGCCGGCTCGCAGGGCGGACAGGACTCGAACCTGCAACCTGCGGTTTTGGAGACCGCTGCTCTACCAATTGAGCCACCGCCCTTCAGGAGCAACGCCCCTGAAGATCACACCTTGTGACCGGCTCACCCTACTCGACTTCTTGAGGAAATCGGGCACGGGAAAGCTTGGTCGTCGTGCGCAACCTCAGCAAGTTTAGGCGACGGATGCCCCACCGCCAAACCGGTCGCCCCTGCGGCGTCCCGGCGGCGCCCAGAGGGCCGCGCCGAGCACGGCGACGAGGCCGCCGGCGGCGGCCGCCCACCACGCGGCATCCGCCGGGATGCCGAGGTAGACGGTGATGCCGAGGATGCGCGAGAGGCCCCACGGCAGCAGGGCCATCTGGTCGTTCCAGGCCGTCAGCGCGGCCTCGAGGCCGATCACGGCGACGAGCCCAGCGATGACCGCGATCGCCGCGCCGCACGCCGTGGCGATGACGCCGACGGCCCGTCGGGCGCCGATCACGCGGGCGAGCGCCCACGCCGCGGCGACGATCACCCACGCGAACAGGGCGAAGGCGACCGTCGAGTAGGCCGATCGCGCGACGGGATCGGTCCAGAAGCCGAACCAGTAGCCGCCGGGGCCGGTCGGCGCGAGCGCGAACGAGAGCAGGGCGACGCGCAGCACGACGGCTCCGGCGACGGATGCCGCGACCGAGCTCATCGCCTCGCGCCCGCCGATGGCGCGGGCGAGGAGCAGCGCGACCGCGCCGAACACGAGCCACGCCCCGAGGGTGGCCACGAGATGCGCCGGCGCGGCGAACCAGGTGAGGATGCAGCGGCTCAGCACGAGGGCGAGGGCCGGCACCGCCACGAGGAGCACGCGCTCGAGGCGCCCGAGGCCCGCCGTCGCCTCGGCGGCCCGCCACGGCCGCGTGCCGGCGACCCACATGGCCCGGGCCAGCCGCGCACCCGGCCACGCCGCGATGCGGGGGCGCCGTGCCGCGATGCCGTAGGCGATCCACGCGAGCGCGAGCACGAGCGTCACGCCGGCCGCCCAGCCCATGGCCTGGTCGCGGTCGGCGCGCTCGAGCCCGAGCCGGGCCGCCTCGAGGTTGTACGCCGGGTGGTACGGGTCACCGGCGTACTCCTGCTCGTGCGCGGCCGCCGACTCGACGAACGCCGCCCGCGCCCGCTGCCACTGGTCGTACACCGCGGCGTCCTTCGTGTCGTGCCACTGCGCCTTGCGCAGCACGGTCTCGCGGTAGTCGGCGAGCATCGCGAGGGTGCTGCGCTCGTACGCGAGGGCCTCGACGAACTCCCGGTGGAGCTCGGGATCCCTCCAGGTCGCGGCATCCGTGCCCTCGATGGACGCCTGCATGCGATCGACGGCGTCGAGGGCCCGGTGCCCGCCCGCGATCGCCTCGTCGAGGTCGTCGCGCGCGATCGCGTAGATCACGTCGAGGGCCGCGCTGTCGCCCGTCGGGATGTCCCACTCGAAGATCCACATCATGGGCGGCGGCTCGAGCCCGATGGCGTACACGCGGTGCTCTGCGAACGGGCCGATGTAGAGGCCGTCGGTGATCGCCTCGCGCGAGTCGGTCATGGCCGTGGCGATCGCGGCGACCGTGGCCGGATCGTCCGAGAACCAGCGCCGGGCCCAGTCGGCGGTGACGGATGCCGGGTCGAGCGACGGATCCCGCGCGAGGCGCACCGCGAGCTCGGTGTTCAGCTCGGCGAGGTGCCAGAAGCCGGCCTTCAGCTCGAGCGAGAGCGGCCCCGCCCGCCAGGGGCCGCCGTCCTGGGTCCAGGTCCAGATGCCCTCGATGTTCGGGTTCGCGGCGAGCAGCTCGTCGAGGGCCTGCGCGTACAGGTCGCCGAGGTCGTTCGGGAAGGCGCCGAAGTTCTCGAACTCGCGCCGGCTCTGGAACTCGATGATGCGGCGCTGGTCGCCGATCTCGAGCGTGTCGTTCAGGGGCAGGTGGCTGTAGAAGTCGCCGAGCGTGTACTTCGTCGAGACGATGAGGCGATCCGAGTCGATGCCCTCGAACACGGTGCGGTACGAGTCCTGGTTGGTGTGCAGGTCGCCGACGGCGCCGACGCCGACCGTCCACGTGCGGAAGATCACCTCGCGGTCGGCGCCCTCCGCCTGGTCGAGCAGGGTCGTGAGCATCGCCTGCACGGCGTCGACGGTGGTCACGGCGAGCGCCGAGCGGTAGTCCCAGTCGGGCAGGTCGTAGACCTCGCCCGCCTCGCCGATGCGGATGAGCACGCCGTCGATGGCGGGCATCTCCCGGTAGAGCTCGTCGAGCCCGGCGGCGTAGACCTCCCAGAACTCGGGGTTCTCCGTATCGAGGCTCCCGAAGCGCTCGATGAGGTACTCCTCGAGGGGCGTCGTGATGACGAGCATGTCGGTGCGGAGAAAGACCTGCAGGCCGGCATCCCTCGCCGACTGCCAGATCGGCCCGAACGCCTCGCGCATCGCGAGCGCTCGCGCGACGTGCTCGTCGTCGGGCCCGTAGACCTCGGTGCCGTCGCCGACGTCGGAGAAGGTCAGGTACTCGAGCAGGCCGGGAACCGCGACGGCGGTGTAGCCCTCGGCGAGGAGGTGGCGCACGTACTCGTCCATCTCCTCGCGGGCGACGGCGAGGGCCTGCTCGTCGATGTACGGCGCATCCGGCAGGATGACGTCCTCGAAGGCCTTCGAGGTGTGGGAGTAGTCGTCGCCCGCGGCCCACGCGGCCTCGTCGACCTCGACGCCGACCGCCCCGAGGTCGGCCATCCGGAACGGCAGGCGCGACTCCACGCGCTCGCCGAGGCGCTCGGCGGTCGAGCGTCCGTCGCGCACCGCCTGCGCGAGGTCGTAGACGCCGCGCACGGCGCCGGCCTCGCTCGCGGCGACCACGCGCAGCGCCGAGGGCGTGCCCTCGAGGGAGTAGGCCTCGTCGGCCGGGTCGCCGTCGCCCGCCTCGACCGAGAGCGTCGCGGTCCCGGATGTCGCCGCGGCATCCACGACCGCCGCCTGCAGTTCCGCGAGCGCGGCGTCGATGCGCGGCGATGCGGTTGGCGACCCGTTCGGCACCCCCGTCGCCGTCGCGACGACGTCGAAGACCGGCGGCGGCACCGTCGCCTCGACGTCCGCCACGGCGGTCGACTCGACGGGGATGTCGGCCTGCTCGGTGCGGATGCCGAGGGCGTCCGTCAGCACGAAGGCGACGCCGGCCCCGAGGGCCAGCAGGATCATGGCGGCGACCACGGCGAGCATGGGTCGACCGGGGCGCTTCATCACGCGCGGAGCATACCCCACAGTGGGTCGCGTGACCCAGTTGTGATCTCCGGCAACCCCGGTGCCCGTGCTACCGCCACGCGGGCACCCGTAGATTGGGAGCGGGCCGGCCGCGGCATCCGTCGCCTCATGCGACATCCGACACCATCACCGCGGCCCGGAAGGGACGCAGATGTCGATCGATCGGGGCACCCGGCTCGTCGCGGAGCCGCAGAGCAGCGTGCGGGTCACGGGCGAGCACTCGCAGTTCCGGCTCGACCTCGAGCGCATCCGGTTCTCGCCCTACTTCTCCAGGCTGTCGGCCGTCACCCAGGTCATCGCCCAGCCCGGAGCGGGCCCGCTGATCCACAACCGGCTCACCCACTCGATCAAGGTCACGGCGGTCGCACGGGCCATCGCGGTCGGGCTCTCGGATGTCGCGTCGCCGGCGCGCGAGCTCGCACTCGAGCACGGCTGCGACGCCGTCGTCGTGCAGGCCGCGGCGAGCGCGCACGACCTCGGCCACCCGCCGTTCGGGCACCTCGGCGAGCGGGTGCTCGACCGGCTCGCCCGGGAGACGCTCGGGCTCTCCGACGGCTTCGAGGGCAACGCGCAGACCTATCGCATCATCGCCACGCTCGACGTCACGGCGAACTCGCCGCATGGCCTGAACCTCACCGCGGCGGTGCGTGCGGCCGTCGCGAAGTACCCGTGGACGCGCTTCGTCGATCCGGTCTCATTGGGCTCCGGGACCCTGCCGCGCGGCATGCGCCGCATCTCGGGCGGCGTCGACGTCGTGAAGTTCTCGGCCTACGACCTCGACGCGGCCGACCTGTTCGCCGCGAGGCGCGACCTGCCGGCCATGCAGCAGTCGCTCGAGTGCTCGGTCATGGACATCGCCGACGACATCGCGTACTCGATCCACGACGTCGACGACTTCTATCGCGCGGGCCTGCTGAGCCAGGGCTCGGTGGCCCGCGAGTTCCGCGGCTTCATCGAGGACGGCGCGACGCTGCGAGCCCTCGACGACGACGCGCTCGCGGCCCGCTCGGCTCCCCCCGGCGCCGCGCTCGAGGGACTCCGGCGCAAGCTTCACCGCAGCGACGCGTGGATCGCGACCGACGAGGCGTTCGCCGAGGCGGTCGACGTCGTGGCCGACGACCTCGTCGATGGCCTCCTCGCGACCCCGTTCGACGGCTCGATCGCCTCGGAGCGGGGCCTCTCGTCGTTCACGAACCGGTGGATCAACCACCTCCAGACCTCCGTCGTCCCCGCCCCGCCCGACGAGGTGCGCACGGGCCTCGTGACCCTCGACCGGCTCGCCTGGCACGAGGTCGAGGTGCTGAAGTTCGTGCACCGGCACTTCATCCTCGACCGCGCCGACATCGCGATGTACCAGCGCGGGCTCAGCCGCGTGCTCACCCGGGCCGTCAAGGGGCTCACCGCCTGGATCACCGACGACATCGACCGGCACCGCGTGCCCGAGCGGCTCCGCGAACTCGTCGAGCTCGCAACCGAGGGGTACGCGCTGCTCCGCGTCACGAAGCCCGAGGGCATCCCGATCCCGGATGCCGCCGACGTGCACCGCCTCGGCCTCGGCCGCGGCGTCGTCGACTACGTCGCCTCGCTGAGCGACGACCAGGCGCTCGCCGTCTCGGAGGCGATCGACGGCCGCCCCGACCGGCTGTGGGACATCGGGCAGAACCTCTGACGCCGGGCGCCCGGCGTTCACTCAGCGGTCGCGATCGGTTCGCCTGACGGTCATCCGGGCGAAGCCCTGCGCCGATTGGCTCGGCCGCATGAGTCGAAACCCAGCCCGACGCGCCCTGCCGCGTCTGCTCGCCGTCGCCGTCACGGCCGCCGCCGCGGCGGCCGTCCTCGTTCCCGCACCGGCCCTCGCCGCCGGCGCCTCCGATGGACGCTCCCAGTCGCCGTACGTCCAGGCATTCCAGCCCACGCTGGTCGCCCGGGCGACGCTCTCGGCCGACCACCTCGAGGCAGGTCCCGCCTCCGGCGCGCTCGCGTCGCCCGGGAACGGCCGCACCGGCCCCTGGGCGGGTCAGGTCATCCCCGGGTTCTCCGCCGCGATCGACAACGGCGACGGCACGTTCTGGGCGCAGCCCGACAACGGCTTCGGCACGAAGGCGAACTCGGCCGACTTCCTGCTGCGCAACTACCTCGTGCGCCCGGCATGGCAGACCGCCGAGGGCGGCGACGGATCCATCGCCGTCGAACGCTTCATCTCGTACAACGACCGCAACGGCGTGCTCGACTTCCCGATCGCGAACGGCGCCACCGACGAGCGCCTCCTTACGGGCGCCGACTTCGACATCGAATCGGTCGTGCGAGCGAAGGACGGCACGTTCTGGGTCGGCGAGGAGTTCGGCCCGTTCCTGCTGCACTTCGCCGCCGACGGCACGCTCCTCGAGAAGCCGTTCTCCCTCGGCGGCGCGAAGTCCCCGCAGAACCCCTACCTGCAGGCCGGCGAGACGCCGCGCGTGCGCGCCAGCCGAGGCTTCGAGGCGCTCGCGGCATCCGTCAACGGCCGCTACCTCTACCCGGTGGTCGAGGGCTCCTACGCGGACGACGCCGACCTGCGCCGTCGTGAGATCCACGAGTTCGACACGCGTCGCGGGGCGTACACCGGCCGCACGTGGAGCTACCAGACCGATCAGGAGGCCAACGTCATCGGCGACGCCTTCACGGTGCGCAACGACGTGCTGCTGCTCGTCGAGCGCGACGACTTCGAGGGCGACCAGGCGGTCACCAAGCGCGTCTACGAGGTCGACCTGCGTCGCACCGACGCCAACGGGTACGTCGAGAAGACGCTCGTGCTCGACGCGCTGCGCATCGCCAATCCCGACGGGATCGGCGCGGGCGACGGCTATGGCACCGGCGAGGTGTTCTCGCTGCCGGTCCAGTCGTTCGAGACCGTCGTGCAGCTGAAGGGCGGCGACCTGCTCATCGGCAACGACAACAACTACCCCGGCAACGACGCGCGCATCCCCGGCTCCCCCGACGACACGGAGTTCGCGGTCGTCGACCTCGACAAGGTGAAGATCGAGCCCTCGCCCGTGACGCTCATCGGCCACCGCGGGGCGAGCGGGTACCGCCCCGAGCACACGCTCGCCGCGTACGAGACGGCGATCGTGCAGTGCGCGGACTACATCGAGCCCGACGTGGTCGCCACGAAGGACGGCGTGCTCGTCGCCCGTCACGAGAACGAGATCAGCGGCACCACGGATGTCGCGGCGCGCGCCGAGTTCGCGTCCCGCAAGGCGACCAAGGTCATCGACGGCACGCGCGTGACCGGCTGGTTCACCGAGGACTTCACGTTCGCCGAGCTGCGGACGCTCCGCGCGAAGGAGCGGCTGCCGCTCACGCGACCCGCGAACACCGCCTTCGACGGCCTCTACCTCGTGCCGACGCTCGACGAGGTCATCGACCTGGCCCGCCACTCGGTGAGCTGCGACGGACGCCAGGTCGGCGTCTACCCCGAGACGAAGCACCCGACGTACTTCGACTCGATCGGCCTGTCGCTCGAGGAGCCCCTCGTCGCGGCGCTGCAGGCCGACGGCCTCGACGACGCCGACGCCCCGGTCATCGTGCAGAGCTTCGAGGTCGCCAACCTGCGCGAGCTCGACGGCATGACCGAGGTGGCGATCGCGCAGCTCGTGAGTTCCTCGGGCCGCCCCTACGACTTCACGGCCGCCGGCGACCCGCGCACCTACAAGGACCTGGTCACCCCGGCCGGCCTCGCCGAGATCGCGACGTACGCCGACGGCGTGGGCCTGGAGAAGTCCGTCATGATCCCCCGCACCCCGTCGGGCACGCTCGGCGCCCCGAGCCCGGTGATCGCCGACGCGCACGCCGCCGGCCTGACCGTGCACGGGTGGACGTTCCGGCTCGAGAACCAGTTCCTCCCCGCGGAGTACCGCTCGAGCACCGACCCGAACGCCGCGGGCGACCTCGTCGGCGAGATCCGCGCCTTCGTGGCGGCCGGCATGGACGGCGTCTTCAGCGACCACCCCGAGGTCGCCGTGACCATCGACGCGGTGCCCGCCGAGGGCTGACGACCGACTCCGACCGACACGAACGGGCGGGCGGATGCCGCGGCATCCGCCCGCCCGTTTCGCTGCCGCCACGCGGCATCCGCTCGCGCTACTCGAAGAGCGAGAGCGTGACCGTTCCGGAGTAGGTTCCGGCCTCGACGTCGGCCGGGGTGCGCAGGAACAGGTCGGCGTTCGCCGTCCACGACCCCTCAGCGGCGATCTCGCCGGAGTCCCAGGCGCTGGCGAACAGCTCCTGGTCGACGAGGCCGACGTTGTCGGGCGCCTCGTCGAGCACGGTCAGCACCTCGTCGCCCGCCGCGACGAGGCCCGACTCGCCGCCGTCGATCAGCTGGGGGGCCCAGCCGAGGTGACCGGCGCCGATCTCGGCCTGCCCGGCGTCGCCCGCGAAGCCCGACGAACTGCCCAGGACGTACCAGGCGGATCCCTCGGGGATCTCCTCGGCCGTGCGGGTGTCCGTGATCGTCACGGTCGGCAGCGTTCCCGTGAACTGGCGCACGAGCTCGCTCGAGCCGTTCTCGGCCAGTGCCACCTGCGTGCCCGCGATGCTCATCGCCAGCACGCCCGGCTCGGTGATCTCGGCGACCTCGACGCTCACCTCGACCTCGCCGCCACCGTGCTGCTCCTCGGCCATCGCGATGCCCGCGTTGCCCGCCAGCACCAGTCCGCACACGGCAGCGCCGGCCAGGGCTCCGATGCGCCATCTCGACTTCGTCATGTTGCTCTCCTTCATCACTCGGGTCGGCCCGCGGTCGGGGCCCGTGAACCACGTCATCAGCCGCACGAGCGCGCCTCGTACGGAACCGTCTGCGCCGAGGTGACCGGCTCGCCGTCGACTTCCGCCTTCGCCGTGATCGACACCTCACCGGCCGGCAGCTCGGCGAGCCGGGTCGAGAACGCGTGGAAGGCGTTCTTCCCGGGCTGCACCGCCGAGAACGAGCGCTCGCCGAACCCGGTCGCGAGCGTCACGGCGACCGGGTCGGTCTCGCCGTTCACCGCGCGCACCGACAGCACCGCGGCACCCGCGACGCACTTGCTGGACACCGACGCCACGACCTCCAGCGAGGGCGCCTCGGGAAGGTCGAGCACCCAACCCTGCTGCGAGAGTGCGCCGAACACCTCGTGGACCGATCGGTCGCCGAACGTGGGCGCGGTACCGCCGCCGACCACGTCGACGGTGATCGGCGCCTCATCGGTGCCGTACCCCCAGAAGGGCGTCGGCGAGTCGGCGCAGGTCGTCCCGGAAGCGAGGTGGACCTCGGCGCCGGGCGCCAGCTCGGCGGTGCGGAACTGCGCGAGGGACGAGAAGGGCCGCTCGGCGCTGCCGTCGCCCGCGACATCCGCTGAGCAATCGAGCGTGACGTCGGCGAGCCGGCCCGGATCTGTCGAGAGCTGCTCGTAGAGCGCGAGGGTGGCGAGCGAGTACGGCGCACGAGCCCGATCGATCGACACCCGGAAGCGCTGCGCGGTCACGGTGCTCGGGAGGGTCACGATGCGGCTCAGTCCGACGGTTCCCGCCTTCGCGATCTCGACCCATGCGCCGTCGACCTCGGCGTCGATCGAGAACGACTCGATGACCTGGCCGTGCTCGAGCACGCCCTCGCCGAGCTCGACGCGGCGCACGGCCTGCGGCGAACCGAGGTCGAGGACCACGTCGCCCGGAGCGGCATCCGCGCTGAGCCAGGATGTGCGGGTGTCGCCGTCGGTGAGGGCTGCGGATGTCTCGTCGCCACCCACCTCGACCGGAACGCCGATCGCATGGTCCTCGGTGAGCGCCTTGCGCCGCTCCGCGGCGAAGCCGTCGAGTGCGGCGACGGAGGCCGGCGCGAACGAGCCCGTCGTGGTCGGCGGCGTGTTCAGGAGCATGACCGAGTTGCGACCGACGGTGTTCTGGTAGTGGCCCATGAGGGCACTCGGAGTCTTGGGCGTGTCACCCGGGTGCGCGAACCATCCGGGCGTGAGCTTCATGTCCGACTCGGTGGGCCACCAGTGCAGGGCGTCGGCGCCGCTCGCCACGGCCGCCTCGAGCGCCGCGGCCGAGCCGACCTGCTCGAACGAGCCGCCGTCGACCGGATCGATCTTGCCGCCGTCGCCTCCGTCACTGATCGCGACCGGCGCCCACTCGTCGACCCGCGCCGTGCCGTGTTCGTTGCCGACCCAGCGCACGTCGCGCCCGCCGACGGCGACGACCGCCCCCGGTTGCACCTTCGAGATCAGGTCGTAGAACGCGGGGTAGTCGTAGAACTCCTGCTTTCCGGTGTTGCCCGCGGCTCCGTCGAACCAGACCTCGTCGACCTGGCCGTACTGGGTGAGCACCTCGTAGAGGGTGTTCAGGAAGTACGCGCCGTAGTCGGTCGCCGAGTACTCGAAGGTCTCGAGCTCGGTTCCGGCCCGATCGTCGCCCTCGACGAGCGTCGGAATGGTGCGCGGCGTCTTCGCGCTGCCGTTGCCGAAGACCCCGAACTGCTCCTCGTGCGAGTCGGCGGGCGACATGTAGAGGCCGACCTTCATGCCGTACTTGCGCGCGGCCTCGGTGAACTGGCGCACGATGTCGCCCTCACCGTCCTTCCACGGAGTGCCTGCGACGTCGTACGCCGAGTAGCGCGAGGGGTAGAGCAGGAACCCGTCATGATGCTTGACGGTGAGGATCGCCATGCGGTGGCCGCTGTCACGCAGCGACTTCACCCAGCCATCGACATCGATCTCGCCGGTCGGCTGGAACCGCGAGAGGTCCTCCGTGCCGTGGCCCCATTCCTGGTTGTAGAACGTGTTGATGCCGAAGTGGATGAACGCGGTCAACCCGAGTTCCTGCCAGGCGACCTGTGCCTCCGTCGGACGCACGAGCGCCGCCTTCGCGAGGATGTTCTCGGGGCAGTCGGCCGACGTCACCTGGATGTAGTTGGCCGGGGCGATCTCGCCGAGCGGGAGGCAGGGCATCGGTTCGTCGAGCTCCTGGTAGCGGAACGCAGCGTCGGCGAAGTCGCCGTTCAGCAGCGCGAATCGAGCGCGATCGATGGTCCCGCTGAATCCGCGGTTCCCGACCGCCGGCACGTCGTTGCCGAGTGCGAGCGCCGTCGTCGTGGCTTGGTTGCGCGTGGCGGGCGCCGCGCCGGTCACCACGGGCAGCGCCTTCCCGTCGAGCCACGCGATGACCTTCGTCTCGGTCGCGCTGGGAACATACGCAAGAGACAGGATGTGCGGCTGGCCGGTGGCCGGGAGGGCGACCTTGCTCGAGTAGTCGTGCCACGTGCCGTCGATCTGCGCGCTGAATCCGTACTGCAGCCCGTCCGAGCGATAGCGAGCCGAGAAGTTCCCGCCGACGGCGGCGACCGTCGCGAGATCCGCCTGGGCACCGGTCGCGCTGAACTCCGTCTCGATCACGAACCCGCGATCGAGGGATGCCCCGGTGAACGGATCCTCGGCCGCGGTGAAGTCGGCAGCGTGGTTGCCGCCGCCGAGGTTCAACCGGCCGCTGCCGATCGTCGCGCCGCTGCGAAGAGCCAACGCGCCGTCGAGGTCCTCTCCCGAGGCGGGCGTGTACGCGGCGGCGGCCGTCGCACCGTCGAATCGCAGGTCGAGCAGGCTCGTGGTGAGCGGCGCGGGCTGGAACTCGAAGAGCTCGGGATCGTAGGCTTCGATGTCGCCGACGACTCGCACCTTCGCGAGGTCCCCCCGCAGGCCGCGGGCGGCACCTGACGGATGCACTTCGTGGCCGAAGCCGAACGCGTTCGTGGCTGCGGCGCTGACGCCGACCGGTGCGTCGGCGGTCACCGTTCCGAGCTCCTCGCCATCGAGCCAGACGTGCATCTGGGCGCCCTCACCGCCTTGCAGGTACTGGAGCGACAGCTGGTGCGCAACGCCTGCGGCCGGCAGGGGCGCGTCGGTGCGGTGCGACGACCAGGTGGTGCCGTCGTAGGACTCGAAGCCGTACACCAGCTTTCCGCCCTGCACCCGCGCGAAGAGGTTGCCCGCCGCCGAGAAGATCGTCCCCAGGTCGGATTGGACGCCGGTCGGAGTGAACTCCACCTCTGCGAGGAATCCACTCGTGGGCGTCGCCCCGCCGAAGCCGAAGTCGGATGCCTCGAAGCGGATGCCCTGCGCGCCGCCGGCCAGGCGCACCCCGCCCGCAGGCAGTTGCTCCTCACCGCCGGCGACCCGGCGGACGACGCCGCGCATCGATTCGCCCTCGGTCGTCGTGTAGGCCGTCGTCCCGACCAGGGATCCTCCGAAGCGGATGTCGAGGTCGTCACCGGTGGCCGCAGTCGCGAGCCCGATGGGGCCGAGGCCCGCCACGATCGCCCCGATGACGGTGGCCATCGCGATCCGTCGCATCAGTCGCATGACCGCTCCTCGTACGGGAGGACCTGCGTCGACGACACGGTCTCGCCCTCGACCTCCGCCGACGCGGTGACCGTGACCTCGCCGGCCGGCAGCTCCGCCGACCGGGTCGAGAAGGCGTGGAAGGCGTTCTTCCCGGGCTGCACCACCGCGAACGAGCGCTCGCCGAACTCCGACGCGATGCGCACCGCGACCGGTCGGTCCTCGCCGTTCACCGCGCGCACGGACAGCACCGCGGCACCCGCGACGCATCGGCTGGACACCGACGCCACGACCTCCAGCGAGGGCGCGGCCGCGACCGTGACGATGCCGTGACCCGCGACCGGGATGCCACCGACGAGCGCCCGGTACTCGAGGCGCTGCTCCCCTGGCGCATCGAGCACGATCGGCCCCGAGACCTCCGCCCAGGCACCGTCGTCGACCCGGTACTGGAGGCCGGAGATGGCCCCCGCCGTGCCCGCCGCGCTGATCGTCACCGACGGCGGCGCCGTGTACGAGCCATCGGGCCGGTCGGGCTGCGCGGGTTCGATCGATGCCGTGATCGCGGCCTCTGGCTCCGCCGACGACGGAACCGAGAGCTCGAAGAGGCTGAGGTACGGGCTCAGGTTCTTGGCCGTGACCGTCACCCGCACGTGTCGCGCAGTGACGGGGTCGAAGCCGACGGTGTCGGTTCGAGCGCCCGCGGCCATGCCGGTCCGCGTCGCGACCGTCGTCCACGCCTGGCCGTCGGTCGAGACGGCGACCGCGTAGTCCTTCGCCGAGGCGCCCTCCCACTTCAGCACGACCTCGCCGAAGCGCTGCTGCGCCCCGAGGTCGGCCGCGATCCACGGCTGGGCCACGTAGCTCGCCGACCAGCGGGTCGCGTCGTTGCCGTCGAGGGCGAGTGACGCCGGGAAGGCCGCCGCCTCGACGCCGGACGAGGTCGCCGTCGCGCCGGTGGTGAGCGGCGAGGGGCTGAAGACCGACATCCGCCAGGCGCCGATGTCGTCGCCGCCACCCGAGCGGATGTCGCTGACCGCGACGTGGCGGGCGGCGAGCCCGCCGACCTGGACCGTGCCCGTCGTGCCGTCGACGTCGTCGGCGACGTGCTGCCAGAAGCGGCCGTCCGTCGAGACGTGCACGTCGTAGCTCTCCGGCGGCGTGCCGGCCCAGTCGATCTCGACGCGTCCGGTCGGCGCGGTGGCGCCGAGGTCGATCGTGACGTCGGCCGTGTCCTCGGAGGTCGCCCACCTGCTGAGCGACCGCCCGTCGGTGAGTGCGGACGGCGGTGTGTCCTCGCCGCTCGACGATGCCGTCACCACCGCACCCAGCGAGCGTTCGCCCGCTGCTGCCGTGCCGATGCCCTGCTCGATCGTGCTGAGGCCTGGGCCCGGGCCGACCTGCCGCTGGAGCGTGGTGAAGTCGCCGTAGGCCAGAGCGGGAGTCGTCGACTTCCAGGTCTTCTGGGCGATGACGGGGAACGAGTCTCGCATGAGCCCGTGCACGTCGAGCTCGGTGTAGTCCTCGTGCACGAGATCGTTCCAGACCGCGAACATCGCGCCCTTCGGCGTGCCGGCGGGCACGACCTCGGTGCTGCCGAGCTTGTTGGGCAGCCACGAGCCGTAGAGCGAGGAGTTGTTCAGGCCGTTGCCGTGGTAGTAGTTCGCGAACGGCACCACGTAGAGGTCGCCGTCGTTCGTGTTGATGAACTCGTAGCCGTCGGCGAGCGCGGAGGCCATGCCGTACCAGCCGTTGTTCCATGCATTGATCGTCACGTCGCGGTCGTAGCCCTCGGCCGAACCGTGCATGACGGTCATGCTGCCCCATGCGCGCGGCTGCTTGCCGAGCCCGCGGATGTGCTCGGCCATGGTGTTGAAGAAGGTGCGGTAGTCGTCCCTGCCCTCACGGGGGTACTCGTCGGTCCCCATGTGCACGTCGGGTCCCTCGAACCAGGGCGTGAACTCGTCGAAGACGGCCTTGATGGTCTCGGTCGATTCGGGCTTCGAGAGGTCGAGGTGGTCGGAGTCGCCGCCGTCGAACCCGATCTCGGGCTTCCAGCGGATGAACGAGCGCGAGTGGGCCGGGGCGTCGATCTCGGGGATGATCGTCACGGCGTGGCTCGCCGCGGCATCCTCGAAGCTCTGCCAGTCGTCCCGGTCGTAGGCGCCGTCCTCGGAGGCGAGGCCCGCGAACGCCGGGTTGTCGGTCTTCAGGCGGAAGCCGTCGTAGGCATCGACCCATCCGCCGGCCGGGCGCTGGATCTCGTTGTCGTTCAGGTGGATCTGGAACTCGTTGAGCTTGTACCAGCTCATCATCGTGATGTAGTCGCGGACGAACTCGGGAGTGAAGAACCGACGGCCGACGTCGAGCATGAACCCGCGCACCTCGTGGTTCGGCCAGTCGATGCTCTCGCCGACCGGAAGCTGGGCGCGACCGGGCGACTGCAGTAGCGCCTGCAGCACCGTGCGGGTCCCGTAGAAGGCGCCCTCGGCGCTCGGCGCTGCGATCTCCACGCCGTCGGCGGCGACGCTGAGGCGGTAGCCCTCGTCCAGGAACAGCTCGCCGCCCGCAGCGTGGCTGAGCGTCTCGTCGTAGTCGAGCACGAGGTCCGCCGCCGTCGCGCTCGCGCCGGCATCGGCGACGGCGACGACCTCGGCGACGATGCCCGTGGTCGCCTCGAGGTCGGCCGCGAACTGCGTCGCGACCTCCGCGAGCTCGGGGTCGGCGACGATGCGGCTCGCGCCGTCGAGCGTGAAGGCGCCCTCGCCGCCGGTCCAGGTCTGGAGTTCGGGGATGATGCGGGGTGCCGGGTTGGCGGCCGCCTGGGCCGCGGCGGTCGGCACGAGCGTCGCGGCGATCACGCCGGCGCCGAGCACCATGGCCGCCGCGACGCGGGTCCGTGCCTGCGTGTGACGTCTGATGGGCATGTCCACTCCTTCGAGAACGACTTCGAACAAACGCTTCGGAACGGCTACGGGCGACGGACCCGATCAGCTCGAGCAGGCCCTCGCGTCGAATGCGGCGGTGCTGGTCGATGAGCGCTCCTCGCCGCCGATCGTCGCGACGGCCTCGATCGTGACGGCGCCCTCGGGGATGCTCGACGCCCTGGTGCTGAACGTGTGCGTGGCGTTCTTCCCGGAGGCGACGCTCGCGAACGATTTGCCGCCGTACGGTGACGTGAACGAGATCGACATCGGCACGGCCTCGCCGTTCCTCGCCGACACGGCGAGCACGGCCTTCGAGGCGATGCAGCGCGTCTGCACGCTCACGGTCACGTCGAGCGGGGCACGCGACTCGAGGTACGCCCGCGTCACGCGGTCGAGCTCTCCCTCGAGGCGGTCGACCTCGGCCGGGATGTCGACGTCGCCCGGGTCGATGACCCCGCCGAACGGGTCGCGCTTCACGCCGGGGTTGCCCATGGCCGCCATCGCGGTCCTCAGCTCAGCGGCCGCCTCGGGCGACTGCTCGCTCAGCCAGCGCACCTTCTCCGCGTCGCGGATCCCCTCGTTCATGCGCTCCCAGCGCACGGACGACACGTTGCCCGGGTACACCTGCGCAGTATCGCCGGACTCCCACGTCGTGAAGTCGGTGGTCGCGAACGGGTCCTCGACGAAGCTGTCGTAGGCCCAGCGCAGGTACCCGTCCGAGTCGGTCGCAACCGTCTTCCACTGGGTCCACGCCGCTTCGGCGAGGTTCGACCGGATGAAGGTGTTCGGATAGATGCCGACGCAGTAGTAGATGCTCGTGATCAGCCCGAGTTCGCGCCGATGCTCGACGGTGGCGGCGAACGCCTCATCGCCGACGAGCACGTGGTCCGAGGAGACCGAGATCTTGTCGATCCGGTCGAGCCGCGGGTCCGACAGGCTGTTGTAGTTCATCGCCGCGCCGACCTTGAGTCCGGGTGCGTGGTCCTCGATCAGGTCCACCGCGTACATCAGGTCGCCGAGCGCTCGTTCGTCCATCGCCATGTAGGTGCGGTCGAACCAGCCCTTGGCCTCCAGGTGGGGCGCGAACGACTCGAGGAACGCGCTCCACATCTCGTTCCAGACGGCCGTGCCCACGGGCACGCTCGCCGTGATCGTCTGGCCCGTCGCCTCGTCGAGGTACTGGACCTTGCTCGCCCAGTTGACCATCGAGTAGGCATCGATCTGGCCGTCGATGCCGACCTCGTCGATCATGAACGACA
This sequence comes from Agromyces salentinus, assembly GCF_009749395.1. Lineage (GTDB taxonomy): Bacteria > Actinomycetota > Actinomycetes > Actinomycetales > Microbacteriaceae > Agromyces > Agromyces salentinus. Next base: position 583,039 of record NZ_WBIR01000001.1, read on the forward strand.
CCCACTGGTCGAAGACCGTGAAGTCGAACGCCCACGTGCCGTCGGCCTTCTTCGTCCACTGCACCATCGAGCCGTAGGGGTCGTAGGTCTGCGATGCCCACGGGTCGTTGACGACGGTCGCGGTGATGACGTCCTGACCGGCATCACGGAGCCGCTGGTAGTGCGGCAGCATCGCGTCGAAGTGGCTCCTGGTCCAGAGCTGGTCGGCCGGGATGCCGGAGACGCGGGCCACCGCGTAGGGGTTCTGCCAGAGGTCGATGAACTGCTCCCACTCGCCCGCCTGCGGCAGCTCCACGTCGAGGACTTCGAGCGCGAGGTCGAACTCGATGCGCTCGCCCTGGTCGTCGACGACGACGATCGAACCGGTGTACTCACCGGCCGCGGCATCCGCGGGCACGTCGGCGACCAACCAGAGCGGCTGCACGGTGTCGGCCGGGATGTCGACGCTCGCGACCGTCGACAGCACGTCGGGGATCGGCTCCTGCGGTCGACCGAGCGAGGGTCGACCGCGACCCGCCATCACGGAGGCCACGAAGTTCACGTCCAAGCCGTCGGCGTCGAGTTCGGCGCCGGATGCTCCGACGAGCGTGGCGCTCTCGACGCGGACCCCGGTCTTGGCCTCATCGCCGGTCCAGAGCACGAACTGACCGCTGACCCGGTCGTTCCGCCACGCGGAGTCCGTCCAGGAGGTGCCCGTCATGCCGATGACATCGCTCAGGTACATCCGGCGGTAGTCGTCGAAGAGCTCGGTCGTCGCGTAGTGGAAGTTCGTGTCGCCGACGGCGCCGCTGAGCGTCGTCGGCGCGGCGGTCACCGAGACCGGGCGGGACGCGGTGAATCCGCCGTCGACGGTGGTGACGGTGATCGTCGCCGACCCCGCGGCCACCGCGGTCACCGTCCCCGACGAGCTCACGGTCGCGACCGACTCGTCGGAGCTCGACCAGCGCACGCCCTGTTCGGTCGCCCCGGCAGGGACGACGGATGCCGCGAGCCGGCGCGTCGCGGACTCGACGAGCTCGAGCGGCGCCGCCTCCATCTCCACACCGGTGACCGGCACCCGCTGCACGACGACCTCGGCGAAGTCGATCTGGCCGTCGGCCCTGGTGGCGGCCGGGTTCTTCTCGCCGGTGAGTCGGAGCTTCACCGTGTGCTGGCCCGCGGGCAGCGCACCGGTGTCGAAGAGGAGTTGCTTGAACGAGCGCGTCGGCGCGTAGGCGTCGACGACGACCTCGGCGCCGTCGTCGACGGAGACCGCGTACTTCCCGTGCGGCGCATCCTTGATGCCGAAGAGCCGCGCCTGCTCACCCGTGAACGAGAACGTGAGGGTGGACCGATCGGCGGCCCGCGCCCAGTGCTCAGTGCCCGCGTTCCACCTCGCCGGGTCGAGGCCCGTGCCGGCGTTCCAGCCGGGACCGAACTCGAACCGGTTCGCCCCACTCGCCTGCGCGTCGTCGACGACGACCGTGGCGGTGTCGGCGGCCGCGGCGCCGGGCACGGCGACCAGCGCCAGCGGGAGCGCGAGCCCTGCAGCGAGGAACAGGGCGAGCCTGCGACGGGCGGTTCGTGTAGACGCGGTCATGCTCGTTCCCTTCGCACCTCCGCTCGGCGGGATGCTCATCAACGTTGACTCGACATGATTGAAACTTGCCGAAGCGTGCAGGATCTTTCAGGTTTCAGGCGAGCTTGTCGTATGGGCCCTGCCTCGTCAAGAGGCGGGATCGGACAGGATCGGGACGGGTCCGAGGGCCGCCGAGAACGCTCAATCGCACTGAGCGCTGTGCTCATCCGGCGTTCTGCGCCACCGTGCCGATCACGCGGCGACGACCGCCCGCCTCGGCGCCGGCCGTCCGTCGCAACGCGCAGGCCGCGTGCTCGCAGAAATCATCGGCGGCGCGCCCATGCCACGCCGCCCCGACGCACTCGACCGGTGGCGGCATCCGCTCGGTACACTTCTCGGGTGACCGAGAAGCCGCGCCTTTCAGCCCGTATCGCCGCCATCGCCGAGTCCGCGACCCTGAAGGTCGACGCGAAGGCGAAGGCCCTGCAGGCCGAGGGGCGCCCGGTCATCTCCTACGCCGCGGGCGAGCCCGACTTCGCGACGCCCGACCACATCGTCGAGGCCGCGCTCGCGGCCGTGCACGACCCGAAGAACTACCGCTACACGCCTGCCACGGGCCTGCCCGAGCTGCGGGAGGCCATCGCCGCGAAGACCCTGCGCGACTCGGGCCTCGAGGTCTCGCCCGGCCAGGTCGTCGTCACGAACGGCGGCAAGCAGGCGGTCTACCAGGCCTTCCAGGTACTGCTCGACGCGGGCGACGAGGTGCTCGTGCCGACGCCCTACTGGACCACCTACCCCGAGGCGATCAAGCTCGCGGGCGGCGTGCAGGTCGACGTGTTCGCCGGCTCCGACCAGGGCTACCTGGTCACGGTCGAGCAGCTCGAGGCCGCACGCACCGAACGCACGAAGGTCCTGCTGTTCGTGTCGCCGTCCAACCCGACCGGCGCCGTGTACTCGCCCGAGCAGACCCGCGCCATCGGCGAGTGGGCGCTCGAGCACGGCATCTGGGTCGTCTCCGACGAGATCTACCAGAACCTCATGTACGCCCCCATCGACGGCGACCTGGATGCCCCCGCCCCGCGGGCCGTCTCCATCGTCGAGGCGGTGCCGGGCCTCGCAAACCAGGCGATCCTGGTGAACGGCGTCGCGAAGACCTACGCCATGACCGGCTGGCGCCTCGGCTGGATGGTCGGCCCGGCCGACGTCATCAAGGGCGCCGCGAACCTGCAGTCGCACCTCACCTCGAACGTCTCGAACATCTCCCAGCGGGCGGCCATCGCCGCGCTCAACGGCCCGCAGGACGCGGTCGAGGAGATGCGTCGGGCCTTCGACCGGCGCCGACGGCTCATCGTCTCGGAGCTCTCGAAGATCGACGGGCTCACCGTCCCGGTCCCCGAGGGCGCGTTCTACGTCTATCCCGACCTCACCGGGCTCCTCGGCCGCGAGTGGGGCGGCGTCACGCCGACGAACTCCCTCGAACTCGCGGACCTGATCCTCGACCAGGCCGAGGTCGCGGCGGTTCCCGGCGAGGCGTTCGGGCCGAGCGGGTTCCTCCGGCTCAGCTACGCTCTGGGCGATGCCCCGCTGCTCGAGGGCGTGCAGCGCCTGCAGCGCCTCTTCGGCTAGGCCGACGAGCCCGGACGCACCGACCCCCGACGGACAGGCCCGGACGCAGACGAGCCCGGACGCAAGGCCTCCGAACACACGAGAACGCCCGCACTCCCCCTAGAGTGCGGGCGTTCCCGCCGTCATCTCCCGGGCTCACCGACCGGCGGCCCCGGAGAGCTCAGTGCTTGAAGGCGTCCTTGACGTCTTCACCAGCGTTCTTGAGGTCCGCCTTCGCCTGGTCGGCCTTGCCTTCGGCAACCTTCGAGTCGTCGTCGGTCATCTTGCCGTGGGCTTCCTTCGCCTTGCCCTTGAGGTCTTCGGCGGTGTTCTCGATACGGTCATCGATCCCCATGTTGGACTCCCTTCGCGAGCGGGCGGCGGTCTGCCGTGCTCGATGACCAGTCAACCTCGTGCACGCGAGAAACGACTAGGGGTTGAGTTCACAGCGGGAATCGTCTAGCGCCTTCCGTGTCGCCCGAACCGGCCGCGTCCCGCGCTCGTCCCGACGATTCGCGCGACGTCACGCGCCGTGGGAACGCTCGGGTGCGAGCGCGCTCGCTGCCTCGACCGCGAGGGCGTCCGCGACCGCGTCGAGCAACGGCGATCGCAGGTTCCACTGCTGCCAGTACAGCGGCACGTCGACGGGCGGTCCGCCCAGGCGTACCAGGTCGCCCGCGGCGAGTTCCTCGGTCGATTGGAATCCCGGGAGCAGGCCCCATCCGAGACCGAGCTTGACGGCGGAGGCGAAGTCGCTGGACGCGGGCACGAAGTGCCGGGAGGGCTGCGACGGGTCCACGCCCCGCTCCGAGAGGTACTGGCGCTGCAGGTCGTCACGGCGGTCGAATTCCACGATCGGCGCGGCCGCGAAGGCGTCCGCACCGTCGGGAAGACCCCACCGCGCAGCGAACTCGGGCGTCGCCACGGCTTCGTACCGCATGGTCCCGAGCGGGCGCACGAGGCATCCGGCCACCGGCGTCGCCTGCGAGGTCACCGCACCCATGACGGTCCCGGACTCGAGCAGGCCGGCCGTGAAGTCCTGATCGTCGCGGTGCAGGTCGAAGACCACCGGATGCCGCCGCGCGACGCGCGCGAGCGCCGGCAGGAACCAGGTGGCGAGCGAGTCGGCGTTCACCGCGAGCGGCAGCGCGACGGGCCTGACCGGCTCGGCCTCGAGGCCGAACTCGGCGAGGGTGTCGTGCTCGAGCAGGGCGAGCTGGCGCGTGAGCCGCACGACGGCGGCACCGGCGTCCGTCGCCCTGGCCGGCTTCGAGCGCACGACCAGCACCCGACCGAGCTGCTGCTCGAGCGCCTTGATGCGCTGCGACACGGCCGACGGCGTGACGTTGAGCCGACGGGCGGCGGCGTCGAAGGTGCCCTCGTCGATGACGGCGGCGAGCGTGCGGGCGAGGTCGAGCGGGATCTCCATGTGAAGCAACGCTAATGCTTCTGAAGGAACCTGAGCTGGATTGATGCCATCACGAGACCTACGCTCGAACCGTGCCCCTCTCCATCGTCCTCGCCGGATTCGGCCTCGGCCTCTCGCTCATCATCGCCATCGGCGCGCAGAACCTCTTCGTGCTTCGCCAGGGCGTGCGACGCGAGCACGTCTTCGCCGTGGCGGCCGTCTGCGCCCTCAGCGACCTGGCGCTCATCATCGCCGGCGTCTCGGGGATCGGTGCGGTGCTGCAGGCCGTGCCGTGGCTCGTCGAGGCCGTCCGCTGGGCGGGCGCGGCGTTCCTCATCACGTACGGCCTGCTCGCCGTGAAGCGCGTCGTGCGGCCGAGCGGCGAAGCCCTCGAGGTCGAGCCGGATGCCGCCGCCGGCGCGATCGGCGACGGACCGACCGACTCGGCGACGAGCGAGGGGCACGCGGCATCCGCGACCCCGACGCTCGTGCGCCCCAAGACGGCGGGGCCGCGGCGCACGGGACTCGCCGCGGCCCTGCTGACCTGCCTCGCGCTGACCTGGCTGAACCCGCACGTCTACCTCGACACCGTGTTCCTGCTCGGGTCCATCGCGAACACGCACGGCGACGACCGCTGGGCGTTCGCCGTGGGCGCCGGACTCGCGAGCATCGTCTGGTTCTTCGCACTCGCCTACGGGTCGCGGCTGCTCGGCGGCGTGCTCGGCAGCCCGCGCGCCTGGCGCGTGCTCGACGGCGTGATCGCCGTCGTCATGATCACGCTCGGCGTCATGCTCGTGCTGCCGCACTGACGCCCCGACGTGGCCCCGCGGGCGCCCGGGACGGCGGGCCGCCCACGCGCGGCCCGCCGCGGCATCCGCTACCGCTCGAATCCCTCGCTGAGGGGCCAGGCGCGGCGCAGCTCGATCCGGCCGAACCTGGCCATCGGATGCTTGGCCGCGACCTCGATCGCCTCGTCGAGGTCCCGCACCTCGATGACGTCGAAGCCCGCGATCCACTCCTTCGACTCGGTGAACGGGCCGTCGGTCACGAGCGCCTCATCGCCGCGCACCCGCACGGTCTTCGCGAACTCGGGCGGGCGCAGGCGATCGCCCGCGATCGAGATGCCGCGACGGGTCATCTCGGCGTCCCAGTCGGCCATGCCGTCCTCCTCGGCGACGTACGGCTCGGCGTCGGGGTCGTGCACGACGAACATCATGAACTCCACGGCTCAGTCCTTCCCGTACAGAGTCCAGAAGGGCCGCAGTTCGAGGGCCCCGTGACGCGCGAGCACGTCGCCCTTCGCGATCTCGACGGCCGTCTCGAGATCGGGGACCTCGAGCACGTCGTAGCCCGCAATCCACTCCTTGGACTCGGTGAACGGCCCGTCGGTGACGATCGTCTCGCCGCCCCTGACCCGCACCGTCACGGCCTCGTCGACGGGCCGCAGGCGCATGGCCCGCTTCAGCACGCCCTGCTCGGCCATCGTGCGATCCCACTCGGCCACGGCCTCCTGGTCGACCTCCCCCGGATCCACGTCGGGGTCGGCGACCACGAACATCATGATCTCCATCATGCTGCGCTCCTTTCTCGTCACGCGCTTTCCCCTGCGACGAACGGGGTACGGCGAAATCGACACGGTCGCGGCATCCGTTCCGGCCGGATCCGCCGAGGCTCGACGGGGGGGTCGAAGGATTTCCACGCGGATGTCGCATGAGGTGTCGATTCATCCTGTCCTCGTTCGTCGCCTGGGCATACCGTGAAACCGAGACCGAGGAGAACCGATGCAGTACTTCATGTTCGTCGCGACCGACACGCAGCCCGACCGCTCCGGCGACGAGGGCATCCCCATCGAGCAGTGGGTCGCCGAGAACGACGAGCGGGGCACGCGGATCGCCGGTGACCGGCTGCGCTCCATCGAGGACGCCACGCTGGTCCGGGTCCGCGACGGCGAGACCATCGTCACCGACGGGCCGTTCACCGAGTCGAAGGAGTGGATCGCCGGGTACGACATCCTCGACTGCCGCGACCTCGACGAGGCGATCGAGATCGCGTCGCGGCATCCGATGGCCAGGGGCGGTCGCATCGAGCTGCGCCCCTTCTGGACCGGAGACGGCGAGTGATCGGCGGATGACGCGGGCACGGCCCGATCGGGCGGGGTCGACGGATGCCGCGGCCGGGCGTCCCGGCGCTCCGCGATCCGAGGTGCGGGAGGCCGTCGACCGCGCCTACCGCGAGGAGTGGACCCGCGTCGTCGCCACGCTGATCCGCGCGACCCGCGACTGGGACCTCGCCGAGGACGCGGCGGCCGACGCCTTCGAACGCGCGGCCGTGCGCTGGGCCTCGGAGGGCGTGCCCGACAACCCCGGCGCATGGCTCACGACCGTCGCCCGCAACCGGGCGCTCGACGTGCTGCGGCGTCGCGGCGTCGAGTCCGACAAGGTCAGGGAGTGGATGGTGATGGACGAGATGCAGGGGCCGGTCGCGCCGACCGACCCGGGCGAGATCGCCGCGATGGGCGATGAGATCGACGACCGCCTCCGGCTGGTGTTCACGTGCGCGCACCCCGCGCTGCCGCTCGAGGCGCGGGTCGCGCTGACCCTGCGAACGGTGGGCGGCCTCGAGACGCCCGAGATCGCGCGCGCGTTCCTCGTGCCCGAGGCCACCATGGCGCAGCGGCTCGTGCGCGCCAAGCGCAAGATCCGCAACGCGGGCATCCCCTACCGGGTGCCGGAGGGCGACGAGCTGCGCCGGCGCCTGGACGGCGTGCTCGCGGTGCTCATGCTCGTGCACAACGAGGGATACCTCGCGAGCTCGGGCGACCGGCTGCTGCGGCTGGACCTCCAGGAGGAGGCGATCCGGCTCGCGGGCCTCGTCGTCGAGCTCATGCCCGACGAACCGGAGGCGGCCGGGCTGCTGGCGCTGCTCCTCCTGCAGCACGCCCGGTCGGCGGCACGGGTCGACGACGCGGGCGACCTCGTGCCGCTCGACGAGCAGGACCGATCCCGCTGGGACGCCGCGGAGGTCGCGCGCGGTCTCGACGTGCTCGACCGGCCGGGCCGAACGGATGCCCCGGCCGGCTCCTATCGCCTCCAGGCCGAGATCCAGGGCGTGCACGCACGTGCCGCCCGCCCCGAGGACACCGACTGGGCCGCGATCGTGCACCGCTACGACGACCTGCTCGCCCTGACGCCCTCGCCCGTCATCCGGCTGAACCGCGCGGTCGCCGTGGGCCTCGCGGGCCACCCGCAGGCGGCGCTCGACGAACTCGACGCGCTCGCCGCATCCGGGGCCCTCGGTTCGTACCACCTGCTCCCGGCGGCACAGGCGGACCTGCTGCGCCGCGTCGGCCGAGCGGATGCCGCCGCCGAGCGCTACCGGCGGGCCATCGAGCTGGCCCCGACCGAGCCCGAGCGGCGGTTCCTCGCCCGCCGCCTCGCCGAGGTCGAGCGGCCGGCCGGGGCCGGGCCCGAAGCCCCGCCCGAAGCCGGACCCGAAGCCCCGCCCGAAGCCGCGCCCGAAGCCGGCTGACTCCCGATCAGCCCGTGTTCTGCACGCCGGCGGCGACGCCGTTCACCGTGAGGAGCAGCAGGCGGTGGTGGTCGTCGCTCGGCACGTCGGCCTCGCCGGCGCGCACCGCCGCGAGCGCGCGCAGCTGCAGCAGCGAGAGCGCATCGACGTAGGGGCTGCGCAGTCGCACGGCCTTCGCGAGCACCGGGCGGGCGACGAGCAGCTCGTCGCTCTGCGTGACGCGGCCGAGCCAGGCCTTGGTCAGTCGCATCTCGTCGAGCACGAGCTCGGCGAGGTCGTCTCGGTCGCCGAGGGCGAGGTAGCGGGCCGCGATGCGCTCGTCGGTCTTCGCGAGCGACATCGAGAAGTTGTCGATCATGGCCGTGAACAGCGGCCACTCGGCGTACGCCTCGCGGAGCAGGGCCTCGTCACCGACGGACTCGAGCGCCGTGCCGAGGCCGAACCAGGCGGCGAGGTTGATGCGCGCCTGGCTCCAGGAGAACACCCACGGGATGGCACGGAGGTCGTCGAGCGACTCGACCGAGAGCCCGCGCCGCGCGGGGCGGGAACCGAGGGCGAGGTGGCCGACCTCCTCCATGGGCGTCACGTCGGCGAACCACGGGGCGAACCCGTCGGCCTTCACGAGCGAGTGGAAGCGGGCGCGGCTCGTCTCGTCGAGCCTCGCGGCGAGGGCGGCGAACTGCTCGTCGGCCGCCCGGTTGCGGGCCTCGTTCGAAGGGCTCCCGGCGAGGAGTGCGGCGGAGGCCATCTGCTCGAGGTGGCGCCTCGCGATCGCCGGGTCGCCGTACTGGGCGAAGATCACCTCGCCCTGCTCGGTGATCTTCAGGCGTCCGTCGACCGAGCCCGCGGGCTGCGCGAGCACGGCCTCGTTCGCCGGGCCGCCGCCACGGCCGAGGGCGCCGCCACGACCGTGGAAGAGGGTGAGCTCGATGTCGTTGCGGTGGGCCCACGCGGCGATGCGGGCCTGCGCACCGTGCAGTGCGAGGGTCGCCGAGACCGGGCCGACGTCCTTCGACGAGTCGGAGTAGCCGAGCATGACCTCGACCTTGCGGCCGGTGGCCGCGAGGCGCGCCTGCACCTGCTCGAGTTCGAGCATGCGGTCGAGGATGTCGACGCTCGCCTCGAGGTCGGCGAAGGTCTCGAACAGCGGCACGACGTCGATCGCGACGTCGTCGGCGGCGTCGCCGAGGGCGGCCGCCGCGAGCTCGTAGACGTTCGCGAGGTCCTCCGGGCTCTGCGTGAACGACACGATGTAGCGGCGGACCGTGCGCACGCCGTAGCGGCGCTGCAGGTCGGCGATCACGCGGAACAGCGCGAGCACCTCCTCGGTCATCTCGCCGAGTTCGCCGCCCGCGCGGATCTCGGCGAGCGCCTGCCGGTGCACCTTCGAGTGCTGGCGCACCTCGAGCTCGGCGAGGTGGAAGCCGAAGGTCTCCGCCTGCCAGATGAGGTGCTGCAGCTCGCCGTTCGCGCTCCGGAGCGCGCCGCCGTGGCGGAGCGAGTCCTGCAGGACCCGGAGGTCGGCAAGCAGTGCCTCCGGCCCGTCGTAGGCGAGGTCGGCATCGCCGCGACGCGTGGCCGCGATGCGCTCGGCGACGACGAGCAGCACGCGGCGGTGCGGTTCGTGCGGGGCGCGCGTGCCGATGGTCGCCGTCACCCGGGGCGCGAGCACCTGCTGCGCGGCGAGCAGGTCGGTGAGCTCGGCGGAGGGCGGGGTGTCCTGCGCGTCGAGCGTGAGGGTGCGGCCGATGCGCGACGCCGCCCGCTCGAGGCCGAGCAGCACGTGCTCGGCCGCGATGCCCGCCGCCTCCCGCGTGATCTCGGAGGTCACGTACGGGTTGCCGTCGCGGTCGCCGCCGATCCAGCTGCCCACCCGGAGGAACGCCGGCGCGATGGCCGGGCCCCGCCCTGCGGCATCCGGTTGCAGGCGGTCGTCGATGCTGCGGTACACCTGCGGGACGACCTCGAACAGCGTCTGGTCGAAGACGCCCATCGCCGTGCGGACCTCGTCGAGGGGGGTCGGCCTCGTGGTGCGGATCGGGGCGGTGCGCCAGAGGATCTCGATGTCCTCGAGCAGCCTGCGGTCGAGTTCGGCGACGGTGCGGTCGCCGGGGGCGAGGTCGTCGCGCTCGTCGATGAGCTCGCCGATGCGCCGGATGGCCGAGGCGATGGCCCGGCGACGGGCCTCGGTCGGATGCGCCGTGAGCACCGGGTGGAACCGCAGGCCGGCGACGCGGGCCCTGGCCTCGTCGACCCCGACCTCGTCGACGAGCAGTCGGATCGTCGCCGACAGCGACCCGTCGGTGCCGGCCGGCGTCGTGGCCGGGGCCTCGCCCGCCCGGGAATTGCGCTCGCGCTGCTCGGCGCGGGCACGCAGGATGCGCACGCGCTGGTGCTCCTCGGCGAGGTTCACGAGGTGGAAGTACACGGTGAACGCACGAGCCACCTCCTCGGCCCTCGACGGGTCGAAGGAGGCCGCGATGCGTTCGGCCTCGGCGAGCGCCGCGTCGTCCCGTGTCTCGTGGGCATGGATGGCGGCGTGCCGCAGCTGCTCGACATCGTCGAAGAGGGCCTGTCCGCCGGCCTCGACGAGGATGGTGCCGAGGAGCCCGCCGAGCAGGCTCACGTCGGCGCGGAACTGCGCGTCGATGTCGTTCACGACGAGTTCGCGGTCGCGGACGTAGGCGGATTCCGTCGTGTTGGGCATTCCTCGAAACTACTGCGGGCGACCGGTGGGCCCGAAATCCTGTAACACGCTGTTTCCGGGAATCAACCGGAAGGGGGTGTCGGTCGGCGCGCTGAGCCGTCAGGCTCGACCCATGGATGGATCATCAGCCGATACCGCCGTGCGGATCCGCGGTCTCCGCAAGGTCTACGGCGGCATCGCCGCGGTCGACGGCATCGACCTCGACATCCGCCGTGGCGAGACCTTCGCCCTGCTCGGTCCGAACGGGGCGGGCAAGTCGACGACCGTCGAGATCCTCGAGGGCTACCGTTCGCGCACGGCCGGCGAGGTCGAGGTGCTCGGGGTCGATCCCGCCCGCGGCGGACGTGACTGGAAGTCCCGCATCGGCATCGTGCTGCAGACCGGTGGCGAGACCGGCCTCTTGACCGTGCGGGAGGTGCTGCACCACTTCGCGGGGCTCTACCCGAACCCGCGCCGCATCGACGACGTGATCGCGGCCGTCGGCCTCGAGGCCAAGGCGAACGTGCGCGTCGCCAAGCTCTCGGGCGGGCAGCAACGTCGGGTCGACGTCGCCCTGGGCATCGTCGGGCGGCCCGAGCTGCTGTTCCTCGACGAGCCGACCACCGGATTCGACCCGGAGGCGCGCCAGCAGTTCTGGGAGCTCATCCGCTCCCTGAAGGCCGAGGGCACCACCATCCTGCTCACGACGCACTACCTCGACGAGGCCGCCCGGCTCGCGGACCGTGCGGGCGTCATCGCCGGCGGGCGCCTGCTCGACGTCGGCGGCATCCAGGAGATCGGCGGCGCCGAGGCCCGCGTCCCGGTCGTCCGCTGGAACGATGCCGAGGGGCGGCCGCACGAGGTGCGCACCCACGAGCCCGGCCGCGTCGTGGCCTCCATCGTCTCGGCGCTCGGCGGGGAGCCGCGGGCGCTCGAGGTGATCCGGCCGACGCTCGAGGACGTCTACCTCGGCCTCGTCCGCGGTGCCGAGGCGGCGACCGCGACCCCGGATCCGCCTTCCGGCACCGCGATCGCCACGCCCGCACCGACCCCCGACGCCGAGGAGCCGGCAGCATGAGCACGAACGTGACCACGCAGGGCGCCTCGCGCATCGGCGTCGAGACCCGGATGTACTTCCGGGCGCCCGACACGCTGTTCTTCACCTTCCTCTTCCCGTTCGTGATGCTCGCGATCTTCTCTGCGGCGTTCAGCGCCTCCGGCGAGGCCGGCCCGCCCGGCGCCGAGATCTCGGTCGCCGCGCTCTACCTGCCCGCGATGCTCGCGTCCGGGATCTTCCTTTCCGGCGTGCAGAACCTCGCGATCGACATCGCGCTCGAGAAGTCGAACGGCACGCTGAAGCGCCTGGGCGGCACGCCGCTCTCGCCCATTGCGTACTTCGCCGGCAAGATCGGGCAGGTCTTCGTGACCGGCACCCTGCAGGCGTCGCTGCTCATCCTCGCCGGCTGGCTCGTGCTCGGCATCGAGCTGCCGACCGAGCCCGAGAAGTGGGTGACGTTCGCCTGGGTGTTCGTGCTCGGCCTGACGACCTGCGCCCTGATCGGCATCGCCCTGTCGGCACTGCCCCGCTCGGGCAAGAGCGCGGCGGCCGTCGTGATCCCGATCGGCTTGATCCTGCAGTTCATCTCCGGCGTCTACCTGCAGTGGGACATGCTGCCCGACTGGCTGCAGAACATCGCGAGCGTGTTCCCGCTCAAGTGGATCGCCCAGGGCATGCGCTCGGTGTTCCTCCCCGACGGGTGGGAGGCGCTGGAGCAGAACGAGTCGTGGAACCTGCCGGGGGTCGCCATCGCCCTGCTCGTCTGGCTCGTCCTCGGCCTGGTCCTCAGCCGCATCACGTTCCGCTGGATCCGCCGCGACGCCTGAGCTCGACCGTCGCCCTGCCCGCAGACCTGATTTTGCACTTCCGCGCGCATAGTGCAGAATTGCACTCTGTGACGGATAGTGCAAAGACTCCGGGGCTGCGCGAGCAGCGGATGCGACGAACCCGCCGCGACCTCTGCCACCGCGCTCGCCAGCTGACCGTCGAACGAGGACTCTCCGGCTTCACCGTCGACGAGCTCTGCGCCGACGTGGGCGTCTCGCGACGGACGTTCTTCAACTACTTCAGCGGCAAGGAGGCCGCCGTCGTCGGTCACGATGCCGACAGCATCGACGAGGCCGCGCTCGCCGCCTTCATCAGCGGCGACGACGGCGCCCCGACCCTGCTCGATGCCCTCGCGGAGCTCGCCATCACGACCATCGCCGGATGGGACGACGACCACGACGCCATCGACCCGCACGCCCTCGTCGAACGCGAGCCGCACCTGCTCCCCCACATGATCGGCGCGGGGCGCCAGCTCGAGCAGCGCATCGTCGCCGCGATCGAGGAGCGCGAGGGCCTCGCCCCTGGCGATCCGCTCGCCCGCACCGCCGCCGTCGTGATCGGCTCCCTCGTCGGCAACGCCGGGCAGCGGTTCTTCTCGAACCCCGACACCGGCCGCGAGGACTTCGCCTCGATCCTCCGCGACTCCGTCGCCGCGACCCGCGCGGCCTGCACGCCCGGCACCGCCGTCGCCCCCGCGCACCCGACCACGACCCGAACCACGGAAAGCCCCTCATGAGCGCAGCACGACCCACCGCGACGAGCGCCCCACTCGTCCTCACCCAGCGACGGATCTGGATCATCTTCTCGGCGCTCATCGCCGGCATGCTGCTCTCCAGCCTCGACCAGACGATCGTCTCGACCGCGATGCCGACGATCGTCGGCGAGCTCGGCGGCGTCGAGTACCAGGCGTGGATCACGACCGCGTACCTGCTCGCCACGACCATCGTCATGCCCATCTACGGCAAGTTCGGCGACGTGCTCGGCCGGCGCAACCTCTTCCTCATCGCGATCGCGCTGTTCACCGTGGCATCCGTCGGCGCGGCCTTCGCCCCGACCTTCTGGGCGTTCGTCGCGTTCCGCGCGATGCAGGGCCTCGGCGGCGGCGGGCTCATGATCCTCTCGCAGGCGATCATCGCCGACATCGTGCCCGCGTCGCAGCGCGGCAAGTACATGGGACCGCTCGGCGCCATCTTCGGGCTGTCGGCCGTGGCCGGCCCCCTGCTCGGCGGCTTCTTCGTCGACCACCTGACGTGGCAGTGGGCGTTCTACATCAACATCCCGATCGGCATCGCCGCGTTCGCGATCGCCTGGTTCACGCTGACCCTGCCGAGCAAGAAGGCGGAGAAGAAGGTCGACGTGCTGGGCGTCATGCTGCTCTCCGCGGCGACCGTCTGCCTCATCTTCTTCACGGACTTCGGCGGCAACGCGGACCACGGGTGGGATGCCCTCGAGACCTGGGCCTGGGGCGTGGGCCTCCTCGCCGCCGCGACCGCCTTCGTCGTGGTCGAGGCACGCGCCGAGGACCCGATCATCCCGCTGTCGCTCTTCAGGAACCCCGTCTTCGTCAACGCCACCGCGATCGGCTTCACGCTCGGCATCGGGATGTTCTCGGCCATCGCCTTCGTGCCGACCTTCCTGCAGATGTCCTCCGGCGCCTCGGCGACGGCATCCGGCCTGCTGATGCTCCCGATGATGGCCGGCATGATGGGCACGTCGATCTGGTCGGGCATCGCGATCTCGCGGTCCGGCCGCTACCGTGCCTACCCGATCGCGGGCACGCTCGTCACGGCTGCGGCGATGCTCGCCATGACGACGCTCTCGGCCGACACCCCGATCTGGCTGATCTGCGTCTACCTGTTCGTGTTCGGCGCCGGACTCGGCCTCATCATGCAGGTCGTCGTGCTCGTCGTGCAGAACGCGGTCCCGGCGACCCAGGTCGGCACGGCGACCAGCACGAACAACTACTTCCGCGAGGTCGGCGCGTCGCTCGGCGTCGCGATCTTCGGTGCGATGTTCGCGACGCGCCTCTCCGAGAACCTGACGAAGATCTTCACGGATGCCGGCGCGAGCGCGGCCGAGGCCGGCAGTGCGATGTCGACCCTCGACCCGCAGCGGCTCGCCGAGCTGCCCGATCCCGTGCGCGACGCGATCGTCACGGCCTACGCCGACTCGCTCGCGCCGGTGTTCTGGTACCTCATCCCGTTCATCCTGGCCGCGTTCGTGCTCGCGCTCTTCCTCAAGCAGATCCCGCTCTCCGACGAGGCCGGCATGGTCGCGCGCGGCGAGGCCATCTCGGGCGACGAGGCGGATGCCGCGGAGCGCGCGATGCGCGACGGCATCGTCGTGACGGGTCCGGCCGAGGACGACACGGCCTCGACGGCAGCCTCGACCGCGACCGGCAGCACGCCTTCGCAGGGCGGCAGCGGCTCGCAGGGGGGCAGCGGCTCGCAGGGCGGCGGCACGTCGCAGGGCTGACGACTCCGGGCGCGCCTCGACACGGGCGCGCCCGGTCCTCCCTGCCGCGCAGGGCTCGGATCCCGCACGGCGCATGCGAGTGCGCCTACGCTGGAAGGCGGCATCCGCATGCGCCGCGGCAACGACGAGCACCGCCCGTGGTCGACGCGTGCAGGGTGGCCTCGAGAGGGTCGCATGACGTACGAACACCGCCCATGGCTCGCGCACTACGCCGAGGGGGTCCCACCCGAGATCGAGGAGCCGACCGAGACGCTCGTCGACATGATCGACGCCGCGGTCGGCCGCTACCGGCGGAGAACCGCCCTCGAGTTCTTCGGCGCGGAGACGAGCTACCGCGAGCTCGGCGAGCAGATCGCCTCCGCGGCGGAGGGACTGCGCCGCCTCGGCGTCCGCGCGGGCGACCGGGTCGCGATCGTCCTGCCGAACTGCCCGCAGCACGTCGTCGCGTTCTACGCGGCGCTGCGGCTCGGTGCGATCGTCGTCGAGCACAACCCCCTCTACACGCCGCCCGAGCTGCGGCACCAGTTCGAGGACCACGGCGCCCGCGTCGCGATCGCCTGGAGCAACGTGGCCGACACCGTCGCCGAGTTCCCGAGCGACATCCGGCCCGAGCACATCGTGGCGGTCGACGTGTCGAGGGCCCTGCCGTTCGGCAAGCGGATGGCGCTGCGACTGCCGATCCCGCAGGCCAGGCG
Organism: Agromyces salentinus; assembly: GCF_009749395.1. Taxonomy (GTDB): domain Bacteria; phylum Actinomycetota; class Actinomycetes; order Actinomycetales; family Microbacteriaceae; genus Agromyces; species Agromyces salentinus. The sequence continues at coordinate 598,879 of NZ_WBIR01000001.1, forward strand.
CTCCCGCGCCGCACTCGCGACGCCGGCGCGGGCCCGGGGACTCCTGGCGTGGGAGCACCTCACGTCCCGGCGGGCGCTCGGCAGGCGGCATCCGCGTCCCTCGCTCGACGACACCGCCGTGCTGCAGTACACGAGCGGCACCACCGGGACGCCGAAGGGCGCCGTGCTCAGCCACCGCAACCTGCGTGCGAACGCGATGCAGTCCCGCGCATGGGTGCCCGGACTCGAGCTCGGCGGCGAGACCTTCTACGGCGTGCTGCCGCTCTTCCACGCCTACGGCCTGACGCTCTGCCTCACGACCGCCTTGAGCATCGGGGCGCGGCTCGTGCTGTTCCCGACCTTCGACCCGAAGCTCGTGCTCGACGCGGCGCGGCACTCGCCGCCGACGTTCCTGCCCGCCGTGCCGCCGATCTACGACCGCCTCGTGCGGGCCGCCGAGCGCCGGCCGCAGGCCCTGGCGAGCATCCGCTTCGCGATCTCGGGGGCGATGAGCCTGCCGATCGCGACCGTCGACCGATGGGAGAGCGCGACGGGGGGCCTCCTCGTCGAGGGCTACGGCATGACGGAGAGCTCCCCGATCACCATCGGCAACCCGATGGGCCCGACACGGCGACCGGGCACGGTCGGGGTGCCGTTCCCCAGCACCGAGATCCGCGTCGTCGATCCCGAGCAGCCCGACGTCGACCGCCCCGCGGGCGAGCCCGGCGAGCTGCTCGTGCGCGGACCGCAGGTCTTCCAGGGCTACTGGCGCCGGCCCGCCGAGACCGCGGAGACGCTGTTGCCGGGCGGATGGCTGCGCACCGGCGATATCGTGAGCGTCTCGGACGAGGGGTTCGTCACGATCGTCGACCGCGTGAAGGAGCTCATCATCACGGGCGGCTTCAACGTGTCCCCGTCCGAGGTCGAGTCGGCCCTGCTCGCGCACCCCGACGTGCGGGGCGCCGCGGTCGTCGGACTGCCCCGGCCCGACGGCGGGGAGTCCGTCGCCGCGGGCGTCGAGCTCCGCGAGGGCGCCGTGTTCGAGGCATCCGCGCTCCGCGACTTCTGCCGCACGAGCCTCACGCCCTACAAGGTGCCGAAGCACGTCGAGCTGTTCGACGAGCTGCCCCGGTCACTCATCGGCAAGGTGCTGCGCCGGCAGGTGCGCGACGAGCTGCTCGAGCGGATGTCGCGGAGCTGACGCGCCGCCGGCGGGCGAGCGCTGTCGCGCGCATGCGCTCATGCGACGGTTTGCGGGCCAGAGGGAGGTCGCGAGGCGTCCTCCACACGGCGAGCCCTCGCACGAACGAACGAACGCGAGCCGCGCGTACGATGACGACGTGATCCTCCAGAGCGCACGCGTCGCCGTCCAGCGCACGAGAATCCTCCCCGCATGGGTTCGGCGAGCGGATGCCGCGGCGGCACGCGCCGTGACCACGGGCCCCAGCCATCCCGTGGCCGACCGGGTGTGGTCGCGGGTCTCGGGGGTCGCCGACCGCGGGGTGCTGTGGTGGACGATCGCGGGCGTGCTCGCCGTGACCGGTCGCCGTCGGGCGGCCGAACGCGGACTCGGCTCGCTGCTCGTCGCGAGCGCGCTCACGAACCTGATCGCCAAGCGGGTCTTCGGCGGCGACCGGCCGTTGCTCGCCGACGTGCCGATCGGGCGGCGCCTTCCGAAGCCGCCCGCCACGCCGTCCTTCCCGTCGGGCCACTCGGCGAGCGCGGCGGCCTTCGCGATGGGGGTCGCGGTCGAATCCCCGCGCCTCGGCATCGCCCTGGCCCCGGCCGCGCTCGGCGTCGCCTACTCGCGCCTGCACACCGGGGCGCACTGGCTGTCGGACGTCGTCGGAGGCCTGGCGCTCGGCACCGGCGTCACCGCGCTCGGCACGCTCCTCGTACGGCCGGGCACGTCGCACGACCGCATCGACTCCGCTCCGACCGGCGACGACCGCCGTCTCCCGGCCTCTCCCGAGGGCGAAGGCGTGTTCATCGTCGTGAACCGGTCGTCGGGCACGAGCGTCGTGCGCGCCGACCCGGTCCGGGTGCTCGAACGGCGGCTGCCGCTCGCCGAACTGCACCTCCTCGATGACGGAGACGACCCGCGCACGGCCATGCGCGCCGCACTCGCCCGCGAGGAGCCGCCGTCGATCATCGGCGTCTGCGGCGGCGACGGCTCGGTCGCCGCCGTGGCGCACGAGGCCAGGGCGGCCGGGCTGCCGCTGCTCGTCGTGCCCGGCGGCACGTTCAACCACTTCGCGCGCACGGCGGGCGCGGCATCCGTCGACCTCGCCGTCGACGCCCTGCAGCGGGGCGAGGGCGTGCGGACGGATGTCGCCGAGCTCCGCTTCGCCGGCGGTTCGCCCATCACGGTGCTGAACACGGCCTCCGTGGGCATCTACCCGGATTTCGTCGCCGAGCGCGAGCGCCTCGAGCGGAGGTGGGGCAAATGGCCCGCGGCGGTCATCGCCGCGGTGCGGGTGCTGCGGAGTTCGGCTCCGGTCACCGTCGTGGTCGATGGTCGCCGGGCCCGCGTCTGGACGCTGTTCGTGGGCGTCGGACGCAACGAGGCGGGCATCGCCGCGCCGATGCAGCGCCGGCGCCTCGACGACGGCACGCTCGACGTGCGCGTGCTGCATGCCGGCACCCGGGTGCGCGCCGTCGGCTCGCTCGCGTTCGGCCGGCGCACGAGTTCCGTGCTCCGGCGCCTTCGCCTGCTGCCCGAGCGGCTCGAGTCCTTCACGACCGACTCGATCGACGTCCTGGTGCGACCGAGGGAGGGGCAGGCGCCCGGGTTCGCGCATGACGGCGAGGTGGCCATCGCTGCGCCCGCGGAGGCCTCCGCCCGGGGCGCGGTGCCCGGATACCGCACGACCGTGCGCGTCCTCCCGGCGGCGCTCGACGTCTACCGGCCGGCCGGAGACGACGGCGACGGCAGCGGCGGCCGCGGCACCCGGGTCACAGCAGGCGGCGGGCGTTCGCCCAGGCCGTGAGCTCGTACCGGCTCGAGAGCTGGAGCTTGCGCAGCACGGCCGACACGTGCGTCTCGACGGTCTTCGTCGAGATGAACAGTTCGGCGGCGACCTCCTTGTAGGCGTACCCGCGGGCGATGAGGCGCATGACCTCCTGCTCGCGCGCCGAGAGCCGGTCGAGCTCGTCGCTCGCCGCGGCCGTCTCGCCGACCGCGGCACCGAAGGCGTCGAGCACGAAGCCCGCGAGCTTCGGCGAGAACACGGCGTCTCCCCCGGCGACGGCCTGCACGGCCCGGCTGACGTCGGCCCCCGACGATCCCTTCGTGATGTAGCCGCGGGCGCCCGCGCGGATGACGCCCACCACGTCCTCGGCCTTGTCCGACACGCTGAGCGCCAGGAACCTCGTCCCCGGCATCGACGACCCGACCCGCCGGATCACCTCGGCCCCGCCGCTCGCGCCCGACGGCACGCCGACCCCGGGCAGGTGCACGTCGAGGAGCACGACGTCGGGCGCGGCATCCGTCACCGCGGCCACGGCGGACTCGACGTCATGGGCCTCGCCGACCACCTCGATCGACGCGTCGAGGTCGGCCTTCAGGCCCGAGCGGAAGATCGAGTGGTCGTCGACGATGACCACGCGAACGGATGCCGCGGGCACGCCCCTGCCCGCGTCGGATGCGTCAGCCACGGCCGGCCTCCGCCCCGAGGCGCTCGGCGGGGAAGCGCAGGCGCACCTCGGTGCCGATGCCCCCGGCACCGCGCCGGACCTCGCCGGAGCCGCCGGCGCGCCGCATCCGCCCGATGATCGACTGGCGCACGCCCAGCCGGTCGCCGGGGACGTCGCCCAACTCGAATCCCTCGCCGCGATCGCGCACGAACACCTCCACCGTCTCGGGTGACGACTCGACGTACACCGACACCTCCCCGCCGGCATGGCGGGCCGCATTCAGCATGGCCTCCCGTGCCGCGGCCGCCACCTCGCCACTCGCCCGTTCGCGGGATTCGCCGACCACGACGACGTCGATCGTCACCGGGTAGTCGATCTCGAGCGCGGCCGCGAAGTCGCGGAGGTCCGTGCCGAGGTCGCTGTCGGCGGGCGTGTCGCCGTCGAACAGCCAGTCGCGCAGCTCCCGCTCCTGGGCGCGGGCGATGCGGGCGACCTCGCTCGAGGCTCCCGCTCGGTTCTGGATGAGCGCGAGCGTCTGGAGCACCGAGTCGTGCAGGTGCGCGGCGATCTCACTGCGCTGCTCCTCGCGGATGCGCTTGGTGCGCTCGTCGGCGAGGTCGCGCCAGGCGGTGACGAGCGTGGGGGCGTAGACGAGGCCGATGCCGAGCACGGCGGCGAGCGCGGCGGCGAACGTGGGCACCGGGTACTCGTGCGCGACGTCGCCGAACACGAGCGCGACCGCCGTGATCGCGAGCAGCGCGGTCGCGGAGAGACGGATCGCGAGTTCGTGCCGCGGTCCGCGCTCGGGGTCGGGCCGGTCGACGAAGCCCGCCCAGGCACCGGATGCCACGGCCAGGCCGACCCCGGCGAGCACCGCGCCGAACCACCAGCGGAGGCCGCCCTCGTCGCCGTCGAGCACCCAGGCGCTCACCACCCAGGCCCCGAGGAGCGACAGGGTCGATGCGACGACGAGCAGCCAGGCCACCGGCGCCCGCCTCGTGGGACGCTCGTCGCCGGGTGCCCACGGGGTGAGCGCCCAGAGCCACACGTAGAGGAGGAGTCCGGCGCCCGCCGCGAGGCTCGTCGCGGCGAACGCCAGGCGCACGACGGTCACGGGCCAGCCGAGGTGTTCCGCCATCCCTGCCGCCACGCCCGTCGCGACGCACGCGCGGGGGCGGATCATGCGGGGCTCCATGCCTGCCATCCAAGCAGACCGCGTCGGCGTCGCCGGGGCCCGGGCGGGAGGATCAGGGTCGAATCAGGGACTCACCCCATGGCGGGGCATCCGGCGACGATGCCAGCATCGAGGCATGGAGACGAACCAGACCGACCCGACGACCGACCCAGCGCCGGAAGACGTGCAGGGGGACTCCGCGCCCGCCGGCCCGCCGGCCGACGGCTCGGTCGGTTCGGCTCCATCCTCCGGTGCTCCCGGCGCGTCGACACACGCGCCGGGCACCGGCACCGGCCGCGGCGGCACCGCCGACAGCGCGACCGGCACCGACACCGGCGCCGACACCGGCGAGGGCTTCTACGCGTGGCTGCGCCGCCTCGGGCTGCCGCGCCGCGCCGGATGGCTCGGCGGCGTCTGCGCGGGCATCGGCGCCCGCCTCGGCATCGACCCGATCATCGTGCGCGGCATCGTCGTCGTGGTCGCCGTGCTCGGCGCCCCGTTCGTGCTGCTCTACGCGATCGCCTGGCTGCTGCTGCCCGACGCCGACGGCGAGATCCACCTCGAGCGCCTCACCCGCGGCATCGTCGACCCGGCCGTCGTGGGCATCGCCGTCATGGGCGTCCTCGGCTTCATCCCGTTCGTGCAGGGCGGGTGGCTCGGCTGGCAGTGGTGGGGCGACGACTGGCCCTACATCGCTGATCCGCTCTTCGGCTTCGACCTCATGGTGCCGCTGCGCATCATCTGGACCCTCCTCCTCGTCGGCGGCATCGTCGCCCTCGTCATCTGGCTCGCACGCCGGGCCTCCCAGAACCCCCCGGCCGGTGGCGGCGGCGCGCGAACGGCTTCCGCTGCCGACGCCACCCGGTCGGGGTCCGCATCGGCCCCGGCAGGTGCCACGGGCAGCAGCCCCGACGCGGATGCCGCGGGTGGGCCACTCGTGAACGACACCGCCGCGACGACCGCCGCCGCCGGCGCCGCCGGCGCGACGGAGCCGCCCGTGCCCGCCATGGGCGCCGATGCCGACGCCATCGCGGAGTGGCGGGAGCAGCACGAGGCGTGGCGCGTCGCCCACGGCGAATGGAAGGCCGGACAGGACGAGGCGATGCGTGCGGCGAAGGCGCAGGCCGCGGCCGAGAACCGCGCGAAGGCGCAGGCGCTCGCCGCCGAGGCCGATGCCGCCCGCGCCACCCGCCGGGCGGCCCGACCGCGGGCCAGCGCCGCCTACGTGTTCACGCTGCTCGGACTCGGCCTCGTCGCCGGCGCGATCGCCGCGCTCTGGGCCCTCGGCGATGCGGATGTCGCCGACTTCGCCGTGCCAGTCGCCCTCGCCGCGGCAACGCTCGTGCTGGCCCTCGGCATGGTCGTGGCCGCGCTCCGGCGGCGTCGCAGCGGTGCCCTCGCGTTCTTCACGCTCGTCTCGACGCTCGCCCTGCTCGTCGGCCTCGGCGGGGCGTCGTTCGGACAGCAGGGGCGGCTCATCGGGCCGAGCACGAGCATCGAGCTCACCCGATCGCTCGAGTACGTGCAGCCGCTCGGCGACGCGTACGTCACGGCGTACGCGACGGGATCGAGCCGGACCCCGACCGTGCAGCTGAACCAGGGCTTCGGCGACACCTGGATCACCGTCCTTCCCGGGTCGCGACTGCTACTCGACGCCTCCGAGGCCGACCGCATCGACATCGTGGTCTTCGGCGAGGACGGCTCCACGACCACGCCGCAACTCGACGGCCTCGACCTCGACGAGCTGCTCATCGGCGGCCCCGAGGGCGTGAGCGCCCCCCGGAGCGGCGAGCACGTCGACGCCGAGTTCACCATCACCCAGCGCACGGGCACCGTGTACGTCCAGATCCAGGAATGAGCGAGCAGATGTCAGACTCCGAGCGCACGCCCCTCTCCCCTCCCGCCGCGCCGGTGCCGCCCGCACCGCCGGCGCCTCCGGCCGGCTCGACCGGCCCGACCGCCGTCATCGCGGCGGGTGCCGACTCCTCGACCGGCCCGACCACGGTGATCCCCACGGATGCCGGGTCCGCGACCGGTCCGACGGCTGCGGCCGCGCCGGATGCCCCCGCCTGGCCGTTCGGCGCGACGCCCGCCTCGTCGCCGCAGGCCCGCCCTGCGGCATCCGCCTCGCCTCCCGCGACGGCCGTGCACGCGGCGTCCGCGGCTCGTCCGACGGTGCGCTGGGGTGCGCTCGTCTGGGCGCTGCTCTACGGCACGATCGCCGGCGTGACGCTCTGGATCATCGTGGACCCGGCGCGCCGCGAGGCCACCGCCGCCTGGTTCGCCGACCTGAACCCCTTGGCGGCCGGACTCTACGCGGTGATCGCCGTCGGCGTCGTCGTGGCGCTGTTCGGCATCGTGGGGCTGCTCCGCCGCGGGGAGCGGGTGCGCGCCGACGCGCGGCGGTCGTAGGCCCTTGGGGCGTGGCTGCCCCTGGCGGTCGGCACCTCGCCACGGGAGCCGTCCCATCGCATGCACCGCCCGACCGTTCGATATCGGCTCTGCCAGTTCCCCCTCATCGGGTGAGGGGGAACTGGCATGTCGAGATCAGGACAGGTTCTCCGCTCCGATATGACGGCTCGCGCGAGAGGGGAGCGCCGGCCGGCCGCCGCGGACGACCACTCGATGGCCAGCACCGACGCGCTCGCCCGGCAGCCGCGCCGGTGGAAGCTCGAACCGGCGCGTCCACGCGACGGCCGCGTCGGCTAGAAGTCGAGGCCGACGACCACCGGCTCGGGGTGCAGCACGATCCCGAACTCGGACTGCACGCGCGACTGCACGAACCTGGCGAGCTGGGCGACCTCCTCGGCCGAGGCCCCGCCGCGGTTCGTGAGCGCGAGCGTGTGCTTGGACGAGACGGCGGCCCGCGACCCGGGCAGGGCGAACCCGCGGCCGATGCCGGCGCGCTCGATGAGCCATGCGGCCGACAGCTTCACGAGCGTGGGCTGCGGCCCGCCGTTCGCCGAGGGGCCGGATGCCTCGAGCGACGCCTGGTGCGCGAGGAACTGGTCGAGCGGCGACTCCTCGATGCCGCCGGCGATCGGCACGACCTCGTCGACCGGGTCGGGCTCGAGGTACCAGCGCGGCGCGTCGGCCGGGAGCGACCGGGCGGTGTGCTCATCGACGATCGGGTTCGTGAAGAAGGAACCGGCGCTCCAGGTGTCGGCGTCCTCCGGGTCGAGCACCATGCCCTTCGAGGCGCGGAGCGCGAGCACGCCCTCGCGGACCCGCGCGAGCGGCACCCGGTCGCCGAGGTCGACGTGCAGGGCGCCCGCGAGCTGCGGGTACGCGACGGGACGGCTGAGCGACTCGCCGAGCACGGCGCGCTCGGCCTCGGTGTCGTGCAGGTCGAGCTCGATGGAGAGCACGACGCCGCGCAGGCCCTGCTTCAGCACGGAGGTGCGGTACGCCAGCTCGAGCTCGTCGGCGGTCATGCGCCGCGGAGCATCGGCACCCTCCTCGAGGAAGTCGATCGCGACGAGCGTGGACTCGAGCTCCTGCCCGTAGGCGCCGATGTTCTGCACGGGTGCGGCCCCGACGCATCCGGGGATGCCCGACAGCGCCTCGATGCCCGCGAAGCCGTGCTCGACGGTCCAGGCGACGAGGTCGTCCCACGACTCGCCGGCCTGCGCGCGGACGCGCACGGATGCCTCGCCCTCCTGCCTGCCCAGCACCTCGATGCCGCGGGTGCGGATGCGGATGACCGTGCCGTCGAACCCCTCGTCGCCGACGAGCAGGTTCGAGCCGCCGCCCAGCACCATCCACGGTTCGCCCTCCGACCACGCCTCGACGGCGAGGTCGATCAGGTCGGCCGAGGTGGCCGCCGTCACCAGGCGACGGATCGGACCCCCGACCCGCAGGGTCGTGAGGTCGGCGAACGTCGCGTCGGTCGGCTCGGTCGGGGCATCGACGGTCGCCGCGTCGCCGGGCGCGGTCGCATCGGTCGCATCCATGTCGCTCGCCCCCATGTCAGCCGAGTGCGACGCGGACCTGCGCCTTGCCGAGCACGGTGTCGTCGCCGAGCTTCACGGTGAGGTCGATGCGGGCCACGCGGGCGTCGGCGTCGAGCTGGCCGACCTTCGCGGTGACGGTCACGGTGGCGCCGTCGACCGGGTCGACGACGACGGGGCGCGTGAAGCGCACCTGGTAGTCGGCGATGCGGCCGGGGTCGCCCGCCCAGTCGACGACCGGCTGCACGGCGAGGCCCATGGTGAGCATGCCGTGCGCCAGGACGCCGGGGAGGCCCACGGATGCCGCGACGTCATCGCGGTAGTGGATCGGGTTGAAGTCGCCGGATGCCCCCGCGTAGCGCACGAGCGAGTCGCGCGTGAGGGGGAAGTCGCGCTCCGCGACGACGTCGCCGACGGCGAGCTCGTCGAAGACGGGGATCGAGGACACGGCGGCCATCACTCATCACCCCGCACGACGAGCGTCGAGATGGCCGTGACGACGTGCTCGCCCGCGGCATCCGTGATCGCCGACTCGGCCGTGACCATCGAGTGCGGGCCGAGCGTCTTCACGCTCGCGACCGTGAGGGTCGCGGTGAGCAGGTCGCCCGCGACGATCGGACGCGTCGAGGTGAAGCGCTGGTCGCCGTGCACGACGCGCGAGAAGTCGATGCCCGCGTCGGGCTCGGCGAGCAGCTGCGCGAGCGTGTGCTCCTGCACCACGACGGCGAAGGTCGGCGGCGCGACGACGTCGGCGTAGCCCGCCGCCTGCGCGGCCTCGACGTCGAGGTTCACGGGATTCGTCGCGAACACGGCGCGCGCGAACTCGCGCACCTTCTCGCGACCGACGAGGTACGGCTCGGCCGGCGGGAAGACCCGCCCCTGCAGCTCGGGATTCACTGGCACCCGGACAGTCTATGCAACGGGGCGCGGGCGGCGCGGGGCCCGTTCCGAGCACCGCGGACGGCTCAGATGCCGACCCAGCCAGCCGCGAGCGCGACGACGGCGGCGATCGCGCCGCCGAAGGCGACGACGAGCACGACGACGTCCCATGCGGATGCCACGAACGGGCGCCCGTTCTCGCGGCGGGCGATGAAGTACAGCAGCGTCGCCGGCGCCTGCACGATGAGCGAGATGAAGAGCAGCTCGAGGCCGGCGCCGAGGAGGAGGAAGACCACGTACCCGGTGGCGACCGCCCCGATGACGAGTTCGACGGTGCGCGAGCGTCGCGCCGCGGCATCCGGCCCGTAGCCGTCGGAGCGGATCGCGATCTTCAGCAGGTACCCGGCCGCGAACAGGAGCGGCAGGAGCGCGAGCGCGCTCGTGAGGTCGAGCGCGAAGTCGAAGGCGTCGGTCGAGAAGTACGCGACGACGAGCACGGCCTGCGCGAAGATCGTGGACCCGAGGAGGGCCGTGGTCGGCACGTCGCGCCGGTTGGCGCGGGCGAACGCGCGTGGGAAGTCGCCGTCGCGGGCGGCCGTGAACACGACCTCGGCGGCCATGAGCGTCCACGCGAGGTAGGCGCCGAGCACGGCGATGATGAGTCCGACGCTCACGAAGACCGTGCCCCACGGGCCGACGGCGGCCTCGAGCACGCCCGCCATCGACGGCTGGCGGAGCTCGGCGATCTCGGCCGCGGGCAGCACGCCGTACGAGACGATCGTGACCGACGCGAAGACGGCGAGCACCGAGAGGAATCCGAGCACGGTGGCCCGACCGACATCCGCCCGCCTCCTCGCATGGCGCGAGTACACGCTCGCGCCCTCGACGCCGAGGAAGGCGAACACCGTGACGAGCATCGTCGCCCGCACCTGGTCGAACAGCGGCCCCGCGTCGGGAGCGCCGAGGAGGTTGTCGACGAACACGTCGGGCTTCAGCACGGTGAGGGCGATCACGATGAAGACGACGATCGGCACGAGCTTGGCGACGGTCACGATGCGGTTGACGGCGGCGGCCTCGCGGACGCCCCGGCGCACGAGCAGGAACGTCACCCACAGCCCCGCGGATGCCGCGAGCATGGCCGGGATCGTGTCGCCGTCGCCGAGCGCCGGGATCCACGCGCCGAGCGTGGACATGATGAGCACCCAGTAGGTCACGTTGCCGACGCAGGCGCTGGCCCAGTAGCCGAACGCCGAGAAGAAGCCGAGGAGGTCGCCGAACCCGGTCTTCGCGTACGAGTACACGCCCGCGTCGAGGTGCGGCTTGCGATTGGCGAGCGCCTGGAACGTGAAGGCGAGCATGAGCATGCCCGTACCCGCGATGAGCCAGGCGATGAGGGCGCCGAGCACGCCCGTGTTCTCGGCGAACTGGCCGGGCAGCGAGAACACGCCCGCCCCCACCATCGAGCCGACGACGACGGCGGTGAGGCTGCCCGTGCCGAGGTGCACGGTCGTCTCGCGCGTGCTCGTCATGGCGCTCCCCCTTTCGCCGGCCTGCGCCGACGTTACACCCGGCCTCGCAGGTGGCCGTGGCGACTAGGCGTCGGCGGCCGCCCGCGAGAGCGTCTCGCCGCGGAAGAACGCGGGCCGCTTGCGCCACTGCCAGAGCATCACGACGACCCCGCCGAGCAGCACGACCATGCCGAGCACGAACACCAGCCCGACACCGCCGACCGACGACCCGGAGCCGTAGTCGGGGTCCATCGAGTCGATGAGCGTCGTGAAGAACAGCACGGCGAGGATGACGCCGCCGATGAGTGGGGCGAGCAGGGTGTAGATGACGTTCCGCGCCGACCGGAACCACACCTTCCGGAAGAACCAGACGCACGCGAACGCGGTGATGCCGTAGTAGAAGCAGATCATCATGCCGAGCGCCGTGATGGTGTCCCACAGCACGTTCTCGCTCAGCAGGCGCATGACCGCGTAGAACACGGAGGCGACGATCGCCGACACGACTGTGGCGTAGCCGGGCGTGAAGAAGCGCGGGCTGACGCTCGCGAACTTCTCGGGGATCGCGCCGTAATGGCCCATCGCGAGCAGCGTGCGCGCCGGCGACACGAACGTCGACTGCAGCGACGACGCCGAGCTCGTGAGCACGGCGAGCGAGACGAGCACCGCGAGCGGCCCGAGGATCGGCCCCGCGAGGTGGAAGAACACGTTGTCCTGGATGTCCTCGTTTCCGAGGCCGTACTCCCCCGTGCCGACGCCCGCGTAGGTGATGAGCGAGACGGCGATGAGCAGGTAGAGCACCACGATGACGACGACCGTGATCGTCGCGGCCCGCCCGGGCGTCTTGTCGGACCCCTTCGTCTCCTCGTTCATCGTCAGCGTGACGTCCCAGCCCCAGAAGATGAAGATCGAGAGCGAGAGGCCCGCGGCGAACGCGGAGAAGGAGTCGACCTCGAACGGGTTGAACCACGACAGCTCGATCGGGGTCGCGTCGAACGCGTTGCCGTTCGCCGTCTCGATGAGCGCCGCGAGCGAGAACGTCACCAGCACGGCGACCTGGAAGCCGACGAGCCAGTACTGCAGCTTCTGCGTCGTCTGCATGTCCCGGTACGAGATCCACGTCGCACCGAGCATGAAGAGCAGGCACACGGCCACGTTGATGAACGGGTTCATCGCGATGTCCGCGATCTCGGGGTTGCCGGAGACCTGCGCGATCAGGAGGAACAGGAAGTCGACGGCGATGCCGGCGAGGTTGGAGAGCACGAGGATGGTGGCCGCGATCAGGCCCCATCCGGCCATCCAGCCGACCCACGGGCCGAAGGCGCGCGTCGCCCACGTGAAGGAGGTGCCCGAGTCCGGCATCCGCTTGTTGAGCTCGCGGTAGCCGAGGGCGACGAGCAGCATCGGGATGAACCCGACCAGGATGATCGCCGGGACCTGCACGCCGACCTCGGACACGGTCGGCCCGAGCGCCGCGGTCAGCGTGTACGCCGGGGCGATGCACGAGATGCCGATGACGATCGCGCCGATGAGGCCGACCGAACCGGCCGAGAGCCCCTTCTTCGAGATGCCGCCCTGCTCGGGTGCATCCACGGCGGCGCTCGCCGAGGTCAGCGGGGCGCCGGATGCCGCGCCTGGTTCGTTCGTCATGATGCCGTCTTTCCGGTGGAGGTGCGCGGCACGACGATCATCGGTACCGGGAGTTCGCGGATCATCTTCGATGCCGTCGAACCGAGGAAGAGGTGGTGCGGCCGGGCGAGCCTGCTGGAGGCGACGAGCACGACCTCGCCCTGGTGCCAGTCGAGGCTGCGCACGGCGGCCTCGATGCTGTCGCCCGTCGCGACCGCGACCGTCACGTCGGTGCCGGCCGGCAGCTCGCGACGCGCCGTCGCGAGCACCTCGTCGGCGTGCGCCGTGCTCGTGAGCTCGGCGAGTCCCTCGTCCATGCCCGCAGGCAGGTCGATCGACACGAGCGAGAGCAGCCGCACGGGTGCGTGCATGGCCTTCGAGAGGCGCACGGCCGCGTCGAGCAGCGCACTCGCGCCGGGCCGGGAGCCCACCGCCGCGGTGATGCGCGAGACGCCGACGGATGCCGCCAGCTCGCGCGAGCCCGACGGGGCGAGGGCGACCGGCACGTCCGAGGAGTGCAGCAGCTCGTTCGCGACCGAGCCGATCCGCGACCGCCCGAGGATGCCGCCGCGGGCGGCGCCGACGATGATCAGCGATGCGCCGAACTCGTGCGCCGCGGCGATGAGGCCCTCGGCGAAGGACTCCGCGTATCGCACGTGCAGCGACTGGGCGACCTCGGGGTCCAGTCCCTTGGACGCCTCGGTCAGCCACGCCCGCGAGCGGGCCTTGAGGTGACGCTCGTACCCGATGTCGGAGGGCACCGTGCTGCTGCGCGCCTCGCTCGGGAGGACCATGACGACGTCGAGCTGGGCCTCGCTCGCGATCGCGAGCCGGGTCGCGAACGCGAGGGCGTCGGCTCCGTGCTCGTTCGCGGTGTAGCCGACGACGAAGCGCGCGGTCACGGCTCAGCCCTCCGCGATGATCGCGTCGGCGACGTCGCGGCCCACGCGGATCGCGCCGTCCACGTGCTGGTAGCCCTTGCCGGCCATGTCGCTGCACGAGAAGTGGATGGGGCCGACGGGCGTGCGCAGGTCCGCGCCGTACCTCGCGAGACCGCCCATGTCGAAGCTCGCAGCGTAGGCGCCGCGCGTCCACTCCTCGGAGCCCCAGTCGCTCTCGTAGTAGACCACCGGGTTCTTGGCCTGCTCGCCGTAGTAGTGCGCCATCGACTCGAGGATGGCCGCCTTGCGCTCCTCGGCGCTCAGCGAGAAGACGCCGTCGGCCTCCTCGTCTGAGACGAAGCCCACGAGGGTGCCGCGCGGGTCGGCGTGATTCGTGTTGTCGTACGCCTCGTGCACGAGCTCGTACGGGCTGAAGGCGGTGCCGCTGAGCCCGTCGGCGCGCCAGAAGGGCGTCTCGTAGACGGCGTGCACCTTGATGACGAAGCCCATCGACAGGTGCTGGTGGAGCTGGTGCTGGCGCCGGGGCAGCGGCGGCTCGTACGAGATGCGGCTGATGAGCACCGGCGCGAGCGCGAGGACGACCCGCTTGGCGTGCACCTCGAGCGAGTCGGTCACGGCGACGACGCCCGCGTCGGGGGCGTCCGGGCTCCAGCGGAGCTTGCGCACCGGCTGGCCGAGCCGCACCGCACCGCCGAGCCGCTCCGCGAGGAGCAGCGGCACCTGCTGCAGGCCCCCGACGACGCGCTTGTCGAGGATGAAGTCGGCGTCCACGAGGTGCGAGAACGACCCCGCGGATGCCGCCATGAGCAGCGCCTGCAGCGCCGAGAACGCGTGCGCCGGCTTCGTGAGCATCGCCCCGGCGATGAACATGCCGATGTTGAGCTTCGCCTCCTCGTCGTCGGTCTGCGTGCCGAGCCACTCGGCGAACGAGATCTCGTCGAGCTCCTTCGCGCGCGGATGCGCCCACGGGGCATCCGGGTCGATCTCGGCGACGAGCGCGTCGAGCTTCTCGATGAGGCCGACGATCTCGCCCTCGGTGCGCTCGGGCACCGGGAAGATGTCGCCCTCGAAGAGGCGTCGTCCGCCGTCTTCGCCGATGTAGACGTTCTGGCCCTCGCGGTAGCGCGAGTACGTCTCCAGCCCGAGCTCCTCGATGGTCTCGATGAGCGCGTCCTGGTCGGGCGAGACCCACTGGCCGCCGATCTCGAGCATGGCCCCGTCGATGTCGTCGGTCCAGAGCCGGCCGCCGATGCGGTCACGGGCCTCGAGCACGACGACGGACTTGCCGGCCGCCTTCAGCCGGGTTGCGGCGGTGAGGCCCGAGGCCCCGGCGCCGACGATGACGACGTCGCAGTCGATGCGTTCCATGTGTGCTGTTTCGCTTTCGTGTGTCTCGCGAGGGTGGAGGAGGAGGGTCGGATGCCGCGACGCGGCGTCGCGGCATCCGATCGGGTCAGTCGACCGGGATGAGGGTGTACTTCGTGTCGAGGTACTCGTGGATGCCCTCGAGCCCGCCCTCACGGCCGATGCCCGACTGCTTGACGCCGCCGAACGGTGCGGCGGCGTTCGAGACGAGCCCGGTGTTCAGGCCCATCATGCCCGTGGCGAGGCGCTCGATCATGCGGTGGCCGCGGGCCAGGTCCCGCGTGAAGACGTACGAGATGAGCCCGTACTCGGTGTCGTTCGCGAGGCGGACGGCCTCGTCGTCGGTCGAGAACGTGGTGATGCCGAGCACCGGCCCGAAGATCTCCTCGGAGAGCATGCGGCTGCCCGCCGAGACGCCGGCGAGCACGGTCGGCGCGTAGAAGGTGCCGTCGCCGTCGACGATGCGCTCGCCGCCGGTGAGCAGGCTCGCGCCGCGCGAGACGGCGTCCTGCACGAGCTCGTCCGTCGAGGCCACCGCCTTGCCGTCGATGAGCGGGCCGATGTTCACGCCCTCCTCGGTGCCGCGGCCGACCTTCATGGCCTTCACGCGCTCGGCGACCCGGTTCGCGAACTCCTCGGCGACGGACTCGTGCACGATGAAGCGGTTCGCCGCGGTGCAGGCCTGGCCGATGTTGCGGAACTTGGCGACCATCGCGCCTTCGACCGCCTTGTCGAGGTCGGCGTCCCCGAAGATGACGAACGGCGCGTTGCCGCCCAGCTCCATGCTCGTGCGGAGGATGCCCGTCGCCGCCTGCTTCATGAGCGAGCGGCCGACGCCCGTCGAGCCCGTGAACGAGAGCTTGCGCAGGCGCGGGTCCTCGATGATCGGGCCGGAGACCTGCGACGAGGTCGACGTCGGGATGACGTTGACGACGCCCTTCGGCAGGCCGACCTCCTCCAGCAGCTGCACGAACGCGATCGTCGTCAGCGGGGTGAGGGCGGCGGGCTTGACGACCACCGTGCAGCCTGCGGCGAGCGCGGGCGCGATCTTGCGGGTCGCCATGGCGAGCGGGAAGTTCCACGGGGTGATGAAGAACGAGGGGCCGACCGGGCGCTGCGAGACGATCATGCGGCCGGTGCCCTCGGGGTTCAGCCCGTAGCGGCCCGTGATGCGCACGGCCTCCTCGCTGAACCAGCGCAGGAACTCGCCGCCGTAGGCCACCTCACCGCGCGCCTCGGCGAGCGGCTTGCCCATCTCGAGCGTCATGAGGAGGGCGAACTCCTCCTTGCGCTCCTGCAGCAGGTCGAACGCGCGGCGCAGCAGTTCGCCGCGCGCGCGGGGCGCGGTCGCGGCCCACTCGTCCTGCGCGGCGACGGCCGCGTCGAGGGCGCGGATGCCGTCGGCGGGCGAGGCATCCGCGATCTGCTTGATCGTCTCACCCGTGGAGGGGTCCTCGACGGCGAGGGTCCTGCCGCCCTCGGCGTCGACCCACTCGCCGCCGATGAAGAGCCGGTGCTCGACGGCGTCGAGCACGGTGGATTCGAGCGTTGCGTTCGTCATGCGGGATTCCTGTTCGTGGTCGTTCGGGGTTCGTCGTGTGCTGCGAGTCCTGCGGCGTCGTGCGCGGGGTGTCGTGTGCGGCGTCGCCGGATCAGGGGTAGAGGCCGCGGAGGCGGTGCGCGTCGGCCACGCGTTCGACGGCGAGCGCCGTCGCAGCCGTGCGAAGCGAGAGCCCCCTGGTCTCCGCGTACCCGAGCACGTGCTGCCACGCGTTGAGCATCCGCTCCTCCAGTCTGGTCTCCACCTCGTCGGCGCGCCACCAGTACGCCTGATTCGCCTGCACCCACTCGAAGTACGAGACGATCACGCCGCCGGCGTTCGCGAGGATGTCGGGCACCACGAGGATGCCGCGATCGCGCAGGACGGCGTCGGCGATCGGCGTGGTCGGGCCGTTCGCGCCCTCGACGATCACGCGGGCGCGCACGGCGCCGGCGTTGGACTCGTGGAGCACGCCCTCGACGGCGGCGGGCACCAGCAGGTCCACGTCGAGGGTGAGCAGGTCGGCGCCGTCCAGCGGCTCCGACCCGGCGAAGCCGACGACCGAGCCGGTCGCGCGGACATGCGCGTCGAGCGCGGCGATGTCGAGTCCGCCGGCGTTGAACACGGCGCCGTACTGGTCGCTCACCCCGGCGACGCGCACGCCGGCCTCGGACAGGAAGCGCGCGGCATCCGCGCCGACCTTGCCGAAGCCCTGCACGGCCGCGGTGGCGCCGTCGGGCTCGATGCCGACGTGCCGCAGTGCGGCGAGGGCGATGTGGGTCACGCCGCGGCTCGTCGCCGAGGCGCGTCCCTGCGATCCGCCGAGCGCGATGGGCTTGCCCGTCACGATGCCGGGCACCGTGTAGCCGCTGCTGACGGAGTAGGTGTCCATCATCCAGGCCATCGTCTGCTCGTCGGTGCCGATGTCGGGCGCGGGGATGTCGCGCTCCGGGCCGATGATCGGGAGGATCTCGCTCGTGTAGCGGCGGGTGACGCGCTCGAGCTCGGCCGTGGAGTGCACGCGGGGGTCGATCGCGATGCCGCCCTTCGCGCCGCCGTAGGGCACGTCGAGCAGGGCGCACTTCCAGGTCATCCACATCGCGAGGGCCCGTACCTCGTCGAGGTTGACGTTCGGCGCGTACCGCAGGCCGCCCTTGGCCGGGCCGCGGGAGAAGTTGTGCTGCACGCGGTACCCGATGTACAGGCTGCTCTCGCCGGAGTCCATGCGCAGCGGCACGGCGACCGTGAGCTCCCGGCGCGGGGTCGCGAGCATCTGGTGGATGCCGTCGTTGTAGCCGAGCAGGGCCACGGCCTCGGCGAGCTGGGCTCGCGCGTCGGTGAGCGGGGTCGCGATGTGGTCGGCCGATGCGGCGGATGCGGCGATGACGACGTCGTTGTCGGTCAGGATGGTCATGCCTTCTTGAGTCCTTCCGCGACGACCTGGAGTCCTTCGATGAGGAGGTCGTCGGTGATGGTGAGCGGGGGGAGGAAGCGGATCACGTTGCCGTAGGTGCCGCAGGTCAGCACGAGCACGCCCTGCGCGTGGGCGTAGGCCGCGACGCGGCCGGTGAGCGCGGCGTCGGGCGCCCCGGTGGCCGGGTCGACGAGTTCGATGGCGACCATGGCGCCGCGACCGCGGACGTCGCCGATGCGCGCGTCGGCGGTGCGCAGGGCGTTCAGGCGGCCGATGAGCACGGCGCCGATCTCGCGTGCGCGCTCGATGAGGCCGTCCTGCTCGTACGACTCGATCGAGGCGAGCGCGGCGACGCAGGCGAGCGGGTTGCCGGCGTAGGTGCCGCCGAGGCCGCCGGCGCCCGCCGCATCCATGATCTCGGCACGGCCGGTCACCGCCGAGAGCGGCAGGCCGCCCGCGATGCCCTTCGCCGTGGTGATGACGTCGGGCACGATGCCCTCGAGGTCGCTCGCGAACCAGGCGCCGGTGCGACCGAAGCCGGACTGCACCTCGTCGGCGATGAAGACGACGTCATTGGCGCGGCACCACTCGACGAGGGCCGGGAGGAACCCGGCTGCGGGCACGATGAACCCGCCCTCGCCCTGGATGGGCTCGATGATCATGGCGGCGAGGTTCTCGGCGCCGATCTGCTTCTCGATCTGCAGGATGGCGCGCGCGGCCGCCTCGGCGCCGCTGAGGCCGCCGTCGCGGTAGGGGTAGCTGAGCGGGACGCGGTAGACCTCCGGCGCGAACGGGCCGAAGCCGTTCTTGTACGGGATGTTCTTCGCGGTGAGGCCCATCGTGAGGTTCGTGCGGCCGTGGTAGGCGTGGTCGAACGCGACGACCGCCTGCTTCTTCGTGTACGCGCGGGCGACCTTCACGGCGTTCTCGACGGCTTCGGCGCCGGAGTTGAACAGTGCGGTGCGCTTCGCGTGGTCGCCGGGGGTGAGCTCGTTCAGCTTCTCGGCGACGTCGATGTAGGAGTCGTACGGCGCGACGGTGAAGCACGTGTGCGTGAACGAGTTCAGCTGCCGGGTCACGGCCTCGACGACGCGGGGGTTGGCGTTGCCGACGCCGGTCACCGCGATGCCGGAGCCGAGGTCGATGAGCGAGTTGCCGTCGGCGTCGACGAGCACGCCGCCACCTCCGGCGACGATCGCGACGGGGATGGTGGTGCCGACGCCGGATGCCACGGCGGCGGCCTTGCGCGCCATGAGCTCCTGCGAGCGCGGGCCGGGGATGGCGGTGACGAGCCGGCGCTCCTGCGGGAGCGACGGTCCTCCGGTGACGGCGGCCGGGCTTGCGGCCGGCGTTGCGGCCGAGGCGTCCTTGGCCGGGGTGTCGACGAGCGTCATTGGCGTGCTCCGATCAGGTGTGACGACGGTGGCTGATGCGGCAATGCTAGGTCGGGCACCGGCCCCCACGTACCGCCCCGATGTACACTGAGCTGGTCCACATTGGACGCGACGTACAGGAGCCCCGTGAAGCCGACCGTGCAGACGCTGCTCGACCGCGACGAACTCGGCCTGCGGCTGCTCACGTCGCCGCTCGCCCGCGACGGAGCGGCCCTCGCGGCGCCCGTCGTGTGGGCGCACAGCTCCGACCTCGCCGACCCGACGCCGTTCCTGGACGCGGGGCACGTGCTGCTGACCACGGGCACCCAGTTCGACGGCGACGAGGCCGGCGGGGATGCCGCGGGCTTCGCGCGCGCCTACGTGCAGCGTCTGGGCGACCGGGGCGTGGCCGCGCTCGGGTTCGGCACGGAGGTGATCCGCGACGGCACGCCGACGGCGCTCGTCGAGGCGTGCGCCGAGCTCGGGCTGCCGCTGTTCGAGGTGCCGTACCGCGTGCCGTTCATCGCGATCGCGAAGCTCGTCGCCGACCTCCTCGCCGAGGACGCCTACGCGCGCCAGGCGTGGGCCCTCTCGGCGCAGCGGGCGATCTCCCGCGCAGCGCTTCGACCCGACGGACTCTCGGCCACGCTCGGGGAGCTCTCCCAGCGGCTGGACACCTGGGTCGGGCTCGTGGACGCCACCGGCGCGCTCGACCGCGAGGCGCCCATCGGCGGACTCGCCCAGCCCGCGCTCGGCGAGGTCGTCGGCGAGGCGCGATCGATGCTCCGGCGCGGCCAGCGGGCGGGCCGCACGCTGCTCGCGGGCGACTCGGTCGGCGAGGCGCAGCAGGTCACCCTGCAGACGCTCGGTTCCGGGGGCGCCCTCCGCGGCGTCCTCGCCATCGGCGACTCCCCCGAGCTCGACCAGGCCGGACGCGAGGTGGTGACCTCGGTCATCGCGCTCGCGGGACTCGCGCTCGAGCAGAACCGCAACCTCGACCGGGCGCGCGGGCACCTGCGAACCGGCCTGCTCCGCAGCCTGCTCTCGGGCGACACCGCCCTCGCCGACGGGGTCGCCACCGAGATGTGGGGCCCGTTGCCGTCCGCCCCGGTGCGGGTCGCGGTGGCGGATGCCCCTGCGCTGGCGTTCGACCGCATGACCGAGCTGCTCGAACTGCGCGTCGACGAGCGCGGCGGCCGGCTGTTCTTCGCGCGTGACGAGGACCGGGTCGTGCTCGTGCTCGAGGCGGCCGACGGCGAGATCGCCGACGAGCTCTCGTCCGAGTTCGAGGTGCCCGTCGGCCTCTCCGACGCGGTCGGCCTCGAGGCCCTGGCCCTCGCGCACGAGCAGGGGCTCAGGGCCCTCGAGCGCGCACGGGAGTCCGGCGCCCGCGAGGCCGGGACCCGCGGTGCAGGTCAGGGCGGAGCCGGCGCCGCGCGGCCCAGGGTCGTCGCGTTCGACGAGATCAGCCGGCAGGGCGTCCTCGCCTTCCTCGCCCGGACCGACGCCAGGGCGGTCGCGATCGCCACGCTCGCGCCGCTCGTCGAGCACGACGCGGCATCCGGCACCTCGCTCGTCGAGACCGTGCGGACCTGGCTCGAGCACGGCGGCCAGTTCGACGCGACGGCGCAGCGGCTCGGCGTGCACCGGCACACGATCCGGAGCCGCATCGCACTCGCCG
The DNA here is from genome assembly GCF_009749395.1 of Agromyces salentinus. Classification (GTDB taxonomy): domain Bacteria; phylum Actinomycetota; class Actinomycetes; order Actinomycetales; family Microbacteriaceae; genus Agromyces; species Agromyces salentinus. The sequence goes on from NZ_WBIR01000001.1 coordinate 619,906, forward strand.
AGCGGCTGCTCGACCGCGACCTCTCGGGATTCCACGCACGCGCCGACCTCTGGGCGGCGCTGCTCGCGGTGCAGTAGGCCGGACGGCCGACGGGTAGCGTTGGTCGCATGTTCCACTCGTATGCGGCCATCGGCGACAGCTTCACCGAGGGCGTCGGCGACGAACTGCCCGACGGCACCGTGCGCGGCTGGGCCGACTTCGTCGCCATGGGCCTCGCGCTCGCGGCACGCGAGCCGATCGGCTACGCCAACCTCGCGATCCGCGGCCGGAAGCTCGGACCGATCATCGAAGAGCAGCTCGAGGCGGCCATCGCGCTGAAGCCCGAACTGCTGAGCTTCAACGGCGGCGGCAACGACATGCTGCGACCCCGCATGGACGAGCAGACCACGGCGGCGCGCTTCCGGCAGGCCATCAACCGCATCCGCGAGGAGGACATCCACGTCCTCATGCTGAGCGGCGCGAACCCGACGGAGCACCTGCCCCTCGGCAAGGTGTTCGACGCACGTGGCGCCCGCCTGACGGCCGCGCTCGTCGATCTCGCCGACGTTCCCGGCGTCACGTTCGTCGACAACTTCAACGACCTCGGGCTCCGCGACATCCGCTACTGGTCGGCCGACAAGCTGCACCTGAACTCGCTCGGGCACGCGCGGGTCGCGAGCAACGTCCTCACCGCGCTCGGCGTGGCCGTGCCCGAGGAGTGGGGCGTCGCCGAGGTCGCCGCGGCACCCGCCGGCCCGCGCAGCCGCAACACGGCGGCGTACTACCGCGAGTTCGTGCTGCCGTGGGTCGGGCGCCGGCTCACCGGGCGTTCCTCCGGCGACGGACGCCAGGCGAAGCGCGCGACCCTCGAACCGCTCACGCCCGACTCGGCGCGCTGAAGCGCCGGCACCGCTGGACCGCCGGCACCGCTGGACCGCGAGCACCGCTGAACCGCCGGCGTCGCAGACCGCCGGGGTCGCTGAACCGCGAGCGCGCTGAGCCGCCGGCCCACCGGTGCCACGGCGTCTCCGGGGCGGAACCCGCCTTAGGAACCCTCGCGCACCGACTGCATGAATCCCGTGACGTGGTCGCGCAGGGCCTCGATGCGACGGAGCCTCGCCGCCTCGACATCGAACCCGAGGTATGCGACCGGGGGAAGGCGTCGGACGTTCCTCGAGCACTCGAACCCCGCGCAGGCCAGCGTTCCGATCGTGTCGCCCTTGCGACCCGACGCCCCGGCGCGCTTGGCGGTGTAGAGCACGACGTCGTTCGGCAGCGTCACGTCCTCGCACCACGAGCATTGCGGCCGCGTGCGGATCCGTCCGTCCGCCTCGCGGAGGATGATGCCGACGAGTCCGTCGCCGACCTCCGCGACGACGTACCCGACCTTGGGCAGCTTGGGGTCGCGCCATCCGAGGAAGTCGAGCCGCTCCCAGTCGAGGTCCGCGAAGCCGGCCGGGAGGGTGACCGAGGCGCGTTCGCGCTGGGTCGCGTTGATGAACGAGGCGCGGATGCGCGTGTCGTCGATGGGGAGCATGTGAGACGTCCTTCGTCGTGTCGGGGTCGCTCGCGCGAGCCCGCAGCGTGGTTCGGTTCCGAATGGGTGCCCGTGCGGCGACTGCCGTTCACGGGAGGCGCGCCGAGGCGCGGGAGATCACGGGCGCGACGGCCCTCTCCGGTCGGCATCGAATGCGCCGACGACCTCCTGACGCCCGACGGGCATGGGGAACGGAACGTGCTGACTCACGAGGGCGAGTGTACACAGCGGGGCTGGGGCGACCCTCAGGCCTCGGCGGAGACGACGTTCGCGACGAACGCGCGCGTCCGGCGTGCGAGCCCCTCGATGCGCTCGAGCTCGCGCAGGCCGGGCAGCACCTCCGACGGGCCGGCCGGGCGGCCCAGCCGCACGGTCTCCTGGCATGCGAGGTCGCTGCACATGTAGGTGCCGATGCTGTCGCCTCGCTCGCCCGCGGCGCCGGCCTTGCGCGCCGAGATGATCGCGACCTGGTCGGCCGGCTGCTGGGTATGGCACAGGTTGCAGATGGCCGCCCGGTGGTGGGACCCGCTCGCCGCCGGGGTGCGCAGCACGACGCCGACGGGTTCGCCGTCGAGCTCGGTCACGAGGTAGCCACGAGTGGGGATGCGGGGGTCGCGCCAGGCGAACGCGTCGAGGTGCGCCCACTCGGTCACGAAGAAGGACACCGGCAGGCTCAGCTGCTCGAGCTCGGCCTCCGAGGCGTTGCGGATCGCCGCCCGGACCTCGCCCTCGCTGAGCGCTCGCATGCACATCCCCGTTCGTTCGCTCCTACGATCTCATCACCGTCAGCCGATCGTGTCGACCACGGCCTCCACCCTCGTCCGGAGTTCGGGCGACATCGGCGCCGAGCCCGCGTCGAGCGCGGCGGCATCCTGCCCCTCCTCGCTCGCGACCCACGCGAGGAACGCCTGCATGATCGCGCCCTCCTCGGGGTCCGCGTACTGCCGGCAGGCGATGGCGTAGCTCACGAGCACGAGCGGGTAGACGCCGTCGACGTCGGTGGCGCGGTCGATGTCGATGACGAGGTCGTCCTCGGCGCGGCCGGGCTCGACGGGCGACACGTCGACGACCGCCGCGGCCGACGCGGCATCCGGTGCGACGAATCCGTCGCCGACGGCGAGCGAGGCGACGCCCAGCCCCTGCGCACGCGAGGCGTCGAGGTACCCGATCACGTTGACGCCCTCGCGGAGCACGCCGGCGATGCCCGAGCTTCCCTGCGCCGCCTCGCCCTCGTACGGGAACGCGTCGTCGGGCTCGTTCGGCCACTCGGCGGGTGCGGCCTCGTGCAGGTAGTCGGTGAAGTTCCACGTGGTGCCGCTGTCGTCGGAGCGGTGCACGGCCGTGATGCGTGCGTCGGGCAGGGCGGCACCCGGGTTGAGCGCGACGAGCGCGGGGTCGTTCCAGCGGTCGAGGTCGCCGCTGAAGATGCGGGCGACGGATGCCGCGTCGAGGTTCAGCTCCTCGACGCCCTCGACGTTGAACGCCAGCACGATGGGCGAGATGTAGACGGGCAGGTCGACCGCACCGGCACCCGGCTCGCAGCGGCCGACGTCACCGGTCGTCTGGTCGGCGGCGAGCGCCGCGTCGCTGCCCGCGTACGAGACCGCGCCCGCCAGGAACTGGTCGCGCCCGGCGCCCGATCCGGCGGGGTCGTAGTCCACCGTCACGCTGCCGTTGGCCTGCTGGAAGCCGGCGATCCAGACGTCTTGAGCCGCACCCTGCGCGGAGGATCCCGCACCCTCGACGGTGCCGGAGAGGTCGCTCTCGCCCTGGCCCTGCTCGTTCACGGCGCAGCCGCTGAGCAGCAGGGCCGTGGTGGCGAGGGCGGCGATCAGGGTGGTGGTCGTCGTCGAGCGCATGCCCCCATCGTATTGAGCGCTCGCCGGGAGTCCCGAACGGCCCTGGCCCGCCCGCGGCCGGCGCGCGGTCCACACGGCCGCGCTCGTGCGGGCGTCAGTCGATGACGGGCCACGCCCGGTCGTCGGTCACCGGACACCATCCGCCCGGGGTGCGCGAGTACTCGAACGCGGGCCCCTCGGCGATGAGCTGCGCCAGCGCGGCGAGGAACCGGTCGACGTCATCGGCGGTCGACCCCGCGCCGAGGCTCGCGCGGAGGCCGTTCGACCGGGTCGAGGCGCGGTCGAAGAAGGGGTGCGCGCAGAAGCGGCCGGCGCGCACCGAGATGCCGTGCTCGGCGCCGAGGGCCGCGGCGACCAGGCCGACGGAGCCCTGTTCGAGTTCGATCGTCGCGATGGCGAGGCGGTCGTCGGCGTCGTCGAAGCCGCGGATGACGCGGACGCCCGCGAGCGCGTCGAGGCCGTCGTGCAGGCGCGCGGTGAGTTGCGCCTCGTGCGCCTCGCGCTCGGCGTCGCCGAGGCGTTCGAGCTCGGCGAGCGCGCGGGCGAGTGCCGCGATGCCGACGACGTTCGGCGTGCCGGCCTCGTGCCGGTCGGCGCCGACCTTCCAGGCGACGTCGTCGAGGGCGACGTGCTCGACCGCGCCGCCGCCGGCGAGGAAGGGCGGCGCCGCATCGAGCCAGTCGGCCCGGCCGACGAGCGCGCCCGATCCGAAGGGCGCATACGCCTTGTGGCCGGAGAACGCGACGTAGTCGAGGTCGGATGCCGCGAGGTCGACGCGCCGGTGCGGCAGGAGCTGTGCGGCGTCGACGGCGATGCGCGCGCCGTGCGCGTGGGCGATGCGGGCGAGCTCGGCGATCGGCAGCACCTCGCCCGTGACGTTGGACGCCCCCGTCACCGACAGGAACGCGGCCGGTCGAGCGGCGAGCTCGGCGTCGAGCGCGGCGAGGGTCTCGGCGATGCTGCCGCGGGCGACGACGACGCGACGTCCGCGCCAGGGCAGCAGGTTGGCGTGGTGCTCGATGTCGAGCACGACGGTCTCGCCCGGCACCGCCGTTGCGAGCAGGTTCAGCGCCTCGGTCGTGTTGCGCGTGAAGACGACGAGGTCGCCGTCGCGCGCGCCGACGTGGCGGGCGACGCTCACGCGGGCGTCCTCGACGAGGGCGGTCGTGGCCTGCGACGGGTACCCGCTGCCGCGGTGCACGCTCGAGTAGTAGGGAAGCAGCTTCACGACGTGGGCGGCGACGGCCTCGAGGGCCGGAGCGGATGCCGCGAGGTCGAGGTTCACGTGCCGCACGGTCGCGCCGCCGAGCACCGGGATCTCGAGGCCGGCATCGGCGAGCACGGCGAGTGGGGCCTGCGCCGCCGACCCGCCGGGAACCGCCGACCCGCCGGAGCCCGTCGGCGCGACGCGCGCGACCCGGCGGGGACCGACCGCCGCGGCATCCGCCATGCTCGCCGTCTCCGTCGTTCGCGCTGCGCGGACGGCGGTGCTCTCGGTGGCGATCACGGGGTTCTCCTCGGGGCGTGGTTCGTCGAGGCTACGGACGCCCGCGCGGGGCCTCAACCCTTCCGCGACGCGCGCCGTCACAGCGTGAAACATTCGGCAACACGGTGTCGGGCCGGCCTACGGATGCCACGACGCGGGCTCGATGCCGCGGCCGGCGCCGCCCGGGCCGCCCGCGCCGCCCGCGCCGCCGGCGCGAACCCCC
>NZ_WBIR01000022.1 GCF_009749395.1 Agromyces salentinus
ATCTCTGGACCCTCGACGAGCGCGAGGACCGCGTACCCGTCTACTGAGCGGCGCCGTCCGCGCTGCGCTCGCCCGCCTCGAGGAGGTCCCGGTGGTCGAGTAGCGAAGCGTATCGAGACCCCCGTCAGGCACTCGGCGGTCGAGTAGCGAAGCGTATCGAGACCCGTCAGGAGTCCGGCCAGGTCTGGCCGAGCGGATGCTCCGGGGCCGCGAACACGCCCCCGATGGGTCCGCTCGGGGCGGGCGCCTCGGGCCGCACGCCGTCGCGCTCAGCGACGAAGGCCATGGCGTCGTCCTGCGGATCGAACCCGATGGCCCGCCCGGACGTGAGGTCGAACGCGTCGGGCGCATTCGCCGAGACGCCCCACACGATGTGGTGCCGCCCGTCGTTGAGCGCGAGCGCCGCCTCGACGAGCCGCGCGGCGTCGTCAGGTGAGAGCCAGTGCGCGAGTCCGCGGCGCGGGCCGGGCTCCTCCCCGAACGCGCAGATGCGGGCCGACACGATGCTCATGCCGTACCGGTCGGCGTAGACGCTGCCGAGCGCCTCGGCGACCGCCTTGCTGACGCCGTAGTACGTGTCGGGCCGCGGGACGGGGACCTCCGTCGACGCGACATCCGCGGGCTCGGCGAACCCGACCGCGTGGATGCTGCTCGCGAGGAGCACCCGGCGAGCGCCGCCGAGCCGCGCGGCCTCGAGCACCTTCTGCGTGCCGTCGATGTTGACCCGCAGGATGTCGGCCCACGGCCGCTCGGAAGGGAAGGCCGCCAAGTGCACGACCGCATCGACGCCGTCGAGTGCCTCGCGGATGCCGTGTTCATCCTCGATCGAGACGCGCCGCAGCTCGACGCGGTCGGGGCTCAGCCCGATGCCCCATCGGTCGTCGTCGCCGAGGCGGTCGGGGAGCTCGGTGTCGATGAGGCGAAGCACGCGCCCGGGCCGGTCGAGGCGCGGAAGGAGGCTGCGCCCGATGCGTCCGGATGCGCCGGTGATCGCCACGACCTGCGGTGCGCCATGCTGGGGCTCGTCGTCATGCGGTGCGTCGTCGTGCTGGGGCTCGTCGTCGTGCGGTGACATGGGTCGATCTTGGCCGCTGCGCGACCCGATGTCGACGGGTTGCGCTTCCTGTCGATCGGCCCTCAGCTCGGTCGTCATCCAAGTAGAGGCCGACATCCGGCCGGCTCCCGCAGGGGAGAGCCGAGGATGACCCGGGCGGCGCCGCCGGTACGCGAGTACCCTGACGCTGGATCGGGCCGAGGAAGGAACACCATGCGTTACACACTGCTGCTTCACTACCCCGAGATGACGGCCGAGGACCTCGGTCCCGAGGCGCTCGCCGAGGGTCAGCAGGCGTTCACGAGCTACGCGGCGACGCTGCAGTCGGCGGGCGTGCTGCTCGGCGCCGAGGTGCTGCAGCCCTCGTCGAGCACGACGACGCTGCGCGGCGTCGACGGCAGCGTCCAGGTGCAGGACGGCCCGTTCGCCGACACGAAGGACCAGCTCGGCGGCACGTTCGTCATCGACGTGCCCGACCTCGACGCCGCGATCGAGTGGGCCAAGCGCGCCCCGTCGATGGACTACGGCGCCGGCGCCGTCGAAGTGCGCCCGGGCGCCGTGTACACGGTCGACGGCGTGTGGACTCCCAACGCGTGAAAGCGCCCCGGGCCGACGGCTCGGCCGACTCGGCTGCCGACTCGGCCGACTCGGCTCCCGACCCGGCCGACGACTCGGTCGACGACGCGCGGGCGGCGGCTGCGGCATCCGTCGAGCTGGCCGCCCGTGCGTCCTACGGCCGGTTGATCGCGCTGCTCGCGGCGTCGTCCGGTGACCTCGCGCTCGCCGAGGACGCCCTGGCCGGCGCGTTCGAGCAGGCGCTCAGGTCCTGGCCGGATGCCGGTGTGCCGGACAATCCCGAAGGGTGGTTGCTGACCGTGGCTCGCAATCGGCAGCGCGACGCGTGGAAGTCGGCTGAGCGCCGCCTCACCGCGTCGCTCGATGACGAGCGGGTCCGGGGCGGCGGCGACGCCGGCGGTGCAGAGGCCGCCGGCTCGGCCGGCTGGGCGGGCGGCGCGTCCGTCGGCGCCGCGGGCGTGGGCGCGGTCGCGGGCTCGGGCGCGGTGCGCGCGGGCGCAGTGCGCGGGGCATCCGTCGATCCGCTCGCCGAGGTCGACCCGTTCGCGATCGGCGACAAGCGGCTCGAGCTGCTCTTCGTGTGCGCGCACCCGGCGATCGATGCCGCCGTTCGCACGCCCCTCATGCTCCAGGTCGTGCTCGGATTCGAGGCCGCGCAGATCGCCACGGCCTTCGCGGTGCCGCCGGCCGCGATGGCGCAGCGGCTCGTGCGCGCGAAGCGCCGCATCCGCGATGCGCGCATCCCGTTCGTGGTGCCCGATCGGCGCGAGATGCCCGAGCGGTTGCCCGCGGTACTGGAGGCGGTCTACGGATGCCACGCCATCACGTGGCGCGCGCCCGCCGACGCCCCCGACTCGATGGCCGGCGAGGCGCAGTACCTCGCCGTGACGCTCGCCGCGCTGCTCGAGCACGAGACGGAGGCCTGGGGGCTCGCCTCCCTCGTGACGCTGTCGCTCGCCCGGCGGCCGGCGCGGCATCGGGCGGTCGACGGCCCGGGCGGCGCGGACACTCCGGGTGGCGCGGATGCTCGGCCCGACGCCGGTGCCGGGGCCGACGCGGATGCTCCGGCGGATGCGGATGCGGATGCGGATACGGGTGCTCGGGCCGATGCGGGTGCTCGGGCCGACGCGGATGTTTCGGCCGACGGGGGTGCTGGGGCCGAGGCGGGTGCGCGGGCTGACGCGCCCGCGCCGCCGCCGTTCGTGCCGCTCGACGACCAGGACCCGACCGCGTGGGATGCCGCCCTCATCGCCGAGGGCGAGGAGTACCTCCGCCGCGCGTCCGCGCCGGGTCGCCCGCCGGGGAGGTTCCAGCTCGAGGCCGCGATCCAGGCGGTGCACTGCGACCGCCGCCGCACGGGCGTCACCGACTGGGCGGCGCTGCGCACGCTCTATCTCGCGCTGAACGGCGTGGCCCCGAGCCTCGGCGCGCGCGTCGCGCTCGCCGCGGTGATCGGTCGCGTCGACGGCGCCTCGGCCGGCCTCGCGGCGTTGCCGCCCGCGGCCGAGGCGCCGCGCTTCCAGCCGTGGTGGGCCGCGCGCGCGGACCTGCTCGCTCGTGCGGGTCATTCCCGCGAGGCATCCGACGCCTTCGCACACGCCGCCGAGCTCGCCGATGACGCCGCGGTGCGCGACTACCTGCTCGGTCGGCGTGCCGCGATCACCGGATCGGCGAGCTGAGCAGAGGGTCGGAGCACGTCGCGCGTCGCTGAGGTGCCGGTCGGTGGGGTGATCGCGCTCGAAGGGGGGCGGTGTCCTGACTGAAAACTCTGTGGCGATGTGGCGATGTGGCGATGTGGCGATGTGGCGATGTGGCGATGTCGCGAAGTGGCGAAGTGGCGATGTGGCGATGTGGCGATGTGGCGATGTGGCGATGTCGCGAAGTGGCGAAGTGGCGAAGTGGCGAAGTCGCGAAGTCGCGATGTGGCGAAGTCGCGAAGTGGCGATGTCGCGAAGTAGCGCGGTTCGCCGGAGCGGACGCCCGCTCCGGCGTCCCGAACGCGACGAGCCGCCGACTCGACCCCCGCCGCGCCTCCCAACGCGACGAGCCGCGCGCTCCTCCGTCGCCCCGTACGTTCCGAGCGCGACGAGCGGCCCACTCGACCCCCGCCGCACATCCCAACACGACGAGCCGCGCCGCCGCCCCCGCATTACGAGCTCGACGAACCACCCACTCCGGCCATCGCCGTCCGCACCGACCGTTGGTATGCGCCCGGCGTCAACCCGACAACACCGCGGAAGTCGTTGCCGAGGTGCGCCTGATCGGCGTACCCGAGGCGTGCGGCGAGGTCGGCGATCTGCACCGAGGCATCCGTCGACAGCACTCGCGCGACCTCCTGCAGCCGCACGCGGCGTGTGACCCACTTGGGGCCGTGGCCGACGGTGCGGGCAAGGGCCCGCTGCACGGCACGATCGCTCGCGCCGAGCCCGGCGCCCAGCGTCGTGCCGGTGCGTTCGTGCACGCGCTCGGCGAGTTCCACGAGCACGGCGTTCGCGAGCTCCTGTTCGGCATCGAGCGGTCGCTCGACGAGCAGCGTGGCGATCGCGTCGTCGGCCGCGGCCGCTCGCGCCGCGGCATCCGCTTCGGGTTCGACGGTGGCGAGCAGCCGATGCACGCGCGCGTCGAGGGTGGGAATCACGGGGGTCGCGGCATCCGCGACGCTGCGCACCGCGAGGTCGCTGACGACCTCGAGCCCGGCCGGGCGGAGGCGGATGGCGAAGACCGATCCAGATCCGGTGATGCGTCGCCGCCACGCGCCGCGCTGCACGCCGGTGACGAGGAGCGGCGCGGGTACGTCGCCCGCCTCGATCGTGAGCGTGACCGCCGGGTGATCGATGATGCGCTGGTCGATGTGTTCGCCCTCGGGCAGGTTCCACGTCACGTGCCAGTAGCGGTCGACTACGGCGGCGACCGACGGATGCGGGTCGATCCAGGCGGCGGCGAACCGCTCGACGTTGCGCGGATGCAGCATGCCCGACCGCTCGTCAGGGCGAATCGGATACCGCGTGGCCGGCGCGACCGGCGCGACCGGCGCGGCCGACGTAGCCGGCGGGGCCGGCCTGGCCGAGGTGTGCTCGGGCATGTGCCCATTCTCGCGATCGCGCCGTCGGATTTCTCCAAGACATGGCGGCTCGGCCTCGGCGACGATCGACGGAGGACGCAGCCGACACGTCCGCGACGGACCCGACGGGCGGGCGTGGTGGCTGATTCCGCCGAGGGGAAGTGAGGGAAGCCGATGATCGAGGCATTCACGGCCGTGAACTGGTGGGCGGCGGCGCTCGGCGCGGTCGCGTACTTCGTGCTCGGTGCGCTGTGGTTCACGCCGCTGTTCGGTCGCGCGTGGGATCGGGCCGTCGGCCATGAGCGCCGGAAGGGCGAGCGGTTCCCGCTCTCGTACTACCTCGTGCCGCTCGTCAGCAGCGTCGCGGTCGCCGTCGCGACGGCGTGGACGGCCGAGGCGGTCGGGCTCGCCGGCCTCTGGGATGCCGTGCTCTTCACCCTCGCGCTCGGGCTCGGCATCGCCGCCGCGGTGTCGGTGACGAACGCGATGACGCCGAACATGCGGCATCCGCTCGCCTACGGTGCCGTGACCGGCGGATACCACCTCGTGGGGGTCGGGCTCGTGACGGCGATCATGCTCTGGGCCGGCTAGGAGGCGCGTCCCGACCTCGCCCGACCCTCGCTCCGGTCGCCGATTTCGACCCCGGCGGCACCGTCCGGAGGCCACCTGGCCCCCACCCTTCAGCCGCCTCCCAGCGCCGCCCCTAGGATCGAACCTATGGCCGGATTCTGGGGCAAACGCAAGCAGCAGGCGCTCGAGCTCGAGGCTCAGGACGCCACCCTCGCGCAGCGGGCGAAGAGCGCGCTCGTCGCCGCCGACGAGCGCGTGCGCGTCACTGCCGACGAGCTCGATTTCGCCGAGGCCGAGCTCGGCCGCGAGGCCACGAACGACCTCAGCGAGGCGCTCGCCGCGGTGAAGCAGCACCTGGCCGAGGCGTTCCAGCTGAACCAGCTGAATCACGACGAGATCCCCGACACGGCCGAGGAGCTCCGCATGCGCAACGCGCGCATCGTGCAGCTGTGCGACTGGGCCGAGGACCTGCTCGACGAGCGGCTGTCCGCCCTGTCCGACACGATCGCGCGGGCGCGGCGGGCTCCCGAGATCATCGCCGGCGTGCGAGCGGATGTCACGCGCTTGCGCGCCCGCATCCCCCACGCCCGGGAGACCATCGAGCGGCTCGCCGCCCGCTACGCGCCCGAGGCCCTCGCCCGGGTGGAGGAGAACGCCGGCCAGGCCGACCAGCTCCTCGGATTCGCCGAGCACAGCGCGGGCGTCGCCGAACGTCGGCGTGAGGCCGGGCAGCGCGAGCAGGCCAACCTCGCGCTCGAGGCCGCGACCGAGTCGGTGCGCCGCGCGGCGACGCTCCTCGACGCGGTCGAGACCTTCGAGGTCGAGGCGCTGCGCGCCGAGGCGACGCTCGCCGCGATCGTCGAGGACTCGCGCGGCGACCTCGAGGTCGCGGTCAACGAGCCCCGTACGCCCGCCGTCGTCGAGGCGATGACCGAGCTGCGGGCCGCCCTCGCGGCGCTGCCGCCGGCCGGGGTGAACACCGATCCGTTCACGCAGCTCAGCCGCCTGCGCGACGCCAACACCGGGCTGGACGCCGCGATCGCCGCTGCCCGTGAGCGCGCCGCGCGCCCGATCCCGCCGCTCGAGCACGTGCACCACGCCATCGACGACGCCGACCGGCAGCTCGCGATCGCGGGCGACGTCATCGCCGGCCACCGCGGCTGGATCGGGGCCGACGCCCGCACCCGCCTCGCCGAGGCCGAGCGCGTGCGCATCGACCTCGACCGCTTCCTCGGTGCGCCTGCGGCGACGGTCTCCGTCATCGGTGAAGACCACCGTGAGCAGTCGATGACCATGGCCCGCCGGGTCGCCCACCTCGCGGGCGAGGCGCTGCAGCTCGCGCAGCGCGACATCGACAACTCGCGCCCGCAGGGACCCGACCAGTGGGGCGGCGGCTGGGGCGGCGGCGGTCGCCGCGGCGGCGGCAACGACCTCATGGGCGGCATCCTCGGCGGCCTCGTCATCGGCAGCGTCCTCGACGGCATCTTCGACTGACGCCCGTCGGCGCGCGGCTGCGAGCCCCTGAACGCGTGAGGGCATGTGGCTGGAGCTTTTGCGGCTGCATGCGCGCGGCTGCGCCCGTGCAGCGACGGTAGGCGGATGCCGCGGCAAGGCGGAGTCCGCTTCAACAATGCTGTGGCGAAGTGGCGAAGTGGCGAAGTGGCGAAGTGGCGAAGTGGCGAAGTGGCGAAGTGGCGAAGTCGCGAAGTCGCGAAGTCGCGAAGTGGCGAAGTGGCGGCGGTTTCCAACTCTCACCCCGACCCGCACACCCCCGCCAGATCCATGGCGCCCGCCGAGCGACGAACGTAGGATCGACGCATGGCCGGGTTCGTGGTCAGGCGCAGGCACTCCGCGCAAGAACTCCAGGTCCACGATGCCGAGCTGGCGAAGCGGGCCGCATCCGCCCTGCTCGCCGCCGACGAGGGCATCCGCGCGGCATCAGAGGAGCTCGGATTCGCCGAGGCCGAGCTGGGCGGCGAATCGGTCGAGGCCGCCGCGGCCGTGATCGCCGCGGTGCGCCGGCACCTCACCGACGCGTTCCGACTGAACCGGCTGAACCACGACGCATCGCCCGGCACGCCAGACGAGGTGCGGGCGCGCACCGTGCTCATCCTGCGGCTGTGCGAGTGGGCCGAACACGTGCTCCACGCGCTGACCGAGACCCTCGCCGACCGGGTCGCGTGGTCACGCGCGACTCCCGAGGTCATCGTCGAATTCCGGGCGGATGTCACGCGCGAGCGCGCCGGCATCCGCGCCCTTCATGAGACCGCCGACCGACTCGTCGTCCTCGCGCCCCCGAGGGGAGCCGGGGCCGGCCTGAACGCCGATGCAGATGCCGACGCCAACCCCGACGCCGACCCGCAGGCGCATCTGAGTCGAGTGCGCGAGGCGCGATCGGCGCTCGAGGCTGCGACGGCGAGCGCCCGCGACGATGCCGCCCGCGCCGCCCGTGCCGCCCGCGCAACGCGCCAGGACTCGGCGGCGAACGCCCTGCACCACGCGATCGACGATGCGGACCGGATCCTCGACGCCGCTCGCGAGGCCGTCACCGGCAATCGAGGATGGGTCGGCCCGGCCGCGCAGACGCGCCTGGCCGAGGCGGAGCGCCTCCGCATCGACCTCGCCCAGTGCCTCGGCAGCACCGACGCGCTCGCGACGGCGGTCACGGCGACCGTCACGACGGCGACGACGGGCGCGGCGGGGGCGACGGCGACGCCGGCCACATCGAACCAACGCCACGCCGATCGTCTCCTCGCGATGGCCCGACGAGTCGCCGCGCTGGCGGGCGAATCCACGCAGCTCGCGCGGCGGGACATCGAGGAGGTGCGAGCGCGGAACCGGGCCGAGTCCCGGCCTCGCCGCATGTCCTGGGCCTGATCGTCCCACCCGGGCGAACGCGCGTCGCTTCATTTCCGCGACCCCGCCGCCGCCCGACGCGACGCGCGGCCGTCGAGTCGCTACTCTCGCGTCATGCTCCTGGTCGCCGGTGTGCTCATGGTCCTGCTCGGAATCGGTCACTCGATCCTGGGCGAGCGGTTCGTCGTGGGGTGGTTGCTCGAGCGCGATGAGCTGCCGCCCATGAGCGGCGGCCGAGCCATCGCCGCGGGAACGATCCGCTTCGCGTGGCACGTCACCTCGATGCTGGCGATCGCGATCGGCGTCGCCCTGGCGCTCTTCGGCTTCGGCGCCTCGCCCGAGGCGATCGTGGGCTCCATCGGCGGCATGCTGGTGCTCTGCGCCGTGCTGCCGGCCGTCTACACCCGCTGGCGGCATCCGTCGTGGCTGATCTTCGCCCTCTCGGGCACGCTCTGCCTGGTCTGGGCATTCATCGGCGCGTAGTCGGCGTCGACGTGCGAGTGGCGCAACGGCGAGCGGATGCCGCGGCATCCGCCCGCCTCGCGGCATCCGCTCGATGCTGGACGCTCAGGTGCGCCCGAACCTAGGGTGGGCTCGGAGAGGATGTGCCGATGAGCGATCGAGACGAACTCGGGTCGGATGCGGATCTCGCGATCGAGCGGGCTCTGGAGGCGGCCAACCTGCGTGCCGGAGGCTCGCCGGCCACGTCGACCGCCGAGGTGGCCGAGGATCGCGAGCCGTCGGCGGCCGAGGCGGGCGACATCGCCGGTGGAGTCGACGGCGACTGAGGCCTCCGGGTCCTTCGGGCCTGCTGCCGGCGCGGGCGCGCGCCGTGCCGCCCCCACGCCCGCGCCCGCGCCCACGCCGTCCCGACGTCAGTGCTGCAACACCGCCCACGCGAGCAGGCTGTCGATGCGGCGGATGTCGGCGCCGCGCTTGAGCTTCACCTTGATGTGCCCGGCCTTCGTCCAGAGCTCGATCTCGGCGTCGCGGTCGAGCACGCCACCCGCGTTCTCGCTCGACCACATGTGGATCGAGCTGTACGGGAGCGAAGTGATCTCGACCTTCTTGCCGGTGAGGCCCTGCGCGTCGCGCACGATGAGGCGCTTCGTGGTGAACGTCGCCGAGTCGCGGAACGTCTTGAACGACGCGACGGCCTGCTCGCCCTCGACGAGCAGCGCCTGCACGTCGGCGGGGACGGGGATCTCGGTCTGCAGGGTCCAGGCGAGGATGGGTGCGGTTTCCATGCGGGTTCCTTCGGGGCTCAGAGTGCGATGTAGTTGCCGTTGTCGTGCAGCATGAAGCCGCTCGACGCCTCGGGCACCAGGAAGGCCATGTAGCCGGTGAAGGCGCTGCCGGGGTACAGGGTCGGGCCCTCGTACATCGACGGCATGCCCTCGCCGAGCACGATGATCTCGGTCGTGTACTGGTTGCCTTCGGGCGTCGCGAGCGTGAGGTCGAACGATGCGAGCGACGGCTCGACGCCGTCCTCGTCGATGCCGGTCATGGTCGCCTCCACGATGACGTACTTGAAGCCGGCGGGCGCCGGGTCGTTGAACATGTTGTACTCGGTCACGTCCTGCCCATCCGCCGTGACGGATGCCGTGAGCGAGTACTTCTCGCCGCCGAGCATGCCCTTGGCGATGTACGGCTGCGGCAGGGGGCTCGTCGCCGTGCCGGCTTCGGCGGCAGGCTCGGCGACCGGCTCGGCCTCCTCGGCCGGAGCCTCGGCATCGGCGGCCGCGGCTTCGTCGGCTGCGGCATCCGCTTCGGCGACGACGGCGGGCTTGTCCCGCGAGGCATCCAATGCTCCGCCCGCGCCGGCGGCGGCGCCGTTGATGATGTTGAGCACGAGGCTCAGGGCGATGACGGCGCCGGTGACGATCCAGGCGAGCTTCTTGTGCTGGTCGTAGCCCGCGAGGCGCTGGCCGCGGATGTCGCGCTGCGCGCCGGAGAGCACGAGGATCAGGTCGATCAGCACCCACACGCCGAGCCCGCCGAGCGTGAGAAGCTTCGCGATGCCCGTGCCGACCTTGCCGAGGTAGAAGCGGTCGACGCCCCAGAATCCGAGGAGCCAGGCGAACAGCCACGTCGCGATGAACGACTTCTGACCCACGGATGCCGCGGGCGGCTGGTACATCGCCGGCGCGGGCGCGGCACCGTACGGCGCGTTGCCGTAGGCCGCGGGCGAGGCGGGCGGCGGCGGGGTCGGCACAGAGCCGTACGGCTGCGGGGGAGCGGATGCCGCGGGCGGCGGTGCGCCCACGTACTGCGACGCCACCGGCGGCTGCGCGGGCACCGGGGGCTGCGGCGGAAGACTGGGGGGATTCGTGGGATCTGACATGAGCCGGCCTCTCGATGGAACGGGTGATCGCTGAACTGCGTGGGTGCAGGTGTGGTGCTGATGTGGTGCTGGGCTTCGCGCTCGCCGCGTTGCTGGGCGCGCTGCAGAGCTGTGATGCTGCTGTGCGGGAAGTGATGCTCAACTGGGAGCCCTCTGAAAGCTAGCGATGACCGAGGACACCGGATGCCGCTCGCTGCCGCGAGAGCGCGTTTCCGGGCCCGTCGCGCACGCGACATCCGCGCCGTTACTGGGCTTCAGGACCATGACCCCCAGTGCGGGGGTCACGCTCGTCGGGGCGGGGCCCGCGCAGCGATGTCGGTGGCCGCCTCTAGCGTCGTGATCTTCGGCCATCGGCTGGAGTCGGCAAGGACACTTCATGGGTTCGGACTCTCACCTCACGGCGACTGCGGCGACCACGGCGATCGGGCGCAACACGGCCAGTGCGGCCGGGGCCGACGATGCGGCCGGCACGGCCCGCGAGGCGATCGACCTCCCCTTCGGCAGGGCGGCGTACAGCCTCGACCGTGCGCGACTGCTCGACGACATCAACGCGCTCGAGTTGCGGCTCGCACTCATCGACGACCGGTTCGAGCGGTTCGCGAGCCGGGGCGACGACCAGTACCAGGCCTGGCGTCGCGACACGGTCGCCAAGGCACGGGACCTCGCCGTGCGGGCGCGATCGCTCGAGACCGACGGCCTGATCGAGGCGCACCACCGGCGCCGGGTCGCGGCCGTGCTCGTGACGATCCGCGCCCGCATCGTCGCGCTCGACGAGCGCCGCGCCGCCCTCCGTGATCGGCGCCCCCGCGCTGTTCCGCACCCGGGTGGAGGGTCTGGGTTGTGAAACTCTGTGGCGATGTGGCGATGTGGCGATGTGGCGATGTGGCGATGTGGTCCCGCACCCGCCCCGCGCAGCCGCCCCGCGCGGCCGCCGCCAGCCGCACAACCGCCGGCCCAGCCGCGTGCTACGCAGGAGCGAACGCCTGCGCGTCAGCTCACCACCAGAAGATCTCCTCACCGCACGGTGTCTCCGACCAGTAGGTGCCCGACCCGTCTTCGAACTCGCACTGGTAGTCGACGACCGACGGGTCGCTCGGCGGCTTGTCGGGAATCAACGACCCGGGCTCCAGCGTGATGACGATGTGGGGCGGCATGGATGGCTGTTCGTCGGACGCCAGGACGGCATCGTCCTCGGCCAGACGAGCTTCCTCGGCCAGCCGAGTTTCCTCGGCCAGGCGCGCGTCCTCGGCGAGCTGCCACGCTGCCGCCGACGTCACGACCTCCCCACCGAGCAGCTGCACCTCATGCGCGAGTGGAAAGAGCCACCGGCCGGTCCGTGCCGCCGCGAGGTCGCGTTCGAGTTCGTCGGCGGATGCCACGAGCGCACGCAGTGACTCGGCCGAGGCCTTGCCCGTGGCATCCGCCGCCGTCGCCCGTGCGAGCACCAGCGCGTTCTCCGCGCCGCGGATGTCGGCGGCGATCCGTGCCGCCGACGTGTCGAAGGCCGCAGCGCCGATGCCGACCCGACCCGCCTGGCTGGCGATCGCGACGGCCCGAGCCGCCCGCTCCGCTTCGGCATCCCGAGCCGACGCCGTGGTGGCGAGCCCGGTCGTGGCGACCGCCGCGCATACGAACGCAAGCGCGAGCACGGCCAGCGCGGTGCGCGGGCGACCGGTGAGATTCATGGAGCGGCGGTTGGATGGCGCATCGGGCATGGTTCCTCCGGCTCGAGCGGGCGGCTGCATCGGGTGGCGCGTCGGCGAGCCTATCGAGATGAGGTTTCCGCAGGATGTCGGCGCGGTGACCGTCGGCCGTGGCCGACCGCCGGGGCCGAAGACGTGGGCCGGCTCAGTCCTCGAGGACGCGGTCGAGCAGCAGGCGCAGCTCGACGAAGCTGCGCGACACGGTGACCCAGAGGGCGTCTTCATCGATGCGGTCGTAGTGGTGAACCACGAAATCGCGGTTGCGTGCCGCCTGCGACCACAGCGGATGGTCGAAGCGCGCCGGGTCGGCAGCCGTCAGTCGCTTCGAGAGGTCGCCGACCCGGTTCGAGAGCGCTTCGAACGCGAGCGGCAATGCCGGGTCGGTACCGAACGCTTCCCGTCCTCGAGCGACCAGGTCGGCCGCGCTGTCGAGCGTCGCGCTGAGGTCCGCGAGCCAGCGTTCGACGCGGTCGGCCGGTTTCACAGCGCGATCGCCTCGTCGAGGATGACTCGATCGCGGCCGGAGCGAAGGGATCGTGCGGAGACCACGTCGACGGGTCGTTCGAACAACGCCTCCATGTCGAGTTCGAACTGGGCGAGGTCGAACAGGGAGGCGTCATCTTCCGGCTCGACCAGTAGGTCGACGTCGCTCGACGACGTCTCCTCCCCGCGGGCGACCGACCCGAACACCCGCACCGATGCGATGCGGTTGGCGCGCGCGAGTCGTTCGACGAGTGACCGTCGACGTCGGAGCTCATCGAGCAACCGGTTCGCCGCCCGTTCGGGCGCTGATGGGGCTGCCGAACCGCCGGTCGAGTGCACGAACTGCTCGTAGGGAACCAGCACGGCCTCGGGCCGCCGGTGCGACCCGATCACCACTGGAGCAGCATCAGCGCCGTGGGCACGGAAGTCGCGAAGCACGCCCGACAGTGCGGCGCGTGCTTCCGCGACCGGAACCACGTCGGCCGACGGCTGGGTCTTTGGCATGACACGTATTCTACCGAATACGTACATAAATATGTACATGCGCGCGCAGTGCGCGGAGGCGGGCCATACCGTGACCGTTTCGACTTCGGTGCCCGAAGCGCCGTACGGTCGAAGCGTCGACCCGCACGCCCGCCGCCGTGGAATTGATCGGAGCCCCCATGACCGACCCGACAACCCTCCCCGCCCCCGTCCTCGACCGCGCGATCGGCGCGGTGCTCGGCTCGGCCGCGGGCGACGCCCTGGGCGCGCCCTACGAGTTCAAGCCGTCGCTGCCCGATGACGTGCCGGTCGTGTTCAAGGCCGGCGGCCCGTGGGAGCTCGGCGAGTGGACCGACGACACCTCGATGGCCGTGCCCATCCTCGAGGCGCTCGCGCGCGGCGATTCACTGGCGGATGCCGCGGTGCTCGGCCGCATCGCGGGCGCGTGGAAGCACTGGGCGGTCGACGCCAAGGATGTCGGCATCCAGACCCGGCAGGTGCTCGCCATCACCACGTTCGAGGCGGGGGAGCCGCACTCGGTGGCCGAAGCCGACATCCGCTCGGCCGCGACGCGCGTGCATGACTCGACCGGCCGGTCGGCAGGCAACGGCTCGCTCATGCGCACCGGCCCGGTCGCGCTCGGCTACCTCGGCGACGGCCAGGAGCAGGCGCTCGCCGACGCGGCCCGCCGGGTGAGCGCGCTCACCCATTTCGAGACGGATGCCGGTGACGCCTGCGTCATCTGGTCGCTGGCGATCCGGCACGCGATCCGCACAGGCACGTACGACCTGCGCACCGCGATCGATGCCCTGCCCGTGGAGCGCCGCGCCCGCTGGCACGAGTTCGTGGACGTCGCCGAGCGCACCCAGCCCCGCGACATCCCCGGATCGAACGGATGGGTCGTCGCCGCGATGCAGGCCGCCTGGTCGGCGATCCACCACGCCGAGCTGGCCGGCGAGGGCCTGCAGCAAACGCTCGAGCGTGCTGTGCGCTGCGGCAACGACACGGACACCGTCGCCGCGATCGCCGGCTCCCTCGCGGGCGCGAAATGGGGCGGCTCGGCGGTGCCGGAGTTGTGGAGGCGTGAGCTGCACGGGTGGCCGGGGTTGCGCGATGACGATCTGGCCACACTGGCAGTGTCGGCAACAGCAGCATATGGACGACGGATGGAGCGCCGGGCCGGTGCCTGAGTTTCAGTTGACGCGGGTTGAGCGCCCCGAGATCACTGCCTCGTACCGTTCCGAGGTCGAAGCCTTGACCGGCGGGCAATGGGAATGGTCGTGGGCGAGTGCGCTCCCCTACAGGGCGTTGGCGCAACCGTCGATCGGCGCACCGGTGCCTGCGGCCCCTCGCGCTGGCGGGGATTCCATGCTGTATCTCGGATACTGGTGCTCGCTGCAGGGGTTCCTCACCCATTCGTTCGGGTGGACGCGGCACGATCGTGGCCTGCGTTGGTGGTACGACGCAGGCAGGCCGACAGACGATCCGCGTTTCGCACTCCTCGACGCCGTCTGGGGACGCGACGGAAACCTCATTGCCTACGCGGGATGGTTCCACCATCGTCTCGACTGGTTCGACCACCAGGCGTTGACAACGTGGACTCGATTCGACGGTTCGCGGGACGCATTGTCGCCGACGTGGGAGCGGTCCTTCCGGGCAACGAAGGAGCGCCCGGCGGTCGACCCGACTACTCCGTACGGGAAGCATCTCGAGGCGGGTGATCATGCTGCCGGCCCGACGGCAGGGGATTTCAAGGCGAACCTCGTCGTCGTGCCGAACACGGAACGTCGCGCCATCTACGCCGCCGAAGTGCCGCGTGGTTGGTATCGCGGGTTGGCAGAACTCGGCAATGGATTGCCGCCGTTATCGAACGCATCCTGGCGGGTCGATGTCTATGTTCGCGATATCGGATTCCTTGGAACATACCGCCGCTCACGATCCACGGGTCTTTGGTTCTCCGGTCGTCACCGCTTCCACAGCGTGGGCAACTGACGACCCACCCGATCCGCCGGCGCCGACGGGAGGCGCCCAGCCGTCGGACTGGATCGACCGCACCCCCTTTCTGGGGTAGTGGGGCGTTCTCATCGTCTTCATAGCCGTCGAGCCGAGTAATCAACCCGCTCCACCGCTCGCTCACGAACTGCCGCGACATGGGTCTGGCGCTTTTCAGAGAAGGTCGGTGAATTCACGATCGCGCGAGCCCTAGAGTCTGAGGTGCCGCTTTCCCAAGCCTCCAGGAGCCGATGATGGATGACGAGATTCAGCTGATCAGCGACGGCGACGGTCTTGCAGTCATCGGGGACCCGATGGCGATCGACCGTTTCCTCGTCTCTCAGGGGCTGCAGGCGAAGGACCTGGGAATGCAGCGGCTCAGCCCTGCTCTCGGCACCGCAGCCGGAATGGCACAGGTCGGTTCCGAGATCGCCGCGAACTCGGGGCGATGGATGAAGCTGACGGAGGAGTCGGCGAGGGTCGCGAAGCTACTCCCCAAGGTGCAGAACTCGGCGTCGGGCAATGTCCACGCCACGCTGCGGTCGCAGAACGGCCAGTTCGCGAAGAACCTCCAGTTCGTCAAGGGCCATTCCTCGCTCCTCACCAACCCGGCGCTTCTCGCCGGCGCCGCGGGCCTCATGGCGCAGATCGCGATGCAACAAGCGATGGAAGAGATCACGGAGTATCTGGCGATCATCGATGAGAAGGTCGACGACGTGCTCCGTGCGCAGAAGGACGCCGTTCTCGCGGACATGATCGGCGTTCATCTCGTGATCGAGGAGTCGATGACGATCCGTGAGCACACCGGGCGCGTTTCCGACGTCACCTGGTCGAAAGTGCAGGCGACGCCGGCGACGATCGCCCGGACGCAGGCGTATGCACTGCGGCAGCTCGATGCCCTCGCGGAGAAGCTGGAAAGCAAGAGCCAAGTCGGCGACCTGGCCAAGGCGGCGAAGGATGCTGAGGTGAAAACACAGGAGTGGCTTGCGGTGCTTGCTCGGTGTTTCCAGTTGCAGGACGCGATCGCCGTGCTGGAGCTCGATCGTTTGCTCGACGCCTCACCCGACGAGTTGCACCGACACCGCATTGCACTGAGGGCGGCAAGGAAGAACCGGCTGGATCTCATTTCGAGAAGCACGGTAGGTCTTGTCTCACGCATGCATGCAGCAGCCGGAACGGCCAATACGAAGGTTCTCCTCCACCCGACTGCATCTCGAGCCGTCGTTCATTCCAGCAACCACGTCTCGACCGTCATCGTCGACTTCCACGGACGACTCGGCATCGATCGAGGTCTGGAATCGCTCGAGGCGAAGCGATGGGTCGACGCCGCCACCGAAGTCAAAGACAAGGTGCTCGTGACCGGAGCTGGGGGAGTCGACGTTGCGAGGCGCGTCGGCAACGGCACTCTGGAACGAGCCAAGTCTGCGTCGGGCAAGCTGTCCAGCGGCCTCGCCGATCGGGCGCTTCGACTGCGCGGCGGCCGCGACGAACCCAAAGATGAAGTCTGAGCGAACTGCGAAGAAACGAAGAACCTCCGGACTCGCGCGTCGGAGTGGATCGAGTGGGCCTGCGCTCGAGTTGGGAATGGACGACCTTGGATCGGGATGATCTGATCAGGCTTCGCGCTGCAAGCGACGAAGTGAGCGGTTGGTCACGCCGTGCCCAGATCGTTCTGGCGCACCGTGAGGATGTCGAGCGCCGAGCCGAGGAGGCAACTCGGACGCTTCGAAGCCGCGTGGCTGACGTCGCGCTTCACGGAGTCCCTCACTGGCGCGTCCTGCCGTTGGGCCCCGGCGACGGCGCCTCGATCGGCTGGATGGCTCGTCGACGAGCCCTCCCGCCCCTCCACCCGGTGGAACTCGAGTCGCTCACTCGCCTCACGGACGAGGTCCCTCGCGCGCTGGACCTCGTGAAGTCGATAACAGGAGCACGGCGCTTCGTGAGCAGCGCGAAAGCAAGATCAGCGGGCATCGATGCAGGTGAGTTCCTCGCGCAGTTCCACGAGTGGGGCAGGACGGCCCGAATCTCTGAATTCATCGAGCGGATCGATGACCAGCAGCGCGCTCCAGAGCAGATCCATCCGTCTGCCGTGCTCGATGAGCGCGTCGGTCTGACCGAATCATTCGCCGCGCTGGGTTCACCGCGACTCGCCGCGAAAGACCGATTCGGAGGGCTGGCAGCCGCCATCTCAGCGATCGATGAAGCCCTGAGCCGAGAGGCGGATGTCCGCCGACGTGCAGGCGAGGCGGGATCGGCGATGCGGAGAGCCGAAGCGCAGCGATTGATCGCCGACATGCCCGTGGAGCGACTAAAAGACACCACCCGAGAACGAATACGCATCGCCCCGCTCACAGATGCCGGCATCGTCTCCGTCCAAGACGTCTTCACCAACGCCGAGCGTCTCGCGCACCTTCCAGGCATCGGAGCTACGACCGCGGCGCGAATCCGAGGCGCAGCGCAGACGCTCTGGCAGGCGACCTACGAGGAGACCTCGATCCGGATCGACGTGAACGCGCCGCTCTCCGGCACGGAGAATCTCTTGCGCCAGTTGGGTGCTTGGGACGCGATCCGTGCGACGAAGAAGGCCAAAGAGGATCTCGCGAACCTGCAGCGGCTCAGGCCGCTCGCTGCGGCCCTTCGGTCGGACGTGAGTCACCTCGTGGTCATGGCGCCCCATGACGATCACCAGGCGCTCCTCGATGCCGCCGACACAGTGATCGATCGCGCGAGGTCGAGCACGGCGGCGTCGAGAACAGGCCTCGACGGCGATTTCTGGCGGGACTTCCTGTCACGTCCGTCGGACTACTTCGTAATGATCGACGAGCTGGGCTTCGTCCTCGAGAACGAGGATGTCGTCGCAGGCGGGTTGCCTGAAGACGTCGTTGCAGCCATCCGGCGCTTCGAGCTCGAGACCGATCATCTCGATGCGTCGCTTCGTGGATATCAGAGCTTCGCTGCGCGATTCGCGTTGGTCCAACGCAAAGTGATCATCGGCGACGAGATGGGGCTCGGCAAGACCGTCGAGGCGCTCGCCGTCTTGTGTCATCTGTATTCGAAGGGTTCTCAGCACAGCGTCGTGGTCTGCCCGGCAGCTGTCGTCACGAACTGGATGCGGGAGATCGAGGCGAAATCGAAGCTCCCCGCTCATCGCATTCATGGGTCTGGTCGGTACGCCGCCATGCAGAGGTGGGTGCTTCGCGGGGGTGTCGCGGTGACCACTTACGAGTCCCTGGGCTGGGTCAAGGCGCAGCTGTCCTCGGCGGTTGTAATCGCTTGCGTCGTCGTCGATGAGGCGCACTACGTCAAGAACCCGGCGGCGCAACGATCGAGACGAACCTCGAATCTGATCGAGACGGCGGAGCGCGCGATCCTGCTGACAGGCACCCCACTCGAGAACCGCGTCGAAGAATTCCGGAATCTCGTCGCGTACGTCCGGCCCGACCTCGTGATCGACGCGACCGACGTCCGGCCTCGATTGTTCCGGCAGCAGGTTGCACCCGCCTACCTCCGGCGCACGACCGAGGACGTTCTCACGGAGTTGCCCGAGCTCGTCGAGGTGAACGAGTGGATTCCGATGTCGAACGCCGATGAGGTTGCGTATCGGGAGGCGGTCATGAGCGGGAACTTCCATTCGATGAGGCAGGCCGCGATGCTCGGAGGCGAGCAGTCTGCGAAGCTGCAGCGTCTGAGGGAGCTTGTTCAAGAGGCAGAGGACAACGACCGCAAGGTCATTGTCTTCTCCCATTTCCTCAATGTTCTCGGCGAGGTCGCCCGTACGCTTCCCGGTGCCGTCTTCGGGCCTCTGACCGGGTCCGTTCCCGCGGCCAAGCGACAAGAGCTGGTCGATGAGTTCTCGTCGGCCGGCAGGGGTGCGGTGCTCGTCTCCCAGATCATCGCCGGCGGGGTTGGGCTCAACATCCAGGCGGCATCGATGGTGGTCATCTGCGAACCGCAGCTCAAGCCGACGATCGAGTGGCAGGCCATCGCCAGGTCACGGAGAATGGGCCAGCTTCGGTCGGTTCAGGTGCATCGTCTGCTCTCCGACGAGGGCGCCGATGTTCGCGTCACGCAGATCCTCGCGAAGAAAAAGGCATTGTTCGAGGATTTCGCCGCGGTGAGCGACGCTGCCGAGTGGGCGCCGGAGGCGGTGGACATCTCCGACGGGGAACTCGTCCGAGAGGTCGTTTCGGCTGAGCGCGAACGGCTCTTGAGCTGGCAATCGCCGGAGGCGTCCAACGCAACCTTGTAGAGGATCGGATGCATCGTCGATCGATCGATTGATCGATCCGTCGGAGTAGCATGACGAGCGGCGACGAGGGGGTCCCACATGTCCGTCGAACCGTTCGGATGGCCCACGGCTGAGACCGCTGGGCGAAACCTCGAGTTCCGGTACGACCGAACCGTGGACGACGAATTCCTCGACTTGCTCTGCGATGGGCCGCTGCAGTCCTTGTCGGAATATGCACGCGAAGCCCGCTATCCCGTCGACCTGCAGTTCCGTCGCGATATCCGCACCGGCATTCAACGTGTACAGCTGTACGTCGGCCTGCAGCGCGTACTCGCCGTGTACTGGCGATCGGGTCAGCTGCGTCTGGCAGGCCACAGCAAATATGGTCGCTATCAGCGTTTCGGATTCGACTCGACGTGGGACGAGTGGATGGATGCGGACGACTACAAGGACGTCGCCGACGAGGTCGACGACTACCTCGAACTCGTGATTCCGAAGACATCGTCGGCTGCGAAGGAAGGTGCGGTGCAGTCTGCCATCTCGTCGTTCCAGTCGCGGCGCGGCGACCCGTCCCTACGCCGCCAGGTGCTCGATCGGGAGTTCACACCGCAGTTCCTCGACGCCACGGTTCAGGAGCGTGTGATGAGCGAAGTTTCGTACGACCTGCTCAACCTGCTTCCGGATGCCCCGGTCACGATGCCGCGCCCGTCGAGCTTCGGTCAGCGACTCGACGTGCTCGCGGTGCGTGACGGACGCCTGCAGGCGATCGAAGTGAAGCCGAAGCGCGAAGCGAGCATCGTCTGGGCGCCCCTGCAGGTCCTTGTCTACGCCCGCCTCGTGCGCCGATGGCTGGCCGAGGACGCTGAAGCGGGCCGTATCCTCGCTCGGCTCGCCGAGCAGCGACGCCGTCTCGGGCTGCTCGACGGTGACGAATTCGAGCTCGAGGATCTCACCACGGTGACGCCCGTGATCGCCGTGCAGCGCGGAGGTCGCGATTCGAGCTACCTCGACGCGATGAAGGAGATCGTGGCCTATCTCGCCGAGAAGCGCGTGCCGGAAGCACCCTCCCTCGAGGTCGCAGAAGTCAGTTTGTCTGGACGGCTGCGCCCGCTCGGATAAGTGTCCCGGCGGCCCCATTTCTGGGGCGGAAGGGGCGTCCGTGCCGCATGTGCTCGATTGAAGGTGGCAATGTGAGTCGAGATCTTGGATCCAGGAGAGAAGGAATGCCAGTTTGATCCGCGAACATTTCATCGAGATTCTTGCGTTGCAGCACCGATGGAGCGACCAGGCCACGGCCGCCATGCAGCGGCGCGGGGTATTGATCCGAGACGTCGTCCCTGAGCTGTTCCGCCGGAACGGGGCGCTGTCGGTCGCCCAAGGCGGTTGGTCTCCGTTCCCGATGGATGTGCAGGGCAAGGACGGCATCGGTCGCAAGAGCCAGGTCCCCTGGGTGCGGTTCTTTTCACCGAGTGAAAGCAATTCGGCAACTGACGGATGGTATGCCGTCTACCTCTTCACGGGCGACGGGGCCAGTGTCGTTCTCGCCTTGATGCATGCTTCGACTCATGCGAACGGTGACGCGCTCATCCCACGCGACGCGCGCGCGATTCGCGAGGCTGTCGACTGGGCGAGAGGGGAGCTCGGTGAATGGATGCAGCATGATGAACGACTTCTCACCGACATCGCCCTTCGCGCACCGAAGTCCAAGGTGTCCGCTGCTTACGAACGGAGCATCGTTGCGGCGTACGAGTACCGGGTCGAGGCCATGCCGACGACTGAGGAGCTCCTGGGAGATCTGAGGGACGTCGTCGGTGCGCTGGCATTCCTGTATTTCGCGCGATCGTGATGGAAATCGTGAGTTGTGGCCACGGGATCGATGTCGACGCGTGTCTGTTCTGTGCCGAGTTCCAGGCCGCGCAGGTCTGGGTAACCGATACAGAGCGGCACTTTCACGGGCGGCCCGACTGCGATCGGCGGGAGCCCGGTCCGGGGCGAGGCGCATACTCCAAGCATCCATATCGGCGGAACCGCGTCGAGTTCGCTCGGGCGGAACGTGGGGGCGCTATCGGATGCCCGGACTGCACGCCGTTCGACCCGAGAAGGTGGCGCCGTCGGCAGCCTGCGATCGAGCACGTCAAGGAACTGCGGCTCGTGCACTTCACGACCATCGACAACTTCGTCGGCATCGTGATGGAACGCACCTTGCTTTCACGCGGATCGGGTCCGGAGATCGTAAATGACATCAGCTCTACTCGCGCTCGGGAGCAGCGCGAGAGCCGGACGCTGCCCGACACAGCCAAGAGCGTTGCGGATCATGTTCCCTTCAGCTTGTGTCATCGCCCTGCCTTCATGCGGTCCCTTTGTTCCGGAGCCCACGACGAACGGTTGGCGCCGCCGGACGAGCTGCCGTCCCCCGAGCGGTTCGTCGCGCTAGAGGCGACCTTCTGGCAGCTCACTCGACGACTCGAGGGCATTCCAGAACGATCTCAGGCTCGCTGGGCCGTCAAGGCGCGAGACGCCGGTGATGAGGCGGGCGAATTCAGAAGCCGGTCTGAAGATCTGGCTTTTCTGATCGATCGGACTCGGGATATGGCCGGCGGTGGTTTCGCCGAGCATCCCGTGGCGCAGAACGCCGAATTCCTCGTCGAGGATCTTGTTCCGTTGCGGCGAATCACACGAGTACTCACACCGTCGCTCGATATGCAACGGGCGGTGGGGAAGCTGATGGAAGGTCTTCCGGAAGCGCCGGATGTGAGGGTCCGTTCGCACTGGTTCGCCTGAGTCGTGATTGAACGACCAGGCGGATGCGGTCAGCAGCCGAGACGGGTACCCGCCAGCTGGTCCTGAGTGAGGGCTGCTGCGATCGATGCCGCGATGGCACGCCCGAGGGGCACGGGCACGGCGTTGCCGATCTGCCGCGCGATCGCCGTGCGCGAGCCGACGAACTTGAAGTCGTCGGGAAAGCCCTGGAGCCGAGCCGCCTCGTGGTGGGTGATCGCGCGGTCCGCCACCGGGTGCAGGTAGCGACCCTTCTCCGGCTTGAAGAACTCGGTTCGGATCGTGACAGAGGGCTTGGTCCAATGAAGACGGCCCATGACATCCCCAGACCCGCTGCGATGCGACAACCAGCAGGGCGCCTTCAACGTGTCGGGCAGATCGAAGCGGTTCCCGCCCTCGGGTATGGCGGCGAAGCGATCTAGGGAAAGGGGCGTGTACTTTCGCCCTACATGAAGCTCCTGCCCTGCAAACGGACCGTTGAGCTTCACGCCGGCGAAATGGATGGACCGTTCATCGAGCGCATCGAATGCCTTGGCCTCGTGCGGAACGCCGTCGAACGCATCAGCCACCGTGAGGGGGCGACCGACATGGCTCGCGTCAGGCCACGCGGGCGCCAGGATCTCACGACGATGCCCGATCATCACCGCCCGCTTCCTTGCTTGCGGTGCTCCGTAATCCGCTGAATTGAGAATGCGATGTTCAGTCGCGTATTCGGCGAATTCGGGGTCTTCGGCGAGCGTGGTCTGGAACTGGCGAAACTGCGGTGATTTCGCGAACGCGGCGACGTTCTCGACGACGAAGATCTTCGGACGCACTCGGCGGATCGTCTCGGCGTACTGCTCCCAAAGGAAGTTGCGTTCATCGTCGACGTCTTGTTTGCCCAGCGTCGAGAAGCCCTGGCACGGGGGCCCGCCGATGATGACGTCGATATCAGTCGGGAGTTCGCCCGCGGCAAGCCAATCCTGAATCGGACCTGCGAACACCGCGGCATCCGAGAAGTTGAGCGAAAATGTGGCGGCCGCGGCGACGTCCATCTCGACGGCCTGCACCGTGACGAATCGGGGGTCGGCTTCATGGAATCCCTGCGTGAAGCCACCCGCGCCGGCGAAGAGATCGAGGACGCGAATGGGGCGGGGAGGCATGGATTCGATGGTATCCGCAGCGACCGACCACGAGCGGCCGGCTCGCCGGCGGATCACGGCGGCGTAGCGTACTCACGTGGATGCAGACCAGAGTTCTTGGGCGAGCACGGCTGGCGTTCGGCGGTCGATGCAGTCGAACAAAGGGCGCGACACCTCATTGGAACTCGGCATCCGCAAAGACCTGTTCAGGCTCGGCTACCGGTACCGGGTGAACTACCGACCTGTGGCGACGCTGCGCAGAACGGCGGACATCGTCTTCACTCGGAAGAAGGTCGCCATCTTCCTCGATGGATGTTTCTGGCACGGTTGTCCGACCCATTACACAGTCCCCAAGGCGAACGCCGCGTATTGGGCGCATAAGGTGGCGGCGAACGTCGACCGTGATGCAGAGACCACCAGGCTCTTGACGGAGGCGGGATGGTCGGTGCTCCGATTCTGGGAGCACCGACCAGCCGACGAGGTCGTGGCCGAAATCGTCAACGAGCTGAATCGCGTGACCGCTGAGTCGGGTGCGATCAGCCCTGTTCGATCATCGCCTCCGTGACCGCGGCGATGATGCTCGAGAAGTAGCCGGGCGCCCGATCCGTGCCGACCAGGAGGGCCCGGTCGAGAAGGAGGTTGAAGCTCTCGCACGAGGTCTCCGGGGCGAGCATGCACGCATGACACGCGGCCAGGTTCAGTCCGTCGATGCTTTGAGCCTCGGTCTCGGAGCACACCGGGTCGTTCGCGCACCAGGCCACCTGCTCCAAGGCTCGAACGATGGCCTGCCCGAGATACGGCTGCTCGCCTTGGCGTGCGAGCCCTCCGAGCGTGCCCTCGACATCGGTCGACGTCGTGTAAATGAATACTGCATAGTCGCCTGCGGCCTCGCAGTAGATCCGCTCCCGCAGTGATGGCGCGGAGTATCCGCTCCGGAACGCCAGTTCGCGCATCAGCGCGTGTGCGAACGAGTGGAGCAGCATGTATTGCGCCGAGGCTTCATGGAGCCGGGATCCCAGCACCGAGCCCTCTTGATGCGCGGCGATCTGGGCTGTCCGGGCGTTAACGTGCGTGTCCGAGGCCCAGCCGTCGACGTGTGCTCCATCGAATCGGATGAAAACACCTTCGCCGTATCCCTCGACTGCAGGGAACCACTTCTTCTCATAGGGCTTCGGAGGCACGGACGGCACAGGATCGGCCTCTGGTGTGTACCGCCTGAACCCGGTCGAGGCGCGCACTTCACGCAGACGATCGACGATCACGACCCCCGGCAGGAGAGATCCGACGAGGTCGGCGACGTTGCTCGAACCGTCCGCGATCGCAGACGTGCGCGTGACGAAGTCCTGCGCGGGTGCGGCCCCCTTCGCCGCGGCCACGAAGGCCTCGTACTCCTCGGCCAACAGCGAGCTCTTCGCTTG
Source organism: Agromyces salentinus (assembly GCF_009749395.1). Taxonomy (GTDB): domain Bacteria; phylum Actinomycetota; class Actinomycetes; order Actinomycetales; family Microbacteriaceae; genus Agromyces; species Agromyces salentinus. Next base: position 24,668 of record NZ_WBIR01000022.1, read on the forward strand.
CGCCAACGGCGGTGTTGAGCCGACAAGAGCAGCCACACCGGCACGAATGGCATCGGCACTTGCCGACGAGTTTGTCGCCAGCTCGTCCACGAGTATGTCGAGCAGTGCGCCGGACGGATTGGTCTTGATCACCCCGAAAAGCGGGTGGTTTCGGATGAGCTCTTCGAGTTCCGCAGCCCTCCCTTCCACCTCCGGAATATCGATCGCCGAGACGGAGTCGCCGAAGTGCAGGCTCGTCGCGCCTCGCTGCAGGACCTCGACCTTGCCGCCGCACCCTGAACCCTCGAACTGCCACGGTTGGCGGCCGCGGCAGAGGAGGCCCTCGCGGCTCAGGATGTCACCGCGAAGATCGCCGAGTGATCGGCTCGACTTGCATGCCTCACACGAGACTTCGAGTGAGCTCAGGCCTTCACCGCCACCCTTGGCCGACTTGAATCGGAGACGGTCCCGCACCCGGCACCCGCCGTCGCTCGGGCGGTGCACCCATTCGACCCAGGGCACGTCGTCGGCGTGACTCTTCGTCGTGCAGACCACGACGAATCGCATGGGCACCATCCGCCCTTCACACTCCGGGCACGTTGGTGCCGCGCCCTTTTCCAGGGAACGTCGCCACTGCGTCATGCGGCGACACTCCTGGCAGAACAGCCAGGCGGGGAACCGCGCGAATTCAAGCCCGGGTGTTTTCGGAGCGTCCGGCGTTCCCGAACTCGGCGCGGCCCAGAACTCGTCGACCCCGAGCTTCTCAGCCAGGCGGTCGCACGGAACTGCGGTGCGAATCGATGTGGGTGGCCACTCATCGCCAGTGACAGCCATGAAAGATTCACCGAGGATGTCCACCAGCGCACCCGGCCCGAATGGCGAGACGGTTTCGGAGAGCCGGATGGAACGAATGACAGGCTTCTGGGTGGCCATCAGCGCTCACCGTCCGCCCGGACCCGGACAACTCGATCGACGGATCTCATCGAGTTCATCGTGGCCCAGCCGGCTCCCGGATCCGTGAACTGCTTCAACAAACGCTCCTCCGGGGTTCTGGATTGGAATTTCAGGATGTTCCCGTTGAGGGAGACGGCTTCGATCCGGTTCTCCCAGTCGGCGACGGCCTTGTCCAGCTCGTCGCGGACCACGGCGGCCTCGCGCTGGTCTGCCACGCCGACATGATCGGAAAGAAGGCGCACAGCCTTCTCTGTGGACGCCGAGTCCGCCTCGAATCGCGAGGCCCGATCGTTCGCTGTGAGTCCGCCTCCGTGCCGCATGAGGATGACGAGGGCAGATCTGAGAGCACGGCGTCGGGCCTGCAGCGACCACGGGGTGACGGTCCCGGGCTCGACGAACCGGTAATACGCGCGGTGGAACGCCGTGAAGGACTCGAACACCGACCGGTCTCTTGGTTTGCCGGAACGGAACATGGTGACGACGAGTCCGGGCACCTTGCCGCGACCGACGCGGCTGGTGGCCTGAATGTACTCGGATGTCGACTTCGGATGTCCGTTGACGAGCATGAGTCCGAGCCGGCTCACGTCGATGCCGACGGACATGATGTTCGTCGTGGCGAGTGCGTCGAGCGCATCGTTCTGCTCGGGACCTTTCGAGAGCAGATCGAGGATCTTGAGCAGGTCGTCCGACGAGACGTTGCCGTTGAGCTCGTCGATTCCGTCCCGCCTGAGCTCGCGGATTTCTTTTTGAGGGTTCTGCGACCTCCATCGCTCGAGCACGCTTCGTACATCGTCGCGAAGGATGGTCATCGTCCGGCCGAGCTCGCGAAGGCTGTTGTGGTAGACGACGAGTGTCCAGTATGCGTCGAGTTCTGCGCCGGTCAGCCCCACTTCGATCGGCGCTTGGAGCAGTTCGGACGACAGCTGGCCGATGGCCCACGACGGAGTGTGCGCCTGCGGCATGATGCCGACGTACATGCGTCCGGGCCGTGTCGGATCCGGCTTGGAGAAGTAGTTGTCGTCGGCGTTCATCCCGCTCGGCGGGAAGACGGCGACCTTCGATGCCATCAGTTCTCGGATCTGATCACCCGCGGCGCGAGTGGTGGCGGTCGAGGCGACGACCTTCGCCGGCTTGCCCGTCCACGCGATGAGACCGCGGATGGCCGCCTCGTAGACGCCGACGATGGTGCCCAGCGGGCCGGCGATGAGGTGGAGTTCGTCCTGGATCACCAACGAGGGCGGATCGAACGGGGAGCCGCCCAGCCCGAAAAGCGATTGGCCGTTTTCGATCCACGCCAGCCTTGCGAACTTGTCGACTGTGGCGACGAGCATCGTCGGCGGCTCGTCGAAGATGCCTTGGTCGACCACCTGTACTGGCAGCTTGGCGTGGAACGGGCAGTCCTTGTGCGGACAGAAGACGTCGAAGGAGTACTTGGTGGCGCGGATGCCGTACAGCTCCTTGTGGGTGGACTTATGAGTCGGCATCAGATCCGTGCCGCACCACGAGCACTGTCGGATCTGGAACGGGTTGCCGGGCGACCGCTCCTTGTAGATGCGATTCATGATGTCGGCGGCTTGTTCGTACGACCCTGGCGTAGTCGTATTGCCCAGCCAGAGCCCGATCGAGAACGGCGGGCTCCCGGCCATGCGCGCATCACGCTTGCGCATGAGTTCGAGCGCGCAGATGAGCGTGGCGGCGCGTTGGAATTGCTGCGCAGTCAAAAGCCGCATCGTGTAGCGAGTGATCACGGCGGTGCCGCCGCCACTGACGCCGCGATCCAGCCTGCGGCGGATCATTTCGATCGCGGCGAGGCCGAGGTAGGCCTCCGTCTTACCGCCACCGGTCGGGAACCAGATGAGGTCGACGAGCTCCCGGTCTTCATGCGACGGGTCGACGGTCGACTCCAGTGCGAGCAGGATGAAGCCGAGCTGGAACGGATGCCAGCGCGGCTCTTTCGCGTCGTCGGCCACGCTCGCCAACGGGACACCGATTCGTCCCGGAGCGGCGCGAACGAGCCCTTGCTGGAGCATCTGTTCACGCATCGCGGCGTTCGCCAAACGGAATGCGGTGAGTGTGTTGCCGCCGGTCTCGAGCAGGTCGATGCCGGCCGACATCCGATCGAGCGCCTCTTGAGCCCGAGAGGCGATCGCACCGGCGGTCTTGACAAAGCGCTGAGGGGCTGCATCAGCGCTCGCACGCTGCTCCACGATCCACTCCCCGTACCCGGCAAGGAACCCGCGAAGGCCGGACGCCAACTCTGACGCGCTTCGCGATTCGTCCGCGAGCCATTTCAGTTCGAGTGCGGCATCCGAGCTGACGCGAGCACGAACGGCCGGAACGGTTTCGGTCGGGATGCATTCGGTCCATGCCGTCGTGGGTGCGGTGCCGACCTGCCAGTCGACGGCGACACCGTGGCCGATCGCATAGGTCGCCTTGTCGCGATAGCGGAGTTCGAGTTCGAGGTCTTCATCAGAGGCATTCACGGGGTTCCCCGTGGGGTACGGGTGGAGTGCACCGCCTGCGACGTCGACCTGAAGGCGAACCTGGAAGAGGCAGTCTTCAGGGGAAGATTTCGCCTTGCCAGGGTTCGCGGTTGCGGCGTTCGAGATGGCGATGGTGGTGAGCCGCAGACCACCGACCACGCGGGAGCGCCAGGCCACCGTGGCACGGTCGTCGAACGCGGACAGCTTGCCGGCGTCCGTGCGAGGGATCTCGAATGAGCTCGACAGCTGCCGGCGACGCCACAGTTCGCGGCGGTGCTGGGGGCCATCTGGGGCTTCATGCTGGTCGGCGTCGGTGCCGACATTGTCAGGCGAGTCCTGGCTCTCGAGCTGATCGGCTGAGCGTGCCGGCGTCGACTCGTCTTCGGGAGCGTAGACGCCGGCATCGATCGTGACCGTGATCGCTCCGTCATGAATGAACGACATGCCCATCGACTGCGGCGCCCAGCCGAAGGCCCCGGCGAGGTTCAGACCCGGGTCCTCGTCGGCGTCCTCGGTCGTCGCGTCTCCATCGTCGAAGGCATCGGCGCCAAGTTCGTGCTCGGGCATCTCGGAGTCCGGATCGATCTCTTCGTCAAGAACGACGGGCTGCGCCTTCACCTCACCGGATTCGACGGGATACAGCGCTCCCACGAGATAGGCGTATACAGGGCTGCGCTGCAGCAACTCCTCGTCACCGTTCCGTGGGCCGAGCCAGGCGCGCCGGAGCTCGTCCACGATGAGGTCGCGTCCGTCGGGAGCTTCTTGAGGTTCATCTGCCCCTACAGCGTCGGTCGTGGTCATCGCGTCTCCCAGAGGTAGTTGAATTCGGTGAAAGCGAGATCCTCGCCGAACTCTTCGAATGTATCGGCGACGTTCACGATCAAGCAGCGCTCCGTACCACCGTTCTTCGGACCGCGGAGCCCTCGACCGATCATCTGGTGATAGCGATTCGGGCTGAACGTAGGCCGGGCGATGTAGAGAGCGCGGACCTCGGGCGCATCGAATCCCTGGGTCAAGAGATCACAGTTGACCAGGACCTGGATGCGCCCAGAACGGAAGTCCTCGATGATGCGACGGCGTTCTTGGGGTCGCATCGAACCGTCCACGGCCGCGGCCCTGGTTCCCTGCAGGGTCAGGAGTGCGGCGATGGTGTGCGCGGATGAGACGGACGCCGCAAACGCAAGCACGGGCCATTTGGGGTCGAGGCTGCGAATATGGTTCACCAAGGTGCTCGTCCGCGTCATGTCCTGGCCGATTCGGTCGAGCATCGTCTTGGTCACGTCCCTCATCTGCCGGAAGCCGAGCAGATCTGCCTCAGTGGCACGGACGATCGATCCATCGAGGATTTTGTGGTCGACCTCAGCGAGGACTTCCTTTCGGCGAAGCTCGCCGATCGGGTCGTCAGGGTCCAGTGCTTTCAGCTGTTTCGAGCCGAAACGCTCGACGAAGAGCCGATTGAGTTCGGCGTTGCGTCCGCGGTAGGGGGTGGCGGTGAGCCCGAGGAGAGGCCGGGCGGTCCGGGCTGAGGCTTGTCCACGACCGGCGACGATGCCGAGCCATCGGAGGATCGCGGTGTATGTCTGCGTCCCCGCCCGGTGTGCTTCGTCGATCACCGCGAGGGTTGCGTCGGCGAGCCATGGGTATGCCCGCGAATCCTTGTCGATGCGCGCGTAGATCTTGTCGTCGGTCGCGATGACGACTTGGAGCTCTTCGCGGGATTCGTCGACCTCGTAGTCACCCCAGAATCGGCTGATGTCGAGTACGCGTTCGTCGCCGATGGCGCGCCAGACCTCGGTCCAAGTCTGTACCGCCTGCTCGCAGAGCTCTTGCGATTGCGCGATCCACAGGACGGGGCCGGCGAGCTCATCGTCCGTGAACATCCGGACGATCGCTTCGACGGTGACTCTCGTCTTTCCCGCACCGGTGGGCAGATAGAGCAGCCCGCGCTGGCTTTGTCCGTCGGCTCCGGGATCGAGGACATGTAGGCGGATGTCACGGGCGAGCGTCTCTTGGAAGTCATGTAGTGGTTTCAGCTCGACACGACCATGCACCTGATGGAGTGCCGGCGGTCTGATTTCCTTGGTCCCGGCGTATCCGGTCGCGAAGCCGAGTCGCGCAACGAAGGCTTGCGCTTGCGGCGAGCCTGACCACGAGCTGGGGACCGCCAAGCCGCGCGCCCGGAGTTCCTCGCGAAGGTGCCAGAGGCTGTCGAAGCCACGTACCTTCCAGTACAGTTCAGCGATCTGGTCTGGCGTCTGGCTACCAGTCTTCTCTTCGACCGCATCGAGCAGGCCCTGTGGAAGGGCGGCTTTCAGCGTCTTCGTGCCGAAGAGCAGCAGGAGCCGGTCTCGGTCATGCGCTGCCGCACGACACCGCTGAACGAGCTCGTTCTGTCGAAGCGCCTCGTCGTCCGCGAGCACACTGTCGATGTCGCCTCGGGCCAGCCCGAGTCCGAGCCGGCTCGACAGGTGCTGGAGGATCGCGATGTCGTCGAGTGCATCGTCGACCGCGACGACGTCGTCGATACGAGCGCTCATTTCGCGCCGCTCGACCACCCCACTCGCCGTTTCCGACCGTCGGATGATCGCGCTACACGGGCGCAACATGATCCTCGCGATCGGTACTGACACACGCGATGCCAAGGTCGGATAGCGGTCTGTCACGAGTTGATCACCGCCGCTTTCGCGCACTTCGAGCGATCGAGCCAGCGCATCGCTGCTGGATCGCAGCCCCCACGCCTCGATGAGGACTTCGGAAGCATCGTCCACGGCCGGGACGTGTGCAATTCCATGCTCGTCAAGAAGGTCGGCATCCTCCTTGGACGACGTGATGACGACGTCGATCGTGTGCGCCCGAGTCAGCCTCCCGGAGAGCACCGCGGGGATCTCGGTATCGGGCCCGATGAGCTCTCGGCGCGTGGTCTCTGCGAGGAGCTCTGTGACTCGCGCAGCGTTCTCATCCGTGATCTCGTCACCCGGCTGTCGGTTGAGGAACAGTTTCAGCGCGGAGTCGGCGACAGATTGCAGACGCTTGGGAGCATCGACGATGTAGTCGAGTTCTGCGCCGAGCACCGGGAGAAAATCACCGTACTCCGCGAGAGTCCGCCCGACCGCCGTGGGCACCCGGACGATGCCCCTCGAGGTCACCACCCGCCCGTGAGTGGCCACGGCCCACCATTCGGGGCTTGCAACGGGCACATCTCCCACCTGGCCCGTACCGTTGAGCGGCACGCCGATCATCCGCGTCTTCGACGGCATCACGCGGAGAACGAGCTCTGTCCATCGGGCAAGCGCTCCATTGTTCCCATCGAGTTCGACCAGGAGCTGTAGCGGCCCGACTCCTGGATCCTCCGGGATCACAAGAGCGCGCGCCGTATGGCCGGATTCACGAACTGCGTTCGCGATCGCCTTGGTGGCGGAGCCACGGTAGTCCTCGTACACGGGTTCTCGCCAGATTGGATAGTCCGTCTGAGGTCCCTCCACGCAACCGGCCGCGCGAAGCAGATCCGGACGTCGGGAGATCTCAGCGGAGGCAGTGCGGTGCGGCAGGTCGGCGACGATCCGACTGTCGATCAGGATCTCTGCGGCCGGACGCCACTGCTCACCGGAATCTTGGACCAGAACCTCCAATCCACGGGCCCGAGTCGCGGTCAGAATCTCTTGCGCGGTTGCGGGAGACGCCGCCGACAATGTCTGCCAGAGTCGCTGCCAGTCGGCATCCCCCCAGCTTCTCGACGCGCCCGATCCGACGGCTCGGGCGACCTGATCCTTGGAGATCTCGCCCACGCCCAGGCGTGTGAGGAGTGAGACCGACTTTTCGTCGAGGAGCGCCATGTCGACGAGCGTGATTCCATCCGGAACGGGTTGGCCCTCCCTGGGAATCAGCACGGACTTCGCCTGGCCCGGTGTCGCGAATCCACCACTGGAGGTCGGGATGATCTGAGCGTGGTCGATATCGTGCGGAGGGAACCCCGCTGCCCTGAGCTCGAAGTAGATCTCGCACGCAGCGGACACGGCGGCCGTAGTGCGCACCGCTGCAGCCTCGCCGAGCCAGTCGGCCACCGGCTGTTCCCACCGGCTGGAGACCTTGTCTTCGTCACGGAAAAGTGATCGCAGGCGTGAGAAGCGCTCGTGGCCGTTTGTGAATGCACTGGCGTGAGGGATCGAGCGACGCCGCACCACGGACTGCCACTTGGAGACCGTCGCGATCGGGATGACGGGGGCGTCGAGCATCGGAACCCCGGTGAACTCACTTCGGTCGCGCAGCTTTCCGTCGGCGTCTGGAATGAGCTTGCGCTGACGCGCACCCTTTTGGATCGCACTCGTCAGGTAGGTGTCGGCGACGCCGCGCGACTCCTTGCCACGCGCAGGGAACAGGTCCAGGTGAGCCGACGGATCCGCTTTGGTAGATGCTCGTGCGACAACTTCGAGGAAGAGCCCTGCGCAGATCTCGAGCATCGACTCGTTCAGTGGTGTGGTCCGCCCGGTCTGCGGAGATCTGATGAGCGTCGTGCGGTCGTCGTTGACCTGCCAGGGTGCGTTGAATATGCCACGTGCGGTGGTCTTGTCTTGCAGCGGAAACCATGCCCAAACCTCACCGAGGCTCGACTGCCCGGCCTTCGGGACGGCATACGACACGGTGAGCTTCTGACGTGCGATGGTTGCGGGGAGGGTGGCCAGCACATCCTCTGAAGGTTCATGCACCCGCTCGGCGTAGAGCCATGTCGCCGGCTTGGAATCGGGCGAATGAAGAATGACTTCACCCGAAGCCAGATCCCCCTCGCGTCGGTGCGACGAGGTGGCGAGCGAACGGTCGGCTCCCTGCATGGTGACGTTGAGCGCGGAGACCCACTTCATGAAAAGCAGCGACTGAGTCGTAAAGGTGCTCAACTCCGACCGGATGCGATCGCCATCGCGACGGAGCGGGAGTTTCACGACGGTGGTCGCCCAGGTCATCAGCTCAGCGAGGTGCGGATCGGCGGCCGCTGCTGCATGTGCATCGGCGAGGCTCGGCACACGCATCAAGGGGAGCCGTCCGTTGGGTACGGGAATCCCTGCGAACAGTTCCTCGGTGCCGGGAGCGTTGAACTCGATACTGACACTTCGGCTGTAGATCTGAGGGTGGTCTGAGACGCCGAGTACCGACTTGAAGCCGAGACCGAATCGCCCGATGAGGTCTTCCTCTCGCTTCGAGCTAAGGAATGCGGCGCAGACGGATCGAACGCCCTTTTCCGTGAACGGCACCCCCTCATTAGCGCAGTACAGTGCACCGTCCGCGATGCGGAATTCGATGATCCCGCTTGTCTTGGATTTTGTCAGCGCGTCGACCGCGTTCTGCAGAAGTTCGCTGATCTGTCGTTGGCCGTAGCCACCCGATCGGAAGCTGTCCTCCTGCCCGACGTGTTCTTCGAGGAGGTCGGGGTCGTTCTCGTAATTGCGCAGCGCCGTCGCCTGGCGTTCCTTGACGTATTCCTGGAGGGCGTCGTCGCCCGTCTGCCAATCCATGATCATGTCTCTTTCGTAGGGTTCGCGCCCGGCCGACCCGGATGGTTGAGCCCGGGGCCGAGCATCCCGCGAACCGTCGGATGACCAGCCGACAGACGTTACGGATGCCCACCGACATGGAACCGATCGGCGGCTGTTGGAGCGGAGTTTCCCTGCAAGGCAACCACTCGGAATGCGTTTGCAGATACCCCCCGTCCAGGGGCCGCGGGCCTGTTCAACCCCGCCCGTCGAGCCTCCGACGGATAGCATCGAGGGGCGCCCATCGAGGGCCTGCACAGCGCCACGAAGGAGCATCGATTGCCGACCGAACTCGCCCAGGTCGAGCGCACGCTCAACGTCGCTCCGGGCTCCCTCGTCACCGTGCGCGACGCCGACTGGGTCGTCACCTCGGCAACGCAGACCCAAGACGGCATGCTGATCCGCGTGCAGGGGCTCTCCGAGCTGGTGCGCGACACCACGGCGTCGTTCTACGAGCACCTCGACGACATCCGCGTGCTCGACCCGGCACAGGCCAAGTTGAAGGCGGATGCCTCGCCCGGCTACCGCCAGGCCAAACTGTGGCTCGAGGCGACGCTCCGCAAGACTCCTGTGCCGTTGAGCGAGCCCGGTCTGACGGTGAGCACGCGGATGCTCTCGGATCCGCTCGGCTACCAGCAGTCCGCCGTGCGACAGGCGCTCGACCCCGCGAACCTGCGCCCGCGCATCCTCATCGCCGACGCCGTCGGGCTGGGCAAGACGATCGAGATCGGCATGATCCTCGCCGAGCTGACGCGGCGTGGTCGCGGCGATCGGATCCTGATCGTCACGCCCAAGCACGTGCTCGAGCAGATGCAGTACGAGATGTGGACCCGGTTCGCGCTGCCGTTCGTGCGCCTCGACTCCGTCGGCATCCAACGTGTGCGGCAGAAGCTGCCCGCGACGCGCAATCCGTTCAGCCTGTACAAGCGCGCGATCATCTCGATCGACACGCTGAAGCAGGACAAGTACCGGGCGCACCTTCGCAAGCACAAGTGGGATGCCGTCGTGATCGACGAGTCGCACAACATCACGGGCGCCACGCAGAACAACGCGCTCGCGCGCCTGCTCGCTCGAAACACCGAGGCGCTCGTGCTCGCCAGCGCGACGCCGCACAACGGCAAGAAGGAGTCGTTCGCCGAGCTCATCCGACTGCTCGAGCCGACCGCGGTCTCACCAGACGGCGACATCGACAAGAACGAACTGCGGCGTCTGGTGATCCGGCGCCACCGGCACAGCCCTGAGGTCGACCGTGAGGTCGGCAGCGACTGGGCCGAGCGCAAGGAACTGCAGCACTTCACCGTCGACGCGAGTCCGATCGAGAACGAGATCGCCGACGAGCTCGCCGACGTCTGGCTGTATCCCGATGATGGCGGGAGCCCGTACTCCGGCGACAACAAGGGGCTGTTCCCCTGGACGCTCGCCAAGGCGTTCCTGTCCTCGCCCGCGGCCCTTCGAGAAACGGCGAGCGAGCGGATGAAGCGGCTCGGCACCGAGCTCACGACGAAACAGCGCGGCGAACGGGATGCGCTCGAGCGCCTCGCGACTCTCGCCGCCGAGGCCGAGGGTGACGCCTCGGCGAAGTACGACCGACTCGTCGCGTACCTGAAGCAGATCGGCGTCGGTCCTGCCGGAACCGAACGTGCCGTGGTCTTCTCCGAACGCGTGCCGACGCTCAAGTGGCTCCGTGCGAAGCTTCAGAAAGACCTGAAGCTCAAGCCCGATCAGATCGAGGTGCTGCACGGCGGACTCGACGACCAGGCGCAGCAGCGCATCGTCGAGTCGTTCAAGCAGTCGTCGTCGCCGATCCGCGTTCTCGTCACCGGCGATGTCGCCTCCGAGGGCGTGAACCTGCATTCGCAGTGTCATGAGCTCGTGCATTTCGACATCCCGTGGAGCCTCATCCGCATCGAGCAGCGCAACGGCCGCATCGACCGGTACGGGCAGCGGCACGATCCCCAGATCACCACGATTCTGCTGAAGCCGAGCAATGAGCGGTTCGCGGGCGACATCCGGGTGCTCACGCGCCTGATGGAGCGCGAGCAGGAGGCGCACGCGGCGCTGGGTGACGTCGCTTCGCTCATGGGCAAGTACGACGTGGCCGCCGAAGAGGACGCGATCGCGAAGGCGTTGGCGAAGGGCGCCGAGATCGACGAGATCGTGCCGGGGCTCGACGATGTGAAGAACGATGCGGATGACCCGTGGCTGGCCTTGCTCCTCGCCACTGCCCAGAAGCCCGCCGAGACCACGACCCAGACGCCGGAATCCTCGGATGACGGTTCGTCGGGGCTGTACGCGAACGACGACGCGTACCTCGCCGCGGCGCTCGACGAGGTCTACGCGACGCCGGGTGCGGCTCCAGGCGCGAGCGGCGGTGGCGGCGTCGACTATCGCAGGCACGCGGCGCACGGGCTCGTCGAGATGACGCCGCCCCGCGATCTCGTGCAGCGACTCGCGGTGCTTCCACAGAGCTATCTGCGCGACCAGCACGTCACCGACCACCTCAAGCTCGCCGTGACCGAGACGCAGGCGCGCAGCGTGCTGCAACAGGCCATCGACGACCGGTCGAGCAACTCTCTCTGGCCCGAGGCGCATTATCTCGGTCCGCTGCATCCCGTGCTCGAATGGGCGAGTGATCGGGCGCTCGCGAAGCTCGGGCGCAACGAGGTGTTCGTCGTGCGCAGCGCCGTCGACTACCCGACGGTGCTATTGATCGGCACGCTGACGAACAATCGTGGACAGGTCGTCGCGTCCTCGTTCCTCACTGCGGCGATGCCGGATGCGGCGAACCCCGAGTTCGTCCTCGTCGAGCCCCACGCGAGCGCCAGGTCCGCCCTCGACGAGGTCGGACTGACCGGCCCGCTGACGAACCCCGGTCCCGTCGAGGACATCGAGGCACTGCAGGCCTTTGTCGCACCTGCAGTTCGCCACGCCGATGTGCTGGTCGCCGAACTCGCACAGGCCTCGGCCACGAGCATCGAGGACAGCATCGAGGCGTGGTCGCAGCGCGTCGCCGAGTGGGAGCTCGAGGCCGACGCACTGGCGCAGCGCGGCGATCTCAAGCAGCGCCGAGTCACCGTCGAAGAGGAGCGCGCGATCGCCGCATCGATGAAGCCCAACCGACGTCTCGTACGCCCGCTGTTGCTCGTGGTTCCCCAGGAAGAGGTGGAGTGAATGGCTTCGGATGCCTTCATCGTCGGTGAAGAGTGGATCAGCGAGCACTACTTCAACACGGATGCCGCGAAGCAGTCGTTTCAGGCGAGGGTGACCCAGCGACGCAAGGCGTGGGATGCCGCGCACGACGCGGGCGAGACCTCGGCGCGTGACGTGTTCTCGTCGGTGCAGCGTGAGCTGGTGAACGGATTCGCAGGACTCGAAGAGACGGTCGCCAAGGAAGCCGGCGTCGTGAGTGATGCGGCAGCCCGTATCACTCGGCTGCTGAAACAGAACCTCGGCTTCACCTCGGGCCTGTATGAGCTCGAGCAGCGCGGCCCGGTCGGCTTCGTGACCCAGCGCGGGCTCGATGAGCCGGCCCGCGTGGCGATCGTCGATGCCGCGCCCGTCGCAGAGGTCGACGATCTGTTGCAGCGAGATGCGGAGACGCTGTCGGAGCCGTTCGTGCCGGTCGACGACGAGAAGCATCCCATCGCGTCGGCCGCGCGACTGCTCTCGGTGCTGTTCGCCGATGAAGACGGTCCGGCGTTCGCGCTGGTGCTTGCGGGCCGGTGGGTCATGCTCGCCGAACGTGAGCGGTGGGCCGAGGGGCGCTACCTCGCGGTCAACCTGCAACTCGCAGTCGATCGAAACGACCAGAAGAAGGGTGGCGAGCTCGATCGCGCCCTCGCGTGCCTCGCCGCCGAGTCGCTGCTGCCCGATGCTGAAGGCACCGTGTGGTGGGCGACGGTCTTCGACGAGTCGATCAAGCACACGGTCGGCGTCTCGAAAGATCTGCGCGAAGGTGTGCGGTCCTCGATCGAGATCATCGCGAACGAGGTCGTGCGCCGTCGTGCGAGACACGGTCTCGACCCGCTGCCGTCGAGTGAGGCGCAGCCGCTCGCGAAGCAGGCATTGCGATACCTCTATCGCATCCTGTTCCTCCTCTACGCTGAGGCCTCGCCCGAACTGCAGGTCGTGCCCGTCGGCAGCGGCGAATATGAAGAGGGCTACAGCCTCGACCGGCTTCGTGAGCTCGTGCTCGTCGAGCTGCCCGGCGACGCCGCCGACCGCACCCACCTGCACGAGTCGTTGGGCGTGCTCTTCCGCCTGGTCGACGGCGGCCACGCACCGGTGACGACGGCATCGGATGCCGCGACGGCATCCGACCTGCCCGAAGGTCTCGTGTTCAACCGGCTCACCGCCGACCTCTTCCTGCCGAGTGCGACGGCGCACGTCGACGAGGTCGGACTCGGCGACGAGGCGATGCAGCGCGTGCTCGCGCACCTGCTCCTGAGCAAGGAGCAACGCGGGCGCGACCGCGGGTTCATCAGCTACTCCGATCTCGGCATCAACCAGCTCGGCGCCGTGTACGAGGGCCTCATGTCGTATACCGGGTTCTTCGCGAGCACCGACCTGTTCGAGGTGGCGAAGGACGGCGACGCCTCGAAGGGCTCGTGGGTCGTGCCCGTTGATCGCTCCGAGGGCATCGATCACAAGGACTTCGTGCAGACCGAAGATCCGATCACCGGTGCGCGCAAAGCGGTACTGCACGAGCGGGGCAGCTTCGTGTATCGCCTCGCCGGCCGTGAGCGTCAGCAGTCGGCCTCGTATTACACGCCCGAGGTGCTCACCCGGTTCGTGGTGAGCCAGTCGCTCGAAGAGCTGCTCGATCAAGACGGCCACGCGACCACGGCGGCCGAGATCCTCGAGCTCTCGGTCTGTGAGCCGGCCCTCGGATCGGGCGCGTTCGCGATCGAGGCGGTGCGCCAGCTCGCCGACGAGTATCTGAAGCGCCGCGAGGCAGAGGTCGGCACCAAGGTCGATCCCGAACAGCGGCCGCGCGAGCTGCAGCGGGTCAAAGCCTCGATCGCCCTGCACCAGGTCTACGGCGTCGACCTCAATGCGACCGCGGTCGAGTTGGCGGAGATCTCGCTCTGGCTCGACACGATGGTTGAGGGGCTCTCGGCCCCCTGGTTCGGCCTGCACCTGAAGCGCGGCAATTCGCTCATCGGTTCTCGACGGGCGGTGTACTCCCGCGATCAGGTGAATAAGAAGTCGTGGTTGAAGGATGCTCCGCGGCCGGTGTCTGTTCGTGATCTCGCCGACAACATCGCCGCCGGTCGTCTCGCGCAGGGCACTGCGGGTGCGATCCACCACTTCTTGCTTCCCGCAGCTGGGTGGGGGTCTGCCGTCGACGCGAAGGAGGCGAAGGAGCTCGCCCCCGAGGCGTTGGCACGGCTCAGAGCGTGGCGCAAGTCCATCTTCGCCAAGCCGAGCAAGAAACAGCTTGATCAGCTAGCCAGCCTTTCGAATCGTGTGGAGGCACTCTGGCAGCTCGCGCTTCGCCGACTGACGATCGCCGAGCGCGAGGCTCGGCGTGACATCCCCCTCTGGGAGGGTGCAGAGCATCACGCAGCCGGCGGTGCAGCCGTGGGTCGCGCTGAGATCGAACGCAAGCTGAACGATCCCGAAGGTGCGTTCCAGCGCCTCCGCCGGGTGATGGACGCCTGGAACGCCATGTGGTTCTGGCCGCTCACCGACACGCTGACGGGTGGCGCAACGCCGCCCTCGCTCGATGAGTGGATCGCAGGACTTCGCGGAATCCTCGGCGAGCACACCGAGGCGAGAGGCGTCGCTGCCCGCTACGGACAGACGACCTTCGCCTACGCGAGCGGTGGTTGGGAGGAACTCAACGAGGAGGAGCGCGACAACCTCGCCTTCGCGAGCGCCGAGCGTGTGACCGACCTCGTCGAGTCGACGCCGTGGCTCAGGGCAGTCGAACAGATCGCCGCGCAGCAGGGGTTCTTCCATTGGGAACTCGACTTCGCGACGGTGTTCGAGCGCGGTGGCTTCGACCTCCAAGTCGGAAACCCGCCGTGGGTTCGGCCGCGGAGTGACGTAGACGCGCTGCTGGCCGAGGGCGACCCGTGGTGGCAGCTGGCAGTGAAGCCGACTCAATCGCAGATCACGGCGAAACGCGCGATCACACTGGACCTCCCCGGTGTGTCGGATCTCGTCGTCGACGGGACAGCGGACGTCGCGGTCACCGCAGCATTCGTTGGCGACCCGACTGTGTATCCGCATCTCGCGGGGCTCCAACCAGACCTGTACCGATGTTTCATGGAAGCGACGTGGAACCGTCAGAGCCCACGTGGGGTGATCGGACTCATCCACCCTGAAACCCACTTCACCGATGAGAAGGCCGGCGTGCTTCGAGCCGCGACCTACCAGCGGCTGCGCCGGCATTGGCAGTTCATGAACGCGCTATTCCTCTTTGAGGTGCACGATCAGGTCTCGTATGGCGTTCACGTGTACGGGCAAGCGTCGGCTCGTGGCTTCCTGATGGCCACCTCGCTCTACCATCCAGAGACCGCGGTCGCTTCCCTGCGTCACGACGGTTCCGGCGAGGAGCCCGGGCTCAAGGATCGCGACGGCAAATGGGATCTGCGGCCGCACGCTTCGCGGATCACGATGGTCACCGACGAGACCCTCGCGACCTGGCACGCGGTGCTGGAAAGCGACGCTGTGCCCGTGAGACAGACGCGGATGGTCTACGCCGTCAACCGGGCAACCAGTGAGGTATTGCGCAAGCTTTCAGCCGCGCCGCGCATCGGCTCGCTCGGGCTGGAGTTCTCTCGAGGCTGGGATGAGAGCATCGACCGCAAGAAGGGTGTCTTCGAGGTTCGTTGGGGTGAGGTGGACTCCTGGCGCGATGCGATTCTTCAGGGCCCCCATCTCTTCGTCGCCAACCCGTTCTACAAGTCGCCGAACCCGACCATGCTCCACAACCAGGACTGGTCGTCGGTCGACCTGGAGGCGCTCGCGCCCGATGCGCTTCCGGTCACCGCGTACAAACCTGCCAAATCCCCTGCCGAGTACGACGCCGCCTACACACACTGGGGCCCAGACCGGGATCCTGCGCGCAACCACTACCGCATCGCCTGGCGCACTATGGCTGCAAATACGGGAGCGCGAACGCTCATTGCGACTGTGATTCCGCCGGGGGCCGCGCATGTGGACGGTGTTTACTCCGCCAAGATCCAGCCAAACGTCGAGCAGATCGCTGCGCTGGCCGTGTCGTCCTGCCTATTGGCGGATTTCTCAATCCGGGTGGCGCCGAAGAAGCACATCAGACAGCCCACCTTCGACCGGCTACCGCTCATCGGCTCGCGTTTCCCGCACGCGATTGCTCTGAGATGGCTTCGACTAAACGCCTTGACAGATGCATATGCCGATCTCTGGTCGAGCGCGTTCCATGACCGGTTCACTACTGATCAGTGGGCGCTTGAGTCGGCCTTAGTGGAAGGCGGCGAGCTCTCGGTCAGATGGACTTATGGCACACCCCTTCGTCGCGCCATTGCGCGGAGGGCAGCCCAAATCGAGATCGACGTGCTGGCAGCGATTGAACTTGGCGTTTCGAGCGATGAACTCTGTGCGATATTCCGCACTCAGTTCCCGGTCCTTGCGGGGTACGACCGAACAGGTCAGTACTACGACGCGAACGGCCGCCTGGTGCCAAACTCGGTGCTCACCCTTTGGCGCCAGAAGGGCGACGACATTTCCGAGGGGGAACGCACCGCGACGCATCCGGGTTCGGGCGTCGACTACACCTACGAACTGCCGTTCGTGACGCTCGATCGCGAGGCCGACATGCGACAGGCGTATGCGCACTTCGAGCGGATTCTCGAGGAACGGTCATGAGCGAGCTCCTGCCCTCCGTGGAGGCCGAACAGGTTCGCCGGAGCCTGCTCGGGTATCTCACGACCACCTTCGCGCTCTCCGACAGCGATGCGAGCAGGGCGCTCGAGTCGTTCCTCGACGACCCCCGCGATGGCATCTTCCGCGGGCCGTATGTCCGGGTGCGTCTTCCGTTCCAGCCCGCCTCCGATGGATGGCGTACGAGTCTCGACTGGTACGACGGTCCGACGCCGTACGGTCACCAGGCGGCCGCGTTCGACCGGCTGAGCAGCGCGAATCTGTCCGCCGAGAAACGTCGACCGCTGCCGACGCTCGTGACGACCGGCACGGGGTCCGGAAAGACGGAGGCGTTCATGCATCCGATCCTCGATCACGTGCTGCGCGCCAAACGCGACGGAGTACAGGGCATCAAGGCGCTCATCCTCTACCCGATGAACGCCCTCGCCAACGACCAAGCCCGACGCCTGACCGAGTTGTTGACGACACACGACGAGCTCCGCGGCATCCGAGCGGCGATCTACACCGGCCAAGGCGGTGCCGAGCGCTCCTCGGTGACGACCGACGGGCTCATCACCAGCCGCGCCGCGATCAGGGCGCAGGCACCCGACATCCTGCTCACGAACTACAAGATGCTCGATCAACTGTTGCTGCGCACCGAAGACCAGCCGTTGTGGCAGCAGAGCGCCGAGAGCCTGCAATACCTCGTGCTCGATGAGTTCCACACGTACGACGGGGCGCAGGGCACCGACGTCGCCATGTTGCTGCGTCGCCTGGGTCTCACGCTCGAACGGTTCCGGTCGGCGGCGGGCGCAAATCCGCTTCCGAGCAGTGCGCCGCCGCGCCCGCTCGGGGACGTGACCGCTGTCGCCACCTCGGCGACCCTCGGCGACAAGGGCGACCCGAGCGCGATGATCGAGTTCGCGCGCACCGTGTTCGGCGACGACTTCGACGAATCGTCCGTCGTCACCGAGACGCGCATGACCTATGACGAATGGGCCGGCAACGCCGGCGAGGTCGTGGCGAGACTCGGTCTCCTGGCGAAGCCCGTAGGCACGCCGCTCGTCGAAGACGTGCTTGCGTCGCTGGACGAAGCAGGTTCCGAAGACCTCGACGTGATGACAGCCGCCATCGTCGCGTCGCTCTACGAGCGAGAAGACGGCAATGCTGTCGCGTCGGCCACACTGACCCGAGCCGACGTTTTCGCGCTTGTTCGTGCGCATCCGATCATTCACAACCTGTCCGAGCTCGCCACAGATGCCGCCCAGATCGACCAGCTCGCGGATGCGCTGCTCCCGGCCGGACTCGCGGCCGACGAGACCTACGAGCAGCGGGCGGTCGTTCGTCGACGATTCCTGGTCACGCTGCTCAGCGCTCTCAGCCATATTCGTGCGATCGAGCAGCGCGCCGCGCTCTCGATCGACCTGCATCTCTGGGTGCGAGCTCTCACCCGAATCGACCGGGACGCCGATCCCGTCGTCGGATTCCGGTGGAGCGACGACGGGATGATCGAAACCGACGCGGCGGATGCTGAAGCGGCGCCCGCGTTCCCCGCCGTGTACTGCCGCCACTGCGGCCGCAGCGGATGGGGCGTGCAGCTCGCCCCGGTGGGCAGCTATCTCGACCACGACGAGGTCGACGTCCGCGGCAATCACCTGCACGGTGAGCGCGGGTTCCGCGCCCTCATCCATGCGCCGAAGGAGGCGCGCCTCGACGCCCCCCACGAGGTCGACGGACTGCGCTGGTTCCATGTGCGCGACCGGATCATCCTCGACCAAGCGCCTGCCGACGAGGACGACGAGACGGTCGTGCTGCCCGTGCTCGTGCTCACCGGCGCCGACGCCGAAGACGGATCGAAGAACGACGACTGTCCGTCGTGCGGTCGCGCTGACGGCATCCGCTTTCTCGGCAGCGCCATCGCGACCATGCTCTCGGTGGCCGTCACCACGCTGTTCGGGGAGGCAGGGCTCGACCCCGCAGAGAAGAAGGCGCTCGTCTTCACCGACAGCGTGCAGGATGCCGCGCACCGCGCGGGATTCGTGCAGAGCCGTTCGCACGTGTTCTCCTTGCGTAACGCGATCCGCCGTGCCATCGGCTCCCGGCCCGCGAACCTGCCGAAGCTCGTCGAACTCCTGCTCAGCGACGCAGGCGATGACCGATCCGCTCGGTATCGACTGCTGGCGCCCGAGATCGTCGAGCATGACAACTTCCGTGAGTTCTGGGAGGCGGAGCGGGCGGCCGACGTCGACCCGAACGTCGAAGAGCGGGTGCGGCAGCGACTGCTGTTCGACCTCACGATGGAGTTCGGGCTGCAATCACGGGTGGGCCGCACCCTCGAACTGACGGGCAGCCTCGCCGCCGAGGTGAACGCCGGTGCCGCGGCGAAGCTCGATGCGATCGGCCGCGCCACCCTCACCGGGTACTCGCGTTCGCAGCCGCTCGACGAGGAGCCGACGGCCGAGGTGCCGAAGGACACGGTCGTGCGGTGGGTGCGCGGGGTGCTCGAGCGCATGCGCGATCGGGGCGCGATCGACCACGAGTGGTTCCGCAAATACATCGAGAACGATGGCAGGCGCTGGTACCTCTGGGGCGGACGTCCGCGCGGCGTCGGCATGCCCGCCTTCCCCGACGGCCGCGACGCCCCCGGCTTTCCCCGGGTCGGCAGCGTCGCGACCGGCGCAGGCCGAGGGCAGAAGAGCAACCTCGACGTCGCGAACTCGAGCCAGAGTTGGTTCGCCGTCTGGGCGCGTGATGTGCTCGGCGTCCCGGCGAGTGTTGGCGCGCACCTCACGCGTGCGCTCCTCGCCGAGCTCGACCGTGAGGGGGTGATCACGTCGACGGCGATCGGCTCGGGGTCTGCCACCGTCTATCGCCTGGCCGCGGCATCCGTCATGGTGCACCCGGTGGAACTCACCGACCTCGAATCCGGGCGTCATCTGCTGGTGTGCGACGTCTGCCAGAACCCCGTGCCCGTCAGCACGACCGTGATCGATCAACTCGTCGACGGCCCGTGCACATCGGCTCGATGCCCCGGGCGGTTGCGAAGCACCGACGGCACGGTCAACTACTACCGAACGCTCTACAACGACGGCGACATGCGTCGCGTCGTCGCCCGCGAGCACACGAGCCTGCTCGATGACGAGACCAGGCTCGCCTATGAAGACGGATTCAAGTCGTCAGGGGCCGACCCTGACACGCCGAACGTGCTCGTCGCGACCCCCACGCTGGAAATGGGCATCGACATCGGCGACCTGTCGACCGTGATGCTCGCGGGTCTGCCGAAGTCGGTCGCGTCGTATCTGCAGCGCGTCGGCCGCGCGGGTCGACTCACCGGCAACGCGCTCTCGCTCGCGTTCGTCACCGGCCGCGGCGAACAGTTGCCGAAGCTCGGAGAACCGCTCTCGGTGATCAACGGAGCGGTGCGCCCTCCTGCGACGTATCTCAACGCCGAAGAGATCCTGCGGCGACAGTACTTCGCCGCGCTCGTCGACCGTCGAGCCGCCGACCTCGCCGACCCGCCTCGGCAGGCTCGAGACGTGCTGAAGAGTTCGGAGCCCGGGACGTTGCTCGGCGACATCGTCGCGGATGCGGAAGCCGAGCACCTCGAGAGGGTCGAGACGTTCCTCTCGACGTTCCCTGTCGATGCATTGAGCACCTGGGCTCGTGACGCAGTGCGCGCGTGGGCGACGCCCGGCGAAGACGCGGGTTCGAGTCGCCTCGCCGCTGCGGTGCGTGACGCCGTGCAGCGCTGGACCGAGCAAGTGGACCTGGTGCGCCATCGCAAGGACGCCGTCGCGGATTCGCTCGACGAGCTCAAGCGCGCCGCCGACCATCCGACGGCCGGCGACGACGAGAAGCGCGAGTACCGCTCGGCCCGCGCGTCGTATGCGATGGCGACGAAGCAGCTCGCCGATCTGCGGTCGGAGCACTGGGTCTCCGCGCTCGAGCGGTTTGGACTGCTGCCGAACTACTCGCTCATCGACGACTCGGTGCGGCTCGATGTCGCGCTCAGCTGGATCGACCCAGACAGCCTTGAATATCGTGATCGGGCATTCAGTTACGAGCGCGGCGCGGGCGTGGCGATCAGCGAACTCGCGCCGGGTGCGGTGTTCTACGCCCAGGGCCTCGAGATCGGCATCGACTCCATCGATCTCGGCAGCGGCGGTGAGGCCGTGCGCACCTGGTCGTTCTGTCCTGCCTGCGGCCACGGGTACGACCATGGAACAGCCGAAGCCCTCCGAACGTCCTGCCCCCGGTGTGGGAGCACCGCCATCGCCGATACCGCACAGCACCTACAGGTCGTCGAGCTCGAACAGGTGTCGGCCGAGGTGCGGCGCGACGAGGCATCCATCAGCGACGGACGCGATGAGCGTCGGCGCGAGCGCTTCGTGATGCAGGTTGCCGCCGACGTGGATCCGGCCGGCATCACCGACGCCTGGTACGTCGAAGGTGAGGCCTTCGGCGTCACCTACCTGCGCGACCTCACCGTGCGCTGGCTGAATCTCGGCCGCGTCGGCGGATTCGGGGAGACCCGCTTCATCGCGGGCGACGAACGCCAGGCGCCGCTGTTCAGGGTGTGCTCCGTGTGCGGAAAGCTCGACGGCGAGGCGAACACCAACTCGCGCCGCGAGCACAAGCCCTGGTGTGCTGTGCGCGACGCGAGCACCGAAAGCACCACGTCGCTCGCGCTCAGTCGCACGCTCACGACGCAGGGGATTCTGCTGCGTCTGCCGCCGCAACTCACCATCGGCGACACCCTCGCCGTTCCCAGCCTGTCGGCCGCCCTGCTTCGCGGGCTTCGAGAGGTGATCGGAGGAGACCCCGACCACCTGCGCATCGTCGAGACGGTCGAACCGGTGCTCACCGACGGGACCGAGAACGTGCCGGCGCTGCTCGTGCACGACTCTGTTCCGGGGGGAACCGGCTATCTGGCCGAACTCGCCGACGAGACGCAGATGCGCGAGCTGCTCACGGTCGCCTGGCAGACGGTGCGCGACTGCCCGTGCAAGACCGAGGGGCGCTCCTCCTGCCACCGGTGCCTCTTGCCGTATGCCCCCGGCGCGGCATCCGACCGGGTGTCGCGTGCGAGTGCCGAACGAAGCCTCGCCGTGCTGCTCGGCGTGCACGACGGCGAGCCCACCGAGTGGGTCGTCACGCGTCAGGACCCCGGGGTGCAGGTCGGCGAGTCGGTCATCGAGCAGCTCTTCCGACAGGTGTTCATGGACCGGGCGAAGGCGCTCGGCGCCGGAGTCAAAGAGATCCCCGGTGACAAGGGCAACAAGATCCAGGTCTCGTTCCCGGGCAACCGGCGCATCTGGATGCTGCGGCCGCAGGTCGAGCTCGGATACACGACGCCCGACTTCGTGTTGGAGCAGTTCGGGGGCGGCGCCAAGCCGATCGCGATCTACACCGACGGATTCGCGTTCCATGCGACGCCCCAGCACAACCGGATCGCCGACGACGCCAAGAAGCGGGACCTCGCGCGATACGACGGATACCTCGTGCTCGGCATCCACTGGGACGAGCTCATCCGTGCGCGCGATGGCAAACCGGAACCGAAGGCCGCCTGGTTCGACCCGGCGGCCGCCGGCGACTTCCTCGGCATGTACAACCTGCCGCTCGCGGCGCTCGATCACGTGCTCGCGAACCCCGTCTCCCAACTCATGGAGTGGATGCAGAACCCCGACAAGGCGCAATCGAGGTGGGAGACCATCGCTGATGCACTGCCGATGTTGACCCGTTTGCCCGCCGCGGAGCTCGTCGACGCCGGGTCACGACCGCTTGTCGAGTTCACGGCGGAAACGCTCCGAGCCGGTGCGTCGACCGGGACGTCGCCGATGAGCTGGCAGCTTCGATTCGGAGCATTCGCAATGACCACGCGATTCATCACGGCGGGCAAGACCGAGGTGGTCGTGATGCTCGACGATCGCGGTTCCGCGCTCGCGGCCGGCGATTTCAGGGACGCGTGGCGGCTGTGGCTGAAACTCGCGAATCTGCTCGGTGCGCGGTTCGATGTCGACTCCGCGCGAATTCTCGCGCTGAGTCAGACCGACGTTCCGGTGCCGCAGGCCGGTATCGGCCCCGCCGACGTCGTGCTCGACGACGAGATCTCCGTCGAATGGGGCGCGCTGCTGCCGCAGGCGACGCTCGCGGAACAGGCGTTGATCCGGGAGCTCGCGAAGATCGGCGGAGTCGCCGTGCCCGAGCTCGGCATCGAGGTCGCCGAAGGCATCCCCGTGCCGTTCGCGTGGCGCGACCGCCGAGTCGCCTCCGGGTTCGACTTCGCCGAGGAAGACCTTCACGACCTGCTGGCCGCAGGATGGCAGGTCGTCCCGGCCGATGCGTCCGCGATCGCCGCCGCCCTCGAAACCTCCGTCTGACCGACGACCGCTCCGAAAGGCGACCGATGCCCAACCTCATCATGACGAAGCTCAAGGGCCAAGACCATGAGAAGGCCGTTCGTGCCAAGATCATGTCGTTCCTCTCGAAGTTGACCGAAGACGACACACTCCCCGGCCTGCACATCGAGCCGATGAACGAACCGCTCGACTCCCGAGCGCGCACCGGGCGGGTGGACATCCACCTGCGGGCGGTGCTCTACTGCCTCGAACCGCTCGCCGGCGAGCGCACCTACGTGTACGCAGGCACCTGGGAGCACGAAGAGGCGATCAAACGGGCGCGGACGCGCAAGTTGCAGATCAATCCGGTGAACGGCATCGCCGAACTCATCGAGGCCGAGCCGGCCGTCGACGCACCCGCACCGGCAGCGCCGAAGGTCTGGACGGAATCCGCACAGGCCGGGGCCGCACCATCATCGTTCCTCACCGAGAAGAGCTACTTCGTTGCCGACCTCACAGACGAGTTCGGCTTCCCGGCCGATCTCGCCGCCGAGGCATTCGCGGCCGCGACCGAGGACGAACTCCTCGCGTTCGCGAGCGACCTCGAGAACGAATGGCAGTCGGGGGTGCTGCTCGGTATGGCGATGAACCTCGCCATCTCGCAGATCAAAGAGTCGCTCGGCATCACCGAGGCCGACGACAACGCCGTCGTCACGGAGCCGGCCGTCGCCGACGAGGTCGCCGAGCCTGATCGCACCGAAGACGAGCGACTCGTCGAGGCGCTCAAGCACCCGGCCGCCCAGATGCAGTTCACCTTCATCGAAGGCGAGGAGGAACTGCAGCGCGTCATCGACGGAGGCGACTTCGGCGCATGGCGGGTGTTCCTCCACCCCGACCAGCGACGCTACGCCACGCGCTCGTACAAGGGGCCGTTCCGCCTCACCGGCGGCGCGGGCACCGGCAAGACGGTCGTTCTGCTCCATCGCGCAAAGCACCTCGCGGAGCAGCATCCGACTCACCGGGTCGTGCTCACGACGTACACGCGAGCCCTTGCCGACAACCTCCGCCGCGATCTCGAGCGCCTCGACCCCGACCTCGCGCAGGCGTCGGCACCAGGGCACCCCGGTGTGCTCGTACGAGGCGTCGACCAGCTGGTCGCCGCGGTGCGCGATGCCGCCGGAACCGGGTTCGGCGCCGCCGCGCAGAGCGTGCTCGGCGCAGTCGTCGAATCGCGCGGCGCCGTCGTCGCGAACGACTCCGGCTGGGATGACGCGGTCGACGACGCCGACGTCGATCTGCCGGCGGCGCTCCGTTCGAAGAGCTTCCTCTCGGTCGAGTACCTGCAGGTGATCCTCGCCAACCGGATCGTGACGAAGGACGACTACTTCACGGTTCGGCGTCCGGGGCGCGGCGTGGCACTCGATCGAGCGAAGCGCGCCCAGGTGTGGGCGGTCGTCGAGCAGTATCGAAAGAACGCGCGCATCGCCAACAGGTTGTCATTCGCCGAAGTTGCATCGGTCTCGGCCGCGTGGCTCGAGGGCGCCGACGGCGAATCGCCCCGCACATTCGCCGACCACATCCTCATTGACGAAGCGCAGGACCTCACGCCCTCGCACTGGCGGTTCCTTCGCGCCGTGACGGCCTCGGGGCCCGACGACATGTTCATCGCCGACGACACGCACCAGCGCATCTACGGTCAACCCGTCGTGCTCTCGCGCCTCGACATCGCCATCGTCGGCCGATCACGCAGGCTGACGCTCAACTACCGCACGACCGAACAGAACCTCCGCTATGCCCTCGGGCTGCTCGAAGGAGGGACCTTCATCGATGCCCAGGGTGGCGAAGAAGGTGTGGCGGGGTATCGGTCGTCCAGGCTAGGCCCGGAACCGAAGTCGCTCCCGACGCAGTCCGCGTCGGTGCAATTTGCCGTCTTGGCCGCCCAAGTGAAGTCCTGGCTCGACGCAGGCGTCGACGGCGCGACCATTGCCGTTCTGACGACGTCGAACAACGCCGCTAAGGACGTGCACGATGCGCTCGACCATCACGGCGTGGCGAGCACGATTCTGACGAACGCGAAGCAGTCCGGCGATCGACCAGTCATCCTCACGATGCACATCGCGAAGGGCCTGGAGTTCTCGCGGGTCATCTTGTTCGACATCTCCGAAGGCTCCTTCCCGACGCCGTGGTCGCTGAAGGGTGTCGCGGCCGAAGACCGCGACGATGTCATGCTGAGGGAACGTTCGCTGCTGTACGTCGCGGCCAGCCGTGCTCGTGATGAGCTCGTCGTGACCTGGAAGGGGAAGCCGTCGGAGTTGCTCCTCCGCTCAGAGTAGGCCGCGGATATCCTGAGTCGCATCGCTCTGCAGCACCCGGGATCGGCGCATCCGTGTCTGCCCGAGCGTCGATGAGCGTGGCCGATGAGAAAGAGGATCACGATGGCGAAGTATCAAGTCACCCAATCGGCGGTCACCCAGCTGCTCGAAGACGTGCGACGCGAGCACATCGCGATCCCGGAGCTTCAGCGCCCATTCGTATGGGACAGCGTGAAAGTCCGCGACCTCATGGACTCGCTGTACAAGGGGTATCCGGTCGGGTACCTGATCACCTGGCAGTCGGTCGGCGCACATTTGAAGGGCGGTCAGGTCGCGGCGCACCAGCAGATTCTGATCGACGGGCAGCAGCGCATCACCGCGCTCCGCGCGGCGGTCGCCGGTCTGAAGGTGATCAACAAGCGCTACAAGCAGATCCGGATCACGATCGCGTTCAATCCGGTCACGGAAGAATTCGCGACCCTGACACCGGTCATCGCGAAGAATCCGGAGTGGATCTCGGACATCAGCGAGCTCTTCACTGCAAACTCCACCTACACATTCGTGAAGTCGTACTTCGAGGCGAACGGGAACATCGACCATGCCGCGGTCGAGGCGAACATCGCACGGCTCGAGGGCATCAAGAACGCGCAGATCGGCATCATCGCCCTGGCCGACGACCTCGACGTCGAAACCGTCTCCGAGATCTTCATCAGGATCAACTCCAAGGGAGTGCCGCTCAGCAGCGCCGACTTCGCGATGAGCAAGATCGCGACCTACGGCGATCGCGGTCGCAATCTCCGAAAGCTCATCGACTACTTCTGCCATCTCGCCGTCGCACCGCACGCGTTCGCCGACATCCAGGAGAACGATTCGGAGTTCGCCGCATCGAAGTTCATCAGTGCGATCTCGTGGTTGAAGGACGACGCCGAAGACCTGTACGACCCCGCATACGGCGACGTCATCCGTGTCGCAGGGCTACTCGGGTTCAGTCGTGGCAGGGCGTCCTCGATCGTCAGCGAGCTTTCCGGTCGGGATCCCGAGACGCGCAAGGTCGACGAATCGCGCATCCCCGTGGCGTACGACAAGCTCGAAGCAGCGCTCCTTCAGATCGTCAAGAAGTACCACTACGAGAACTTCATCATGCTGATCAAGTCTGCCGGGTTCATCGCGCCCGACATGGTCGGCTCGAAGAACGCCTTGAACTTTGCGTACGCCCTGTACCTGCGGCTCCGTGCCGATGACTCCATGTCAGAAGGGGAGCGGAAGCGGATCGTCCGCCGCTGGTTCGTCATGTCGATGCTCACCGGGCGACACTCGGGCAGCTTCGAGGGAACCTGGGAGCAGGACATCCGTCGCATCTCGGCGCAGGGGGCCGCCGAGTACCTCACGCAGATCGAGGAATCCGATCTCTCCGACGGCTTCTGGCAGGTCTCGTTGCCGAACTCCCTCGAGACGACGAGTACCGTCAGCCCCTTCTTCC
The DNA here is from genome assembly GCF_009749395.1 of Agromyces salentinus. Classification (GTDB taxonomy): domain Bacteria; phylum Actinomycetota; class Actinomycetes; order Actinomycetales; family Microbacteriaceae; genus Agromyces; species Agromyces salentinus. The sequence continues at coordinate 51,584 of NZ_WBIR01000022.1, forward strand.
AGGCGTTCCTTGCGGCTCAGGTCGCCACCGGGGTTCGCGGGTTCCTCTCGAAGAGCATCACGATCGCGGCGATGCACCAGCAGTCCGGCGACATCCATCACATCGTCCCGAAGGACTATCTGCAAAAGAACGGGTTCCCCGACCGCGCCGATTACAACCAGGTCGCGAACTTCGCGCTGACCGAGACGTCGATCAACATCAGCATCAGCAACAAGCCCCCGGCTGGCTATCTAGCCGAAGTCGAGGCTCAGATCGGGTCGGGCCGGCTCACGCTCGGAGAGATCACGGATGCCGACGAGCTGCAACGCAATTTCGTGGAGAATGCGATCCCCTCGCGCCTTGCAGCCCTGACCGCGGAGGAGTACCCGGAGTTCCTGCAGGAGCGTCGAAAGCTGATGGCGAACGTCATCCGCTCGTACTACGAGAAGCTCTGACCGTGTCGCATCGCAGGAAACAGTCTCCTTCTGGGAGCTCCATGCGCAGGACCTCCGCGGCTTTGCCGCGGAGGTCGAAAATGACGATCATCCGGCTGAGGTCCCACCTTCCTCATGCGCGGAAAAGCGACGACTCAGGGGTTAGGGACGGGCGTTGGACAACCGCTCGGCAACGCCGGGGCTCGTGATCGGCGAGCTGCGCAAGGACGCAGCTACCCGGCGCCGCGGCATAGACTCCGCAGCATGGACGAGTCGGCCGCCCTCGAGACGACCGCGGCGCGCGCCGTCGAGACGGCCGATCGCGACCGGGTGCTGTGGTCCGATGCCGACCGTGAGTGGGCGAGCCGCGCGGCGGCGGCGATCGTGGGGGAGCGGGCGAGCGCCGAGGCGTTCCTGGGGCGGCGCGCGCAGCTCGTGCTCGAACGGGTCGGCACACGTCAGCCCGCGGTGACGCGAACGGTGCGCGGCATCCGCTGGCGTCCGTGGGTGGGCGTCGTGACGGTGATCGCCGCGTTCGTGCTGGGCCTGCTCATCGACCGCATCGGCGGTGGGTCGAGCATCAACCTGCTCGCGCCGCCGGTGTTCGCGCTCGTCGCGTGGAACCTCGTCGTCTACGTGTGGCTCCTCGTGCGTCCGCTGGTGCTCCGGCGTGGGGCGGCCGGGCCGGTGAGGTCCGTGCTGATCCGGGTCGCGTCGGTGCGCTCGTCGATGAGCGACAGCAGCCGGGCGGATGCCCCGACCGCCGCCAGGCGCACCGTGCTCGCCGCGCTGCCCCGCGACTGGGCGCGCGTTGCCGCACCGCTCTACGGAGCGCGCGCCGCGCGCGTGCTGCACCTCGCGGCGGCGGCCACCGCGCTCGGCCTCATCGCCGGGCTCTACCTGCGCGGGCTCGCGTTCGAGTACCGCGCGTCGTGGGAGAGCACGTTCCTCGGGGCCGAGCAGGTGCACGCGCTGCTCGCGGTGACGCTCGCGCCCGGATCGTGGCTCACCGGCATCCCGGTGCCCGACGTCGCGGCGATCGAGGCGATCCGCGCGCCCGCGAGCGAGAACGCCGCGATCTGGATGCACCTCATGGCCGGCACGGTCGCCGTCGTCGTGATCATTCCGCGGCTGGTGCTCGCGCTCGCCGCGGGGCTGGTCGAGCGGCGCCGCGCGAGGAACGTGGCGCTGCCGCTCGACGAGCCGTACTACCGCCGCCTCATCGCCGGGTGGGTGGGCGAGCCGGCGCGCGTGCGCGTCATCCCGTACAGCTACACCCTCGAGCCCGAGGCGCGCGCCGGGCTCGAGGCCATCGTCGCCCGGGCGTACGGCAACGCCGACGCGACCATCGACGAGCCCGTCGCGTGGGGCGACGACGCCTGGTCGGGTCCGGATGCCGCGGGCACGACCCAGACCCTGCTGCCACTGTTCAACCTCACCGCGACGCCCGAAGACGATGCGCACGGCGCGTTCCTCGCGGCATCCGCCCCCTCGGTGGTGCTCGTCGACGAGTCGCCGTTCCTCGCCCGCTGGGGCGACGACGCGCCACGCCGCGAGGAGCGCCGGGTCGCCTGGCGTGAGCTCGTGGAGGCTCGGGGCGCCGTGCCGGTGTTCGTCGACCTCGCCGACCCCGACCTGGCGGCGGCCGAGGCGCAGCTCGTGGCCGCGGCATCCGCTCGTGAGGGTGGCGGGAGTGCCGCGAGTGGGGCGGGGTGGCTGGCATGAGTGGGCACGGGGCATCCGATGGGGATCGAGAAATGGGTCTCGGTACGGCTGCTTCGCTGCCTACTCGACCGCCGGGGGGGCTCGATACGGCTGCTTCGCTGCCTACTCGACCGCCGGAGGTGCCGGGGCTCGACGCGGGGGCGGTGTCGCTGTCGCTCATCTCGCACACCAACGCGGGCAAGACGACACTCGCGCGCACGCTGCTCGGCCGCGATGTCGGTGAGGTGCGCGACGCCCCGCACGTCACCGTCGAGGCGACGCCGTTCCCGCTCGTGCAGACCTCCGACGGCGACCTGCTGACGCTCTGGGACACACCGGGCTTCGGCGACAGCGTGCGCCTCGCGCGGCGGCTGCGGCAGGACCGCAACCCCATCGGCTGGTTCCTCACGCAGGTGTGGGACCGCTACCAGGACCGCGCGCTGTGGCTCAGCCAGCTCGCCGTGCGCAACGTCGCCGAGCAGGCCGACGTCGTGCTCTACCTCGTGAACGCCGCCGAGGCGCCCGCCGACGCCGGCTACCTCGCCCCCGAGCTCGAGGTGCTCGAGTGGATCGGCAAGCCCGTGCTCGTGCTGCTCAACCAGACGGGTCCGCCGCGCGAGCGGGCTGCTGAAGAAGCCGATGCCGCGCGCTGGCGTGCCGCGCTCGGCCCGTCCACGAACGTGCGCGACGTGCTCGCCTTCGACGCGTTCGCGCGCTGCTGGGTGCAGGAGTTCACGTTGTTCCGGGCGATCGAACCGCTGGTTCCGGATGCCTCGGAGCGGGCCTTCGCGCGACTCTCGGCCGCGTGGCGCGACCTGCGCATGGGCGAGTTCGACGCGTCCATGGCCGCGCTCGCCGGGCCGATCGCGCGGGCCGCGGCCGACCGGGTCGTGCTGCCGGCCGAACCGCTCACCAACCGGGTCACGGGATCGTTCGGCCTGCCGAATGCGGCGCGCACCAAGGCGCGATCGGATGCCACCGACGAGATGGCCGCCCGGCTGCAGGTCGACCTGCGGTGGGGCATGGAGCAGCTCATCGCGATCCACCGGCTCGAGGGGCGGGCCGCCGACGAGGTGCTCGAGCGCGTGGCCGACGGCGTGCACCTCGACGCGCCGCTCGACGGCACCCGCACCGCCGCGCTCGGTGGTGTCGTCTCGGGGGCGCTGACGGGACTCGGCGCCGATCTGCTGGCCGGAGGGCTCACGTTCGGCGCGGGCATGGTCGCCGGCGCGATCATCGGCGCGCTCGGCGGGGCGGGCGTCGCGCAGGGCGTCAACGTCGTGCGCGGCCGCACGGAGTCGAGCCTGCGCTGGGAGGAGGCGTTCCTCGACGGGCTCGTGACCTCCGCGCTGCTGCGCTACCTCGCGGTCGCGCACTACGGCCGCGGGCGCGGCGCCTGGCGCGAGGGCGAGTACCCGGAGCACTGGCGCCCGATGGTGGTCGACGCGGTCGTGGCGGAGCAGAAACGGCTCGCGGCGATCTGGGCGCGGCGCGGCGACGGCGAGGAGCGGGTGCAGCGTGTGCAGCGTGAGCTCGAGGAGGTGCTGCGTGAGCTGGCGCTCGGGCTGCTCGACGAGCTCTATCCGGGGGCGCTCGATGCCGACGGCGCCTGAAGCGCGGCTTCGATCGCGTCGAGCAGCGCGGGTGCATGCGTCGAGACGGTCTCCCACAGACGGGCGTTGTCGAGGCCGGCATAGTTATGGGCGGCGATATTGCGGGTTGCCCGGAGCCCGTCGCGCGCGAGTCGAGGCAGGGTGTCCGCGATCTCGGCGGGGAGCTGGCGGTTCACCAGATCGGCGAGGTGGATGACCGCGAGCATACCGATGTCGTAGGCGTCCGAGTCGGCATCCGCGAAGCTCGCGCGTCCGTCGCGGGTGGCGCGCTCGAAGCGCGAGCGAAGTCGTGCGACCTCGTCGGAGAGGCGTTCGCGCGAGCGCTCCGAGAACTGCGAGTGCTCCGAGCCCTGAGGCTCGACGCGCGGCCGTGCGCTGAAGCGGCCGCGCGGCGCGTCGGCGTCGCCGTCGGTCACAGCGGAACCGCCTCGCGTCGGAGTGCGCGGACGACCGGATCCGCGTCGTCGTCGACGACGGCATCGACCGGAAACCCGATCAGGTTCGCGACCTCTTGACGGAACGCCGCGAGCGTGAGGAAGTCGACGTCGGGGCCGGCACCGACGAGCAGGTCGACGTCGCTGTCGGCGGTGTCGGTTCCGCGAGCGGCCGAGCCGAAGACGCGGATGTCGCTCACGCCGTACTTCGGGGCGAGCTCGAGGATGCGCTCGGCGAAGAGCTCGAGGGGAATGGATGGGCGCATGCGCGCGGCCCGGAGGATGCGCTCGCGGAGCTCGTCGCTGGGGACTCGGGCCCCGGATTCGATCATCGCGAGGTTGGGCTGTTTGATGCCGGCCAGGGTCGCGAGTGCCCGCTGCGAGAGCCCCGCGTCCTCTCGCGCCCGGCGCACGAGCGTCGCGGCATCCGGTTCACGGGTGGTCATGGGGCGAGTATATCGCGGTGATATCACCAACGCTGGGGCATCCGTGCAGCAACGGGTGGACGCGGCTCGTCAACCCCCGTGGGCGCCGGAGTCTCGTGACGTAGCGTGCTGGTACGCGAGCGGAGGCCCCCATGCGCATCGTCATCGTCGGAGCGACCGGCAACATCGGCACCGCGATCCTGCGGCGGCTGCATCAGGATGTCGCGAGCCCAGACGGCCCGGACGGCACGGGCGCGGCGGGCGCCCAGGGTGCGGGGTCTCCTGGCGAAGAGGCCGGCATCACCGGCTCCGGCCGCCACGTCGGCGCGCACGAGCTCGTCGGCATCGCCCGCCACCTGCCCGACGACACGGTCGTCCCGTATGCGAACGTCGAGTGGCACGAAGCGGATGTCGCCGCGCCCGACGCCGTCGAACGGCTCACCCGCATCCTGGTCGGCGCCGACGCCGTCGTGCACCTCGCCTGGCTGCTGCAGCCGAACCACCACGAGCGGGTGCTCTGGGCGACGAACGTCGTCGGACTGCGGAACCTGCTCGCGGCCGTGGCATCCGCTCGGGTTCCCCATGTCGTCGTGTCGTCATCGGTGGGCGCGTACAGCCGGGGGCCGAAGGGGTCGCGGGTGAGCGAGCAGTGGCCGACGGGCGGCATCCACACCTCGCACTACAGCCGTCACAAGGCGGCGAACGAGCGCGCGCTGGACGAGTTCGAGGCGCGGCATCCGCAGGTCGTCGTGTCTCGCGTGCGACCGGGGCTCGTCTTCCAGCGCGACGCGGCGAGCGAGGTCGCGCGGCTGTTCCTGGGCGCGCACTTCCCATCGCGGTGGCTCGGTCGTGTTCGGCCACCGGTCCTGCCCGTTCCCGTGCAGGTCGTGTCGCAGGCGGTGCACGCCGACGACCTCGCCGACGCCTTCGCGCGCATCCTCGAGCAGCGCGCCGGCGGGGCGTTCAACGTGGCCGGCGAGCCGGTGCTCGACCCCACTGCGCTCGCGGAGGTGGTCGGCGCGCGCCGGGCGATCCCCATGCGGCTCGCCGTGCTGCGGTCGATCATGTGGGTGACGTGGAAGCTGCGGCTGCAGGCCTCCGACCCGGGGTGGATCGACATCGCCACGAACGTGCCCGTGATGTCGACCGAGCGCGCGCGCTCGGTGCTCGGGTGGGAGCCCCGGCGCAGTTCGACGTCCGCGCTGCGCGAGGTGCTCGACGGGGTCGCCGACGGGGCGCGGGTCCCGGCGTCACCGAAGCTGTCGCACTGAGTCGGGGGGTCGGCGGTCGCCGAAGCTGCCTCGTCACGCCGGCGCGCTCGGATTCAGGATCTCCAGCGCCGAACGTGCGCTCTTGCCGTCATCTCACGACACCCCTTGACTCACCGCGCGCCGCGGGCGAGGATTGACACGATTCAAGGGAAATCGCTTTCCCGAACCGGGGGAGCGAGGGATCACGCGCGGCGAGCACGGACGCTGCGACCCAGCACCAGTACTCGATCGAAGGAGATCCTGTGGGTCCGAACGTACGCCGCGGCCGATCACGGCCGCTCATCGCACTGCTGACCGGAACGGCGCTGGCCGCCGGTGCAGCCCTCACCGCCGTGGCGCCGGCATCCGTCGCCGAAGCTGCCGAAGGCGACATCGACCTCGCCTTCGACTTCGGCGGGCCGGCCACGCCGGTCGCCGCCGGCTGGCTCGGCGTGAACCCCGGCACGACCTACTCGGCAGAACAGGGCTACGGCTTCACGACCGCTCCGGCCGCCGCGAACTTCCGCGACCGCGGCGGCGATGACCTCCTGAATCGCGACTTCACTATCTCGAACACCCAGGCGTTCGCGGTCGACGTGCCGAACGGCGCCTACGAGGTCACGACCCTCGCGGGCGACCTCATCGCCAGCAACGGCACGAACTTCGACATCGAGGGCACCGCCTACGCGGGCCCCCGCACGACCACGGGCAACGTGCACGAGGCGTACTTCCCGGCGATCCAGGTCGCCGACGGGCAGCTGAACATCCGCGTCACGGGCGGCGACGGCCGCGTCAACGGCCTCAAGGTGCAGACCCCGCTCGCCTCGCCCGCGGGCCTGGCCGTGACGGATGTCGCCGCCGACGGCGACCTCGCCGTCACGCTCGGCTGGGAGCCGGTGGCGGATGCCACGGGCTACACGATCTTCCGCTCGGCACCCGGTGGCGAACTCGTCGCCATCGGCACGGTGACGGATGCCGCGACCACGAGCTTCGACGACACCGACGTGGAGCTCGGCGAGAGCTACGACTACGCCATCGCCACGGTGAAGGGCGACCGCGTCTCGCGGCAGAGCGACCGGCTCGCGGCATCCGTCGTCGATCCTGACGTCGCGGCACCCGCGACGCCGACCGGGCTCGCGACCACCGCGATCGATCGCAACAGCGTGACGATCGGCTGGAGTGACGCCGACGACGTGATCCAGTGGAAGGTGTTCCGCTCGACGCGCGAGGACATCGACTTCGAGCAGGTCGCCACGGTCACCGAGCCCACGTTCACCGACACCGACGTGCTCACCACGCGCCCCTACCTGTACCAGGTGGTCGCGCAGAACGCGGGCGGCGCGTCCGCGGCATCCGGCACCTTCGCGACGGAGGTCGCGACGACCCTCGTGCGCCAGGCCGAGTACCTCGACCGGGCGCCCGTCGCCGTGGCTCGCACCGAGGCGGACGGCGGCGGCGTGTACGTCGGCTGGCGCGTGCTCGGCCTCGACGCGCGCGACCTCCGCTTCAACGTGTACCGCGACGGCGCGCTCGTGAACGACGAGCCGATCACGGGTGCGACGAACCTCGTCGACCCCGACGGCACGACCGAGTCGACGTACCTCGTGACGGCCCTGGTGCCCGGTGCCGACGGCGCCGATGGGGCCGCTGCCGAGACCCGTGAGGTCACCGTCGCCGAGGACTTCGGCGTCTGGGACGACCAGTACCTCGACATCCCGCTGACCAAGCCGGCCGACGACGTGCTGCCCGACGGCAAGACCGTCACCTATGCACCCGGCGACGGCACGGTCGGCGACCTCGACGGTGACGGCGAGTACGAGCTCGTGTTCCTCTGGAACCCGTCGATCTCGAAGGACAACTCGCAGTCGGGCTACACCGGCAAGGTCTACGCCGAGGCCGTCAAGTTCGACGGCACGAGCCTGTGGCGCATCGACCTGGGCGTGAACATCCGCGCCGGCGCGCACTACACGCAGCTCGAGGTCTTCGACTTCGACGGCGACGGGCGCTCCGAGGTCGCCTTCAAGACGGCGGATGGCACGGTCGACGGCGTCGGCACGGTCATCGGCGACGGGGCTGCCGACCACCGCAACTCGGGCGGCTACATCCTGAGCGGCCCCGAGTACCTCACGGTCTTCGACGGGCAGACGGGCGCCGCCATCGACACGGTCGACTACACCCCGGGCCGCGGCAACGTCAGCTCGTGGGGCGACGCGTACGGCAACCGGGTCGACCGGTTCCTCGCGGGCGTGGCCTACCTCGACGGCGAGCACCCCTCGCTCATCACGAGCCGCGGCTACTACACGCGCACCGTGATCGTCGCGTGGGACCTCGTCGACGGCGAGCTCGTCGAGCGCTGGACCTTCGACTCGAACGATGCCGGCTCGGCGTACACCGGGCAGGGCAACCACCAGTTCGTGCCCGCCGACGTCGACCGCGACGGACTCGACGAGATCGTCTTCGGCGCCATGACCATCGACGACGACGGCACGCCGCTCTACAACACGCGTCTCTTCCACGGCGACGCGCTGCACGTGAGCGACTTCGTCACCGACCGCCCGGGCCTGGAGGTCTACGGCGTGCACGAGGATGTCTCGGGCAACGGCGGCATCGGCGCGAGCATGCGCGACGCCGAGACCGGCGAGGTACTCTGGACCACGAAGGCCACGAAGGACACCGGCCGCGGCGTCGCCGCCGACATCGACCCCGGCCACCCGGGCGCCGAGGCGTGGAACATCGGCGGCGACAACGCCTGGAACTCGCCCGTCGGCACCCTGAAGTCCGCCTCGGGCGAGGTGCTGTCGACCGACATCCCGGCGGCGAACTTCGTCACCTGGTGGGACGGCGACCTCACCCGCGAGATCACCGACCACGACTACGACACGGTCACCGCCTCCGGCGTGCCGACGATCTCGAAGTGGGACCCGGCGGCGCAGGAGCAGGTGCTGCTGAAGCGCCTCGACGGCACCCTCACGGGCAACACGACCAAGGGCAACCCGGTCGTGCAGGCCGACCTGTTCGGTGACTGGCGCGAAGAGCTCGCGGTGCGGATCGACGACGGCAGCGGCATCCGCATCTACACGACGACGGATGTCACGGACGCCCGCATCCCGACCCTGATGCACGACTCGCAGTACCGGGTCGCCGTCGCGGGCCAGAACTCGGCGTACAACCAGCCGCCGCACCCGTCGTACTTCATCGGCGTTGACATGGCGGAGCCGCCCGTGCCGTCGATCGCGTACGTCGGGGCTCCGGACGCCGACGAGACGGCGCCCGCCATCGCCAGCCTGCCCTCGGGCACGGTCGTCGACGACGAGCCGCTGCAGCTCGCGATCAGCGCGGAGGACGCCGAGAGCGGCATCCGTTCCGTGGTCGTGACCGTGGGGGGTTCGGAGGTCGAAGCGGACGCCGCGCTCGACCTCGCGGCCCTCGGGCTCGCGGGTGAGGTCGAGGTCTCCGTGACCGCGACGAACCACGCCGGGCTCGTCTCGACTGCGTCGTCGACGCTGCTCGTCGTGCCGGCGACCGGGGCGACCGTTGCTCCGGGTCGCGGGACCCTGTCGAACACGAGCGGGTGGCTGAACGGCCTGCACAACGGCGACTACGACGTGGTGATGAACCTCTGGTACGGCACGCCGGGCAGTGTGTTCCGCCTCTACGAGAACGGGGCGCTCGTGGCCACGAAGGTCCTCGGCGACACGGGCGGTCTCTCGCAGACGACCGGCGTCACGTTCACGGGTAAGCCGAACGGCACCTACGTCTACACGGGCGAGCTCATCAACGCGCTCGGCACGACGGCGACGACCTCGACGACGGTCAAGGTGACGCAGGCCGCGCCCGCGGCGCCGGTTGTCTCGACCGATCAGCGCAAGGGTGCGAGCTCGTTCACCGCGACCGCCAACCTCTGGTGGGGCACGAACGCGACGTCGTACCGCTTCGAGCTCGACGGCGTCTCGGTGGGTTCGGGTTCGCTCGTGGCGGCGACGCCGGGAGCCCAGGTCGCCGCGGTCAAGCTGACGGATGTCGCGCCGGGCACGCACTCGCTCGTCGCCGTGTTCGCCAACGCCAACGGCGAGACCGCGTCGAAGGCGGTGCAGGTGACGGTGAAGTAAGGCCGCACAAGCAGGAGGGCAGCGCATGCCGCGCATCCGCTGCCCTCCTCGTCACGGGGCCGGTTATCGAACGACCGGGCGTCAGTCGGCCTCGGTATCGCGGATGATGGTCTCGTCGTCGGGGATCTTGTCGTTCGGGAGCCCTTCGTCGACGGACTGCACCTCCGCCGGGACCCCGGTGTCGTCACGGTCGTGCTCGTCGCGGTGGTGCTCGCGGTCGTGCTCGTCGTCGCTTCGGCGGTCGTCGCGTGGATCCGTCATCATCGCTCCCATCGTGTTGCCGCGCGGATGTGCGGCAGTCCAACCCTCACGTGGGGCGGCCCCGGGGCGGAAGGGCTTGACACCGGTTCGCGGCATCAGCAGTCCGGCCTCACTCCGCAACCCCCTGCGTCTGCTCCGGGTCGCGAACTAGCCTGAGCGCATCGACCGAGGAGGACGAGATGAGCGACACCACCGGACGCGACGACCGCGACCTGCCCGACCACGATCTGCCCGAGGGTCCTGACCGTGACCTGCCGGACGACCGCGACTTCGCCGATGACCCGAACGAGCAGCAGCGCCTGCGCGCCGAGCACGACCGCGAACTCGGCGTCGACCCGTTCTTCGAGGGGGCGGACATCACCGAGAGCGACGGGCCCGACCTCGAGTCCGGCGACGATCTCGACACCGGCGGAGGGCACCGCACCCCGCGCGACTGAGGTGAGCGGTCGCGCGGTCGGAGCGGCAGGGCTTCGGGGCCGGGGGGTTCATTGGCGACTTCGGTGGTGATGTGGTGATGTCGCGAAGTGGTGATGTGGTGATGTCGCGAAGTAATGATGTCGCGAGTCGCGAGTCGCGAGTCGCGAGTCGCGAGTCGCGATGTGGCGATGTCGCGAAGTGGTGATGTCGCGAAGTAACGATGTCGCGAGTCGCGAGTCGCGAGTCGCGAAGTGGCGATGTGGCGATGTCGCGAAGTCGCGAAGTAGTGATGTCGCGAAGTCGCGAGTCGCGAGTCGCGAGTCGCGATGTGGCGATGTGGCGATGTGGCGATGTCGCGAAGTGGTGATGTGGTGATGTCGCGAAGTAACGATGTCGCGAGTCGCGAGTCGCGATGTGGCAATGTGGCGATGTCGCGAAGTCGCGAAGTAGTGATGTCGCGAAGTCGCGAGTCGCGAGTCGCGATGTGGCGATGTGGCGATGTCGCGAAGTGGTGATGTGGTGATGTCGCGAAGTAACGATGTCGCGAGTCGCGAGTCGCGATGTGGCGATGTGGCGATGTCGCGAAGTCGCGAAGTAGTGATGTCGCGAAGTCGCGAGTCGCGAGTCGCGATGTGGCGATGTGGCGATGTGGTGTGAAGTCGCGAAGTCGCGCCGTGGTGAAGTTGCGACATGGTGATGTCGCGATGTGGTGGAGTCGCGATGTGGCGATGTTGCGATGTGGCGAAGTGGTGAAGTCGCCATGTCGCGCGACTTCGCGAGGTGAGAACCGCGCGCCGAGCTCTTGTCGCGGCGGGTGCCGTGGAATAGCATTCCAGAATCACGCAGGAGTGGCGCAACGGCGCAAGGGGAGTCGCGGCTCGGCGTGATGAGGAAGAGCCCGACGGGGCTGCGGAAGACGCAAGGACATCGCACCCCGCCGGGCAAGGGCGCTGGACGATGGGGGTCGTCCGGCGCCCTTTCCCGTTCCGATCCGCCCGCCTCCGGATCCGCCATCCCCCTGGGTGACCTCGGCGCATCGCTACGTACGCGCGGTCGCGAGCCTAGACCGGCACATCGCTGCAGGCGGGCGCATGCGGCGCACAGTCGGGCATCGCCGCGGGCACGCATGCAACGCTCACCGCGGCATCGCTGCAGGCTCGGTTGCGACGCCAGTCCGGCGCTCCCGGCGCTCCCGGTGCAGCCGGGCCAGATGTCCTGCCTTTCAATGCACCTCTTGCGGCGTTCGCGAATCTTGGAATACCATTCCAAAATCGCAACGACGGAGGTGTGGTCGAGTGGCCAGGACACGTGAACTGAGCGGCACCCAGCCGCTGCTCGAGGTGCTCGACTCCTCGTACGGCAGCGTCGACGTCGAGGCGGCAGCAGCGGCATCCGTCGACGTCGAAGTGCGCGACGCGCGCGGCGAGGACGGCAGCCTGAGCGGCGGCGCCCCCGCCGATGGCGTGCTCGTGCAGTACGCGAGCATCACCGCCGAGGTCATGGACGCGAACCCGACGTGGCGGGTCATCGGCCGCTACGGCGTCGGCGTCGACACGATCGACCTCGACGCGGCATCCGCTCGCTCGATCCCGGTCGTGAACGTGCCCGACTACTGCGAGGAGGAGGTCGCGACGCACGCGGCCGCCCTCATGCTCGACGCGAACCGGCGCATCACCGCGGCCGACGCGCTCGTACGCCGCGGCGGCTGGGCCGACTGGGCGCAGCTGCGACCCATCGCACCCCTCTCGACGGCGACCCTTTCGCTCATCGGCGTCGGGCGCATCGGGCGCGAGGTCATCCGGCTCATGCGCCCGTTCGTCGGCCGCATCATCGCGCACGACCCGTTCGCCGGCGGACTCGACGACGTGGAGCTCGTCGACCTCGAGACCGCGCTCGCCGAGGGCGACCTCGTCAGCCTGCACTGCCCGCTCACCGCCGACACGCACCACCTCGTCGACGCCGCCGCCATCGCCCGCATGAAGCCGAGCGCCACGCTCGTGAACGTCTCGCGCGGCGGCCTCGTGGACGGGGCCGCGCTCGCCGCCGCCCTGCACGACGGGCGCCTCGCGTTCGCCGCGCTCGACGTGCTCGAGACCGAGCCGCCCGCCGCCGACGATCCGCTGCTCGCCGCACCCAACACGATCATCACCAACCATCTCGCGTGGTACTCCGAGGCCTCGGAGCAGCGCCTGCGCGCCCGTCTGGCCGAGCGCTGCGCCGCCGTGCTGCGCGGCCATGAGATCCCGTCGCTCGTCAATCGCCAGGGGCTCGCGGATGCCGCGGCCTTCGGCCCCGGCGGGTCCGGTCGGCGGGCGGCATCCGCCGACGCGGCATCCGCCCGCTCGACCTCGACCGAACCCTCGACCGCAACCCTGGAGCACCCGTGAGCCTCGCCGCCGACCACTCGCCCGCCGACCTGCTTGAGCTCGCGCTCGAACCGACCGGCGCACCCGCCCGGGTGCTCGCGGGCGACCCGCAGACCGCGGAGCACGTGCTCGTCGCCCAGCCGGGCCTCGAGATCGGCGTCTGGGAGGTCACGCCGGGGGAGTTCGCCTCGGCGAAGCCCGGCTCGGGCGAGGTCATGCAGTTCCTCTCGGGGGAGGGCATCATCACGCACGCCGACGGCTCCGTCACGCGCATCGCGGCCGGCTCGGTGCTCGTGCTGCAGCCCGGGTGGACGGGCACCTGGCGCGTCGCGGCGACGGTGCGCAAGGTCTACACGATCTTCGACGCGGTCCACGCGGGCGACGCGGCCCCCACGGGCGACGCGGTCCCCGCGGGCGATGCGGCCCCCGCTGGGGATGCGACGCCCGCAGCGGCATCCGCAGACGACGCGACCGCGGCTGCCGCCGGCATCCGAAACCCAGCGGAACATCACTGACATCTGATCGAAATCCGATTTCGGTACGGTGTTCCAAAATCAACGAACGAGAGGAGCTGACATGACCGCGACGGACGCGCCCACCCCCACGACGCCGCTGGCGATCAACGCCGATCCCGTCATCCGGCGCCGTATCGGCACCATCGCCGCCCGTGTCGCGCTGCTCGCCCCCGTCGTCGCGATCTACGTGGTCTTCTTCGTCTGGCCCATCGTCAGCGTGCTGCTGCGCTCGCTCAGCCCAGAGGGCAAGTTCGACGCCGCGGCGCCCGTGATCGACTTCGCGAACTACCAGCAGATCTTCGTCGACGACTTCCTCCTGCGCATCGAGTGGCGCACGGTGCTGCTCGCCGTGAACTCGACGCTGCTGACGGTGCTGCTCGCCTTCCCGACCGCGTACTTCATCTCACGGCTCTCCAAGCGCACCGCCGGCATCCTGCTCCTCCTGATCCTCGTTCCGTTCTGGGTCTCGATCGTCGTGCGCCTCTTCGCGGTGACCTCGATCCTCAGCCCCAACGGCATCGTCAACCAGCTGAGCCTCGCCCTCGGCCTCGGCGAGACCTCGCTGCTCTACACGCAGGCCGGCACGCTCGTCGGCACGGTCATGTACCTGCTGCCCTACATGGTGCTCGTGCTCTACGCGGGCATGACCTCCGTCGACGACAACCTCGTGCTCGCGGCCCGCACGCTCGGGGCCTCATCGGTGCGCACGTTCTTCACCGTGTACCTGCCGATGGTTCGCGGGTCGATCGTGAGCGGCGCCCTGCTCGTGTTCATCCTCGGGCTCAGCTTCTTCCTCGTGCCCGCCATCCTCGGCGGGCCCCAGGAGCAGACGATCTCGGTCTACATCCAGCAGCAGATCGACGTGTACCAGTGGGGCATCGCGAGCGCCATGGGCATCCTCCTGCTCATCGCCACGATCATCTGCTACATCGCCGTCGTGAAGGTCGCCGGGAGCTTCCAGCCGGGCGGTGTCGGGCCCGCACAGGCGAAGGGCGTGAGCACGTCGCTGCCGTTCCGCTGGTCGCCGTGGATGGCGGTCTCCGCGACGGTGACCGTCATCACCATCGGATTCCTCGTGGTCCCCGTGCTCTTCGTCTTCCCCCTCGCCGTGGGCGAGACCGGCACGGTCGTCTTCCCGCCGCGCGGGTTCACGCTGCGCTGGTTCGGCGAGGTCTTCACGAGCCAGGTCTGGCTCGGCCCCATCTGGCAGAGCATCATCGTGGCCCTCGGCACCGCCGTGCTCTCGGTCGGCATGGCGCTGATCCTCGCGAGGGTCACGAGCCGCATGACCTCGACGCTCGGCAAGGCCGTCATCGGCGGGCTCGCGTTCGCGCCCATCGTGACCCCGGCGATCCTCCTCGCGATCGGCATCTTCGACGTCGAGCTGAAGCTCGGCCTCACCGGCACCACGATCGGCCTGATCTTCGCCCACACGATCATCGCGGCGCCGCTCAGCTACGCGCTCATCGCCTCCGCCATGAGCTCGGCCGATCGCGGCATCGAGGCCGCCGCCTGGACCCTCGGGGCCTCGCGGGCCCGGGCCTTCTGGACCATCGTCGTGCGCGGCATCATGCCGAGCGTCGTCGGCGCCTTCGCCATCGCGTTCGTCACCTCGTGGGACGAGGTCGTGCTCGCCCTCTTCATCCAGACCGGGCCGACCAAGACCCTGCCCGTCACGATCTACAAGTACCTCGAGAGCGGCATCGTGCCGACGGTGCCCGCCGTGGCGTCGCTGCTCGTGCTCGTCGTCGTGGTCATCGTCGTCGTGCGCGGCGTGACGAACCGCGCCACCGACCGCCGCGGTGCGGCACGGAACCAGGCCCAGCCCCCGGCCCGACAGGAGAAGCCATGACCCTCTCGACCGCACGCCGCACGGGCGGCACCGACACGACGAACGCCGGCGACCGCCGCGGCGAGGTCGTGGTCACCGACATCGGCCTCGACTACAACGGCGTGCCCGCGCTCGCCGACACCGACCTGCACGTGCACGCCGGCGAGTTCTTCACCCTGCTCGGCCCCAGCGGCTCGGGCAAGACGACGCTGCTGCGCATCATCGCGGGCCTGCTCGATCCCGCACGGGGCACCCTCCACATCGACGGAACGGATGTCACGCGCACGCCCACCCAGAAGCGCGACATCGGGTTCGTCTTCCAGAACTACGCGCTCTTCCCGCACCTCACCGTCGCCGAGAACATCGAGTACGGACTCAAGGTGCGCAAGATGCCGGGCGCCAAGCGCGCCGCGCGCGTGAAGGAGATGGTCGACCTCGTGGCCCTCGGGGGCTTCGGCGACCGGTACCCGGCGCAGCTCAGCGGCGGCCAGCAGCAGCGCGTCGCCCTCGGCCGCGCGCTCGCCCAGAACCCGCGGGTCCTGCTCCTCGACGAGCCGCTCGGCGCGCTCGACCGAGGGCTTCGCGAGGAGCTCGGCGCCGAGGTGCGCCGCATCCAGCAGGAATCGAACACGACCGCCGTCTACGTCACGCACGACCAGGAGGAGGCGTTCATCCTCTCCGACCGCATGGGCGTCATGCGCGACGGGCGCATCTGCCAGCTCGGGACGCCCGAGCAGCTCTACCGCGAGCCCAAGGACCTCTTCGTCGCGAAGTTCCTCGGCAAGACGAACCTGTTCCCGGGCCGCATCACACGCGTCGACGGCGCCGCCTCGCACGTGCGCGTCGGCGAGCACGACCTCGTCGCCCGCACCAACCCCGCCATCGTCGGCGACGACGTCGTCTGCTCGGTCCGTCCCGAGCAGCTGATCCTCGGCGGCGCCGGAGCCGGTTCGCCCGTGCCCGCGGGCTTCGACCGCATCGCCGACGCGATCGTCACCGAGGTGCGCTTCCTCGGCCAGCGCCGCAGCATCCACCTCGACGCCGACGGCATCGCCTGCTCGATCGACCTCGACCCCGCGGCGCCCGCCCCGGTCGTCGGCGAGCACGTCTCGCTGCTCGTCCGCCCGGGCGAGATCGCGCTCGTCGTCGCGGCGCCCGCCGCCTCCGCCGAGCCCGACGCCTCCGCCTGACGCCGCGCCGCGGCATCCGCCCCACGACCGAGAGACCAGAACCGCACCACCCGCACCATTCGCAGCACCAGCACCGCAGCCCGAGCACCATCCAGCAGTCACGAGAAATCTAGGAGCAGCAATGAGAACCATCCGTCGTCACCGCCTCCTGCTCGCAGGAGCCGCGACGATCGCCTCGGCGGTCGCCCTCACCTCGTGTTCGTCCGGCGATGCCGGTGCCCCCGCCGAGGACGGCGCCATCAGCGGCGACATCCTCTTCTACGACACCAGCGGCGGCCAGGTCTGGGAGGAGCTCGACGCGACCCTCTTCTCCGACTTCACCGAGGACACCGGCGTCACCGTGACCGACGACTACAACGAGGCGGCGACGAAGTTCTTCGCCGCCTCCGAAGCCGGCCAGGTGCCCTGGAGCCTCGCGTTCCTGCCCACGGTCAACGACGCCGCCAAGGCCGCCGAGGACGGCTACCTCGAGAAGATCGACACCTCGATCGTGCCCGTCGACAAGCTCGTCGAGGGCACCTACGACGAGTACGGCATCGAGGTCGGCACGTTCGGCATGGTGCTCACCTGGGACGACGAGGCCTACCCCGACGAGAAGCCGTCGGAGATGGCCGACCTGTGGGACCTCGAGACGTTCCCGGGCAAGCGCTGCTTCTTCAACAACCCGCAGTACGGCTGGACCCTCGAGGCCGCCCTGCTCGCCGACGGCGTCGCACCCGACGAGCTCTACCCGCTCGACGTGGACCGCGCCCTCGCGAAGCTCGACGAGATCAAGTCCGACATCACGTGGTGGACCAGCGGCGCCCAGTCGATCGAGTCCCTCGAGAACGGCTCGTGCGACATCGGCATCCTCTGGGCCAACCGCGCGTTCGTCGCGGCCTCCGAGAACGGGTTCCCGGCGTCCATCACGTGGAACCAGGCCGGCTACTCCAACTCGGTGTGGTCGATCCCGGCCGGGGCGCCGAACGCCGCCGCCGCGCAGGAGCTCCTCGCCCACGTGATCGAGAACACCGAGGGCCAGATCGCCTTCGCGAGCAAGGTGCCGACGCCCATCCCCGCGTCGGTCATCGGCCTCGAGCCCACGTCGTTCCCCGAGGACGTGCAGCAGTTCCTGCCCATCGGCGACAACGTGACCGACGCCATCAAGCAGGACATCGACTACTACTCCGAGAACGTCGACGAGGTGCTCGACCAGTTCAACCGCTGGCTGGGCGAGTAGGACGCGGCGGGCGGATGCCGCGGCCGGCCGCACGTCGGCCGCGACATCCGGCTCGAAAGAACCGCGCAGCCGCACCACCGCACGACCTGAACCATCGCATGACCCGAACCACCGCCGGAACCGAAGGAGCCGCCTGATGCGCATCGTCTGCATCGACACCGAAGCCCAGTACCGCGACATC
This sequence comes from Agromyces salentinus, assembly GCF_009749395.1. GTDB lineage: Bacteria > Actinomycetota > Actinomycetes > Actinomycetales > Microbacteriaceae > Agromyces > Agromyces salentinus. The sequence continues at coordinate 69,512 of NZ_WBIR01000022.1, forward strand.
GTCGAGCGCGACGTCGTGGCACCCCTGCAGGCGCAGGGACACGAGTTCACGTGGATCGACGGCGGCCGCTTCGACGACCCGGCCGCCGCGATCGCGGCCGCGCAGGGGTTCGACGGGCTCTACGTCATCGGCGACCAGGGGCCCCTGCCCGCCGGCCTGCTCGAGCAGGCGACGACCCTCAGGCTCGTGAGCTTCGTCGGCACGGGCGCGCGCCGCTTCGTGGACATGGAGGAGGCGGAGCGGGCCGGCGTGACCGTCACGAACGTGCCAGACTTCGCCAGCCAGAGCGTCGCCGAGCACGCCATCGCGCTGATGTTCGCCGTCGCGCGCCGCGTCGTCGAGGGCGACGGCATCGTGCGCTCCGGCGGCTGGTCGAAGCACCAGGGCGTGAAGCTCGCCGGCCAGCGCCTCGGCGTCATCGGCGCCGGCGCGATCGGCGCCCGCGTCGTCCGGATCGCGAAGGCCCTCGGCATGGAGCCCGTCTACTGGAGCCGGACCGTCGATCCCGACCGCAGCGCGGAGCTCGGCGCCGAGCAGGTGAGCCTCGAGGAGCTCGTCGAGACCTCCCGCGTCGTCTCGGTGCACCTCACCCACTCGCCCGAGACCGACGGGCTCGTGAGCCGTGAGCTGCTGGAGCGCCTCCGTCCCGACGCGATCTTCGTCAACACCGCCCGCGCCGAGGTCGTCGACACCGAGGCGCTCGACGAACTGCTGGCGCACGGACGCATCTTCGGCGCCGGCATCGACGTCTTCACCGAGGAGCCGCCGAACCCCGCCGGACTGCCGGCGGTCTCGAGCAACGCGGTGCTCACGCCGCACATCGGGTTCCACACCGACGAGGCCGACGACGTGTTCCGGCTCGCGGCCGAGAACATCCTCGCCTTCGCGGCGGGCACGCCGACCAACGTCATCCACTGAGCGCCACACCGAGACCGGGAGCACCACGCATGCAGATCAGACACGCCACCCACCCCGACGACGTCGCGGGGCTGCCCAAGGCCGCCCTGCGGGAGCGGTTCGTCGCCGACTCGCTCTTCGTGCCCGGGGAACAGGTGCTCGTCTACACGCACGAGGACCGCATGGTCATCGGCGGCGTCGTGCCGCTCGCGGGCGAGCCGATCGAGCTCGTGGCGCCCCCCGAGCTGCGCACCGAGCGCTTCTGCGAGCGGCGCGAACTCGCCGTCGTGCAGATCGGGCGGTCCGGAACCGTGACGGTCGACGGGGTCGAGTACACGCTCGAGCACCGCGACGTGCTCTACGTCGGGCAGGGCACGCGCACCGTGACGTTCGCCGCCGGCGCTGACGGCGAGGAGGCTGCGTTCTACCTGGCCTCGGCGCTCTCGTTCCGCGGTCACCCGACCCGGCTCGTGCGCCTGCAGGACGCGAACACCACCCAGACCGGGGATGCCGCCACGGCCAACCGCCGCACCGTGCACAAGCACATCCACGCCGACGGCGTGCGCAGCGACCAGCTCGTGCTCGGCATCACCTCGCTCGAGCCGGGCAGCGTGTGGAACAGCATGCCGCCGCATACCCACGACCGCCGTACGGAGGTGTACCTCTACTTCGGGCTTCCGGAGGACCACCGCATCCAGCACGTCATGGGCGAGCCGCACGACACCCGCACCCTCGTGCTCTCCGACCGCGACGCGGTGATCTCGCCCAGCTGGTCGGTGCACTTCGGATCGGGCACGACGAACTACGCATTCGTGTGGGTCATGGCCGGCGAGAACCAGTCGTTCACCGACATGGACCAGATCCCCGTGACCGCCCTCGCCTGAGTCGCGGCCGCACGCGCCCGGACACGGGTGCCCGCTAGCGTAGGGGCACCCCCGCGACATCCGCTCGCCCAGTTCGTGCACCACCGCAACCCGCACAACGCACACTTCATCGAAAGGGATGCCTCGATGGTCGACACGTCGGAGAGCCGGCGCGATGCCGGCGGGACGACCGGCACGCAGAGCGTGGACCGAGCACTGCAGGTGCTGCTGCAGATCGCCGAGAGCCCGCCGCCCGGGCTCACGCTCGCGGCGTGCAGCTCGATCCTCGGGTACTCCAAGCCCACGACGCTGCGTATCCTCCGCACACTCGAGGCGCGCCAGTTCCTGCGGTACGACGACGAGCTCGGGGTCTACACGCTCGGCATGGCGACCGTGCAGCTGGGGTCGGAGTACCTGAACCGCCTCGACCTGCGCCGTGCGGCGCTGCCGTCGATGCGCGCCCTCGTCGAGCAGACGCAGGAGACCGCACACCTCGGGGTGCTGAGCGGGACGGATGTCGTCTACATCGAGCTCGTCGACAGCCCCCATCCGGTTCGCGTGTTCAGCCGCGTCGGCGCCGCCGTGCCCGCGTACGCGACCGCGATCGGCAAGGCGATCCTCGCGTGGACGCCCGAGGACGCCCGCCCGGCGCACATCTCCCAGCCGCTCGCGGCGCGCACGCCGTTCACGATCGTCACGGCCGGCGACCTCGCCGACGACCTTGCGGCGACCCGCGAGCGCGGCTACGCCATCGACAACCAGGAGAACCGCGAGGGCATCCGCGGCTTCGCCGCTCCCGTGTTCGACTTCCAGGGCCGCGCGATCGCGGCTGTAAGCATCGCCGGCCCCGCGACGCGCGTGACGCCCGACTCGGCGACCGAGCTCGGCGCGCGCATCGTCGAGACCGCCGCCGAGATCTCCGCCTCGATGGGGGCGCCGCGGAGCGGATCGTGAGCTCGGCGCCCGGCTCGGCGGCCGGGGCGACCCGGACAGCCGGGGCGACCGGGGCGGCCGGGGCGGCCTGGTTGGCGGCGCCGGGCGAGCCGACCGCGCCGGGCGAGCC
>NZ_WBIR01000023.1 GCF_009749395.1 Agromyces salentinus
CCCCCCCCCCCCCGCGCCGGGAAAGATCGTGGTCAGGCGCTGAGGCCGGAGGCCAGCTTGCTCCAGGACTCGTCGAGCGACTCGATGGTCTCGGTGTAGGCCTTGTGCGCACCGTCGACCTGGTCCTGAAGCCCTTCGGCCGCCTGCGACATGGCCTCCGCGCCGATCTGCCACTTCTCGAACATGGAGAGGAAGTTGGTCATGGCGGGGCCCTGCCACTCGGCGGGCAGCATGTACGCGAACCCGCTCGCGCCCTGCTTGAGGGCCGTGCAATAGGTCACGAGCTCGCCGAGCATGTCGGCGAGCGCCTTGAGGTCGGCCGTGTCGGCCTGCTGCTCAGACATTCTTCTCCCCCGTCGCGTTCTCGGCCGACGCATCGACCACCGGGACCTCGCCGATCTCGACGGCAGCGGCGCCGTCGACCAGAGCCGGCTCGCCGTCTTCGCCGACGCGGAACACGCCCTCACCGATGGCGTCGTCGTCGCCGTCTCGGTCGCTGTCGCCGCTCCCGCCGCCGGTCGCCTGGCCGGTGCTCTTGCGGGCGCCGAGCATGCCGCCGCCGTAGAGCTCGGCCTCGCCGTCGCCGGCGTAATCGCGGCCGAAGAACTCGGCCATGTCCTCTGCCCGCTCCTCGCCACGGTCGACGACTGCACCGAGCTTGCCCGAGTTCGACCGCATGGCCGCGACGGAAGGTGCCCGACCGTTGAACGAGCGCTGCACGCCCGACTCGTTCTGCGTGTACGAGCCGTCAGCGGCGATGAGGCCCGTCTGCAGTGCCGCGAGCGACTGCCGCACGAACCCGGCGGTCGTCATGAACGTCGCCCACCCCTCGGCGAAGCTCTCGGCGTCGTCGCCCTTCCAGGTGACGTCCACCGTGCGCTTGACCTGCGAATCGACCGTCGACAGGTTCGTGTCGAAGGTCGACAGGACGGTGCCGAGCAGCGCAGCCACCTCGCTCAGCGCTGTCGCGCGGACTCTGAATGAGACCACCGGAATCCCTTCCCGTCGGATGAGCGCCGGGGCCTGTCGACCCCGGCGCTCGAATCAGCGATGTCAGCCGTTGAACGTGCCGGCGATCGCGTTCTCGCTGTCCTCGTAGGACAGGGCGGCCTGGTTGAGCAGGTCGCTGATGCCCTGGAGGGACTCCTTCAGCTGCAGGCCGGCCTGGTCCCACTGCGAGTAGAGCTCGTTGAAGCTCTGCGATGCCGTACCCGACCAGTCGCCGGAGATGAGACCTTCGACGAGCGACTTCAGGTTGGACAGTTGGGACTCGATCGACTGCGAACCGCTCGAGAGCTGCCCGGCGACACCGGCGAGCGAGTCGGACGTGACGCGGATCTCCGCCATGATTTTCCTCCGTTGAGTGGATGCCTCGTATGAACTCGGAGCGGAGTACGACTCCGATTCCCCGTGCTTCGAACACGTTACCCTCTGGGCCGCCGGATTCCGATGGGGAGGACTCCCCGTCGGAGGGGAGCACTCCGGCGACTCGTCCGCAGCCGGATGCGGGGGGCCGCTGGCCGGCCGTGCACGCCGAGGCTGCGGGACGCCTCGGCGTCGAATGGGTACAGTCGAGGCATCCCCGTCTCTCGACCGAAAGGCCGCACGTGCGCCCCGACGACGCCACCCTCGCCGCCCGCCCCCAGCTGTTCCGGTTCGCGCGCGCGACCGGCCGCACGGCGGTCTTCGCCGTCCTGGCGCTGCTCGCCCTCGTCGGGCTCGTGCTCGTGCTCGTGAACTTCGAGTCCATCCGCGACAGCGCCGGCGACATGACCGGGCGGCGCTCCGGGCTTCGTGGCGTCGTCGCCCCGGCACTCGTGCTCATCTCCGCGTTCTTCGCGTTCGTGTTCGCCTGGATCGCGATCAGCGGGTCGCACCGCTGGGAGCGCGTCGAGACGGGCACGCGTCTCACGGCGCGACACTTCGTCGTCGCCGGCGGCCCGGATGTCGCGGACGCGATGCACGCGCGGTTCGCCACGGGCGACCCGGCGCAGTACCTCCCCGTGCCGAACCACAAGAAGGGCAGCATCCGGGTGTCCGTCTACCGAGCGGATGCCGATCGGCTGGCCTTCGTGACGATCCAGAACGGCGCGGGGGCGAAGGCGCCGTCCTGGCCGCTCATCACGCTGCGGGACCGCGCGTTCGTCGACCTGAAGCGACTCGCGCCCGAGGACTTCTCGCGTCGGCCGAGCGGCAGCGGCACGATCGACCCCACGCTGCTCGGCTGATGGGCGTCGACGCGACGCCCGAACAGGCTCGGTTCCAGGCACTCGTCGACCCCGCGAAGGCGCACTCCGCCCGTCGCTGGAACACCGGATTCATCCTCACGGGAGCGGTTCTCGTCACCGCGGCGGTGGCCGCCGTCATCGTCATGATCACCACCGGATTCGGATCGTGGTTCACGATCGCCCTGGTCGGCGTGCTGGGAGTGCTCAGCATCTCCCTCATCGTCACGAGCGTCCTGCGCGCGCGCATCCTCCGACTGCTCGCCGGCGACGGGGCCGTGGCCTGCTCGGTCACCGAGGGCGGCGTCGCCCTCGCGAACTCGCCGTTCATCCCGTGGTCCGATGTCGTGTTCATCGGCGTGCTCAACGATCGTCCGCGCACTTCCCGGCTTCGGGCGGTCCCGGTCTTCGGCTGGTTCGGCTCGCTCGCGCTGAAGGCCGGCAACGGCACGGTGCTCTGCGAGATCGCGGTGCGCGACGGCGAGACGCTGCGCACCGCCTTCGCCGATCGTGGCGCCGCGAAGCGCGTCAGCCTCTACGGGCGCTGGCCCGATGGCCTCCGGCGCGGCCTGCTGCCGCTTCTGCTCGACTCGGTGCTCTCGGAGCAGACCGTCCAGGCCGTCGTGCGCGTGCTCTTCGCCGAGGCGGAGGCTCGCGGCATCCCGCACTCGATGCACGAGTCGACCTTCGGCTACATGAAGTGGAAGGGGCCGCTGCTCGATCCGGATTGGCCCGCCGAACTGGGCTGAGGCGGGTCAGGCCGGACGGATCTCGAAGGAGAGGTCACCGAGCCAGACGGTGTCGCCGACGGATGCCTCGACCCGCGTGCCCGCGGACTCGAGCTGCTGGATGCGGCCGGCACGCTCGAGGCGGGCGCCGTTCGCGGAGCCGGCGTCCCCCACGTGGATGCGACCATCGGCCACGTCCAGGAAGAGGTGCACGCGCGAGACGGAGCGCGTGTCGTCCTGCACCTCGACGGCACGGACGCCCATCGCCAGGGCGGTGTCGGCGGGCTTGCGGCCGATCACGGCGCTGCCCGACACGATCACGCGCTGCCCGGTGGAGAACGCCAGCTCGATGCGCTCGACCGCGGCGGGCGTCGCAGGCGCCGGCGTGGCCTGCGCCGCGGCATCCGACCTCGAGCCCGGCTGCTGCCACGGCAGGGTGCGGGGCAGGGGCACCGGGGCGACGGCGCCGCCCTGCGCTCCGGGGGCCTGGGCCGGCGCGACGACGGGCGTCGCGCGATGCGGGGTCGCGAACTGCGAGGGCACCGGCGGGCGAGTGGGCTGCTGCGGGATGAGTTGACCGCACTCGACGCAGTACATGCTGTTCGGCTGCAGCGTCGCGTCGCAGTAGACGCAGCGGGCAGAGGCCACGAGTCGGTCCTTCCTCGAGTGGGCGATTCGCCCGGGTCAGTCTACGTGCGTCGCGGGCCCGTCACTGGCGGATGTCGGGCACGCGCACGGGAAGCCAGCCGGAGGGGGTGGTGAACACGGCCGAGCCCGGCGTGCCGCGCCCCAGCATGAACTTCGGGATCGGGGATCCGATCGCCTGCGTGCCCATGACGGCGGACTCCGGGCGCAGCACGAGGGCGCGGCGCGAGCGCTTCGCCTCGACCACCGGGCCGCCGAAGAGGGTCGACAGCGATTCCGAGTCGGCCGCGACGATGAAGACCGCCCGGTGCTTGGAGCCCGTGAGCGCGTGCTCGATCGGCGCGTTCTTGTACTGCTCCGCATCGTCGACGACGACCGTGACGAACTCACCCGCGGCGTCGAGCGCCTGCTGCACGGCCGCCGCATCGCTGTCGCCCGCCGAGATCACCGAGATCCCGTGCCCGGCGGCGACCTCGGTGAGCACCGATTCGCGCGGTGCCACGACGAGCAGCGGGGTCTTGCGCCAAGCGAGCTGGTGGACGATCGCGGCCAGCGCCGACGACCGGCCGGACTTTCGCGGGCCGGTGACGAGCAGGCCGCCCTCGGCCGGCCAGTCGATCGTGAAGCGCGACAGCACGTCGCCGCCGACGGCGACGACCGGACCGTCGGCCGGCCCGGAGTCGCCGAGGGGCAGCTCGTAGGCGGCAGTGAGGGCGAAGTGGCCCGGGAGCGGGTCGACCCGTACCGGCTGCGGCAGGCCGGCGAGCTGCGGGAACTGGTCGAAGTGGTCGTGCACCTGCTCGACGATGCGCCGGAGCGCGGTGGTCTGCGCCTCGCCGCTCGTGTCGCGCACGAGCACTGCGATCTGCGCCTCGGCTCCCGCGGCGCCGAACAGCACGCGTCCGGGCGGGAGGTCCATCGGGACGTCCTTCGCGAGGATGCCGGCCGTGCGGTAGTCGGAGAGGTCCCGCAGGGGAAGCACGTACTGCTCGTCGATGAAGGACGAGATCTTGTCGCCCGACACGCCGCGATCGCCCGTGACGAGCACGCGCACGCCCACGGCCGGACCCTCGCGGAGGACCCGCATGAACTGGTCGCGGAAGGTGACGAGCTGGTCGGCGTTCATGGTCGAGAGCATCCGCTCCCAGCCGTCGACGACGACGATCGCGTACGGCAGCCGCGACGCGGCGTCGGCCTGCGCCCGCTGCTCGGAGATGTGCCCGACGCCGGCCGTCGACAGCACAGACTGGCGACGTCCGAGTTCCTCGAGCAGCCGCTGCACGAGGCGCGGCAGGCGGTCGGAGTCGAGCTGCGTGACGACGGCGCCGGTGTGGGGCGCGTCGACGAGGGGCAGCAGGGCGCCGTTGCCGAAGTCGATGACGTAGAGGTGCAGCTCGGCCGGGGTGAACTCCTGCACGAGCTGGCCCAGCATGGTGCGCAGCGCCGTCGTGCGGCCCGAGAGCGCACCGCCGAGGAAGAGGACGTGCGAGTCCGTCTCGATGTTCCACGTGAGGCTGCGCTGCGACTGCTCGCCCGGCACGTCCTCGAGGCCGAGCACGATCGAGCGCTCCGGCACGTGCTGGTCCTGGAACTTCTCCAGCGGAAGCACGGCCGGCAGCGGAACGAGCCACGGCGAGGGGTTCTTCGGGATGCCGAGCTGCTGCGTCGCGGCGGTGATGAGGTTCACGAGCGCGCGCAGGTCGGTGTCGTCGTGGTCGGTGACCTGGGACTGCGAGGACGCGGCCTTCGGGTACTTGGCGGGGAACCCGAGGAGGTCCCACTGCAGCGGCGCCTTGCGGGGCAGCACCTTGACGCTGCGCTGCACGCCGGGGCGGATGCCGGCGACGCGGGCGGTCTGGAACGCCACCGGGGCCGACGACGGACCCGTGCGCACGAACCCGCGACCCGGCGTCGTCGGGCTGATGAGCGCGGCCTCCCCGGAACCGAGGATGTCGGAGGAGTCGGTGCGGTCGGTGACGCGGAGCGCGACGCGGAGGTTGATGTTCGACTGCATCTCCGGCGTGACCACGCCGGACGGGCGCTGCGTCGCGAGCACCAGGTTGACGCCGAGCGAGCGGCCGACGCGCGCGATGCGGACGAGGCCGTCGATGAAGTCGGGCAGCTCGGTGCGCAGCTCGGCGAACTCGTCGATGACGATCATCAGGCGTGCGAGGCCACGGCGGGCGGCCGTGTCGGCGTCCCTCGCCCAGGCGGAGTCGACGTCCTTCGCGTTCATGTCGCGGAGGACCTTCTCGCGTCGCTTGAGCTCGGCGTCGAGGGAGGCGAGGGCGCGCTCGGTCTCGCGGGCGTCGAGGTTGGTCACCATGCCCACCGTGTGCGGGAGTCGCTCGCAGTCGGCGAAGGCCGACCCGCCCTTGTAGTCGACGAGCACGAAGTTCAGCGCGTCGGGTCGGTTCGCGAGCGCGAGGCTCACGACGAGCGCCTGCAGGAACTCGGACTTGCCCGAACCCGTGGTGCCTGCGACGAGGGCGTGCGGCCCGTCGCGCGAGATGTCGACGGCGAACTCCCCCTCGCCGGTCGCGCCGACGACGACGAACGTGTTGCGGGGCTGGGTCTGCCAGCGACGCACGAGGGGCTCGGGGTCGTCGAGGTCGATCGCGAGGAGGTCGGCGAACCGCACGCTCGAGGGCAGCATGGCGTCGTCGCCGACTCCGCTGACGTGCCGCAGCGAGCAGAGGCTGCGCGCCATCAGCTCGGCGCGGGGCACCGAGAGGCCGTCGAGCAGCACGACCGGGTGGTAGTCGGTGCCGGTCTCGACCCGGGCGACCGCAGGGTCGGATGCGTCGATGGCGACGACGCTCTTCGCCTCCTCGGGAAGCCGCGCCCGCTCGGTGTCGAGGGCCACGACGTGGATCCCGTGTGCGGCGCCGTGCTCGAGGAGTTGGACCATGCCGGGCAGCATCCGGAGACGACGCGCTCCGTCGACGACGACGAGCACGCTGCTGGGCGGCTCGGCACCGCGCTGTCCCGCGATGCGCATGCGCAGCTCGAGGAGTTCCGAGAGCTCGCGGAGGCGTTCGCGGCGCGAGTCGTCGGAGTTGCCGAGCGACGCGGCGGCGCCGGCGGGCTGCGCGTGCGGCAGCCATTGGACCCAGCCCCACTCGGCCTCGGCATCGTCGGGACAGAGCACGACGAGCTCGGCGTCGCGCGGTGAACGCAACGTCGCCCAACCGGCGACGATGACGCGGGCGAGGCTTCGGGTCGCATCGACGGGACCCGCGATGCCGAGCGGACCCGACCGCAGGTCCGCGGCCACGGGCACGGGTGCGACACCGACGCGGCGCGCGCTCGTCCGGTCCTTGCCGCCGCCCTCGAATCGGACGTCGAGGGCGACCTCGGTCACGCCGACCCGGACCGAGAGCGCGTCGGCATCCGTGCGCCGACGCTCCCACAGCCGAGCGAGCGGCCTCGTCGCGATGTCGAAGAGGACCACGGGGTCGGGCAGTCGGTACCAGGTCTCGATGCGCTGGCGCTTGGCCAGTTCGCCGATGCGCGCCTCGGTGCTGCGCACCTCGTCGATCCACTGCTGCTCGGTCTTGATCCCCTTGTTCTTGGCGAGCTTGCGGTTCGCGAGGAACGAGCCGACCACCATGACGGGGCTCGCGGCGGCCATCAGCAGCATGATGGGCCGCCCGAACACGATCGCCATGGTGACGCCGAGCACGACCGGGATGATGGCGGACAGCCACGGCATGGGCGACTGGTCGGGGTCGTCGGGCTTGTCGCCCGGCAGCGCGACGACGGGCTGCTCAGCCGCGGGGCGGATGCGGCTCGGACGGTTGAACCCCCGGGCGCCGAGCGCGTCGCGTGTCAGGTCGGCGTCGCCGGCCGGCGAGATGCCGAGGCGGAAGATGGTCGAACCCGCCTGCACGAGGTCGGCCGGGACCACGTCGGTGGCCTCGGTGATCGTGACGCCGTTGACCCAGATCTCGGCGCCCGGCTCGGGCACGACCGACGCCGTCAACGGGACGGGTCGCCCGTCACTGCCGGCGCCGCCCGGCGAGACCGTGATGGTCACGTGGTGCGAGAGCAGCGCCGGGTCGGCGATCGAGAGCGAGACGGACGCCCCGCTGCCGATGCTCACCGCGGCTCCGCGGACGATGGGCAGGGAGTCGCCGGAGAACGGTCCGCCGACGAGCTCGAGCCGCAGGCCGCCGACGGGCGTGTCGGCGTGCGAGGCCTGCGGCACCTGGCCGCCGGAGAGGACGGCGCTGTCGGCGAGTGGCGTCGCCGGCTCGAGGTCGCTCGCGAGCAGCGTCTCGGGCACGCCGAGGGCCTCGGCGACCTCGGCCACGGTGGTGCCCTCGTCGACGTCGAGCATCCACGAACCGGCGGCATCGCCGGAGCGCTGGTCGAGCGTGAGTCGGAGGCTCATGGGTGCTGCCTTTCGGAGGTGGTCGTCATCGACTCGTACGGTCGAGGAGGGCGATGAAGGCGTCGAACGGGCCGCCCGTGGCGAGGTCTTCGATGGGCGCCGGCGGCGTGAACAGGGTGGTGACGGCCTCGTCGTCGTCCGCGCCGGTGGGCGCGGTCGGCACGGGACCCGTGGTCGGGAGACCGGCGTCGGCCGGGACGAGGGTCACGGACCCGGCGGCCTGCTCGCCGCCCGCGGCGACCTGGAAGCCGAACTGGTCGGCCTGTCCGGAGCCGACGTAGCGGGCGACGCCGTCGGCATCGCAGGCCACGCTGCCGTGCATCGACGCCCCGCAGCCCACGAGGACCACGTCGTCGCCGGCGATCGAGGTGACGAGCGAGGCGAGGTCGACCTCGACGCCCGCCGAGCCGTCGAGCGGCACGAAGACGTCGAGTGCGATGAGCGGGGCATCCGCCGGGTAGACCGAGACGGGCAGCTTGCCCTTCGTCTCCGCACCGAATTCGTCGAGGACGCCGAACCCGAGTTCGGCGGGCCCGGTGAAGGTGGAGGAGGCTCGGAACACGAGATGCGTCGGGGTGGCCCAGGCTGACCCCGCGGAGGCCGGCTCGACGCCGAGGGCGATCAGGCCGGCACCGCCGCCGCAGCGCGTGCACGTGGCGCCGAGGTCGGAAAAGGGGATGCGCAGCAGGCTCGCGGATGCCACGGGCCGCACGGTCGCGGACGGCGAGACCTCCGGTGCGGGCGGCGGGGCCGCGGTGACCCGATAGGCCACGGTCATCGATACCGTGCCGTCGGTGAGCGTGACCGGGAGGACCGTGACGCCGGCCTCGGGGTCGTACTCGGGCGCGGAGAGCACGATGCGCTCGCCGTCGCACGCGACGACGAGCGGCGTCGCCGAGCGCGGCACGTCGCAGTCGGCGATGCGCCACGGCGGCGAGGGCTGGATCTCGGCGGTCTCGAGGTACGGGATCTCGACCTCGGCGGCGCTCTGGGATTCGGCGGAGGCCGGGTCCTCGGCGGCCACGGCGGGTGCGGTGGCGGTGGCGAGGAGCAGCAGGGCGACGGGAACGGCGGCGAGGAACGACCTCATGCGTGCGATGCGCCTCACCGTGCTCCCTCCCCTGGCCGGCCCAGTTCGGGGGCCGATATAGCATGGTACGCGGTCGGTGCCGCCGACCGTGGCGACCAGGAGGAACGGGCGATGACCGATCGGCTCATGCCACCGTCGGGCCATGCGGTCTTCGGCCACGCACCCGGACAGCCGGTGCTCGGCGAGAACGCCGGCGGCCGCGCCCTCGGGGCCGGCTCGACCGTGCTTCCCGAACTCGCGGAGGCCCCCGACCGCGAGCGGAGCTGGTGGCGGCATCCGGCGATGCTCGTCTCGATGATCCTGACGTTCCTCGCGCTCGCCGGGGCGGCCACCTGGTGGATCATCTCGATCGTGACCGACGACTCCGTGCGCGTCGACGGCCTCTCGGCCTCCGTCGAGGGCGGCAACCTGCACCTCGACTGGGGCGGCCCCGACGCCGCCTACGCGCTGTACGCCGTCGACGGCGACGGCGGCGTGACCGACCTGACGCAGCTCGTGCGGGGCACCGAGGCATGGATCCCGTCCGCAGCCGGCGTCGCCGACGAGTCGACGTGCTTCGTCGTCCGGCCCGCAGACCAGACCGCCGAGGTCAGCCTCGACGCGGCATCCCTCGATGCCCAGCGGGGCGCCGGGATCTGCGCGGCCGACGCGGACGCGTGATGCGGCGCACTCCAGCGCGGAGCAGGGCCGTCGTCCGGGCGTGGCTCGTGGCCGGGATCTCCGCGTCGCTCCTCGCGGGGTGCGCCCAGGCGCCGCCCCCGCCCGAGCCCCCCGCGGGCGTCGACCTCGAGTCGTACGATCAGGCCGACGGGAACGGCCTCTGGCTGGTGTCGGGTGAGGACATCGCCGACGAGGTGCTCGCCGCCGTTCGCGCCGCCGGACCGGTGCACGCGGCCGGCTCCTTCACGGAGACCACGCGCCCCGACCCCGAAGCCGACCTCGTGCGCGGGCGCGAACTCAGCGTGGACTACCGCGGACGCCCCGGGTCCTTCGACGCCCGTCTTAGGTCCGGCTCGTCGTCCGCCCGCATCGTGGTCGACGACGGCGTCGCGCACGTGCTCGGCAACGCGGCCTATGCGGAGACGATCGGCGCGCCCGAGACCGCCGGCGAGGTGGTCTGCACGGTCGGCGCCGAGCCGGTCCTCGACCGGTGGGCACCGATGCTCGATCCCGCCGACCTCGTCTCGGCGATGCTCACGAGCGCCCCGCTCGCCGTGGGCGACCCCGTCGGCGACGCCGAGGTGCTCGAGATCGTGATCGGCGAGGGCGCGACCGTGGGCGTGCTCACCGTCGAGCGCTACGGACCGCCACTCCCCCGCACCTACATCGCCGCAGACGAGTCCGGCGACGCGAGCTTCACCTTCGCCGAGTGGGGAGCCGAGGTCGATATCGCCGCGGCTGCCCAGGACCTCGCCTGCCCCGAGGGCTGACGAGGTCAGCCGACCGGCTTCGGACCAGCCGCGAGCTCGCGGTCGTAGGTCTCGCGCGCGACGCGGTTGCGCTCGGTGACGGTGCGGCCCCTGGCCGCGATCCATCCGCCGAACCAGATTGGGATCTCCCGGGCGATGACGGCCGCGGCGATCGCGAACGGGTCGAGCCAGCGCTCGCCGATGAACCGGGCGGCCTCGTCGAACGTGAGGGTCCACGCCTGGACCGTGAGCAGGGAAGCCCCGATGTACGAGAAGTAGACGAGCACGCCCACCAGGAGACCGAACACGGCGTACATCCACCACGGTCCGCGGTTGATGATGGCGGCGAGCAGCGCGAAGCCGATGAAGACGGCGACGATCGGCACCCAGAACACGGCGCTGCCGAGGAACGAGACGAACACGTCGGCCGCGCGGTCGGAATCACCGCGGCCGATCAGGATCAGGTAGGAGACGCCCGCGTAGAGCAGGGCGAACGCGACCGCGCCGATCGCGGCCACGAGGGCGCCGAACCCGCGGTTGCCCTTCGTCTTCGGCGGCACGGGCGCCTGCACGTAGATGGTCTGCGGCTGCTGCGGGACGGGCTCGGGCGCGAGGGTGGCCGCCCCTCCCGCCGCAGCGACGGCTTCGGGCGCCGGGGGCACGTAGGTCTCGCGGCGGACGCTGTCGGCGCTGACCGGCTCGGGATACGCGTCGTAGTCGATCGGCGTCTCGTGCTCGTCGTGCACGGGCTCGACCGGCACCGTCGGCTCCGATGCCGTCACGGCCGGTTCGTCGGATGCCACGGCGCCGGCGTTCGCGCGCTGCACGGCCTCGTCGAGGCGGGCCGTGCGAGCCTGTTCGGCATCCACCGAGGAGTCGGGCTCGGGTGCGTCGACGACCACGGGCTCGGGGACGTCGGATGCGGGCGCGTCGACGACCGGGACGGGCTCGGGGTTCGGGACGGGTTCGGCCGCGGGCGGCTCCGCCACGGCCTCGGCCTGCGGCTCATCGGCCGGGACCGGCTCGGCGGCGGGTTCTGCCGTCAGGGCGTTCGCGAGATCGTTCTCGGTGCTCGGCGTGGCCGTCTCGGCGGGAACGTCGGCTGCGGCATCCGTCGTCGACGTCTGGCTCGTGTCGCCCTCGTCGGCCGGCACCGCGCCGGTCTGGTCGGGACCACTCGTCCTGTCGCTCATCTTCGCGCTCCTTCCGGGCGCCCTGCACCCGCGGTCGTCGGCTCATGCTAGCAACGCGCATCGCGCAGGCGGTGGAGCGCGCGCGGTGCTTCTCGGAGCGGCGTCTACTCGGCGAGCGCGCCGACCGGTTGCTCGGTGGGCACCGCGGCCGGCACCACGAACTCGGATGACGCAATCGTGACGGTCGTGTAGCCGGTCGCCGATGCGGTGACCTCCGCCCGATAGCTCCCAGACTGTCCGTCGATGTCGAGGGAAGTTCCGTGGGCATCGGCGATGGGTTCTCCATCCCGGTACCACTGGAACGTGAGTGCCGCGAGCGCGGGCCAGTCGCCAGGATCGAGCGCCAACGTGTTGTCGACACCGATGATCGTCGGGGCGCCCGCCTGGATCGATCCCGCAACGACCGCCGAGGTCGGTGCCGAGACCGCCGACACTACGGCAACGCCCGTCTCTGCAGTGGTCGCCTTCACGGTGATCCGCTGTCCGAGGCGTTCAGGCGGAACCTGATAGGTGACGCCGGCCGCACCCGGTATGGCGACGCCGTTCGCGAGCCATTGATAGGCGAACGTGATCACGCCTGTCCAATCACCAGGACTCGCCGAGAGCGTCGCCCCCACCTGCGCCTCACCGGTCAGCGTCGGCGTTCCGGAGACGACGATGCTGCCGGTGGCCGCCGATCGCTCGCTGAGCGTCGGGTAGCCCGCGAGCCTGCCGCTGACGACGACCGTGATGGTCTTGCCGAGCTGTGCACCGGTGAGCGCCAGCGAGGGAGTCGTGCGGGCGGGCATCGCCACGCCGTCGGCG
This sequence comes from Agromyces salentinus, assembly GCF_009749395.1. Lineage (GTDB taxonomy): Bacteria > Actinomycetota > Actinomycetes > Actinomycetales > Microbacteriaceae > Agromyces > Agromyces salentinus. Next base: position 12,491 of record NZ_WBIR01000023.1, read on the forward strand.
TACCACTGGTAGGTGTATGCCGTGCCCGTGGTCCAGGCACCCGGGGAAACGGTGAGCATTCCACCGACGCGTGCTTCCCCGGAGACCTTCGGGACGGCAGTCAGCGCCACCTTCGTCATCGTCGGGCTCGACGTCGCCGAGGCCGAGCCGAAACCGGCCTGCGAACCCGTGACCCTGACCGTCAGCGACGCACCGACCTGAGCCGGTGTCGGCGCGAACGTTCTGCCCGTCGCCTTCGAGACTGCGACCCCGTTCGCGTACCACTGGTACGCGAACGATGTTCCCGTCGACCAGACTCCCGGATTCGCGGTCACCGTGGCGCCGACCTCGGTGGTTCCCGAGATCGTCGGGGTCGACCACGCGATCACCCGTGCGGTCGGGACGCTCGCGTGCGTGACCGTCGGGTAGCCCGCCAGGCGTCCGCTCATTCTCACGGTGATCGCCTTGCCCGCGAGTGAAGATGGAACGACCAACGACGAGGCAGTGGCGTTCGCGATCGCGATCCCATCGGCATACCACTGCGACGACAGCACCGTGCCTGTCGTCCAGGTGCCGGGCACTGCGATCAGCCGGGCGCCCACGCGTGCGGTACCCGAGATGCTCGGTACCGGTGCCAGCGCCACCTTCGTGGACGTCGCCGGCGACGTCGAAGTCATCGAACCGAAGCCCACCTGCGATCCGTTGACCCGCACCGCCACCGTCCGCCCGACCTGCGCCGCCGTGGGAACGAAGGTCTTGCCGGTCGCCTTCGGGATCGCGACACCGTTCGCGTACCACTGGTACGCGAATGACGTGCCGGGCGTCCAGGCGCCCGGATTCGCCGTGAGCGTTCCGCCGACCTTCGGACTGCCCGAGACCGTGGGCGGCGACCACGCCGTCACCTTCGCCGTCGCCGCGCTCGATCGCGTCGCCGTGGGATAGCCCAACAGGCGACCGGTGACCTTCACCGTGATCGCCTTTCCCGCGAGCGAGGACGGCAGGGTCATCGACGGCGACGTGGCCTTCGAGATCGCCGTGCCGTTCGCATACCACTGGTAGGTCAGTGTCGTGCCCTTGGTCCAGGTGCCCGGTGTTGCGGTCAGCTTGCCGCCGACTCGAGCCGTGCCCGAGACCTTCGGCACCGGCGCCAGCGCGACCTTCTGCGTCGGCGCGGAGGTCATGGTCGCCGACGCCCACGCGCGATCACTGACACGAACGCGAACGGTAATCGGCTTTCCAGCATCCGCCGTAGTCGGACGGTACTGCTTGGCAGTCGCTGCGGGGATGCTCGTCCCGTTCACGAGCCACTGGTACTCGATTGGAGCGCCCACCCCCCAATCACCCGGATCCGCGGTGAGCGTCGACCCGACGTATGGCGTGCCGTGGATGATCGGAGTTCTCGGAGCGACGACCTTCGGAGTCTCTGCGGAGTACATGAACACACGGTCGTAGCCCGCTTGCTCGTTCTCACCCCAGGCGACGATGCCGATCGATTTGCCGACGGCATCCGCCGGCACAGTGAATTGTCTCTCATTCTGCGACCCCGACCAATCCCCGTCGATCGTCCACTCATATGAGACGTACAAGCCCGTCGTCCAGATGCCGGGATCTGCCACGAGGGTCGCCCCGACCCGCGCAGTTCCATTCACCTTCGGGGTCCCGACCTTCATCACTCGAGTCGAAGGGTCGGACGTCGCCGATCCGTCGGCGTATCCGGGCGCACTTCCGGTCGTACGCACGGTCAGGCGCTTGCCCTCGTCCGCCAGCCTTGGCACAAATGTTTCCCCGGTCGCGCCGGGAATGGCGACGCCGTTGGCGAACCACTGCCGCGTCGTTGCCGTTGCGCCGGTCGTGCTCCCCCGCGAATCGAAGATCCTCAGCGGGAAGCCGACAGCCGGCGCTTGGCCGTCACCGAACCACGGCTTGCCCCAGTTCAGGACCCGTTCCGGCAGCCAGACAGACTTCGAGGTCATCGTCGTGTGCCCGAGCTTCGTCGCGGTCGCGGTCACGACGATCCCCCCACCCGCCATCTCGGGGGTGACGACGAGCGAGGGCCCGACGCGATCTACGAACCCTCGGCCACCCCAACGGTACGTGATGTCGGCTCCGGCGACCGGTGAGACCGACGAAGCGGTGAGCGTCTGTCCGACTGCGGGCGTGCCAGACACGACAGGATCGCTCACTGTTGCCTCCGGCCCGGTGACGATGCCCCGGATCGTCTCACTCGGCTTCGCCGTCAGCGTGCCTGCGGTCTCGAAGCTCTTGGCCGCCGGCCAGTACCATTCGTGACCGGAGCCGGACTCGATTCGCAACCGCACAACTCCGGGCTGGACCGCGTTGAGCTCGAATCTGCCCAACACATCCGAGCTGGTCGACGCGAGAGCACGGCCGTCGGTGGCGAGGCCGGTCACGATCGCCTGGCCGACCGGCATCCAAGATTCCTCCCACACCCGAACATTTCCCTCAAACGTTGCACCATGGCTGGCGGCGAAATCTAAGCCGGTCCGAGATTCTCCGGCCTCGATCTGGATGGCGGTGGCCCCGTCACGGGTGAAAGCGCCGGGCCACCATTGGTGGAGGTAGTTCTCGTCTCCCAAGGGCTCGCCATAGGCGTGGACCGTGTACTCGCCTGCGGATAGCCCCGTGATGCGGTATGGGGATGTCAACCGGACGCGACCGACGACGCGGCCGTCGGCGTCAGAGACCTCCACGACGCTGGCGCCCTCCGCGCTCCCCTCGATGGTTCCGCCGTAATCGAGTTCTGCGTCGAGTAGTTCGACTGCGCCTGATTCGACAACAAAAGTGTCGGCCTCGCTCAGGAGGCTCGCCCCACCGGTGAAGTTCCGTGCGAAGCGGTCAGTTCCGACGAACTCGAGGGCGTAACGCCCTGGCGGGACGTCGAGCCGATACTCGCCGCCGTCTCCGACGAACGATGATCCGGCGAGGACGAATTCGTCCCCGTCGAGCCGGTGAGCCGTCACTCTCGCGCTGCGCGGGCCCGTTTTGTCGATCATCGGCCCTTCAACGCTCGTCACGGTTCCGGCGATCGTGCCCGTGACGATCGTCGTGATCGCCACCGAATAGGGCTTCGATTCCTCGACTCGGAGTGAAGCCGCGTCGCGCTCGCTCGCCGCGCTGGGCCACCACGTAGCCGGCTCCTCGGACGGACTGAGCTTGATCAGGTATTCGCCCGGGGCGACCTTTGGAACCGAGAAGAATCCTGACGAGGCCCGGACTGTTCGAACAGGCCCGCTCGTACCGTCGTGCGGCGAGCGGAACAACGAGACGTAGCCGCTCACCACCCGACCGGACCCATCTCTCACGGTGCCCGAGATGCTCCCCGCCCGCGCCAATTGGAGGTCCACACGTGTCTGAGCACCGCGTGGCGCGAAAATCGGCCCGTCGGTCCGATCGAGGAATGGTGATGACGGCCCGGTCGCAACCATGAGCCGAAAATACGAATCAGTGGAGACCCCGCTCGACACGGAGATGCTGTAGCTCCCATCAGCACCGGTCAGACTCGAGCCCGCGGATTCGGTCTGGACATTGCCGAAGTAGTCTGCGGTCACACGTACCAGAGTGACTCGTTCACCTACGACCGCTGCACCATCGCTGTCGATGATCCGTCCGGACACTGCGGGAACTGAGTCGTCGGCCTCATTGGCGTAGGCCGGGCCCGGCGCGATGATACTGCTGATCACGATCAGTGCTGCCGCGACGGCAGTGACAACTGCGGAATGGCGGCCTGCGCGCGGCAGCGGCTGCCCCGGAGGCGAAGATTCGGGAACTCTGACAACGCGCACGGATGGGTCCTCAGGGTGGGGCAGCGACCGGCTCGGAGTTCCGGCACGCACGGGTTCGGGTGGACTCATCGTAGGGGATGGCCGCTGGTCGAGCGTGGCTGCTTTCCCCGCCGTCGGCGGGCGCTCCTCCTCCAAGCCTGTGAAACGACGAACGGCCCCCGATCCGCAGCGGATCGGGGGCCGTTCGTCGAGCGAATCGCGCCTAGCTGTAGTTGCCCGGCGTGAAGTCGTCGTTCGAGAACGCATCGAAGTCGACGAAGCTCAGGTCGCCCTCGGTGAAGGACGCGTCGTCGGTGAAGATGCGGTTCGGATACCGCTCCGCCTTCGCCTCCTCGGTCGCCTCGACCGCCACGTTCCGGTACCGGTTCAGACCGGTGCCCGCGGGGATCAGCTTTCCGATGATCACGTTCTCCTTGAGGCCGACCAGCGGGTCGGACTTGCCCTCCATGGCGGCCTGCGTGAGCACGCGGGTCGTCTCCTGGAAGGACGCGGCCGACAGCCACGACTCGGTCGCCAGCGAAGCCTTGGTGATACCCATGACCTCCTGACGGGCCGACGCCGTCTTCTTGCCCTCGGTGAGCGTCGCGCGGTTGATCTCGTTGTACTTCGACCGGTCGACCAGCTCACCGGGGAGCAGGTCGGTGTCGCCGTGGTCGACGACCGTGACCTTGCGGAGCATCTGGCGGACGATGACCTCGATGTGCTTGTCGTGGATCGGCACACCCTGCGAGCGGTAGACGCCCTGCACACCGTCGACGAGGTGCTTCTGCACCTCGCGCACGCCCTTGACGCGGAGGACCTCCTTGGGGTCCACCGTGCCGACGATGATCTGCTGACCGAGCTCGACGTGCTGTCCGTCCTCGACCAGGAGGGTCGAACGCTTGAGCACGTTGTACGCGATCGGCTCGTCGCCGTTGTCAGGCGTGAGGATGACCTTGCGCTGACGGTCGGACTCGTCGATGGTGATGCGACCGGCGGCCTCGACGATGGGCGACGCACCCTTGGGGGTACGTGCCTCGAAGAGCTCCTGCACGCGGGGAAGACCCTGCGTGATGTCGTCGGCCGAGGCCGAACCACCGGTGTGGAAGGTACGCATCGTGAGCTGCGTGCCGGGCTCGCCGATCGACTGGGCCGCGATGATGCCGACGGCCTCGCCGATGTCCACGAGCTTGCCGGTCGCGAGCGAACGGCCGTAGCACTTCGCGCACACGCCGACGGCGGACTCGCAGGTGAGGACCGAGCGGACCTTGATCGACTCGACGTTCGCCGCGATGAGCTTGTCGATGAGCACGTCGCCGACGTCCTCACCGGCCTCCGCGACGACCTCGCCCTTGGCGTTCACGGCGTCGGCCGCGAGCGAGCGGGCGAACACCGAGTTCTCGACGTTCGGGTCGCGCACGAGCACGCCCTCGGAGTCCACCGCACCGATGGGGAGCTCGAGGCCCTTGCCGGTGCCGCAGTCCTCCTCGCGGATGATGACATCCTGCGAGACGTCGACGAGACGACGCGTGAGGTAGCCCGAGTCGGCCGTACGGAGGGCCGTGTCGGCCAGACCCTTTCGGGCACCGTGCGTCGCGATGAAGTACTCCGCCACCGACAGCCCCTCGCGGTACGAGGAGATGATCGGACGGGGGATGATCTCACCCTTCGGGTTGTTCACGAGACCGCGCATACCGGCGATGTTGCGAACCTGGAGCCAGTTACCACGAGCACCCGACGTGACCATGCGGTTGATGGTGTTGTCGGTCGGGAAGTTCTCCTGCATGGCCTTGGCGACCTCGTCGGTCGCCTTCGTCCAGATCTGGATGAGCTCCTGACGACGCTCGGCGTCGGTCGTGAGCCCCTTCTCGAACTGCGACTGCACCTTCGCGGCGAGCTTCTCGTAGCGGCCGACGATCTCGCCCTTGGCGGGGGGCGTGATGATGTCGGACAGCGCCACGGTGACGCCCGAGCGGGTCGCCCAGCGGAAGCCGGCGTCCTTGATGCGGTCGAGGGTCGCGGCGACCTCGGTCTTCGGGTAGCGCTCGGCGAGGTCGTTCACGATCGCCGAGATCTGGGTCTTGCCAGCCTGCTCGTTGAAGAACGGGTAGTCGACCGGGAGCGCCTCGTTGAAGAGCGCACGCCCGAGCGTGGTCTCCATGAGGTACGGCTTGCCCTGCACGAAGTTCTCGGGAGCGTCGCCCTCGGCGAAGTGCACGCCGTCGAGACGGATGCGCACCTTCGCGTTGAGGTCGAGCGCGATCTCGCCGGGACGGTTCTGGTCGAACGCGAGGATGGCCTCGGCGATCGACGAGAACGCGCGGCCCTCGCCGGCTGCGCCGGGCTTCTCGGTCGTCAGGTGGTGCAGGCCGATGATCATGTCCTGCGAGGGCAGGGTCACCGGTCGACCGTCGGACGGCTTCAGGATGTTGTTCGACGCGAGCATCAGGATGCGCGCCTCGGCCTGGGCCTCGACCGACAGGGGCAGGTGGACGGCCATCTGGTCGCCGTCGAAGTCCGCGTTGAACGCGGCGCAGACGAGCGGGTGGAGCTGGATGGCCTTGCCCTCGACGAGCTGCGGCTCGAACGCCTGGATGCCGAGACGGTGCAGGGTGGGTGCGCGGTTCAGCAGCACGGGGCGTTCGCGGATGATCTCCTCGAGGACGTCCCACACGTGCGGGTTCGAACGCTCCACCATGCGCTTGGCGGCCTTGATGTTCTGAGCGTGGCTCAGGTCGATCAGGCGCTTGATGACGAACGGCTTGAAGAGCTCGAGCGCCATCTGCTTGGGCAGACCGCACTGGTGCAGCTTCAGCTGCGGGCCGACGACGATGACCGAACGGCCCGAGTAGTCGACGCGCTTGCCGAGCAGGTTCTGGCGGAAGCGACCCTGCTTGCCCTTGAGCATGTCGCTCAGGGACTTGAGGGCGCGGTTGCCGGTGCCCGTGACGGGACGACCACGACGACCGTTGTCGAACAGCGCGTCGACGGCCTCCTGCAGCATCCGCTTCTCGTTGTTGACGATGATCTCGGGAGCACCGAGGTCGAGCAGTCGACGGAGACGGTTGTTGCGGTTGATCACACGACGGTAGAGGTCGTTGAGGTCGGAGGTCGCGAAGCGGCCACCGTCGAGCTGGACCATGGGGCGCAGCTCCGGCGGGATCACCGGCACGACGTCGAGCACCATCGCGGCCGGCGAGTTGCCGGTCTGCAGGAAGGAGCTGACGACGCGCAGGCGCTTGATGGCGCGGATCTTCTTCTGGCCCTTGCCCTCGGCGATCTGCAGGCGCAGGTCGTCGGCCTCGGCCGCGAGGTCGAACGCGAGGAGGCGCTTCTTGATGGCCTCGGCACCCATGTAGGCGTCGAAGTACATGCCGAAGCGGTCCTGCAGCTCGTGGAAGACCGAGTCCTCGGGCTTCAGGTCGCCGACCTTGAGGGTGCGGAAGTCCTCCCACACGCGCTCGAGGTGCGCGATCTGCTCGTCGCCCGACTTGCGGACGCCGGCCATCTCCTTGTCGGCGGCGGCCTCGGCGCGCTTGCGCACGTCGGACTTCGCACCGTCGGCCTCGAGGGCCGCGAGCTCGTCCTCCTTGCGCTTCATGAGCTCGGCGATGCGCGCGTCGCGCTGGTCGCCGATCGTCTTGATCTCGAGTCGGATCTCGTTCTCGAGGCCGGGCATGTCGGCGTGACGACCCTCGTCGTCGACGTCGATGACCATGTAGGCCGCGAAGTAGATGACCTTCTCGAGGTCCTTCGGCGCCATGTCGAGCAGGTAGCCGAGGCGCGAGGGAACACCCTTGAAGTACCAGATGTGGGTCACGGGAGCGGCGAGCTCGATGTGGCCCATGCGCTCGCGGCGCACGGAGGACTTGGTGACCTCCACGCCGCAGCGCTCGCACACGATGCCCTTGAAGCGCACGCGCTTGTACTTGCCGCAGGCGCACTCCCAGTCACGGCTCGGTCCGAAGATCTGCTCACCGAACAGACCGTCCTTCTCGGGCTTCAGGGTGCGGTAGTTGATCGTCTCGGGCTTCTTGACCTCACCGTAGGACCACTTGCGGATGTCCTCTGCCGTGGCCAGACCGATGCGAAGCTCGTCAAATGTTGTTGCGTCGAGCAATTTCTCTCCTTGGAAAGTCTCTGTAGTCGTCTACTGGCCAGGCTTAGATCTCGTCGATGTTCGACGACTCGAAGCGCGCGGAGATGTTGATGCCGAGCTCTTCCGCTGCGCGGAAGGCCTCGTCATCGGTGTCGCGGAGGGAGACCGCGGTGCCGTCTGCCGAGAGGACCTCGACGTTCAGGCACAGCGACTGCATCTCCTTCATGAGCACCTTGAAGGACTCGGGGATGCCGGGCTCCTGGATGTTCTCGCCCTTGACGATGGCCTCGTACACCTTGACGCGGCCGAGGATGTCGTCGGACTTGATCGTGAGGAGCTCCTGGAGCGCGTATGCGGCGCCGTAGGCCTCGAGGGCCCACACCTCCATCTCACCGAATCGCTGACCACCGAACTGCGCCTTACCACCGAGCGGCTGCTGGGTGATCATCGAGTACGGGCCCGTCGAGCGCGCGTGGATCTTGTCGTCGACGAGGTGGTGCAGCTTCAGGATGTACATGTAGCCGACCGAGACCGGGTACGGGAAGGGCTCGCCCGAGCGACCGTCGAAGAGGTGCGTCTTGCCGGTCGAGTCGATGAGGCGCTCACCGTCGCGGTTGGGGAGCGTCGAGTCGAGTAGACCCGCGATCTCCTCCTCGAAGGCACCGTCGAACACCGGGGTCGCGACCTTGGTGCCGGGGGCGGCCTCGTGCGCGTCCTTCGGCAGCTTCTTGGCCCAGGACGGGTTGCCCTCGACCTTCCAGCCCTGCTTGGCGACCCACCCGAGGTGGGTCTCGAGCACCTGGCCGAAGTTCATTCGACCGGGGATGCCGAGCGGGTTCAGGATGACGTCGACCGGAGTGCCGTCAGCGAGGAACGGCATGTCCTCGACCGGCAGGATCTTCGAGATGACGCCCTTGTTGCCGTGGCGGCCGGCGAGCTTGTCGCCCTCGGTGATCTTGCGCTTCTGGGCGATGTAGACGACCACGCGCTGGTTGACGCCCGAGCCGAGCTCATCGTCGTTCTCGGAGGAGAACTCCTTGACGGCGATGATGGTTCCGCGCTCGCCGTGGGGCACCTTCAGCGACGTGTCGCGGACCTCGCGGCTCTTCTCGTTGAAGATCGCGCGGAGCAGTCGCTCCTCGGCGGAGAGCTCGGTCTCGCCCTTCGGCGTGACCTTGCCCACGAGGATGTCGCCGGGGCGGACCTCGGCACCGATGCGGATGATGCCGCGCTCGTCGAGGTCGGCGAGCAGGTCGGGGCTGACGTTGGGGAGGTCACGGGTGATCTCCTCCTTGCCGAGCTTCGTGTCGCGCGCGTCGACCTCGTACTCCTCGATGTGGATCGACGAGAGCACGTCGTCCTTCACGAGGTTCTGGCTGAGGATGATCGCGTCCTCGAAGTTGTGACCCTCCCACGGCATGAACGCCACGAGGAGGTTCTTGCCGAGCGCGAGCTCGCCGTTGTCGGTCGCGGGACCGTCGGCGATGACCTCGCCGACCTCGATGCGCTCACCGGCCGTGACGACGACGCGGTTGTTGTACGAGGTGCCCTGGTTCGAGCGGTCGAACTTGCGCAGGTAGTACGTCTGCGTTCCGCCCTGGTCGAGCTGCACGGTGACCGAGTCGGCCGAGACCTCGGTGACGACGCCCGCCTTGTCGGCGGTGACCACGTCACCGGCATCGATGGCCGCGTAGCCCTCCATGCCGGTGCCGACGAACGGCGAGTCGCTGCGGAGCAGCGGCACCGCCTGACGCTGCATGTTGGCACCCATGAGGGCGCGGTTCGCGTCGTCGTGCTCGAGGAACGGGATGAGGGAGGTACCGACCGACACCATCTGGCGCGGCGAGACGTCCATGTAGCCGATCTCGTCGGCGGGGATGAGGTCGACCTCTCCGCCGGTCTTCCGGGCGAGGACGCGGTCCTCCTGGAAGTGCCCGTCGGACTTGAGCGGTGCGTTCGCCTGGGCGATGACCTCTCCGGTCTCCTCCATGGCGGTCAGGTACTCGATCTCGTCGGTGACCTTGCCGGCGACGACCTTGCGGTACGGCGTCTCGATGAAGCCGAACGAGTTGATGCGCGCGAACGACGCGAGCGAGCCGATCAGGCCGATGTTCGGGCCTTCAGGGGTCTCGATCGGGCACATGCGGCCGTAGTGCGAGGGGTGGACGTCACGGACCTCGACGCCGGCGCGGTCTCGCGAGAGGCCGCCGGGGCCGAGCGCCGAGAGGCGACGCTTGTGGGTCAGGCCCGCGAGCGGGTTGTTCTGGTCCATGAACTGCGAGAGCTGCGACGTGCCGAAGAACTCCTTGATCGCGGCGACGACGGGTCGCACGTTGATCAGGGTCTGCGGGGTGATCGCCTCGATGTCCTGCGTGGTCATGCGCTCGCGGACGACGCGCTCCATGCGGGACAGGCCGGTGCGGACCTGGTTCTGGATCAGCTCGCCGACCGCGCGGATGCGACGGTTGCCGAAGTTGTCGATGTCGTCGACGTCGAGGCGCAGCTCCACGTCCTTGCCGTTGCGACGGCCGGGCAGCGTGGTGCGCTCGTCGTGCAGGGCGACGAGGTACTTGATCGTCGCGACGATGTCCTCGACGGTCAGCACCGAGTCGGTGAGGGGCGCCTCGAGACCGAGCTTGTTGTTGATCTTGTAGCGACCCACCTTGGCGAGGTCGTAGCGCTTCGGGTTGAAGTAGAAGTTGTCGAGGAGCGCACGCGCGGCCTCGGCGGCGACCTGCTCGCCCGGACGGAGCTTGCGGTAGATGTCCTTGAGCGCCTCTTCCTTCGTGAGGATGTTGTCCTTCTCGAGGGTGAGGGCGATGGACTCGTAGCCGGCGAACTGCTCGAGGATCTCTTCGCTCGTCAGGCCGAGGGCCTTGAGGAAGACGGTGACCGACTGCTTGCGCTTGCGGTCGATGCGGACGCCGACCTGGTCGCGCTTGTCGATCTCGAACTCGAGCCAGGCACCACGGCTCGGGATGACGCGAGCGGAGTAGATGTCCTTGTCGCTCGTCTTCTCGGGCGTGCGCTCGAAGTAGACACCCGGCGAACGCACGAGCTGGGAGACGACGACACGCTCGGTGCCGTTGATCACGAACGTGCCGCGCGCGGTCATGAGCGGGAAGTCGCCCATGAAGACCGTCTGCGTCTTGATCTCACCCGTGAGGTGGTTCATGAACTCGGCGTTCACGTAGAGGGGTGCGGAGAAGGTCTTGCCCTTCTCCTTGCACTCGTCGATCGTGTACTTCGGCGGCTCGAGCTCGGGGTTCGTGAACGAGAGCTGCATGGTCTCGCCGAGGTCCTCGATCGGGGAGATCTCCTCGAAGATCTCCTCGAGTCCGGTGGCCTCGGGCAGGTCCTTGCGGCCGGCCTCGACAGCTTCCTCGACGCGTGCCTTCCACGCATCGTTGCCGACGAGCCAGTCGAAGCTCTCGGTCTGCAGGGCGAGCAGGTCGGGTACGGTGAGGGTGTCGGTGACCTTGGCGAACGAGAGACGGCTTGCACCGCGTCCGTTCTTGGGAGTGGGCGTGGTCGCGTTGCGCGCAGCAGCCAAGTGAATAACCTCCATCGGCCCCGTCGGGCCGGTTCACTGTCGGTAGCGGAGAGAATTGCCCCGAGACGCGTGCCGATGCCGGGGGATGAACCCGACATGCGAAGCCGACCGCAATATGAAGGCATAGTGGGTCTGGGAGCGCAAAGGTTAACCATATACTTCGCGACGCGCCATGTCCAGTCGATTCTTGATTTGTTCGCGGGTCTCAGGTATAACCCAGATTCCGGATGCCGCGAGGCGCGGGACTGCGGCCTCGAAGCCGCCCTGGAACGGGGCAGGATGGGGCGCATGAGCCGTCTGATCGTGCTGGTGGCGGCGGTGTCGCTCGTCCTGTCGGCCTGCTCCACGACCCCGCCGGCAGCAGCTCCCGCGAGCCCGCACGCGGGGCAGGAGGGCCGGGCGATCGAGCTGCCGCCGACGCACGGCGTCTTCGACTACCAGCTCGGCGGCCCCTCCGAGCGGGTCGAGACGGCGGACGGGCACCTCGACCCCGACGTCGTGGTCAGGGACGCCTCGGCACCGCCGCCGTCGGGCGCCTACGGCATCTGCTACGTGAACGGCTTCCAGACCCAGCCCGGCGAGGAGGACGCGTGGCTCGAGCGCAGCGACCTGCTGCTCGGGGATGGGGACGACGGGTTCGTGAGGGACCCCGCCTGGCCCGATGAACTCGTCCTCGATCCGTCGACCGAGTCGCAGCGCGCCGGCATCCTCGAGGTCCTCGGACCGGTCATCGCGTCCTGCGCGGCGGCAGGCTACGACGCCGTCGAGATCGACAACCTGGACACCTGGACGCGGTTCCCCGAGATCGACAGGTCGGGAGCGCACGCGCTCGCCGCCGCGTACGTCGCCCTCGCCCACGAGGCGGGGCTCGCGATCGGGCAGAAGAACGCGGCCGAGATCGCCCCGTTCGCCCACGACGAGCTCGGCTTCGACTTCGCGATCAGCGAGGAGTGCGCCGCCTTCGACGAATGCGGCGACTACACGGCCGTCTACGGCGACCACCTCCTGCAGGTCGAGTACCCCGAGGCGCTGGACGAGGCCGGGCTCACGCTCGCCGAGGCCTGCTCGCTCGAGGACCGGGCGCCCACGATGATCCTGCGCGATCGGGACCTCGCCCCGGCCGGAGACGCGGGGCACCGCTACGAACGCTGCGACTGAGGCCCGGCCGCCCCTATCCTGAGCGGAACGACGAGGAGGTCCGCATGAGCGCGAATGCACCGGATGACCGGCCTGACGCACCGACGGCGACGAGCCGGCAGGCCGTGCGGGGCTACCGGCGCATCGCCATCATCGTGCTCGTGGCCTCCCTGTCGATCACGGCCGTGATCGGCATCGTGACCCTCCTCAGCGGTGAGTTCGGCGAGGTGCAGGGCCGGGTGCTGCTGACGACGCTCGTCATCGCCGGCGCGAGCATCCTCGCCCTCTGCCATCTGACCGTGATCGGGCGGCCCGTTCGGGCGGTCGGCTTCGTCGGGCTCGTCACGAGCGCCGTCGCGCTGCTGCTCGGCCTCGTGGTCGTGTGGACCCCGTGGACCGTGGACGTGGGAGATTGGGTGGGCGACGCCTGGCGTTGGTTCGGCGTCGCATCGATCCTCGCCGCGAGCCTCGCCCACGCGAACCTGCTCCTCCTGCTGTCGGGGCGGCGCCGCCGGGTCGTGCGCATCGCGCTCGCCATCACGCTCTCGGCCATCGCGATCGTCGCGGCGATGCTGATCCTGCCGATCCTGACCGACTGGGCGATCCCGGGCCCCGACGGCGAGACGTACTGGCGGTGGTTCGGCGTCATCGCCATCCTCGACGCGCTCGGCACGATCGTGCTTCCCGTCGTTGCCCTCCTGCTCCGCGACCGCCCCGCACCCACGCCCCCGGACGCCGCGGGCGGGCCGGACGCGGCATCCGCTCGCTCGGCACTGGATGAACGGATCGAGGCGCTCTCGGCGGCGACCGGGCTCGATCGCGACGCGCTGCTGCACGCCGCGCTCGACGCCTTCGAGGCCCGGCGCGGGTCGCTTCCGGGCTGACGCGTCGAGACGCGAGCCGCCGCGCCCGCTCGACCGCGCCCACATGACCGCGCGCGCCCACCCGCACGCGTGGGACGATGCTCGCGTGGAGCCCGCACCCCGCATCGAGTTCGAGTCCGACGTGTTCAGTCCGCGCGGCCTGACGCTGCTCGTCGACGGCTCGGCGCAGTCGCACGTCGACCTCGCCGACCCGACCCGCCTCTTCTTCGAGTACGTGCGCCGGGTCGGGCACGTCATCGACCACCACGGAGAACGGGGCGCCCCGATCGACGTGCTGCACCTCGGCGGCGGCGCCCTCACGCTCCCCCGCTACGTGGCTGCGACGCGTCCGCGCTCGCGCCAGGTCGTGGTCGACTTCGACGCCGAGCTCGTCGCGGTCGTGCGGGCCAGGGCGCCCTGGCCCGCGGCATCCGGCATCGAGGTGCGCGTCGCCGACGCCCAGGATGCCGTGCGGGAGGCTGCCGCACGACGAGAGCGGTTCGACCTCGTCATCGTCGACCTCTACACGCATCTGGACGCACCCGCGTTCGTCGACGATCCCGCCTTCCTCGGCGCCTGCCTCGCGCTGCTGCGGCCGGGCGGGCTCGTGGTCGTCAACATCGCGGATGCCGCTGGGCTCGCGCGTCTCCGTACGGCGGCGCGCGCGCTCGCGAGGGCCGCACCCGGCGGCGGGCTGCTCGCGGCCGGGGACACGGCCGTGCTCGACGGGTCGGAGGAGGGCAACGCGGTGCTCGTCGCCGCGCCGGGCTCCATGCCGGTGGACCTCGCCGGCGCGCTCGCCGCCGGCGGCCCGTTCCCGGCGACCGTGCTCGAGGGCGACCGGCTCGACTTCGTGCTCTGGGGCGCCTGCTGAGGCGTGCGCGGTAGCGTGGCATCCGTGCCCTCCGACCCCGACCTCGAACGCCGCCTCTCGGTGAGCGGCCACCTCGCCCACCTCGAGGAGTCCCGCCAGGTGCCGGGATCGTGGACCCTCTACGTCGACGGCACGCCCCAGTCGCACGTCGAGCTCGACCGCCCCGACTGGCTCGGCTTCGAGTACGTGCGCCGCATCGGGCACGCGGTCGACCTCGTGCGTCCGGAGGGCGAGGCGATCACCGCGCTGCACCTCGGCGGCGGCGCGCTCACGCTGCCGAGGTACGTCGCGACGACTCGCCCCGGTTCCCGCCAGCAGGTGATCGAGCTCGAGTCCGAACTCGTCGACCTCGTGCGCGAGCACCTGCCGATGCCGCGCGGGGCCCAGGTGCGCGTACGCCACGGCGATGCGCGCGAGGTGCTCGCGAAGCTGCCCGCCGGACTCGACGGCGCCGTCGACATCGCGGTCGTCGACATCTTCTCGGGCTCGCGCACCCCGGCGCACGTCACGAGCGTCGAGTTCTACGAACTGCTGGCCAGGCGCATGGCCCCGCAGGGCATCGCGGTCGCGAACGTCGCCGACGGCACCGGCCTGGCCTTCGCCAGGTCGCAGGCGGCGACCCTCGCGCACCTGTTCGAGCACGTGGCCATCGCCGCCGACGCGTCGATGCTGAAGGGCCGCCGGTTCGGCAACGTCGTCATGTACGCCTCGAACGCCGAGCTGCCCTTCGCCGGCCTGCCGCGGCGGCTCGCGAGCGATCCGGCCCCGGCGCGCATGGTCGATGGCGCCGAGCTCGTCAACTTCATCGCGGGCGCCCCGGTCGTGACGGATGCCACCGCGGTGCCCTCTCCTCCGCCGGCGCGCTCGATCTTCCTCAAGCGCTGAGCGCCGGCGCCGAACCTCGGTCGGCCCCCGCGCTCTCAGCCGGCGTCGACCTCGCGGACGCGGCTCGGCGCCGACTCGTTCCAGACCCGGTCCAGCGCCGTGACCGCGTACGTGTACGTCCGGCCCGGGTCGGCCGTCGCGTCGACCCACTCCTGCCGCACCCCGTCACCGGCGCGCACGGTGGCGACGAGGTTGGCGGCGTGCTCGACGTCGATGGCGTCCGCGGAACCCTCGACCCGGTACACCGCGAACGACGTCGCGCGCCGGTTCGGCCGCTCCGCGTCGAGCCAGGCGAGCTGCACGCCGTCATCGGAACGGGCCGCGCGTGCCAGCACCGGTGCACCAACCGGCGTCGCCGGCAGCCAGGGCATCGCGGGCACGATCGCCGGAGCCGAGTAGTGGCGGTCCCGCACGAGTGACATCGAGCCCTGCGGATCCGCGGGCACGTGCTTGGCGGAGAAGTAGACGTTGCCGTGCACGGGCCGGCCCGCGGCATCGAGCTCGCGGTCGAAGGCGAGGTGGTTCGACAGTTCCGCGGGGTCGCTGAAGACGCCGGAGGTGACCTTGTAGAGCGCCTCCCCGATGTAGAGGTGCGTTCCGGATGCCGCGGCGACGTCCGCCCACCAGGGCACGAGCGCCGCGTAGTCGGCGACCGCGAGCCCGAACTGCCAGTAGATCTGCGGGTTGATGTAGTCGAGCCAGCCCTCGAGCACCCACCTGCGGGTGTCGGCGAACTGGAGGTCGTACGACTGCGACCCACCGGTCGCCGAGCCCGCCGGATCGGTCGCGGCGTTGCGCCAGATGCCGAACGGGCTGATGCCGAACTTCACCCACGGCTTCGCGGCCTTGATGCGCTCGGAGATCGACTGCACGAAGGTGTCCACGTTGTGCCGTCGCCAGTCGGCGATGTCGGCGAAGCCGCCGCCGTGCGCGGCGTAGGTCGCGGCATCCGGAATCGTGGCACCGGCGACCGGGTAGGGGTAGAAGTAGTCGTCGAAGTGCACGCCGTCGAGGTCGTAGTGCTCGACGGCATGCATGATCGCCTGCTGGATGTGCTCCTGCGCCTCGGGCAGCCCCGGGTCGAAGTAGAGCTTCCCGCCGTACGGCCAGACCCATTCCGGGTGCACGCGTGCGGGGTGCTCCGGCACGAGCTGCGACGGGTCGGCCTGCATCGAGACCCGGTACGGGTTGAACCAGGCGTGCAGTTCGAGGTTGCGCCGGTGCGCCTCCTCGACGATGAACGCGAGCGGGTCGTAGCCCGGGTCCCGGCCCTGCACGCCGGTGAGGTACTGCGACCACGGCTCGAGCGGGCTCGGCCAGAACGCATCCGCGGCGGGTCGCACCTGCACGAAGACCGCGTTCAGCCGGAACTGCTCGGCCACGTCGAGCCAGTGCAGGAACTCCGCGCGCTGCTCAACGGCCGTGAGGCCGGTTCGGCTCGGCCAGTCGATGTTCACGACCGAGGAGATCCACATGGCGCGGAGCTCGCGCTTGCGCGGCCCGACGGCGACGTTCGCGTCGTCGAGGCCTGCCGCGCGCGCCGCGGGCGGTGCCAGCGTGCCGACGGTCACGGTGAAGGCGGATGCCGCCGCCCCGGCGACCGCGAGCGTCAGGAACCCGCGGCGGGCGAGACCCTGCGATGGGGATCCGACCGCCGCATCCGGCATCGCATCGGCATCGGCAGCGGCGGGAGTGGCGTTCTCGATGGGCATCGCAGGTCCTCCATTGGTCCAGTGTGGAAGATACTTCCAGTTTTGCTGCCCAATGTGAAGAGTAATTTCCGGTAGTTCAGGCGTGGCGGAATCGCAGCTCCTGACCGGGTCTCACCTGTGCGAGCCGGTCGAGCGAGGCCGCGGCGACCACCGCGATGACGGGATAGCCGCCGGTGACCGGCCGGTCGGCCAGCAGGATCGTCGGTCGCCCGTCGCCGGCGACCTGCACCGACCCCGGCACGGTCGCCTCGCTCGCGAGCTCCCCGTCGACCCGGCGCGCGAGCACATCGCCGACGAGCCGCGCGCCGATGCGATCGGCCTGGTCGGACATGCGCCACGCCCCATCGAACAGCCCTCGGCGCGCAGCATCCGTGAACCAGTCGGCGCGGGGACCGGGAAGGAGCGAGAGCGTCACTGTGCCCGACGGCGGAGGGAACGCCGCCTCGTGATCGAGGAGGGGCACGGATGCCGCGGGCGCGGCCCCGATCGGCAGCACGTCGCCGGCCCGCACCGGGTCGGGGCCGAGTCCGGAGAGCGTGTCGCGCGAGCGGGAGCCGAGCACCGCCGGGACGTCGATGCCGCCCCGAACGGCGAGGAGGGACCGGATGCCGCGTTCGGGCGGCGCGAGCTCGAGCACGCCGCCCTCGGCGGCCCGCGCCGCCGTGTAGGGCGCGATGCGGCGTCCGTCGAGCCGCACGTCGCCCCACGCTCCCGTCACGGCGAACCACGTCTCGGCCGCGAACCGCGAGCGGAACCCGCCCATGGCGATCTCGAGGGCCGCGGCGGCGTCGGGGTTGCCGACCAGCCGGTTCGCGAGGGTGAGCGCTCCCCGGTCGAGCGCACCGGAGGCCGGCACCCCGAGGTGGGCGAGCCCCGGCCGGCCGAGATCCTGCACGAGGGTCGAGGCGCCGGGCGCCTCGACCGTGAGGCGCGACGGACGGCTGGAGGTGGTCATCGCGTCGGCTCGAACCGCACGCGGCGACCGGGTGCGAGCACCGCGGGCTCGGCGGCGGCCGGATCCCAGAGCGGCGCGTCGGTGCGACCGAGCAGGCGCCATCCACCCGGGCTCTGCCGCGGGTACACGCCGCCGAACGCCCCCGCCACCGCGACGGACCCGCCGGGCACGCGGGGACGCGGCGCCTCGAGCCGCGGGACCTCGTGGGGCCAGTCCTCGCTCACGAGGTATCCGAACCCCGGCGCGAAGCCCACGAACGCGACCCGCCACTCGATGCCCGAGTGGCGCGCGACGAGGGCGTCCACCGACATGTGGAGCAGCGCCGCGGTCGCCGCGAGGTCGGCCCCGTCGTAGGTCACCCGGATGCGCATGGGCTCGGCGTGCGCCCCGGCGACCCGCGACCCCGCCTCGGCCGGGATCCGACGGATCCAGGTCGCGGCCGACTCCAGCGGCATCCGCTCGGGATCGACCGAGACGAGCAGGGTCCGCGCAGCGGGGACGAGTTCGACCACGCCCGGCGGCCGCGCCTCCTCGAGCGCATCGTGGAGGGCGAGCACCTCCTCGAGCGAGTCGCATTCGACGAGCAGGGCGGACTCGCCGCTGGGCAGCAGCCGGCGGCTCACGCGAACGCCCGGATCTCGACGCCGGCGCGCTCGAGCGCGGCCCGCACCGCGGCGGCCATGACGGCCGCCCCGGGAGTGTCCCCGTGCAGGCAGAGCGAGTCGGGTCGCAGCTCGACACGGCTGCCGTCATCGGCCGTGATGGAGCCCGTCTCGGCGAGTTCGAGCGCACGATCGGCGGCCGCCGCGGGGTCGTCGACGATCGAGGTCGGCTGCCCGCGCGGCACGAGCGAGCCGTCGGCGAGGTACCCCCGATCGACGAACGCCTCGCGAGCGAAGCGCAGCCCCGCGGCGTCCGCGGCCAGTTCGATCTCGCTCGAGGGCGGGCCGAGCACCGGCAGCGTCGGGTCGTACACCGCGACGGCCTCGGCGAACGCGCGAGCCGCCGCGGCATCCGTCGCGAGCCGGTGGTAGAGGGCGCCATGGGCCTTGACGTAGCGCACGCGGATGCCCGAGGCACGGGCGACGCCGTCGAGCGAGCCGAGCTGCACGAGGAGCTCCGCGGCGATCTCGTCGGGGCTCGTCTCGAGCGCGCGCCGCCCGAAGCCGACGAGGTCGCGATACCCGGGGTGCGCCCCCAGCACGACCCCCTCGCGCGCGGCGGCGGCGGCACTGCGGGCCATCGTGACCGCGTCGCCGGCGTGGAACCCGCAGGCGACGTTCGCACTCGTGACCACCCGGAACATCGCCTCGTCGTCGCCCACGTGCCAGGCCCCGAAGCTCTCGCCGAGGTCGCTGTTGAGGTCGATCGTCGGCTGCATGCGTTCCATTCTGCCCAAGCGGGCCGCAGACTGGGGAGGTGCGCACCGCCTCCGCCTCCCGCAGCGCCCGTCGGGCGACCGTCCGAGCTCGTGCGGGCGCGACCTCGGCCTTCGCCGTGCTCCTCGTCGCAGCGCTCGCCGCATGCTCGCCCGCCGCGCAGCGGACCGCACCGCCCTCGAGCCCGCCCGGGTCGCCGTCGGCGAGCGCGACGGAGACGGCTCCCGAAGCGTCGCCGACTCCCGAGCCCGCACCGGTCGTGCTCCGCCCGACGGGCGTCGTCGAGACCATCGCCCAGGGACTGCAGGCGCCGTGGTCGATCCTGCGGCTCCCGGACGGGGGCGTGCTCGTGAGCGAACGCGACACCGCCCGCATCGTGGAGGTATCGGCCGACGGGTCGCTCCGCGTGGCGGGCACGGTCGCGGACGTCGTGCCCGGCGGCGAAGGCGGGCTCCTCGGCCTCGCCCACCTGCCCGGGGCGGGCGGCGCCGGCGGGCACGTCTACGCCTACTTCTCCGCGGCATCCGAGAATCGCATCGTGCGGATGCCGCTGAGCGGCGCTCCCGGATCGCTGAGCGTCCGGGCGCCCGAGACGGTGCTCGCCGGGATCCCGCGCGGAGCCTCGAACCACCAGGGCGGACGCCTCGCGTTCGGGCCCGACGGCCTGCTGTACGCGACGGTCGGCGACGGCGGCGACGGCGACGCCGCGCAGGATCCCGACTCGCTGTCGGGCAAGATCCTGCGGATGACGCCCGACGGGGCGCCGGCGCCCGGCAACCCGTTCGGCACGCTCGTCCACTCGCTCGGGCACCGGAACCCGCAGGGCCTCGCCTGGGATGACGACGGTCGGCTCTGGGCGGCCGAGTTCGGGCAGAACACGTGGGACGAGCTCAACCTCATCGAGCCCGGCGGCAACTACGGCTGGCCGGTGGTCGAGGGTCGGGCGGGCGCGGCCGGGTACCTCGACCCCGTGCTGCAGTGGTCGACGGCCGAGGCGAGCCCCAGCGGACTCGCCGTGATGGGCGACTCGCTCTTCCTCGCCGCGCTCCGCGGTGAACGCCTCTGGGTCGCGGCGCCCGCGAGCTCGGGCGCGCCCGAGGCGGCGGCCGCGTTCGTCGGCGAGTTCGGGCGACTCCGCGACGCGGTGGCCGGTCCCGACGGCGAGCTGTGGGTCCTCACGAACAACACGGACGGCCGCGGGAGCCCCATCGAGGGCGACGACCGCCTCCTCCGCGTGCGGCTCGCCGCGGGCTGAGACCTCCCGATCGAGACGTCACCGGGGCTATTCTCATGTCATGGCGGATCTCGAACGGGTGCGACGGTGGGCCGATGCGCTCATCGCCCTGCACCTCGATCCGGCCGTCTGGAGCTTCGGCTTCGATCACGCGAAGAAGCGGGCCGGACTCTGCAACTTCACGTCCAAGCGCATCTCGGTGTCGCGGTACCTCGCCGCCCGCTACGACGACGACGAGATCCACCAGATCCTGCTGCACGAGGTCGCCCACGCCGTGGCCGGTCCGCGCGCCGGGCACGGGCCGAAATGGCGTCGAGTCGCCGCCGAGCTCGGCTACGTCGGTCGCCGAACGCATGACGGCGAGGTCGCTCACGAACTCGCGCCCTGGGTCGGCCGCTGCCCCGCCGGGCATGAGCACTTCAGGTACCGCGAGCCGTCGCGGCCGCTGAGCTGCGGCGTCTGCCACCGCGGCTTCGACCACGCGAACCTCATCGTCTGGCGACGCCGGGAGATCACGGCGGCCGTGCGCCGCCGCGCCGCGAGCGCGAGCGCCGGCTGAGGCCGATGCCCGGTCGGCGGCCACGCCGTATGCGCCGTCGGGAATGTTCCGCTCGCGCACGGCGGCATCGCGCGGCCGTGGCCGGGCCCTCCGGCATCCACAGCCGGTCCTGCGACGTGCCGGCGACCGCTAGCATTGCCGGGTGCCCGTCTCAACCGTTGCGATCCCCGTCGGACAATGGCTCGTTTCCCCCGAGGGCGTGCGGTGGTGGTTCGACTCCGGATCCTTCGCCCTCGACTTCGCGACGACGGGTGCGCTGGGCGACCAGGGCACGACCGACGGCGGCCCCCAGCATGAGCGGCTGCACGCCCCCGACGACCTGACCGAGTGGCTGCGCGAGCGGTTCCCCGTGCAGATGGGCGCGGCACGATCGCGCGACCTCTTCGACGCCGTCGCCCTCCGCGACGCGATCGCCCGCATGGCGCGCTCCGCCGCCGTGGGCGAGGTCCTGCGCGGCACCGACATCGACGTCGTGAACCTCTACGCGGCGACGCCCGACATCCCGCCCACGCTCGGCGGCGGCACGCGCCAGGCCGGCCGTTCGGTGCACACGGTGTCGCAGGCCCTGGCCACGATCGCGCGGGACGCGGTCGACGTGTTCTCCCCCGACAACGAGGGCCGGCTCCGCGAATGCGACGGCACCGACTGCCGCATGGTCTACCTCGACACGTCGCGTGCCGCCACCCGTCGGTGGTGCTCGATGCAGCGGTGCGGCAACCGGGCCAAGGTGCGCGCGCATCGCGCCCGCAAGGCGGGCAAGGCCGTGCCCCGGCTCGAGGAGCAGGCCGCGGCCTGACCCGCGGCTACGCCGAGAACACCCCGTCGCGCAGCACGGGCACGACGTCGGTCACGTCGCGCTGCGTCGCCTGGCGGGCCTCCGCCCTGCGGCCGGCATCCGTGAGTGCGACGCCGCTGCCGGAGGCGCCGATCAGGTGCACCGCAGCGTGCTGCAGGCCCTCGAACGCGGCGCACGCCACGGCAGCCTCAGGTGACGTGTGGTCGATTCCGAGCCGCATGAGCGCGTCGATGACGGCACCGGCGGTCAGCTGGTCCTCGATGGCGAAGCGGATGCCGGCGTCCGGCGACGGCGCATCGGCCCCGCCCCGCTCGCCGGCGGCGACGACGGCCACGAACATGCGCTCGCCGCGCGCCTCCTGCAGCGCCAGCACGCGCCGGGCGACGGCCTCGCGGTTGCGCAGGGACGCCGCGAGCACGACCGCCTCGCTCGCGGCGAGGGCCTCGGCGAGCGCGGCCGCCTCGGTGCCGGCGGCGTCGACGCCGGCCTCGCCCTGACGGTCGTCCCGGCCCGACAGGTCGTACGCCTCGCCGCGCTCGGCGGCGAGCACGGCCTGCGTGGTGGTCGGCAGCGCGTCGACGAGCACGACGACGTGTGCGCCGGGCGCGATGCGATGCGCACCGGCGACGCCCCAGTCGAACCGGACCTGGTACTTCGCCTGCCCGAGGGCGTTCGTCGCATCGCTCACCGCGACAGGCTACCGCCGCGGCCGGAGCGGCGCCGGCGCGTGACGTTCAGCGACCGGCCATCAGGTCGTACGCGGCGAGCGCCTCCGCGTCGCTCGCCCTGGAGGCGGCGCGACGCGCGGCGTCGAGCGCCGCCACGGGGTCGGGCTCCTGCCGGGCGATGACGAGCTGGCGCTCGGCCTCCGCGAGCCGGGTGCGCGCGTCGGCCCCGATGCGCCGGCCGCCGTGGCCGATGGCGTCGCTCGCGACCCTGAGCTGGCTCTCCGCGATGGCGATGGCGCCGCCGAGCGCGCCGCGCGCCCCGTCGAGCCTGGACTGCGCGGCGCGGACTCCCGCGCGGGCCACCTCGAGCCGGTCGCGCGCGACGCGCAGGCGATCACGTGCGGCGAACGGGTCCGGCGGCCCGGCATCGGCCACCCCGGGGCGGGCGCGGGTGGCGGCGTCGATGGCGCGCGCGAGCTCGGCCCTCGCCTCCGGGTCGTCCGCCATGTCGCGTTCGGTGCGCGCGGCGGCCAGGTCGTCCTCGAGTGCGGCGGCCTGCGCCAGCGCATCCGCTCCGGCCGCCTCGAGATCCGATTCGATGCGCTCGGCCTCGTCGATGGCGTGCTCGGCGCGCTCGAGCCGGCCGGCGGCCGCCGAGGTCAGGTCGGACGCGCCCTGCCGCCTGGCGAGTCGCACCTGCGCGGCGCCGAGGCGGTCGGATGCGGCGGCGAGCGCGGCACCGGCCCGGTCGAGCGCGGTATGCGCACCGCCGAGGGCCGAGGGCGCGAACCGCCCGTCGAGGCGCCCGAGCATCGCGGCGGCCTCGTCGCGCCGCGCGGCCAGCGCACGGTGCCGGCGTTCGAACTGCGGCACCTCGACGCTCGCGTCACGCTCGTCGCGGCGCCTCGCCTCGAGTGCGTCATCGGCCGCCGCCAGCGTCGCGATCGCCGACTCGCAGAGCTCTTGGATGTGCTCGGTCCAGGCGCGCCGCTGGGCCGCGGTCTCGTGCTCGGCGTCGTCGAGTCGCTGCTGGAGGAGGAACGCCTCCCGGAGCCGACGCTGCGCCGCGTCGACGGAGTCGCGCATGCCCGCCGCGGTGGCCTCGTCGAACTGGGCCTCCACGTACAGGACCTCGCCGAGGGCCTCCCGCAGGGCGGAGTCCGCCTGCACGATCATCGACTTCGCGCGCGTCTCGTCCGCCCGGCCCGCCTCGAGCGCGTCCCGCTCCCGTCGCGCGCCGAGCCGGCGGAAGCCTGCGATGCCGCCGGCGGCGGCCACCGCGGCGATGCCGAGCACCACGACGGAGGGCACCCACCAGAGTCCGTCGGCCATGCCGGGATTCTACGTGCGGCCGACCCGGGCGCGCCCGCCCTGCCGCCCGTGAATCCGCCGAAGGCCCTTGGCCGGGGCATCCGCCGGTCGTAGGGTCGGCTCATGCGGGTCATGTTGAAGCTCGAGCTCGAGTGCACTCCGGATGCCGCGTGGCGGGCGCTGCACAGCCCGGCGGTGCTGCGCGAGGTCGTCGCACCCTGGCTCGACTTCGGCTCGCTGGAGGACGGCGGACTTCCGACCACGTGGTCCGCGGGGCGACACCGCCTGCAGCCGCGCGCGTTCGGCCGGTTCCCCGTGGGCGAGGAGGTCATCGACCTCGGCTACCCGGGCGGGCTCCCCGACGGCGTGCGGATGCTGCGCGACGGCGGCGGCGCCGTGAGCGGGCCCTTCGCCCTGTTCGACCGCTGGGACCACCGCATGGCGGTGTCGGCCCTGCCCGGCGGCCGCACGCTGTACCGCGACCGGCTGATCGCGCACGCCGGGGCGCTCGACCTCGTGGCGTGGTACCCCACCTGGGCGTTCTGGCAGTGGCGCGGGCTGCGCCTGCGCGCGCTCGCCCCCACGTGGTCGTTCGATCCCCCGGGAACCGCGGACGCCATGAGCACGGACGAACCGGCGGGCCCCGCGGATGCCCCGGGCACGACGAACGCCGAGACCGGAGGCCCCGACGCATGACCGACTCCCTGCCCGCACTGCAGCTGGCCGACTGGCGACGACGCGTGTTCGGCCTCTACGCGGGCGTGCGCCAGCTGAGCGCGCACGACCCCGCGGCCGGCCACGAGCTCTGGAAGTCGGGCCGCGACGAGCTCTTCGCGGGGCATCCGCAATCTCCGTTGCTGCCCGACGACCGCGCGTCCTTCACCGGCCTCACGGTCGCGCCGTACGATCCCGACTGGCGCTTCGAGCTCGAGGTCCGGCCCGCCGAGGAGCCCGAGAAGCTGACGGTCGACAGCGCCACCGACGGCAAGATCCGGTTCTCGCTGCTCGGCTCCGTGCGGATCCCGTACCTCGGCACGCTGGACGTCTGGCGACTCGGACAGTACGCGAGCGGCCTGTTCCTGCCGGTGAAGGACGGGCTCGCCGGCGCGCCCGGCGGCACGTACGGCGGCGGGCGCTACCTGCTCGACACCGTCAAGGGCGCCGACCTCGGCGCCGGCCCCGACGGCGACTCGCTCATCGTCGACTTCAACTTCGCCTTCAACCCGTCGTGCGCGTACGACCCCTCGTGGTCCTGCCCGCTCGCCCAGCCGGGCAACACGGTGCGCGAGGAGATCCCCGTCGGCGAGCGACTCGGCCGCTGAGCGCGGCCCCGCGAGGCGTCGCCGCCGGACCGCGGGACGGACTCACAGCGTCGGCCCGGCGGCATCCGCTATGCTGAAGGCCGGTGTGCGCGATGAACGCGCCGCCTGCGTCGTAGAAACGCTTTCCGGGCAGGGCCTCATCAGAGGGCGCCCGTTGACTCTCATACGGCGAACGGATGCGCCGACCGGCGCCTTCGCCACTCCCACCGCCGGGCCGATCCGCCGCACGCCGACGCACCACTGCGACCGCGCGTACGTCGGCCTCACCGTGCGGTGCGCCCCGAAAGGCACCCATGACCGACACCACCTTCAGCACGCTCGGCGTCCCGGCAGCCATCGTCTCCGCGCTCGCCGCCGACGGCAAGACCAGCCCGTTCCCGATCCAGGTCGACACCCTGCCCGACACGCTCGCCGGACGCGACGTGCTCGGCCGCGGCAAGACCGGCTCCGGCAAGACCCTCGCCTTCTCCATCCCGATGGCCGCCCGCCTCGGCGGCGAGCTCTCGGGCGGCAAGCGCCGCCCCGGCCGCCCCCTCGGCCTCGTGCTCGCCCCGACCCGCGAGCTCGCGACGCAGATCGACGCCGTGCTCGCCCCCCTGGCCAAGGCCTACGGCATGACCACGACCACGATCTTCGGCGGCATCAGCCAGAAGCGCCAGGTCGACGCGCTCCGCGCCGGCGTCGACATCGTCGTGGCCTGCCCCGGCCGCCTCGAGGACCTCATGAAGCAGGGCTTCGTGACCCTCGACGCCGTCGAGATCACCGTGCTCGACGAGGCCGACCACATGGCCGACCTCGGCTTCCTGCCCGTCGTCACCCGCATCATGGACAAGACCCCGCAGTCGGGCCAGCGCCTGCTGTTCTCGGCCACGCTCGACAACGGCGTGGACAAGCTCGTCAAGCGCTTCCTCCACAACGAGGTCCTGCACTCGGTCGACGAGGCCACCTCGCACGTCGCCGCGATGACCCACCACGTCTTCGAGGTCGAGGACGTCGACGCCAAGAACGACCTCATCACCGCGCTCGCCTCGGGCACCGGCCGCCGCATCCTCTTCATGCGCACGAAGCACCACGCCAAGAAGCTGGCCAAGAAGCTCACCG
The DNA here is from genome assembly GCF_009749395.1 of Agromyces salentinus. Lineage (GTDB taxonomy): Bacteria > Actinomycetota > Actinomycetes > Actinomycetales > Microbacteriaceae > Agromyces > Agromyces salentinus. The sequence goes on from NZ_WBIR01000023.1 coordinate 38,700, forward strand.
ACCAGGGCATCCCCGCGGTCGACCTGCACGGCAACCTGTCGCAGCCGCAGCGCGACCGCAACCTCGCCGCGTTCAGCGACGGCTCGGCCAAGGTCCTCGTCGCGACGGATGTCGCGGCCCGCGGCGTGCACGTCGACAACGTCGAGCTCGTGATCCACGTCGACCCGCCCATGGAGCACAAGGCGTACCTGCACCGCTCGGGCCGCACCGCCCGCGCCGGCAGCGAGGGCGACGTCGTCACGATCTGCCTGCCGTCGCAGAAGCAGGACCTCAAGACCCTGCTCCGCAAGGCCGCGATCCAGGTCGTGCCCGAGCGCGTGACGGCGACCTCCCCCTCCGTCGTCAAGCTCGTCGGCGACGTGGCCCCGTACGTGAAGCCCGCCCCCCGCGCTGCCGTGCAGCAGCAGGGCGGCGGCGGACGCTCGCAGGGCGCGAACGCCCAGCGCAAGCGCGCCGCCCGCGACGGCGCGCCCGTCGGCGAGGCCCGCACCGAGGGCGGCGGACGCCGTCGTCGGGGTCGTGGCACCGGCGGTTCCGGTTCGGCGGATGTCGCTCCCGGCGCTCCCCGTCGCGACCGCTCCGGCCGCCCCGTCGAGGCGAAGGCCAATGCGCCCAAGCAGGGTTCCGGCCACAGCCGCGGCGCCCAGACGTCCGGCGCGCAGCGCGGGGCATCCGGTCGCCCCGCGAAGCAGCCGCTCCGCGTCGGCAGCCTCGTGGGCCAGAGCCCGCGCACGAACCGCCGCGCGCAGGGCTGACGCCCGACCGCATCGCCTCGACGGCCCCGATGAGCTCGCGCTCGTCGGGGCCGTCTGCGTGTGCGCTGCGTCGGCGTGTGCGTGTGCTTGTGAGTGTGCGCAATTCCGGATCCGCGCGAGGACACGCCGCGTCGGTCGGCCGCAGCGCGGCGTGTCGTCGGCCGCGTCCGGAGTCGTGCACAGATGGCGGCGTAGCGCCGGCGGTGACGTCCGCGGGCCGCACATTGTCGCCGAGGCACAACGGACGGCACCGCCCGCGGCGTCGATTTGTCGCTGGCGGCACCCTGGCTTAGCCTCTGAACATGAGCACCGAAGTCGTTGCCGAAGCCGTCATCCGCCCCATCCGTGACTCCGATGTCGAGGCGCTCGGTCGTGTCCACGCCCAGTGCTGGCATGAGGACTACGACACCCTCGTCGATGCCGCGACGCTCGCGAACCTGTCGCCGCGCCGCATGGCCGAACTCTGGACGCACTGGATCAGCCAGGGCGAGGGCCTGACCCACGTCGCCGCGCTCGTCGAGGGCGAGATCGTCGGATTCGCCGGTGCCGGCCCCGCCCGCGACGATGACGCCCCCCGCGCACGGGAGCTGTTCTTCATCCACCTGCTGGACTCGGCCCACGGCCGAGGCATCGGCCAGAAGCTCTTCGACGCGGCCCTCGGCGACGAGCCCGCGTACCTCTGGGTGCCCGAGGCCAACACGCACGCCGTGCACTTCTACGAGCGCAACGGCTTCACGGCCGACGGCGTCTCGCACGACGAGCCGTTCCTCGGCGAGACGATCCACGAGATCCGGATGGTTCGCTGACGCGTCGCATCGACCCGGTGACCGCTGGTCGCCTCGGCGCGCATCTCGGCCGATCGGCCGATTGACGCCGCATCCGTCATCGACGACCGTGGAAACGCTCGCCGACCACGAGCGGAGGACGGTGTCGCATGGACCAGACGCGCAACAGTGACGCTGCTCGAGAGCTGCCACCCCCGGCGGCGCGCACGCCCCGGATTCCCCCGCGCTGGTTCGTGCGCAGCGCCTGGGTCGTGCACCGCGGCATCTACCGGGTCACGGGCGGGCGCAAGGGGCTCTGGCCGCCGCGTCCCGAGCGCTGGGGGACCATGCGCCTCACAACGACGGGCCGTCGCACGGGCCGTGAGCGCTCGGTCATCGTGGCGTACTTCGAGGACGGTCCGAACCTCGTGACGCTCGCCATGAACGGGTGGGCGGAGCCCGAGCCCGCGTGGTGGCTCAACCTGCTCGCCGACCCGGACGCCACGGTCGTGCTGCCGACCGGGCACCGTGCGGTCCGGGCCCGACCGGCGGTCGGCATGGAGCGCGCACGCCTGTGGTCGGCCTGGCAGACCTACGGCGACGACATCGAGGCCCTCTCGGCGCGACGCAGCCGCGAGACCGCGGTCGTCGTGCTCGAACCCCGCGACGCGCGTCAGCGCAGGACGCCCACCGAGGCCAGCGCCTGACGGACGAGCAGGCCGCGCCCGCCCTCGAACTCATCGCCGACGGCGTCGGAACCCGCGTCGGCGGGCGCCATCCAGGTGACCTCGAGCGCGTCCTGCCGCGGCTCGCAGGTGCCGGTCACCGGCACGACGAACACGAGCGACACGGCATGCTGGCGTTCGTCGGTGAAGGGCGAGATGCCCGGCATGGGGAAGTACTCGGCAACGGTGAACGGCACCGGGCTCGCCGGCAGCAGCGGGAACGCCATCGGCCCGAGGTCCTTCTCGAGGTGACGGAACAGCGCGTCGCGCACGGTCTCCCCGAACATCACGCGCCCCGACACGAGGGTGCGGGTCATCTCGCCCACCGCGTTGGCGCGGAGGAGCACCCCGACCTCGGTGACCTGCCCGAGCCCGTCGACGCGCACGGGCACGGCCTCGACGTAGAGCAGCGGCAGCCGGCCGCGGATCTCCGCGAGCTCGATGTCGGTCAGCCATCCGGGAGTCGGGTTCGGCGCCGGCTGGTTCACCGGCTCGTCGCCGTTCCAGTCGGGGTCGGGGGTGCGCACGCTCATTCCTCGATTCTGCCCCACGGGGTAGCGTTGCCGGGTGAGCGAAGTGAAGATCGACGACGAGGCCGTGCTCTGGTCGGCGTCGGCAGCCGACCGCGCGGGGCGTCCGCACCTCGTGCTCCTGCACGGCTACAACTCGAACGAGGGCGACCTGTTCGGCCTCTCGCCCTACCTTCCGCTCCAGCCGGTCATCGCCTCGGTGCGGGCGCCGATCTACGCCGGCTACGGCTACGCCTGGTTCCCGCTGCTCGCCGAGGGCGCCGAGCTCTCGATCGAGGGGGCGGATGCCGCGACCGACGCGATCCTCGCCTGGCTCGACCGCGTCGTGCCAGACGGTGCGCCCGTCGGCCTGCTCGGGTTCTCGCAGGGCGGTGCCATGGCGCTCGAACTGCTCCGACGTGCCCCCGAGCGCTTCGACTTCGCCGTGAGCCTGGCCGGCTTCGTGCTGCCCGGCGATCGTGAGGGCGACGGCGATGCCCGGCTCGCCGAGCTCGCGCTTCCCGTGTTCTGGGGCCGGGGCACGGCCGACACGGTCATCCCGGACGCCTCGATCTCGCGAACGCGCGACTGGCTCCCGGCGCACTCATCGCTCGACGAGCGCATCTACGAGGGACTCGCCCACTCGGTGTCCGAGCTCGAGCTCGCGGATGCCGCGGCGTTCCTGCGAGCGCAATACACCGCCTGACCGACATCCGGGCTCGGTCTCACGCACGGCACGCAGCGGAATCAGGCGAACGGCCGCGGATCAGGACGGAACCGGCGAGAACGTCCTGACTCGGCGACGTCGGCCTGAGTTCGGGGCAGGCGTCAGACCCCGGCGCCGCCTCCGCCACCGCCGGAGGTGCGCCCCTCGGCGGCCCACCGCGCGGCGCGCTCCTTGTCGCGGTCGGCGACGCGGATCTTCTCCTGGCGAACGGCGGCCTGCGTCGCGCGCTCCTGCACGAGCCACTGCGGCGGCGCCTCGAGGAGGGACTTGATCTCGGCACTCGTGAGCGGCTCGGTCACGCCGCCGCGGGCGAGGCCCGAGTTCGAGATGCCGAGCTTGGCCGCCACGACCGTGCGGGGGTGCGGGCCCTCGCGGCGCAGCGTCTCGAGCCACTCGGGCGGGTCGGCCTGCAGCTTCGCGAGCTCGTCGCGCGTGACGACGCCCTCGCGGAACTCCTCGGGGGTCGCGTCGAGGAGGATCCCGAGCTTCTTGGCGGCGGTCTCGGGTTTCATCGACTGGGAGGCGTTCACCCTCACACGTTAGCCGGTCCACCTGTGTGCGGCATGCGGCGGGCCCGGGCGGCGGGTCCGGGCGACGGATGCCGACCCGCTCCTCGCGTGGCATCCGCACGCCCGGATCCCGCACGCAGCGACCGCGCAGCGCGGCGCGATAGCCTGTGGTGGGCGTTTCCGCGGTACAGGAGGGGGCGAGATGACCCTGCAACTGCGCTATGTCGCCGGGGTCAGCCCCGCACGATGGCTGCGGGCCTGGAACGACCGACGGCCCGACCTGCCGCTCGAGGCGCTCCGCGTCGAGGAGCCGGCCCAACTCGCGGGCCTGCGCGAGGGCGAGGTCGACGTCGCGTTCGTGCGCCTGCCCGTCGACGACGAGGGCCTGCACGTCATCCCCCTGTGGGAGGAGCAGCCCGTCGCCGTGCTCGCGAAGGACCACCCGTTCGCCGAGGAGGCATCCGTCACCCTCGCCGACCTCGAAGGCGAGCCGGTCGCACCGGTGCAGGACGACGCGGCGATGACCATCGAGCTCGTCGCCGCCGGCACGGGCCTCGCGATCGTCCCGCACGGCGTCGCCCGGCTGCACGCGCGCAAGGACGTCGTCGCGATCCCGGTGACGGATGCCGCGACGACGCGCATCGCGCTCGTCTGGACGCTCGAGCGCGACGACGCCGACATCCAGGAGTTCGTCGGCGTCGTCCGCGGCCGCGGGGCGAAGAGCTCGCGCGGACGCGATGACGACGAGCCGGCGCTCTCGCCCGCGAAGGCGGCGAAGAAGGCCGCCGCCGAGCGCCGCGCCGCCGAGGCCGCGAAATCCGGCAAGGGCGGCAAGGGCGCGAAGTCGAAGGGCGGCAAGCCGGCTCGTCCGGCCCCGCGCACCGGCGGCGGCGCCAAGCAGCGCAGCCGCAGGAGGGGTCGATGAGCGGCTCCCGGCCCTTCCTCTTCCTCTCCGCACGCCCCGAGATCGAGGCCGTCGGCCCCGAGTACGAGTCCGTGCGGCGAGCCATGGGGGTCGGCGCCGAGCGCCTCGACCACGTGCGCCTCGACGTCGAGTCGCTGCCCTCGACGGACCTGTCGGGCTACGCCGGCGTGGTCGTCGGCGGCAGCCCGTACAACGTGACCACGGCGGAGGAGCACAAGCATCCGGTGCAGCGCCGCGTCGAGGACGACCTCGCGCGCGTCGCGGAGGCCGCCCTCGGCGGCGGGCATCCGCTGCTCTTCACCTGCTACGGGATCGGCGTGCTCACGCGCCTGCTGGGCGGCACCGTCGGCACGCGCCACGGCGAGGACGCCGCCGCCGTCGAGATCACCCTCACCGACGCCGGCGTCGAGGATGCCTTGACCGGCGTGCTCCCCCGCAGGTTCGACGCGCTCGTCGGCCACAAGGAGGCGACGGAGCGGCTGCCGGCCGACGCCACGCTCCTGGCGTCCTCCGCCGGGTGCCCGGTGCAGGTCTACCGGGTGGGCGCGAGCGGCGTGTACGCGACGCAGTTCCATCCGGAGGTCACCGCGGACGAGTTCATCGCGCGCGCGAACGTCTACCGCCACCACGGGTACTTCCCCGCGGCGGAACTGCGCGCCGTGAGCGAGCGGCTGGCCGCGGCATCCGTCACCGCACCCCAGTTGCTGCTCCGGCGCTTCGCCGAGCTCGCCGGCGCCTGACCGGCCGGCCCCGCCTCACGCGGGGAGCGGAGGCGGCGTCTGCGGCGGCACCGCCGGATACATCCGCCGCAGCACGAGCCGCTGTCCGAGCGTCCACGCGACCGTCACGAGCAGGTAGATCGCCGCGGCGAGCGGCACGAACATCGCCACGACCGCGGTGATGAACTGCAGGAGCCCGAGCATGCCCTGCATGCGAGCCAGGCCCTCCGGCGACATCGCGCCGGCGCCCGCGGCGCCTCCGGCCGACGCGCTCGGCACCGGAAGCGGTGCGGGTGCGCCGGGCGTGGGCCGGAACGCGCGACGCGTGACCTCGCCGACGAGGGCGATGAGCAGCACGATCGTCCCGAAGACCGCCCAGGTGGCCGGCGTCGCCGACCCGGCGACGATCGAGCCCGCGAGGCTGGAGCCCAGCGGGACGCCGAACAGCGTGTGCGTCAGGAGGTCGTTCGGGTGCCCGGCGATCACGGGCAGGATGAAGAGCGCGTAGATGACGCCGACGACCGGGATCTGCACGAGCATCGGCAGGCAGCCGGCCAGGGGCGAGGTGCCCTCCTCGGCGTAGAGCGCCATCATCTCGCGCTGCAGGCGCTCGGGGTTCTTCTTGTGCTTGCGCTGCAGTTCGGCGAGCTTCGGTGCGAGCCGCGCTCGCATGCGCTCGGCCTTGGCCTGCGAGATGCCGACCGGGATGAGCGCCGTGCGCACGAGCAGGGTCACGAGCACGACGGCGAGCGCGGCGCTCGCGCTGCCCGCGAGGGGTTCGAGCAGGTCGGAGATGGCCATGAGCATCGCGTATGCGACGTCGAGCACGGCGGCGATGGGCGGGAAGTCGTAGAGGTTCACAGGGCGTCCTTGCGGTGGGAGCGGAGGTGGGATCCGTCTGGCCGCGAGGGCAGGGGTCGCCGCTGAGCCCGCAGGCGCGGGTCGAGGGGCGGATGTCGCTACGCGGCCGGGATGCCGCGCCCCGGCGCCCTGGGGCGCGGGCGCCCAGCCGCATCGGGATCGCTCTGGGAGATGAGCCGGCCCGGATCGGCGGTCTGGCGCAGCCGCAGGGAGGCGCCGGTCGGGTCGGCGCCGACGAGCGCGGGGACGGCGCGGTGCGCGATGACGACGACGGCGACCGCGGCGATGCCGAGTGCGCCGATGACGAGCAGTGAGACGTGCGCATCGCCCGCGAGCTGCGGCTCGAGCACGCCCTGGATCAGCCGGAGGAGTGCGACGACGTGGTCCATGTCGGTCTCCTCTCGTGCGACGGGGCTCGGCCGGTCCGCCCCTTCACGCTAGCACTGGGCGGCGCGGGCCCGCCGGAACGCGAACGAGCGGATGACGGCGTTCGCCGTCATCCGCTCGTTCGCGTGAGGTGGTGCCGCGGGTCAGGCCGCGCTGCGGCTGTTGCGCGTGGCGAAGCCGTAGATCAGCAGCACGATGATCGAGCCGGCGATCGCGAGGAGCCAGGTGCCGAGGTCCCAGAACTCGGTCAGCGGGCGGTTGAGGATGAGGCTGCCGAGCCAACCGCCGAGGAGAGCCCCGACGACGCCGAGCAGCAGCGTGATGAACCATCCGCCGCCCTGCTTGCCGGGCAGGATCAGCTTCGCGATGGCACCGGCGATCAGGCCGAGCAGGAGGAAACCGAGGAAACTCATGTGATGCTCCTTCGAATAGGGGGAACTTCAGCGTTCCACTCGGCACGGTACGCCCGCAAGACCTTGCGCGAGGCCCCGCCGCGCCGCTATATGGGGCACGCGGTCAGAGCCCGGCGCCCCACCTGGTCGACTCCCCCGCGCCCGAGATCGCCTGCGGGACGCCCCAGGGGTTCGCGGTCTGCAGCGGCTCGGGGAGCAGCGCCTCGGGAGCCCCCTGGTAGGCGACCGGTCGGAGGAAGCGGGTGATCGCCGCCGAGCCCACCGAGGTCGAGGAGTCGTTCGTCGTGGCCGGCCACGGTCCGCCGTGCTGCATGGCCGGGGTCACGGCCACCCCGGTCGGCCAGCCGCCGAACAGCACGCGCCCGGCGTGCTCGGTGAGCACCCGGACGAGCGCCCGGAGCTCGGGCGTGGTCTCGTCGGCGGCGGCGTGCACGGTCGCCGTCAGGTTGCCCTCGAGCAGCGTCGGCACGAGCGCGGCGAGGTCGGTCGACGGCGCGGCCTCGACGAGCACGGCGAGCGGGCCGAAGGACTCCTCGAGCAGGGTCTCCCGCGAGGCCAGGAGGTCGTCGAGGGAGACGGCGACGATCGTCGGCGTGACCCAGCCCTGGCCGGAGCCGTCGACCTCGACCCGGCCCTCGGCGATCGGTCGCACGCCGGCGGTCGCGAGGATCGCGTCGCGCCTGGCCGCGTAGCCCTCCGCGATGCGCGGGTTCAGGAGGCGGTGCGGTGCGACGGATGCCGCGGCATCCGCGACGCCCTGGTCCATGCCGTGCCCGGTCGGCGCGAACACGAAGCCCGGCTTGGTGCAGAGCTGGCCGGCCGACCCGCTGACGCTCGTGACGAGGCCGGCGACGAGCTCGTCGCGGCGCTCGGCGAGCGCGCCCTCGGTGACGAAGACGGGGTTCAGGCTGCCGAGTTCCCCGAAGAACGGGATCGGCACCTCGCGCGAGGCGGCGATGCCGGCGAGGAACTGGCCGGCCGGGATGGAGCCGGTGAACGAGCCGGCCTTCACGCGCGGATCCTTCAGGATCGCGACGCCCTCCTCCTGGCCCATGACGACCTGGAAGACCCCGTCGGGCATGCCCGCGGCGGCGAGCGCCTCGACGACCACGGCCGCCGTGCGCCCCGTGAGCTCGGGGTGACCGGGGTGGCCCTTGAGGATGACGGGACACCCCGCGGCGAGCGCCGAGGCGGTGTCGCCGCCCGCGACCGAGAACGCGAACGGGAAGTTCGACGCCGCGAAGTTGACGACGGGCCCGAGCGGCACCAGGTAGCGGCGCACGTCGGCGCGCGGACCGAGTGCGAACTCGGGGTCGGCGACGTCGATGCGCACGTCGAGGTAGGCGCCGGAGGCGATGGTCTCCGCGAAGAGCCGGAGCTGCACGGCCGTGCGACGCAGCTCGCCCCGCAGGCGCGCCTCGGCGAGTCCCGTCTCCTCCATCGCGACGGGCACGAGCTGGTCGGCGTTCGCCTCGAGCGCATCGGCGACGGCGACGAGCGCTCGGGCCCGGTCTCGCGGATTCGTGTCGGCGAACGGCTGGGCGGCGGCCGCGGCGTTCGCGGCGATGGTCTCGAGCTCGGGGGTCATGTCTCTCCTGCGGGTGGTGCTCGGGTGCCGGCGTGCGGCGCTAGAACTGGAAGCCGGTCGGGAACGGGTCGCTCGGGTCGAGCAGGTACTGCGCGGTTCCGGTGACCCACGCGCGACCCGTGATCGTCGGGATCACGGCGGGGCGCCCGTCGACCTCGGTCTCGGCGATCAGGCGGCCGACGAAGCGACTGCCGATGAACGACTCGTTGACGAAGTCGGTGTCGAGCGCGAGCTCGCCGCGCGCCCAGAGCTCGGCCATGCGGGCGGACGTGCCGGTGCCGCACGGCGACCGGTCGAACCAGCCGGGGTGGATGGCCATGGCGTGGCGCGACAGCGCGGCATCCGACCCCGGGGCGATGAACTCGACGTGGTGGCAGTGGTCGAGTCCCTCGATCGACGGATGCCGCGGCGGAGCCGTCTCGTTGATGGCCGCCATGATGGCGAGGCCCGCGGCGATGATGTCCTGCTGGCGCGAGCGCTGGTAGGGCAGGCCGACCGCGTCGAGGTCGACCATGGCGTAGAAGTTGCCGCCGAAGGCCATCGAGTACGGGATCGTGCCGTAGCCCGGCACCTCGACGGTGGCGTCGAGCACGTCGACGTAGCTCGGCACGTTCTCGATCGTGACCGAGTCGGCGTGGCCGTCGCTCACCGCGACGCGCGCGATCACGAGCCCGGCGGGCGTGTCCAGGCGGATCTCGGTGACGGGCTCGACGACCTCGACCATGCCGGTCTCGACGAGCACGGTCGCGACGCCGATGGTGCCGTGGCCGCACATCGGGAGGCATCCGCTGACCTCGATGTAGACGACGCCCCAGTCGCAGTCGGGGCGGGTCGAGGGCTGGAGGATCGCGCCGCTCATCGCGGCGTGCCCGCGCGGCTCGTTCATGAGGAACAGCCGCAGGTCGTCGAGGTGCTCCATGAAGTGGAGCCGCTTCTCGTTCATCGTCGCACCGGGGATGACCCCGACCCCGCCGGTCACGACGCGGGTCGGCATCCCCTCGGTGTGCGAGTCGACGGCCGAGATGACCCGGTTCGAGCGCATGTGTCCTCCTCCAGCCCTTCGGTCGGCGTCAGCGCGGGCTCAGCGGCTCGCGATGTAGTCGAGCGCCCTCTGCGTGTCGCGGCGCACGTGCGCCTCGTGCTCGGCCGACAGCGGGCCGCGCGGAGGACGCGTCGGTCCACCGTAACTCTGCCCCGCGATGTCGATGGACAGCTTGATGGCCTGCACGAACTCGGTCTTGGAGTCCCAGCGGAAGACGGCGACGAGCTGCGTGTAGAGCGTGCGGGCCTCCTCGATGCGGCCGGCCTTGACGAGGTCGTAGATCTCGACGGCCTCCTTCGGGAACGCATTCGGGTAGCCCGCGAACCAGCCGGTCGCGCCGACCACGAGGGACTCGAAGAGCAGGTCGTCGGCGCCGGCGATGACGTCGATGTCGCAGAGTTCCTTGATCTCGAGCACCCGGCGGATGTCGGCCGTGAACTCCTTGATCGCGACGACGTTCTCGAGCTGGGCGAGCTCGGCGACGAGGTCGGGCGTCAAGTCGACCTTGGTGTCGAACGGGTTGTTGTAGAGCATGATCGGCAGCCCGACCTCGTTCACGCGCGTGTAGTGCTCGATGACCTCGGCGCGGTTCGCGCGGTAGATGGTCGGCGGGAGCAGCAGCACGCCGTCGGCGCCGTCCTCCTTGGCGTACTCGGCCCACTGCACGGCCTGGTGCCAGCCCACGCCGTGCACGCCGGCCACGACGAGCCCCCGGCCGTCGACCGCCTCGACGGCGACCTGGATGACCTTGCGGCGCTCCTCGTCGGTCAGGCTCGAGTACTCGCCGAGCGACCCGTTGGGGCCGACGCCGCGGCATCCGTTCGAGATGAGGAAGTCGCAGTGCTCGGCGAAGCGGTCGTAGTCGACGGCGAGGCCGGCGGGCGCGGAGGCGTCCTCCTTGAAGGCGAGGGTCGTGGCGACGACGACGCCGCCGAGGTCGAACTTCTGCGTGGTCATGGGTGTCCCTTCTGGACGTTGCTGGTGGTGGAGGAGCGGGTGAGGTCGGGGCCGGCGGCGAGCTCGCCGATGCGGAGGGGGGAGGCGATGGGGCGGCGGTCGGTCGTGACGGAGGCCGCGGGGCCCGACGCCGCAGGAGCGGATGCCGCAGGAGCGGATGCCGCAGGGTCGGATGCCGCGCCGCCGAGGAGCTCCTCGACCGTGCGCCCGCAGACGCGTCCCTGGCAGATGCCGAGCCCGGCGCGGGTCGTGAGCTTCATCGACCGGAGGCCGCTGCCGCACGTGGCCTCGCGCGTCTCGCGGAGCCGCCCGTACGGGACCTCCTCGCAGCGGCAGACGATCGTGTCGTCCTCGAGCCAGCCCGTCCAGCCGCGGCGGATGCCGTGCGCCGCCTCGATGCGCGCCGCGAAGCCGGTGAACGTGCGCCGTGCGCCGATCGCCTCTGCCAGGTCGGTGTCGCGCGCACTGCCGCCGGAGGCCACGTGCCCCGCGATCTCGCCCTCGGCGAGGGCGGCGTCGACGCCGCCGATGCCGGTGATCTCGCCGGCCGCGTAGACGCCGGGCACACTCGTCTGCTGACCCTCGTCGACGCGGACGAACCGGTCGGCGGTCAGGTCGCAGCCCGCGGCGATCGGCAGTTCGAGGCGCGGCGTGAAGCCGTGGCTGACGCACACGGAGTCGGTCTCGACGCGACGTTCGGTGCCGGGGATCGGCGCCCAGTCGGCGTCGACGCTCGCGATCGTGACGGCCTCGACCCGGTCGGTGCCGTGCGCGGCGATGACGGCTCGGCCGGTCACGTAGGGGATGCGGTGGCGCAGGTGCGTGCCGACGTAGCCCGCGAGCTCGCCGCCCTTCTTCGCCGCGCCGATGAGCTGCCACGGCTTCGGCAGCCAGCCCCTCACGAGGCCCTTCACGCGTCCGGCCTCGTAGACGCCGAGCACCTTCGCGCCGGTCGCGGCGACCGACGCCGCGACGGGCAGCAGGAATGGACCGGCGCCCGCGACGACGACGCGCTCGCCGAGCGCGACCCGCTCGCCCTTCGCGAACGCCTGGGCGGCGCCCGCGGTGAACACGCCGGGCAGGTCCCAGCCCGGGAACGGGAGCGTGCGGTCGTGCGCGCCGATGGCGAGCACGAGCGCGTCGGGACGGAACGTGCGGCCGACGCGGCGGCTGCCGTCGGGCGGCCCCACGAGCACGTGCACGGCGACGGGGGCGGCCGTGCCGGGGGCATCCGCTCGCTCGATCGCCCAGACCTGCGCGCCGAGCACGGTCTCGCAGCCGGGGTCGCGTTCGAGCTCCTCGTGCAGCGAGCGGTACGTCGACCACCCGTGGTGCAGCACGCGCTCGTTCGCCGACGGGCGGGAGTCCGGCAGGTGGCGCCAGTACTGGCCGCCGGTGGCGTCGGACGCGTCGAGCAGGACCACGGATGCCCCGCGCTCGCGTGCGGCGCGAGCGGCGGCGAGCCCGGCGGGGCCGGCCCCCACGACGAGCACGCTGCGCGCGCCGGCGGCGGCGCCTGCCGGCGTGGGGACGGGTCCGGGCCCGCGTGCCGGGGTCGCGGCGGTCATCGTGCCGCCTCGGGAAGCTCGTCGTGCTGGCTGCTGACCACGTCGCCGTCGCCGGCCCGCCGCTGGCAGGCACGCACGTCGCGCTCGCCGTTGACGGTCACGATGCAGTCGAAGCACACGCCGATGCCGCAGAAGAGGCCGCGGGGGCGACCGTCGACGGAGGTCCTCCGCCAGGCCAGCCGGCCGCTCGCGAGCACGACGCCGGCGATGGTCTGCCCCTCGATGCCGGCGACGGGATCGCCGTCGATCGAGATGACGATCGGGTTCGCCGGTGCAGGGCGGATGGGGTCCCGCTTCGCCGGGACGATGCGCGCGGCCATCAGGCGGCCTCCTCGAGGTGGGGAGCCAGGGTCGGCCGATCGAGGCCGAACGGGGCCGCGTCGAGCGGCGCGGCCTCGCCCCGCATGCGGGCGACGAGCATCTCGGCCGTCGCGAGGGAGAGCCCTATGCCGGCGCCCTCGTGGCCGCTCGCGTGCCAGAGGCCCGCCGCCCGGTGATCCTCGCCGATGACGGGGAGGTGGTCGGGCATGAACGGGCGGAAGCCGCCGTACGTGCGCATGATCGACGCGTCCGCGAGGAACGGGAAGAGGCGCAGGGCCTTCGCCGCGACCTCGCGGATGACGTCCACGCGCAGCCGATCGTCGAACCCGACCTGCTCGCGGCTGGAACCGAGCAGCACGGTTCCGGCGGCGGTGGACTCGACGACGCTCGAGGTCTGGAGCGCGGCATCCGAGGACTGGGTCGCACCGAAGTAGTCGCCGTCGTAGACCTTGTGGAAGACGCGGTGCGGCATGCGCGTGGTGACGAGCACCATGCCGCGGCGGGGCCTGACGGGCAGCGAGACGCCGAACGCACGGGCGACCTCGCCCGACCAGGGACCCGCTGCGATGAGCACGGCCCCGGCCGCCACGTCGCCGTCGGTGGTCGTGACGCCGACGATGCGACCGGTTGCGTCGCGCGTCGCGCCCGTGACCTCGACCCCGGTGCGCACGATCGCACCGTGGTTGCGGGCCGACGCGAGCAGGGCCTCGGTCGCGATCACGGGCTGCACCTGCGCGTCGTCGGGGTAGTGGACGGCTGCGGTGATCGCGGGATTCAGCCAGGGTTCGAGTTCGAGGGCGGTGCCGAGGGCGACGGGCCTGGCATCGATGCCCGCAGTCCGCTGGCTCGCGGCGAACGCGAGGAGCGGCGCCGAGCCCGCCTCGGTGGTGGCCACGACGAGGCCGCCCTTGCGCTCGTACTCGAGCTCGGGGAAAGCGGGCCCGAGCTCGTCCGCCAGTTCCGCGACGAGGGCCGGCCAGAGGGACGCGGCGTAGACGGCGAGGTCGAGCTCGGCGCCCGGTCCCTTGTCGGAGACGAGGAGGTTGCCCTCGCCCTTCGCGCTGGTGCCGGATGCCGCGGCGCCGCGCTCGAGCACCGTGACCCGCAGTCCCGAGACGGCGAGCGCGCGGGCGCAGGCCGCGCCGACGATGCCGGCGCCCACGATGACGACGTCGCTGGCCATGGGCGCCTCCTTCGCTCTCGTCTCGGATCTCGACATCAGTAATATGTCACATATCGATCGAGGATTCAACGGTCGTGCCGCGCCCTCGGCCGGCTGACGCGTTCGGTGTCGCGGTGCGTTCAGTGTCGTGGCGATCCAGCGGGGGCGCAAGCGGCACGCCCACGGCGCCATGCGCGCCCGCGCCGCGCCGCGCCCGGGCCCCGCGCCGCGGCCGTCGCCCGGTCCTAGGCTGAGCCCATGCCTGCCGACGAGATCGCCCAGAACCCGCCGTCTCCACTGAGCTCGGCGTTCGCCGCCGTGCTCGACTCGGTGCTCGAGCACGCCCGGCCCGAGGCGTCCGGCGCGGTGGCCACCTACATCCCGGAGCTCGCCGTCCAGGATCCCGAGCAGCTCGGCATCGCCCTCGCGAGCGTGCGCGGCACCGTGCACGAGGCGGGCGACAGCGCCGCGGAGTTCACGATCCAGTCGGTGTCCAAGCCCTTCGTCTTCGCCCTCGCGCTCGAGCAGCACGGCCTCGCCGAGGTGATGCGCCACGTCGGCCTCGAACCCAGCGGCGAGCCGTTCAACGCCATCAGCCTCGACGAGCAGACCGGCCGGCCGCTGAACCCGATGATCAACGCGGGCGCGATCGTGTCGTCCTCGCTCATCCGGGGCGACAGCGCCGAGGAGAAGTTCCAGGTCATCGGGGCCGGGCTCTCGGCGTTCGCGGGGCGCAGCCTCGACGTCGACGAGGCGGTGTTCGAGTCCGAGGTCGCGACCGGCGACCGCAACCGCGCGCTCGCCTACCTCGCCCGATCCGCCGGCACGCTCGCCTCGACCTCCGACGTGGCGACCACGGCGTACTTCCGCCAGTGCGCGGTGAACGTGAACGCCAGGGACCTCGCGATCATGGCGGCGACGCTCGCCGGCGGCGGCGTGAACCCCGTGACTCGCGAACGCGTCGTCCGCGAGGACGTGGCGCGCTGGACGACCGCGGTCATGACCAGCTGCGGCATGTACGACGCCTCCGGCGAATGGCTCGTCCGCGTCGGCCTCCCCGCCAAGAGCGGCGTCGGCGGGGGCATCGCCGCGCTCCAGCCCGAGCAGTTCGGCATCGGCACGTTCAGCCCGCGGCTGGACGCCCGCGGCAACAGCGTGCGCGGCATCTCGATGCTCGAGTCCCTCAGCGAGCGGCACGGCCTGCACATGCTCGAGCACCGCGACGCACCCCTGTCGCCGATCGCGGAGATCGCGATCGGCAGCCCGGGCGCGCCGGACGCCGCCTCGGGGACCCCGCATGCCGCGGACGCCGGCGACGTCACTGCGGTCCTGCGCGGCGAACTCACCTTCGGCGACGCCGAGGAGGTGCTCACCCGCCTCCTGCCGATTCTCGAGTCCGGACGCGGGCTCACGCTCGACTTCGCGGCGGTGACGAGGGTCGGGGAGCCGGCTGCCCGCATCTTCGAGTGGGCGTCGACTTCACTCGGCGAGACCTCCGGCGGCCGCGCCAGGGTGCAGCTGCACGATCCCGCCGGGGTGCTCGGCGGCTGAGGCCGCACCACGCCCCTCGACTGGCGCCGGCGCGCGCAACGGGCGGCGGCCCGTCCGCCGCTACTGTCCAGTTCCCACTGGACTTATCACCGATGTGTCCAACTGGACATTTGCTTGGGAATCGATGTGTGTTGCAGTAGACGTGCCCGGATTCTATTGATCGATGCAACACCCCTTCTTGGAGGTTGTTGCTCGTGGTGTTGTCGTTCTCTTCTCCTGCGGCGGTGCGGTTTCTGGCTGCGATTGGTCAGGGGCATGGTCTGAAAGGATCC
>NZ_WBIR01000024.1 GCF_009749395.1 Agromyces salentinus
GTCGGCGCGTCCGGCGTCGGCGCGTCCGGCGTCGGCGCCGCGGGCGTCGGCGCGTCCGGCGTCGGCGCGTCGGGTGCGTCGAGTGCGTCCGGCGCGTCGGGCGTCGTCGGCGCCGGGGCGCCGCGACGCGGCATCCGCTTCGGCAGTGCTCCCCGGATGCCGCCCGGCCACGCCGCCGTCACCACGATGAGCAGCACGCCGAACACGAGCACCGGGAGGTTGCCCGTGAGGCGCTGCGCGGCATCCGCCGACAGGTCGAGCGCACCCGTCGCGGTCTGGATGAGCCAGGGCAGCATCACGATGACGATGGACCCGAGGAAGGCGCCGAGCAGGCTGCCGAGCCCGCCGATGACGGCCGCGACGACGAGGAGCAGCGAGAACGCGAGCGTGTACGCGCCGGGGCTGACGCTCTGCGTCACGAAGCAGAGCACGGCGCCGCCCGCGCCCGCGGCGATGGAGCTCGCGGTGAAGGCGAGCACCTTCACGCGCCCGGCCCGGACGCCCTGCAGCCGGGCCGCCGTCTCGTCGTCGCGCACGGCGCGCATGCGGAGGCCCGCCGGTCCGTTGCGGAGCACCGCGAGCCAGGTCACGACGCCCGCGGCCACGAGGATCGCGACCCACGCCTGCCACTGCTCGACGGCGATGAGCGCGCGAAGCACCTCGGGAACGCCGTCGTACGGGATCTGCACGCCCTGGTCGCCGCGGAACACGCCCGAGAACACCGCCGTGAACGCCGGCAGTGCGATGACCAGCACGAGCGTCACGCCCGAGAGGTACGGCCCTTTCAGGCGGGCGGCGGCGAGCCCCAGCAACAGGCCCAGCAGGGCGGATGCCGCGATCGCGGCGGCGAGCGAGAGCAGGAAGCGGGGCACGCCGTCGACGCCGGCCTCGGTCAGCGCGTTGGCGGCGAGGGCGTATCCGTAGCCGCCCGCGGCCATGAGCGCCGCATGCCCGAGGGAGAGCTGCCCGGTGAGGCCGATGAGCAGGGTCAGGCCCGCGGTCGCGCAGAACGTGGCCGCGATGATCGCGAACTGGTAATTGCGATACGGGTCGAGCAGGAACGTCGCGCCGATCGCGACGAGCGTCAACACGAGGGCGGTGAGCAGCAGGCGCGAGGTGGGCCGGCGTTCGCCGCGATGCACGCGGAGGCTGATCGTGAGCGGGCCCGAGCCCGCGGGCGCGGGCGTGGTGGGCGTGGTCTCGGGGGCGGCGGGACTGGGAGCGGGAGCGCCGGATGCCGCGGCTCCGGGTGCCGGGGCTCCGGGAACCGGGGCGCCGGATGCCGCGGTGCGGGCGTTCATGCGGTCCTCGCCTCGGCCGCGGCGAACAGGCCGCCCGGCCGCACGAGCAGCACGCCGACGAGCAGGACGAGCACGGCGATCGGCGCGACGGTCGCACCGAGGTAGCCGGTCACGAGGCTGATGAGCACGCCGACGGCGAGCCCGCCGATGAGGGCGCCAGGCGGCGAGTCGAGTCCGCCGACCACGGCGACCGTGAACGCCGAGACGAAGAGCATGTCGGCCGAGTGCGGGTTGAGTCCGAGCTCCGTGGGCACGAGCAGCAGTGCCGCGAGCGCACCGACCGCGGAGGCGAGCACCCAGCCGGCGGTGACCATGCGCGCGACGCGCACGCCGAGCAGTCGCGACACCTCGGGCGCGAAGGCCGAGGCTCGCAGCTGCAGGCCGAGCGAGGTGCGCGTGAAGAGGAGCGCCAGGATTCCCATGAGGCCGATCGCGACGATGAGCACGAAGAGGTCGTACGGCGAGAGCACGGGCACGCCGCCGATCACGATGGGCGTCTCGGGGAACGGCGCCTCCATCGGGCGCGCGTTCGGCCCGAACGCGATGCCGAGCG
This sequence comes from Agromyces salentinus, assembly GCF_009749395.1. GTDB lineage: Bacteria > Actinomycetota > Actinomycetes > Actinomycetales > Microbacteriaceae > Agromyces > Agromyces salentinus. Next base: position 1,855 of record NZ_WBIR01000024.1, read on the forward strand.
CCGACTGCAGCACCATCACCACGCCGATCGCGATGATGACCCCCGAGAGCGGGGACGCGTGCGTCGCGAAGCGCATGACCCCGCGCTCGACGATGAAGCCCATGAGTCCGCCGGCGACGAGGGCGCTCGCGAGGCCGATCCAGTACGAGCCGGTGAGCCCGGTGACGGCGAAGGCGACGTAGGTCGCGACGACGGCCATCGCGCCCTGCGCGAAGTTGACGACGCGGGCCGCGCGCCAGATGAGCACGAGGGCGAGCGCGAACAGGGCGAAGATCGCGCCGCGGGCGAGGCCGGTGGCGAGGAGGAAGAGGAGGCGGTCCATCAGAATCCCAGGTAGGCGTGGCGGAGGGCGGAATCGGTGCGGAGGTCGCGGGCCGGCCGGTCGGCGACGACCTCGCCGAGGTTCAGCACGACCCCGTGGTCGGCGATGGCGAGCGCGCTCGTCACGTTCTGCTCGGCAAGCAGCACCGTGAGGCCCCGCTCGTCGCGGAGCGTGCGCAGCACCGCCATGATCTGGGCGACCACGCGGGGCGCGAGCCCGAGCGACGGCTCGTCGAGCAGGAGCACGCGCGGCTCGGCGATGATCGCCCGGCCGAGGGCGAGCATCTGCCGTTCACCGCCCGAGAGCTGGTGCCCGGCCGCACGACGACGGCGTGCGAGCGGCTCGAACAGGTCGTAGATGCCGTCGACGGCCGTCGTCAGGCGCCGCCCGCGGAAGCGCTGCAGCCCCCCGAGCCTGAGGTTCTCGTCGACCGTGAGTTCGGCGACGACGCTGCGCCCCTCCGGCACCTGGGCGAGGCCGGCCCTGGCGCGATTCTCGACCGAGACGCCGGCGAGGTCCTCGCCGTCGAACACGATGCGACCGGATGCCGCGGGCATGAGCCCCGACACCGTGCGCAGCAGCGTGGTCTTGCCCGCCCCGTTCGCCCCGAGGAGGGCGACGATGGAGCCGGCGGGCACGCGCACGTCGACGCCGCGCAGCACGGGGGCGCCACCGTAGCCGGCGGTGAGGCCATCGAGGTGCAGCTCGGCGCCGGCGCGGTGCGGCCCGCGGACCGCGGCGGGCGGCGTCAGCTGCGCGGCGGCCGGCGTCACCTGCGCGGCGGCCTCGGCGCCCGACCGGGAACGTGGCTCGGACTGGGACTGCGACTGCGGCTGGGGCTGCGTGCTCATGCGGCGGGCTCGATTCCGAGGTAGGCCTCTTCGACCCGGGGGTCGGCGCGCACCTCGTCGGGGGTGCCGCACGCGATGACGCGACCGAAGTCGAGCACGACGATGCGGTCGGCGACCCCCATGACGAAGTCGACGTGGTGCTCCACGAGCAGCACCGAGCACCCGGATGCCGCGACCTCGCGCACGGCGGCGCCGAGCGCCTCGATGTCCTCTTCACCGAGCCCGCCCGCCGGCTCGTCGAGCAGCAGCAGGTCGGGATCGGTGACGAGCGCCCGCGCGAGCGCGACCCGCTTGCGCTCGGGGTAGGGCAGCGCAGCTACGGGCACTGCCGCGAGGTGCGCGAGTCCGAGTTGCGCGAGGCATCCGCTCGCCGTGTCCTCGGCGTCGGCCGTCCGGCCGGCGCCCCCGCCGCCGCGCTGCGCCTGCAGCGGCACCAGCACGTTCTCGAGCACGGTGAGGGAGTCGAAGAGCCCGAGGCCCTGCAACGTTCGGGCGACGCCTCGGCCGACGAGCCCGGTGGGGCGGTTCGGGGCGGTCGCGCCGTCGATGCGGATGCCGCCGGCGGCACGCCGCACGAGCCCGCACACGGCGTTGAAGACGGTGGTCTTGCCGGCGCCGTTCGGCCCGATGAGGGCGACGACCTCGCCGCGGCCCACCTCGAACGAGACGGCCTCGAGCGCGGTGAGCCCGCCGAAGCGCACGGTCAACTGGTCGACCCGCAGTCGCGGTTCGGGGGCGGATGCGGCGGTGGAGTCGGGCTCCACGCCACTCGGCATGTGGTTCATCGGCACCTCTTCGTGTCGGTTTCAAGGTCACTGTACAACAGATACCGACCAGACGGTATGCCCGAGATCGAAGCGTGATCCGGTGGGCAGTTGGACGTGGCGCGCGCGCGGCAGGGCGCGTCCGAGCGGTCACGCTCTGCGGCATCCGGATGCCGCAGAGGCAGCAATTCGTGACCGCTCGGAGCTTCCCGACGGCATGCCGCCGGGCGCGGACGCGAATGGTCGCCACCCGACCGCGATGGTGACCATTCGCGTCCGCGGTGCGAGCGAGGCGGGACGGGACGGGCGCGGGGCGCTCAGTGGTGCGGGATGCCCGCGATCATGCCGCCGTCGACGACGAACTCCGCGCCGCTCGTGAACGACGAGGCATCGCTCGCGAGGAACACGATCGTGCCGGCGACCTCGTCGGGCACGGCCGGGCGTCCGAGCGGGATATCGAGCTTCGCCGGGTCGATGCGCGTCGTCATGTCGGTCAGGATGAGCCCGGGATGCACCGAGTTCACGCGGATGCCGAACTGCCCGAGTTCGACCGCGAGCGACTGGCTGAGCCCGCGGACGCCGAACTTGGAGGCCGTGTAGCCGTGCAGCCCGGGGGACCCGCGCATGCCCTCGACCGAGGAGATGTTGATGATCGAGCCCGACCCCTGCGCCTTCATGGCGGGCACGACGGCGCGGCATCCGAGGAAGACCCCCGTGAGGTTCACGGCGATCACGGCGTCCCACTTCGCGAGGGTGAGGTGCTCGATGGGGGCGGCATTCGCGATGCCGGCGTTGTTCACGAGCACGTCGATCGCGCCGAAGGACTCGAGCGTCGCCTCGACGGCCGCCGCCCAGGATGCCTCGTCGGTCACGTCGAGGCGCACGAAGCGCGCGCGGTCACCGAGCTCGGTCGCGAGGTCCCGGCCCTCGTCGTCGAGGAGGTCGGCGACGACGACCCGCGCGCCCGCGGCGTGGAGCGCCCGCGCGTACGCGGCGCCGAGCCCACGGGCACCGCCGGTGACGAGCGCGACGCGTCCGCCGAGGTCGGCGCCGCGCACCCGCCGGTCCCCCGCGCTCACGATGCCACCGCATCCGCGACGCGCACGACGAGCCGGCCGACGGTCGCACCGCCGGCCAACTCCTGGATCGCGGCCGGGGCCTGATCGAACTCGACGATCCCTCCGACGACCGGAGTGATCGCACCGGCATCCGCCAGTCGCACGAGTTCGGCATGGGCCTCGCGCACGAGCTCCGGCCGGCGCTGCTGGTAGAGCGCCCAGTGCAGGCCGAGCACCGAGTAGTTCTTGACGAGGGCGTGGTTGGCGCGCACGGGCGCGACGTCGCCGCTCGCGAAGCCGACGACGACGATGCGGCCCTCGAACGCGATGCACTTCGTGGTGCGGGTGAACGCGTCGCCGCCCACCGGGTCGAACACGACGTCGGCGCCGCGCCCGTCGGTGAGCTCGTTGACCACCGCGGCGAAGTCCTCCTGCTCGGCACGCACGATGACCGTCTCGGCGCCCGCGGCGCGCGCGGTCTCCGCCTTGGCCGCCGAGCCGACGACGGCGATGACCCGCGCCCCCGCCGCGACGCCGAGCTGCACCGCGGCCGTGCCGACCCCGCCGGCGGCGGCGTGCACGAGCAGCGTCTCCCCCGGCTGCAGCGCCGCCCGTCGATGCAGGCCGAACCACGCGGTCTGGTAGGCGATCACGAGGCCGGCCGCGTGCACGTCGTCGAGGGACGCGGGTGCGAGGTGCGCGGCATCCGCCTCGACGATCGCGTACTCGGAGAGCACGCCGATGCGCGAGGCCACGACCCGGTCACCCGGTTCGAACGGACGAAGGCCGGCGGACGCCGCGGACGCCGCGACGCCGTCGCCGACCGCGACCACCTCGCCGACGAGCTCGATGCCCGGCACGAACGGCAGCTCGGGGCGCACCTGGTACTCCCCGCGGCAGAGCAGCACGTCGGGGAAGTTCACGGCCACCGCGCCGGTGCGGAGTAGCAGCTCGCCCGTGCCCGGCGCCGGCACCGCGACCTCGTGCTGCTCGAGCACGTCGGTGGGCTCGCCGTGCCGCACGACCCGCCAGGCGCGCATCGTCTCGGGACGGGGCATCCGCTCGCTCATCGCGCTCCCCCCTTCGCGGCCTTCGCATCGATTCCCGTGAGGAACAGGTCGGTGAGCTGCTCGGCGAGGAGCGTCTTGCCCTCGGGGCCCTCGGGCGAGTACCAGTGCGAGAGGTAGTGCACGTCGGCGAAGAAGTTGGCAATGAGCACCGGCTGCGGGATGTCGGTGCGGTACAGCCCCTCGGCCTGGCCCTGCTCGATCAGCTTCGCGAACGTGTCGTTGTAGTCGCGGCGCCGCCGGGTCACCTCGGACTGCCTCGGCGCGGCGAGCATGTGCATGCTGCGGAAGAACACCGTGCCCTCCGGCAGGAAGTCGATCGACGTCTCGATCACGTCGATGCACACCGCGCGCAGCACCTCGCCGACGGGGCCGCCGCGCTCGATGATCTGGTCGAGGTGCTCCTTCTGCAGCGAGAGCATGCGGTCGTAGATGCCGAAGAGCAGGTCGTCCTTCGACTGGAAGTAGTGGTACATCGCACCCTTGGTGACGCCGGCCGCCTCCACGACCTGCTGCACGCTCGTGTTCGCGTACCCGTTCGCGGCGAAGAGCTCGACGGCCGCTCGCATCACGTCGTCGGCGACGCTGGTCTCCTTCATGTGGTTCTCGTCTCTGTCGGGATCTCGGTGTTCGAAGTCTGGTTCCCTCAGCCGATCGGCCGCAGGCTCGCGCCGCCGTCGATGAGGATCGTCTGCCCGGTGATCCACGCGGCATCCTCGGAGAGGAGGAACGCGACCGGGCCGGCCACATCGTCGGGAACGCCGAGCCGCTGGAGCGGGTACTCGGCGGCGACCTCGGCCTCACGGCCCTCGTAGAGCGCCCGCGCGAAGGCCGTCTTCACGACGGCGGGGGCGACGGCATTCACCCGGATGCCGGGCGCGAGCTCGTGCGCGAGCTGCACCGTCAGGTTCATGAGCGCCGCCTTGGAGACGCCGTAGAACGCGATGCCGGGCGCTGCCGAGACCGCGGAGATCGAGGAGAGGTTCACGATCGAGCGCGTGAGCCCAGCCTCGACGGCCGAGCGCGTCCACTCGAGCGCGGCCACGACGTTGACCTCGAGGATCTTGCGGATCACGGAGGCCTCGATCTCGAGCGCGGGCCCGTACGCGGGATTGATGCCGGCGTTGTTCACCAGGTGGTCGAGTCGGCCGTGGCACTCGGCGATGTGGGCGAAGACGGCGGCGCGGTGCTCGGCGTCGTCGGCCTTGCCGGCGATGCCGGTCGCGTGCGGGACGCCCGCTTCATCGACGCCGAGTTCCGCGACGGCGGCGTCGAGCGACTCCTGCGAGCGGCCCGTGATCACGACGCGGGCCCCCTCGTCGACGAGGCGTCTCGCGATCGCGAGGCCGATGCCCCTGCTGCCACCGGTGATGAGCGCTACGCTCGATTCGAACCTCTGCACGCGTCTCTCCTTCGAGTTCGCGGGTGGTGCGGATGCCACAGGATGTCGTGGCATACCGACTGGACGGTATGCAGGTCAGCGTACCCCATCCGCCCGGCGTCGTGCAGCGACGCGCGCCCGACCTCCGTCGAGGAGGGGTGAAGATGGACTGGTGAGCCTCTCCACGCCCGCGCCATCCGCGAACCCCATCGTTCCCCCGTGGCGCCTGTGGCTCATCTGGGGCGTCGGCGTGGCCGCGTACGTGCTCTCGATCACGAACCGCACGTCGCTCTCGGCCGTCGGCGTCGATGCGGCCGTGCGCTTCGATGCGGATGCCTCGACGCTGTCGATGTTCGCCGTGATCCAGCTCGCCGTGTACGGCGGCATGCAGATCCCGGTGGGGGTGCTGCTCGACCGGCTGGGCGCGCGGCCGGTGATCACCGCGGGAATGGCGCTCATGGCCATCGGCCAGGCGGTGCTCGCGTTCGCGCCCGACGTCGGGTGGGCGATCGTCGCGCGCATGCTGCTCGGCGCGGGCGACGCGGCGGTCTTCCCGAGCGTGCTGCGCGTGGTCGCCGTGTGGTTCCCGGCGAGGCAGGCGCCGTTCCTCGTGCAGATGACCGGGATCCTCGGCCAGGTCGGCCAGCTCGCCGCCATCTTCCCGCTCGCGGCCCTGCTGCACGCCACGACGTGGACGATCACCTTCGGCAGCCTCGCAGGACTCGGCGTGCTGTTCACCGTGCTGACGTTCGCGGTGATCCGCAATCGCCCGCCCGACCGCTCGGAGGACGTCTCCGTCGACACGCAGACGGGTGCGATCCAGATCGTGCGCTCCTCGGTCGACTTCCGCGAGAGCTTCCGCCAGTCATGGGCGCACCCCGCGACCCGCCTCGCGTTCTGGTCGCATTTCACGACCCCGTTCTCGGGCACCGCGTTCATGCTGCTCTGGGGGTTCCCGTTCCTCACGGTCGGCGAGGGCCTCACCCCGGCCGTCGCCTCGCTCGTGTTCAGCGTCTACGTCGTGTTCGGCGTGCTCTCGGGGCCGGTCATCGGCATGCTCTCGAGCCGGCACCCGATGCGCCGCTCGCGCATGCTCGTGCTGCCGATCATCGGGCTGCAGGCGTTCGTCTGGCTCATCGTGATCGGCTGGCCGGGCCAGGCACCGCTGTGGCTCCTCTTCGTGCTCGTGTTCGCGATGAGCACGGGCGGCCCGGCGTCGATGATCGGCTTCGACCACGCGCGCACGTTCAACCCAGCGCACCGGCTCAGCACGGCGACCGGCATCGTGAACGTCGGCGGGTTCCTCGCCGCCCTGCTCGCGATCCTCTTCATCGGCCTCGCCATGGACGCCCAGGGCGCCGGCACCCCCGACACCTACACGCTCGAGGCGTTCCGGATCGCGTTCCTCACGCAGGTGCCGCTCTGGGCGCTCGGCGCGCTCTTCATCGTCATCGAACGGCACCGCACCCGCGTGCACCTGGGCCTCGAGGAACCGCGCCGGCGGCGCCGTCGTCGTGGCATCGCCGCGGTCGGCGACTCGCCCGGCGACGAGCTGCCGCTCGACTGACCCGACGGGCGGAGACGGCGGATGCCGCGACGAGGGGTCCCGTCGCGGCATCCGGCAGTCGCGGCATCCGGCAGTCGCGGCATCCGTCCGGTCGCGCACCCGCGGAGGAGATCAGTCGATCGGGAGGACCGAATCGGTGTTCGGCTCCTCCCGATCGCGCGATCTCCTCCCGAGGGGACGGCGGATGCGTCGCGCGTGGCTCCTGAGCGGGCGGCTCGCGCCGAGGGGAGCTAGGCCGCCTTCGGGTAGCTGTAGAAGCCCTCGCCCGTGGCGACGCCGAGCTTGCCCTGGTCGATGTAGCGCTCCTTGATGAGGTCGGCGAAGGCCTGCTGCTTGGGACCGCCGGCCTTGGAGATGTTGTACGCCGTGGTGAGGCCGACGATGTCGTAGATCTGGAACGGGCCCATCGGGGCGCCCGTGCCGATGCGCCAGGTCTTGTCGATGGCGTCGGGCTCGGCGATGCCGTCGACGAGCAGCTCGCCCGCGGCCGAGAGGAACGGCACGAGCAGGGAGTTGAGCAGGTAGCCCGCCTTCTCCTTCTTGATCTCGATCGGGACCATGCCGATCTTCGACGCGAATTCGACGACGGTCGCGTACACCTCGGGGCTCGTGGCCTCGGTGCCCATGACCTCCGCGGTGTTGTGCGCCCAGACGCGGTTGGCGAAGTGCAGTGCGAGGAAGCGATCGGCGCGGCCGGTGAACGGCGAGAGGTCGCTCGGCAGCAGGGTCGAGGAGTTCGTGGCGAAGATCGTGCGCTCGGGCGCGAGCGCGGCGAGCTTCTCGTAGGTCGACTGCTTGAGCGCCAACTGCTCGGGGATCGCCTCGATGACGAGGTCGGCGTTCGCGACGGCGTCGGCGAGGTCCGCGGTCGTGCGGATGCGGCCGAGGGCGGCCTGCGCGCGGTCGTCGGCTCCGGGCACGCCCTCTGCGACGTAGGTGTCGGCGAGTCCGGCGAAGCGCTGCTTCGCGGCCTCGAGCGCGTCGTCGCTGATGTCGTAGGCGACGACGTCGAAGCCGCTGAACGCGGTCTGGTAGGCGATCTGCGAGCCGAGCACTCCGGTACCGAGCACGGTCACGTTCGCGATGGCGGTCATTGCTGTTCCTTCTTTCGTTGCGTCCCTCGTGGGGCGTTCTCGGCGCCGGGTGCGGCGCTGTCCTGAGACCCGGTGGGGGCCTCGAGCGGATGCCGCGGACGGGTCTCGTCCGGACGTCCGACGTTGAATCGCTGCAGGTCCCGCGCGAAGCGGGCGACCTGCGGGTCGGTCCAGTCCGCGAGCTGGTGGCTCACGATGCCGTGCAGGACCTCGATGGCCTCGTCGTAGGCGGCCCACCCCTCGTCGGTCAGTTCGAGCGGACGGCCGCGGCCCGCGGCATCCGGGACCTCGCGGACGACGCCGAGTTCGGTGAGGCCCGCGAGCTGGCGGGAGACCGTCGAGCGGTTGAGGCGATAGGCCTGCGCGATGTCGACCGAACGGCAGCCCGGGTTGTCGGCGATGAACCCCAGGATCGACTGGTCGGTCATGCTGAGCGCGAGGTTCGCGGTGCGCGCGTCGGCGATGCCGCGGCGGCTGATGGTGATGAGGGCGCCGAGGATCGCGGTGGTGGCGCCGTCGCGGGTGTTCGCCGCTGCATCCATGGTCCGGACCTCCTGTTGTCAAATGCAACGCTACGCTCGTGCGTTGCATTCCGCAACAAAGCAAAGCGTCTTCGCATGCTCCCCGCGGATCCCGCCGGTCGGGCGCGGAGGGCGGCGAGGTGGAACTGACGGATGCCCCGACCCTTCGCCCGGGGCATCCGTCGTCCTGGTTCAGCTCATGGCGCCCCTGGCGCCCCTGGCGCACCGGTCACCGGCGTGCGCGCAGCCGCCGGCGACGGAACCACTTGTCGCCCTCGACGACGACCAGCAGCACGAGCGTCAGCCCGATGCATCCGAGCCACTGCCAGCCGGTGAGGGACACGGTGCCGAGCATCCGCTGCAGCACGCCGATCTCGGTGGACGCCACGATGAGCAGCACCGGCCACACGAGGATCTTCGCGACGGCCGCGATGGGGGCCCGCAGGCCCGACTCGGGCGTGCGGCGCATGAGCAGCGCGCTCAGCACCGTGGCGAGGCCGAGCACGACGTAGGCCATGGTCATCGAGGCGGTCGGCTCGGTCGGGCTGGGCGCGTCGGGCCCCCACAGCAGCGGCACGAGCGCGATGAGGAAGATGACCGCACCGTAGACGAGCCACTCGACGAGCGAGACCCGGTTGACGACGCCGACCTTCGGGTCGCGCGGCGGGTGGTTCATGATGCCCGGCGGGTTCGCGTCGGCGGCGATCGCGAAGACCGCGAAGAGGGCCACGAAGAAGTTGATGAACAGAACCTGGGCCGGGAACAGCGCGACGCCCTCGGCGATCGAGAACGCGCTCGCGGCGAGGAACAGCATGATGAGGCTGAGGAGCTGCGTCATCTGGAACCGCAGGTACGCCGTGATCTTCGAGTAGACGATGCGGCCGATCTCGACGGCGTGCACGAGGGTCGCGAAGTTGTCGTCGGTGAGCACGAGCTTCGCGGCCTGCTTCGTCACCTCCGAGCCGGAGCCCATCGCGACGCCGATGTTCGCCTGCTTGATGGCCGCCGCGTCGTTCACGGCGTCGCCGGTCATCGCGACGATGGCGCCCTTCGCCTGCAGCAGGCGCACGAGTCGCAGCTTGTCGTCGGGCGTGACGCGGCCGAAGACGTGGAGGTCCGGCAGCCGGCCGCTGAGCTCCTCGTCGCTCATCTGCTTGAGGTCGGCGCCGCTCACGGCCCCGGTGCCGAGCCCGAGCTCGGCGCCGATCGCGCCCGCGGTGACCGCGTGGTCACCGGTGATCATGCGCACGTCGATGCCCGCGTTGTGGGCGACCGCGACGGCGTCCTTCGCCTCCGTGCGCAGCGGGTCGACGATGCCGACGATGCCGATCAGCGAGAGCTCCTCGACCCACGACATCGGGTCGGCCGCGATGCGACCCTCGTCGCCGTCGTCGAGGAAGCGCGCCGCGATGGCGAGCGTGCGCAGGCCGGTGGCGGACATCCGCTCCAGCTCGGTGGTCGCCGCGTCGGATGCCACGGGCACGACCTCGCGCGTCTCGCTGAGCATCGTCGTGCAGCGGCCGAGCACCACGTCGGGCGCGCCCTTCACGATGAGCACGAGACGCTGCTCGCCGCGGTAGGGGATGCGCTGGAGCGTGGCCATGAACTTGTAGTCGGAGTCGAACGGCACCTCGGCGAGGCGCGGGTAGTCCTTGCGCGCCTGGTCCGCGTCGATGCCGAGCCTCGCGGCGAGCACGACGAGGGCCGCCTCGGTGGGGTCGCCGACCACGTCGCCCTCGGGCGAGACCGTCGCATCGTTGGGCAGGCCGATCGCGAGGCCGAGGGTCGGGGCGTCGAGGGGTTCGTCGGACGTGCCGATCACATGGCCCTCGAACGAGTACCCCTCGCCCGTGACCCGGTAGGTGTTGCCGCCGAGCCACGCGGTGCGCACGGTCATCATGTTCAGGGTCAGGGTGCCGGTCTTGTCGGAGCAGATCGCGCTCGTCGCCCCGAGCGTCTCGACGTCGTTCAGCGAGGTGACGATCGCCCGTTCCTTCGCGAGCTTCGAGGCACCCCACGCGAGCAGGCTCTGCACGAACACCGGCAGGCCCGTCGGGATGGCCGAGATCGCCACCGCCGTGGCCAGGAAGAGCAGTTCGTCGAGGCTCTGGCCGCGCGCGAAGCCGATCAGCACGATCACGAGCACGGCGCTCCAGGCGATGATGCCGAGCACCTTCGTGAGGCCGTCGAGTTCGAGCTGCAGGGGCGACTTCTTATCGCCGACCTGCGTGAGCAGTGACGCGATGCGGCCCATCTGGGTGCGCATGCCGGTCTCGACGACGACGATGCGCGCCGTGCCGCGCGTGACCGAGGTGTTCTGGAAGACCATCGACGTGCGGTCGGCCAACGCGGTGGAGGCCGTGTTCTCGGCCGATCCCTTCGGAATGGGGAGCGACTCGCCCGTGAGCGAGGATTCCTGCGTCTCGAGGTTGGCGGACCTCAGGATCCTGCCGTCGGCCGGCACGAGGTCCCCCGACTCCAGCTCGACGATGTCGCCGGGCACGAGCCCGGTCGCGTCGATCTGCAGCAGCACGCCGTCGCGGATGACGCGCGCCTTCGGCGTCTGCAGCTTGGCGAGCGCGTCGACGCTGCGACGGGCCTTGACCTCCTGCTGGGTGCCCGTGATGACGTTGAAGAGCACGAGGACCGCCACGATGATCGCCGTCGTGACCTGCCCGATGAGCAGGGACACGATCGTGACGGCGATGAGCATGAGCGTCATGAGCTCGAGCACCTGGCTGAGCGCGATGCGCCAGACGCTCGGCGGCGGCGCGCTCTGCAGCGCGTTCGGCCCGGCGTCGGCAAGGCGCCGCTCCGCCTCGGCGGCGGTGAGCCCCCTGGCCGCCTCGGTCTTCGCCTGCGCGACGACGGCGTCGGGGGCGAGCGCCCACCACTCGATGCCGTGCCCCTCGGTTGTGCCCTGCTGTGCTTCGATGGTCACGGAACCCCCCAGATCCTCGCCGACAATCCACACCATAGCCCTCGGAGGGCGGCCGGCGGCAGGTCATGGGCGCCCCGGTTTCGGCCGTCGGGTCGGCGGGACCGCGGCCGTGGCATCCGCTGCAGGCTCCGGCCGCGCGCGTCAGGCGCCGAGCAGCCCCCGCAGGTCGTCGGCCGTGAGCGCCTCGGCGGCGCGCGGGTCGGCGGCGTCGGTGCCCTCGTCGAGGATCGACGCGACGAGGGCGCCCTTCCGCGCCTTGAGCGCCATCACCTTGTCTTCGATCGTGTCGGAGGCGACGAGCCGGTAGACCATGACCTGCTTCGCCTGCCCGATGCGGTGCGCGCGGTCGACCGCCTGCGCCTCGCTCGCCGGGTTCCACCACGGGTCGAGCAGGAACACGTAGTCGGCCTCGGTCAGGTTCAGTCCGAAGCCGCCCGCCTTCAGGCTGATGAGGAACACGGATGCCTCGCCGTCGCGGAAGCGCGCGATCTCGGCGTCGCGACGGCGAACGGGGGTCGACCCGTCGAGGTAGGCGTAGGACACGCCCGCGGCGTCGAGCCGCGACCTCGCCCGGCCGAGGAACGACGTGAACTGGCTGAAGACGAGCGCCTTGTGCCCTTCGGCGAGCACGTCGTCGAGCTGCTCGAAGAGCGCGTCGAGCTTGGCCGACGGCATGCCCGCGTAGCGTTCGTCGTCGATCAGCGTGGCGTCCAGTGCGAGCATGCGCAGCAGGGTCAGCGAGCGATAGACGATGAATCGGTTGCGGTCGAGGTCGTCGATGAGGCCGAGCAGCTTCTGCCGCTCGCGCTGGAGCATCGTGTCGTAGAGGCGCCGGTGGCTCGGCGCGAGCGCGACCTCGAGCACCTGCTCCTGCTTGGGCGGCAGCTCGGGCGCCACGAGCTCCTTCGTGCGTCGGAGCATGAGCGGTCGGATACGGCGGCGCAGCCGATCGCGGCGCTCGAGGTTGCGGTCCTGCTCGATGGGGCGCCGGTACTGCTCGTCGAAACCACGGCGCGAGGCGAACAGGCCCGGCGCGACGATCTGCAGGATCGCCCACAGCTCGCTCAGGTCGTTCTCGATGGGCGTGCCGGTGACGGCCAGCCGGAAGGGTGCGCGGATGCCGCGGGCCGCCGCGTGCACCTTGGTCGCCGCGTTCTTGACGAACTGCGCCTCGTCGAGCACGAGGCCGCCCCACTCGAGGGCGGCGAACGCCTCGGCCTCGAGGCGCAGCACGGCGTAGGTCGTGACGACCAGGTCGGCCCCCGCCGCGGCGTCGGCGAGGCTGGCCTTGCGCTTCGCCTCGGTCGAGGTGACGGATGCCACGCGCAGGCCCGGCGTGAACCGGGCGGCTTCGCGCACCCAGTTCGAGGCGACCGAGGTCGGGGCCACGACGAGGAACGGCCCGGTCCGCTCGGCGGCCGGCTCGGCGTCGTCGCCGGCTCGGACGGTCTCGTCGGGGTCTCGATGCGCTCCTTCGTCGCTACTGGACCGCCGGAGGTCGCCGCTGCCCGGCCGACCTTGCGCGACGGCATGCGCGACGAGCGCGAGCGCCTGCGCGGTCTTGCCGAGGCCCATGTCGTCGGCGAGGATGCCCCCGAGCCGGGCCTTCCAGAGGTAGGCGAGCCAGCGGAACCCGGCGAGCTGGTACGGCCGGAGCGGCAGGACGACGCCCTCGGGCTGGGGCAGCTCCTCGACCCGCCCGTGCTCGAGCGCCTCGACGGTGCGACGCCACGAGACGGCGGGCTCCGAGACATCCGCCAGGTCCTCGAAGTCGGCCCAGAGGCTCGTGCGACTCGCGTGGATGCGCAGCCCGGTCTCCCACTCGGCGAGCGCGCCGGCCTCCTCGATGAGCTCGCGCAGGGGGTCGAAGACCGCCTGGTTCAGCATGAGGTAGCTCTTGTCGACCATGAGCAGCCGGCGCTGCCCCTTCGCCAGCGCGCGGAAGAGGGGCATGAACGGCACCGGCCGGCCGTCGATCGTGATGACCACGCCGAGGTCGAACCAGTCGGTCTTGCGCGACTCGACCGTGGTGATGCGCACCTTCGGCGGCTCGGTCAGCAGGCGGTAGTCGGGGCGCTCGCCCTCGACCTCGATGCGGAGCGGATGCCGCTCGGCGAGCGCCTCGAGCCTCGGCAGTCGCTCGGCGCAGAACTCCGCCGCGTCGACGCCGCGCACGAGCACGGTGTCGAGCGGCACCCAGCCCAGCACGTCGGCGACCCGTGCGAGCAGGTCGTCGTCGAGGTCGGGGTCGGCGGCCGCCTCGGCGATCGAGGCGGCGACCGCGGAGCTGCTGTCGATGCCGTCGGATGCCCCGACCGGCGTGGTGCGGCCGTCGGCGTGCTCCCAGTGCCACGCGAGGCGCAGCACGTCGTGCGGCTCGAAGACGAGGTCGAGCACGAGGGCCGCCGGAGCCGGCGGCGGAGGCGTGAACGACCCGTCGCGACTCGCGATCGGGAGGGAGCGGGCGAGCCCGGGCAGGTGGCGACGGAGGAACTCGGGCACGTCGGCCGGCGGAACCCCCACCGGCGCCTCGCCCGGGTTCTCGAGCAGCGCGCGTGCCGCGGGGGTGACCGGCCCGCGGAAGCCCGCGAGCTCGATGCGCCCTTCCTCGAAGTCGGAGCGGTAGACGCCGTGCTCGCCGATGGCGCGGGCGTTCGCCAGTGGACCGGCCACCTCGTCGAACGCGAGCTCGGGCGAGAGCGTCAACGTGCCGTCGGCACCCTCGCGGGCGTCGAGCCCGACGACCGCCGAGCCGTGCAGGACGACCTCGGGCGTGACATCCGACCCGACCAGCGCGACGCCGAGGCGTGCGGCCTCGGCGAACAGCGCCCAGAGCAGCGGGCTCTCGAACTCGTCGAGCGTGACCCACTCCGACCCGTAGGTCGTGTAGACGCTCGGGGAGCTGCCCTTCAGGAGCGTGAACTGCGCGAACCAGCGGGCCTGCGCGGGGTCGAAACCGCCGGCCTCACCCTGGTAGGCGATGTTCTGCCACGTGAGGCCCGCCTTGATCCACGCGCCTCGGACGCTCTGGGTGACCGGTCGCACGGCGAGGCGATCGACGGATGCCGCACGCTTGGCCGGTTCGTCGCGGGGACCCTGCCACTGGCCGCTCCGCCGCGTGACCTTGCGACGGAGCTCGAACTGCAGCCCGAGCCGCTTCGAGGCGCCGGAGGGCGGATCGGCCGGTGCGCCGCGATGCGGGCCGGCCGGCCGCGGGGCGAGGGGCGCGAGGGCCGACCGCCAATCGCCGACGCCGCGCGTGGGCGGCGTCGAGTCGGTCATCCCCTCATGCTCGCACGGACCGCCGACGCGCTCGGTTACCCGGCGTCGATCACCCTGACGCCCGTCTCGCGGAGCCGCGCGAGCGAGGTGGGGTCGGCGTCGGCGTCCAGCACGAGTCCGGCCACGGCCTCGAGCGGCAGCACCTGGTGAGGAGACGCCGCTCCGACCTTCTCGACGCTGCCGAGCGCGAAGGTCTCTGCCGCGCGGGAGGCGAGGACCCGCTTCATCGCGGCCTCGTCGGCGTCGCCGGTGGTGAGACCGGTGTCCGGATGGATGCCGGTGACGCCGAGCAGGAACAGGTCGGCGGTGATGCGCCCGGCGGCCTCGACGGCCGCGGCGCCCGACGCGACGGCCGAGTGCTTGAACAGGCGACCGCCGATGAGGATCACGTCGGCCTCGTGCTCGAGCAGTGCGACGGCGATCGTCGGGCTGTGGGTGACGATCGTGCACGGCCGCTCCCGCGGGAGGTGCCGCACCACTGCCAGGTTCGTCGTGCCGCCGTCGAGGATGACCGTGGCACCGGGGCGGATCAGCCGGGCGGCGGCGGCAGCCACCCGGTCCTTGCTGTCCGACGCGATCGTGCTCCTGGCGGCGTAGTCGGCGACGGCGGGTGAGGCCGGGACCGCGCCGCCGTAGACCCGGGTGAGCAGCCCCTCGCCCGCGAGTTCGCGGAGGTCGCGCCGGATGCTGTCCTCCGAGAGATCGAGTTCCTGGGCGACCTCCTTGGCCACGATGCGTCGATCACGGCGCAGTCGCTCGAGCAGGAACTCACGTCGCGCAGCCGCCAGCATTCGCACTCCTTCACGTTGTTGCACGTTCCTGCACTATTATGGCAGACATGACCACTTCCATGATGATCCTGATCGCCGGCCCCTACGCCTCCGGCACGAACGGCGACCCCGCGCTCATGCAGCGCAACCTCGAGCGCCTGGAGGAGGCGGCCTGGCCGCTCTTCGAGGCCGGACACGTGCCCATGATCGGCGAGTGGGTCGCCCTGCCCGTCCTCCGCAGCGCGGGTGCCGACGGGCCGACCGATCCGCTCGCCGAACAGGTGATGTACCCGACCGCCGAGCGGCTGCTCCAGCGCTGCGATGCCGTGCTCCGCCTGCCGGGCGATTCACGCGGCGCCGACCAGGATGTCGCGATCGCGCGCTCGCGCGACCTGCCGGTGTACTACAGCCTCGACGAGGTCCCCGGCGTGATCGCGGCATCCGAGCTCGCGAGCTGATCGGGGTCAGACCGCCCGGGATGCTGGCACCCAGTCGACGGCCCCGACCTCGGCCAGGACCGCGCTCGGTGCGCTGACGTGCTCCTGCAGCCAGAGCTCGAGCACGGCGAGCGGCCACAGCAGGTTGCCGTCGACGGCGGAGAACGAGCCGTTCGGCCTCGCGAGCAGGCGGTCCAGTTCCGCCGGGCGCACGATCGACCGGAGCCTGGCGGTGCTCGGCCCGAGGGCGTCCCTGACCAGTTCCAGGACCGCCCCGTCGAGCTCCTGGAGGGCCGGCACGGGGAAGTACCCCTTCGGGCGGTCGATGACCTCGGCCGGCAGCAGCCTGCGGCCGAGCATCTTCAGCGGCCCCTTGCCGCCGTCGGCGAGCTTGAGCTCCGGCGGGCAGGTCGCGGCCAGCTCGACGAGCTCGTGGTCGAGGAACGGCACCCTCGCCTCGAGTCCCCAGCTCATCGTCATGCAGTCGAGCCGCTTCACCGGGTCGTCGACCATGAGGAGGTGGGTGTCCAGCCGCAGGATGGCGTCCAGCGCCGTCGCAGCCCCCGGAGCCGACAGATGGGCCGCGGCGAGCGCCCGGCTCACGTCCCGGTGCGGCATGCTGCCGGCCCTCACCAGCCTCAGCAGCTCGCGCTCGTCGCGATCGAAGAAGGCCTCCGACAGCACGTCGATGGCCCGGTCGCGGCGGGCGCCCGCTGCCGCCGCGTGGTAGCCGTAGCCGGCGAACACCTCGTCGGCGCCCTGGCCGCACAGCACGACCTTGATCTCGCGGGCCACCGCCTCGGCCAGGAGGAAGAACGCCGGCACGTCGTGGGAGGCCATCGGCTCGGTCATCGCCGCCACGCTGTCCATCACCATCGGCGCGATGGAGTCGGCGCCCACCCGGAGTTGGCGATGATCGGTCCCGAAGGCCCGTGCCACGGCATCCGAGTACCGGAACTCGTCACCCGACTTCCCGCCCGCGCTCTCGAAGCCGATGCTGAACGTGTGCGGCGGTGCCCCGCTCACGCGTGCCAGCAGGGCGACGAGGAGGCTCGAGTCGAGCCCTCCCGAGAGCAGCACGCCGACCGGGACGTCGGCGACGAGCCGACGCTCGACGGCGGTCTCGAGCGCGGCCTCGACGGCGTCGGTCCAGTCCTCGGCGCTCCAGCGCTCACGATCAGGCGAACGCTCGTACTCGGGCTGCCAGTAGATGCGGTCCCGCTCGGCGCCCGTGGCCGAGACCACGCGCACGGTCGCGGCGGGGAGCTTCTCGACCCCCGCGAGGATGGTGCGCGGGGCGGGCACGATCGAATGCCACGACAGGTAGTGGTGGATCCCGACGGGATCGAGCGAGGTGTCCACGTCGCCGGCCGCGAGCAACGCCGGCAGGTGGGAGGCGAAGCGCAGCCCGGTCGGGGTTCGCGCGAGGTAGAGCGGCTTGATCCCGAGGCGATCCCGCGCGAGCACGGCCACGTCGCGCCGCCCGTCGATGATCACGATCGCGAACATCCCGATGAGGTGCTGCACGAAGTCCTCGCCCCAGCGCTCGTAGGCCCGCAGCACGACCTCCGTGTCCCCGTCGGAGCGGAACGGGCGATCGCCCTCCAGTTGCTCGCGCAGTTGCTTGTAGTTGTAGATGCAGCCGTTGAAGACGAGGGCCAGGCCGGACTCCTCGTCGACCATCGGCTGCGCCGCGGCATCCGTCAGGTCGATGACCGTGAGCCGTCGGTGGCCGAGCGCCGCCCAGCCGTCGTTCCAGTAGCCTTCGCCGTCGGGGCCGCGGCAGGCCTGAGCATCCGACATCCGACGGACCGCCCGCAACTGCGGGCGATCCGCGCCGAACGCGAGTTCACCGGCGATGCCGCACATGGCCGGCTCAGCGGACCGTGCGGGAGCGGCCCGTCGTACCGGTCGTGCCCGTCGTACCGGTCGTGCCGGTCGTGCCCGTGCGGCGGACTCGGTCCTCCCGTCCGAGCAGGACGCCCAGCACGATCATCGCGACGGCGAGCACGGCGTGCAGCCAGTTGTCGGCGGAGTTGAGCGGGACGAAGTTCGCCGGGTGGTCGCCCGAGAGGAACAGCCCGTAGATCAGGAGCAGCGCGTAGACCGCACCACCCCAGATGAGGTAGTTCTTCGAGAATGCGAAGCTCGTCGCGGCAGCGAGCCCGACGATGCCGTAGAGCAGGTGCACCAGGTTGTGCAGGATGGACACCTGGAACACCCCCAACAGGAGCGCCTGCGATTCGTGCCCGGCGAACTGGATGGTCTCGAGGTTCGTCGTGAGGCCGGGGATGAACCCCGCGACGCCCACGATCACGAAGACGATCCCGAACACCAGGGCCACCTTCTGGACGGGCGTTTCCGCGTACCTGGTCCGATCTGCCGCCGGACGGGCAGTGCTGTGCATGTCGACCTCCTCGTCAGGTCCGGCATCCGAGCGAGCGGATCGCCGGAACGTGGGTTCTCCGCACATGGTCGACCGGCCTCGCCGATCCGAGGGAGGGGCTTGACTCCCGCGTCGCGGAGGGGCAGCGACTGATGCGCCGCCGGCCGCGGCCTGCGCGAACTGCGGATGCCACAGGCGGATGCCGCGGCGGATGCCGCGACGGATGTCAAGCCCTACGCTCGCCGCGACGCGTGCGATCTGATGTCGACATGGCCGCGAAGACACCGGACGACGACGTGAGGCGCTTCCTCCGCGACCGGACCGCCTCGATGGTCTCCGAGCTGAGCGAGTGGGTGCGCATCCCGTCGATCGCGGCGGTGCCGGAGCACGCCATCGACGTCCGCAGGTCGGCGCGATGGCTCGCCGGCGCGTTCCGCACGATGGGCCTCAGGACGCAGCTCATCGGAACCGGCGAGACCGAGGCGGTCCTCGCGCGGCTCCACGTCGACGACCGCCTGCCGACCGTGCTCGTCTACAGCCACCACGACGTTCGGCACGCCAAGCCCGAGGAGTGGGCCGAGACGCATCCGTTCGAACCCGTGCTCCGCGACGGCCGTCTCTTCGGCCGCGGCGCCTCCGACGCCAAGGGGCAGGTCATGGCGCATCTGCAGGGGCTCCGAGCCCATCTGGCGCTGCTCCACGGGGATCGGCCGGCCGTCAACCTGACGTACCTGATCGAGGGCGAGGAGGAGCTGGGTTCCCCGCACCTGGAGCAGTTGCTGGGCGAGCACGCCTCGATCCTCGCGTCCGACGCCGTCGTCTTCTCCGACACCATTCAGTGGGCGAAGGGCGATCCGGCGGTGGTGACCTCCGTCCGCGGCATGGTGCCCGCCGTCCTCCGCGTGTTCGGGCCCGAGCGTGACGTGCACAGCGGCACGGTCTCAGGTGCCGCGCCGAACCCGATGCAGGCGCTCGTCGAGGTCCTCGCCCGCCTCCACGACGACCGGGGCCGCATCATGCTGCCCGGCTTCGCCGACCACGTCGAGGAGCCCGCGCCGGCGAGGGTCGCGGAGCTCGCCCGGCTGCCCTTCGACGAGGCCGACTGGCTGCGCCGCACCGAGACGCGCTCCGTGCGCGGCGAAGCGGGCTTCAGCGTTCCCGAGCGGCTCTGGCTGCGCCCCGCGCTGGAGATCGTCTCCCTGCTCGGCGGTGACCCCGAGGGCATCGCACGGGCCGTCATCCCCGCCGAGGCCAGCGCGAGCCTCAGCATCCGGACAGTGCCGAACCAGACCGTCGCCACCGTGGCCGACCAGGTGCGAGCGTTCGTCGCCGAGGCGATGCCCGACGGCGTCGCCTTCGAGCTCGAGGTCGACGAGACCACTGCGCAGGAGCCGTACCTCACGCCCGAGGGTCCGGCGCTGGCCGCACTGGAGCGCGCCGCCGCCCTCGGGCTGGCCGCCGGCGGCGCCACCGCCCCGGACTCGGAGGACGTGCCGAGGCGCATGGGCAACGCCGGCGGCGGTCCGGCCGAACTCCTCGCCCGCTCGCTGGACGCCCCGGTCCTCTTCCTCGGCACCGGACTGCCGGAGGACCACTGGCACGCGAGCGACGAGAGCGTCGACGTCGACATGCTCGTGAACGGCGCCGCCACCATCTGCCACCTGTGGAGCGAGCTCGCCGAACTGCCCGTCTCGCGGCGCTGACCGACGGGTCGGCACCCGCTCGGCGCCTGGGGTTGCCGTCGGAGCCCGGATTCGCGGCGGGTCGGCCCCGGGCTCAGCGCTCGGTGACGCCCGCCTCGAGCATCGCGACCGAGCGATCCCACAGCGCGCGAGCGAGCGCGGCGTCGTCGGCGCGGCGGCTGGCGCGAGCCGGCCGCGACCGTTCGTAGTACAGCCCCGTCGGGTAGTCCTCGCCCGGCGCGCCCTCCGCGAGGAACACGAGCGTCTCGGCCCCCTTCTCGGGCGTGGAGAGCACGAGGTCGCGCAGCCGCCACTGGTAGAGGCGCGCCATGCCCGATCCGCGATCGGCGGAGAAGTTCGTGGCGATCGCCCCGGGGTGGAACGCCGTCGACGTCACGCCCTCGGCTCCGTGCCGGCGCTCGAGCTCCTTCGTGAAGAGGATCTGCGCGAGCTTGGCATTCCCGTACGCGCGCACGGGGCGGTATCGGCGCTCGGACTCGAGGTCGTCGAGGTCGAACTTCGCGAACAGCCGGTTCGCGAGGCTCGACGTGTTGATCACGGTCGCCCGTGAGGCGACGAGCGTCGGCATGAGTAGCCGGGTGAGCAGGAACGGCGCCAGGTAGTTCACCTGGAACGTCATCTCGTGGCCGTCGCGCGTGACCTCGCGCTCGGCGCCGAAGACGCCGCCGGCGTTGTTGGCGAGCACGTCGATCCGCGGATGCCGCAGCGCGAGCTCCACGGCGAGCGCGCGGACCGAGCCGAGGTCGGCGAAGTCGACGAGGTGGTGCTCGGCGCCGAGCTCGTCGGCGAGGGCGCGGGTCTTCTCGGGCGAGCGCCCGACGAGCACGACCTGATGCCCGTCGGCGTTCAGCCGGCGCGCCGCCGCGCGTCCGATGCCGTCGCTCGCGCCGGTGATGACGACGACCTTCTGCGCCATGCTGCCTCCTGGGGGTGAGCCATCAGCCTAGGCGCCCGCCACGACCCCCAGCTCCCACTCGATGCGCCATCGCCCCTCGACCCGCCGCAACCCGATGCTGGTCTCGAGCGTCGTCCGCACGCGCGGCCGGGCGAGTTCCCGGTACGAGACCCGTTCGACGACGCGGCACACGGCGCCGTCATGCGCGAGGTCGAGGCGCTCGACGCGCACCGTCCACCGGATGCGCCCCTGCAGGAGCTCGAACCACTCCCAGAGGCGGACGGCGTCGGTGCCGGGGTCCGCGACACGGGTCACGGGCGGGCTCACGCCGACGACCTCCGCGCCCGGCAGGTAGCGGGCGGCGAGCCAGTCGCCGTCGCGGGAGCGCATCGCGGCGCCGCGCTTGGTCACGATCCAGGCGACCTCGGCCTCGTCGATCCGCGCGTCGCGCGCGACATCCGCCGCCTCCTCCCCTGCGAGTGGTGTCCGGGTTCGTATGCGTCTCGTCGTCATACCCACACGACGAACGCCGCGGCGTCGGATCGACACCGGCCGCGGCATCCGCGACCCGCTGTGCGTTCGGACCCCGGATGCCGCGGTGCGAGACTTGGGCGATGCGACGACGCCCGAACTCCCGACCGAACGGCCCGCTCAGCGTCATCCGCTCGATCGCGAGGTGGCTGCTCGCTGGGCTGCTCGTCTTCGCGGGGCTCTCGCACCTGTTCTGGGCCAGGCGGGGCTACCGGATCGTCGTGCCCGACTGGGTCGAGCAGGTGACGCCGCTCGACAAGGACGCCGTCGTGGTCGCCTCGGGGGCCGCCGAGGTGCTGCTCGGCGCCGCGGTCGTCGGCCTTCCCCGGGAACGCCGTCGCGTCGGTGCGCTCGTCGCGGCGTTCTTCGTCGCCGTGTTCCCGGGCAACGTGCACCAGTGGCGGACGGGCCGGCCTGCGCCGCTGATGCGCAGCGACCGGGCGCGCTTCATCCGCCTGTTCCTGCAGCCGGTGCTCGTCGCGTGGGCCCTCTGGAGCACCGCGCCGGTCACTCCGGACGCGGCCGCGCCAGCACGCCGCCGATGAACGCGAGCACGCAGCCGATCCAGATCAACGGGAGCCCGATCCCGAGCGTCGGCACCACCGCGACGACGGCGAGGAAGATGAGCCAGGCGACCGTGATCAGCACCGTGAGCACCGCACTGAATCGCGTGAGGCGCCCCGACTTGCCGATCATGCCGAGGAGCATGAGCGCCGCGAAGAGGAACACGAGCACCCGCACCGCGGGCTCGGTCAGCCTGATGTCGCCCAGGAACAGCTCCGACCTGGCGAGTGCGCCGATGAGCTCGATCGACGGCAGGAACGGCGTGAAGCCCGCGAACCATTCGGCGAACGCCCCGACGATCACGAGGAGGCCGCCGATGATGACGAGGATCCGGCTCGTGATCGGTCGGCGGTCGGCCGTGGCCTGCGTGAGCACGGCCTGCGCCTCGACCGAGCGCACGCCGTCGGTCGCGATGACGCGCATGCGGCGAGTCGCCTGGTCCGACGGGGCCGGGCGAGGCGCATCGACGGCGAGCCGCGCCGCTGCCACCTGACCCGCGGGCACCACGAGCTCGCTCGGCGTGAAGACGAGGCGGGCCGTGCCGTCCTCTGATGCGCCCTCCAGCCGCACGCCGAGCGGTTCGACGCCGCGACGGTTGTCGACGGTGACCTGGAATGCAGCGGCCCGTTCGTTGACGACGAGCTGCGACGGCGGGTCGATGCGGAGCACCGCGGTGAGGATGGCCTCCGGCGGCGACGAGAGCTCGACCGACCCGAGGGCCTCGACGTCCTGCACCCCGTCGGACACGACGACCGAGAACGCGTGCGTCGCCGTCTCGCCGCGCTCCGGCGCCGGGGCGGCGAGCCGGCCCCGCACGCGCACGACCGCGCCGGGCTCGATGACGACCTGCTCGGAGCTGAACGCGAAGCCGATCGACCGGCCCGGGTCGCGCGCGGCGAGCGCCGCCGTCACCTCGCGGTGGCCGCCGCGGTGGTCGATGATGACGTCGAAGTCGGCCGTGTTGCCGCGCTCGACCTTGAGTGAGCTCGGCTCGATGCGCACGCGCACGGGCGCGTCGACCGTGATCGCGGAGGTCCGCTGCACGAGCGTCAGCGGCACGGCCGTGCGTCCGGCGTCGTTGCCCGCCTCGACGGTGACCTGGCGGCTGAGCTCTCGCCCCGGCTCCGGCTCGGGCGCGCTGAAGGACACCGGGAGCTCGACCACCTGGCCGGGCGGCACCGTGACCACGTCGGGGGCGAATGCGAAGCGAACGAGCCCCTCGGCGTCGGCCGCGGTGAGGCGCACGGTCTGCGCGAAGTTCGCCGCCCGGTTGTCGAGGCGCACGGTGAACTCGCCCGCGGCGTGATCCTCGAGGCGGATGAGGCTCGGCCGCACCTCGAGCGACGCGTTCGGCCCGACGGGCGGCACGGTGAGCTGCAGTGAGACCTCCGTGCTGCGTTCCGGCTCGGCCAGCGAGGAGATGCGGATGGTGAGCGCCACGCGCTGCGCGAACACGAGCACCTCGTCGTGCACGCCGATCATGAGCGGCACGGAGAGCTCCTGCGCCGGCATGAGGTGCGCGTCGCCGTGCGAGAAGGAGAGCCACTGCGGCGGCGAGACCGGCTCGATCGCGTAGCCGTCGACGATCGACGACGGATTCGTGAGCCGCAGCTGCACGGTCACGGGCGCGCCGGGCACGACGGTCGCCTCGGTCACGTCGAGCACCGCCTCGGGCGCCTCGAGGCGCGCAGTCGTCGTGGGGTGCGGCTGGGTGCCCGAGACCGGGGTCGCCTGGCCTGGGGCGTCGGATGCCGCGGGGTCGGCGGATGTCGCGGGCTGATCGCCTCCGGCCGGGTCTGCGTCCGTCGGCTGCCGTGCGCCCGGCGCCGAGTCGGTGGTGGCCGGGTCGGCGGTCGCCGGGTCGGCCCCGGCCACGCCCGCCACGGGAGCCGTGCCCGGCGCGGCGTCGGCGGTTCCGTTCGGACCGGTGCCCGCGGCATCCGTCGACGGCACGGTCGAGGCCGCCGACTCCTCGGTCTCGACGGAGTCGACGATCGTCGGCACGCTCCCCGCGAGCGGGGCGCCGTCGAGCGTGGCGCCGCCGGAGTCCCAGCCGAGGTAGGCGTCGCAGCCGCTGCAGAAGCGGGCGGCGGCCTCGTTGACGGTGCCGCACACCTCGCAGACGCGCTCCGCCATCGCCGTCCTCCCGCGCTCGAACCCGGACGTTCTCCTCGCCCTCGGGGCGACCGTATCGCCGCGGGCCCGCGGCGGCCAGCGAACTGCCCGAACGGGTACGCAGGAGTGCCCGAACCCGGCCGAGCCGCGCGCGCACCTCAGGCATTCGCACGCCTGTCAGGACGATTCCGCGGAGAACCTCCTGAGCCGCGACCGTTCGCCTGACGCGGCAACGCCGAGTCGTGGCATCCGCCCCAGACGCGACCGCACGGATGCCGCGCACCGCCCTTCCGCGCCACGTCAACCCCCGCGCGGGGCGGAGCCGACCGTGCCTACGATGCCCGGACACCGATGATCGAACGACGATTGGAGTACCCGATGACTGTGGCACGCGACATCATGACGCCCGACGTGACCTGTGTGAAGGAGGACCAGACGCTCGTCGAGGCGGCCCGCATGCTGCGCGACCTCGATGTCGGCGCGCTGCCCATCTGCGGCAACGACGACCGGCTGAAGGGCATGCTCACCGACCGCGACATCGTCGTGAAGTGCCTCGCCGACGGCGGCGACCCGAGCACCGTGACCGCCGGAAGCCTCGGCGAGGGCAAGCCGGTCACGATCGGCGCCGACGACGACATCCGCGAGGCACTCGAGACGATGCAGGAGTACCAGGTGCGCCGCCTTCCGGTGATCGACGGGCACGACCTCGTCGGCATCATCAGCCAGGCCGACATCGCGCTCTCGCTCTCCGCGACGGAGACCGCCGAGACGGTCGCGGAGATCTCGGAGGACTGAGCCCCGCGGCCCGGCGTGCGTGTGGCGCGCGCGCCGCGCGAGGACGAGGGCGGATGCCGCTACGCGGACTCGCGCACCACGAGTTCGGTCGGCAGGGTCATGCGCCCGGCCGGCCGGCCGTCGAACACGTCGAGCAGCATGCGCACCATCTCGTGCGCGATGCGGTCGAACGGCTGGCGCATCGTCGTCAACTGCGGGGTGAGGCGGGTCGCGATGGGCGCATCGTCGAAGCCGGCGACGGCCACGTCGTCGGGCACGCGGCGCCCGTGCGCCTGGAGCACGTCGATCGCGCCGGCGGCCATCATGTCGTTCGCGGCGAACACCGCGTCGAGGTCGGGCGCCTGCTCGAGCAGCGACTCCATGGCGCGCGCGCCGCTCGCGCGCGAGTAGTCGCCGTACGCGACGTAGCGCTCCTCGAACGCGTCGCCCAGCTCGGCGCGGTAGCCCTCGAGGCGGCCCACGCCGCCCGAGGTGTCCTGCGGACCGGTGATCGTCGCGATGCGCTCACGCCCGCGTTCGCGCAGGAACGACACGGCGTCGCGGGCACCGTCGCGGTCGTCGGCCGAGACGAAGCCGATGCGGCGCTCGTAGCCGAGCGGCACCCCGCAGGAGACGACGGGCACCTCGGCCTCGACGAGGCGCTTGAGGAATCCCTCGCGGCCGCGGTGCGAGGAGACGAGCAGGGCGCCGTCGACGTGGCCGCCCATGATGAAGTCGGTGGCCCGGCGCTGCTCGTCGTCGGATCCGGCCATGAGCAGTACGAGCGGGAGGTCGCGTTCGGCGAGCGCGTCGGCGGCCGAGCGCATGAGCACGGAGAAGTTCGGATCCTCGAAGAGCCGGTCGTGCGACTCGGTGAGCAGGAACGCGACCGAGTTCGCCCGCGCGGTCGCGAGGTTGCGAGCGTGCGGATTGATCCGGTAGCCGGTCTTCTTGATCGCCGCCTCGACCGCCTCACGGGCGGGCGGGCTGACCCAGTGTCCGCCGTTGAGCACGCGCGACACCGTGCCGCGCGAGACCCCTGACACGCGCGCGACGTCCTCGATGGTCGGCCGCTTGCGCGGGGCGTGGTCGCTCACGTGCCCAGTGTAGGAGCGCGTCACGCCTTTACCGCGCCCGCGGCGAGGTCGACGCGCCAGTATCGCTGCAGCACGAGGAAGAGGGCGATGAGCGGCACGATCGAGAGCAGGGCGCCCGTGATGACGAGCGTGTACATGGAGGGCAGCGACGCGCCCTGGTTCAGCAGGCCCGAGAGCCCGACGGTGATGGGGAAGAGCCGGTCGTCGCCGAGCATGATGTACGGGAGCATGAAGTTGTTCCACACGGCGACGAACTGGAACAGGAAGATCGTCACGAGCCCCGGCCCCATCATGGGCAGCCCGATGCGGTGGAAGATGAACAGCTCGCGGGCGCCCTCGGTGCGGGCGGACTCGACGATCTCGGTCGGCACGGCCGCGGCCGCGTAGATGCGGGCGAGGTAGATGCCGTACGGGCTGATGAGCTGCGGGAGCAGCACCGACCAGTAGGTGTTCGTGAGGCCGACCTGTGCGAGCAGCAGGTACTGCGGGATCGCGAGGATGACGCCCGGCACGAGCACGCCCATGAGCAGGATCCGGAAGACCGTGGCCTTGCCCGGGAAGACGTACTTCGCGAGCGCGAAGCCGGACAGCGCCGAGATGTACGTCGAGATGATCGCGCCGACGCCCGCGTAGAGCGCGGTGTTCGCCATCCATCGCCAGTACAGCCCGTCCCGGTAGGCGGTGAGGTCGACGATGTTCTCCCACAGGTGGGTCGAGGGCGCGAAGGTGAACGTCGAGAACAGCTCCGAGGCATCCTTCGTCGACGCGATGAGCACCCACGCGACCGGCAGCAGGCAGTAGAGCGCGCCGAGCAGCAGCACCGCGGTGGAGCCGACGGCGACGGGGACGCGGGTGTCCTTGGGGGCGCGCCGCCCGGTGGTGCCGGAGAGCTCCGGAACGAGGGCGGCGCGTGTCTCGGTGGTGACGGTCATGGCTCAGTCCTCCTGGCCGAAGGCGCGGCGCTGCACGACGCGAAGGAAGAAGAAGGAGATCGCGAACGTGGCGAGCGCGATGACGATCGAGGTGGCGGCGGCCGAGTAGACGTCGTCGCGCGTGAAGGCGTCGCGGTAGACGAACATCAGCGGCGACCAGGTCGTGGAGAGGCTGTTCGTGAGCGGCCGCAGCGTGGTGGGTTCGGCGAAGACCTGCAGCGTCGCGATCATCGAGAACAGGGCGGTCATGATGAGGGCGGGCATGATGATCGGCACCTTGATGCGCAGGGCGATCTGGCGCTCGGATGCCCCGTCGATGCGGGCTGCCTCGTAGATGTCGCTCGGCACGGCCTTGAGCGAGGTGTACATGACGATCATGTTGAAGCCGACGCCGCCCCAGAGGCCGATGTTCGCGATCGCGAACGTGACGAGCCCCGGTGAGAGCAGCGACGGGACGTCGTCCCAGCCGAGCTGCTCGAAGATCCAGTAGAACGGGCTCACGGCCGGCAGGTAGAGAAAGCCCCAGAGCAGCGAGGAGATGACCGCGGGCACCGCGTAGGGCAGGAAGATCGAGACTCGGCCGAAGCTCTTCGCGCCGGTGCGGCGGGCATCCAGCAGCAGGGCGAAGAGCAGGGCGAGACCGAGCATGGTGGGCACGAGGATGAGCCCGTAGACGAGCACCCGGCCCACGCTCGCGAGGAACTCGGGGTCGGTGAGCGTCGCGACGTAGTTCTCGAGCCCGGCGAACTCGCGGGTGCGGGAATCGCCGCCGAGGCCGAGGCCCTTGACCTGCTCCTTCTGGAACGACAGCGCGAGCGTGTAGAAGATCGGCGCGGCCATGAACACCGCGAAGAGCACGATGCCGGGGGCGAGCATCATCCAGGGGGTGAGGGCGCCCTTGCGGCTTCGCCGGGCTCGCGCGGCGCGCGGATGCCGCGTGGGCGGCGGGGTGCCGCCGCTGCGGTCGTCGACCGTGGCGGTCATGGTTCGGGTCCTTCCTGGGATGTGGGGCATGCGCCCGACGGTCGAGGTGCGAAGCGTGATCGTGGTCTCGATACGGCGCCGGGGCGCCTACTCGACCGCCGGAGACGGTGCGAGGCGTCTCGGGACCGGTCTCGATACGGCGCTGGCGCGCCTCCTCGACCACCGGTCGAGGTGCGGAGCGTGATCGTGGTCTCGATACGGCGCCGGGGCGCCTACTCGACCGCCGGAGACGGGGTGTGCGGGGACGCCCGGGCCGCGCCCCCGCACCGCGGCTACTCGGAGACCGAGAAGCCGCCGTCCTTCAGGTCGTCGATCGTGACCTGCTGCATGGCCGCGACCGCCGCGAGGAACGCGTCGACCGTCTTGGCCTCGGCCGCCTTGGCGAACTCGTCGTTGTACGCGCTGAACGCGACGTTGACGTTGGGTCCGTAGGTGAACGGGGCGACGGCCTGGGCCGCCTCAGCGGCGACGTCGTAGAAGTCGGGCTGGTTGCTGAAGAACTCGGGCGCCTCGGTGAGGATGGATGCCGCGGCATCCGTCGCCGCCGGGTAGATGCCGGTCTGCTCGACGAGCGCGCCGACGGCCTCGGGGTCGGTGTTCAGCCAGGTGGCGAACTCGGTCGCCGCCTCGGCGTGCTCCGACTGCGAGGTCACGGCCGTCGAGGATCCGCCCCAGTTGCCGTTGGAGACGTCGCCGTCCCAGGTGGGCAGGGGTGCGGCCTTCCAGAGTCCGGCGGTGTCGGCGGCGTTGCCCGAGAGCACGCCCGGGCCCCAGACGGCGCCGAGCCAGCCGGCTTGCGAGCCGTCGTTCAGCGCGGCGTTCCACTCGGGCGTGTACATCGGCTTGTTGTCGATCGCGCCCTCGGCGACCAGGCCGCCCCAGTACTCGGCGACCTTCTGCGTGGGCTCCTCGTCGATGCCGACGCCCCAACTGTCGCCGTCGATCGACCACCACTCGGCCTTCGCCTGCTGGGCGAGGCCGGCGAACCAGCCGGCGTCGTTCGCGGAGAAGGTGCCGAGGTACTTGGTCGGGTCGGCGGCGTGCAGCGCACGCGCCGTCTCGGCGTACTCCTCCCACGTGGTGGGCACGGTGAGGCCGAGCTCGGTGAAGATGTCGTCGCGGTAGAAGAACATCATGGGGCCGGTGTCCTGCGGCACGGCGTAGACGGCGTCGCCGCCGAGCGTGACGGAGTCCCACACGCCGGCCGGGAACTGGTCGGCCACGTCGTCGCCCGCGTACTCGGCGATGTCGGCGAGCGCGTCGGAGGCGACGAGCGTCGGGATCTTCTGGTACTCGGCCTGGATGAGGTCGGGGGCTCCGCTGCCGGCCTTGATGGCGGTGAGGAGCTTGGTGATCGCGGGGTCGCCGCCGTCCTGCTTGTTGACGGTGACCTGGATCTCGGGGTGCTCGGAGTTCCAGAGGTCGACGACCTTGTCGAGGTTGGGCGCCCAGGCCCAGTAGGTGAGCTCGACGGGGTCGTCGGCGGTGCCCTCCGACCCGCTGTCGGCCGAGCACCCGGTCATGATGAGCGCCGCGGCGGCGATGGCCGCGATCGCGCCCGTGCGGAGTGTGGAACGCATTCGTCCTCCTTGTCGAAAGCTGTGTTTGCAGGGGCCCCTGGCTGCACGCGACCGAGAAGGACGACGTTGTGCCTGTGAGCGATCCCAGTAATACACAGCGGACTGGTGACTGTCAACTCAAGTAACGCTGATGTTGCAGCACCGATCTCCTGTGCTAGAACTGTGAGCGCACACAGATTCAAGGGAGAACGTCCATGCCTTCGCAGCATCCGCTGTTCACGGTGACGCACGAACCGTGGGCCGAGCCGCTCACCCGCCCGGCGATGGGCAACGAGGTCGATCGGCACGAGCGCATCTCCCTCACGAACCGGTACGTCGAGGCACGCGGCATCCCCGTGATCCCGGTCTCGGGCGAACTGCACTACAGCCGCGTCCCGCGCGCCGAGTGGGGCGAGCGCCTGCGCCTCATGCGCTCCGGCGGCGTCACGGTCGTCGCCTCGTACCTCATCTGGAACCACCACGAACCCGTGCAGGGCGAGGTGGGCTTCGAGGGCGACCTGGACGTCGCCGCGTTCGTGCGAACGGCCGCCGACGCCGGACTCGACGTCGTGCTCCGCCTCGGTCCATGGATCCACGGCGAGGTGCGCAACGGCGGCTTCCCCGACTGGGTGCAGCACGCGGCCGTCGCGCACCGCACCGACGACGCCGGCTACCTCGCGCTCGTCGAGGCGTGGTTCGCCGCGCTCGGCGCGCAGCTCGCGCCCCTCTGCGGCCCGGCGAGCAACGTCATCGCGATCCAGCTCGACAACGAGCTCTACGACCAGCCCGGCCACCTCGCGACCCTCAAGCGGATCGCCCGCCGACACGGACTCGTCGCGCCCGTCTACACCGCGACGGCCTGGGGCGGCGCCGAGCTGCCCGACGGCGAGGTGCTCCCCCTCTACGGCGGCTACGGCGACGGCTTCTGGGTCGACGCCGACCACGACTGGGACACGACCTTCCGCGAGCACTTCTTCTTCTCGCACACGTGGGACGACCCCGGCATCGGCGCCGACCTGCGCGCGCACCCCGGCATCGGGCGACGCCCCGAGACGCCGCGGCTGCCGTCGGCCTCCTTCCCGGCCGCCACCTGCGAGCTGGGCGGCGGCATGGCGACGGCCTACCACCGGCGTCCACTCCTCGGCGGGGCGGATGTCGCCGCGGTCGCGCACAACAAGATCGGCAACGGCTCGGGCTGGCAGGGCTACTACATGTACGCGGGCGGCACGAACCCGGGACCCGGACTGCAGGAGTCCCACGACACGGAGTACCCGAACGACCTGCCCGAGTTCGACTACGACTTCCACGCCCCCATCGGCGCCGCCGGACGCCTCGGGCCGGCCCACGCGGCGCTCCGTCGCCAGCACGCCTTCCTCGCCGCGTTCGGCGACCGGCTCGCGCCGATGCCCTCGACGCTTCCCGGCCACCACCCGACGAACGTCGAGGACGCCGAGACGCTCCGCTGGGCGATCCGCAGCGACGGGGCATCCGGCTGGCTGTTCATCACCTGGCAGCAGCCGCACGTGCCGCTCGGCACCGCGCGCGACGTGCAGTTCGACGTGACCCTCGACGCGGCGGCGGGGGGCTCGCTCGTGCTGCCGCATGCGCCCATCGACGTGCCGGCCGGGACGATCGCGCACTGGCCCCTGCGCCTCGAGCTCGGTGGCGTGCGCCTGGACTGGGCGACCGCGTCGGCGCTGACCGTGCTGCCGGGGGTGGATGCCGCAGCCGCGACCTCCTCGGACGCCTCGGACTCCTCGGTGCCGACGCTCGTGCTCGTCGCCGAGCCGGGCATCCCGGTCGAGTTCGCGACCGCGGCCTCGGTCGCCCTCGCCGACGCCGACGCCGGGACCGGCGCCCATGCGCGTGCGGATGTCGCGGTGCTGACCTTCCGGGCCCCGGGGGTCGTGCTCGTGGACACCGCCGAGCCGCGCCTCATCGCGCTCGAGCAGGGCGGCGCCCGGCTCGACCTCCTCGTGCTCCCGGCCGCCTCGGCCGACGACGTGTGGGTGCTCGACGAGAGCGGACACCGCCGCCTCGTGCTGAGCACGGACCCCGTCTTCGAGGACGCCGACGGTCGCCTCGCCGTGCGCGCCGAGCGCCGGCCCGACGTGCAGGAGTACGACGCGGCATCCGGTCGCTTCGAGGCGGTCGCCGTTGCGGTTGACGGGGGCGGCTCGGCCGAGGCGGCTGACGCCCCGGGCGGCACGTTCGCCGTCGAGGTGGGCGCGCCCGCGCCCGGCGAGGCGCCGCCCGCGAGCTACGGCGAGCGCCACGGCCGCGCCTCGTCACCCTCGCGCGAGGAGGTCGCCCGCCACGGCACGGCCTTCCCGCTCGCGCTGCCCGCGGCACGCGGCGGCCGTCGATACCTCGAGATCGAGTGGGCCGGCGACGTCGCCCGTCTCGAACTCGACGGCGTCGTCGTCGCGGATCGCTTCTGGGACGGCACGACGTGGACCGTCGGGCTCGACGCCCTCGGCCTCGGCGAGCGCGTCGACGACGATCGCTCCGGCACGGCAGCGGATGCCGCGGAGCTGGTGCTCCGCATCGTGCCGCTGCACTCCGACGCGGCCGTGCACCTGCCCGAGGCGGCCGCCGCCCGACGCGCGGAGGCTGCCCACGCGGCATCCGACGCTCCCCTGATCTCCCTCGACGCCGTGCGCGTCGTCGAGGCCCCGCTCTGGAGGGAGCAGCACTAGCACCACCGCACCATCACCGCACCACCCGCGCCCCGCTCGACCGAATGGGACGCACGCACCCGCAGCGCCGCGGCATCCGCTCCTTCGGAGTCGGCACCCGCGGGGCCGCAGACCGAGAGGAGTGGCACCATGTGGAACCGAACGACGAGAGGGCCGGGCGGCGTCGCCGCTGCCGCGGCGCTCAGCCTCGCCCTGACCGGCGCGGCGCTGACGCCCGCGGCCTGGGCGGCCGACGGCCCCGGCGAGGCGGGCGACGGTCCGGTCGAGGCCGGCATCTTCGTGCCGAAGGTCGAGGGGCTCTCCCCCGACTTCGTGAACGGCGTCGACGTGTCGACCGTGCTGTCGCTCGAGGAGAGCGGGGTCGTGTTCCGGGATGCCGCCGGGCAGCCGGCCGACCTGTTCGACGTGCTCGCCGACAGCGGGGTGAACACCGTCCGCGTCCGCGTGTGGAACGACCCCTTCGACGCCGAGGGCCGAGGGTACGGCGGCGGCAACGTCGACGCGGCGCGAGCCGTCGAGATCGGCGAGCGCGCGACATCCGCGGGGCTCAGCGTGCTCGTCGACTTCCACTACGCGGACTTCTGGGCGGACCCCGCCCGACAGCTCGCGCCCAAGGCCTGGGCCGGTCTCGCCGGCGACGACCTCGAGGCGGCCCTGCACGACTACACGGCCGAGACGCTGCAGTCCTTCGAGGACGCGGGCGTGGACGTCGGCATGGTGCAGGTCGGCAATGAGACGAACAACGCCATCGCCGGGTACTCGCGCCCGGGCACGGCGATCGACGAGCCGTTCGCCGACCTGATCCAGGCGGGCAGCAGCGCCGTGCGCGAGGTGCTCCCCGACGCCCTCGTCGCCGTGCACTTCACCAACCCTGAGACGCCGAACCGGTACGCGACCTACGCCGCCGGCCTCGCGTCGTTCGGCGTCGACTACGACGTGTTCGCGAGCTCGTACTACCCGTACTGGCACGGCACGACCGCGAACCTCACCGCGGCGCTGACGCACGTCGCGACGACGTACGGCAAGCAGGTCATGGTCGCCGAGACCTCGTGGGCGCACACCCTCGAGGACGGCGACGGGTACGGCAACGTCATCGGCTCGGGCACGATCACGGACCAGTACCCGGTGAGCGTGCAGGGCCAGGCGAGCCAGCTCCGCGACGTGATCGCGGCCGTCTCGGCGGTCGGTCCCGCCGGCGTCGGCGTCTTCTACTGGGAGCCGGCGTGGGTGCCGGTCGGTCCGCCCTCCGAGCTCGAGGCGAACCGTGCGCTCTGGGAGCAGTTCGGATCGGGCTGGGCGACGTCGGCCGCCTCCGAGTACGACCCCGTGCACGTGGGCGAGTTCTACGGCGGCTCCGCGTGGGACAACCAGGGCCTCTTCGGCTTCGACGGCACGGCCCTCGAGTCGCTGCGGACCTTCGAGTACGTGCGCACGGGCGCGGTCGCGCCGCGCGAGGTCGTCTCGATCGAGCAGGTCGCCCTGACGGTGACCGACGGCTCGCCCGTGGCGCTGCCCGCCACGATCACCGTGACGTACAACGACGGCACGACGGAGCATCCGGCGGTCGACTGGAGCAGCGCCGTGGACTGGATCCGCGGGGTCGGCACCTACTCGATCCCCGGCGTCACCGAGACCGGGCTCGCGGTCACCGCGTCGGTCGTCGTCGAGGCGCCGAACTTCGTGCGCAACCCCGGCTTCGAGGACCCCGACGTGTCCGACTGGCGCTTCACGGGCCCCGCGGCGCGCCAGCCGTCGTCGGACGCGTTCGCCGGCGAGCACGCCGTGACCTTCTGGAACGGCTCGGCCTACGAGACCTCGGCGATGCAGACGGTGACGGATGTCCCGGCCGGCACGTACTCGCTGCAGGCGACCACGCAGGGCACGAACAGCCCAGCGACCGACGTGCGCACGCTCACGGCGACCACGTCGGAGGGAACCTGGAGCGTGCCGCTCGAGTTCACCGCGTGGAACGAGTTCCACACCGCGACCCTGCCCGACGTGGTCGTCGGCGCCGACGGCGTGGTCGAGATCTCCGCGGAGTTCTCGCTCTCGGGCGGCGCCTGGGGCGTGCTCGACGAGGTGCGGCTCACCGCGGCCGACGACGACGGCCCGTCGGTGCGCACGAAGGTGCTCGAGGTGGCGCTCGCCGGCGCGGCGCGCATCGACCGGGAGCGCTTCACGGCGGCATCCGTCGCCCGGCTCGACGAGGCTGTCGCCGTCGGCGAGGTCGTGCTCGCCGGATCGCGGGCGACCCAGCGCGACGTGGTGCGGGCGACGGCGCTCATCGCGAAGGCGATGCTGCAGCTGAAGCGCGCGAAGTAGCGGGCGCGGGGTGGCGGAGGTCTCCCGCCACCCCGGGTCCGTGTCGGGGGGCCGACGTACGCTCGGAACGACGGAAGGATCATCGATGACCGACCACGCGACATCCGCCCCCACCGGCCACACCGCCGTCGAACCGTTCGCGTTCGACCCCGAGAACGACGTGCACGCCCGCGCCCTCGCCCGGCTCGCGAGCGAGCGCATCGCCTGGCTCGGCACGACCGGCCGCAACGGCTACCCGCACGCGGTGCCCGTCTGGTTCCTCTGGCACGACGGCGCCGTGATCGTCATGAGCGAGCCGACCTCAGCGAAGGTGCGCAACGCCGACCACGACGGGCGCGTGCTGGTGCACCTCGAGTCCGGGCACGACGAGGAGCAGCTCACGGTGCTGCAGGGCAGGGCCGAGGTGCTGCACGACGCCTCGTCGTCGTGGCTTCCGGCCATCGGCGAGGCCTACCTCGCCAAGTACGAGCACGACCTCCCGCCGCTGAAGCTCACGGTCGAGTCGATGGCGGCGAAGTACAGCACGGTCATCCGCGTGGTGCCCGAGAAGCTCATCGCCTGGTGACGGGGTGACCGCGGCATGACCGAGCCACGCCCGTTCGAGCTCCACGTCAGCGACGAGGAGCTCGGCGACCTGCGCGAGCGCCTCGCGCGCACCCGCTTCCTCGACGATTCGCCGCGCAAGCCCGCGTCGGGAATGGATGCCGCCTCCCTCCGCGAGCTCGTCGAGGCCTGGCGCGGCTGGGACTGGCGAGCCCGCGAGGCGTGGCTCAACGCGCATCCGCAGTTCATCGCCGACGTCGGCGATGCGGCCGTGCACTTCGCGCACCTCCGGTCGGAGCGAGCGGATGCCCCCGCGCTGCTCGTCATGCACGGCTGGCCGCACACGTTCGCGCTGCAGCTCGACTTCGCCGATCGGCTGCCCGACTTCCACGTCGTCGTGGCGAGCCTGCCCGGCTTCGCGTTCTCGTCGCCGTACGCCGACGGCCCCATGTCCGAGACGCGCATCGCGGCGACCATGCACCGCCTCATGACCGAGGTCCTCGGCTACGAGCGGTACCTCACGTACGGCGAGGACGTCACCGCGAACGTCAGCGACCTCATCGCGGCCCGCTACGCCGACCACGTCGAGGGCATCCTCGTGACGCATGCGCACTTCCCGAACGGCGATGAGCGCGCGGCACTCACCGATCCCGACGAGCGGGCGTTCTTCGCCGGCATCGCCGACTTCCACGAGGCGCACGGCGCCTACGGGCACGTGCAGTCCACGCGCCCCGACACGCTCGCCGCGGCGCTCAACGACTCCCCTGCGGGCCTGCTCGCCTGGCTCGCCGAGAAGCTCGTCGAGTGGAGCGACACCCCGCCGGGGTATCCGTCGGCCGTCGAACGGCGCATCTCGCGCGACCGCATCCTCACGGAGGCGATGATCTTCTGGGTCACCCAGTCGATCGGCACGTCGTTCCGGCCGTATTACGAGGGCGCCGACCAGCCCGATCCGATCCCGCCGACGTCGGTTCCCGCGTCCGTGCACATCCAGCGGCACGAGGCCGCGTATCCCGAGTCGCTCGTGCGCCGTCACTACCTCGACCTGCGCGTCTTCGAACGGCTCGACGAGGGCGGGCACTTCACGGCCGCCGAGGTACCCGACGCCCTCGCCGAACGCCTGCGCTCCTTCGCGAGGTCGCTCGGCGCGTTCGACTGAAGCGGGGTCCGACCGATCGGTCGGACCCCGCTCGACGGGCCTCGTGCCTACGCGGCGGTGGCGCGCTCGGCCCTGGCGAGGTTCGCGACGAGCTCGTCGCGGTTCTGCGACACGCCGTAGGCGGGCTGGTCGCGCTCGACGCGCCAGCTCTCGGCGAGCGGGCCGATGTTGACGGTGTCGAAGCCGAACTGGTCGTACAGGTCGGTGACGAACTGCGCTGCGTCGTCGTGGTCGCTCGACGTGGCGAGGGCGCGACGGCCCGGCGTGCCTGCGGGACGCCCGGTGGTCGTGATGTCCGCGGCGGTGATGTGGTTGAAGCCCTTGGCGACGCGGCTGGTCGCGAGGTGCTGCTGCAGCATGCCGCTCACGGTGTCGCGTCCCTCGTCGAGCGCGGGCACGTGGCCGTCGCGCTCCCAGTAGTAGTTGTTCGTGTCGATGACGATCTTGCCCGCGAGGGGCTCGACCGGCACCGAGCCGTACGCCTTGAACGGCACGGTCACGACCGCGACATCCGCTGCCTGTGCCGCCTGCTCCGCGGTGCCCGCGGTGGCCTTGGGGCCGAGCTCGGCGACGAGGTCGGTGAGGGTCTCGGGTCCGCGCGAGTTCGAGATGACCACCTCGTATCCGTTCGCGACGGCCGCGCGTGCGACCTGGCTGCCGATGTGTCCTGCTCCGATGAATCCGATCGTTGTCATAGTGAGGAACAACGGATGCCGCGCCCCGCGCATTCCCGATTCGCGTTGCAGAAGACAACGGAGTTTCGATGCAGGTCATCGCGATCCGTGCCGACGGAAACCCGCGCACGCGCGTGCCCGCGAGGGCTTGTCAAGCCCCTGACAGCCGCACCGTCGGCGACGAGAGTTGAACTGCGCGGATGGCGCCATGAAGAAACGGAGCGACGATGACGGATCCCATGAACTCCCAGCCCTTCACCCCCGACCCCGATGCGACCGACCTCGACGGCGAGTACACCGACACCGACTTCGGCGACGACACGGAACTCGGCGGCGACGCGGACCTGGCGGAGCGGGCCTCTCGCGCCGGCGCGGACACGGGCCTCGGCACGGGCGTCGAGGGCGAGTACACCGACACCGACTTCGGCGCGGACAGCGCGCTCGGCAGCGACGACGACCTCGACGATGACGACGACGAGCTCCGCGACCTGGACCGCTCGAACGACCAGCCGGCGGGCGGCGACCGCCCCGACGGCGTCGGACCGGGTGCACCGGGCAACGCCCAGCCGATGACGGAGTCCACCGATGGCGGGCTCCGCGGCGGAGACCCGGGCGTCGAGGAGTGACGGGCGCGGCCTCGAGCCGCTGAGACCCGCAGAACACACGAGGGCGGATGCCGCGGCATCCGCCCTCGTGTCATGCGACCCGCGAGATCAGCTCTCGGCGGCTGCGACCTGCTTCGGCGCTTCGGCCGTCGCCGAGCGCACCTCGACCTTGCGCGGCTTCGCGCGCTCGGACATGGGCACGAGCACGCTGAGCACGCCGTTGTCGTAGTGCGCGCTGATGCCGGCGGTGTCGATGCCGTCGCCGATCGTGAGCTGGCGCAGGAACGAGCCGCTCGGCCGCTCGTGCGCGAGCCACTGCACGCCCTCGCCGCCGCTGCCGCTGTCGCGCAGCGTGCGCTCGGCGCGGATCGTCAGCAGCTGGCCGTCGACGTCGATGTCGATCGAGCCCGGATCGACGCCCGGGAGATCGGCACTCAGCACGTAGTGATCGCCGTCGCGGTGCAGGTCGATCGGCATCATCCGCGGGCCCTGCCTCGAGTCGAGCATGCTCGCCGCGAGGCGGTCGAGTTCACGGAACGGGTCCCAGGTGACAGGCATGGTCTCCTCCTCATCTGTGTCTCGCTTGACCGCGGGACGCCCACGATCAAGGGGTTCCAAGGGTTGAGCCTCTTCCGCTCAACTATGAAAATGTTAGCACTCTCGGTCGGAGAGTGCCAAGATGCACCGGCCAGATTTTCACGTCCTCGAACTCGTCGTGGTGGGCCCTCGAGGGCAGGCTGTCAACCCGCTCGTGCGCCCGCCGCGCACGTGGAAACGTGGCATCCGGAAAGGAGCACTGACATGAGTGACACGTCCACGAACGCGGCAGCCCCGACTGACAACCGGGCCGAAGAGGATCGGGCGAACCTGCCCATGACCCAGGTCGACGAGGAGGAGGTCGCCTCGCATCGCGGCACTGCACAGGCCCCCGAGGGGCAGGGCGTCGGCATCGCAGGTGAATCCTCGCCGCTTCCCGACGAGGACGCGGATCCGGCGGTCGAGCGCGGGATCGACTAGCGCGCCGGGTGCGCGGCCGCGCCGCCCTCGAGTTCACAGCTCGGCACGCACGGCCGCATCCGCGCCCGCGGGTGCGCGCGCTGCTAGCGTGTGCCGCATGTCCGCACCGGTGCAGCAGCTCGTCGAGTCGATGCTCGCGGGGGTCCAGGCCCTCGACGTCGACGCCGCGACCGCCACGATGTCCGACGACATCGTGCTCTACGACCCGCACTACCCGTACCCCGACATGGTCGGCATCGCGGCCGTACGCGAGGGCCTCGCGTGGGCGTTCACGCAGATGGCGAGCATGCGCTTCGACGTCGAGCGCTGGTTCTTCGGCGCCGACGGAACCTCGGTCGTCATCGAGACGTCGACGCATCACGTGCTGAAGATGGGGTCGAAGCGCCTCGACTTCCCGCAGGTGTTCGTCATCGACACGAACGGTGGCACTCGTGACGACGGGGAACCCGACGCGCTTCGCATCATCCGCATGCGGGCATACGAGCCCTACGGCCCCCACGGGTCGACGGGCTTCGGCCTGAAGATCGGCCACGGCATCTACCGCATCACCCACCGTCGGCGACTGCGCTGACCGGGCGGATGCCGCGGCATCCACCCGTCAGAACAGGCGCGTCTGCGCGACGATGGGCGCCCCCTCGAGTTCGAGCAGCAGTCGCTTGCGCTCGAGGCCGCCGGCGTACCCGGTGAGGGACCCGTCGGCGCCGACCACCCGGTGGCAGGGCACGATGATGCTGAGGGGATTGCGTCCGACGGCATTGCCCACCCGCCGCGCGAGGTTGCGGTCGCCGAGCCGCACGGCGAGCGCACCGTATGTCGTGGTCGTGCCGTACGGGATCTCGCGCAGCATCTGCCACACCGCCACCTGGAACTCGTCGCCCGCCGGCGCCATCGACAGGTCGAACTCCGTGCGCTCGCCGCTGAGGTATTCGGCGAGCTCCTCACCGAAGCGCGCGACGAGCGGTTCGTCGGCAGCGACCGGCACACCGAGCGCCTCGACGGGCAGCGGGTGCCAGTGCCCCGGAAAGGTGATGCCCGCCAGCGCCTCGCCGTCGGCGACCACGAGCAGGTCGCCGAGGTCGGTCGGGAGGGTCGCGTGCCGCCGGGTCATGCTTCCATGATCGTCGGTCTTCGCTGCTGCGCGGCCGCGTTGGGCAGCGGGAATCGGACGTGATCCTCGCTATGGGCCGGCCGGCAGGCGCGTCCGCCGCCGAGTAATCGCCGCGCGTGCACGCGGCGCTCGCCCGGCCGCCGCCACTCGCTACCGCTCGCCGAGGAAGAGCCCGCGCTGCGTCGTCTCGCGGCGCACGGCGTCGATGAAGTCGCCGTAGGCGTTCTTGCTCTTGGCGTAGCCGATGGCGCCGCCCTTGACCGCGCCCAGCGCGCCGTCCTGGTCGAAGCGCAGCCACGTGTTGCCGTGCTGGTCTACGCCGATGTCGAAGGTGAACGAGATGTGGAAGTTCTTGCCCGCCATCGCCCCGAGCAGCAACGTCTTCGTCAGGTTGCCGCGCTCGAGCTTGATGCTCCGCTCCGAGGGCTGCGTGGCCTCGTAGCCCAGACCCTTGGCGATCTCGACCACGACCGGCACGGTCTGCAGGTCATTGCCGGAGAGGATGAGTTCGGGCATGCTTCGGGCTCCTTCTGGGTGGGTGGCCTGATGACGATACCGCGGGCGGCGAGCGGATGTCGGGGCGCCGGTGGGCGGGCATCGGGCCGCGCGGGACGCGTTCGACGGGCGGAACGCGCGGGACGCTCAGGAGGCGGGCGAGCACGCGGGAGGAGCACGTCGGTCTGGAATGTCGCGCGACATCGCCACATCGCCACATCGCCACATCGCCACATCGCCACATCGCCACATCGCCACATCGCCACATCGCCACATCGCCACATGCGCTGGGTACCTGCCCCCTCCTGCCTCGCGCACCATGGCAGCCCGCTGATTCGATGCCCGCCTCGTACTGGCGCGCGGAACTCCGCCGCACCAGCGCTCCGCCGCACCGGCCGACGTCAGTCCGGCTGCGCCGCGGCGATTCCGCGCGCCGAGCGAGGCGGCCGAGCGCGCAGGTGCTTGCCGACCTTCCCGAGCAGGCCGGTGAGACGCTCTCGCTCGGTGTCGTCGAGGGCTTCGACGAGCATGCCGCGGACGACCTCGAGGTGCCCGGGGACCACGCGCTCGAGCAGCGCCGCGCCCTCGGGGGTGAGCCGCACCTCGACTCCGCGCTCGTCGTCGCTCGATGGCGCTCTCGTCACGAGCCCCGACTGCTCCAGCCGGCCGACCTGGTAGGTCAGGCCGCTCTTGCTGTGCACGAGCCGGTCGGCCAGGTCGGTCATGCTGAGCGGCGACGGCCGGTCTTCGCCGAGGATCGCGAGGATCTGGAACTGCACGAAGCTGAGGTCGCCGTCGCGTCGGAGCTGGCCCACGACGCCGTGCTCCACGAGGGCACTCACCTCGAGGAGCGCGAAGTACACGCCGAACTCGGGCGGCAGGCCCGGCGGGAGCATCGATGAGGCCTCGGATTCCGGCATGCCCGCATCCTACGACGCGAATTGATTCGAATTGGAAATAACCGCGCCCGACACGGCGTTGTCGATCGATGAAGGTAGTTCGAATTCGAAGGAGTTCTCCATCATGACCGTCTCATCCACGACACCGACCCAGGCCACGGGCACCAGCGAGGGCAAGGGCAAGGGCGCGCACGACACCCCCACCACGACCATGCGCGCGATCCAGTTCGGCCGGTACGGCCAGCCGGACGTCCTCGAGGTCGTCGAGGTCCCCCGTCCCCACGCCGGGCCCGGCGAAGCCCTCGTCCGCGTCGCCGGTACCACGTTCAACCCGGTCGACGCCTCGATCCGCGCGGGCTACCTCGCGGGGATGTTCCCGGTCGAGCTGCCGCACGTGCCCGGCATCGACGTCAGCGGCACGGTCGTCGCCGTGGGCGACGGCGTCGACTCCGAGCTCGTCAGCCGCGACGTGATCGCGTTCCTGCCCATGACCGGGCCAGGCGCCTCCGCCGAATACGCAGCCGTGCCCGCCGAGCTCATCGCACCCGCGCCCACCTCCATCCCCCTCGCGGATGCCGCGGCGCTGGCCTCGAGCGGACTCACCGCCTGGCAGGCGGTCGTCGAGCAGGCCGACGTGCAGCGCGGACAGCGCGTGCTCGTCAACGGCGGCGGGGGCGGCGTCGGCGGATTCGCCGTGCAGCTCGCTGCGCGGGCCGGCGCGACGGTGATCGCCACGGCGGGGCCGCGCAGCCGTGCGGCGGTCGAGGCGCAGGGCGCGAGCCAGGTCGTCGACTACACGAGCACGCCCGTGACCGACGCCGTGACCGAGCCGGTCGACGTCGTCGTCAACCTCGTGCGCACCTCGCCAGAGGAGACGGCGGCGCTCGTCGGGCTCATCCGCCCCGACGGCGTGTTCGTCTCGACCACCACGCCCGGAACCGCGCCGGCGGCCGCCGACGTGCGCACGGTGAGCGTGTACGCCAGGAGCGACGCCGACCAACTCGCCGAACTGGCCCGACTGGTCGATGCGGGCGAGTTGCGCGTCGACGTCAGCGCGCACCACCCGCTCGAGGACCTCGCCACCGTGCACGCCCTCGGCGAGCGCGGCGAGCTCCGCGGCAAGGTCGTGCTCACGCCGACGAGCGCGGTCGCGCGCGACTGA
Organism: Agromyces salentinus; assembly: GCF_009749395.1. Taxonomy (GTDB): domain Bacteria; phylum Actinomycetota; class Actinomycetes; order Actinomycetales; family Microbacteriaceae; genus Agromyces; species Agromyces salentinus. The sequence continues at coordinate 44,133 of NZ_WBIR01000024.1, forward strand.
GCCGAGCGGGCACGGGCAGGGCACGCGAGCGCGGCCACGCACCCGACCGCCACGGAGCACGTCCGAGCCCGACGCACGTCGGCTCAGATCCAGCCCTGCTCCCATGCCCGCTCGGCCGCCTCGTGCCGCGACGACGCATCGAGCTTCGTCATGGCCGAGGAGAGGTAGTTGCGCACGGTGCCCGGCGCGAGGTGGAGTCGCTCCGCGATCTGCTGCACGCTCATCGTCGATCGACTGAAGCGCAGGGCGTCGAGCTCGCGGTCGGTGAGCGGGCAGCGCTCGGCGGTCAGCGCGGTCGCCGCGATCTCGGGGTCGATATAGCGTCGCCCCGCCGCGACGTCGCGGATCACGTGCGCCAGCTCCTCGGCCGGCGTCGACTTCGGCACGAAGCCCGAGACCTTCGACGCCAGGGCCCGGCGCAGCACCCCGGGGCGGGCGTGCCGGGTCACGATCACGACGCGCGTCGGAACCGCGGCGAGGATGCGCGTCGCCGCCTCGATGCCGTCGGCCTCGGGCATCTCGAGGTCGAGCAGGCACACGTCGGGTCGCGTCGCGATCGCCTGCTCGACCGCGGCGACGCCGTCGGCGGCACTCGCCACGACCTCGATATCGGGCTCCAGGTTCAGCAGCGCGACGAGGGCCCCGCGGATGAGGTGCTCGTCATCCGCGATCAGCAACCGGATGCCGCGTGCCGCACCATCCGCGCCGGCGTCGACCGGGCCGACTCCGACCCCGCCAGCCGCGACCCCGCCGGCCGCAACCCCGCCAGCCGCACCCCCGCCGGCCCCGACCCCGCCGGCCCCGGCCGCGCCGCTCACGCCTCCACCTGCTCACCAACGGGCACGGTGGCCCGGAGCTCGAAGCGCCCGCGCGCGGCATCCGTCACCGTCTCGAGGGCGCCGCCCACCGCCGCGAGCCGCTCGCGCAGGCCGGCGAGCCCCGACCCCTGCGCCTCGGCACCGGCGCGCCCGCCCGCTGAGGCGCCGGCGGCACCGGATGCCGCGACATCCGTCACGCCGTCGTTGACGATGCGCAGCTCGGTGAACCCGCCCGTCGTCGCGACCTCGATCGTCACGGCCGTCGCCTCGCTGTGCCGCAGGATGTTCGTCGTCGCCTCGCGCACGACGGACGCGAGCGCGCTGCGCGCGGCGGCATCCGCCGGCAATGCTCCGAGCCGCAGGTCGCACGCGGCCCCCGACGCGGTGAGCACCTCGCGGGCGTTCTCGAGCTCGTCGTCGAAGGCGACCTGGCGGTAGCCGGCGACGAGCGAACGCGTCTCCTCGAGGGCCTGCTTGGCGATGAGGCGCGTCTCGTGGATGTGCTCGCGCGCGGCCTCAGGGTCGACCTCGAGCAGGCGCTCGGCGAGCTCGGCCTTCAGCGAGATGACCTGCAGGTGGTGGCCCTGGATGTCGTGCAGGTCGGACGCGAACCGCAGCCGCTCCTGCGTCACCGCGAGCTCGGCGGCCGTGCGGCGGTTGCGGTCGAGCCGCACGACGACCTCCCACCACCAGAGGCTCGAGAGCAGCATGAGCGGCACCATCGCCGCGAAGAAGCCGAACACCCACAGGTCCGACGAGCCGATGATCGAGAAGGGCACGCCCGTGATCCACCCGGTGAGGATCGGATGCGAGACGAACAGGCCGATGTTCGCGAACAGCAGCGTGCGTCGACGCGGCGTCGGCAGCAGGCAGGCGAGGACGGACGCGGCCGCCCAGAGCGGCACGGCGGCGGTGAGCTCGGCGCCCGGGACGAACAGGCCGAGCACCCAGACGGATGCCGCGGGCACGAGGAGCGCCGCCGTCCAGCCGGGGTGCGGCAGGCCGCCGCCGCGTCCGGCACGGAGGAACCAGCAGTAGCGGATCTGCGTCGCGGACGCGACGAGCGTCAGCAGGACGAGCACCGCGGTCGCGGGGTCGCCCGTTGCGGTGTACGCCTCGAGCATCGTGAGCATCACGATGGCGTCGAGGAACCCGATGAAGAAGACGATCGACCCGAGCGTGTAGAGCCACGTGGTGTGCACGCTCCGGGCGGGTTCGGCAGGCATGGGTCAGAGCCTAGGCCAGTGACATTTGTCATGCTCCGGCGTGCGGAACCCCACGCGAATGCCTGACACCACGGCACTGCCGGGCGGCGACGCGGTCGCGGAGGCTTGATCCATCACCAGCCGCTCCCGTTCGGGGCCGCTGCATCCGCTTCCCACGAGAGGACCCGTCATGATCGACGCACTCCAGGACTTCACCTCCTCCTTCCCCGACTTCCTCCAGTGGCTCGGCGTCATGATCGTGGCCGCGATCCCGTTCGTCGAGTCGTACTTCGGCGCGGTCATCGGCGTCGTGATCGGGCTGCCGCCCGCCCTCGCGATCGCCGCAGCCGTCATCGGCAACGTCATCTCGATGCTGATCTTCGTCTTCACCGCCCACAGCGCCCGCACGAAGGCGGTCGCGAGCCGTCAGCGCAAGCGCGCACTGGTCGGAGCCGAGGCGCCGGGCGCCGGGGCATCCGGTTCGGGAGGTCTCGATGCGGATGCCGCAGCCGACGGGATCGGCCCCGAGGAGTCGCCGCGCCGCGAGAAGCTCCGCCGCGCGTTCGACAAGTACGGCGTCGCGGGCGTCAGCATCGTCGGGCAGACCATGCTGCCCAGCCAGATCACGTCGGCCGCGATGGTCTCGTTCGGCGCCAACCGCAACACCGTGATCTTCTGGCAGATCATCTCGATCATCCTCTGGGGCGTCGTGTTCGGTGTGCTGGCGACGCTGGGCGTCTCGCTGGCGCGCTGATCGGGTCCGGTCGTCGGCCGCGGGCGGGGGCCCGTCGCGCCGAAGCCGGAACCAGGACGGGCCGGGAGCAGACGCTCCCGGCCCGTTCGCCGCGCGCCCGCGCCAGGCTCCTCGCGCGCCCGAATCGACGCTGGCTCAGCGGAGCGTCTGGCTCCCGATGACCGAGAGCAACTGCAGCTTCTCGGCGGTCTCGCTGCCCGGGATCGCGGTGTAGACGAGCAGCGAGTGCGACTGCGCGGGGTCGAGCAGCGTCTGGCAGGCGAGCTCGAGCACCCCGAGCTCGGGATGCACGAAGTGCTTGACGTCGCGCGGGCGGATGCCGACCTCGTGCAGGCCCCACACCTCGCGGAACTCCTCGCTCTGCGCGAGCAGTTGCTCGGCGAGGTGAGCGGCTCGCGAGTCGGCGCCCCGCAGCGTCGCCACCTGCCGGAGGCCCGAGGCCCACAGCCGGCTGAGGAAGGCGTGGTCCTCGGGTGCGTAGAGCGCGCGCGTCGCCGGATCGGTGAACCACCGGTAGCCGATGCTGCGGGCCGGTCCGCGGTACGCGGTCAGGTCGCCGGTGAGGGCGACGGCGAGCGGCGTCTGCCGCAGGCTCTCCCCGAGTTCGGTGACGATCTCGGCGGGCGTGTCCTGCAGGCGGTCGAAGATGCGCAGCATCCCTGGGCCGATGTACTCGCCGGATGAGCCCCGCCCCGGCGGCGTGTGCCCCGCGAGCCGGAAGAGGTGGTCGCGCTCGTCGAGCGAGAGGTGCAGGCCCTGCGCGATCGAGGCGATCATCTGCTCCGACGGCTGCGGCCCCCGCTCGCGCTCGAGGCGCGAGTAGTAGTCGGTCGACATGTGGCTGAGGGCGGCGACCTCCTCGCGGCGGAGCCCGCTCGTGCGCCGCCGTTGCCCGCGCGGCAGTCCGACGTCCTCGGGCTGCAGTGACTCGCGGCGGTGGCGGAGGAACTCCGCCAGTCCGGTCCGGTCGATCTCCATGCGTCCCCCTCGTGGCTTCCGGTTCCTTTCTAGCGCGTGCGCGTGGGGCCATCCACGGACTGCCGATCCCAGGATGGGCGGGAGCCTCGGCCTGCGTATCGGGGGATCGTCAGGCCCTGAATAGGTTCGCGCCGATCGGCGACGGTGGAAGCACGACACGATCGGCAGGAGCCAGCACATGCCACGCACGACCTTCGACCTCACCGTTCCCGACCTCTCGGGCACCCGCGCCGTCGTCACCGGCGCCAGCGACGGCATGGGCCTCGGCATCGCCGAACGGCTCGCCGCTGCGGGCGCCGAGGTGATCATGCCGGTGCGCAACCGCGAGAAGGGGGAACGCGCGATCGCGGCCATCCGCCGATCCAACCCCCGAGCGGATGTCGCGCTCCGCGACCTGGATCTCGCCTCGCTGGCCTCCGTCGCGGCCCTCGGTGCGACCCTGCGGGCGGAGGATCGCCCGATCCACATGCTCATCAACAACGCCGGCGTGATGACGCCGCCAGAGCGGCAGGTCACCGCCGACGGGTTCGAGCTGCAGTTCGGCTCGAACCACCTCGGGCACTTCGCCCTCGTGTCGCACCTCCTGCCGCTCCTCAAGGCCGGCCGAGCACGCGTGACCTCGCAGGTCAGCATCGCCGCGAACCAGGGCGCCATCAACTGGGACGACCTGAACTGGGAGCGCTCGTACGACGGCATGAAGGCGTACAGCCAGTCGAAGATCGCGTTCGGCCTCTTCGGGCTCGAGCTCGATCGGCGCAGCGCGGCCAATGGCTGGGGCATCACGAGCAACCTGTCGCATCCCGGCATCGCCCCCACGAACCTGCTCGCGGCGCGCCCCGAGCTCGGACGCGGCGAGGAGGTCTCGGGCCGCCGCCTCATCCGGGCGCTCTCGGCGCGCGGCATCCTGCTCGGCACGGTGGAGTCCGCGAAGCTGCCGGCCCTCATGGCCGCGACCGACCCCGAAGCGAAGCCCGGCGGGTTCTACGGTCCGCGGGGCCTCGGCCACCTCGGCGGCGCCCCGGCGGAGCAGAAGCTGTACTCGCGCCTGCGCAGCGCCGACGAGGCCCGCCGCATCTGGGAGGTCTCGGAACGCCTGACCGAGGTCGCGATCCCCGCCGTCTAGTGCGGGCGCGGCCGCACCCGTCGGCGCGCGCCGGGGTCCGCCGCGCCCGGACGGCCGCACCCCGGATGCCGCCGCGCCCCGGGCGTAGGCTGTGCCGCATGACCGCCACCGAGGTTCGCGATCCGGTCCGTTCCGCCCTCGAATCCGTGCTCGACGAGGTGCGCTCGAAGACGTCCGGGGAGGTGGCGTCGTACATCCCCGAGTTGGCTCGGGTCGATCCCGACCCGCTCGGGGTCGCCCTCGTGAGCGTGCACGGCGTCGTGCACGAGGCCGGTGACACCGACACGCACTTCACGATCCAGTCGGTGTCCAAGCCGTTCGTCTTCGCGCTCGCGGTCGACGCGCTCGGCCTCGAGCAAGTGCTGACGCACGTCGGCATCGAGCCGAGCGGCGAGCCGTTCAACGCGATCAGCCTGGAGCCCGCGACCGGGCGCCCGCTGAACCCGATGATCAACGCCGGCGCGATCGTGATGTCCTCGCTCATGGCCGGCGACACCGCCGACGAGAAGTTCGCTGCCATCCATGCGGGCATCGAGAGGTTCGCCGGGCGCGACCTCGTCGTCGACGAGGCGGTGTTCTCCTCGGAGGCGCAGACCGGCAACCGCAACCGCGCCCTCGCCTACCTCACGCTCGCGGCCGGCACGCTCGGCTCCCCGGTCGACGTGGCGACCACGGCGTACTTCCGCCAGTGCTCGATCTCGGTCACCGCGCGCGACCTCGCGACCATGGCCGCGACCCTCGCGACGGGCGGCGTGAACCCGATCACGCGCGAGCGGGTCATCAGCGAGGATGCCGCGCGCTGGACCTCCTCGGTCATGACGAGCTGCGGCATGTACGACGAGTCGGGCGACTGGCTCATGCGCGTCGGCCTGCCGGCGAAGAGCGGCGTGGGCGGCGGCATCGCGGCAGAGCTGCCCGGCCAGTTCGGCATCGGCACCTTCAGCCCCCGTCTCGACGCGAAGGGCAACAGCGTGCGCGGCGTCGCGATGCTCGAGGCGATGTCGGCCCGCTTCGAGCTGCACCAGATGCAGCACCGCGGCGAGCCGCTCTCCCCCGTCGGCTCGCTCACGCGCAACGGCGCCGAGACCGTCGCCGCCCTGCGCGGCGAGCTCTTCTTCTCCGGGGCTGAGGAGGTCTTCGCACGCCTCAGCCCGCTCCTCAGCGATGACGGATGCCTCGTGCTCGACTTCTCGGACGTCACCCGCGTCGGCGACGCGGCCGCCCGCCTGTTCCGCGAGGCACCCGGCGTCGCGGGCCAGCGCACGGACGGCGGCGGCGACAAGGTCGTCGTGCGCGACCCGGAGGGCGTGCTCGGCCACTGAGCGGCCGGCCCGCTCGTGCTCGTGCTCGTGCTCGTGCTCGTGCTTGTGCTTGTGCTTGTGCTCGACGCTGAGGCCGCTGATCGGGAGCTGATCGGCAGCGCCCGCGCGCTCGGCGAAAGAGTGGCAGTTGAGCGGCATCGGCCGAGGGTGCTCGGAACCGGGTCTCGCCCCGGGAAGTCCCGCCACTTCGCGACATCGCCACATCGCCTTTTCCCTACTTCCCTACCTCCCTACTTCCCTACTTCGCGACATCGCGACATCGCCACTTCGCCACTTCGCCACTTCGCCACTTCGCCACTTCGCCACTTCGCCACTTCGCCACTTCGCCACTTCGCCACTTCGCCACTTCGCCACTTCGCCACTTCGCCACTTCGCCACAGCATTCTCGAAAGAAACCCCCGGTGCCTGTCGATCCGGCCCGAACCTGTTCGACGCATGAGTAGGAGGCGCTCCGAACGGCGCGCAATGACGAAAGGTTTCGATCATGACGCAGTACTTCCTCACCGTTCCCCACGACTCCGCCGAGGAGCCGACGATGGCGTCGATGCAGGAATTCGACCCCGCCGACCTCGCCGCCGTGATCGCGGCGGTCGACGAGTTCAACACCGCGCTCAAGGATTCGGGCGCGTTCGTGTTCGCCGGCGGCCTGTATCCGCCGTCGACCGCGAAGACCGTCGACCCGTCGGCGGGCGCGCCCCGAGTGCTCGACGAGCCGTTCGTCGAGGCGTCGCAGTACGTCGGCGGCTTCTGGGTCATCGAGGCCACGGACGAAGCCGCGGCCGTCGAATGGGCGACCAAGGCGTCGCTGGCGCTCCAGGGCCGCATCGAGGTTCGCGCGCTGCAGGAGGCCCCCGACGCCTGATCGCGTCGGCCGGCGTCCCGGAGCGAGGGCGCGTCGCGACCCCGCGCCGCGTGGCTACACGGCAACACCGCCGCACCGCGTGGCTACACGGCAACCGCCGCACCGCGTGGCTACACGGCAACCGCCGCACCGCGTGGCTACACGGCAACACCGCCGCACCGCTACGCCGGCGCCGAGCCACGCCGGCACGCCGGCACGGCTACAGGTTCCCAACCGGACGACCCGCACGCATCCCCGCGGCCACGCCGACGTCTCCGCGGGCGGCGGCGCCCGCATGCCCGGCGACGACCGACGTCGCCCTCGAGCGCTCAGCGCCCGAGCCAGCCCCCGTCGACCGGCAGCACGACGCCGTGCACGTAGACGGCATCGGGCGAGGCGAGGAACGCCACCGCGCCCGCGATGTCGTCGGGGGTCGCCCAGCGGCCCGCCGGAATCCGCTCGGAGATCTGCCGGAAGCGCACCGGGTCGGCCTGCAGCGCCTCGTTCATGTCGGTGGCAACGTAGCCGGGCGCGACGGCGTTGACGTTCACGCCCCGCGCGGCCCACTCATTGGCGAGCGCCTTCGTGAGCTGGGCGATGCCACCCTTGCTCGCGGCGTAGCCCGGCACGGTCAACCCGCCCTGGAAGCTCAGCAGCGACGCGACGAACACGACCTTGCCGCTGCCGCGCGCGAGCATGCCACGGCCGAGCTCGCGGGCGAGGATGAACGGCGAGCGCAGGTTCACGCCGAGCACGTCGTCCCAGTCGGCGGTCGGATGCTCCGCGGCGGGCGCGCGCCGATTGATTCCGGCGGCCTGCACGAGGACGTCGGGCGTGCCGAACGCCGCGGTGATGCGCGATGCGAGGTCGAGCGCAGCATCCGGGTCGGCGAGGTCGGCGGCGAGCGGCTCGAAGCGGCGGCCGAGCGCCTCGACCTCGGCGGCGGCATCCGCAAGTCCGTCGATCGAGGAGCCGACGCCCACGATGTCGGCACCGCCGCGTGCCAGCCGTGACGCGATCGCGCGGCCGATGCCGCGGCTCGCGCCCGTGACGACCGCGAGCCGCACCGGCTCGACCGCCCGTTCGGCATCGCCGTCCCGGAGCGCGGCAGCCGCGTGCGCGGCCGGCTCGCCCGGCGCGGTCGGCTCGCCCGGCGCCGCCAACCAGGC
>NZ_WBIR01000025.1 GCF_009749395.1 Agromyces salentinus
AGCGCCTGCGCGAGATCAAGCGCCGGGTCGACCCCGACAACGTCTTCAGGGACAACGCGAACATCGCGTAGGCGCCGCGGCGGGGGGGGCCCGCCCCGGGGGGGGGGGGGGGGGGGCCCCCCCCGCCCGGGGGGGGGGGGCCCCCCCCCCCCCGTCTTCCGGCACACCGCGAACCGGGGGTCGGCGCCGCGGCGCGGCATCCGCTCAGGGTCGGTCGAGCGGATGCCGCGACTCGGCCGGTGGCCCGGTGCGACCGGCCGCCGCGACGCGGCCCGCACTGGCCGCGCGAGAACAGGCGATATCTGCTCGTTCTCCCCGTATACAGGCGGATCCGGCCTGTTGTCGGAGCAATTGCCTGTTTTCGGTGCGCGGGTGCGAGTGCGAGCGCGGCGGGCGAGGGCGCGGGCGGCGGGTCAGCGGTCGAAGCGCGCGCCGGCCGGGTCGGTGTCGAGCACCAGGAAGACGATCAGGATGATGCTGCCGACGAACGGGATGAACGACAGGAAGAAGAAGCCGCCCGACCGGTTCGTGTCGTGCAGGCGACGCCAGACGATCGCGAGGCTCGGAACGAGGACGGCGAGGTACCAGCCGACGTAGATCGCGATGCCGAGGCCGAAGAGCGGGCCGGGCTGCGAGGTTCCGGAGACCGAGTCGACCGTCGCGCCCGAGAACGCGAGCACCATGAGCACGCCGTAGAGCACCGTCGTGATGATGACGTTCGCGAGCGTCCACCACCAGTACTCGCTGCGGCTCGCGCGGCCCGAGAACGTGGCGTACTTGGTGAAGAAGCGCTTGATCGCCTGGCCGAGGGTGGCGCCGTAGAGCGGCTGGGACAGCGGCGGCTCGGCGGAGGTGGAGGGCTGGGCGGGGGCGTAGGTCACGGGTTCTCCTGAGGGATGCGATGCGGGCGATGCGCGAGCCGGGACGCCGGCCGCCGCATCATCATGGCGCACCGCGCGGCGCCGCGGAAGGGGGAGCGGTCCCCGCCGGCCCGCGGGCGTCGCGTCGCGGCATCGGCCCGCCCTCGGCCGGGGCGCTCGCCCGGCTCGGACCTGCCCGCGGCCGGGGCGCTCGCCCGGCTCGGACCTGCCCGCGGCCGGGGCGCTCGCCCGGCTCGGACGTGCCGTCGGCCGGGGCGGCTGCCGCGGCATCCGTCACTGCATCGTGTCGAGGATCCCGACGAGCTGGTCGAACGTGGTCAGCGGGTTCACGATCGCGAAACGCGTGTTCGGGCGCCCGCGGTGCGAGCTCGGCGTGACGAAGGCGTGCTGGTCGTCGAGCAGCTTCGCCGACCAGGCGGCGTACTGCTCGCGGGTCCAGCCGTCGCGCTCGAACACGACGACCGAGAGCTGCGGTTCGCGCACGAGCGTGAAGCCGTCGCGACGCCGGATCTCGTCGGCGATGTCCTGCGCGAGCTGCAGCGACGAGCTGATCGCCTCCCGGTAGGCCGCGCCGCCGTAGGTGGCCAGCGAGAACCACATCGGCAGCCCGCGCGGGCGGCGGGTCAGGTGCACGGCGTAGTCGGACGGGCTCCACTCGGGCGTCTCGGTGAGGGTGTCCAGGTACTCGGCGTGCTGGGTGTGCGCCCGGCGCCCGGCCTCGGGGTCGCGGTAGATGAGCGCGCACGCGTCGAACGGCGCGAAGAGCCACTTGTGGGGGTCGACGATGACCGAGTCGGCGCGCTCGACGCCCGCGAACCGGGGGCGGGCGAGCGGCGAGAGCATCGCGGCGAGTCCGTACGCGCCGTCGACGTGCAACCAGAAGTCGTACTCGTCCTTGAGGGCCGCGATGGAGGCGACGTCGTCGACGATGCCGAAGTTCGTCGAGCCGCCGGTGGCGACGACCGCGAAGACGGATGCCCCGTGCTCGTCGAGTGCGGCCCGCACGGCGTCGCCGCGCAGCTGCCCGTCGTCGCCGGGGGTCACGGCCACGATCTCGACGTCCATCACGCGAGCCATCGACGCGATCGAGGAGTGCGCCTCGAGGCTGCACACGATCTTCCAGCGAGGGGCGGATGCCGCGGGGTCGGCGGCCGCGAGCCGCGCGCGGGCGCTCTCGCGGGCGGCGACGAGCGCCGACAGGTTGCCGAGGGTTCCGCCCTGCACGAAGACGCCGCCCGCGCCGGCGGGCAGGCCGAACTCCTTCGCGAGCCAGCGCAGCACCTCGTTCTCGGCGTGCACGGCGCCAGAGCCCTCGAGCCAGGAGCCGCCGTAGATCGCCGACGCCGAGACGACGAGGTCGAACGCGCTCGCCGCGTTCGTCGGCGCGATCGGGATGAACGAGAGGTACTGGGGGTGGTCGGTCGTGATGCAGGCGGGCGCGAGCACGTGCTCGAAGATCGCGAGGGCGCGCCGCGCGCCGATGCCCTCCTCATCGATGGTGCGGCCGGCGAGGCGGTTGAGCTCGGCGGGGGACACCGGCTTGTCGAGCGGCGTCTCCTCGGAGAGCATGCGCCGGCGGGAGTAGTCGAGCACGAGGTCGACGATGGCCTCGGCCTCCGCGGTGTTCGCGTGCATGCGCGTCGGGTCGGACGCTGCCGTGGCCGTGCCGGTGCGACGGTCGGAGTTCATGGAGTTCCCTTCGGATCGCGCGGATGCCGCGAGCTACAGCAGCGTCGCACAGAGGCGACCGTATGCGCAATATCGCGCGCGAGAACGGATTCAGGCGCATGTATCACGCGCGCGACGGCGCAAAGAGTCCAGTTCCTTGCGCCTCACGCAGCCGCGGTGGACGAAGCGGTCGATTCGCGTCGTATCGTGGAAGACGGATGTCCGACGCCGCGAGGGAGGTCGAGGATGGGCGAGGATCCCCAGCGCGCCGCGCAGCAGTACCGGCTCGATCGTCTCGCCCGCGAGGAGGCGATCGCCCGCGGCGAGGAGCCGGAGGTCGCCGACTCGGCACCCGAACCGGCTCGCCCGTCGACGCAGGCCGAGCGGGCGGCGTTCGTCGAGAACGCGATCCAGCAGGCGATCCGTCGGGGCGAGTTCGACGACCTCCCCGGTGCGGGCAGGCCGCTCGAGGGGCTGACGGGGCAGCACGATCCCGACTGGTGGATCCGTCGCAAGATCGAGCGGGAGCAGCTGACCGGACTGGGCCCGCCCGCCCTCACCCTGCGCGTCGAGAACGCCGGGTTCGAGGAGCGCCTGGACGGGATGCACCGCGAGTCCGAGGTGCGCGAGGCGGTCGAGGACTTCAACCGGCGCGTCATCGAGGCGCGCCGCCAGTTGCTCGGCGGGCCGCCGGTCGTGACGCCCACTCGGGATGCCGACGGCGAGGTCCGCGCCTGGCGGGAGCGACGCGAGGCCCGACAGCGCGAGGCGGCCGAGGAGCGCGCGCGCCTCGAGCGCGAGCAGGAAAAGCGGCGGGCCTCACGAGCGCGGTGGTGGCGGCGCCGAGCCTGAGGGCCGGCTCGCGGACCGGAACGCCGAGCGCGTCCGGGGCGTGGCCGTTCGGAGGTGCCACGCCCGGTGCAGGCCCTGACGCGGCATCCGCCTCACGGGCGTAGACCGTGCACCGAGGTCATCACTCGGGAAGGGACGTGCGCCATGTCGGTCGTCATCGGCGGAGTCGAATTGCACCTGGGGCCGACCTCGGTCGGCGGACCCGACGACCTCGACCTCGCCATCCGCGAGTTCATCGGCGCCGCGAAGCGCTCGCTCGCCATCGCCGTGCAGGAGATCGACTCCCGCCCGATCGCGGAGGCGATCGTGGATGCCACGAGGCGCGGCGTGCGGGTGCGCCTGATCCTCGAGGGCGACTACCTGACCGAGGATGCCGCGATCGCCGATCCGTGGACGACGGCCGGTGCCCATGACGAGAACCGGTTCCTCCTCTCGGCCCTGCTGAAGTCGCGCGTCGACGTGGTCAGCGACCTGAACCCGAAGATCTTCCACCAGAAGTTCATCGTGCGGGACTCGGGCGAACCCACGGCGGCAGTGCTGACCGGCTCGACGAACTTCACGCGCACGGACACGGGCACCAACGCGACATCCGGGGTGGGCAAGGGGCAGAACCTCAACCACGTCGTCGTGCTGCGGGGGCAGCGCGCCGCGACCGAGTACCTCGCCGAGTTCGAGCGGATGCGCTCGGGCACCTTCGGCGACCAGCACGAGCGCGTCGAGTCCAAGCCGAGGGAGTTCGGGCTGCCCCTCGTGCGCGTCAAGCCGCTCTTCGCGCCCAGGCACGGCCCCGAGATGGAGATCATGAAGCAGATGCTCAAGGCGACGAGGTCGATCGACTTCGCGATGTTCACCTTCGCCCAGTCCTCGGGCATCGACGACACCATGATCCGCCTGCGTCCGCTCGTGCCGCGGCTGCGAGGCGTGCTCGACCGCGGTCAGGGCGCCGCGAAGTGGGCCGCGACGAAGGGCCTCGCGGGCGGGGCGGTCGAGCTCTACACGACGCGCCTCGGCACGGGCGTGCGCAAGCTGCACCACAAGCTCATGGTGCTCGACGAGCGGGTCCTCATCGTCGGGAGCTTCAACTACACGGCGCCCGCCAACACCCTGAACGACGAGAACATCGTCGTCATCGGCGACCTCGAGGAGCCGGAGGGCACGCCGGCGGATGTCGCGCAGCGCAGCCTCGCGGCCTACGCGCTCACCGAGATCGACCGCATCATCGCGGACCTCGCGGAGCCGATCCCGGCCTGAGCCCGTGCGCGGGACGGTGTCGGCTCGTGCGCGAGCGCGGCCGTGCGCGAGCATGCGGGTGTCGCGGCGCCGATGTCGGCGGCGTGTGGTCGAGTGGGCGCATGGGCTTCGACGAACGCTTCCTCGGCATCGGTGCGGCGCTGCCGCGAGTGAGTGGGGCGGATGCCGCGACCTCGGTCAGCCTCGACTACGTGCACTTCACCGTCGTGCTCGACTCCGTGCGACGGCTCGCGCGCGTCACCGGAGCGAACATCGACGGGGCGACCCTCGTCGACGTGCCGCGCGGCGATGACTGGCGCTTCGACGAGCGCATCCCCGAGGACTGGCAGACCGGGCCCGCGGTCTACGCGGGCAACGACCTCGACCGCGGGCATCTCGTGCGAAGACGCGATCCGGTGTGGGGCGCACCCGAGGTCGCCGCGCGCGCGAACAGCGACACCTTCCACTTCACGAACGCGGCCCCGCAGGCGGGCGGGTTCAACCAGTCCGAAGAGCTCTGGCTCGGTCTCGAGGACCACGTGCTCGAGCACGCCGGGCTCAACCGGCTGCGGCTCAACGTGTTCACCGCGCCCGTGCTCGGGGCCGACGACCCGCCGTACCGGGGCATCCGGGTGCCATTGCGCTTCTGGAAGATCGCGGCGTGGAACCGCGAGGCGGCGGCCGATGGCACGGGCGAGCTCGCCGCCGCCGGGTTCGTGCTCGACCAGTCGCCGCTCGTCGACACGAGCGAGGTCGTCGCTCCCGCGCCCGGCGAGGTGCCGCCGCTCGGTCCGTTCCGCACGTTCCAAGTGCCGATCGCCGACATCGCCGCGATCACCGGACTGTCGATGCCCGACCTCATCGAGGCCGATGTCCTGCCGCAGACGCTCGCGGCGGCCGGCTGGCGCCGGCTCGGCGTGGCATCCGACGTCGTGCTCTGACGCGCACCCGGCACGCGGTCCGCAGGGCATCGAGACGGCGCATCGAGACGGCGCCTTGAGACGGCGCCTTGAGACGCGCCTTGAGACGGCGCGTTGGGACGGAGTCCTCGGCCCCGGTCCCATGGCGCCGCTGACGTCTCCGAAGCTTTCGTGTTGCGGTGCCGCGCTCGACGAGAAGGTCCCGGGCCAGGTCCGTCGCTTCGCTGCGCAGCCCCGGGCATGACGGCGCTTGGCTGATCGGGAGGGGTGTCGTGCATCGGTATGCCAGTTCCCCCTCATCGATGAGGGGGAACTGACAGACGGAATATCGGACGGTACTCGGCGGACTATCGGATGGTACTTGGCGGAAGCGGTCGAGGCTCGTGGATCGAGGCTCGTGGATCGAGGCTCGAGGCTCGTGGGTCGAGGGTCGTGGGTCGAGGGTCGAGGGTCGAGGGTCGTGGGTCGAGGGTCGTGGGTCGTGGGTCGAGGGTCGTGGGTCGAGGGTCGTGGGTCGAGGGTCGAGGGTCCGAGACGGTGCGGCCGGGCGCCTCAGCCGGGACCCTCAGCCGGGCGCCTGCGGCAGGAGTGACGGCCCGCCCGGCGCCGCGAGGGTGAGCGAAGCGAGCTCGACGCGGGCGTCGGCCTCGAGCACGGCCTCGAGGCTGCGGAGCTCGCGCGCAGCATCCGCTTCGCTGCGATCGCCGGCGAGGTCGACGGCCGCGATGAGCAGCACCCGGCCCGGGCCGATGAACTCCATGTGCAGGAAGGACACGCGGTCGACCGACGGCAGGGCGAGCAGCTCGCCGATCAGGTCGGAGCGCACGTTGGACGGCACCGCCTCGCCGATGAGGAACGCGCGGTTGCGGCCGATGAGCAGCACCGCCACCACGCCGAGCAGCACGCCGACCAGGATCGAGCCGACGGCGTCGAAGACGGGGGAGCCCGTGACCTGGTGCAGCAGGATGCCGGCGAACGCGATCACGAGGCCGATGAGGGCCGCCGCATCCTCGGCGAACACCGCGCGCAGCGTCGGGTCCGAGCTCTGCGAGACGTGGTGCAGGGTGCCGACGCGTCGCCTCCGCGCGTCGGACCGCGCCTGCCGATAGGCGCGGATGAACGAGATGCCCTCGAGCACGAATGCGAGGCCCAGCACCGCGTAGGCGATGCCGTAGTCGGCCGCGGGCTCGGGATCGATGAGCTCGGTGATGCCGTGCTGGATCGACACCGCCGCACCGACCATGAACAGGCCGAACGCGGCGAACATCGACCAGACGTACGCGTCCTTGCCGTAGCCCAGCGGATGCCGCGCGTCGGCCGGCCTCGCCGACCGGCGTTCCGCGATGACGAGCAGCACCTCGTTGCCGGTGTCGGCCCAGGAGTGCGCCGCCTCGGCGACCATGGATGCCGAACCCGTCAGGGCCGCCGCGACCGATTTCGCCGCCGCGATGAGCGCGTTCACGACGAGCGCGACGATCACGGTGACGAGCGAGTCGCCCGGTGGATCCGCGGCCGATGTCCTGTCCTCCATCCGTCCGAGTCTGGCACCGGGCCTCCGCGGGCGGAAGGTCGGGCGCCGAGGTTCGTCGGGCGGGCCGCGAACTTCACCGCACGGGGGATCCGCCGGCCGTGCCGATGCGGCATCCTCGAACGGTGGACCTCGACCTGATCAGCGGCGCCGCGCTCACCGGCCCGGCGCTCCTCGGTGCGCTCGCCGTGCTCGCGCTCATCGACTCGACGAGCTTCGGCACCCTCCTGATCCCGATCTGGCTCATGCTCGTGCCCGGCCGGCTGCGGCGGAGCCGCATCGTGCTCTACCTCGCCACCGTGGCTGGGTTCTACCTCGTCGTCGGGCTCGTGCTCCTCGCCGTCGCGGCCGTCGCGCTGCCCCAGCTCATGGAGCTCGCGTCGACCCCGCCCTTCCTCTGGGCGCAGCTCGTCGTCGGTGCTGCGCTGCTCGTCGCATCCTTCTTCCTGGGTGGCAAGCGCAAGCGCGAGGGACCCGGGCGGTTCGCGAGGTGGCGCGAACGAGCGGTGACGGATGCCGCCGAGGAGCGTTCGAGCGTCCTTCCGCTGATGGGCCTCGCGGTCGCCGCCGCCGGGGTCGAGGTCGCGTCGATGCTGCCCTACCTCATCGGCATCGGCCTGCTCTCGACATCCGACCTCGACGTGACGGCGCGCGTGCTGGTGCTCGCCGGCTACTGCGTCGTGATGGTGCTGCCGGCGCTCGTGCTGCTGGTCATCCGATCGGTGGCGAGCCGTGCGATCGAGTCGGGCCTCGCCCGAATCAGCGGCTGGCTGGAGCGCAACGCCGCCGAGACCACGGCGTGGATCGTGGGCATCCTCGGGTTCCTCCTCGCCCGCGCGGCCGCGGTCGAGCTCGGGCTGTTCGACGCGCTGCTCTGAGCCAGACCACTCGATCGAGTCGACCGGCCGCCTAGGCCGAGTTCGACCTGACCTTCTCGGCCTTCCTCGTCTTGCGGGCGGCCTTGTACTCGGCGTCGACCTCGGCCATGACCTCCTTCGCCTCGTCGAGCTCGCCGAGCATGGGCCGGATCCAGGCCATGCGGGGGTTCGTGTCGACGAGCATCAGGCGTACGAGCAGGCTGAGCGGGATGGCGAGGATCGCGCCGATCGGGCCGATCACCACGGCCCAGAACAGGACCGAGAAGAACGTGATCGTCTGGCTCAGCGAGACCGCCCGGCCGACCACGCGCGGCTGGATCACCGACTGGATCACCGCATTGATCACGCCGTAGACGACGATGACCGCGATCACCGTCGGCCACCCGCCGACGAGCCCGCCGAACACGATCGGCGGGATGATGGCGATGAAGTAGCCGATGTTCGGGATGAACGAGCAGACGAACGCGAGCAGGCCCCAGATGAAGGCGCCCGGCACCTGGAGGATCAGCAGTGCGATCCAGTTCACGACGCCCTGGGCGACGCCGAGCACCGTCGTCACGACCATGTAGCGACGCACGTTGGAGCCGTAGCCGATGAGCGAGGTGACCACGAGCGGGCGCGTCGGGTAGAGCTGGCGGAACAGGGTCGGGATGAACCCGGCGTCCATGGCCATGAGCAGCAGCATCGTGAAGATGATCACGAGGAACGTAATCGTTCCCGTCAGCCCGCCGACGACCCCGCCCAGCACGCCGATGAGGGAGGAGGGGTCGAAGTTCGCGAAGAAGTTGTGGAGCTCGTCGGCGTTGATGCCGATCGTGGCCAGCCACTTCGCGACCTCCTGCCCGAACGCGCTGATCTCGGCGCTGAAGGTCGGCAGCAGTTCGGCGAACTGCGAGAACGCCACGAGCACCAGGTAGCCGAAGCCGACGAGCAGGATCGTCACCGCCAGGATCACGGACCCGGTCGCGATGCCGCGCGGGACGCCGCGCCGCTCGAGCAGCACTCGCAGCGGATGCACGCAGATGGTGAGTACGAGCGCGAAGAACACGGGTCCGAAGATGCCGGCGATCGCGGCGAGCCCGAAGGTCGCGATGGCCGCACCGCCGAGTCCGAGGAGGATGAAGGCGTTGCGATGCTCGCTCACCGTCTCGGTCGGCACGGAGCCGTCGTCGCCGTCGTCGCCCGCGTCAGCGGGCTCGGTCGGCTTCGAGTGCTTCCTGGTCCACCACATGACGGCTCCGATCCGCCCGGCCGGAGGCCGACGCTGGTGCCACCCTAGCGAGCGGATGCCGCCCGGGTCATCAGGCGATCCGGGTGATCATCGCCGTCGGCGCGTGCGCGGTCCGCGGCCCGCCGCGCCGTCGCCGAGTTGGCGGACGGCCCGACGGAGGCTGGCGCCGGATGTCGCGCGGTGGAAGGGTTGACGCATGGCGACGACTGCCCGCTCCGATGCGCTTCCCGAGCTCCGCACCGACGTGCTCGTGGTCGGCGCCGGCCCGAGCGGGCTCATGCTGGCGGTGTGCCTGGCGCGGCTCGGCGTGGACGCGATCGTCGTCGACGGCAAGGACGGTCCGACCGCCGAGTCCCGCGCGCTCGTCGTGCAGGCCCGGTCGATGGAGCTCTACGACCAGCTGGGCCTCGTCGAGCGTGTGCTCGCGCACCGGGCCCCCGCGACCACCCTGATCCCGGGCGCCGGCCACCGCGAGTTCGGCCGGGTCGATCTGCGGGCGGCCGGCCGCGACGTGACGCCCTTCAACGAGATCACGGTGTTCGAGCAGAGCGCCAACGAGCGGCTGCTCGCCGACGCGCTCGGCGAGCTCGGCCGGGAGGTCCTCTGGGGGCATCGGCTTGCACGCCTCGAGGTGGGGGAGGGCGAGCCCGCGGCATCCGTCACCGCCGTGCTGATGTCGCAGGCCGGCGAGGTCACCGTTCGGGCTCGCTACTGCGTCGGCGCCGACGGCGCGCACTCGGCCGTGCGGCGCGCACTGGGCATCCCGTTCGAGGGCGAGACCAACGCGTTCACCTTCACCCTCGCCGATGCGCTGCACACGCGCGGCCTCGCGCCCGAGTCGATCAACGTGCGCGTCACCGAGCGGCACATCATGCTCGGGTTCGGCATGGGCGGCGACCGCACCCGGCTCATCGGCGTCGTGCGCGACGACGACCTCGGACCCGACGGCGAGGCCTCCGAAGACGACTCGCGCACGGTGTTCCGCCGGGAGTTCGGCGTCGAGTACGAGTCCTCGTCGTGGTTCACGACCTACCGCTTGCATCACCGACTCGCGGCCTCGTTCCGTTCGGGGCCGTGCTTCCTCGTCGGCGATGCCGCCCACATCCACTCGCCCGTCGGCGGGCAGGGCATGAACACCGGCCTCCAGGACGCGCACAACCTCGCCTGCGCGTTCGCCGACGTGCTCGTCGGCGGCATGCCCGAATCGCGGCTCGGGCGGTACGAGGCCGAGCGCCGACCGGTCGGGGAGACGCTCGTCGCGACGACCGATCGACTCTTCGCGCTCGTGACGAGCGACACGCCTCGCGCACGGTTCGTGCGCTCGCGCGTGATCCCGGTGATGGGCCCGATCGCGGCCGGGCTGCTCTCGCGCATGATCGGGGCGCCGAAGGCGTTCGGGTTCGTGTCGCAGACCCGCATCCGGTATCGGATGCCGCCGGTCGAGGGTCCGCCGCACCGGGATGCCCCGCGACGGCGGAGTCGGGGACGTGGGCATGGGCGTGACGACGACGGCGTGCTCGGCCGGCGCCTGCCCTGGACGGGCGGCAACTTCGACGCCCTGCGCTCGATGGGGTGGCAGTTGCACGGCTACGGCGTGCCCGAGCGCGCCGTTCGCCGCATCGCCGGCGAACTCGACGTCGAGGCGCACGTGTTCGACGCGGACCCGCACGGGCGCCTCCGCCGCGACCGCGTCTACCTCGTGCGCCGCGACGGGTTCGTGGTCGCCGAGGTGCACTCGCCGGGGACGGGCGCGGCGCTCGCCGAGGCGCGGGCGAGGCTCGCGGGCAGCTGACCCGACGCCCGTTCGCTCGCGTGCCGCGCGGGTGATCGCATCGGACCGCGAAAGTCGGGTGCGGGCGAGTGCCGATCGGCAGGCTTGACGTCGGAAGGGGAGAACCGTGATCGCAGAACTCAATCGCCTCGTCGACGTCATCGAGGAGCACCTCACCGAGGAGCTCGACGTCGCCGGCCTGGCGAGCCGGCTCGGCACCACGGAGTACCACCTGCGCCGGATGTTCTCGTCGCTCGCCGGCATGCCGTTGTCGGAGTACGTGCGGCGCCGCCGCATGTCGGTGGCCGCGGCCGAGGTCGTTGGAGACGGCGACCTGCTGGGCATCGCGGTGCGGTACGGATACGGCTCGACCGAGGCCTTCGGTCGAGCGTTCAGGTCGGTGCACGGCGCCGGTCCGGGCGACGTCCGCCGGAACGGCGGCCCCCTTCGCACGCAACCGCAGCTCAGGTTCCGCCTGACCGTAGAAGGGAACACCCCCATGGACACCCGCATTGCCGACCGACCCGCCTTCCGCCTCATCGGCCACGCGGCCCGAGTGCCGCTCATCCACCAGGGCGCCAATCCGCACATCCAGGCGCACATCGCCGCGCTTCCCGCGACCGAGCACGCGCGGCTCAAGTCGCTCGGCGACACCGAGCCGGCCGGGCTCCTTCAGGTCAGCGCCGACGTCGATCCCGACTTCGCCGAGGGCAGCGAGCTGACCTACCTGCACGGCGTCGCCGTCACCGACACGACGCCCGTGCCCGAGGACCTCGACGCGATCGAGGTCGAGCCGGGGAGCTGGGCGGTGTTCCGCATCGCGGGCCCCTACCCGGCGGCGCTGCAGTCCACGTGGGCCGCGACCGCGACCGAATGGTTCCCGTCGAACCCGTGGCGGCTTCGTGCGGGCCCCTCGATCGTGGCGATCCTCGACCGGGCGGAGGACTTCAGCACGGCGACCTGCGAACTCTGGCTTCCGGTCGAGCGGGCATAGTCGCGGCGCCGGTCAGCGGGGCGCCTCGCGCTCGTCGAACTCGCGGCGGAGGTACCGCGGCGCCTGCACGCGCCACGCCTCGGTCACGAGTTCGACGAGGTGGTCGTCGTCGATGGCGGC
The DNA here is from genome assembly GCF_009749395.1 of Agromyces salentinus. Classification (GTDB taxonomy): domain Bacteria; phylum Actinomycetota; class Actinomycetes; order Actinomycetales; family Microbacteriaceae; genus Agromyces; species Agromyces salentinus. Next base: position 12,074 of record NZ_WBIR01000025.1, read on the forward strand.
CATGCGGAAGGCGACCTTCGGCTCGCTCCACCTCGTCGTCGTGCGCAGGAACACCCGGGGCGCCATCTCGACGAGGGCGAGCCCGTCGACGCGGTCGGCCACCTTCGCCCCGACGACGAGCTCGTTCGCGATGATCTCGCGCATGTCGTCGGGGATGCTCGGCCACGGGTGGCACTCCCACGCATACAACTTGCCCCGAACGAACCACGCAGCGCCGCCCGTCGTCGCGCGCTCCTCGCTGCCGGGGAGCGCCGCGGCGATGCGTCGCACGTCGTCGAGGTCGGCCACGCGCTGAGCCTATGCCGCACGACCGACACGGAGCGCGGCATCCGCTCGGTTCGATTGCCCGTATCGTCGTACGGTGACCCACGAGACCACCGCCGCGATGCCGGATGCCGCGCTCCGCCGCCGCCGGTTCACGGGCGCCGCGACCCAGCTCGGCACCGAGGTCTCCATCAACTTCGGGTCCTCGCTCGCCGGGCTCGTGATCCCCGTCGTCGGATCCTTCGTGGTCGTCGCCGTCCGCCAGCTCGTGATGCTCGTGGTCGTGCTGCCGTTCTACCGACCCAAGCGGTCCGAGCTCACCTGGTCGCGCCTGTGGCCGGCACTCGCGCTCGGCGTCGTGCTCGCGGTCATGAACGTCGCGTTCTACGAGGCGGTGCACCTCATCGGCCTCGGCACGGCGGCGACCATCGAGTTCCTCGGCCCGCTCGCCATCGCGCTCGTGACCTCCCGGCGCTGGCTCGATGCCGTCTGCGCGGTCGCGGGCGGCCTGGGCGTGGTGCTGCTCATCGCCCCCGGTACGTCGGATGCCGCGGCCATCGACCCGTGGGGCGTCGCGTTGGCGCTGACCTCCGCGGCGACGTGGGCGATGTACATCCTCCTCACGCGCCGCGTCGCGATCGGGCTGCCGGGCCTCGAGGGCGTCACGGTCGCCAGCATCGTGAGTCTCGCGCTCCTCGTGCCGTTCGCCATCCTGACCTTCGACCCGACGGTCATCGACTGGGGCGTGGTCGCGCTGCTGCTCGGCGTGGGCCTGCTCTCGTCGGCGCTGCCGTACAGCCTCGACACGTTCATCCTCCGGCGGATCAGCCCGCGCCTCTACTCGATCATCACGAGCTTCGGGCCGGTCATCGCGGCGCTGTTCGGGTGGCTCGTGCTGTCGGAGACGTTCACGGTCGTCGAGCTCGTGGCCATCGCGATCGTGTGCGGCGCCGCGGGCACGGCCATCGCGACGCAGCGGGATCGGCCGAAGTCCGACCTCGAGCAGACCGCCGAGGGCATGGCCTGAGCGCGCGCATGCCCGGTCATCCGCGGGCGGCGTCACGCCGGCTCACCCAGCGGTCGTACTCGGCCCACGGGTCGTCGACGCCGAGCGCGAGCGCCGCGACGTGCTCGTCGAGCGCCGGATGCCGCGCGAACCACTCCGTGCCCGCGAAGCGGTGCTCGGCGAACTGCGCGTGCCGGCGCTGCTCGACCCGGCGCCCGCCCGGCTCGAACGCGAGCACCTCGTCGTGGGGGATCACCGCGAGGCGCTGCCTGGGATTCGCCGACGTGCCGATCTTCACCTGCTCGCGGTACCGCACGTAGTAGACGACCTCGACCCGCACGGGCGTCAGTTCGGCGTCGGGGGCCTCGCCCGCGCGCCACTCGCAGTCGGCGCAGACCCAGCCCGACGGGTACCGGACGCCCACGCGGCATCCGCAGGCCCGGCACGGGGACGGCGCGAGGTCGGTGACCCCGACCTCTCCGGCCACGAGCTCGTAGGCCTCGAGCAGGTGCCGCGAGCAGAGGCCGAGGTCGACGGCCGCGGATGCCGCGACGAGGGCGGCTGCCGAACCCGGAGCGGATGCCCCGACGAGGGGCCGCCCGCACGGAACGCCGGAGGCGTCGGCGAGCCGGCACGTGGGCGCTGCGGCATCCGCTCGGTTCATGCCTGCAGGGTACGTCCGACCGCCCACACGCGCGCCGCCACCGCCCTCGGCGCGGCCGCGACCGGCGCCGACGTCGAATGGGCGCCCGTCGAGTTCGGGGCGCACCGCGTCGGCGGAGTGCCGCCGGCCTACCTCGGGTCCGATCCCGCGAACCCCGAGACCTTCCTCCACCCGACGCCCGACGGGTACCTCGTCTACCGGGATGCCGTGCTCGCCGCCATCGGGTGAACCGCCCGCGCCCGCGATAGGCTCGGTCTTCGACCGTCCTGGAGGCATCGCCGCCACCGGGGCGAGGTTCGCAGGCGTTCGGAAGCGAGGCGGGCGGCATGCCGTGGTGGAGCAAGCGCAAGCGTCGACGGTTCACCCCGTTCGACCGCGCCGCGCTGCCCGAAGCCGAGCCGCTGACCTTCGACGAGACCTACAACGAGGGCCTGCTCGTGGCGGAGGCTGCCGGCCGCATGGCGCTGAAGAACCGCATCATCGTGCGGGCGCTGCGCGGCGACGAGCCGTTCGATCGGGACCGGGCCTCGGCCGAGGCGCGTGAGGTCCTGCGCGAGCTGATCCACGAGCTCGACCAGGTCGCCGAGTGGGCCGAGACCGAGCGCGAGACGGCCGCCAAGCGCGAGGGGCGCTCGGCGCACCAGCACGACTACCACCGCGCCGACTCGTGGAACCTGCGGCTGCGCGAACGCATCAACGAGGCCGTCGCGGCGCGTCTGGGGGAGCTCCGCAACGACTCCGAGTACCTCGCCAGGTTCGCCGAACGGGCCAGGCAGGACGCCTGGGCCGAGCTCTCCGACGCGATCGAGCAGCGGCTGGCGCGCGAGTGGCCCGACATCGAGGTCGACGAGACCTACCTCGCCGAGCGCGAGGATCGCATGGCGGATGTCGCGTCCGACCTGCTGCGCGACCTCGACGGCGTGCGCCAGCGGCGCGAGGAGCGCGACGCCCTCGACGACGCCTTCGGCGGCTGGTAGCGGTCGAGCCCGCCAGGCCCGCCCGACTGGTCGCCCGGTCCCGGCGAGGACTGGTCTTCACCGCCCGGCCGGGCGTGGGTAGCCTCGCCCGTATGAGCATCGAGGACGGCCTCGTGGTCGCGACCATCACCATCTCGCTCGACGGGTTCGTCGCGGGCCCGGACCAGTCCCTGGACCATCCGCTCGGCGAACGGGGCGAGGAGCTGCACGAGTGGCTGTTCAGCGATGCCGAGCCCGCGAGCGCCGAGGTCACGGGGGAGATCCTCGGCGGCGCGGCCGTGATCCAGGGACGCAACATGTTCGGGCCGGTCCGCGGCGAATGGCCGGACGATGCGTGGAAGGGCTGGTGGGGCGACGACCCGCCCTATCACGTGCCGGTGTTCGTGCTCACGCATCACGAGCGCGAACCGGTGGAGATGCTCGGCGGCACGACGTTCCACTTCGTCACGGGCGGCATCGAGGAGGCGCTCGAGCGGGCACGCGCCGCGGCGGGCGGCGGTCGGATCTCCGTCGCGGGCGGCGCGAGCACGATCCGGCAGTTCCTCTCGGCGGGGCTGCTCGACCGCCTGATCCTCAGCATCGCGCCGATCACGCTGGGCGCGGGCGAGCGGCTGTTCGACGGCGTCGCGATCGGCGGCGACGCCGGCATCCGGTTGAGGCCCGTGCAGGTGTTCGAGAACGCCGTCGCCACGCACATCGTCTACGACGTCGTGCGCTGAGGGCGGCGCGTCATCCGGCCGGCGTGATGTTGTGGTTCTGCCGGAACACGTTGCCGGGGTCGAGCTGCGCCTTGACGCGTCGGAGGCGTTCGAGGGTCGCCGGCGGGTACATCGCCGCGATGACCTGCTCGCCGCGATCGACCGAGAAGTTGCCGTAGACCCCGTCGGTTAAGGCGAGGGCGGCGTCGCTGCCGGTCCTCGCGGCTGCGAACTGTTCGGGCGCGGCATCCGCCGGCAACAGGCCGTTCACGATGAGGAACGCCTCGGCGTCTCGGAAGGCGATCGCGGTCGCGTCGGGCGAGACTCGGCCGAACTCGCCTCCGAGCGCGCGGAGCATGACCATGGTCGGGATGTCGCGCGCGTAGGCCCCGCCGATCGCGTCGAGCGCCTCGTCGGACAGGTCGGGCACGAAGCCGTTGCCGCCGACGAATGCGAGCGGGGGCCGCCCGGGAGGGGCGTCCTCGAGCAGGTCGCCGTATGCGACGGGGGCGAGCGAGGTCTCGGTGACCGACGGCAGTGAGAGCAGCGGCTGGAGCAGCTCGTGGAGGTGCTCGAGGTCACCCTGCAGCGCGACGCCGAGGTGCGGACCGGCCGGCATGCCGGGGGCGAACGCCGGCATGAGCATCAGCGTCGAGTTCAGCTCGTCGGGTCCGCTGCGCATGACGTCGCGCCAGGCGCGGAGCACGGACGGGACATCCGAGGCATCGAACTGCACGCTGCCGCCGACGAGCCCGCCGGCCGGAGCGGCCTCGAACACGAACCGCGTCACGACGCCGAAGTTGCCGTTGCCGCCGCGGAGCGCCCAGAAGACCTCGGGGTGCCGCTCGGCGTCGACCGTCAGCACCTCGCCCGACGCGGTGACGAGCTCGACCTCGCGGAGCCGATCGATCGCGAGGCCCTGCTGGCGGACGAGCCATCCGATGCCGCCGCCGAGGGCGAGGCCGCCGACGCCGACGTCGCGGGTGTCGCCCGAGCTGAGGCCGAGGCCGTGCGGGGCGAGCGCCGCCGCCACGACCCCCCAGCGGGCCCCGCCGCCGACCGAGACGCGACCGTCGGCACCGACCTCGACGGAGCCGAACTCCACGAGGTCGATGACGAGTCCGTCGTCGACGGGGAGCAGCCCGTGCCCGCCGCTGCGCACCGCGATCGGGATGCCGGATGCCGCGGCGAGGGCGACGGCCGCCGCGACCTCGTCGACCGTGCGCGGCCGGACGACCGCCTCGGGCTCGCCGACGCCCGCGAAGACGGTGCGGCCGGAGTCGTATTCAGGTGAGCCGGGACCATGGACCCGGCCCGGGATTCGCTCGCTGAGGTCCGAGAGACGTGACATTCCCGCAGTCTGGCAGCGCCCCGCGACATCCGGCAGCGTGCTCGCTCAGCGCTGAATCCGTGCATTCGCATGCACCGGGGAACGGCACCTCCAACCAGCGGATGGTGGGACATCCGGCCCCGTTTCAGGAGATCGCACGCGGCTCAGGACGAACGCGGACGAGACGTCCTGAGCACGCGCCGATCGCCTGAGCGGCGGTCGATGCTCCCGACCGCCGCCGCGACCGCGGCAGTTCTCGGGTGCGGCGGCGGCGCCGCGCGACTACTCGCCGCTCGGGTGCGCCCCCGCCCGGTCGATGACCCACGCGTAGGCGAACGCGCGCTCGCGCCAGGCCGAGTAGCGCCCGGAGACACCGCCGTGCCCGGCCGCCATCTCGATCTTCAGCAGCGGGTCGGCGCCGACCTCGCGGAGGCGCGCGACCCACTTCGCCGGCTCGACGTAGAGCACGCGGGTGTCGTTCAGCGAGGTCACGGCGAGGATCGGCGGGTAGTGCGTCTCGTGCACGTTCTCGAGCGGCGAGTACGACTTCATGTAGTGGTAGACCTCCTCGTCCTCGAGCGGGTTGCCCCACTCGTCCCACTCGATGACGGTGAGGGGCAGCGACGGGTCGAGGATCGAGGTGAGCGGGTCGACGAACGGCACCTCGGCGAGGATCCCCGAGAAGTACTTCGGCGCGAGGTTCGCCACGGCCCCGACGAGCAGGCCGCCGGCGCTGCCGCCCTGTGCGACGAGCCGGTCGGGAGCGGTGATCTCGCGGTCGACGAGGTGCCGCGCGGCGGCCACGAAGTCGGTGAAGGTGTTGCGCTTCTCGAGCTTCTTGCCGTGCTCGTACCAGAGCCGTCCCATCTCGCCGCCGCCGCGCACGTGCGCGATCGCGAAGACCATGCCGCGGTCGAGGAGCGACAGGCGGGGGATGCCGAAGCCGGGATCCATGGACGCCTCGTAGGAGCCGTACCCGTAGAGCAGGGTGGGCGCGGGCTCGCCGAGGTCGACGAGGTCGTGCCGGTAGACGAGCGAGATCGGGATGCGGGTGCCGTCCTTCGCCGTCGCCCACTCGCGCCGCTGCGCGTACCTCGTCGCGTCGTAGTCGCCGAGCACGGCCTGGCGCTTGCGCAGGCGGCGCTCGCCGGTGGCGACCACCAGGTCGAATACCGTCGACGGCGTCACGAAGCTCGTGACGCCGAGCCGCAGCATCGGCTGCTCCCAGGACGGGTTGCCGCGCACGCCCACGGTGAAGAGCTCCTCGTCGAACGCGAGCTCGTGGAGGGTGTCGTCGGGCGTGGCATCCGCGGGGATGCCGGCCGGCGGGAGCTTCGCGATCGCGACCCTCGACAGGCCCTCGCGGCGGTACTCGAGGGCGACGAAGTCGCGGAACGCGTCGACGCCCTCGATGCGCACCTGCTCGCTGTGCGGCAGCAGCATCCGTCGCGGCCCCTGGGGGTCGGATGCCGCGACGCTCACGAGCTCGAAGTTCACGGCCCCGTCGTTGTGGACGATGAGGAGGCGATCCTTGCCGCCCGCGACGACGTGCTCGACGTCGTACTCGACGCCGTCCTTGCGCGGCCAGACGATGCGCGGCTCGCCGGTCGGGTCGTCGCCGTCGAGCAGGCGGGTCTCGCTCGTGACGTTCGAGCCGGCCTCGATGAGGATGTAGCGGCGGCTGCGGGTCAGGTCGACGCCGAGCCAGAAGCGCTCGTCGGGTTCGTGGAGGACCTTCACGTCGGCGGATGCCGCGGTGCCGACCTCGTGCCGCCAGACGGTGTCGGGGCGCCAGGACTCGTCGACCGTCGCGTAGAAGACGTACCGGCCCGAGGGGTCGAAGATCGCGCCGCCGCTCGTGCCCTCGATGACGTCGTCGATGACGCGGCCGGAGCCGTCGAGCGCCCGGAAGCGCAGCGTGTAGCGCTCGTCGCCCTCGACGTCGGTGCCGTAGAGGAGCGTCGTGCCGTCGGAGGTCACGTCGAAGCTGCCGAGGGAGTAGAACTCGTGCCCCTCGGCCTCGACGTTGTCGTCGAGCAGCACCTGCTCGCCCGGGAGCGCCGAGCCCGCGGCATCCACGTCGCCGTCGGCCTCGAGCACGGGGGGCTCCCAGTCGTCGGGCCCGGCGATGGGGGCGCGGCAGTGCACCGCGTACTCCTGGCCCTCGACGGTGCGCGAGTAGTACCACCAGTCGCCCTCGCGCGTGGGCACCGAGAGGTCGGTCTCCTTCGTGCGGGCCTTGATCTCCTCGAAGAGCTGCTCCTGGAGGAGGGCGAGGTGCTCGGTGCGCGCGTTCGTGTACGCGTTCTCCTCATGGAGGTGGGCGATGACCTCTGGGTCGTCCTTCGCGCGGAGCCACTCGTAGTCGTCGATGACGGTGTCGCCGTGGTGCGTGCGTTCGGTGGGCCGCTTCGGTGTGTTCGGAGGAGTCAGCACGGCTCCACGCTACGCGCATCCCGAGGGCGTGCCCAGCGGATGCCGGTGGTCGGCGCACCCGCGCGTGGCATGCCCGCGCGTGGCCAGCGGCACGACCACGGTCAGGATTCCGAACTTGCGTTCGCGCGGAGTAAGGCTAGCCTTAGCTCATCCCACCCGCTTTTCTTTGGAGACATCCGTGCTCGCCACCTACCTGATCGGGCTTCGCGAAGGCCTCGAGGCGGGCCTGGTCGTCGGCATCCTGGTGGCGTACCTCGCGAAGCTGGGTCGCCGCGACCTGCTCGGCCGCCTGTGGATCGGCATCGGCCTCGCGATCGCCGTGGCGCTGGGCATCGGCGCCCTGCTCACCTGGGGACCGTACGCGATGACCTTCCAGGCGCAGGAGATCCTCGGCGGCGTGCTCTCGATCATCGCGGTCGCGATGGTCACCTGGATGACGTTCTGGATGGGCACCCACGGTGCGGCCCTGTCGAAGGAGCTCCGCAGCAGCGTGGACGCCGCGATCGACCGCTCGTGGTTCGCCCTCGTCGTGCTCGGGGCCGTCGCGGTCGGCCGCGAGGGCATCGAGACGGCGCTCTTCGTCTGGGCGAACGCGGCGGGCGGCAGCGACCCGCTGTTCGCGACGCTCGGCGCCGTGCTCGGCATCCTCACGGCGGTCGTCATCTCGTGGGGCATCTCGCGCGGACTCGTGCGCTTCAACCTCGGCCGCTTCTTCACGTGGACGGGCCTGTTCCTGATCTTCGTCGCGGCGGGGGTGCTCGCGTACGGCGTCGGCGACCTGCAGGAGGCCTCGGTGATCCCGGGCTGGGGCACCTCGGCCTACAGCCTCGTCGCGATCGTGCCGCCGGGCAGCTGGTACGGCACCGTGCTCGCCGGCATCTTCAACTTCACGCCCGAGCCCACCTGGGCGCAGGTGTTCGCGTGGGTCGCGTACGTCGCGATCACCGTGCCGCTCTACCTGCTGATGCTCCGGAGGCGCAGCCTGGCGCGCGCGGCCGCCGTCCCACCCGCGGCCGCCGTCGCACCCGCACCCGCGGCCGGGGCGCCGGCCGCCGCCGTGCCCGTCGCCCCGGGGCCCGGAACGGCCCGCACCGAACCCGCCGCAGTCGACGCGACCTGACCGGTCGCGGCATCCGCATCACCCCTCGTCCCCACCCTGATCAGGAGCACCAATGAACCGACGTGTCCTCGCGGCATCGGCCGCCGCGACCGTCTTCGCACTCGCCCTCTCGGGCTGCGTCGCGAAGGCCGACCTGGCCGACGCCATCTCGGTCGCCATCACCGATGACGGATGCGCCGTGGCCGTCGACACCGCGAATGCGGGCGCCGTGACGTTCGCCCTCGAGAACACCGGCACCGACGTCAACGAGTTCGAGATCCTCGCCGACGACCAGCTGCGCATCGTGGGCGAGAAGGAGAACGTCACGCCCGGCCAGAAGGTCGACTTCGTCGCCCAGCTCGAGCCGGGCGACTACTACACGGCGTGCAAGTTCCAGCAGGTGGGCGCGCCCGTCGGGCTCGCGGCGTTCACCGTCACCGGAGAGGCCTCGGAGGTCTCGGCCGACGAGCAGCGGCTGAGCGACCAAGCCGTGACCGAGTACCTCGCCTACGTGCGCTCGCAGGCCTCCGAGCTGCTGCCGCTCGTCGAGCAGCTCGCCGCCGCCTACGCGGTCGGGGACGACGCCGCCGCCCGCGAGCTCTTCGCGACGACCCGGGTGCCCTACGAGCGCATCGAGCCCACCGCCGAGGCGTTCGGCGACCTCGACCCCAAGATCGACTTCCGCGAGGTCGACGCCGTGGCCGACGGCATCGACTGGACCGGCTTCCACCGCATCGAGAAGGACCTCTGGCCGCCGGCGCAGGGCGACCTGAACTCCGACGGCCAGGACGCGTTCCTCGACTGGGCGCCGTCGACCCCCGAGGAGCGTCGGGCCTACGCCGACGGCCTCGTCGAGGACGTCACCCAGCTGCACGAGCTCGTCACCGCCGACGACTTCTCGGTCAGCCTCTCCGACATCTCGAACGGCGCCATCGCGCTGCTCGACGAGGTCGCCGCCGGCAAGATCACCGGTGAGGAGGACTGGTGGTCGGGCACCGACCTCTTCGACTTCCAGGCCAACGTGCAGGGCGCGTACGTCGCGTTCGGCGCGGTGCGCGCGCTGGCCGAGTCCAAGGGCGACGAGGGCACCGAGCTCGCGGCCGAGATCGACGCGCAGTTCACGTCGCTGAACGAGGCGCTCGCCGCCTACGGGTCGCTCGACGAGGGCTTCGTGGACTACGCCGAGCTCACCGACGCCGACAAGAAGGCGCTGAGCGACCAGGTCAACGCCCTCGCCGAGCCCCTCTCGCAGCTGACGAGCACGATCCTCGGCGTCTGATGACCGAACCCGCCGCACCCGGGCAGCCCGGGCCGCACGACGCCTCGCCGAACAGGGTGAGTCGCCGGCAGCTGCTCGGCCTGTTCGGCGCGGGCGCCGCGGGCGCGGCGGTGGGTGCTGCGGCGGGCGCCGGCGTCGCGGTCGCGGCGACTGGGGCGGACGCCGGGACCGGTGCTGCGGCAGCCGCCTACCCGTTCCACGGCGCGCACCAGGCGGGAATCGTGACGCCGGCGCAGGATCGCCTGCACTTCGCCACGTTCGACGTCTCGACCACGCTCGATCGCGACGGCCTCGTCGGCCTGCTCCAGGACTGGACGGATGCCGCGGCGCGACTCGCGCAGGGGCTCGAGGTGTCCGAGGACGGCGCGGTCGGCGGCTCCGACTACGCACCGCCGGCGGACACGGGCGAGGCCCTCGGCCTGCCCGCGAGCGGGCTCACGATCACCTTCGGCTTCGGCCCGACCCTGTTCGAGGCCGGCGGCATCGACCGCTTCGGCATCGCCGCCCGTCGTCCGGCGGAGCTCACGGCGTTGCCCCGCTTCCAGGGCGACGCACTGCAGCCCGAGCGCGGTGGCGGCGACCTCTGCATCCAGGCCTGCGCCGACGACCCGCAGGTCGCGGTGCATGCGATCCGCAACCTCAGCCGAATCGCGTTCGGCCGCGCGAGCCTGCGCTGGTCGCAGCTCGGCTTCGGCCGTACCTCGTCGACCTCGACCAGTCAGCAGACGCCGCGAAACCTCTTCGGCTTCAAGGACGGCACGGCCAACGTCAAGGCCGAGGAGACGAAGGATGTCGCCGAGCACGTGTGGGTCGCGGCCTCCGACGAGCCCGCCTGGCTCGCCGGCGGCTCGTACCTCGTGGCTCGCCGCATCCGCATGATCATCGAGAACTGGGACCGCGTGCAGCTGGGGGAGCAGGAGATGCTCGTCGGCCGCTCGAAGGGATCCGGTGCACCGCTGTCGGGCGGCACCGAGTTCACGGAGCCCGACTTCGAGGCCGAGGGCCCGACTGGCACGCCGCTCATCGACCCGGCCTCGCATGTGCGGCTCGCGCATCCGACGGGCAACGGCGGCGCACGGATGCTGCGCCGGGGCTACAACTTCGTCGACGGCAACGACGAACTCGGGCGCCTCGACGCCGGCCTGTTCTTCCTTTCGTTCCAGCGCTCGCCCGAGCAGTTCATCACCGTGCAGCGCAGCCTCGCGGCCGACGGGCTCAACGAGTACCTCAAGCACGTCGGGTCGGCGATCTTCGCGGTCCCGGGCGGCATCCGGCCGGGCGAGCACGTGGGTCAGGCGCTCTTCGCCTAGTCCTCCTCGGGGTCCTCCGCGACGACGACGAGCCAGCGGTCGTCGCCCTGGTGCTCGAGGACACCGGAGACAGACTCGCCGTCGCGCTCGCCCTGGAACGCGATCGGCGGCACGTCGCCGCCCGAGAGGCTCATCGAGGCGTTGAAGGTCGCCCAGTCGAACCCGAGTTCGGCGAACGCCACGTCGCGCTGCTTCGAGTCCCAGATGCCCGACATCGACCAGGCCATCATGCCGGCGGCGAGCAGCGCGATGACGACTCCCACGTAGCCGCTCTCGCGCAGCGGCTTCGATCGGCGCCGGGTTCCGATGACGGATGCCGCGACCGCCGCCACGAGCACGATCGCCGGGAACACGAGCGGCCAGGGGTTCCACGGCGCCAGCTCGATCACGACGTCGTCCACGTGGTCAGGCTAGCCGGGCGATCGTGTCGAGGCCTAGCTGCCGCTCTCGACGACCTTCCACTGGTCCCCGCCCTGCCATTGCAGCGTTCCCGAGACCGGCTCGCCGTCGAGTACGGCGTTGAACTCGATGTCGCCCGGCTGGCCGCCGACGATGCCGGTACCGCCTCCGAAGGTCGGGTCCGTGTAGCCGAGTTCCACGAGCGCGTCGGCGCGCTGCGTCTGATCCCACGTGCCCGAGAGGAACGCGAACAGGAGCACGGTCGTGAGTCCGCCGCCCACGAGCAGGACCGTGCCGATGTCCCGCATCCAGAGCCGCGAGCGCAGCTGGCCGAGGAACGTGAGCACCGCCCCTCCGGCCATGACGAGCAGGGGGAAGATGAGCGGCCACGGGCTCCATGGTTCGAGCGTGACCGTTGCGGGATCCATTGGGCGAGGCTATCGGCTGGCGAGGCGTCTGAGGTGCCCGTCCGCTTCACCCGCCTCACGCCCGCCCCGGTCGGTCCCGACTCTGCCTCGCGATCCGAGACCCGTCGGGCGCACCGGGCGGGCGGTCAGGCGGAGGCGAGCACCTCGGCCCTGATCCGGCCGAGCGCATCGGCGAGCTGCCGGTCGCCTGCCCCCGCATAGCCGAGCACGATGCCGGGCCGCCCGTCGCCCATGATCGCCGAGTAGTCGGAGAGGCTCGCGACCGCGATGCCCGCGGCATCCAACCGGGCGATCACCGCATCGACCCGGTCGTGGCCGGGCAGCCGCAGCACCGCATGGAGCCCGCCGTCGAGGCCGACCAGTTGCGTGCCGGGCAGGTCGCCGAGCGCATCGAGCACGAGCTGCCGGCGGTGCGCGTAGTCGCGCCGCGTGGCCGCGATGTGACGTCGGAGCGCACCCGTGGTGAGGAGGTGCGCCACGGCGAGCTGCACGATCCCGGCCACCGGCGAGGGGCTCTCGAGCCGTACGCGCGCGAGTGCCGTCCGGAGCGCCTCGTCGCGCGGCAGCACCGCGTAGCCCAGGCGCAGCCACGGCGTCAGGATCTTCGAGAAGCTGCCGACGAGCACGACGCGGCGGTTCTCGCGCGTCGTACCGGCCCGGGCGGCGGGCGGCCGGCCCGCGGCATCCGTTCCGACCGAGGGGCCGTCGAGAGAGGCGAGGGTGGGCATCGGCGGGCCGACGTGGCGGAACTCGCTGTCGTAGTCGTCCTCGATGACGAGGGCGCCCGTGCGGCGCGCGTGCTCGAGCAGTTCGAGCCTGGCCGCCACCGGCAGCCGGCCGCCGAGCGGATACTGGTGGCTCGGCGTGACGAGGATCGCGTCGGCGGGCCGCGGCATCCGTCGCAGCAGGTCGACGCGGAGGCCGTCCGCGCCGACCTCGACCGGCACGAGCTCGGCGCCCGCGCGGGCGAGCATGCGGCGGGCGTTGGGGTAGCCGGGATCCTCGACGGCGACGAGCGGCGGGGTGCCGAGCACGTCGCCGAGCGCCGTGCCGATGAGCCCGGTCGCCTCGCTCGTCCCGGCCGTGACCATGACGTCCTCCGCCTCGCACGAGAATCCGCGCGCGTGCCGCACGTGGTCGGCGATCGCGGCCCGCAGCGCCGGCTCACCGAAGCGCGGGGGGTCGTCGCTGGGGATCTCGGCCGCCGCCGCCCGCCGCCAGGCCGATCGCCACGCGCGCTCGTCGATCCGGGTGGTCGACGGCCGGCCGGGCAGCAGGTCGATCCGCGGGGCCGCCGGGGCCGAGGTCGTCGTCGCGGCGCCAGCTGATCCGGACGCCACGGCCGCTGCGGAGCGCGCAGCGCGTGCGGGATCGGGGGTTGCGGTGCGGTGGTCCGGTCGGGCGGAGGGGACATCGACCGACTCGCCCCCGACGGCGGATGTCGCGGACCGGCGCCCGGCCGCGGCATCCGATCGCCCGTCGGTTCGGGCGCTGCTGCTCCCGAGCTGGGCGACGAGCGTCGGCGCGCCCTGGCGCAGTTCGACGTAGCCCTCGCCGGCGAGCTGCTCGTACGCGCTGACGACCGAGCTGCGCGCCGTGCCGAGCTCCGCGGCGAGCACGCGCGTGGAGGCCACCCGGTCGCCGGGCTGCAGCGTTCCCGCGAGGATCGCGTCGCGCATGGCGTCGACGATCTGCGCGACGACGGGTCGCTCGTCGAGGCGGTCGATGACCAGCAGCGGTCCGTCCATGGAAACCCCATTCGATGAACTGGTCTGCCCAGTGTTGCACGTACTGGACTACCCGCGAGTCCAGTACTGGTCGAGACTCGCCACATGACGATCTCCCAGGCACCCGCCGTGCCGACCTCCGCCGCTTCGGCCCCCGCCCGCCGCATCCGCCGCCTGTCCGAGCGAGAGGTCGTCGATCGCGATGCGCTCGACGCGCTGCTCGACGGCGAACTGGTCGGGCACCTCGCGGCGGTCGTCGACGGCGCGCCGATCGTCGTGCCGATGGGCTACGCCCGCGTCGGCGACCACGTGCTCGTGCACGGATCGACCGGGGGCGGGTTCGCGCTGCGCGCCGCCGCCGCCGGCGCCACGGTCGCGTTCGCCGTGACCGCCCTCGACGGGCTCGTCTTCGCCCGTTCGCTCTTCGACAGCTCGATGAACTACCGCAGCGCCGTCGTCTACGGCGTGCTCGAAGAGGTCGACCCGGCCGAGGCGGATGCCGCGCTGCTCGCGCTCTCGGAACGGCTCATGCCCGGGCGCCCCGCCGAGGTGCGCCCGATGACACGCAAGGAGATCGCCGCGACCCGCGTGCTGCGCCTCCGCCTGGACGACGTCGTGATGAAGGCTCGCGCGGCGGGCGCCTCGGAGGAGCCCGACGACGGGGAGGACCACGCGGTCTGGGCGGGGGTCGTCCCGCTCGGCCGGGCCTGGGGAGAGCCCCAGGCGTCGGCACTCACACCTCAGGGTGCGCCGCTTCCCGACTCGGTGGCGGCACTGAGGACGGCGACCGATCGGCCGCCCAGACTGCCATGAGCCCGGCGGCCCGTGCCGCCGGCAAACACCCGGAGAGGAGGTGCGCCATGTTCGCCATCGTGTTCCTGGCCGTGCTCGCGGTCGCCGCGATCGCCGCGGTCGTCACGACGTTCGCCGACGTGCGCAGCGACGGCTACCGCCGGGTGCCCACCCTCCTGCGGTGACCGCGCGGCCGCGCGCGGCTCGGCGCGGGCCAGCCCGGCTCAGCCCGTCTTCGTCCAGTCGAGGTTGATCTCGTCGCCGATGTAGACCGCCTCGCCGAAGTCGTGGATCTGCGGGTTCATGCGCAGCAGCTGCTGCTGGGGCAGGTCGAATCGCTGCGCGATGTCGAAAAAGCTGTCGCCCGAGACGACGACGTAGTTGATCGGCATCCCGGCCCCGTCGAGCACCGGAGTCCCGTTGGCGCCGTCGCGTGCGCCGAGGTCGACGGCCGGCCCGGGCTCGATGACGGGCGCAGGGTCGTTCGGCACCGGTGCCGGGGCCTCGGGCTCGGGCTCGGGTGCCGGAGGCTCGGCGACCGGGGTGGGCGTGGGCGTCGGGGTGGGCGTCGGCGTGAACGTCTCGGTCACCGCGACCGTGACCGTGGCGGGCGCCGGTGCCGGGGCGGGCACGCAGCCGCTGAGGGCGAGCCCGGTGCCGATCACGACGATGCCGCCGGCGACCGCGATCACGGTCGCATCCAGCGCCGGATGCCGCCGCCGCCCGGTTGTCCTGCCTGACCCCACCCGTGCCTCCAGTCGACGTGCCGAACGGCGGTCCGTCGTCAGGCCGCCGTTCGACTCAGCCTCACGGAAACCGCCATCCCGCGCAAGGGTCTGCTGCCCGGAGGGCCGGAATACGGCGATCGCCCGATGGCCGGTGCCCGCCTCAGGGCGCAGGCTCGGGGCATCCGACCGGCCTCGCCGTCGGCGGTGACCGGTTCGACGCACCCTCGGAGGCAGCATGCAGTACACGGCGCTCGGCGGGCGTCCCGTGGCCGTCACGGATGTCGCAGGCACGTGGGAGCATGAACCTGTGACCACGTCTGCGCCGGCCATGATCGGCCGGGACGCCGACCTCGCCGGACTCATCACCAGACTCGACGAGGTGCGCTCCGGCGCGCCCTTCTCCGTGATCATCGGGGGCGAGGCCGGCATCGGCAAGACCCGTCTCGTGCGCGAGTTCGCGCGGCGCATCGGCGGTGAGGCGCGGGTGCTGGTCGGCCAGTGCGTCGACCTCGGCACGGTCGCCGCCCCGTACGCACCCGTCAAGGCGGCGCTCCGCGCGCTCGTGGCCGAGGAGGGCGCCGAGCGCGTGCTCGAGGCGGTTGGCCCCGGGCAGGCGGCGCTGCTCGCGCTGCTGCCAGAGCTCGCGGCATCCGAGGTCGACGGCGGCTCGGGCCGAGCCCACGCCAACGGCACGCCCCCGCGCGGCGACGCGGCGAGCAGCCAGTTGCACGAGGCCATCGCCGTGCTGCTCGAGACGCTCTCGCGCGAACGGCCCATCGTCTTCGTGATCGAAGACCTGCACTGGATCGACGCGGCGAGCCTGGCGCTGCTGCGGTTCCTCATGCGCGCGCTCGGTTCCAGCCGCGTGCTCACCGTGCTCACCTATCGCAGCGAAGACGTGACTCGCGGCCATCCGGTCCGGGCGTTCCTCGCCGAGGCCGATCGAGACCGCTGGGTCGAGCGCCATGAGCTCGGCAGGCTGAGCCACGCTGACGCGATGGCCATGATCGCCTCGCTCCGGCCGGAGGCGGCCGACGCCCAGCACGGCGTCGACGCGGTCGTGCGGCGCAGTGACGGCGTGCCCTTCCTGATCGAGGAGCTCATCGGCATCGACGGCTGCAGTGACGACTCGGAGGTGCCCGAGACGCTCCGCGACCTCCTGCTCGCCAGGTACGAACGCCTGAGCGAGCCCACCCAACGGCTGCTCCGCCTGCTCTCCATCGGCGGCGTCCGGGTCTCCCACACGATGCTCCAGGCGGTGCACGAGGGTGCCGGGTTCGACATCGACGAGGCGGCGCGCGAGGCGGTGCTCGGCGGCGTGCTCACCGTCGAGGGCGACGACTACGCCTTCCGGCACGCGCTCGTGCGCGAGGCGATCCAGGCCGACCTGCTGCCTGGTGAGCGGGCCAGGTTCCACGCACGGTACGCCGTCGCGTACGAGGCCGCCGCGGGCGGGTCGAGGCGCCTTGCCGCCGAGATCTCCTATCACTGGCTCGGGGCGAACGACGCCGCGCGGGCGTTCCCCGCGACGATCAGGGCGATGGCCGAGGCCCGGGCCGCCGCGGCCTACGCGTCCGCCGCCCAGCTGGGCGAGCGGGCGATCGGGCTCTGGCAGGTCGTGCCCGACGCCGAGGCGACCGCCGGCATGAGCAAGCTCGAGCTCATGGGCCGCACCGCGTCCCACCTCCGCAACGCCGGAGAGGGCGAACGCGGACTCGCGCTCATCAGGGCCGCCCTCGACGAGTGCCCCCCTGACGACCCGCAGTACCCCCGGCTCCTGCGGGACACGGGCATCTACCTCGCGAACGTCGGGCGCGAGGGGTCCATCCCCTTCCTCGAGCAGGCGCTCGCAGCGCTCGGCGACGATGGGTCGGAGGAGCTGCGGGCCACCGTGCTCATCGCCCTCGCCGGGCGCCTCATGATCGAGTCCAGGCTCGACGAGGCGACCGCGGTCGCCCGAGAGGCGCTCGCCGCGGCCGAACGGCTCGGCAGCACCCGGTTCGCCTCGACGGCGACCAACATCCAGGGCATCAGCGTGGCGAACAACGGCGATGTCGAAGCCGGCCTGGCCCTGCTCGCGCGTGCCGGGGAGCTCGCGGCCGACGACCCCGCGTCGCAACTGCGGTACCTGGTCAACGCGTCCGACATGCAGTACCTCGTGGGCAACTTCGACGAGGCCGTGCGCCTCGCCGAGCAGGGACTCGGCGAGGCCCGACTGCGCGGTGTCGAGCGCAGCTCGGGCGTGATCCTCGCCTCGAACGCGGTCGACCCGCTCCTCGCCCTCGGCGAGTGGCAGCGGGCCGAGGCGCTGACCGAGCGCGCGCTCGCCCTCGACCCCCCGCTGCCGTTCACGGTCTACCTGAACCGGGCGCGCATCTGGGCGATGCTCTGGCGCGGCGACGTCCAGCGGGCTGCGGAGCTCTACCGGGCGGTGCGCCCTGGCGTCGCGCGGGTCATGGCCGCCGAGATGCAGACCAAGCTCGGGGTCGGCCGGGTCGGTGCAGAGCTCGCGCTCGCACTCGGCGACCTGCCGGGGGCGTGGCACGAGGTACGCCAGATGCTCGACGACGACCGAGCCCTCCCTCCCGGCTACGCGCTTCCCTTCCTCTGGGTGGGCGCGCGGGTCGTCGCCGCCGTGCGCGGACCGGCCGTCACCGCGGGCGATGAACTCCGCGGCGACGTGGAGGCGGCGCTCCCCGGCATGCTCGACCTGCTCGACCGGCTCTCGTTCTGGCCGACCGGGCCCCTCTGGCGGGCGTTCTTCGACGCCGAGCTCGCCACGGCCGGCGAGGCCACGGCGACCCCCGCCTCCGAGGGGGTGCCCGGCACGGATGTCGCGGCCTGGGCCGAGGCCGTCGGGCTCGCGGAACTGCCCAACGCCCCGCGGTACGTGGGTTCCTACGCGAGGCTCCGAAAGGGCGAGGCCGAGCTCGCCGTCGGCGACCGCGCGGCCGCCCGGGTGACGCTGAACGAGGCGCACGGGCACGCCGTCGCCGGCGGCGTGACGGCGGTGGTCGAGCGCGTCCTGCAGGTCGCGTCCGCCGCGGGCGTCCCGATCGACGGCGTCGGCGGCGGCAACGCCGTCCGCATCGCCGCGAGTGCTCGCGAGGCCGATGCACCGACCGGCATCGCGGATTCGCCCACCGCGGAGGCGGTCGAGGTCGCCGCGGCCGTCGACGAGCTCACCGCGCGCGAGCGGCAGGTGCTCGAGCTCATCGCCGAGGGGCTCAGCAACCGCCAGATCGGCGAGCGCCTCTACATCAGCGGCAAGACGGCGAGCGTGCACGTCTCCGCGATCCTGCGCAAGCTCGGTGCGGCCACGCGCACGGAGGCGGTGTACCGGGCCGGCGCACTGCGCTGACGGCTGCGGCCCGGTCGCCGTGCCGGCTCCGGCACGGGAGCGGACGGCGCGCGGCGTCCGACCCGCGATGGTGCTGTGAACTCGCTGCGGACGCGCCCGTCCACGGTGGCCGCAGGCGTAGCGTGAACCTCGACGTAGCGCCCGTTCCCCACGCCCGCCCGGGAGGCAGCATGACCACGATCGACGAGATCCCCTTCGAGACCATGGACGGTGCCACGGCATCGCTCGCCGACTACGCCGGGCAGGCGGTGATGATCGTCAACGTCGCGTCGCGGTGCGGGCTCGCGCCCCAGTACGAGAAGCTCGAGGCGCTGCAGAAACAGTACGGCGATCGCGGGTTCACCGTCATCGGGTTCCCGAGCAACCAGTTCCTCCAGGAGCTGTCCTCGAACGACGCGATCAAGGAGTACTGCTCGACGACCTGGGGCGTCTCGTTCCCGATCGTCGACCGCGTGCGCGTGAACGGCCGCAACGCGCACCCGCTCTACACCGAGCTGAAGCAGACGCCGGATGCCTCCGGCAAGGCCGGCCGGGTCACCTGGAACTTCGAGAAGTTCCTCGTCGGCGCCGACCGCACGGTGCACCGGTTCCGGCCGAACACCGAGCCCGACGCGCCGGAGGTCATCGCCGCGATCGAGGCGTCGCTGCCCGCCTGACGCTCGAGCCGCCGACTCAGCGCGTGGCGCCCCGGAACTCCGGCGTCGTCCAGACCTCGGCCAGTCGCACGACCGTGGCCGCCGCCGCGGCCATCTCCTGGAGCGACGCCCACTCGCGCACCGAGTGGAACTCGTGCCCGCCCGTGAAGAGGTTCGGCGTCGGCAGTCCCATGGCGCTCAGCTGCGACCCGTCGGTGCCACCCCGCACGGCGGAGCGGAGCGGCTCGAGGCCCTCCGCGCGGATCGCCCGCTCCGCGGCATCCGTCACCTGCGGGAACTCGTCGACGTAGCTGCGCATGTTGGGGTACTGCGGGGTGATCACGACGGTGGCGCGCGCGCGAGGCTCGCGGGCCATGACCTCGTCGACCGTGCGCCGGAGCACCTCGCCATGTGCGGCGAGGAGCTCGTCGTCGAAGTCGCGGAGGATCGTGCGCACGACGGCGTGCGCCGCGCCGCCCTGCACCTCGTACACGTGGATGAAGCCCTCGCGGTCGGACGTGCGCTCGGGCGTGAGGTCGGCCGGCAGCGCGGCGACGACCTCGGCGGCGAGCCGGGCGGCGTTCACGAGCTTTCCGGTCGCGAAGCCGGGGTGCACCTCGTGGCCCTCGATCGTGACGATGCCCTCGGCGCCCGAGAACGTCTCGTCCTGCAGCTCGCCGATCTCGGATCCGTCGACGGTGTATGCGCAGAGCGCGCCGAAGGCCTCGACGTCGAACCGGTGCGCGCCGCGTCCGATCTCCTCGTCGGGCGTGAACGCGACCCGCAGGGTCGGCCTGGGCAGCTCGGGGTGGGCGAGCAGGTGCCCGACCGCCGTCAGGATCGCGGCGACGCCCGACTTGTCGTCGGCGCCGAGCAGCGTGTCGCCGGAGCTCGTGATGAGGTCGTGGCCGACGTGCTCGGCCAGGTCGGGCATGTGCTCGGGGTCGAGGACCGTGCCGCCGAGCGGGAGTTCGATGACGCCGCCGTCGTAATCGCGGTGCAGGATCGGCTCGACGTCGTCGCCCGGCGCATCGGGGCTCGTGTCGATGTGCGCGATGAGGCCGATGACGGGCACGGGCCCCTCGGACGGGTCGATCGTGGCGGGCACCGTGGCGTAGACGTAGCCGTGCTCGTCGAGCGCGGCGTCGTCGAGGCCGAGTGCGCGCAGGTCGTCGACGAGCACCCGCGAGAGGTCGAGCTGGCGGGCCGAACTCGGCTGGGTGCCGCTGTCGCGGTCGGACTGCGTGCCGACCCGCACGTAGCGGTCGAAGCGGGTGAGTAGCTCGTCGGCGAGCGATTCGGCGAGGGGGGAGGTGTACGGAGCGCGGGAGGGGACGGCCATCGTTCCAGCCTGCCACAGCGGGAGTCGGCGGCGGAGGTCGCGCGGACGCACGTCACGCCGGGACGCCGGATGCCCCGGACCGTGTGGCCCGGGGCATCCGGTGGGCGAGGTGCGTCGCCGGCGGGTCGCGCGTCAGGGGCGGTCGACGCGCGGCTCGCGTGTCACTTCGCGACCGTCACCGTGATCGGCGCGCTCGCCGTGACGCCGGCCGCGTTGCGGAACTCGACCGTGTACTCGTAGGCGCCCTTCGGCTTGCCGGCGACCGCGAGCGTCGCGCGCTGCGCGCTCGGGGTGGATGCCGCCAGCTCGCCCTCCTCGATCACGACGCCGTCCTCGAGGAAGGCGTACGAGGTCGCGTTCTGGCCCCACCAGAGGTTCGCCGTGACGGTGTAGCGGCCGTCGCGGTCGCGGTTGTCGTGGCTCAGCACGGCCTTCGCGGGGTTCGCGTC
Organism: Agromyces salentinus; assembly: GCF_009749395.1. Lineage (GTDB taxonomy): Bacteria > Actinomycetota > Actinomycetes > Actinomycetales > Microbacteriaceae > Agromyces > Agromyces salentinus. The sequence continues at coordinate 32,998 of NZ_WBIR01000025.1, forward strand.
CCGCACCTTGACCGTGAGCGGCTTCGTCGCGGTCGTGCCCTTCGAGTTCAGGAGCTCCCCGACGAAGGTGTAGTCGCCGTTCCCGAGCCCCTCCACCGGCACGACCACGCGCTGGGCCTGCGGCGTGTGCGGTTGCAGCGACGCGGTGTGCACGAGTTCACCGTCCCGGTAGAGCTTGAACAGGCTCGCGTTCTCGCCCCACCAGAGGTTCATCGTGACGTCGAAGTCGCCGTCGTGCAGGCCGGTGTCCCACCCGTTGTTCGAGGAGAGCACCCCGGCGCCCGGTGCGGCGGTGGCGCCGTCGTCGGTCGGCACCTCCGGCTCGGTGGGGAACATGGCCGTGGCCAGCGGCGTCACCGTGAGGGAGACGAGCTCGGCCGTGCCGCCCTCGGCCCACAGCCCGAGGTCGTCGGCGCCCGCGTTCGGGAACACCTGGTCGGTGATCGTCGTGCGGCCGTCGGCCGAGAAGACCTCGACCGAGGACCGGTCGACGTACACCGTGACGGAGAGCCGGCCGTCCTCGAGCGCGACGGGTGCGTCGTCGAGCGAGGCGAACGCGGGGTGGAAGTCCGTGTTGCCCGAGTCGCGGCGGTCGACGAAGAGTCGGCCGTCGTCGGCGTCGTAGCCGATACGGGTCGACGCCTCGCCGTCGCCGAGCACGCTGAAGCCGAACGAGTCGGCGTCGCCCGGCTCGAACACGGCGTCGACCTTCAGCACGTCGCCCGCGATCTCGTCGAGCGTCGCCGCGCCCTCCTCGATGTCGCGCGCGCCGAGGGTCACCGCGTCATGCGTTCGCTCGAGGCCCTCGAACTCGGGGACGACCCGCTGCACGAGACGCGGACCGCGGTCGGTCGACGCGAGGGCGACCTCGCGCGGCAGCGCCATGGCGCTGCGCCACGATCCCGTGGGGATGTCGTTCGCGTAGTCCCAGTTGTTCATCCAGCCGAGCATGACCCGCCGGTCGTCGGGCGCGTTCGAGAACGAGACGGTCGCGTAGTAGTCCTTGCCCCAGTCGAGCCAGTCGTAGCCCTCGATGCGCGGTGCGGCCGCGGCATCCGAGAACATCACCTGGTCGACGAGCACGTGACCCCAGCCGAACCGGTTGTTGTCCACGATGCGAACGGATGCCTCGCGGCCGGCGAACTCCGCGACGTCCCAGCTCACCCAGTCGAGGCTCTCGCTGTTGCGTCCGGTCGCCGTGCGCACGACCTCGCCGTCGACGACGAGGTTGACGGAGGTCTCCTCGGATCGCGGCAGCGCCGCCTCGGCGCCGAGCACGAGGTGGTCCAGGGTGAGATGACCCCAGCCGCCGTTCGTGTCGTCGTGCAGCTGGAACTGCGCGTCGCGGCCGGCGAACTCCGAGACATCCCAGGCCTTCCAGTTGAGGGCGCCGCCGTCGGCGCCCGTGGCGGTGCGCACGACCTCGCCGTCGACGAGGAGTCGGGCCTCGAGCGTGCCGTCGAGTCGCTTGCCGCCGCCGAGGAGGAAGGACAGGTGATCCTCGCCGGGCTGGATGGCGAAGGCCGGCGACGTGAGGTCGCCGAGGTTGTCGTCGCCCTTCGGCCCGGATTCGAAGGTGTTGATCCGCTTCTGCCCGAGGTAGTAGTCGCCGCCCTGCGTGGAGGGGCTGCGAGTCGGGTCGGTCGCGAAGTCGCCGGTGGCCTGCCAGCCGGTGTCGGCCAGGGTGGTGCCGTCGGGGAACTCGAAGCCGTCGAAGAGCAGGCGCCCGGCGGGCGCGTCGTTGTCGAGTCGCGTGCCGTCGACGTGCGGGTGATTTCCGCCGCCGACGAGCAGGTTCACGTACGGATCCGCGATCGTGAAGGCCGGGGACTCGACCGTGCCGACGGGCCAGTCGAAGTCGTTGAACCCGTTGACGAGCCCGGCGCCGACGTAGCCGCTGACGATGTTCTGGCCGGGCAGGGTGCCCGCGGCCGGGGCATCCGCGAAGGGCCCGTTCTTCCAGTTGCCGGGTTCGTTCGCGACGGTCCACCCGTCGTAGGTGCCGTCGTCGAACCCGGCGAAGACCTCGCCGGCGGGCAGCGCGTCATCCGTGACCGTGCTCTCGGACGTGAAGGTGGTGCCGTCGAAGTCGCCCACGAAGTACTGGCCGCCCGAACCGCCGGCGACGCTGCCCGGGTTGAGGTTCACGACGAGCACCCACTTCGTGTTCGCCGGGTCGCCGTCGACCGCGAGCGGGAAGAGGTCCGGGCACTCCCAGATGCCGCCGGTCGCGTTGGCCGGCCCGAAGTCGCTGAGGTGGGTCCAGGTCTTCAGGTCGTCGCTGCGCGAGAGCACCACCTGGTACTGCAGCGCCTCGACGGCCGCCATGACCCAGTAGGACTCGCCCGTCTCGGGGTTCGTGTACCGAAACACCTTGGGGTCGCGGAAGTTGGCCGACCCCCGGTCGTAGACGGGGTTGCCCTCGTACTTGGTCCAGGTCTGCCCGTGATCGGTGCTGTACGCGAGCGACTGCGCCTGGCGGCCGGCGAGCGTGGGATGCGCCGCCGTGTACGCGCTCGTGTAGATCGCGATCATGGGCGGGTTCTCGGCCGTGCCGAACCCGCTCGTGTTCTCCTCGTCGACCACGATCGAGCCCGAGAAGATGTCCTCGATCGCGACGCCGTCGGCGTCGAACGTCTGGGGGATGGCGAGCGGCTGCTCCTCCCAGTGCGCGAGGTCGTCGCTCGTGGCGTGACCCCAGCTCATGTTGCCCCAACGGGTGCCGGAGGGGTTGTGCTGGAAGAACAGGTGCCACGTGCCGTCCTCGTAGACGAGCCCGTTGGGATCGTTCATCCAGTTGCGCTCGGGGGAGAAGTGCACCGCCGGACGGTACTGCTCGGTGGCCGGGTCGGGTGCGGGGTCATCGGCGGATGCCGCCGTGGCCGGGCCTCCGAGGAGGGAGGCGCTGAGTGCGGCGATGGCGGCGATCGCCGCCGCCAGCCCCCGCGTTGATATCGTCGTCATCGATCGATCGCCTTTCATCACTTGGCTCTGAAGCGAGCCATGACATCGTTGTCAGGTAGACGAGCGCGACATTACGCAGTGTCCGTCGGACATTGCAAGCCCCCTCGGCGGGAGAAGGTCGGCCGCCCGGTCGGATGGCGGCCGGACGCCGGCCAGACGCCGGCCAGTCACCGGTCAGTCGCCGGCCAGTCATCCGTCAATCGCCGGCCAGCTGACGAGGGCTGGCCGCGCCGCGGTCAGCTGGCGAAGGCGGGCCCCGCCGACGGCCGGCGGAGCAGGGCACCCTCCCGGCGGACGGTCGCCGCGGCGATCTCCATGGCTTCACCGAGCGCGGCCGACCACGCGGCATCCGACCGCGGCATCCCGTCGACGGCGATGCGGTGCACGACGGCCGAGAGCGTCGCGTCGCCGGCACCCATCGTGTCGATCACCGGCCCCGGCAGGTCGACGATGCCCGTGCGCACCACGAGGTGGCCGTGGTGCACGCGGGCGCCCTCCCGGCCCTCGGTGGCCAGGACGGCGGGCCCGGATGCTCCGGGGTCGTCGCCCGATCGGAGCCGCGCGACGAACGCGTCGAGCGGGGCCTCGAGGAGGAGCTCCGCGTCCTCGTCGCCGACCTTGACGAGCAGTGCCTCGCTCGCGAGCCGCTCGAACCCGGCCAGGAACCGGGCGCGGTCGTGCATCATGCCGGCGCGCGGATTCGCGTCGATGACCAGCCGGTCGTGGGGCCGCTCGACGGCTGCGCGCAGCTCGGCCGCCTGGTCGACGTCGTCGAAGGGGAAGCAGCTCACGACGACCAGGTCGGCTGCGTCCAGCGCCGCGCGGGCGTCGTCGCCGAACGAGATGCGCCTGGCCTTCGCGGCATCGTTGAACTCGTACCTCGGCTCACCGCCGTCGCTGCGGTCGGAGACCGCCCGCGACGTGCCGAAGGGCGACGGGCTCGCGACCAGTCGCACCCGGTGGTCGGCGAGGTACCGGCGGATGCGATCGCCCGGCTCGTCGTCGCCGAGCATCGCGAGCAGGGTCACGTCCTCGCCGAGGAGTGCGAGCCCGACCGCGACGTTGAGCGCGGCGCCGCCGACGAACTCGCGGGCACCCGACGGCCCGCGCAGTTCGTCGATGAGGGCGTCGCCGATGACCACGACGCGCGGCCTTCGCGCGTCGACTCCGGAGCCGGCTGCCGCGTCGCGCGTGGTGTCGGCCGCCGTGTCGCGCGTCATCGGGCGCTCACCCGGGGCGGCAGTTCGCCGCTCCCGCGCTCGACGAGTCGGGTGGGCACGATGATGCGCTCCGCCGGGGACTCGTCGCCGTCGAGGCGGGCGAAGACGCGCTCCGCTGCAAGGCGGCCGATGGCGTGCGGGTCCTGCGCGACGACGGTCACGCCCGGGACGAGCAGGTCGCCGAGGGGAACGTCGTCGAAGCCCACGAGAGCGACGTCGAGGTGGCGGTCCAGCTCGCGCAGCGCGCGGATCACCCCGATGGTGACGAGGTTCTGGGCGCTGAAGATCGCGGTGGGCGGCTCATCGGCGTCGAAGAGCGCCAGCGTCGCGAGCCTGGCGGTCTCCTCGTCGTGGAGGCCCTCGACGACGGGCGCATCACCCGTCGCGATGCCCGCGCGACCGAGCTCGTCGAGGAAGCCGCGCCGACGCTCCTGCGCGGTGCGGATGTCGTGCCGGTCGCCCAGGTACGCGAGGCGACGGTGCCCGTGCGAGATGAGGTGGCGCGTCGCGAGCGCGGCGCCCGCCGTGTTGTCGCTCACGACGGAGTCGGAGGTGACGCCCGCGGGCTGCCGGTCGACGAAGACCACCGGCGTGCCGCGTCGCAGCTCGGGGGCGAGGTAGGCCTGGTCCTCGGAGGCGGTGGTGAGGATGAGTCCGTCGACCCGGCGGCGAAGGAACGCCGAGACGGCCGCCTGCTCGCGTTCGGGGTCGTCGTCGAGGCTCGAGGCGAAGACGGCGACGCCGCGGGCGAGCGCGGCGTCCTCGACCGCCCGGTGCACGGCGCCCGCGAACGGGTTGTCGACGCTGCCCACGAGCAGCCCGAGGGTGCGGGTGCGGCCGTCGGCCCGCCGGAGGTTGCCGGCGTGCAGGTCGGGTTCGTAGTCGAGCGATCGTGCCGCCCTCATCACCCGTTCGATGGTCGCGGCCGACACGTTGGGCTCGCCGTTGATGACCCGGGAGACGGTCTTCACGCCGACTCCCGCCAAGGTGGCGACATGTCGCATCGTCGGCCGGGCCCGGGAGCGGGCATCGACCGGGAGGGACTCGTCGGTGCGCCCGGCGGCGGTCTCGACCGGCGTCGGTTCCGCGTCTGACAACGGTGTCACGATTTGATCTCCAATGTGCGGTGTCGGCTTGACTATACACACGGGCATGGGCTAGACCTAACGCTGACATCGTTGTCAATGGGGCAACGTTTCCCACACACCAGAGGAGATTCACCGATGAATCACGCAGCACCCGGCGCCGTCCGGCGCCGCCTCATCGCAGCCGGCTCGCTCACGGCCGCCGCGGCACTCGCGTTCACCGGATGCGCCTCGTCGGGCGGCGACGCCGCCGGCGGAGCGAGCGGTGACGACACGATCGGCGTCTCGCTCATCGTCAAGACCACGACGAATCCGTTCTTCGTCGCCATGCAGGACGGGGCGAAGGCCGCGGCCGAGGACCTCGGCGTCGAGCTCACGCTCGCGGCCGGCAAGGAGGACGGCGACGAGGATACCCAGATCCAGGCCGTCGAGAACGCGATCTCGAAGGGCGACGCCGGCATCCTCATCACGCCGAACGGCCCCGGAGTCGAGGACGCGCTCGTGAAGGCCCGCGACGCGGGCCTCTACGTCATCGCCCTCGACACGCCGCCAGCCGACCCGGAAGCCGTGGACATCACCTTCGCCACGGACAACTTCGAGGCGGGCCAGCACATCGGCACGTGGACGGCCGCCAAGCTCGGCGGCGAGAAGGCGACGATCGCGATGATCGACCTCTTCGACGACAAGATCGTCTCCGTCGACGTGGCGCGCGACCAGGGCTTCCTCGACGGCATGGGCATCGACCTCGCCGATGACGGCGCCAACGGCGACGAGGAGCCGACCGGCAGTTACAGCGGCGGCGACTACGAGATCGTCGGCAACGAGGCATCCCAGGGCGCCGAGGACGGCGGGCGCACCGCGGCCGAGACCCTGCTCTCGAAGAACCCCGACATCAACGTCGTCTACACGATCAACGAACCCGCCGCCTACGGCGCCTACGAGGCGTTCAAGGCCGCGGGCAAGGAGGACGGGCTCATCGTGGTCTCGGTCGACGGCGGCTGCGCCGGCATCGACGCCGTGCAGCAGGGCATGATCGGCGCCACGAGCCAGCAGTACCCGGTCAAGATGGCCGAGCTCGGCGTGCAGGCGATCTTCGACCTCGTGGAGACCGGCACCTCGCCCGAGGTCTCCGAGGGCCTCGACTTCTTCAACACCGGCGTCGCCCTCGTCACCGACGACCCCCAGGACGGCGTCGAGTCGATCGACACCGCCGAGGGCGCCGACATCTGCTGGGGCTGACCAGCGCCGCACGTCCGACGCGCCATGAGGCCGCGGTGAGCGGATGCCCCGCCAGGGACATCCGCTCACCGGGAATCGAACCGCACGAACGCCCGCACCAACGAAATCGGAGCACCACGTGAGTCACACGACCGCCTCGCCGACCCCGTCGGCGAATCGAACCCCAGAGGGCGAGCCGCCGACGTCGGCGCTCGACCTGGCCGAGGAGTTCCTCGACCGCACCACGCCGCTGAGCCGCATCCGGAACACGCTGCACCGGTACCCGGCGATCAGCCCGGCCATCGTGCTCGCGCTCTCGATCATCGTGTTCGGCCTGCTGAACGAGCGGTTCCTCAACCCGGCGAACCTCTCGCTCATCACGCAGCAGGTCGCCGTGGTCGGCACGCTCGCCATCGCGCAGACGCTCATCATCCTCACCGCCGGCATCGACCTCTCGGTCGGCGCCGTCATGGTGCTGAGCTCGATGGTCACCGCGCAGACCACGGTGCACCTCGGCATCCCCGCCGTCATCGGCCTGCTGCTCGGCCTCCTCGTCGGACTCGGCGCCGGCGCCCTGAACGGCGTCCTCGTGACGAGGCTGAAGCTGCCACCCTTCATCGTCACGCTCGGCACGCTGAACATCTTCATCGCGCTGACCCTGCTCTACTCGAGCGGCGCCACCGTGCGGGGCGGCGAGATGCCCGCCCTTCTCACGTGGACCGGCTCGGTCATCGCCCTGGGCGGAGTCAACATCACGGTCGGCGTCCTCATGATGCTCGTGCTCTACGTCGTGCTCGCGCTCATCCTGCAGAAGACGGCCTGGGGCCGCCACGTGTACGCGGTCGGCGACGACCCCGAGGCCGCGCGCCTCGCCGGCATCCGGGTCAACCGAGTCCTGATGAGCGTCTACCTCGCCGCCGGCGCGATCCTCGCCATCGGCGCGTGGATCCAGATCGGGCGTACGAACGCGGCGTCGCCGAACGCCGGCGCCGACCTCAACCTGGACTCGATCACCGCCGTGGTGATCGGCGGCACGAGCCTCTTCGGCGGACGCGGCACCGTGTGGGGCACCCTGCTCGGCGCCCTCATCGTCGGCGTGTTCCGGAACGGCCTCTCGCTCGCCGGGCTCGACGTGCTCTGGCAGACCTTCGCGGTCGGCGTGCTCATCGTGGTCGCGGTCTCCGTCGACCAGTGGATCAGGAAGGTGCGGAAATGACCATCGACGACCAGGGCGCGCAGCGCCCCGCCGGGGCAGGCGAAGCCCCCGAGGCATCCGCCATCGGCGCCTTCTCGGGCGAGCAGGCGCCCGACGCCGCGGCATCGGCGGCACCCACCGCGGTCGCCGAGCGCGAGCCGATCCTTCGGGCCCGCCGCCTCGTGAAGACCTTCGGCCGCGTCGTCGGCCTCGACGGCGCGAGCCTCGAGCTCTACCCGGGCGAGGTGCTCGCCGTCATCGGCGACAACGGCGCCGGCAAGTCGACGCTCATCAAGTGCCTCACCGGCGCCGAGGTCCCCGACGAGGGCGAGATCTGGCTCGAGGGCAAGCGGGTGAACTTCAAGCGGCCGCAGGACGCCCGCGACGCCGGCATCGAGACCGTCTACCAGAACCTCGCGATCTCGCCCGCGCTGGATGTCGCCGCGAACCTCTTCCTCGGCCGCGAGCTGCGCAAGAAGGGCATCCTCGGATCGGTGTTCCGCGTCGTCGACCAGAAGGGCATGCGCCAGCGGGCTCGCGACGAGCTCCGCGCGCTCGGGATCTCGACCCTGCAGGACGTCACCGTTCCGGTCGAGAACCTCTCGGGCGGCCAGCGGCAGGCGGTCGCGGTGGCACGCGCGGCGGCCTTCGGCTCGCGGGTCGTCGTGCTCGACGAGCCCACGGCCGCCCTCGGCGTGCGCGAGTCCAACCAGGTGCTCGAACTCATCCGGCAGCTCCGCGAGCGCGGGATCCCCGTGATCCTCATCTCGCACAACATGCCGCACGTCTTCGACGTCGCCGACCGCATCCACGTGCAGCGCCTCGGCAAGCGGGCGGCGACCATCACGCCCCAGACGCACTCGATGACCGATGCGGTCGCGATCATGACGGGTGCGGCGACCGGATGACCGGACCTCGGGAGGCGGATGCCTCCGGCGCGGTCGTGTGGCTCATGGCCGAGTTCACCGCGCTGACGGGTCGCGAGGAGGAGGTCGAGCGCCTCCTCCTCGCGCTCGCCGACGAGGTGCGCCGGGAGCCGGGCTGCCTCGAGTTCCAGCCGCATCGCGTCGTCGCCCCGCCGGCCGGGGTCGACGTGGCCGCGGGCCCCGCGCCGGTCGGCACGCGGTTCGTCGTGGTCGAGGCGTATCGCGACCGCGAGGCCTTCACCGCGCACCTCGCGGCACCGTACGGCGCCGTCTTCAACGGCGCGCTCGGTCCGCTCATCGTGGAGGACGGATCCGTCCTCACCTTCCTCGCGCGGGGCTGACGGCGTCGACGCACCGCTGCCGACGCCGACGCGCCGCTGGCGGCGCCGGTGCGTCGTCGGCGACGGCGCCGGTGCGTCGTCGGCGACGCCCGCGGGCGGCTGTCGTGATGACGGACGGGTAGCGTAGTCGGGACCCCGAGGAGCCCCACCGCATGAAGCCCGGACCCAGGCGCAGCATCAGCCAGGCCGACATCGTCGACGCCGCATTCGAGATCTTCGAGGAGAAGGGCGGCGACGCGGTGTCGATCCGCGGCGTGGCCGCGCGGCTCGGGCTCACCCCCACGGCGATGTACACGTACTTCACCTCCAAGAACGCGCTGCAGCGCGCGATGGTCGAGCAGGTGTTCTCCGGCGTCGACCTCGCCGCCGCGGGCGACCCCTCGCTGCCGTGGCGTGCGCGCGTGCAGCGCCTCGCGGCCGACCTGCGGTCGCGCTTCGCCGAGCACCCCGGCGCGATCGTGCTGGTCGCGAGCGGGCCGCTCGACGGGCGACAGGCCATGTCCTTCGGCGAAACCCTATTGGCAGGTTTCACGAGCGAGGGGATGCCGCTCGCCGACGCGGCGCGGGCGACCGCCGCCGTGCGCGCCTACGTGCTCGGGGCGATCACGCTCGATGCCTCGGACTCCGGGGTGGACACGGATGCCGCCGACGCGCCGTCGGCGCTCTGGACCGAGGCCACGCAGCATCCGCTCACCGAGGCCGCACGGCTGCTCGCCGCCGACGCATCGAGCGACCCGTTCGCATCGGGACTCGACCGGCTGCTCGACGGCTTCGGCGCGGCGGCCGCGGCGAACTAGCGAGCGCGCCCGGCGCGGACACCCGCCCCCCGGACACGCGACGAGGCGCCGACCCCGAAGGGCCGACGCCTCGTCGTGGCATCCGCTCGGATCAGCCCTGGGGAGGAGTGATCTTCACGAGTGCCGCGCGGTTGCCGAGAAGCGGCAGCTGCACGTCCATGCCGGTGCCGTAGGCGACTCCGGAGTCGGCCGGGTTGCCGGTGCCGAGCACCGTGAACCCGAGGTCCGTTCCGTAGGCGTCCGTGGCGGGAGTGCCGTCGGGGTTCACGACGCGCGTCGTGTACGGCGCGCCGGCCACCGAGGGCACGACGACCGAACCGTTGGCGTAGCGCCAGAACAGGCTGCCGTTGCGCAGTTCGAGTCCGGGGACCCAACCCTGCTTGTCGGTGAAGGACTTCACCGCGGGCAGCGCCGGCACGTCGGTGCAGTACTCCGTGTAGGCCGCGTCGGTGATGCACTCCGTGAAGGGGTACGTCTTCACCACGCCGAACGCCGCGTTGGAGGACTGCGCCCGCGAGGGCATGTTCTTCAGCGTCGTCGGGTCGACCGTGGCGGCTGCCCCGGTGCGTCGCAGCGGGTCGAAGTGGCTGTCCACGATGAGCAGGCCGCCCTTCGCGCCACCGCTCGGCAGGGCCGTCAGGTTCGACTGCACGTGGTTCGTGTCACCGTAGGTGGTGTCGCGGTACCAGACCAGGGCGCCGGGAGCGTTGTACTTGATCTTGTCGACCTTCCACGCGCCCTCCTCGTCCTGGTAGACGGTGTCGTACGCGTACTTCAGGCCCTCGTCGAAGCCGTCGAAGTTGCGCCACTCGACCAGGTAGTACTGCGCCTGCGTCGACGTTCCCGAGTCGATGCGCCATCCGGGACCGGACGTGCTCGCCCACGAGGCCACCTCGGTGGTCCAGCCGTTGTCGCCGGACTCGACGTCATCGCTCCAGGTGGTGGTTCCGTCGGCGACCAGCGAGAAGTCGTCGGCGAACCAGCCGCGGTCCTGGTAAGCCGCATCGGTCGCGAGCCGGAGACGCACGCCGATGGTCTGGCCCGCGTAGTCCGAGACGTCGATGTAGTCGTGGCGCCAGCCGTCGGACGTGCCCGTGAGCCCGTACTTCTTGCCGCCGAAGGTGGCGAGGTTGCCGTTCGGGTCGGGGTAGCCGTCGGGAGTCGTGACTTCAGCGCCGCCCTCGGTGAAGACCTTCTGGTCGGTCCACGTGGTTCCGCCGTCGGTCGAGACCTCGACGAAGCCGAAGTCCCAGTCCTCCTCGATCACGTAGTCGTTCCACATCCAGAACTTCGCGTCGGCAGCACCTGCCGGCACGTCGACCGTGCGGGAGAGACGGATGTCGCCCCAGTCCTGGTCGGCGCCCGTGTACCAGGCGTTCGCGCCGCTGTGCGGCTCGGTCAGGACCGTGACCTTGTCGGGGAGGTTGATCTTGACGCCGTCCTTGGTGCCCTTCAGCGGACGGGAGTTCTGTCCGAGCAGGACCGACTTCGCCTTGTCACCGGGGTTGAACTCGACGGGGTCGGCCCAGCCGAGCACCCACTTGTCCCAGAGGCCCATGTGCGTCGGCATCGACTGGAAGATCGGCCCGGCGTGCGAGCCCGAGGACATGAGGTCCCAGAAGTCGACGTCCGAGTCGCCGACGCCCGAGGTGTCGTAGAGGTCGGGCAGGCCGAGGTCGTGGCCGTACTCGTGGGCGAACACGCCGACGCCCGAGTCCTCGGGCTGCACGATGTAGTTCGACAGCTTGAGGTCGGTGCCGGGGATGTCCGCGCCGCCTGCGACGGCCGAGGAGTGCGCCCAGAGGGCGTACGTGCCCTCGTCGCCGCCGCCGCCGGACTTGTCGGCTCCGGCGTGCACGAGCACGACGTGGTCGATGACGCCGTCGGGCTCGAGGAAGTTGCCGTCGCCGTCACGGTCGCCCTGGTCCTCGATGTCATAGTCGGCCCACGGGAAGTCGGGCTGCGCGTCGGCGAGGGCCTGGACCGCATCGACCGGCAGCTGGCCGGGACCGAGCGGGTTGTCGGGGTGGCCCTGCATGTCCTGGACGGCGCCGGCCTCGTAGACGCCGTCATCGTTCGGGTGGCAGACGCTCGCGCCGTAGTAGGCCTCGGAGTGCGGCACCGTGACCCACGGGGTCGCCGTTCCGGTGACCGTGTAGGCGTTCTGCGACATCTCCTCGTACATGGCCTTCATGGTGTAGCCGGAGATGTCGATGCCCGGCTTGCCGTCGGGGCCGGTGAGGTCCTTGCGGACGCGCTCCGTGATGCCCTTCTTGGAGAAGAGCATGTCGTTGTAGTGCTTCGGCGAGAAGTCGGGCACCCACATCGAGTTGTTGTCGGGTCGCGTGAGCGTCGCCGGGTCGGGGAGGTTGTTGTGCAGGGGGCCGTTCTGGACGTCGCCGGGCTTGCAGTCGGCCGCACCGTACGCCGTCGGGACCTGGACGTCGGAGAAGTCGTCGTTCGCGCTGGTGTTGAACTCGACGAGGATCGTCAGCAGCTTGGCGGTCTGGGTCTCCTTGGCCGACTTGTACAGGTGCTTGAGCCACTTCGGGCTCTTGCCGGACTGAATCGACTTCGATTCGAGCTTCGCGAGACCCTCGGCGGCGATCGGGTTGCCCGCCGTGAACTTCCGCTCGAGCGCATCCGCCTTGATGAGGGCCGCCTGCTGCTGCTGCGCGTCGACCGCGCCTTCGGTGACCTGCAGGTCCGTACCGAACGCCGCCTCGGCCCGAGGCTCGACGTAGTTCATGTAGTACTCGGAGTCGCTGATCACCGGTGGTTCGTACTTCGGTGACGCTGTGGCCGCGCCGACCGCGCCCGTTGCCGCCAGTGTGGCGGCCACGAGAGCGACGACCGGAACGACCGCCATCGCGCGCCGCCTGGCGCGCTTGGAGATTCCAGACATTCTTCTCCCCTCGATGCGACCGCGGGAGGTGCCGGGGTCGCGACGTCGCCCGTCGGGTGGACGGACGTACAGGGGAATCTAGCCGTGCCCCGAAGTGGGGGTAAACCCTGTTCCTATGTATTCGCACATTATTTGCGTTGAAAGCCCTGTGGCGTCGATCGTGCGCGTTGGATCGACTCCGGATGCACATCGCTCGCTGCGGGCGCGTTCTCGAGAAGCGCGCCGCGTTCGAAGGCGTGCGGATGCCGCGACGCGCGCGGCGTCACGGCAGGTGAAGGCGCGGGGTTCGAGCGGCGCTCGAGCGGGTGCTCGGGTTCAGCCGATCAGCAGCGTGCGGAGCTGGTCGGTCGAGTGGACCACCGCGATCGCGCCGTCGGCCTCGGCGGGCGAGCCGTAGCCCCACTCCACGAGGATCGTCGGAACGTCGTGCGCCGCCGCGCCGAGGGTGTCGTACCCGCGGTCGCCGACCATGACCGCGTGCGTCGTGTCGACGCCCTTGGCCTGCAGCCGGCGCAGCGCCTCGGCGACGACATCCGCCTTGGTGCTGCGGACCTCGTCTTCGCTGGCGCCCGCGATGACGGTGAAGTACTGCGAGAGCCCGGCGTGGTCGAGGACGGTGGTGGCCATCGACTCGGGCTTCGAGGTGGCAAGGGCGAGCGGGATGCCGGCGGCGTGGACGCGCTCGAGCACTCCGGCCATGCCGGGGAAGACGGGGGACTGGGTGAGGCGCACGGCGTAGTCGGCGCGGTAGACCGAGAGGGCGTGCTCGGCGCCGGCGTCGTCGAACCCGGCGAGCATGCGGAGGCTGTCGAGCAGGGGCGGACCCACGTAGGCGAGCAGCTGCTCGTGGGTCGGCACCTCGAGGCCGAGCTCGGCGAACATGTGCGCGAGCGAGTCGGTGATGTCGGCTGCGGAGTCGACGATCGTGCCGTCGAGGTCGAAGAGTACGGCGGCCCACGTCCTCGTGGGTGCAAGGGTTTCGGTGTGGCTGGGGGAGATCACCGTGACATCTTATGGCGCGAAAATGCGAGCGCCACTCAGGTTTCGTTCACGGACCGGGCACGCGCCGGCCGCGAGGCGGCTGCGTCGCTCGGGAGTAACGCCCCGGGACGGTGCTCAGAACAGCCGCGAGTCGCTGTCGTCGAGGCCGCGCATGGCGTCGTAGTCGAGCACGACGCAGCGGATGCCGCGATCCTCGGCGAGGGTGCGCGCCTGCGGCTTGATCTCCTGCGCGGCGAACACCCCGGTGACGGGGGCGAGGCGCGGATCGCGGTTCATGAGCTCGAGGTAGCGCGTGAGCTGTTCGACGCCGTCGATGTCGCCGCGGCGCTTCAGTTCGACGGCGACCGATGCGCCCGCGGCATCCGTCGCCAGGATGTCGACCGGGCCGATCGCGGTCATGTACTCGCGGCGCACGAGCCGGTGGCCGTCGCCGAGGATCTCGATCTGCTCGGCGAGCAGCTTCTGCAGGTGCGCCTCGACGCCGTCCTTCTGCAGGCCGGGGTCGAGCCCGAGCTCGTGGGTCGAGTCGTGCAGCACCTCGTGGATGGAGACGATGAGCTGGTCGGCCGTCTTCTTGTGGGTGACCCGCCAGAGCTCGACGACACCGGCGGCCGCCTGGTCCTCGTCGGGCGAGAGGGTCTCGAGCACGCAGGGCGGGCTCATCCAGTTGAGCGGCTTGTAGCTGCCGCCGTCGGAGTGCACGAGCAGGGAACCGTCGCCCTTCACCATGAGCAGGCGCTGGGCGAGCGGGAGATGGGCCGAGAGCCGACCCGCGTAGTCGACGGAGCAGCGGGCGATGACGAGACGCACCCGATGAGTTTATGCGTCGGCGGCCGGGGCGGCCGACCCCGAGGGGGCGGCGTCGGGGGAGCCGGTGCCGGGAGCCCCCGGTGCGCCGGACGACTCGCCGCCCGTCGCCCCCGGCATGCGGGAGCGCTCGCGGGCGGCGGGAGCCGCGAGGCCGGCCATGATCATGAGCAGGAGGATGACGAGCAGTGCGTTCAGCAGCCCGAACTGCTCGCCGAGGAAGCCGATGAACGGCGGGCCGACGAGGAACGCGCAGTACCCGATGATCGCCACGGCGCTCACCCTCGCGGCGGCCTGGGTTCGGTCGGGGACGTCGGCGGCGGCGGACATGCCGACCGGGAAGCCCATCGACGCGCCGATGCCCCAGAGCACCGTGCCGAGGACGATCATCCACACCTCGGAGCCGAAGATGAACAGGCTCAGGCCGACCACGCCGGTCGCGGCGAGGACCCGGAGGGTGAGCACGCGGCCGAACCGGTCGACGAGGGGCCCGCCGAGCACCCGGGCGGTCGTCATCGACACGGCGAAGACCGTGAAGATCGCCGCGCCGACGGCCGGGTCGAAGCCGTGGCCGTCGACGGCCGCGAGCGTGAGCCAGTCGTTCGCGGATCCCTCGGCGAACGACATGCCGAGCATGATGACGCCGATGAGCAGCAGTCGCACGTCGCCCCAGACCCGGAGGCCGTCGCGGAAACGCTCCGCCCACGGACGGGCGGATGCGGCATCCGCTCGACCGTCGGCGCTCGCCGGGTCGCCGAGCTCGGCGCGCTTGGGCACGAACCGGACCGCGATGACGGCGCCGATCGCGATGGCCGCCGCCACGACGCCGAGGTGCAGGACCACGGCGATGTCCAGCGCGGCCGCCGCGGCGGCGACGCCGGCGCCCGCGACCGTGCCGAACGAGAAGAAGGCGTGCATGAGGGGCATGAGCGTTCGCCCGATCTCGCGTTCGGCCTCGGCCCCCTCGACGTTCATCATGACGTCGACGGCGCCGTTGCCGAATCCGGCGAAGGCGAGACCGATCGCGATGAGGGGGATCGACGGCAGGAGGGAGCCGCCGACGCCGATGAGCACGAGCCCGATCGAGACGGCGATGAGCGCGCCGGCCATGCCCGCGCGAGCGCCGAAGCGGGCCATCAGCGGCGGTGCCGCGATGAGGCCGAGGACGGAGGCGATGGACCCGGAGAGGATGACGAGCCCGACGCCCTGCGTGCTCAGGCCGGTCTCGTCGCGCACCTCGGGAAGGCGGGCGACCCAGCTCGCGAGGCTGAGCCCCGACAGGAAGAAGATCGCGAAGACGGCGTTGCGCCAGGCCGTGAGGCCAGGGCGGAGCGTGATGGGTGCGGTCATGGTTCTCGGCTTCATCGTCGGGGTGGGCGGCGGTCCGACTGGTGACGGTGGGCGCGCGCCGTGGGCGGAGCGTGATCCGACCTGCGGATCGACCGGGTCGAATCGATTCGACCGGCCCTCGAAAACCCTATCCGGCGCCCTCGGTCGCCGCAACACGAGCGCGGCCGGCGAGACGCGGGTACGCGGCGTCAGGCGCCGTCGGATGCCCGGGGCGGCTGCGCCTCGTGATGGCGCCGGCCGTGCGTCCGGCGGTCCTCCTTCATCTCGGCCTCGAAGAGATGCCGACGTCCGCCGACCAGCTCGTCCCTGACCGCGCGCTCGGCCTCGCGCACCTCGGCGTAGTACCCGTCGTCGTACTCCTCGACGACCTGGAACGTCCAGCGGCCATCGAGCACGTTGCGACCGATGACCTCCCGGTCGAGGCGGTCGGCCACGTCGTCGTGTCCCGCGCGGCGGAAGAGCTCCGCGGCCTCGCCGATGGCCAGGTCCGCCTTGCCGGTCAGTCGGTGGAATCGGTACAGCGATCCGCGAGCGTCCTCGATCGTCTCGAGCGCCTCGGAGAGCTTGCCGAGCGCCTCGACGGTGACGTCGTCGACGCCGGGCGGACGGGTGTGCTGGATCGCCGGGCGGTCACGGTGGGCGGGCTCGGCGGGGTCGGCGCGGGCCCGATCCGGGCGATCGCGGTCATCGATCGGGTCGTCGGCATCCATTCCGGCATTCTCGCGGCGAGGGTGCCGCGCGTGCGAGGGCTTGCCCGGTCGCGGGCCCTGCGCTAGGTGTACTGACCCGGATCGTTGTTGACGTAGGAGAGACCTCCGGGGTCGAGTTGGAGCTGTCTAGTTCTTCAGCTCGAACGCACGGAGGTCTCTCTTGTCTCACGCTAATGCCCGGCTGAC
>NZ_WBIR01000026.1 GCF_009749395.1 Agromyces salentinus
GCACGCGGTGCGCGGTGCGCGGGCACGCGGTGCGCGGCGCCCGCCGCCCCGGCGTGCGGGTGCGCCAGCGCGCCAGCGCCGCAGCGCGAGAGCACCAGCGAGCACGGGCGCGCGGGAGCTTCGCAGCGAAACCCCGTAGTCTGGTGGCACTATGAACGATTTCTGGGCGAATGCGATCTGGTCGCTCGCGCCGACGGTGCTCATCGGACTCATCTTCTGGTTCGTGATGCGCGCGATCCTCCGCGCCGACCGCACCGAGCGTGCGGCGTACGCGCAGATCGAGGCCGAAGAGCGGGCGAAGCTCGGGCTTCCGCGTCGCCCTGAGCGCAACGCCGAGCGCACCGCCGACTGACGTCGATGACGTCGGAGGAGTCCGCGATGGTCGCGACGATCGTGACGTTCGCGCTGCTCGCGATCGACCTCGTCATCCGCGTCATCGCGGTCATCGTCGTGCCGCGCAACCGGCGCCCGACCGCCGGCATGGCGTGGCTGCTCGCGATCTTCTTCATCCCGTACATCGGCGTGCTGTTCTTCCTGCTCATCGGCAATCCGAAGCTGCCGAAGAAGCGCCGCGAGAAGCAGGCCCAGGTCGACGAGTTCATCCGCGACTCGACGCACGGCGTCGAGCGCGTGAGCGACTCGAGCAGTTGGCCGGCCTGGTTCGCAGGCATCGTGCAGTTAAACCGCAACCTCGGGTCGATGCCCCTGATCGGCTCGAACAGCGCCAGCCTCATCGGCGGCTACCAGGAGTCGCTCGACGAGATGACCCGAGCGGTCCGAGCGGCCACCCATCACGTGCACGTCGAGTTCTACATCCTCGCGCTCGACGACACGACCGAGCCGTTCTTCGCCGCCCTCGGCGAGGCGGTCGAGCGGGGCGTCAAGGTTCGCCTGCTGCTCGACCACATCGCGTCCCTGCGTTCCAAGGGGTACCGGCGCACGCTGAGGCGCCTGACCGCAATGGGCGTCGACTGGCGCCTGATGCTGCCGGTGCAGCCGTTCCGGGGCAGGTACCAGCGCCTCGACCTGCGCAACCACCGCAAGATCGTCGTCGTCGACGGGGATGTCGCCTTCATGGGCTCGCAGAACATGATCGACCGCAGCTACAACAAGCGGTCCAACATCCGTCGCGGGCTGAAGTGGAAGGAACTCGTGGTCCGGGTCGAGGGGCCGATCGTGTCGGGCCTCGACGCGATCTTCCGCACCGACTGGTACCTCGAGTCGGGTGAAGAGCTGACCCGCGACATCACGGACTCCTTCGACCAGCCGAGCGAGGCCCAGGATCTCGACTGCCAGGTCGTGCCGAGCGGTCCCGGGTTCCCGAACCAGAACAACCTCAAGCTCTTCCTCGCGCTGCTCTACGCCGCGCGCGAGAAGCTCATCATCACGAGCCCGTACTTCGTGCCCGACGAGGCGATGCTCCTGGCCATCAGCGGGGCGACGCAGCGCGGCATCCACGTCGAGCTGTTCGTCTCCGAGATCGGCGACCAGGCCCTCGTCTACCACGCGCAGCGCTCGTACTACGAGGCGCTCCTGCGCGCCGGCGTCAAGATCTACATGTACAAGGAGCCGTACATCCTGCACGCCAAGCACTTCACGATCGACGACGACGTGGCCGTCATCGGGTCGAGCAACATGGACATCCGCTCGTTCGAGCTGAACATGGAGGTCTCGCTCCTCGTGCGCGGACGCTCGTTCGTGCAGGAGATGCGGGCCGTCGAAGACGGTTATCGCGCCGACAGCCGCGAGCTCACGCTCGACGAGTGGATGCGCCAGCCCATCCGCTCGACGGTGCTCGACAACCTCGCTCGCCTCACCTCCGCACTGCAGTAACGAGCGGATGCCGCGACTCCTCGCCCGGCGGGAGCGAGCTGATGGCGCGACTCCTCGCCCCACGGGAGCGAGCGGATGCCGCGACGGGCCACGTCCGTCACGCGCCCGTAACGCGCGCCCACGTAGCCTCGTCATGACGGTGCGGGTCGAGCAGGCGAAGCCGCGATGCTCCCGGCGCCATGTCGTGCTGCGGCGAGGGAGACCCCGTGCAGCAAATGCGCAACAAAGTTGACCACGACGCAACGAATCGCTCTGGAATGCGCTTCTCGTCGCATGACAGAGTGTCGGTACCGCCTTGGACGCAGGATTCCCGCATCACACGGACTGCCGATGGCCGAAGGTGCCCTGCACACCCGCACGGCGCCCGACGCCGCACCATCCGAACACTCCAGAAACGGAGCACCATGTCGTTCCACCGCCTCATCGCCGGAGCGGGCATCGCCGCGGTCACCGCCGCGACGCTCCTCGTCGGCGCGGCGCCGGCGTCAGCGCTCGAGCCGCTGTCCGCCTCGCCGATCGTCACGCCGATCTCCTCGCTCGTCGAGCCGCCGGCCAAGTACCCGTCGCAGTCCGTGCTGCCGACCGTGCCCGATGACCCGACCGACGCGTCGATCGCCCGCGGCGTGACGCCGTACGACGAGATCGCGCCGTTCCTGAACGGCCTCATGGCCAAGAGCGACCGCATCTCGGCCCAGGTCGTCGGGCAGTCGGTGCTCGGGCGCGACATCCACCTCGTGACGCTGACGGCCAAGGAGACTCCTGCGCAGACGGCGAAGCAGACGGCGTGGCGCGAGCAGATCAAGGCCGACCCCGCCGCCGCCGCGAAGAACCGGCCCCTGATGAACCAGTACAAGGTCCCGATCTGGTTCAACGCGAACATCCACGGCAACGAGTGGGAGGGCACCGACGGCGTCCTGAACTACATCGAGCACCTGGCGACCGCCCCGTGGCCCGAGGTGCGCGACCTGCTGCAGGACTACCGCTTCTACTTCACGGTGACGAACAATCCCGACGGCCGGGCGCTCGGCCAGCGTGCGAACGCCGACGGCTTCGACGCCAACCGCGACATGATCACGGGAGCCACGCCCGAGTCGCGCATCATCCGCGACCTGTCCGGGGTCATCCAGCCGACCTTCTTCATCGACCTGCACGGCTACACGAGCGTGCTCCAGATCGAGCCCTGCGGCCCGCCGCACGGCGAGAACTACGAGTACGACCTGTTCCTGCCGCACGCCTACGCCGCGGCGCTGGAGATCGAGCAGGCCGTCGTCGACGCGAACATCCCCGGCAACACCTACCTCGCCGAGGACGGCAGCGCGACGCTCGAGAACACCGGCAAGATCAACATCCCCTACCGCGACATCCGCTCCGGCTGGGATGACTGGCCCCCCGTCTTCACGCCGCAGTACGTCGCGTACCAGGGCGCCATCACGAACACCGTCGAACTGCCCCTCGGCCGCACGAACAACCCGGCGACGAACCAGGCGAACTCGAAGGTCAACATCGAGGTCGCGGGCGTCGTCATCGACACGGCCGTCGACTACGTGGCGAACAACGCCGACACGCTCCTCGAGAACCAGATCGAGATCTTCCGCCGAGGCACCGCGGGCGAGCCGCTCGTGGTCACCCCGGCCGACGTCGACCCGGCGAGCGTGCCCGAGCCGAACCAGTGGGCCGAGATCTGGGACGAGACCGACGTGTACACGGCCGAGTTCCCCCGTGCCTACGTGATCCCGATGGACGGGACGCAGCGCTCGGTGACGGATGCCGCGACCCTCGTCGACCAGCTCATCGCGAACGGCGTCGAGGTCTCGCGTGCCGGGAGCGCCTTCACGGCCGACGGCGTCGAGTACGCCGAGGGCTCGTACGTGGTCGACATGCACCAGCCCCTGCGCGGCATGGCGAACGTGCTGCTGGCCGACGGCTCGGACATCTCCGACCGAGTCGCCGACATGTACGACATCTCCGCCTGGAGCCTCGCGCTCCTCTGGGGCGCCGATGTCGACGAGGTCGGGTCGACGACGGATGCCGCGCTCGACGTCGAACTCGAGCAGGTCTCCGAGTCGGGGCCGACCGGCTCCGTCCCGGCCGAGGGCTCCTACCTCGAACTCGCGACCTCGGGCGTCGCCGAGTACCAGGCGATCAACGCGCTGCTCGATGCCGGCATCGCGGTGTCGGCCTTCGATGACGGCTCCGTGATCCTCGGACCGGATGCCGCGTCCTACGACGCCGCGGCCGCCGTCGCCGACGACCTCGGGGTGGCGTTCACCGCATCCGACGGGTCCCGTCTCGCCGCCGAGGAGAGCGTCGGCCTCGACGACCTCACGGTCGCGTACTCGGGCAGCCAGGATGAGCGGGTCACGCTCGGCAAGCTCGGCTTCGACGACCTCGTGCAGGTCACGTCGGCGAACCTCTCGAGCGGCCAGGTGCAGCTCGACGACGTCGACGTGCTCTGGATCGGCGCCAACCTGGCGTTCAGCGCCGCGCAGGCCACGGGCCGCGCGGAGGTCGCCGAGTACCTGGCGGCCGGCCGGGGCGTCGCGGGCAAGGGCACGGCGATCGCGGGCTTCGCGAACGCCTTCGGCCTCGTCACCTCGACGGCGACGCAGGGCACCAGCGGCTCGAACGGCATCGTGACGGTCGAGAACCCCGCCGGCGGACTGCTGTCGACGTATCCGCAGGACACCGCCTTCGTCTACCCGGCGACCTGGTACACGGGCCTCGGTGCGAACGCCGTCGTCGAGCAGACGTACGCCGCCGGCGACCCGTTCATCTCGGGTCACTGGGCATCGACGCAGCCCGGACGCAGCATCGCGGATGCCGCGGGCAAGCCCTCGGTCGTCAGCGCCGAGTCGGCGACCGGGTCGAACGTGCTCATGTTCGGCACGTCGCTGAACTTCCGCACCCACCCGGTCGGGGCGTTCAGCCAGCTCGCGCGCGGCCTGTTCTGGGCCGGCAGTGAGGGAGCGGAGGTCCCCGCACCGTAGCGAGCGGATGCCTCGAACGGCGTCGTCCCGGAGCATCCGGGGCGGCGCCGTTCGTC
The DNA here is from genome assembly GCF_009749395.1 of Agromyces salentinus. GTDB lineage: Bacteria > Actinomycetota > Actinomycetes > Actinomycetales > Microbacteriaceae > Agromyces > Agromyces salentinus. The sequence continues at coordinate 4,877 of NZ_WBIR01000026.1, forward strand.
GTGGCGAGGCTGCGCGGGCGGACGGGCCGTCAGCTGCGCGGCTTCAACCGCACGGTCGGAAGCTCGGGCGCCGGCAGCGGTGGACCGTCGAACCCGGACACGGTGCCGAAGCGCCCGTCGCCGTCACCCCTGGCGATGACGTCGGCCTGCCACTGGCGCCGGAACTCCGCGATCTCGTCGTGGTTGCGGCCGATGAAGTTCCACCACATGACGAGCTCCTCGCCGAACGGGATGCCCCCGATGAGCACGATCCGGGCGGGGGAGTGCGGGTCCGCCCGGAGGCGGACGCCCTCGTGGCCGGGCGCGAGGTAGCCGAGTTCGCTCCACGCGAGATGGGACGTGTGGCCGGCGACGGTGAGCGGGTCGGAATCGGCGGGTGCGTCATCGAGCTCGCTCTCGAGGGCCGCGACGGTCGCCGTGACGGGCCCGCGGTCGACGAGCAGGCCGTGCTCGAACGCGGGGTCGAGCTCGATCCAGGCCTCCCCGCCGGCGGGCAGTTCGATCTGGGCGCCGACGAGCGGCGAGAAGAGGGTGACGGATGCCTCGGCGCCGACGCCGGGCAGGGCCCCTGTGAAGACGCGCACGACCGCGTCGTCGACCTCGACGGGCTCGGTCTCGGCATGCTCGAAGAACGGCGCGACGCCGCGCGCGGCATCCGGCAGCGCGACCCAGAGCTGGACGCCGTGGAGGCGGCTCGTCGTCGGCGTCGAGACCTCCGAATGCGCGATGCCGCGGCCGGCCGTCATGAGGTTGACGGCACCCGGCCGCACGAACTCCGCGCTGCCCGTGCTGTCATGGTGCTCGATCTCGCCCTCGAAGAGCCAGCTCACGGTCTGCAGGCCCGTGTGCGGGTGGGGCGGGACGACCATGCCGCCGGATGCCGCGACGTCGTCGGGCCCGTAGTGGTCGGCGAAGCACCAGGCGCCGATCGTCGTGCGGCCACGCTGGGGCAGCGTACGGCGGACATTCATGGCCCGCGGCCCGCCGAGCGGCACGTCGCGCGGGGTGAGCACCTGGATCACGGCCGCCTGCGAGTGCTCGGGAGGACACACCAGCTCGATGGGGTCGCGTTCGAGATTGCTCATGCCCGCATGCTAGCCCCGACGCGCGCCGAGCGCGGTCGAACCGATACCATTGCGGCATGCACTCCTCCCTCACCCTCCGCCGCGCAGGCGTCGTGGCCGTGGCCGTGGCATCCGTCTTCCTGCTCTCGGCGTGCAACCCGAGTCCTCGTCCCATCGAGAACTTCCCCGGCATGCCCGTGAGCGACCACGCCGGCGAAGAGGGCACGGGCGACGACGAGGGCCACGCCGACGAGGAGACCGCCACCGAGGGCCTGTCGGCACAGTGGATCGGGCAGGGCGGCCAGCTCGCCGTCACGATCTCGGGCAGCTCGACCTGCCCGGCCGTCGGAACGCGGGTCAACGTGGTCGACCCCGCGGGCGAGGGCAACCGCGTCTCGGTCGACGTCGCCGAGCTGCCGGCCGACCAGGTCTGCACGATGGACTTCGTGCCGCACACCACGATCTTCTGGAGCCCGGTGTTCGTGACCACGACCGAGCCGCTCATCGTCGAGGTCGGCGACCAGTCGGTCACCGTCCCGATCAAGTAGTCGGGCGCGGCCGCCGCACCAGCAGTTCGCCGATCTCGCAGTCGAGGGCCTCGCAGATCGCCTGGAGCGTGGAGAAGCGGATGGCGCGTGCCCGGTCGTTCTTCAGCACGCTGAGGTTCACGACCGTGACGCCGACGAGTTCGCTCAGCCGGGCGAGGGTCATGCCTCGCGCCTCGAGCAGTTCGTCGAGTCGGCAGTGGACGTCCGAGGTCTCGTCGGGTTCGGCGGGCGCCATCAGACGAGGCCTTCGGTGTCGCGCTGCAGGCGTTCGCCGATCTGGAACGCCGCCCCGATCGCCCCGATCGCGAGGATCCCGAACATCGCGCCGAAGTTCGTGCCGAACGTGATGCCCTCGTACTGGTAGTCGCTGATGGCCGAGAGCGCGCCGTTCACGGACATCGTGGTGAACAGGCTGCCGACCACCCAGCCGATGGCCAGCGTGCCACCGCCCCAGCCGATGATGCGCACCGTGCTCCGGGTGAACGCGCGTCCCCGGGCGAGGTTCCAGCAGAGCAGCCCGAGCAGGGTGATGCCCACGATGATCGCGACGCCGTACACGATCGGTTCGGCGACGATCGCGAACTGGGTCGCCGCTGCGGGCTGCGGCACGATGACGGTCGCCTCATCGACGGCGACCGGGACGGGTGCGCCGCCGGGGCCGATGGGAAGGTCGGCGGTCTCGCCGATGAACGGCACCCGCACCGGGACATCCGTGCCCGGCAGCACTTCGACCAGCCTGGCGACCATCGTCCAGGCGGCGGCGCAGATTCCGATCAGGCCGAGCGCGATCGTCATGTACAGGCCGACGCGGTCGCTCCGCCCGAGACGCGTGCCGCCGGTGGTCGTGGACATGGTGACTCCTTCATCGGTTGCGCGGCTCAGTGCCGCAGCATATCGAAAAACGATGGTATCGATGTTCGATAGGGTACGAAGAGGGATGCCTCGCTGTCAAGGGTCGGTGCGGTGCGCCCACGGCGAACACCGGCCCACGGGGCATCCGGAGTGTTTACGCTCGATGTATCGGCGCCCCCTGCCCTGGGGTCGAGAGGAGTAGAGCATGTTCGAGAGATTCACCGACCGAGCCCGTCGTGTCGTCGTCCTGGCCCAAGAAGAGGCCAAGATGCTCAACCACAACTACATCGGCACCGAGCACATCCTGCTCGGGCTCATCCACGAGGGTGAAGGCGTCGCCGCCAAGGCGCTCGAGTCGCTCGGCATCTCGCTCGACGCGGTGCGCGAGCAGGTGCAGGACATCATCGGCCAGGGCCAGCAGCAGCCGACGGGGCACATCCCGTTCACGCCGCGCGCCAAGAAGGTGCTCGAGCTCTCGCTCCGCGAGGCGCTGCAGCTCGGCCACAACTACATCGGCACCGAGCACATCCTGCTCGGCCTCATCCGCGAGGGCGAGGGCGTCGCAGCCCAGGTGCTCGTCAAGCTGGGCGCCGACCTCAACCGCGTGCGCCAGCAGGTCATCCAGCTGCTCTCCGGCTACCAGGGCAAGGAGCAGGTGCAGGTCGGCGCGAACGACCAGCAGCAGCCCCAGGGCGGCTCGCAGATCCTCGACCAGTTCGGCCGCAACCTCACGCAGGCCGCGCGCGAGTCCAAGCTCGACCCCGTGATCGGGCGCGAGAAGGAAATCGAGCGGGTCATGCAGATCCTCTCGCGTCGTTCCAAGAACAACCCCGTCCTCATCGGCGAGCCCGGCGTCGGCAAGACCGCCGTCGTCGAGGGCCTCGCGCAGGCCATCGTCAAGAACGAGGTCCCCGAGACGCTGAAGGACAAGCAGCTCTACTCGCTCGACCTCGGCTCGCTCATCGCCGGCAGCCGGTACCGTGGCGACTTCGAGGAGCGCCTGAAGAAGGTGACCAAGGAGATCCGCACGCGCGGCGACATCATCGTCTTCATCGACGAGATCCACACCCTCGTGGGTGCCGGCGCCGCCGAGGGCGCGATCGACGCCGCCTCCATCCTGAAGCCGCTGCTCGCCCGCGGTGAGCTGCAGACCATCGGCGCCACCACGCTCGACGAGTACCGCAAGCACTTCGAGAAGGATGCCGCGCTCGAGCGCCGCTTCCAGCCCATCCAGGTGCAGGAGCCCTCGCTGCCCCACGCGATCAACATCCTCAAGGGGCTGCGCGACCGCTACGAGGCCCACCACAAGGTGTCCATCACCGACGGTGCCATCGTCGCGGCGGCGAACCTCGCCGACCGGTACATCAGCGACCGCTTCCTGCCCGACAAGGCGATCGACCTGATCGACGAGGCCGGCGCGCGGCTGCGCCTGTCGATCCTCTCGAGCCCGCCCGAGCTGCGCGAGTTCGACGAGAAGATCGCCGTGGTGCGCGCCGCCAAGGAGACCGCCATCGAGGAGCAGGACTTCGAGAAGGCCGCATCGCTCCGCGACGAGGAGAAGAACCTCCTCGGCGAGCGTCTGCGCCTCGAGAAGCAGTGGAAGGCGGGCGACGTCAAGACGACCGCCGTCGTCGACGAGGGCCTGATCGCCGAGGTGCTCGCGCAGGCCACCGGCATCCCCGTCTTCAAGCTCACCGAAGAGGAGAGCTCGCGCCTCGTCTTCATGGAGAAGGCCCTGCACGAGCGCGTCATCGGCCAGGAGGAGGCCATCTCGGCGCTCTCCAAGACGATCCGTCGCACCCGCGCCGGCCTGAAGGACCCGCACCGTCCCTCGGGTTCGTTCATCTTCGCCGGCCCCACGGGCGTCGGCAAGACCGAGCTCGCGAAGGCGCTCGCCGAGTTCCTCTTCGACGACGAGGCCGCCATGATCTCGCTCGACATGTCGGAGTACGGCGAGAAGCACACCGTCTCGCGGCTGTTCGGCGCCCCTCCCGGATTCGTCGGCTTCGAGGAGGGCGGCCAGCTCACCGAGAAGGTGCGGCGCAAGCCGTTCTCGGTCGTGCTGTTCGACGAGATCGAGAAGGCCCACCCCGACATCTTCAACTCGCTCCTGCAGATCCTCGAAGAGGGTCGCCTGACCGACGGCCAGGGTCGCGTGGTCGACTTCAAGAACACCGTCATCATCATGACGACGAACCTCGGTACGAAGGACATCTCGAGCGGGCCGGTCGGCTTCGCCCTCGAGGGCGACTCGCGCACCGGGTACGACCTCATGCGCGGCAAGGTGAAGGAGGAGCTGAAGAAGCACTTCAAGCCCGAGTTCCTGAACCGCGTCGACGAGATCATCGTCTTCCCGCAGCTGTCCAAGCCCGAGCTGCTGCAGATCGTCGACCTCTTCCTGAAGCGTCTCGGCGACCGCATGCTCGACCGCGACATGACCGTCGACCTGACCGTCCCGGCCAAGGAGCGGCTCATCGAGCTCGGCTACGACCCGGCACTGGGCGCTCGCCCGCTGCGCCGTGCCGTGCAGCGCGAGGTCGAGGACGCGCTGTCCGAGAGGATCCTGCACGGAGAGCTCAACTCCGGCGACCACGTGCACGTCGACTTCCAGAACGGGGAGTTCGTGTTCACGACCACCCAGCGGGCGCTGCCCGTCGGCGTCGGTGTCAACACGGGCGCGGCCATCGGCACGGGCCCGGCGACGCCGGACCTCGCCGCGAGCTGATCCACGGCGAGCGGATGCCGCGGCATCCGCTCGACCGACCGGGGTCGGGCCTTCGGGCCCGGCCCCTTCGTCGTGCCCGCCCGTGCCTGTCTGCGCGTTTCGGATATCCCGGCGACACGCCGCATCGCTGAGGCCGGCGCCCGGCGTGTCGTGCAGATCTCCGAATCCGGCAGACGTGCGCCGGGCGAATACGATGAACGGATGACCCGGTACAGGGTGCGCCCGGCGCGCACGAGTGATGTCGCCCAGATCATCTCCCTGGTGGAACCGCTCGTGTCCCGACGCATCCTGCTCGGAAAGGAGCGCGTCGACCTGTACGGCGCGATCCAGGAGTTCCGGGTGGCGGAGGTCGTCGACGACGGCACGATCATCGGCGCCGGCGCGCTGCACGCCATGTGGGAGGACCTCGGCGAGGTGCGCACCCTCGTCGTGGCCGACGACTGGCTGGGACACGGCGTCGGGCACGCGATCGTCGAACGCCTCGAGGCCGACGCCCGTGAGCTCGGCCTGAGCAGGCTGTTCTGCCTGACGTTCGAGGTGGACTTCTTCGCGCGGCACGGCTTCGAGGACATGGGCGAGGAGACCGTCGCTCCGGAGGTGTACGCCGAGCTCGTGCGCTCGCACGACGACGGTGTCGCGGAGTTCCTCGACCTGGCCAGGGTCAAGCAGAACACCCTCGGCAACACGCGCATGCTCAAACGGCTCTGATCGGGCCGTGAACCTCCCGTTCATCGGGCGTTTCGGCGCGCCGGGCGGATGCCGCCGGCATTCGTCCGCCGGTCGTACCCTGTGAGCATGTCGACGAATCAGGCACCGGCACGACGGCACTCGCCGCAGGTCTATCGCCGACGACGGCTGGTCGTGCTCATCGGCCTGTTCGCCGTGGTCGTCGCGATCGTGCTCATCATCGTGCGGCCGGGCGGCGCGCAGGGCGAGCCCAAGACCGAGCCGACCGCGCCGGCGACCAGCACTCCCGAGACGACCACGATCCCGACCGAGGCCACCGCGGTCGACGGCGACCCGTGCTCGCCCGAGCAGATCACCGTCGAACCCGTCACCGACAAGACGGTCTACGAGGCCGGTGAACAGCCGCAATTGAGCGTCACGGTCACGAACACCGGCAAGAACGTCTGCGTGCTGAACGCCGGCACCGCGGCCCAGGTCTTCACGATCAAGAGCGGCGAGGAGCAGTACTGGACCTCGACCGACTGCCTCGTCGACCCGGTCGACGCCGAGGTGTCGTTGAAGCCGGGAACGCCGGTGAGCTCCGCGGCACCGATCGTGTGGGACCGCACGCGGTCCACGCCAGAGACCTGCGAGGGCGCCCGTGAAGCCGTGCCGTCCGGGGGAGCGTCGTACCACCTGACGGTCTCCGTCGACGGCTACGAGTCGGCCGACCTGTCGAAGCAGTTCCAGCTGTACTGACCTGGGTCTCGCCCCGCGGGCAGGCCACAGGCACGGCGACCGACGCGCAGCGAGGGCCGCCGCGCCATGCCAGCCCTTCCGCTCGGTACGCTTGAGGGATGGCGCAGCGCAAGAAGTCGGGCAGGCCGGGCAAGGCCGCCGAGCCGATGGAGTTCACGTCGCCGGCGCTCGCCGCCGCGCTCGAGAAGCAGGACATCGCCGCCGTCGCGCTGGCCCTTCGCCACGGCAACACCGTCGTGCCGCTCGTGAAGCCGGGACCGCGCGACAAGCCCCTCGACGGCGGCGAGGTCTGGACGTATCGCGACCCGAACACGGGCGAGGTGGCGCTCCTGCTCTTCAGCGATGCCGCGAACAAGCCGGCCAACCTGCCGCCCGCCGTCGGGCTGCAGAGTCCGGCCTGGCTTCGCACGTTCCTGAAGCGCTACGAGTCGACGATCACGACCGTGTTCCTCGACATCGCCGGACCGCACCCGATGCAGGCCGCGCCCGCCGAGCTGCTCAAGGCACTCGACGCCTGAAGCCTCCCGAACGGGCGGGATCAGAACGCGGCGTCGAGCTCGCGCTCGCGAAGCGACGCGCCCGCGGCGAGCGCCTGGCCGACGGCGGCCTGCACGCTGCCGGCCTCGACGTCGAGGATCGTCGAGTAGCCGAGTCGGCGGGCCTCGCTGCCTCGCTGTCGCGCCGAGCTCACCGGACGCACCTCGCCGGCGAGGCTGATCTCGCCGAAGGCGGCGAGATCGTGCGGCACCGCTCGGTCGCGCATGGCGGAGGCGATGGCGATGGCGATCGCCAGGTCTGCGCCTGGCTCGACCAGGCGGACCCCGCCGACCGTGGAGACGTAGACGTCGTGCTCGCCGATCTGGCGGAGGCCCGCCCGGCGCTCGAGCACGGCGAGGATCATCGCGACGCGCGACGGGTCGACCCCGTTGACGACGCGGCGGGGCTGCGGCGCCTTCGTGGCCACGACGAGCGCCTGCACCTCGACGGGAAGCGCGCGGCGTCCCTCGAGGGCCACGGTCACGCACGTGCCGCTCACGCCGGCACCCCGGCTGAGGAACAACCCGCTCGGGTCGGGCACCTCGCTGATGCCGTCGCCGGTCATCTCGAAGCAGCCGACCTCGTCGGTGGGGCCGAAGCGGTTCTTCAGGGCGCGCACGAAGCGCAGCGCGGTCTGGCGGTCGCCCTCGAACTGGCACACGACGTCGACGAGGTGCTCGAGCAGGCGGGGGCCGGCGATGGTGCCGTCCTTCGTGACGTGCCCGACGAGCAGCACGGGGAGCTCCCGCTCCTTCGCGAGGCGGATGAGCGTCGAGGCGACCTCGCGAACCTGCCCTGGCTGACCTGCGATGCCGTCGTTGAGCGAACTCGTGACGGTCTGCACGGAGTCGACGATGAGCAGTTCGGGCTGCACGGCGTCGACCTGGCCGATGACGGTGGCGAGATCGGTCTCGGCGGCGAGGAAGAGCTCGGGCTGCATCGCCCCCGTGCGGCCGGCGCGCAGGCGCACCTGGGCCACCGACTCCTCGGCGCTGACGTAGAGCACGCGTCGGCCGGATGCCGCGACGCGGGCGGCCACGTCGAGCAGGAGGGTGGACTTGCCGACGCCGGGCTCCCCGCTCAGCAGGATGGCCGCGCCGGGCACGATGCCGCCGCCCAGCACCCGGTCGAACTCGCCGACCCCGCTTGGCCAGTGCCCGCGCTCTTCGGTGGTGACCTCGGTGATCGAGCGCGCGACCTGCGACGCGCCGATGGCCACGGGCTTGAGTGCCCGCGTGATGCCGGTCTGCTCGGAGGCCTCGACGACGGTGCCCCACTGCTGGCACTCGGCGCAGCGGCCCACCCACTTGACGGTGCTCCACCCGCACTCGGTGCAACGGAACGCGGAGACGGGTTTGGCCATGGTGCGAGCGTACGGGCGGCCGCCGACATCGACACGGCGACGGGCGGGCGACGGGCGGGCGACGGGCGGGCGCCCGGCGGGCGACGCGTCGCGGCATCCGCTCGACGCGTCGTTCGAGCTTCCTCCGAGCTCACGAGCGGAGGTGCGCAGCGCACGGGTCGCCTCGTTTTGGCCGATTGCGCGGTGTCGTCTACGATTGATCCCGGTACCGTGTCCGAGCGGCCGAAGGTGCAACTCTCGAAAAGTTGTGTGCGTGAAAGCGCACCGTGGGTTCAAATCCCACCGGTACCGCCACAGAACGCCCCGCCTCCCAGCATCTGCCGGGAGGCGGGGCGTTCGCCGTATCCGTGACGAGTGGGCGTCAGGCGGCCGTGCGGACTACTCCGCCGCGTCGAGGATCACGTCGACGACCTCGCCGGGGTGGCTCATCATGACCACGTGCGAACTGTCGATCTCGACCGTGGTCGACCCGGCGCGCACGGCCATCGCACGCTCGGCCTCCGGCGGGATCGTGTGATCCTGCGACGCCACGACGAACCAGCTCGGGATCTCCTTCCAAGCGGGCTCGCCAGACGGGGTGAACAGGGCCTGGAGGGCGGCCGGTCGCTGAGATGCCGCCATGACGGCGACCTGCTTCTTCGGCAGGTCGGCGGCGAACAGCTCGCGGAAGAAGGCGGGGTCGATGTAGCCGTCGGCATCGCCCTCGGGCGCCCCGGGATACGGGCGGATGACGAGGTGCTCGCCGAGCGAGGAGTGCCCGCCGCCCAGTTCGTTCGCATCGATGAGCCGCTCACCGGCGTCGAGGGCGTAGGCGGCCACGTAGACGAGCGAGACCACGTTCGGGTTGCCGGTCGCGGCGTTCGTGATGACGGCGCCGCCGTACGAGTGCCCGACGAGCACGATCGGGCCCTCGATCGTCGCGAGGATCGACTTCACGTACTCGGCGTCTGCGGCGAGGCCGCGTAGCGGGTTCGACGCCGCCAGCACCGGGTACCCGCGCTTCTGCAGGCGCTCGATGACGTCGTTCCATCCGGAGGAGTCGGCGAAGGCGCCGTGCACGAGCACGACGGTCGGCTTCGGCGTGGGTGCCGGGCGGCCGGTGTCGACTGCGGCGGCGGGAAGGGCGACCGAGACGGCGGTCAGGACGGCGGCGCCGGCCAGCGCGAGGGCGATGCGCATCGGACGCCGGCGTCCGCGGGCGGGTGGTGTTGGCATGGTCGTTCTCCTCGTATCGATGGAGACGGCGGCGGATGCCCGGAACGGGCGCGACCGTCACGACCAGCGTGGTGCGGGGCGTGACGGCGCCGAACCACGTGCCGCGCGTAGTCGTGGGCGCGCTCGCGCGAGATGCGCCGGAGCGCGAGCGGATGCGGCGGCGAAGCGGGCGAGCGGATGCCGCGGTGAAGCACGCGTGGGATGCCGGGGCGGGCCGAGCTCTTGACGGCCGAGGGGAAAGCGATTACCGTCATCATTCGTAGGCTGAGAAAGCGCTTTCTCGCGCGGTCTCGATGGTGCACCACTGCGTCTCGATGGGGAGAACATGACACCGATGGGCAAGACGCTGCGCGCGTCCCTGGCCGTGCTGGCGACCGCCGCACTGACCTTCTCGGCGGCGGTCGCCGCCGTCGCAATCGGCCCCGCGACGGCCCTGAACGCGAGCGACCTCGCCGTCGGCGACATCGCGACCGCGACGGACACCGGAACCGATTTCCGGATCCATGCCACCGACGCGAAGAAGGTCACCGTCGACGCGCACGAGCGCGTGTCCGACCGTGGCGAGACCTTCACGCAGCGGATCAAGCTCAACGGGTCGGGCACCGCCGACGCCCGGTCACTGCACTTCACCGTCGCCGAGGGCGAGGCTCCGACCCGGGTCCACGTGAACGCGCGCAGCGGCGGCAGCGCCGACCGCGCACTCGCGCTCTACGACGCGACCGGGGCCGAGGTGGGCCGGGTGCCGGCCCGCGCCGACCTCGCCACCGCCCCCGTGGAGACGGGCTCGTTCGACATCGCAGCGCCCGGGGCCTACTACCTCGCCTCGCCCAGCTCGGGCGTCAACGTCTACTTCGCCCAGGTCGGCGAGTTCGAGCCGGTGACCCGGGCGCCGTGGGCCGAGGTGGCCGCGCCCGTCATCGAGTCGGTCGAGGCCGACCCGGCCGACCCGGGCCGTCTCGTGGTGAGCTTCACCGGCGTGCTCGGCGTCGACGGCGGCGACGTCGCGCACGCGACGCTCCACGACGGCGCAGGTTCCGACGTGGACACCGCGATCGGCGTCGCCGACGGCGAGGGTGGCGCGCTGTCGCTGACGCCGCCGGCATCCGGCGACTACGAGGTCGAGGTCCGGCTGACGCGCTCCGGCGAGCCCGACGCCAAGGCCTCCGCGCGCGTCGCGGTCGACGGGTTCTCCCTGCCGCTCGCCGGGCCCTCCGTCACCGGCTCGCTGACGACCGCCATCTCGGGCGGCGTCGCCACCGTGACGCTGGACTGGTCCGCGAGCGCCGAAGCGGAGAGCTACTCCGTCGAGTCGAGTATCGGAGGTGCGGCCTTCACCCGGCTCGCCGACGGACTGACCGGGACCACCGCCGCCGTCGCGGGCTTCGTGCCAGGCACGACCCACCAGGTGCGCATCGTCGCGCACCGCGGCGCCGAAGAGGCGGCCGGGCCGACGCAGGACGTCGAGGTCGCGGCATCCGTCGAGCGCTGGCAGGTCGCGGACATCGGCTCCAACGCGGGCTCGGGCGGCCAGGTCACCGAGAACGCCGACGGGAGCATCACGTTCGACGCGCTCGCCAGCACCACGAAACTGGCCACCTCGGAGGACGGGTTCCAGTACTACTACACGAAGGTCGACCCCGCGACGGAGAACTTCACGCTCACGGCGACCTTCCGCGTCGATGACGCGGCCGCCAAGGACAACCAGTCGGGGTTCGGCGTGATCGCCGTCGACACGCTCGTGCCGGGCTCGTCGCCCGCTCGCTACTTCAACTCCGCGGGCGCCCTCCTCACGCGCTACGCGTGGGGGCCCGGCACCGGCGAGTGGCAGGACGGCACGCCCGGCGCGCGGTTCGTGCACGGCTACACCGGCGCACCGGACGACAGCGCTGCGGGCGTGCGCGACAGCAGCGACTCGGTGGCCTTCGACCGCGACTGGCGCCCGGAGGCGTCGGGTCCGAAGTTCGCGAACGGCGACGTCTTCACGCTGTCGCTGCGCAAGTCCAACACCGGGTTCCATGCCGTGTGGCATCGGGACGGCGAGGTGCTCGAGGTCATCCAGTACGACCCCGACATGCTGCAGCAGCAGGACTCCGAGGCGCTCTACGTCGGCATGGCGGCCGCCCGCAAGATCAAGGTCACCGTGACCGACTGGGACTTCAGCACGATCCATCCCGATGACGACGAGGAAGCCCAGCAGCCGCCGACCGAGTACGTGCCCGTGGAGCTCGCGGTCGACGTCACGTCCACGACCCCGCACCACCGCATCGACCTCCCGCTCGTGGCCAACGTGCACGGCACGGGCCAGATCCTGGGCGCCGACGGCGAGGTGATCGTCGACGGGCTCGCGCTGACCCCCGGCGAACGCGTGCTCGCAGGCGTCGACCTGGTCGACGGTGAGAACGAGTTCACCGCGCGGGTGCTGCCCGCGGCCGAGCAGCCGCAGCTCGGCGAGCGCGAGGAACTGGAGTCGAACGACCCGGTCGATGTGCCCGTCACCGTCACCGTCGACTCCTATGGCGAACCCGGCCAGTCGATCAGGGTCGCCCCCGATGGCTCGCCGACCGGCCACGGCACCGCGGCCTCCCCGATCGACCTGCACACCGCGGTGGCCTTCGCGCAGCCCGGCCAGCAGATCGTGCTGGAGGGCGGCGTCTACACCCCGCAGCGCGCCATCACGGTCGAACGCGGCCGCGACGGCACCCCCGAGGCTCCCATCACGCTGATGTCGGCACCGGGCGCGCGGGCCGTGCTCGACCTCGCCCAGTCGGCGGGCGGCGGCCTCGTGTTCCGCGGCGACTGGTGGCACGTGTACGACCTCGAGATCACGGGTTCGCAGGATCGCAGCAAGCCCATGCTCATCCAGGGCCACCACAACGTGGTGGAGCGGGTCGAGTCGCACCACAACCGCGACACCGGGATCCAGATCTCTGGGCTCGAGCGCGAGCCGTCGTCGATGTGGCCCTCCCACAATCTCGTCGTCTCCTCGGTGGCCCACGACAATGCCGACGCGCAGGGCAATGACGCCGACGGCTTCGCCGCGAAGCTCACCGTCGGCGAGGGCAACGTGTTCCGGCACAGCATCGCCCACCACAACATCGACGACGGCTGGGACCTCTACGCCAAGTCGACGACCGGCCCGATCGGCACCGTCGTGGTGGAGGACAGCGTCGCCTACGCCAACGGCTGGCTCGCGGCCGACCCCGCCCGCACCGGTGAGGGCAACGGCTTCAAGCTCGGCGGCGAGTCCGTGCCGGGCGACCACCTGCTGCGCAACTCGATCAGCTTCGGCAACCTGGCCACCGGCGTCACCTCGAACTCGGGACCCGACATCCGGCTCGAGGATGTCACGGCGGTCGGCAACGAGCGCAACATCCGGCTCTCGACCAACGCCCCCACGACCGCGTACGCGGCCACGGGCGTGCTGTCGTGGACCGCGACGGCGCGTGACGAGCTGGCCTTGAAGCAGGCCGACACCTCGCTGCTGACCGACCCGTCGAACCACTTCAACCTCGATTCGCCCGCGATCGGCGCAGGTCAGCCCGACGCCGGCTGGTTCGTGTCGACGGATGTCGACGGCGCCGCACCGACGATCGCCGCCGACGGCTCCGTCGACATGCACGGGCTCTTCGCCCCGACCGAGCGGATGCCGCTGGACACCGGTGCCCGGTTGTCGGCGATCGAGCACCCGACCGCGATCGAGGTGCTGCCCGAGGTCGTCGTCGCCCTGGAGAACACCGTCGCGCCCTCGATCGAGGGGGACGCGGTGAAGGGCCGGCAGCTCTCGGCCGACACCGGCGAGTGGTCCCGCGAGGACGCCGCCCTCACCGTGCGCTGGCTCCGCGACGGCGAACCGATCCCGGGTCGAGTCGGTCAGGGCGAGACGTACAAGGTTCGAGGTGCGGATGTCGGCCACGAGCTCTCGATCGAGGTCACCGCGAGCGTCGCCGGGCAGGACCCCGTCGTCGTGACCTCGCAGCCGGTCGTCGCCGGCGATCGCCCGAGCGTGGTCGACGCCGTGGTCGAGGGCCTGCGGTCGATCGTGACCTGGCTTCGCGGACTGTTCGGCTGGGCCTGGGCCTAAGCCGGGGCATAGGGCGATGAGGCGGGCGGCCCGGTCGGGGATCGGCCGCCCGTCCGTCGGTCGGGCGGGGCCCGGCGTCAGCCCAGCGTCATCCCCTCGACGGCCGCGTTCGGCTTGGGGTCGGGCTGGCGGCGCATGCGGAATCCGTTGACGAGGCCGAGCACGGCGGCGATGAGCGGGATGAGCAATGCCACCTGCAGGGCGATCGGCCGGGCCTCGGTGTTGATGCGCACGATCTCGTCGGCGATCTCCTCGGGCTGCTCGATCAGGAGCGCGTCGAGCGCCTCGTTCGACATGATCTCCGCGTCCTCCTCGAGAACCTGGGCGACCTGTTCCTTCTCATCGGGGGGAAGCACCTGGCTCGAATTCGACAGGCCGGTGAAGGTGAGCGAGAGCGTCGCGAGCATGATGGCGCCCGCGAACGCGAGCCCGAACGACAGGCCGAACGATCCGGCCGCCGAGTTCACGCCGGCCGCCTCGCTCACGCGTTCGTTCGAGATCGGCGAGAGGGTGTAGTTGTTCAGCTGCGAGACGAGGAGGCCGAGGCCGGTGCCCGCGACGACCAGCGGTCCGAAGAGCCACCAGCCGGAGTCCGCCCGCGGCACGATCGGGATCAGGATGAGCAGGCCGACGGCGAGGAGCACGAACCCCCAGAGGATGAGGTTCGCCGGCCGCCGCGCGCCCGCCTTCCGGCCGACGAGCATGGCCACGGCGAACATGCTCAAGGAGAGCGGTGCGATCGAGAGGCCCGCGAGCAGTGCGTTGTAGCCGAGCACCATCTGGAGGTAGATGGGGAGCACGATCATCGTGCCTCCGAGGGCGATCTGCTGGAGGAGCTGCCCGGTGATGCCGAGCTTGAAGAGCTTCGACCTGAACAGGGCAGGGTCGATGAGGGTCGGCTTGCCGCTCCGCTTGCGGCGCACGAGCCAGTACGCGAGGCCACCGAGGCCGACCAGGCCGACGGCGATCAGCGCCGCGACCGCCTCGCCGCCCTCCTGCCAGACGAGGATGCCGATCACGACACCGCCCATGCCGACGACCGACAGCAGCGCCCCGACGAGGTCGATGCGTCGGGGTCCGGTGTACGGGACGTCGTGCACGAGTCGGATGCCGCTGAGGACGACGACGATGATGACCGCCTCGAGCAGGAACGAGACGCGCCAGGAGAGGAAGGTCGTGATGACGCCGCCGATCAGCGGGCCGACGGCGGCCGCGATCGCGGCCGACGCGCCGACGAGTGCGTAGACCCTCGTCTGAGCCGCGCCCTCGAAGTTCCCGTGGATGAGCGACTGCATCGCCGGAAGGAGCAGCGACGCGCCGATGCCGCCGACGAGCGCCCAGAACAGGATGATCGGCACGAGGCTCTGCGCGAGGGTCATCGCGATGGCCCCCGTGGCGTAGCAGAGCAGCCCGATCACGTAGGCGCGCTTGCGCCCGATGAGGTCGCCGACCTTGCCGCCGATGAGGATGAACGCCGCCGACACCAGCGCCTCGAGGGCGATGGCGCCCTGCACGCCGCTCACCGTGGTGCCGATGTCCTCCACCACCGCCGAGATCGACACGTTCATGATCGAGGTGTCGACGACGAGGACGAACATCGCCATTGCGAGCAGGAGGGCGAGCTTGCCGTTGAAGGGCGCCGTTCCGCTGCTCGTCGGGGTCTCAGGTGCACTCACGTGGCTCTCCTCCGAGCAGGTGGCGTCGTACTCGACAACCTAGACCCAAAGTCGACGAAAAGTCATGCTTCGGCGCCCGCCTGCCGCTACGCTCCGAACTGGGAGCGCAGCTCGCAGCCCGCGGGCGCGCAGTCCCGCTGGAGGCCATCGTGAGTCAGTCGACATCCGTTCGTCGCATCCTCCACCGCCCGATGCGGGATGCCGAGTCACGCGAGTCCTCCGCCCTGCTCGTGGGCACCGTCGCCTTCGTGGCGGGTGCGATCCCGGCGCTCTTCGTCTTCTGGGGGCGAGACCTGCCGATCTCCGGCCGCGGCTCCTTCGGCGACGCCGCCGCCATCGGCGCCGCGGTCGCGGCGCTGCTCGCCTTCGGCTACGGATGCCTCCTGCGGAGGGCCGAGCGTCGTCGCGCGCTCCTCACGGACCCGGGCTCCGCGCCGACCTGGCGTCCACTGCGCTGGTTCGACATCGCGGCGCTGTGCCTCGCGCACGCCGTCATCGCGCTGCTCGGCTGGGTCTCGCTGGCGGCGATCTTCAGTGCGGGATTCGAGGGCGCCACGCTCTACACCACCGCGGCAGCGGTGCTCGTCGGCGTCGTGGTCGCGATCACGGCCTATGCGGCGTACCTCTCGGCCGTGAACCTCACTCCCATGCTGCTGTCGATCGTGCTCGCGCTCTTCCTCGTGGTCGGCACGCTCGCGAGCACGCTGAGCGCGACCGATCCGCTGTGGTGGCAGAAGAACCTCAGCACGCTCGGCATCAGCGACGACGTCTCGGCACTGACCTTCAACCTCACGCTCATCATCGCGGGCGTCATGGTGACGACCATCTCGCACTACGCCACGGCCGGCCTTCCGGCGACCACGCCGGCGGAGGTCCGTGGCCGTACCCTCGTGCGCGCGGGACTGATCGTAATCGGCATCCTCCTCGCCTGCGTCGGCCTGTTCCCCGTCGACGAGTTCCTCCAGATGCACAACCTGTCCGCCACGGGGATGGCCATCGTCTACGTGGTGATGGTCGTCGCGCTGAGCGTCCTCGTGCCCGCGATGCCCAGGGTCTTCATCCTGCTCGGGTACGTGTTCGTCGGCGTGATCGTGGTCCTGGCTGCCTTCTTCATCACCGGCTACTACAACCTGACCGCGGTGGAGCTCGTCGCGTTCTCCCTCATCTTCGGCTGGCTCATCATGTTCCTGCGGAGCGCGGGGTCGATCACCGCGGCCACCCCGTCCGATGCGGCGATGGCCGTCGACGGCGGCGACGTCGTGGCGCCCGGTGCGGCGACCGCCCCGGAGCGACCCGGGGTCGACGCGTGAGCTTCGGGGATCCCGCCTCCGTCGCTCGCCTCCCACCCCAATCGTCGGACTTCGCCGCCCGACGCACGGCCGGACGCGATGCCCGCCAGGCGGCGCCCCGCGCTGAACAGGCCGTGTGGAGGCCTTCGCCGACGCGCCCCGATCCCGTGGCGCTGCTCGAGGACCAGGCCGCGGTGCGAGACCCCGAGCTGGTGCCGATCAGGCACGCGCGGATGCGGGCCTCGCCGTTCGCCTTCTTCCGGGGTGCGGCCCTGATCATGGCCGCCGACCTCGCGACCACGCGCGACAGCGGTCTCGTCGTGCAACTCTGCGGCGACGCCCACCTCTCGAACTTCGGGCTGTTCGCGTCGGCCGAGCGCCGGCTCGTGTTCGACATCAACGACTTCGACGAGACCCTCCCCGGTCCCTTCGAATGGGACGTCAAGCGGTTGGTCGCGAGCGTCGAGGTCGCCGGTCGGCATCGCGGCTTCGGGGATCGCGATCGACGCGACCTCCGGCTGTCGGCGGCGCGGGGATACCGCGAGCAGATGCTGGCCTCGGCCGAGGCATCCGTGCTCGACGCCTGGTACGACACGCTCAGTGCCGAGCGGGTGCAGGAGTGGCTGCGCCGGGAGCGGAACGCCGACCGCGCCGGGAAACGGCAGGTGAACGGCTTCGACGAGATCGTGGCGAAGGCCCGCTCGAAGGACCGCATGAGCGCGATCTCCAAGCTCGTCGCATTCGAGCACGACCGGATGCGGATCATCGCCGATCCTCCGCTCGTCGTCCCGGTCGAGGACTTCGTGGCGGGGGCCGAGACGGAGACCGCCGAGCTCATGCGCGAGGCGCTCGCCTCGTACCGCAGCACGCTTCCGGCCGGCCGCCATCCGCTCGCGGAGTACACCTACGTCCACATGGCGCGCCGCGTCTCGGGGGTCGGCAGCGTCGGCATCCGGTCGTGGATCATGCTGCTGCGGGGGAGGGATGACACCGATCCCCTCCTGCTGCAGGCGAAGGAAGCCCAGGCCTCGGTCCTCGAGCGGTTCCTCGGCGCCAGCGAATACGCCAGTCACGGCGAGCGCGTGGTGCGCGGCCAGCGGATGATGCAGGCCTCCGGCGACATCTTCCTCGGCTGGCACCGGGGCGCCGCCGACGCCGCGGGCGATCGGCGCGACTTCCACCTCCGTCAGCTCCGCGACTGGAAGGGCTCGTTCGACCCCGAGCGGATGGTGCCGCACGGGGCGGAGCTCTTCGCCCGCCTGTGCGGGGCAACCCTCGCCAGGGCGCATGCGCGCTCGGGCGATCGCGTCGCGATCGCGGCCTACCTGGGCGCGTCCCGCACGTTCGACGAGGCCGTGGCCGAGTTCGCCGAGTCGTACGCCGATCAGACCGATCGCGACTTCGGCGCATTCGAGCGGGCCCTCGACGTGGGCCGCCTCTCGTCCGCCGACGGGGCCTGACGATGCGGAGGGCCGGACGCAGGCGTCCGGCCCTCCACAGGATCCTGCGCCCGTCGGGGGGATGACGGGCGCAGGTGTCCTCGCGATCGGCCGGTGGCAGTGCCGCGACCGGCCGTCACATGCTCAGCCCGCCGGGGGCGGACTTCCTGCCGTGGTGGTCGGCGCGGGGGCGGTCGGCGTGGTGGAACCGCCCAGGCCGGAGGTCCCCGTACCGGCGCCGGAGGTGCCGGTGCCGGAGGTGCCGGTGCCGGACGTGCCGGATCCGGAACCCTGCCCCTGCATGGCGTGCTGCGCATCGCTGCGGACCTGGCCGGCTGCGGACTCGCCTTCGCCGCGAACGGTCTCGGCCGCCTCGGTCGCGCGTTCCTTCACGGCGTCGACGGCGTCCTTGGCCGGCTCGCGGAGGTGGTCGGCCGCCTCGGCGGCGACATCCTTCACCTGGTCCACGAGTGGCGCTGCGGCATCCTTCGCCTGGTCGGCGGCACGCTGCTCGATCTTCGATGCGGGGATCAGCGACGATGCGAGCCAGCCCACCCCGAAGGCGATCAGCCCGACGGCGAGCGGGTTCCCCCGCGTGCTCGAGGCCAACTTGTGCGGGGCATCGGCGACGGCCTCGCCCGCGTGCCCGACGGCGTCGTGGGCGGACCCTGCGACGTCGGACGCGGTGCCCATCACGCGATCCTTCACCGAGCCGAGCCTCCGGCGCAGGTGCCGGGTCTTGCGCTCGGCGATCTTCGAGGGGTTCACCTTGTCGGCGAGTGCGTCGACGTCCTGGCCGAGCTCCGCCCGGGTGCGTTCGATGTCGTCGCGGATCTCATCGGGGGTGCTCATCGGTTCTCCTCATTCCTCTTCAGTGCGTCGGGGATCTCCTTGACGGTCTCCACGGTCTGCGGGACCCCGGAGACCTCCTTGATCTCCTTGCGGCCGGTCATCGCCAGGATCAGGGCGACGATGCCCCAGACGGCCGCGACGATCACGGCCGACCAGGCGTTGCCCATCAGGTAACCCAGCGCCCACCACAGGGCGATGGACAGGAAGAGCAGGGCGAGGATGCCGGCGATGCCGGCCCCGCCGAGCAATCCCGCTCCGCGACCGGCCTGCTTGGCCGAATCCCGGATCTCCGCCTTGGCGAGCTCGACCTCCTGGCGCATCAGCGTCGAGATGTCGCGGGACACCTCGGAGAGCAGCTCGCCGAGCGAGTTCCGCTCAGCCTGGCGCTCCGACGGCGTGGACGACGGGTCGAATGTCGGTCGTGGATCGCTCATCACACACCACCTGCACCCGTCGGCAGGCCGGAGGGGTCGGGGGTGACCGGACGAGCCGTACCGGTGGCGCCGAGCCCGCCGCCCGCAGTACCGACCGTGGTGACCCCGGTCTGGGGCACCTCGGTCACCGGGGGCACGGGCGGGGCGGAGAAGCCGTCGGTCCCCGTGCGGGCGCTCGAGACCGGGCGACGGCCCTCAGCGCTGGAGCCCGTGCTGGAGCCCGAGTCCTCCGACGGCGTCGCGATGGCCCTGGTCAGCCGACCGGCGACCACGCCGGCGCCGACGGCGATGGCGATGAAGACGCCCGGACGCCGCCTCGCGAAGCGCTTGACCTCCTCGACGAGGGAACCGGGGTCGCGGTCGTCGAGCCACCGCGCTGCGGCATCCGCTCGCTCGCCGGCCCCGCGCACGAGGTCGACGGCGAAGCCGGAGCGAGAGCCGTCGCCGGCCATGCCCGAGAACTCGGAGCCGACCGAGCGCAGGCCCTCGGCGATCCTGGACTGCTGCGTCGAGGCCTGGGAGCTCAGCTCGTCGCCGACCTGGCCCATGAACCGGCGTGCCTGGCGGCCCGTCTCGGAGGCGACGCCCCTGGACTCGCCCTTCGCGACGTCGACGACGTGACGGCCGGCGTCACCGGCCTCCGAGGCGAGCGCCGAGGCCTTCTCGCCCACGCCGCCGCTCGTGCCGGTGCTGCTCGTGGCGTCGCCCCGGGGGTTCGTAAGCGGACTGTTGGTCATCGGTGATCCTCCTCCTGGAGTTGCGACCGGGGAGGGCCTCCGCATGGGAGATGCGGCTCACCCGGTTCGATGTGACGCCACCGTAGGTCGAGAACGGCGCCCCCAAGAAGGGACTTGCCAAGGGGAAACCGCGGGGGCATAATCCCGCGCGCCAGCGGCCGCCCGCGGCGCCGACCCGCCCGCCGTCGGAGCGCACGCGGCCGCGACATCCGGGCGCGACGGCGGATTGTCGCATCTCGGCGCGGCGAGCGGAACCCCCGCGACAAGGGCGCAGGTGTCGCGTTGACTCACGGCATCGTCACCGAAGCGGGGCCGCCCTCCGGCCCGCACCCGGCGCGGACGCGGCACGGACGACACGAAGGAGCCCACATGTTCTTCCACCGACAGGAACTCCAGCACAAGGCCACACCGGATGCGCCGGACGCCGTCTACGCCCGCAAGCTGCAGGAGGTCCTCGGCGGCCAGTACGGCGAGATCACCGTCGCCCTGCAGTACCAGTTCCAGGCGTGGAACATGCACATCCCCGGCAAGTACCGCGACCTCGTCTTCGGCATCGGCGCGGAGGAGATGGGGCACGTCGAGATGCTCGCGATCATGATCGCGCAGCTCCTCGAGAAGGCCCCATTGGGCATCACCGACGACGCGGTCCAGGACGACCCGACCGTGGCCGCGATCGTCGGCGGCACGGACGTGCAGCAGGCCATCGTCGCGGGCGCGGGCGCCCGTCCGGTCGACAGCAACGGCAACCCGTGGCAGGGCAGCTACATCACGGGCAGCGGCAACCTCCTCGCCGACTTCACCGCGAACGCGAACGCCGAGATGCAGGGGCGTGTGCAGGTGGCTCGGCTCTACCACATGACCGATGACCACGGCGTGCGCGACCTGCTCGCATTCCTCCTCGCCCGCGACACCATGCACCAGAACCAGTGGATCGCGGCGGCCGCCGAACTGCGCGAGGAAGGCGCTGAGGACCTGCCGGTGCCGAGCAACTTCCCGCTCTCGAAGGAGGACCGCGACGTGTCGTACCAGTACCTCAACTTCTCGGACGGCCCGCTGGCCGCCGACGGCACCTGGGCCAGTGGTCCGACGCCGGATGGGAAGGGCGAGTTCACCTACCACGACGGGCCCACATCGTCGGCGCCGATGCCGCCGCCCACGCATCCGGACGCCCGGTTCTACGGCACGACCGAGCTGCCGAACCTCGTCGAGAAGGCGGCCGGCGGCATCCAGGACGCGATGCGGAAGGAATGAGACGGACCAAGGGGGGACCCGCGACCGGCGATCGAGGCGCGGGCGACCCCCGAGACGGAGGATCGGCGACGGATGCCCCGAGGGTGTCCGTCGTCATCCCCGCCAAGGACGATGCCGCGCTGCTCGCCCGGTGCTTGGGGGCGCTGGCCGAGCAGCGCGTGCGCGCGTGGGAGGTCATCGTCGTCGACAACGCCTCGCGCGACGAGACGGCGGACGTCGCGGCCGGTTATGGCGCTCGCGTGGTGTTCGAGCCGTCCCCCGGCATCCCGGCGGCGGCCGCGACGGGACTCGACCACGCGACCGGCGACGTGATCGCACGGCTCGATGCCGACTGCGTGCCCCCGCCCGACTGGATCGAGCGGATCACCGGCGCCTTCGTCGAGGACCCCGATCTCGCCGCACTGACGGGCACGGCGAGGTTCGCGGGCGGGCCCCCGTGGCTCCGGCGACCGCTGTCGTCCGCCTACCTCGGCGCCTACGTCGCGCTCGTCGGTTCGGCGCTCGGTCACGTGCCGCTGTTCGGCTCCAACTACGCCATCCGCCGCACGGCCTGGCTGGCGGTGCGCGACGAGGTGCACCGCCACGACCAGCTCATGCACGACGACATGGACGTCTCGATCCACCTCGGGCCGTGCCGCCGGATCGTCCGCGACCCCGACCTCTCGGTCGACATGTCGACCAGGGCCCTGCGGGGCGGTGGGATGCTGCGGGTGCGTCGCGGATTCCACACGGTCGTGTCGCACTGGCCCCGCGAGTTGCCCTGGCTCAGGTGGCACCGCCGCATCCGCCACGCGCGGGCGGCCGGGAGGTCGAGCGACCGCGCGGCGCTCGGCGCGGCCGGCGAGGGCGGGCCGGGCATCAGGACGCCATCAGCGCCACCCCGGCGAGCACCATGACGGATGCCGCGACCCGCCACCCGGCGCGGCCCTCGCGGAGCACGATCGCACCGAAGACGCTCACGAGCACGACGCTCACCTCGCGCATGGGCGCCACCAGGGCGACCGGGGCCATCGTCATCGCGACGAGCACGAGGATGTACGACAGGGGCGAGAGCAGGCCGAACAGCAGCACCCGCGGCCACTGGGCGCGGGCGACGGCGCCGATCTCGCGCCAGCGGCCCCCGAGGGCCGCGCCGTAGAGCACGATCTCGCCGAGCGTGCAGCCGACCATGAACGCGACGGGGGCGACCGCCCATTCGCGCACGGCGTGGGCGTCCCAGATCGTGTAGGCGGCGATCGCGACGCCGGTGACGAGGCCCCATGCGACGCCGGCATCGATGCGGGGGAGGAGACGACGTCGGGCGATCGGACGGAGGCCCGAGGCATCCGGCCGACCGCGGTCGATGAGGCCGATCGCCACGACGGCGGCGATGATGACGCCGACGCCCACGAGCGCCATCCCGGAGGGGCGTTCGCCGAGCACGAGCACCGCCACGATCACGCTGATGGTCGGGCCCGTGCCGCGCGCCGTCGCGTACACCGTCGACAGCCGGCCCGTCGCGTAGCCGCGCTGCAGCACGAGCATGTACGCGCAGTGCAGCACCGCCGAGACCCCCACGGCGAGCAGGAAATGCCCCGCGGATGCCCCGCCGAAGCCTCCGGTGAGCGGGACGACCGGGAGCCAGAGCACCGTGGCGGCGACGGCGCCGAGCCAGAGGAACGGGAGCCCGATGCGGCTCACGCCGTGGGCCAGGATGTTCCATGCCGCGTGGCAGACGGCGGCGGTGAGGACGAGGACGAGTGCGGTGGCGGACACGGCGGGACCCTTCAGGCCGCCGCGGGCGCGACGAACCGGGTCCTCCGGGCTTTTGTCCTGTCAGATGACGCCCGCCGTCGGACGGCGGACGTGGCGCCGCTCGGACCAGGCGGACCTCACGATCCCGGAACCCTAGGCGCTATCGCGCGTGACGCTAGCACACCGGCGTGAACGGCTCGGGGCGGCTGTCTCCGGTGCCCGCCTCGGGTGGCCGCCTCGGGGTTGTCAGCTCGGGTCGATGCGGAGCGTCGTCTGCTTCGCGACGGCGCTCGTGATCGCCTGGCTCGAGGAGCCGCGACCGTACTTGGCGAAGTACGCGTCGTCGATCGCGTCGTCGTGCGAGCCGTCGAGCGTGTACGTGACGTCGCGTGTCTGCCCGCCCCACGTGATGGCCCCCGCGCCGTGGCGCATGACGCCCACGAACCACTTGCCCTCCGGCCCGCGCACGGACCTCGCGTAGAGGGCGCCGTCGACGACGACGTGCCAGATGATGACGGGCCTGCGGAGGGATCCGTCGTCGCGGCGGCCCGCGACGCGGATCTCCCCGGTGCGGTCGAGGGCGTCGAGTTCATCGGCGGTCCAGGCGGTGGTGGTCATGGCGTTCCTCCCGGTCTGACGCTCGCGCGCGGCATCCGCCGTGCTGCGGCATCCGATCGCCATGATCCTCGCGTCGGACCGGATGAGGCAGGGTCTGGCGGTACCTGTTCCGTCAGGGGCTCCCGGGCGCTCGCCCGTGCGCGTGGAATGGACTCGTCGCGATGCCGGCCGGCGCGCGACGGTTCGAACGAGAGGATCCCATGAAGGCGACCTTCATGTACGGCGCGGGCGACGTCCGCGTCGAGCAGGTGCCCTCTCTTCGGGAAGAACGCCCGCGAGGCGCTGAAGGTCATGGTCGCCTTCTGAACCCCGCGGGTCCATGATCGAACACGGAGAAGGAGCACGAGATGCACACGCGAACACTCGGCCAGGGCCTCGAGGTCTCGGCCATCGGCCTCGGCGCCATGGGCATGTCCATGAGCTACGGGCCCAATCCCGGCGACCGCGACGACATGATCGGCGTGCTCCGGTACGCCGTCGACCAGGGCGTGACCCTCATCGACACGGCCGAGGTCTACGGCCCCTGGGTCAACGAGGAACTCGTCGGCGAGGCCATCGCGCCGATCCGCGACCGGGTCGTCGTGGCCACCAAGTTCGGGTTCGAGATCGTCGACGGGCGGATGCGCGGCACCGACTCGCGCCCCGACCACATCAGGGAGGTCGCGGATGCCTCGCTGCGACGCCTGGGCATCGACGTGCTCGACCTGTTCTACCAGCACCGCGTCGACCCCGACGTTCCCATCGAGGACGTGGCCGGGACGGTCGGAGAGCTCGTCGCCGAGGGCAAGGTGCGCCACTTCGGCCTCTCGGAGGCGGGCGCCGCGACGATCCGCCGGGCGCACGCCGTGCACCCGGTCACCGCGGTGCAGAGCGAGTACTCGCTCTGGACCCGCGACCCCGAGGCAGAGGTGCTGCCGACCGTCGCCGAGCTCGGCATCGGGTTCGTCCCGTTCAGCCCGCTCGGCAAGGGGTTCCTCACCGGATCGGTCACGCCCGACGCGACCTTCGCGGAGGGGGAGATCCGGGCCAGGGTGCCCAGATTCGAACGCGAGAACCTCGCGGCGAACCAGGCCCTGGTCGATCACGTGCGCGCGCTCGCCGAGGGCCGCGGCGCGACGCCCGGACAGGTCGCGCTCGCATGGCTGCTGGCGCAGCATCCGTTCATCGTGCCGATCCCCGGGACGCGCCGTCGCGAGCGCATCGACGAGAACGCCGGCGCGACCGCGGTCGCCCTCTCGGCCGACGACGTCGCCGACCTCGACGCGCTCGTCGAGCGCCTCGGCGTCGCGGGCGACCGCTACGACGCGGCCGGGATGGCCGCGGTCGGCCTGTGAGCCTTGGGAGCCCGCGTCGCTGTCGCTAGTCGGCCGCCGTGGGCGCCACGATCGGCGCGTCGGCCATGAGCGCCGCCTCGTTCGTCGCCGCCCAGGACGCGAGCAGCTTCAGCGCGTCGGCCGACGCGGAGCCCGCGGGCGCCGTGTAGACGTTCAGGACGAGGCCGGGCTCGCTCGGCAGGTCCATCGACTCGTAGTTCAGGTCGAGGTCGCCGACGACCGGATGGTGCAGCCGCTTGAGTCCGCTGCGGTGGAACTTCACGTCGCGCGACGCCCAACGCTCGCGGAACAGCTCGCTCTGCGTCGACAGCTCCCCGACGAGGCGGATCAGGTCGGGGTCGTGCGGGGTGCGCCCGGCCTCCAGGCGGAGCATCGCGGCGGCGTCGTGGGTGATCTGGTCGTAGTCGCGCCAGAACTCGCGCGCGGCCGGGTTCAGGTACGCGAAGCGCGTGGTGTTCACCGGGCGGCGGGGATCGTCGAAGACGGGGGAGTAGAGCGCGCGGGCGAGCAGGTTCGCCGCGAGGATGTCGTGCCGGCCGTTGCGCACCCACGCCGGCGCGTCTCCGATCGCGTCGAGCACCTGGCGCACCGCCGGTCGCACGGTGCTCTTCGGCCGCGGCGCCCGCCGCGGCGCCGGGCCGGCGGCGCGGGCCAGGTCGTGGAGGTACTCGCGCTCGGCGTCGTCGAGCTGGAGCGTCCGGGCCAACGCATCCAGCACGCCCTCGGATGCCCCGGCGAGGTCGCCGCGCTCGAGGCGCACGTAGTAGTCGACCGACACGCCCGCGAGCATCGCGACCTCCTCCCGTCGGAGCCCAGGCACGCGGCGATTGCCGCCGTAGGCCGGCAGCCCGGCCTGGTCGGGGGTGATGCGTGCCCGCCGGGAACTCAGGAACTCCCGGATGTCGGCGCGGACGTCTTCCATGCCGTCAACGCTACGTCGGACCGCTCGTGGATGGCAGGCCCTGGGAGGACCCCCGTTGTTGCCCGATCCGCGCCGCGGTATCCGACTCGACGCGGGCCCCAGGCACGCGGTCCTGCCCGTCGCGGCGGCTGCTAGCGTGGTTCGCTGCCGCGCGGCATCCGCGGTGCGCGACGTGAGGAGAGGGCTCGCATGCACAACCCGGTCGAACTCGACGGCGGCGTCGTGGTGCGCGTGATCGAGGCCGGCGACGGCCCCGCGCTCGCCGAGGCCTACCGGCGCAATCGCGAGCACCTCGCCCCGTGGGAGCCCGAGCGCTCCGAGGGGTTCTTCGCCGATGCGGTGCACGTTCGCGAGGCGGCGGCATTCGTCGAGCGGTACGAGGCCGGAACGGCGATCCCCCTGGTGCTCGTCGAGGGCGAGGAGATCGTCGGTCGGGTGAACCTCTCCGACCTCGTGCGCGGCGCGTTCCAGAACGCCCACCTCGGCTACTGGATCGACGCCGAGCGCACGGGACGCGGGCTCGCGACCATGGCCGTCGGCGTCGCCCTACACGCCGCTCGCGAGGCGAAGCTGCACCGCGTCCAGGCGGGCACCCTCGTGCACAACGCGGCCTCGCAGGCAGTGCTCGAGCGCAACGGGTTCGATCGGTTCGGGCTCGCGCACCGGTACCTGCGCATCGCCGGTCGCTGGCAGGATCACATTTTGTTCGAGCGGCTCCTCGAGGACTGAGCCCGCCCGGGCCGGGCGCCGCACGCCGTCTCGCCTTCGGCGCGGTCGCGCCCGCGGCGGTCGCACGCGATCGTCCGCGCGCCCCTGCTCGGCGCCGCCCGTCGATCCATCCTCGTCCGGCGGCGCGAAGATTTCGATCGCGTTAAGCGTCGTCCGATCGTCCGCTCGGGGCTTGACCGCTCCACCCGGCCCATGAGTAATATGTCACCCACTACAAAGTGCCATAGTGTGATGTGTCACACGGTACAGAAGGGCCTGAATCGTCATGTCAGACAACGTCGTCGCGTCGAGCGCGACCGCGAACCGCGCCGAGAGCGCGGCCGGCACCGCCGCGGCGGCGGTCTCCGCTCCGTCCCGTCGCCCTGCCGTCGCCCCGCTCGCCGGCCCCCGGATGCCACTCGGCACCGGCGCCGTGACGATCACCGGCGGCACCCTCGCCGGCTGGCAGCGCCGCAACCGCGAGGCGACCGTGCCGCACACCCTCGGGGAGCTGCGCCGGGCCGGCAACCTCGACAACCTGCGCCGCATCGCCGAGCCCGCCACGCTCGACGACACGGCGTACCGCGGCCGCTACCCGTTCCTGGACACCGACGTGTTCAAGACGCTCGAGGGCCTCGCCTACGAGCTGGCGCGTCAGGGCGAGCAGCGAGCGGATGCCGCGACCGAGGCCTTCTTCGAGGAGGCCGTCGACCTCATCGAGCGCGCGCAGCGCGAGGACGGGTACCTCAACTCGTACTACCAGGCGCCCGACGTGCCCAAGGATCCGTGGGAGGACCTGGCGTGGGGCCACGAGCTGTACAACCTCGGCCACCTCATCCAGGCCGCCGTCGCGGCATCCCGCCAGCTCGGCGACGATCGGCTGCTCACGGTCGCCCGTCGCTTCGCCGACCTCGCGGTCGAGCGCTTCGGCCCCGGCGGCGATGAGGTCGTCTGCGGTCACCCCGAGATCGAGATGGCCCTCGTCGAGCTCACGCGGGAGACGGGCGACGACCGCTACCTCGACCTCGCGGCCCGTTTCATCGATCGCCGCGGGCACGGCACGGTCGAGTTGCGGGTCTTCCCGGCCGAGTACTTCCAGGACGGCGCACCGCTCCGCGAACTCGATGCTGTGACCGGTCACGCCGTGCGCATGGCGTACCTCGCGGCCGGCGCGACCGACGTCGCGCTCGAGCAGGGCGACCGCTCGCTCGACGTCGCGCTGCGCCGGCTCTGGGCCGACATGCGCGACTCGAAGCTCTACGTCACGGGCGGGCTCGGCTCGCGCCACTCCGACGAGGCCATCGGCGACCGCTTCGAGCTGCCGTCGGAGCGCTCCTACAGCGAGACCTGCGCCGCGATCGCGACGATGCAGTGGGGCTGGCGCATGTTCCTCGCCTCGGGCGAGGCCGGCTACCTGGACCTGTTCGAGACCGTGCTCTACAACGCGTACGCCGCCGGGCTCTCCGACGACGGGCGCGCGTTCTTCTACGACAACCCGCTGCAGCGGCGCCCCGACCACCAGCAGCGCACGGGTGCGGAGCCCGAGGGCGAACTGCTGCGCCGGGCCTGGTTCGTCTGCCCGTGCTGCCCGCCGAACATCATCCGCTGGACCGCCGAGCTCCAGGACCACCTCGCCGTCGTCGAGGGCGACACGCTGTTCATCGCCCAGTACGCCGAGGCCGAGGTCGAGGGCCTCTCGCTGCGCATCACCACCGACTACCCCTGGGACGGGAGCGTCCGCATCGAGGTGCTCGAGTCCGAGGGCGCCACGCGTCTGGCGCTGCGAATCCCGGCCTGGTGCCGCGACGCGACCCTCACCGTCAACGGCGAGCAGGTCGAGGCGGATGCCGCGGCCGGATGGCTGCGCGTGGACCGTGGCCTCGCGGCGGGCGACCGCCTCGACCTCCGGCTCCCGATGCCCGTGCGCGCCCACGGAGCCGACCCCCGCGTCGACGGCCTGCGCGCCTCGCTCGCGCTCGCCCGCGGCCCGGTCGTGTACTGCGCCGAGCAGGGCGACAACGTCGCCGACCTCGACCTCGTGCTGGTGTCCCCGGTCGACGTGCCCGCGGCCCGCGCCGAGGCCCGCCGGGTCACGCCGAACAGCGAGCCGGGCACCCGCGTCGTGACGCTCGACGCCGGCGTCGCCCCCCTGCCGACCGGCGGGCTCTACCCCGAGCTCGTCGCCGATCGGGTGACGGATGCCGCGGCATCCGGAACCACCACCGTCACGTTGGTGCCCTACCACCTCTGGGGCAACCGCGGGGCGGCGGCCATGCGCGTCTGGCTGCGCCGGGCCTGAACCCGCACCACCGAAGACAGCACCACCCGAACACCGAAGCACCTGAACACAGAAGCACCTGAACACAGAAGCACCCGAACACCGAAGCACCCGAACACCGAAGCACCCGAACAAGAGAGCAGAGACAGCATGAAGAGACGCACAGCGTTCCTCGGACTCGCGATCGCGACGTCCATCGCCCTGGTGGGTTGCACCGCCGCCGACACCGGGTCAGGGTCGACCGAGGGCGTCGGCGGCGAACCGGTCACCGGCGGCACCCTCCAGGTGCTGCAGAACACCGACTTCTCGCACCTCGATCCCGCGCAGGGCTTCGACGGCGGCGTGAACAACTTCTACCGCCTCATCTACCGCACCCTCACGACGCAGGGCGTGGGCGAGGGCGCCGAGGGCACCGAGATCGTGCCCGACCTCGCGACCGACACGGGCACGCCGAACGAGGATGCCACCGTCTGGACCTTCACCCTGAAGGACGACATCTTCTTCGAGGACGGCACGCCCATCACGAGCGCGGACGTGAAGTTCGGCGTCGAGCGCTCGCTCGACCCCTCGATCTCGATCGGCTCGCCCTACGCGAAGATCGTGCTCTACATGCCGGAGGACTACCAGGGCTTCTACATCTCGGGGCCGCTCGACACGATCGAGACGCCCGACGAGAAGACCATCGTCTTCCACCTGAACCAGCCCTACGCCGATTTCGCGGCCGTGGTCGGCCAGGCGCCGTTCACGCCGTTCCCCGCCGACGACGAGAGCGTGACGACGACCTCGATCGACCAGCAGCCGATCGCCTCCGGCCCGTACCGGGTCACCGAGTACCAGCGCGGCAGCACCCTCGTGCTCGAGCGGAACGAGCACTGGGACGCCTCGACCGATGACGTGCGCAAGGCCTACCCCGACTCCTTCGAGTGGACCTTCGGCCTCGACGGCGCCACCATCGACGAGCGCATGATCGCCGGCCAGGGCGATGACCAGAACGCCATCGCGGGCTCGGTGCAGGCGGCCTCGATCGCCCGCATCCAGACGCCCGAGATCCAGGAGCGCACCATCCAGGGCCTGCAGGGCTGCACCACGTACATGCCGCTGAACACCACGAAGCCCGGCATGGACGACCCGCTCGTGCGCCAGGCCATCAACCTCGCGGTGAACAAGCAGGCCGTGAAGGACGGTACCGGCGGCAGCCAGCTCGCCGACATCGCCACGACGATGATGCCGCCGACCGTCGCCGGCTTCACCGAGTTCGACCTCTACCCGAGCGAGGACTTCGAGGGCGACCCCGAGGCCGCGAAGGAACTGCTCGCCGAGGCCGGCTACCCCGACGGCTTCGAGTTCACGCTCGACATCCGGAACAACCCGAAGATGCAGGCGCAGGCCGAGGCGATCCAGCAGTCGCTCGCCCAGGCCGGCATCACGGTGAACTTCAACCTCATCGACTCGGCGACCTTCTACGAGGTCATCGGCACGACGTCGCAGCAGCACGACGCGGCGATCACGGGCTGGTGCCCGGACTGGGCCTCCGGTGCGACCTTCCTGCCGCCGCTGTTCGAGGGCACGCAGATCTTCGAGAAGGGCAACTCCAACGTCGCGCAGCTGAACGACCCCGCGGTCAACGAGCGCATCGCCGAGATCCGCGCCATGACCGACGTCGAGGAGGCCAACGCGGCCTGGGGCGCGCTCGACGAGCAGATCATGGAGCTCGCACCCGCCGTGCCGCTCCTCTTCGAGAAGGCCGTGATGGTCGTCGGGTCCAACGTCGCGGGCGCGTACGCGCACGCGGGCTTCTCGGGCGGCATCGACTACGTGTCGGTCGGCCTGGCCAGCGCCGAGTAGGTCCCATGTCGACGGTTCCCAGCGAGCTGGCCGTCGAGACGGAGCCGAAGGGGGTGCTGCCCACGGGCAGCGCCCCCACGCCCGCTCGACGCGTGATCTCCACGCTCAGAAAGTCCCCCGCGGTCGTCTTCAGCGTCTGCGTCATCGTGTTCATCGTGCTGCTCGCGGTGTTCGCACCCGTGCTCGCGGCGATCACCGGCTGGGATCCGTACGAATTCGACCCGACCGCCATCGACTCCGACCTCGGCGGCGTCCCGATCGGCCCGTTCGGCGGCATCAGCTCGTCGCACTGGCTGGGCGTCGAGCCCGGCAACGGCCGCGACATCCTCGTGCGCATCGCCTACGGCGCCCGCGTCTCGCTCATGATCGCCGTCTCGGCCACCCTCATCACGACCACGTTCGGCGTCGTCCTCGGCATGGTCGCGGGCTTCTTCGGGGGCCTGGCCGACCAGATCATCTCGCGCGTCATGGACTTCCTCATGGCGTTCCCGTCGCTCATCTTCATGATCGCGCTGCTGTCGGCGCTGCCCGCGGGCAATCGCCCGGCGCTGCTCGTGCTCGTGCTCAGCATCTTCGGGTGGCCGTACACCGCCCGCGTCATCCGTGGCCAGGCCATGTCGCTGCGCAACTCCGAGTTCGTCGAGGCGGCGAGGGCGTCGGGCGCCCGCCCGGTCAAGATCGTGTTCCGCGAGGTGCTCCCCAACCTGAGAGGCACCATCATCGTGCTCGCAACGCTCGCCGTGCCGAGCTACATCGGCACCGAGGCCGGGCTCTCCTTCCTCGGCGTCGGCGTCATGCCGCCGACGCCCTCGTGGGGCCAGATGATCTCGACCGCGGTCGGCTGGTACGCCGTCGACCCGATGTTCTTCCTGATCCCCGGCACGTTCCTCTTCCTCACGGTGTTCGCGTTCACCGTGCTGGGCGACAACCTGCGCCGAGTGCTCGATGCGGGGGATGCCGCGTAATGGCCATCACCATCCTCCGTCGCCTCCTCGCCGCCGTCGGCGTGCTGCTGCTCATCTCGCTGTTCACGTTCATGATCTTCTTCTGGCTCTCGCCCGACCCGGCGGTCCAGATCTGCGGCAAGACGTGCACGCCCGAGCGCATCGACCAGATCCGCTCGCAGCTCGGCCTCGACCTGCCGTTCTGGCAGCAGTACTGGCAGTTCCTCTCCGGGATCTTCACGGGCCGCACCTACGGCGAGGGCGCGGCCGCGATCACGTGCGCCGCCCCGTGCCTCGGGTTCAGCTTCCAGACGAACGAGTCGGTCACCGACATGATCGTCGCGCGCATGCCCGTGTCGGTCACGCTCGCTGTCGGCGCCGCCGCGCTGTGGCTGCTCGCCGGCATCGGCGGCGGCCTCCTCAGCGCGGTCAAGCAGGGCACGGGGTGGGACCGCGCGGTCATGACCACGGCCCTGGCCGGCATCAGCCTGCCGAACTACTTCGTCGCGCTGCTCCTGCAGTACCTGCTCGTGGTGCAGCTGCGCTGGCTGCCGTTCCCGCAGTCGGTGACGTTCACCGAGGACCCGCTGCTCTGGTTCCAGTCGTACCTGATGCCGTGGCTCGTGCTCGCCTTCGGGTACGCCGCGATGTACTCGCGCATCGTGCGCACGAACGTCATCGACACGCTCGGCCAGAACTTCATGCGCACTGCGAAGGCCAAGGGCCTCGACGCGCCCGTCGTCCTGCGACGGCACGCGCTTCGCCCGTCGCTGACGCCCGTGGTGACCCTGTTCGGCATGGACTTCGCGGGCCTCCTCGGCGGCGCGCTCATCACCGAGACCGTCTTCGGACTGAACGGCGTGGGCAAGCTCACCGCCGATTCGATCGCGAAGAACGACCAGCCCGTGATCATGGGCGTGACGCTCCTCGCGGCCGCCCTCGTGGTGGTCGCGAACATCCTCGTCGACGTCACGTACACGTACCTCGACCCGAGAGTGAGGGTGAAGTCCGCATGAGCCTGACCGCACCGCGAACCATCTCGATCCCCGTGGCGGGATCGACCCTCCTCGAGGTCGACCACCTCACCGTCACCTTCCCGACCTCGTCCGGCCCGGTCGAGGTCGTGAAGGACGCCTCGTTCCGCGTCGAGTCCGGTGACACCCTCGGCATCGTCGGCGAGTCTGGCTCGGGCAAGTCGATGACCTCCCTCGCGATCATGGGCCTCCTGCCGCGCGGCGGCACGGCCACCGGCAGCATCCGCCTCAACGGGCACGAGCTGCTGGGGCGCAGCGACCGCGAGATGCGGCGCGTGCGCGGCGACAAGGTCGCGATGGTCTTCCAGGACCCGCTCTCGTCGCTGAACCCGTACTACACGGTCGGGCTGCAGATCGAGGAGGCCTACCGCGCGCACAACGGCGGCAGCCGCAGGGACGCCCGCCGGGTCACGATCGAGGCGCTCGAGCGTGTGCGCATCGCGGATGCCTCGCGGCGCGTCGACCACTACCCGCACCAGTTCTCGGGCGGCATGCGCCAGCGCATCATGATCGCGATGGCGCTGTGCCTCGAGCCCGACCTGCTCATCGCGGACGAGCCGACCACGGCGTTGGACGTCACCGTGCAGGCGCAGATCCTCGAGCTGCTGGCCGACCTGCAGCGCGAGACGGGCACGGGCATGATCTTCATCACCCACGACCTCGCCGTCGTCAGCCAGGTCGCGCAGGACGTGCTCGTCATGAAGGACGGCGAGCAGGTCGAGGCGGGCACGGCCGAACAGGTGTTCTCGAATCCGCGGGCCGCCTACACGCGCGCCCTGCTCGCCGCGCTGCCCCGCATCGACGATCCGTTCGACGAGCTGAAGGGGACGAGCCGATGACTGATGCCATCCTGACGGCCAGGCACCTGACCAAGCAGTTCACGACCCGCGGCGACGGGGCGTTCATCGCCGGCACGAGCACCTTCACGGCCGTCGACGACGTGAGCTTCGAGGTTCCGCGGGGCCGGACCCTCGGCATCGTCGGGGAGTCGGGGTCGGGCAAGTCGACGACCGCGCGCATCGTCGCGAAGCTCATCGACGCCACGAGCGGCACGCTCGAGTTCGACGGCGTCGACGTGACGCAGGCGAGGGGCCGGGCTCTGGCGGCCTTCCGGTCGAACGTGCAGGTCGTCTTCCAGGACCCGTTCTCCTCGCTCAACCCGCGGCACACGGTCGAGAAGATCATCACGGCGCCCCTCGACTACCAGGGCATCTCGCCGGCGGGCGGCAAGCGCGCGCTCGTCCGCGAGCTGCTCGAGCGGGTCGGCCTGAACCCCGACCACGCCCAGCGGTATCCCGCCCAGTTCTCGGGCGGCCAGGCGCAGCGCATCGGCATCGCCAGGGCGCTCGCCGTGAGCCCGAAGCTCGTGATCTGCGACGAGGCGGTCTCCGCGCTCGACGTCTCCGTGCAGGCGAAGGTCATCAACCTCCTGAACTCGCTGCAGGCCGAGCTCGGCCTCAGCTACGTGTTCATCGCGCACGACCTCGCGGTGGTGCGCCAGATCGCCGACACCGTCGCAGTCATGAGCCGGGGCCGTATCGTCGAACAGGGCGACCGCGATGCGATCTTCGAGCGGCCGCAGCACGACTACACGAAGGCGCTGCTCGCCGCGGTGCCGAAGATCGACCCCGAATGGGAGCTCCGACGTGCTCGGATGCTCGCCGAGGAAGGAGCCGGCGCGTGATCACCGCCGAGTACACGATTCCGGGCATGCACGTGCGCGACCACGTCGTCGAGGTGCCGCTGAACTGGTTCGACGACACCGACGCCCGCACGATCCAGGTCTTCGCGCGCGAGCTCGTCGACCCGCTCAAGCGCCGCGACGACCTGCCGGTGCTGGTCTACCTCCAGGGCGGACCGGGCGGCAAGGGGCCGCGGCCGACCGGGCCCGACGGCTGGGTCGGCGAGGCGTTGAAGGAGCACCGGGTCGTGCTGCTCGACCAGCGCGGCACGGGCCGCAGCTCTCGTGTCGACGGGCGCGTCATCGCCGGCGTGGGCGACGCGGCCGCACAGGCCGAGTACCTGACCCGCTTCCGCGCGGACTCGATCGTCGCCGACGCCGAGCACCTGCGCAAGACCGTGTTCGGCGGTCGGCGCTGGTCGACGCTCGGCCAGAGCTACGGCGGCTTCCTGACGCTGACGTACCTGTCGCAGGCTCCCGAGGGGCTCGCCGCGAGCTACGTCACCGGCGGGCTCGCGAGCGTCCGGCCGGACGCCGCGGAGGTGTACCGGCGCACGTACCCGCGCGTCGAGGCGAAGAACCGCGAGTTCCTCGCCAGGTATCCCCACCACGCCGACACGCTCGCGCGCATCGCCGACCGGCTCTCGGCCGGCGACGTGGTGTTGCCGGGCGGCGACCTGCTCACGGTGCGGCGGTTCCAGAGCCTCGGCATCGACTTCGGCATGAAGCCCGGCTTCGAGCGCATGCACTTCCTCATCGACGAGGCGTTCGACGTGGCATCCGACGACCTCACCGGCACCTTCCTCGCCCAGGTCGAGGCGCGCAGCTCGTACAGCGACAACCCGCTGTTCGCGGTCATGCAGGAGTCGATCTACGCGTCGGATGCCACGGGCGCGACGAACTGGGCGGCGCAGGCCGAGCGCGACCGGCTGCCGCAGTTCGCCGAGGCGGCCCGGCCGCTGCTCATGACCGGCGAGATGATGTACCCCTGGATGTTCCGGGAGATCCGGGCCCTGCAGCCGTTCGAGGCGGCCGTCGAGCTGCTCGCCGAGCGCACCGAGTGGAGTGCGCTCTACGACCTCGACCGGCTCGCCGCCAACGAGGTGCCCCTCTCCGCGGCCGTGTACTTCGACGACATGTACGTCGACGCGGGCCTGCAGTTGGAGACCGCCGACCACGTCGGCAACGCCCGCGCCTGGGTGACGAACGAGTACGAACACGACGGCATCGGCGCGGAGCGGGTCGTCCCGCGACTGTTCCGGCTCGTCGACGAGCTCGGCGGACCCCTCCGCGAGCAGACGGAGGAGCGAGCGGCATGAGCGAGACGACGATGAACCAGCACGGGCACGCGGGGCACGCGCACGCCGCGCACGCGGGGCACGGTCATGGGGGAGCAGCGCCCGCGGGCTCGGCATCCTCCATGCCGGCCCCGGCCACGCGCGACCCGCGGCTGCCGCGCCTGCGCGAGGTGCCCGCGTTCCTCGAGTACATGGCGACCGGCTGGGACGTGCCCGATCGCACGCCGCCGGTCGAGCCCGGCGTGGCTGCGGCATCCGCCGCCCATCGCGCGCGCCTGAGCGCGGCGCTGCCCGGTCGCACGATCGTCGTGGCCTCGGGAGCCGCGCCGGTGCGGGCGAACGACACGAACTACGACTTCCGGCCCGACAGCGACTTCTTCTGGCTGAGCGGATGCTCCGCGGAGGGCGCCGTGCTCGTGCTGACGCCCGCCGGGGCCGGCCACGACGCCACGCTGTTCATCCCGGCGCCGGCGTATCCCGGCGACCCCGACTTCTTCGCCAACGCCGCGCACGGCGAGCTGTGGGTCGGATCCGCGCCCGGCACGGGCGACTGGGCGGCGGCGCTCGAACTCGACGTGCGGACGCTCGACCGGCTCGCCGAGGTCGTCGGCCGGTCGCGCGACGTGCTGCTGACCGGGACCCTGAACTCGGGGCACCCGGCGCTCGCGGGCGTGCCGCGCTCGGCGGAGCTCGGCCGCGTGCTCGCCGAGCTCCGCATGATCAAGGACGAGTGGGAGGTCGAGGAACTGCGCCGCGCGGTCGACGCCACCGTCGAGGGCTTCCGCAGCGTCATCCGCGAGGTGCCCAACGCGATCGGGTTCGGCGGGGAGCGCTGGCTCCAGGGCACGTTCGACCGTCATGCCCGCACGTTCGGCAACGGCCCGGGGTACGCGACGATCGTCGGCTCGGCCGAGCATGCGCCGACCCTGCACTGGGTGCGCTGCGACGGACCCGTGAAGCCCGACGAACTGCTCCTGCTCGACATGGGCGTCGAGAACCGCACGTACTACACGGCGGACGTCACGCGCACCTTCCCCGCGTCCGGCGCCTTCAGCGCGGCCCAGCGCGAGGCCCACGACCTCGTCGAGCGCTCCCACCGGGCCGGACTCGCGGCCGTCGCCCCCGGCCGGCCGTTCACCGACTTCCACACCGCCGCGATGGAGGTCATCGCGACCGGGCTGTCCGACTGGGGACTGCTGCCCGTCTCGGTCGACGAGGCGCTCTCGCCCGAGGGCCAGCACCACCGCCGCTACCTCGTCTGCGGCATCGGCCACCACCTCGGCCTCGACGTGCACGACTGCGCCAGGTCGAGCTACGAGGCCTATCAGGGCAACGTGATGACCCCCGGCATGGTGCTGACGGTCGAGCCCGGCCTGTACTTCCACGCGTTCGACACGACCGTGCCCCCGGAGCTGCGTGGTGTCGGAGTTCGACTCGAAGACGATATTTTGGTCACGACCGGCGGATCCGAGGTGCTGTCGGCGGCGTTGCCGATCGACGCGACCGGCATCGAGCAGTGGATGCGGGCGCAGTGACCGGCTCGGCATCGGCACCTCCCACAGAGAGGACATCGAGATGGCCGTCACGGCGATCCGACCGGTCGAGGCGCAGCTGAGCCTTCGCGCACGCGTGGAGCAGGCGCTCTCGGCGGCGATCATCTCGGGAGAGCTCGCGCCGGGTGAGCTGCTGACGGTGCCCACGCTCGCCACCCAGTTCGACGTCTCGGCGACCCCGGTGCGCGAGGCGATGCTCGACCTCGAGAGCCGGGGCTTCGTCGAGCCCGTGCGCAACAAGGGCTTCCGCGTGACGACCGTCAGCCCCGAGGCGCTGCGCGAGATCGTCGAGGTTCGTCAGCTGCTGGAGCCGCCCGCCATGGAGGAACTGGCCCGCCGGTTCCCGGCCGAGCAGCTGCCCGGGCTGCAGGCGCTCGCCGAGCAGATCGTCGAGGGGGCGAGGTCGGGCGACCTGCGCAGCTACCTCGAGGCCGACCTCGAGTTCCACCTCACGCTCACGAGGCTGCTCGGCAACCGGCTGCTCGTCGCCACGGTCGCCGACCTGCGCTCGCGCACGCGCCTCGTCGGGCTGTCGGACATGCTCGAGTCCAAGCGCCTCGACGAGTCGGCCGCCGAGCACCTCGTGCTCCTGCAGCACCTGGCCGAGGGCGACGCGCAGGGCGCGCGGGCGCTCATGCACCGGCACATCCACCACACGCTCGGCTGGTGGGCGGGCAACCCCGAGGCGGAGTAGCTGTAGGTTCCGCTCGGAGATGTCGCTATGGCCCGGAATTCACGGCATTTGTCAGCGGCGGAGATGGCGGAATTCCATGGTAGATGGCAAATTCCTACACCTTGGCCGGCATCGGCGAGCGGCCCGCCGCGGCCCGTAAGCGGATCCACCTGCGGACGTTCGCTCGACGACCGGCTTGCGGGCAGCCGCTCTATGCGCCGACCGCTGTACAGAGTCGCGAGGCAGGCGTAGCGTCCGATCATGGGATGGTTCATAGGCATTGGGGCTCTGATTGCGGTGGTCCTCGCAGTGGCCGGTGGCCGCGATGAACTCCGCGCATTCCGCTCCACTAGGAATGGAGACAAGTTGATGCTTCCGGGTCGCCCTAAGAAGCGGAGCGCGGCCTCCACCGCATCGCGGCACGACAACTGACAACGAACGCCCGGAATGGATCCCCTTCTGCGCGCGGCCACTCGGTTCGCGTATGCCAAGGACGCCGAACGGCTGAGTCAGCGGAGCATGGGCCTCAAGGCCGCCCCGCTTGCCTTCACGTTGAACGCCACGCAAGCTTGGTCGGTGCGCATCCGCCAATTCGTCGATTTCAGCCTTTACAGCAAGACCATTTCAGCGGTCGCGATAACGGACGCGCTTGGTGTTGAACCGGATAGGTCCTCTGTGCGAGGCAGCAAGCGCGACAACCCGCCGGTTCCGGTCGAGCACCTTTGGGGGCTCCGGTGTGATGAGCCGGGGCTCACCGGTGATCACCAGGTCGAAAGAGTGATTCACCGCGTTCGCCCGCTCGCGGACCGGATCCGCGAACTCGTCACAAGTACCGACGTTAGTGCGCAACTTGGGATCGTCCGCTACTTCGATGCTGAGGATGGCGAACAAGAGAACCTCGATGATGCAGTCTGCCCAACCGGCGACGTGCTCACGAAGTTGGCTGGTCAGCATCAACTCCTCGGTTGGCATCTCGAGGCTGAGACCCTCGCGCTTCTGGCGAGCCTGGGAGCTGGCATCGACTGCGACGAATACGGCGACTAGGACCTTCTGGCTGTGCCGCTGCTTGAGCGGTATCGGTGCGAGAACGGAGCCCGCAAGCCGGTCGCGCAGCGGGCGCAACCCGATCTTCGAGTGAGCTCGCTGTGCCTGGCGGATGAGGTGCCCGTTTACCCGGCCCGATGAAATCGCCCGCACAGGCACGGGCGGATTCTGATGATCGACGCAACAGGACAGGTGGTTGCAGGCTATCGGAGTGCTGGTTGCGGGGTGCGGTGTTCGTGTTTCAGGCGTCGTGCTGGGGTGTCGTAGTCGAGGGTCTTCCGTGGGCG
>NZ_WBIR01000027.1 GCF_009749395.1 Agromyces salentinus
GCATCCAACACGGAACGCGCAGCAGCCTTGCCAACCTGGCTCGACCACTACAACCTAGACAGAACCCACCTCGGCATCGGAGGCAAAACCCCCATCGACCGAATCAACAACGGTCGAGGTCAGTACATCTAGCGCCCGCGGAACGCGAACGGCGGGCGACGCGTCATGCGTCGCCCGCCGTGCTGTTTCAGGGCAGGCCTGGAACGGCGCTGTCCGTCAGACCGACCGGAGGACGGCGACGATCTTGCCGAGCACGTCGGCGGCGTCGCCGAGGATGGGCTCGAAGGCGCTGTTGCGGGGGAGCAGCCAGGTGTGGCCGTCGCGCTGCCGGAAGACCTTGACGGTCGCCTCGCCGTCGAGCATCGCCGCGACGATCTCGCCGTTCTCGGCGGTGCGCTGGGAGCGCACCACGACCCAGTCGCCGTCGCAGATGGCGGCATCGATCATGGAGTCGCCGACGACCTTCAGCATGAACAGCTCGCCCTTGCCGACGAGCTGCCTCGGGAGCGGGAAGACCTCGTCGACCTGCTGTTCCGCGGTGATCGGGATGCCGGCGGCGATGCGGCCGACCAGGGGGACCATCGCGGCGTCGCCGACGGGCGTCGGTTCGCCCACGGAGGCCGTGCGGCTCTCGGTGCCTGGGAGCTCGATGAGCACCTCGAGCGCACGGGGCCGGTTGGGATCGCGGCGGAGGTAGCCGGCGAGCTCGAGCTGGTTGAGCTGGTGGGTCACGCTCGAGAGCGAGGACAGGCCGACGGCGTCGCCGATCTCGCGCATGCTCGGCGGGTAGCCGCGGCCGGCGACCGAGCGCTGGATCGCCTCGAGGATCGCGATCTGCTTCGCACTGAGGCTCTTGCGGCGTCGGCTGCGGCCGGACTCGCGCAGGTCGTCGAGTTCGGTGCTCATCGTCGCTCCTCAGTTCCGGTCCATCGAACCGATGTCGGTGGTGTCTGATCGACTGTCGTCGGACATTCGAAACTGTATCCGCCCCGCAGGGGTGCGGCAAACATGCGTTCGAGTGTGTCGCGAGATCCGTGGCGAGATTCGCTCGAGACGAGGTTCTTGCGATGTTCGATATTCGAAGATATATTCGGAACAGAGTTTCGCATCCGGCCCTCCCGGCCGAGGGCCGGATGCGACTCGCTTCAGGAGGTGCGAGATGAGCGCAGTGATGGTCACCGGTTCGTATGCCGGCAACTCCGCGACGAGCGGATTCGACCCGCATGCCTTCGACGGAGTACGGAGCCGCCTGCGGCTGACCCGGCGCGGGCGAGTCGTCCTGACGATCCTGTCCGCGATTCCCGTCGCCGTGTTCGCAGCCGTCCTGGTGCTCGGCAGCGGGGGAGCGGCGGCCGAAGTCGATG
The DNA here is from genome assembly GCF_009749395.1 of Agromyces salentinus. Lineage (GTDB taxonomy): Bacteria > Actinomycetota > Actinomycetes > Actinomycetales > Microbacteriaceae > Agromyces > Agromyces salentinus. Next base: position 1,365 of record NZ_WBIR01000027.1, read on the forward strand.
CGCCCTCCAACGTCGGTCTCTCCTACCTGACCGTCGCCGACGGCGAGTCGCTCTGGGGCATCGCGGAATCGATCGCCCCGGGCAGCGATCCGCGCGAGATCATCTCCGAGATCATGCGGCTCAATGGGCTCGACGACTCCACGGTGCAGCCCGGGCAGCGGCTCGCCCTGCCCGCCGTGCGGTGAGCATCTCACTGCATGTCTCGGCGGCAGAGGCGCCGCTGGTCGCATCGCTAGCATTGATCGGGTGACCACCCTCGACGACCTGCCCATCCGCGATGACCTCCGCGGCCGAAGCCCCTACGGCGCGCCGCAGAAGGCCGTGCCCGTCGCGCTGAACGTCAACGAGAACACGCATCCCATTCCCGAGGCGGTTGCCCACGACATCGTCGCCAGGGTTGCGGCGGCGATCCTCCAGCTGAACCGATACCCCGACCGCGAGTTCTCCGAGCTCCGAGCGGCGTTCGCGCGCTACCTGGGTCACGGACTCGCCGCCGACCAGATCTGGGCGGCCAACGGGTCGAACGAGGTGCTGCAGCACGTCCTGCAGGCGTTCGGCGGACCGGGGCGCACGGCGCTCGGCTTCGCACCGACCTACTCGATGTACGGGCTCCTCTCCACGGGCACCGGCACGGCGTGGGTCGTGGGCGGGCGCGACGACGAGTTCGAGCTCACCCCCGAGACCGCCGTGGCCGCGGTGCGCGAGCACGACCCCGACATCGTGCTGCTGTGCTCGCCGAACAACCCCACAGGGACCCCGCTCTCGCACGAGACGATCACGGCGGTCGTCGAGGCCGCGCGCGGCATCGTGGTCGTCGACGAGGCCTACCACGAGTTCGCCGACGCCGGCACGCCGAGCGCGCTCGAACTGCTCGACGGTCGTCCTCGACTCATCGTCTCGCGCACCATGAGCAAGGCGTTCGCCTTCGCCGGTGCCCGCGTCGGCTATCTGGCCGCGGACCCCGCCGTCGTCGACGCGCTCCGGCTCGTTCGGCTTCCGTACCACCTGTCCGCCCTCACCCAGGCGGCGGCGCTCGCGGCACTCGCGCACAGCGACGAGATGCTCGCGATGGTCGACGACATCCGCGGGCAGCGCGAGCGCATCTCCGAGGAGCTCGCGCGCCTCGGGTTCCACCCGTACCGCAGTGGTGCGAACTTCGTGCTGTTCGGTGGCGTCGACGACCCGGCCGCGGTCTTCACGGGGCTCCTCGAGCGCGGCATCCTGATCCGTGACGTCGGTCTTCCCGGCTGCCTCCGGGTGACCGCGGGCACCGAGGCCGAGACGACCGCGTTCCTCGAGGCGATCGCCGGGTTCGCACCCGGATCCGCGTCCGGCGCCGCGAATAGGATGGACGCATGACCACTTCGAACGCCCCGCGCACGGCCCGGGTGCAGCGCGAGACGAGCGAGTCGAGCATCGACCTCTCGATCGACCTCGACGGCACGGGCGCCAGCGAGATCGAGACCTCGGTGCCGTTCTACGACCACCTGCTCACGGCGTTCGCGAAGCACTCGCTGACCGACCTCACCGTGCGGGCCTCCGGGGACACCCACATCGACGTGCACCACACCGTCGAAGACGTGGGAATCGTGCTCGGGCAGGCGATCAGGCAGGCGCTCGGCGACAAGCGCGGCATCTCCCGCTACGGCGCTGCCCTCGTGCCCCTCGACGAGGCGCTCGTCCAGGCGGTCGTCGATATCTCGGGCCGGCCCTACCTCGTGCACGCCGGCGAGCCCGCCGGGTTCGAGTACCACCTCATCGGCGGCCACTTCACGGGTTCCATGGTGCGCCACGTCTTCGAGGCGATCACGTTCAACGCGGGCCTGACGGTGCACGTGAACGTGCTCGGCGGGCGCGACGCGCACCACATCGCCGAGGCGGAGTTCAAGGCGTTCGCGCGGGCGTTCCGCCAGGCGAAGGCGTTCGATCCGCTCGTCTCCGGCATCCCCTCGACCAAGGGGGCCCTGTGAGTCGTCCTCGGCGCGTGGTGGTGCTCGACTACGGGTCGGGCAACGTGCACTCCGCGGCCAAGGCGCTCGAGCGCGCCGGCGCCGAGGTCGAGCTCACGGCCGACCGGGCGGCGGCCCTCGAGGCCGACGGCCTGCTCGTGCCCGGCGTGGGCGCGTTCGACGCCGTCGTCTCGCAGTTGAAGGCCGTGCGCGGCGACGAGATCATCGACCGGCGCCTGGCCGGGGGGCGGCACGTGCTCGGCATCTGCGTGGGCATGCAGGTGCTCTTCGAGCGCGGCGTCGAGCGCGGCACCCAGACCGAGGGGCTCGGCGAATGGCCGGGCACGGTCGCCGAACTCCCGGCCGAGGTCCTCCCGCACATGGGCTGGAACACCGTGCAGCCCGACGAGGGCTCGGTGCTCTTCGACGGCATCGCCGACGAGCGCTTCTACTTCGTGCACTCGTTCGCCGCCCAGGAGTGGACGCTCGACGTCATGCCGCCGTTCCCGAAACCGAGGCTCACCTGGGCCGAGCACGGCGGCAGGTTCCTCGCCGCGGTCGAGAACGGCCCGCTGTCGGCGACGCAGTTCCACCCTGAGAAGTCCGCCGATGCCGGCATCCGACTGCTGTCGAACTGGCTGCGCTCGCTCGAGTGACCGACCGGGCGCGTCACACGATCCGGGCGCTGCGCCCGGTGCGGGCTAGGATTCTGTGACTGTGCCGATGCCGCGGTTCTGCGGCATCCGAATTCCCGAGGACAGTGATGAGTGAGTTCAACAAGACCCCCCGCCTCGTGCTGCTTCCCGCGGTCGACGTGGCGGGCGGCAAAGCCGTTCGCCTGACCAAGGGCGAAGCCGGTACCGAGACGAACTACGGCGATCCCATCGATGCGGCGGTCGACTGGGCCGAGCAGGGTGCCGAGTGGATCCACCTCGTCGACCTCGACGCGGCCTTCGGGCGCGGCTCGAACGGCGGCGTGCTGAAGAAGGTCATCCGCCAGGTGCGCGGCCGGGTGAACATCGAACTCTCCGGCGGCATCCGCGACGATGAGTCGCTGGAGCACGCGCTCGAGATCGGCGCGAAGCGCATCAACCTCGGCACCGCGGCGCTCGAGAACCCCGAGTGGGCTGCTTCCGTCATCGCGCAGTACGGCGAGGCGATCGCCGTCGGGCTCGACGTGCGCGGCACCACGCTCGCGGCACGCGGCTGGACGAAGGACGGCGGTGACCTCTGGCAGGTCATGGACCGCCTCGAGGAGGCGGGCGCCGCCCGGTACGTCGTCACCGACGTGACGAAGGACGGCACCCTGCAGGGGCCGAACCTCGACCTCCTCCGTCAGGTCATGGACCGCACGCACCGGCCCGTCGTGGCGTCCGGCGGCATCTCGAACCTCGACGACATCGCCGCGCTCCGCGAACTCGTGCCGCTCGGCCTCGAGGGCGCGATCGTGGGCAAGGCGCTCTACGCGGGCGCGTTCACGCTGCCCGAGGCGCTGGATGTCGCATCCCACTGAGCCCGGCGACCGTGCCCGGGACGCGGATGCCGTGGCGCGGCGCGTGAGCGGCGAGCCCGGAGCCTCGCCCGAGGGGGCGAGCGCACCCGAGGTCGCGGCCGATGCCGTGCCTGGGCTCGACCCCGACCAGCAGCACGCGCAGCCCGGTGGTCGCACGGACTCGGCCGGCGCGCCGTGGGCCGGGCGGTCGTTCGCTCCGAATCCGCACGCGGCCGATGACGGAGGCGCCCCGGAGGCGCTCGCGGCGGCGCTCTCCGCGTTCCGCAGCGGCGACGGAGGCCAGGCCGAGGTGGTCGCGGCCTTCGGCGGGGCACGGCTGCTCATCCCGCTCCTCGCTGAGCTGGGCGACGGCGGAACCGAGGTCGGCGAGCACGGACTCGCGATCGAGAAGAGCCAGGAGCTCTCCATCGTCACCGTCGAGGGGCCGGACGGCCGGCGCGTGCTGCCCGTCTTCGCCTCGGTCGAGGCGATGTCCAGATGGAACCCGCTCGCACGACCGGTCCCCGCCGACGGCATCAGGGTCGCGCTGGCTGCGGCGGACGAGGGCACCGACCTCGTCGTGCTGGATCCCGGCTCGCCGACCGAGTTCGTCTTGCGTCGGCCGGCCATCTGGGCCGTCGCCCAGTCGCAGCCGTGGCATCCGTCGTTCGAATCGGCCGAGGTCCGCATGGCCTTCGCACGATCGATCTCGACCGAGCTCGCGGTGCTCGGATTCGACCTCGAATCCGGTGACCCCGACGCGCGCCTCGCCGGGCCGGAACTCGTCGTGGAGCTGTCGTTGGTGAGCGGCCTCGATCGCTCGGAGCTCGACATCGTGCTCGCGCGCCTCGCGCAGCGCTGGGCCGCCGACGATGCGATCGCCACCGGCGTGGACTCGCTGAAGGTGCGGCTGCGCGCGGCGCCGGCCTCGGCCTGACGGCTGCTGACGGCTGCTGACGGCTGCGCGAGGTTGCCGCCGCTTCGCGTCGGGTGCAGAATCACGCCTGGAGGGGCGCATGGTTCGAGTACCGCAGTCCGATGACGAGTTCGGCGCGCCCCTCGCGGCGGCGGCCCGGATCTCCGGCGCCTGGCTCGAGGGGATGCCGAGCCGCCCCATCGTGCCGGTCACGGGCATCGAGGCCGTGAAGGACCGGCTCGGGCGCGAGCTGCCCCGCACCGGGTCCGACGCCGTCGACGTGGTCGAGGCGCTGGCCCGGGCCGTCGAGCCGGGCCTCATGGCGATGCAATCCGCCCGATTCTTCGGGTGGGTCATCGGCGGCACGGCGCCCGCGGCGCTCGCGGCCGACTGGCTCGTGAGCGCCTGGGACCAGAACTCGGCGCTCCGTGAGGTGACGCCAGGCGTGAACGCGGCCGAGGAGCTCGCCGGCGAGTGGATCTGCGAACTGCTCGGGCTGCCGGCCACCACGGTCGCCGGGTTCACGACGGGGGCGACGACCGCCAACCTCGTCGCGCTCGCGGCCGCGCGCCATGCGGTGCTCGAGCGCGCCGGATGGGACGACGCCGAACTCGGCATCCAGGGGGCCCCGCCCGTGCGGGTCATCGCGGGCGACGAGCATCACCCGTCCGTGGACGTCGCGCTGCGCGTGCTCGGCCTCGGGCGCCCGCGCGACGTGGCCTCCGACGCCGAGGGCCGGGTGGTTCCCGCGGCGCTCGAGGCGGCGCTCGCCGACGGCGAGGGGCCGGCGATCGTGTGCCTGCAGGCGGGCAACATCCACTCCGGCGCATCCGACCCGTTCGAGGCCTGCGTGGCGGTCGCGCACGCGGCCGGCGCCTGGGTGCACGTGGACGGCGCGTTCGGGCTGTGGGCGGCCGCGAGCCCCGCGCTGCGCCACCTCGTCGCCGGCGTCGAGCTCGCCGACTCGTGGACCACCGACGCGCACAAGACGCTGAACGTGCCATACGACGCAGGCGTCGTCGCCGTCGCGGAGCCCGCCCACCTCGTCGCCGCGATGACGATGCATGCGGCCTACCTCCCGGCGGCCTCGACCGGCGTCGACGCCAACGACCGGGTGCTCGAGCTCTCCCGCCGCGCGCGCGGCGTACCGACCTACGCCGCGTTGTGCACGCTCGGACGGGACGGGGTGGCCCGGCTCGTCGACGGGTTGGTCGAGGCGGCGCAGGCCATCGCCGCCGGGCTGCGCGTCATGCCGGGCGTCGAGGTGTTGAACGAGGTCTGCTTCACGCAGGTGTGCGCGGCGTTCGACGGGCGCGACGTCGCCGAGATCGCCCGGGCGCTCGACGCCGACGGAGCGGCGCTCGCGCATCACTCGCGCTGGCGCGACCGGGACGTGCTGCGGTTCTCGGTCAGCAACCGGTCGACGGATGCCGCGGCGGTCGAGGCGGCGCTCGCCGCGGTGCATCGCGTGCTCGGGGCCTGACGCCCCGCGCCCGGACGCCAGACACCGGACGCGCGGAGCACGGCACACCGCGCGGATGTCGGTCGTTCACGGCAGGATGGGAGGGTGGTCGCGCTCGACGCCTTCTCCGAAGCCACGCGAACGTGGTTCGCGGAGTCGTTCCGCGCGCCCACGGCCGTGCAGGATGCGGCATGGCAGGCCATCGGTCGCGGCGCGCACGCCCTCGTGGTCGCGCCGACCGGGTCGGGCAAGACGCTCTCGGCCTTCCTGTCCGCGATCGACCGGTTGCATTCCGGGCCGCCGCCCGCCGAGCCGGGCACGCGGGTGCTCTACCTCTCGCCCCTGAAGGCGCTCGGCGTCGACGTGGAGCGCAACCTTCGGGCGCCGCTCACGGGCATCGCCCGCGTCTCCGAGCGGCTCGGCATCGAGCCGCCGCACGTGAGCGTCGGCGTGCGCTCGGGCGACACGCCCGCCTCCGATCGCCGCGCGCTGCTGCGCACGCCGCCCGACATCCTGATCACGACGCCCGAGTCGCTGTTCCTCATGCTGACCTCGCAGGCCCGCGACACGCTGCGCACCGTCGAGACGGTCATCGTCGACGAGATCCACGCGGTCGCCGCGACCAAGCGCGGGGCCCACCTCGCGCTCTCGCTCGAGCGTCTCGACGCACTGCTGCCGAAGCCCGCGCAGCGCATCGGGCTGTCGGCCACCGTGCGGCCCGTCGAGGAGGTCGCCCGGTTCCTCTGCGCGAGCGCCCCCGTCGAGATCGTCGCGCCACCGAGCGAGAAGCGATTCGACCTGCGCGTCGTGGTCCCCGTCGAGGACATGGCCCAGCTCCCGGCGAGCGATGACGCGACCGGGTCGATCTGGCCGCACGTCGAGCAGGCGATCCTCGACCAGGTGCTCGCGCATCGGTCCTCCATCGTCTTCGCCAACTCCAGGCGGCTCGCCGAGCGGTTGACCGCCCGACTGAACGAACTCGCCCTCGAGGCGTCCGAGCGCGAGGCGCTCGCCGTCGCGGTCGCGGCGGGGGGACCGCCCGCCGCCGTCATGGCGCAGTCGGGGCAGACCTCCGGCGCCCCGCCGCTCCTCGCCCGCGCCCATCACGGGTCGGTCAGCAAGGAGCAGCGCGCCGAGATCGAGGACGACCTGAAGAGCGGGCGCCTTCGCTGCGTCGTGGCGACCTCGAGCCTCGAGCTCGGCATCGACATGGGCGCGGTCGACCTCGTCGTGCAGGTGGAGTCCCCGCCCTCGGTCTCGAGCGGCCTGCAGCGCCTCGGGCGCGCCGGCCACCAGGTCGGCGAGGTGTCCCGGGGCGTCATCTTCCCCAAGCAGCGGGCCGACCTCGTGCACGCCGCGGTCACGAGCGAGCGGATGCTGGCCGGGGCGATCGAGACCATGCGGGTGCCCGCGAACCCGCTCGACATCCTCGCCCAGCAGACCATCGCGGCCGCAGCCCTCGAGGCCCTCGACGTCGACGGATGGTTCGACGCCGTGCGGCGTGCGGCGCCGTTCGGCAACCTGCCGCGGTCGGCATACGAGGCGACGCTCGACCTGCTCGCGGGGCGGTACCCCTCCGATCGGTTCGGCGAGCTCCGTCCTCGCGTCGTCTGGGATCGCGAGGCGGGCACGCTGGTGGGTCGGCCAGGCGCCCAGCGTCTCGCCGTCACGAGCGGCGGGACGATCCCCGACCGCGGCATGTTCGGCGTGTTCCTCGTCGGCGACGAGGCCGGCGGTCGGCGGGTCGGCGAACTCGATGAGGAGATGGTCTACGAGTCGCGGGTCGGCGACGTGTTCGCGCTCGGCGCGACCAGTTGGCGCATCCAGGAGATCACCTTCGACCGGGTGAACGTCGTGCCCGCGTTCGGGCAGCCCGGGCGGGTGCCGTTCTGGAAGGGCGACGGACTCGGGCGTCCCGCCGAGCTCGGCCGTGCACTCGGCGCGTTCATGCGCGAGGTCGCCGCCGCCCCCGAGGCCGAGGCCCGCGCCCGCATCACCGATGCCGGGCTCGACGGCTTCGCTGCGACGAACCTCATCACGTTCCTCGCCGACCAGGCGAAGGCGACCGGGCACGTGCCCTCCGACCGCACGCTCGTCGTCGAGCGCACGCGCGACGAGCTCGGCGACTGGCGGGTCATCCTGCACTCGCCGTTCGGCATGCCGGTGCATGCGCCGTGGGCGCTCGCCGTCGCGGCGCGCGTGCGCGAGCGGCACGGCGTCGACGGCGCGGCGGTCGCGGCCGACGACGGCATCATCGTGCGCATCCCCGACACGGGCGTCGATCCGCCGGGCGCAGACCTCTTCGTCTTCGAGGCCGAGGAGCTCGAGCAGCTCGTGACCGACGAGGTCGGCGGCTCGGCGCTCTTCGCGAGCCGGTTCCGGGAGTGCGCGGCGCGCGCGCTGCTCCTGCCGAACTACCAGCCGGGGCGGCGCTCGCCGCTGTGGCAGCAGCGCCAGCGCTCGGCCCAGCTCCTCGAGGTCGCGAGCGCCTTCCCGACGTTCCCGATCATCCTCGAGACGGTGCGGGAAGTGCTCCAGGACGTCTACGACGTGCCGGCGCTCGTCGAGTTCGCCAGGGACATCGCGGCCAGGCGCGTTCGACTCGTCGAGACCACCACGGAGTCGCCGAGCCCGTTCGCGAGCTCGCTGCTGTTCGGCTACGTCGGCGCCTTCATGTACGAGGGCGACTCCCCGCTCGCCGAGCGTCGTGCCGCCGCACTCGCGATCGACGCGACCCTCCTCGGCGAACTGCTCGGTCGGGTCGAGCTGCGCGAACTCCTCGATCCGGGCGTCATCGAGACCACCGAGCAGGAGCTGCAGCGCCTCGCCGCCGACTGGAAGGTGCGCGGGGTGGAGGGCGTGGCCGACCTGCTGCGCCTGCTCGGCCCGCTCACCGACGCCGAGCTCCTCGCACGCGTGGCCGAGGGCACCGATGCGTTCGAGGCGGCGGGTGAGCTCATCGCCACCCGCCGCGCGGTTCGCCTCACCTTCGCCGGGCGGGAGCATCTCGCCGCGGTCGAGGACGTCGGGCGCCTGCGCGATGCGCTGGGGGTTCCCGTCCCGCCCGGGGTCGCCGTCGCATTCGCCGAACAGGTCGGCGACCCGCTCGGCGACCTCGTCGGGCGGTATGCACGAACGCATGGGCCGTTCGCCGCAGAGGAGGCCGCCGAGCGGTTCGGCATCGGCGTCGCGGTCGCCAAGGCCGCGCTTCGTCGGCTCGCCGACGAGCGGCGCGTCGTCGAGGGGGAGTTCCGGCCCAACGGCACCTCCACCGAGTGGTGCGACGCCGAGGTGCTCCGGCGGCTCAGGCGGCGCTCGCTGGCTGCGCTCCGCCACGAGGTCGAGCCGGTGCCCCAGCGCGCCTACGCCCGGTTCCTGCCGGAGTGGCAGCACCTGAGGCGGCCGCTGCGGGGCATCGACGGCGTGCTCTCGGTCGTCGAGCAGCTCGAGGGCGCCCGCATCCCGGCATCCGCCTGGGAATCGCTCGTCCTGCCCGCCCGGGTGGCCGACTACAGCCCGGCGATGCTCGACGAGCTCATGGCGACCGGCGAGATCGTGTGGTCGGGGTCGGCGGCCCTCGCGGGCGACGACGGCTGGATCACGCTGCACCTGGCGGACTCCCCGCCGCTGACCCTCGATCCGCCGATCGGTGCCGAGACGACCCCGCTGCAGCGCGAGGTGCTCGTGGCCCTGGGGTCGGGCGGCGCGTTCTTCTTCCGGCAGCTCTCCGACGCCATCGGCCGATTCGGCGAGCTCGATCATCCCGTGGCCGACGACGAGCTCGTCGAGGCCCTGTGGGGGCTGGTGTGGGCGGGGCTCGTCACGAACGACACGTTCGCACCCGTCCGGGCCCTCATCGCCGGGGGCCGCAGTGCGCACAAGGCTCAACGATCGACTCCGCGGTCACGGATGCTCCGTGGGCGCGCGGCGATGCCGCGCTCCTCGTCCACGGTGATGCGGTCGGGGCCGCCGTCGGTCGCCGGGCGGTGGTCGATCCTGCCCGTGCCCGATGACGACGCGACCAGGCGCGCGCACGCGCTCGGGGAGACCCTGCTCGACCGGTACGGCGTCGTGACCCGTGGCACCGCCGTCGCCGAGGGGGTCGTCGGCGGGTTCGCACTCGTCTACCGCACCCTGCGGGGCTTCGAGGACTCGGGGCGCTCCCGCCGCGGCTACTTCGTCGAGCGGCTCGGTGCGGCGCAGTTCGCCGGACCGGGGGCCGTCGATCGCCTGCGCGGCTTCGCCGACCGCGCCGAACGGGGCGAGCCCTCGAGCGGTTCGGGGCCGGAGCCGTCGATGCTGGCCCTCGCAGCGACCGATCCCGCCAACGCCTACGGGGCGGCGCTCCCGTGGCCCGAGCCGCCGGGTGAGAGCTCGCACCGTGCCGCCCGCAAGGCCGGCGCGATCGTGGTGCTCGTCGACGGCGAGCTCGTGCTGTACGTCGAGCGCGGCGGCAAGACGATGCTCGCGTACGTCGACGACCCCTCGGTGCTCGGCCGGGCGGCCGAGGCGGTCGCCGGGCTGGTCCGCTCCGGGCGGGTCCGCCGACTCGCCGTCGAGAGCGTCAACGCCGCGTTCGTGCTCGGCACGCCGCTCGGCGCCGCGCTGAAGACGGCCGGGTTCGGCGAGACGCCGAAGGGACTGCGCCTCGATGCCAGAGGGTGACACCGTCTTCCAGGCCGCCGAGCGACTGCGGCGGGCGCTCGAGGGCGAGACCCTGACGCGGAGCGACTTCCGGGTGCCGAAGTACGCGACGGTCGACCTCGCCGGGCGAACGGTCGACGAGGTCCTCGCCCGGGGCAAGCACCTGCTGATCCGCGCGGGCGATCTCACCGTGCACTCGCACCTGAAGATGGAGGGCAGTTGGCGCGTGTTCCGGCCGGGGGAGCGGTGGAACCGCCCGGCCCACCTCGCCCGTGCCGTCCTCGAGACATCCGGCTCGGTCGCCGTCGGATTCGAACTCGGCCTGCTCGAGGTGATCCCGCTCGACGACGAGGCCCGCGCGGTCGGCCACCTCGGGCCCGATCTCCTCGGGCCCGACTGGGACGCGCCCGAGGCGGTCCGCCGCATCGGGTCGGCGCCCGAGGTCCCGATCGCCGTCGCGCTGCTCGACCAGCGCAACCTCGCCGGCCTCGGCAACGTGTACGTGAACGAGCTGTGCTTCCTCCGGGGCATCCGCCCGCAGCGAGCCGTGGGGGCCGGGGTCGACGTCGAGGCGGCGGTCGACCTCGGGCGCCGCCTCATCGTGGCGAACCGCGATCGCGTGGCGCGCGTCACCACCGGGGTCGACCGTCGCGGCGCGAGGCTGTGGGTCTACGGTCGGGCGGGGGAGCCGTGCCGGCGCTGCGGAACCCGCATCGAGCGGGGCGAGCTGGGCCGTACCGAACTCGAGGAGCGCGTCACCTTCTGGTGCCCCAACTGCCAGCGCTGACGCGCGGCGCCGCGGTGCGATCGCGATGTGCGACCGCATCGTCATCGACTCAGTTGACGGGGCCGGTCCACTTCTCGCCGGGCCCCTGGCCGATGGCGTCGGGAATGACGGAGGCCTCGCGGAAGGCCAGCTGCAGGGAGCGGAGCCCGTCGCGGAGCGACCGTGCATGCATGTCGCTGATCTCGGGCGCGCCGGCGGTGATGAGGCCGGCCAGCGCGTTGATGAGCTTGCGCGCCTCGTCGAGGTCGATCTGCGCCTCGGGGTCGTCGGCGAGGCCGACCTTCACCGCGGCGGCGCTCATGAGGTGCACGGCAGCGGTCGTGATGATCTCGACGGCGGGCACCTCCGCGATGTCGCGGGTGGCGTCGTCGACGGGACCCTGCGAGGAGTCATGCGACGATTCGTGCGCGGCGTGGTGCGTCGCCTCGTGCTCGGTGGGCATGGCGGACTCGCCGGAATTGTTGGTCACAGACATCCTCTGCTAGACTCGTTCGGTCCGGAGCAATGCTCTGGACTGCTGGGGCTCGTCCCCGGCACGGCTGGGCTGGTCCCAGCACGAAAGTGGAGATTCTCCCACCCGCGCATACCGCTTCATCAAGGTTACCGGGTTGAACGCCCTCCGCTTCATCGGCCCTTCAAGGCCATGGAGTAGTCAGGGGGCCGCAGAGTTGCACGGTGTGATTCCGTGCGGCGTGCGTGGATCTTCGCTCTCGGAACGATGGGCGGCATCCGGTCTCCCATCGAGTGAAGAAGCTTGAGTAGAGGAGTACCCGCATCAGCGATCCCCGTACCAATGACCGTATCCGCGTTCCCGAGGTCCGCCTCGTGGGTCCTGGCGGAGAGCAGGTCGGCGTCGTGAAGATCGAGGTGGCCCTGCGGCTCGCGCAGGAAGCCGATCTCGACCTCGTCGAGGTCGCTCCGAACTCCAAGCCGCCGGTGGCCAAGATCATGGACTACGGCAAGTTCAAGTACGAGGCTGCGCAGAAGGCGAAAGAAGCCCGGCGCAACCAGGCGAACACGATCCTCAAAGAGGTCCGGTTCCGCCTCAAGATCGACAAGCACGACTACGAGACCAAGATGAAGCGCGCGATCGGCTTCCTCAAGACCGGCGACAAGGTCAAGGCCATGATCCTCTTCCGAGGCCGCGAGCAGTCGCGCCCCGAGATGGGCGTGCGCCTCCTGCGCCGCTTCGCCGAGGACGTGGCCGAGTTCGGCACGGTCGAGCAGAACCCCACCATCGACGGTCGCAACATGGTCATGGTGATCGCTCCTCTCAAGAACAAGTCCGAGGCCAAGGCCGAGGCGAATGCACAGCGTGCTGCGGCGAAGGCGCGACCTGAGGCGGATGCCTCGGACGAGCCCCAGACGCAGACGGCCGACGCCGCCGAGGCGTAGGCCAGACCCCCACGTCCGTCACGAGTTGGCGGCAGAACCAAGGAGACACACGAGATGCCGAAGCAGAAGACCCACTCCGGGTCCAAGAAGCGCTTCAAGATCACCGGCAGCGGCAAGATCAAGAAGCAGCAGGCCGGAATGCGCCACAACCTCGAGGTCAAGGCCTCCAAGCGCAAGGCCCGTCTGAACCAGGACAAGGTCGTGTCGGCCCCCGACGCCAAGGTCATCAAGAAGCTTCTCGGCCACTGAGCCGCGAGACCCGTTAGTAAGGAACAGTCATGGCAAGAGTGAAGAGGGCCGTCAACGCCCACAAGAAGCGCCGGGTCATCCTCGAGCGCGCCGAGGGCTACCGCGGCCAGCGTTCGCGTCTGTACCGCAAGGCCAAGGAGCAGGTCACCCACTCCCTCGTCTACTCGTACAACGACCGCCGCAAGAAGAAGGGCGACTTCCGTCGTCTCTGGATCCAGCGGATCAACGCGGCGTCGCGTGCGAACGGCCTCACGTACAACCGCCTCATCCAGGGCCTCGGCCTCGCCGGCATCGAGGTCGACCGTCGCATCCTCGCCGAACTCGCCGTGCACGAGCCGGCGACCTTCGCGGCCCTCGTCGAGTCCGCCAAGAAGGCGCTCCCGGCCGACACCTCGGCTCCGAAGACCGCCGCGTAAGCAGCGCTCCTCAGTCTCGAACGGCCCGGCACCCCTGCGTCATCAGCAGAGCGGTGCCGGGCCGTTCCGCGTGCCCGGCGGCGTACATGGCCGACCGTAGACTTGCCGCATGCTCGAGAACCCCCGCTCCCCACGTGTTCGCTCCGTCGCGAAGCTCGCGAAGAAGGCCTCGCGTTCCGAGAGCGGGCTGTTCCTGCTCGAGGGTCCTCAGGCCGTCTCCGAGGCGCTGCGCTTCCGTCCCGAACTCGTCCTCGAGCTCTTCGCGACCCCGACGGCCGTCGAACGCCACCCCGAGATCGTCGCGGCCGCCGACGGCGCCGACGTCGAGCTGGAGTACGTCACCGAGGAGGTGCTCGACGCGATGGCCGACACGGTCACCCCGCAGGGCTTCGTCGCGGTCTGCCGTCAGTTCCCGACGGCGGTGAAGGACGTGTTCGCGGCGTCGCCGAAGCTCATCGCGATCCTCGAGGAGGTGCGCGATCCCGGCAACGCGGGGACCATCGTCCGAGCCGCGGATGCCGCCGGCGCCGATGCCGTGGTCTTCACCGGTCGGGCGGTCGACCTGTACAACCCGAAGGTCGTGCGCAGCTCGACGGGCTCGATCTTCCACGTGCCGGTCGCCGTCGGCGCGGACCTCGACGACGTGCTGCGCCGGGCGCGGGCGGCGGGTCTCACCGTGCTCGCCGCCGACGTCAAGGGCGACGACCTGCTCGTCGCCCGAACCGAGGGCATCCTCGCGAGGCCGACGGCCTGGCTGTTCGGCAACGAGGCGCGGGGCCTGCTCGACGAACAGCTCGAACTGGCCGATCGCGTCGTCACCGTGCCCATCTACGGTCACGCCGAATCGATGAACCTCGCGACCGCGGCATCCGTGTGCCTGTACGAGAGCGCGTTCGCCCAACGCAGCAGTTGAGCCCTCCTCGCGGGTTACGAAACGGTAACCAAGGCGGTGCCCCCACGCGGTACCGGGTCGCGACGCCCTAGTTTGGGGGATATGGAGCCCACCCAGCCTGCGCCGCCGACGTCGAACATCTCGGTGCGTCGGGGGGAGCCGCTCGTCGTCGTCGAGCACGTCGACAAGCACTACGGCGAACTGCACGTCCTGAACGACATCAACACCGTCGTGAACCGCGGCGAGGTGGTCGTCGTCATCGGACCGAGCGGGTCGGGCAAGTCCACGCTCTGCCGTGCGATCAACCGCCTCGAGACCATCGACTCCGGCGCCATCTCGATCGACGGCCAGCGGCTGCCCGAAGAGGGGGCCGGGCTCGCCAAGCTCCGTGCCGACGTCGGCATGGTGTTCCAGTCGTTCAACCTCTTCGCCCACAAGACCGTCCTCGAGAACGTGACGCTCGCGCCGATCAAGGTCAAGCGGATGTCGCGCAAGGCCGCCGAAGCCGAGGCGATGACGCTCCTCGAGCGCGTCGGCGTCGCCAATCAGGCCAAGAAGCTCCCGGCCCAGCTCTCGGGCGGCCAGCAGCAGCGCGTGGCGATCGCGCGTTCGCTGGCGATGAACCCGAAGCTCATCCTCATGGACGAGCCGACGAGTGCCCTCGACCCCGAGATGATCAACGAGGTCCTCGACGTCATGGTCGGCCTCGCGAAGGACGGCATGACGATGATCGTCGTCACCCACGAGATGGGCTTCGCCCGCAAGGCGGCCGACCGGGTGCTGTTCATGGCCGACGGCCGCATCGTCGAGGAGGCGACGCCCGCCGAGTTCTTCGACAACCCGAAGTCCGACCGGGCCAAGGACTTCCTCTCCAAGATCCTCGACCACTAGACCCGCGCCGGCGCGTCCGGCGGGGAATCACCACACAGAAAGAGGCAACGGACATGACACGCATGAGAATCGCCCTCGTCGCGGCCGCAGCGGCCGCATCACTCGCCCTCGCCGGCTGCGCCGGCGATGGCGGCGGCGAGGCCGAGGAGTCGGCCGAACCGGCCGCCAGCTTCGAGGCCGGAACCACCATGGCCGAGCTCCAGGAGGCCGGCGAGATCACGATCGGCACGAAGTTCGACCAGCCCCTCTTCGGCCTGGTCGGCCCGTCCGGCGAGCCCGAGGGCTTCGATGTCGAGATCGGCAAGATCATCGCATCCGAACTCGGCATCGACGAGGGCAACATCACCTGGACCGAGACGGTCTCGGCCAACCGCGAGCCGTTCATCGAGGGCGGCCAGGTCGACCTCGTCGTCGCGACCTACACCATCAACGACGAGCGCAAGAAGGTCATCTCCTTCGCCGGCCCGTACTACATGGCGGGGCAGTCGATCCTGGTGCTGGCCGACAACGAGGACATCACCAGCGAGGACGACCTCGTCGGCCAGCCGGTCTGCTCGGTCACGGGCTCGACCCCGGCCGCGAACCTCAAGGAACTCGGTGCCGAGGTCCTCGAGACCGACACCTACTCGAACTGCCTCGAGCCGCTCCGCAGCGGCAAGGTGGTCGCCGTGTCGACCGACAACGTGATCCTCGCGGGTCTCGCCGCCCAGAACGAGGGCGAGTTCAAGGTCGTCGGCGAGCCGTTCACCGAGGAGCCCTACGGCATCGGCGTGCAGCTGGATGACACCGACTTCCGCATGTTCATCAACGACGTGCTGGAGAAGGCCTACGAGGACGGCCGCTACGAGGAGGCCTGGAACTCCACGGCCGGCACGGTGCTGCCGTTCGTCGAGCCGCCGGCCGTCGACCGCTACTGATCCCGACGGACCCGGGCTCCCGAGGGGGCCCGGGTCCGATCCTTCCCACCGAGAGGAACCGCGTGGACGTCGTCATCGCGAATCTCCCGCTCTACCTCGAGGGCTTCAGCGTCACGCTGCTGCTGCTCGCGGTCGGCGGACTGGGCGCGCTCGTGCTCGGCACGCTCATCGCCGCGATGCGCATCTCGCCGATCGCCACCTTGCGGGTGATCGCCACCGTCTACACCGAGATCATCCGGAATACGCCGCTGACGCTCGTCGTGATCTTCTGCGCGATCATCCTCCCGATCCTCGGTTCCGAACTGCCGTACCTCATCGCCGGCATGATCGCCCTCGCGGTCTACACCTCGCCGTTCATCGCCGAGGCACTCCGCTCGGGCATCAACGGCGTGCCGGTCGGCCAGGCGGAGGCCGCTCGCAGCCTGGGCCTCGGCTTCGGCCTGACGGTCTCGCTCATCGTGCTGCCGCAGGCGTTCCGCATGACCATCCCGCCGCTCATCAACGTCCTCATCGCCCTCACGAAGAACACCTCCGTCGTCGGCGGCGTGGGCTTCGTGAGCGAGCTGTTCGGCGTCGGCCGCACGCTCGCCAACGCGAACGGCGACGCCGTGATCGCCGTGCTGATCGGGGTCGCGTTCTTCTACCTCATCGTGACCGTGCCGCTCGGCCTGCTCGCGACGAAACTCGAGCGGAAGTGGGTGGTGCAGCGATGAGCGGCGCCAGTGTCCTGTTCGACGCGCCCGGCCCCAAGGCCCGTCGCCTCTCCCGCATCCTCTCGGCGGTCACGGCCGTCGTGGTGGTCGCGGGACTCGGCTGGGTCTTCGCGACCCTGAACGCGCCGCGCGAGTCGGGCGGCATCACGCTCCCCGGCATGTTCGACACCGTCCGGTGGACCATCGTCGCCGACCCCGAGATGTGGAGCTTCATCATCGGCGTCGGCGTGTGGGGCACGCTGCGCGCCGCCGCCGTCGCCGCGGTGCTCGCCATCGCGATCGGCATCGTCCTCTCGCTCCTGCGCAGCTCGACGATCGCGTGGGTGCGCATCCCGACTGCCGTCCTCATCGAGTTCTTCCGCGGCATGCCCGTGCTGCTGATGATGCTCTTCATCCTGCTCGTCGCCGGAACGGGCCAGTACTGGGCCGTGGTCTCGGCCCTCGCGATCTACAACGGGGCGCTCATCGGCGAGACGCTCCGGGCGGGCCTCGTCGCCCTCCCGAGAGGGCAGCGCGAGGCGGCGCTCAGCGTCGGCATGCGGCCGCTGCAGTCCAAGATGCTCGTGGAGTTCCCGCAGGCGTTCCGACAGATGCTGCCGATCATCGTCGCCCAGCTCGTCGTGCTGCTGAAGGACACGTCGCTCGCGTACATCGTCGGCTATCCCGAGCTGCTCCGCGTCACCCTGAACAACCTCGGCAGCTTCTACGGCAACCGCTACCTCTTCACGCTCTGGTGCATCGCCTTCGTGCTCTACCTCGTGATCGACCTCGCACTGTCGTGGTTCGCTCGCTGGCTGGCGCGTCGAACCGATCGTCGCTACCGCACGGGCAAGGGCGCCGCGGTCGAGGACCCGAACCAGGCGCTGCTCATGGCGCAGGCCGTCGCCTCGGCGCGAGAGTCGGAGAGCCGGGGCCCGGCCTGATCCGAGCGCGCGGGAGCCGATCCGCGGGCGCAGCCCGATGGGGCGCCGACCGCTAGACTCGTTCCTTGTGTCCGAGCCCCGTGAAATCACCGAGCAGTCCGTCGAGTCCGCGGTCGCCGCGGCCCTCGCCGCGATCGCCTCGGCCGGCGATTCAGCCGCGCTGAAGGCCGTCCGCGCCGAGCACACCGGCGAGAAGAGCGAACTCGCCCAGCTGAACGCCCAGTTGCGCAACGTCCCCAACGACCAGAAGGCCGCACTCGGCAAGCTCGTCGGCGGGGCCCGCGGGCGCGTGAACCAGGCCTTCACCGCGCGTGAGGCCGAGATCGTCGCGGCCGAGGCGGCCGCCCAGCTCGAGGCCGAGGCGCTCGACGTCACGGCGCTGCCCTCGCGCATCACGGTGGGCTCGCGGCATCCGCTGACCCTCCTCGAGGACCGGGTCTGCGACGTCTTCACCGGCATGGGCTGGGAGATCGCCGAAGGCCCCGAGGTCGAGAGCGAATGGTTCAACTTCGACGCGCTGAACTTCGACGCCGACCACCCGGCCCGGGCGATGCAGGACACGTTCTTCGTGGACCCGCCTGAGGCGCACCTCGTCATGCGCACGCACACGAGCCCCGTCCAGGTGCGCTCGATGCTCGACCGCGAGGTCCCGATCTACGTGCTCGCGCCGGGCCGCGTGTACCGCACCGACGAGTTCGACGCGACGCACCTGCCCGTCTTCATGCAGTTCGAGGGCCTCGCCGTCGACAAGGGCCTCACCATGGCGCACCTCAAGGGCACCCTCGACCACTTCGTGAAGTCGATCTTCGGCGACGAGGCGAAGGTGCGCCTGCGTCCGAGCTACTTCCCGTTCACCGAGCCCTCCGCGGAACTCGACTTCTGGCACCCGACGTTCAAGACGGGTCCCCGCTGGATCGAGTGGGGCGGCTGCGGCATGGTGCACCCGAACGTGCTGCGCTCGGCGGGCATCGACCCCGAGGTCTACACGGGCTTCGCCTTCGGCATGGGCATCGAGCGCGGGCTGATGCTCCGCAACGACGTGCAGGACATGCGCGAAATGGTCGAGGGAGACATCCGCTTCTCCCAGCAGTTCGGAATGGTGGTCTGAGACATGCGAGTGCCGCTGAGTTGGCTCGCCGAGTACGTCGAGCTGGTCCCCGGGACCACCCCCGAGCAGGTGCACGCCGCCCTCGTCGAGGTCGGCCTCGAGGAGGAGGACGTGCACACCTTCGACCTCGTCGGCCCGATCGTTGTCGGTGAGGTGCTCGAGTTCGTCGAGGAGCCGCAGACGAATGGCAAGACCATCCGCTGGTGCCAGGTCCGCGTCGCGCCCGACGGCGAGACCGCGGCCGATGGCGGCGAGGCCGTGCACGGCATCGTCTGCGGCGCCCGCAACTTCTTCGTCGGCGACAAGGTCGTCGTGACCCTGCCCGGCGCCGTGCTGCCCGGTCCGTTCCCGATCGCGGCGCGCAAGACCTACGGCCACGTCTCCGATGGCATGATCGCGTCGGCGCGCGAGCTCGGCCTCGGCGAGGACCACGACGGCATCCTCCGGTTGTCGACGCTCGGCATCGACGCCCCGGTCGGCACCGACGCCATCGCCCTGCTCGGCCTCGACGACACGGCCGTCGAGCTGAACGTGACGCCCGATCGCGGCTACGCGTTCTCGATCCGCGGCGTGGCGCGCGAGTACGCCCACGCGACCGGCGCCCGCTTCCGCGACCCGGTCGGCGAGATCGAGCCGACGGATGTCGCGGCCGACGCGTTCCCCGTCGTCATCGACGATCGCGCGCCGATCCGGGGAAACCTCGCGTCGCAGGCGTTCGCGACGCGCATCGTCCGCGGCGTGGATCCCACGCGCCCGACGCCGGCCTGGATGATCGCGCGGCTGAAGCTCGCCGGCATCCGCTCGGTCTCGCTGCTCGTGGACATCACCAACTACGTCATGCTCGAGCTCGGCCAGCCGATCCACGGCTACGACCTCGACGCGCTCCGCGGCGGCATCGTCGTGCGGCGCGCGGTCCAGGGGGAGCCGTTCACGACGCTCGACGGCAAGGCGCGAACGCTGCACGCCGAGGACGTCGTCGTCACGGACGACCGGGGGCCGATCGGCCTCGCGGGCGTCATGGGCGGCGCCGAGACCGAGATGGGCGAGTCCACGACCAACGTGCTCATCGAGGCCGCGCACTGGGACCCCGTGTCGATCGCGCGCACCGCACGCCGGCACAAGCTGCCGAGCGAGGCCGCCAAGCGCTACGAGCGGGGCGTCGACCCAACCATCGGCGCGGTCGCGGTCGCCCGCGTCGCGCAGCTCATGGTCGACCTCGCCGGCGGCACGGCCGACCAGGGTGGTTCGGTCATCCAGACCGCGCCCGAGCGCGCGGCGATCCTGCTTCCCGACGGGTACGTGACACGGGTCACCGGAATCGAGTCCACGGTCGAGGAGGTGCACGACGCCCTCGCCGAGATCGGCGGCGTCGTAACGCGGGTCGACGGCGGGTTCTCCGTGGTGCCGCCGACCTGGCGCCCCGACCTCACGGGTCGTGAAGAGCTCGTCGAAGAGGTGGCACGCCTCGGCGGCTACGAGCGGATCCCGTCGATCCTGCCCGTGGCGCCCCCCGGGCGAGGTCTCACGCGCTCGCAGCGCATCCGTCGACGGGTCGCCGAGGTGCTCGCGGCCGGCGGTGCGACCGAGGTGCTCTCGTTCCCGTTCGCGAACGCCGAGGAGAACGCGCGCTACGGCAGCGTCGACGGCGGCCCGGTCGCGTCGGTGAAGCTCGCGAACGCGCTCGACGCCTCCAATGCGCTCCTGCGGCGGTCGCTCCTGCCGGGACTCATCGGCGCGGCAAAGCGCAACCGCTCCCGCGGCCTCGTCGACCTGGCGCTCTTCGAGCTCGGGCTGGTGTTCCTGCCCGAAGATGGTCGCGTCTACGGCTCGAGCGAGCTCCCGGCCGGCGGTGCGCTGCCGAGCGACGACGAGATCGCCGCCCTCGACGCGGGCATCCCGCCGCAGCCTCGCCACGTCGCGGCCCTCTTCGTCGGTGACGCCGTCACCAAGCAGCCGGGTCAGGCCGCCGTGCCCGCGGGCATCGTCGACGCGCTCGACGCCGTCCGCCGCATCGGCCTCGCCACGGGCGCCGAGTTCGAGGTCGTGCATGGTTCGCATCACGCGATGCACCCCGGGCGGACGGCCGAGCTCCGGGTGGCCGGCCGCAGCGTCGGCTTCGCCGGCGAACTGCTGCCGTCGATCGCCGAGGAGGCCGACCTCCCCCGCGTCGTCGCCGTGCTCGAGATCGACCTCGACGCGGTCATCGAACTCGCCGAGCCGCAGCCCGAGGCGCAGGCGATCGGCACGTTCCCGGCCGCGACCCAGGACCTCTCGCTGCTGGTCGCCGCCGACGTGCCGGCCGGCGTCGTCGCGGCATCCGTCCGCGAGGGCGCGGGCGCGCTGCTCGAGGAACTGCACCTCGTCGACGACTACCGCGGCGCCGGCGTGCCCGAGGGGTCGAAGAGCCTCACGTTCGCGCTGCGCTTCCGCGCGCCCGATCGCACGCTCACCGCGGCCGAGGCCAGCGAGGCCAAGCTCGCCGGTGCCGCGCTTGCGGGGGAGCGCACGGGCGCCGCGATCCGCGAGTAGCCCGTCCGGTCGGTCGTTCGCCGGGTGGGGGCTGTCGGATGCCCCGACCCGGCGATACCCTGAACCATGGCCGAGCCGAAGACCGTTCCGACCGGGGCATCCGTCGCCGAGTTCCTCGAGGCGGTCGAGCCTCCGGGCCGACGCGACGACGGCTTCGTGCTCCGTGAGATCTTCGACCGGGTGACCGACACCGACGCCGTCATGTGGGGTCCCTCGATCATCGGCTACGGCGTGCAGCACTACCGCTACGAGACGGGCCGCGAGGGCGATTGGCCCATCGTCGGCTTCTCACCGCGCAAGGCGAACGTGGCGCTCTACGGTCTCCAGCTCCCCGGCGGGGAGGAGCTCGTCGAGCGCCTCGGCAAGGTCAAGCTGGGCGTGGGATGCATCTGGGTGGGCCGTCTGGGCAACGTCGACCTCGACGTGCTGGCGTCGCTCATCGACCGGTCCTGGATCCACGCGCGGGGGTGAGTGGCGGCATCCCTCGTCCTGTCGCGCCCGGCGGGATCAGGCGGATGCCGCGGCGCTGCGCTCGGCCGACTGGATGATCGTCTCGACCCCGAGGTGGAACAGGTCGCGATCCTCGATGCCGGCGAGCTTCAGGCCGAGCTCGGCGATGCGGGGGTGCGAGCGGGGGTCGGCGAGGATCGGGCCCTCGAACCACGGGCTCGGCTCGTCGTCACCCGCGCCACGGCCGCTGCGGGCGCGTGCGATGCCGGCTGCCGTCGAGATCACGTGCGAGGCCAGCAGGGCGTAGTGGCGCACGAGCTCGTCGTCGGCGAGGCCCGCGCGCGCGAAGGCGTCGAGCATGAGCTCGACCGCGTCGAGTTCGCCGGGTCCGTGCGTCGTGAGCACGACGGCCTCGACGGCGATCGCCGGATGGGCGGTGAACGAGGCGAGGGTCGCGGTCGAGAGCTGCCTGAGCCGTTCGCGCCACTCGGACGGATCGGCCGTGACGGCGGCGACGGCCCGGGCGTCGAGTTCGTCGAGCAGCGCCTGCATGAGCGCTTCCTTGTTGCGGAAGTGCCGGTAGATCGCGGTCGGGTCGGCGCCGAGTGTCGTGCCGAGCTCGCGGACCGAGATGGTGATCGCGTCGGTTCGGGCGGCGAGGTCGAGGCCGGCGGCGACGATCGTCTCGCGGTCCAAGCGGACCTTGCCGACCCCGCGCGTCTCGTCGCTGCGTCGTGATTCCGTCGCGGTCGTCATCGCCCCTGCCCTCGGTTCGCTTGGTTCGGCACTCATCCTGCCACGCGCACGGCTGCGGTGCGGCGTCGGGTGCGAGGCCAGTGTAACGAATCGGACAACGTCGCTGTCAACACTGTTGACGTCTGTGATGCCGGCCGATACTGTCGCCTCCACACCCAACGAAGAATCGAGGCGACGTGGCTGTCGACGTCCTGTTCACCAGCGGATCCGTCTTCACCGGATCCGGCTCGCCCCTGCACGGGAAGGCGGTCGCCGTTTCCGGGGGCCGGATCACGGCGATCCTGCCTGAGGCCGAGGCGTCGGCGCTGATCGGCGCCCGAACGCGCGTCGTCGATCTCGGCGGCGCCCTCCTCGCTCCCGGCTTCCAGGACGCGCACATCCACCCGGTCGGAGGTGGCGTCGAGCTGCTCCAGTGCGACCTCACCGAGGCCGAGGATGCCGCCGACGCGGTCGCCCGGGTCGCGGCGTACGCCGCGGCGAACCCCGACGAGCCGTGGATCCTCGGGGGCGGGTGGTCCATGGACCACTTCGCCGGAGGAGCCCCGCAGCGCGCCCTGCTCGACGACGTCGTGCCCGATCGGCCGGTGCTCCTCATGAGCCGTGACCACCACAGCTCGTGGGCCAACAGCTGCGCCATCCGACTCGCGGGCATCGACGCGTCGACGCCGGACCCCGCCGATGGCCGGATCGAGCGCGAGCCCGGCGGATCGCCCGCCGGCACCTTCCACGAGGGGGCGGGCGAGCTCTTCGCCGGTGTTCGGCCGGCGGGCAGCGAGGAGCTCTCGTATCGCGGCCTGCTCCGCGCCCAGGAACTGCTGCTGTCGATGGGCATCACCGGGTGGCAGGATGCGCTGGTCGCCGGATCGTCTGCCGGGATCTCCGACCCGACGGGCGCGTACCTGCGGGCCGTCGAGGAGGGGACGCTGCGAGTGCACGTCGTCGGTGCGCAGTGGTGGGAGCGGTCGGGCGGGCTGGAACAGGTCGATCGGATGGTTCGGCGGCGCGAGGAGATCGCACGACGCGGAATCGAGGATCAGCTGTCGTTCGGCACCGTCAAGATCATGGTCGACGGCGTCGCCGAGAACCAGACCGCGGCCATGCTGGCCCCGTACCGCGATGCCCACGGCCACGACACCGCCAACCGGGGCATCTCCTTCGTCGATCCGGGCCTGCTGCGGAGCGCCGTCGTGGCACTGGACGCCGAGGGGATGCAGGTCCACTTCCACGCGCTCGGCGACCGCGCCGTCCGGGAGGCGCTCGACGCGATCGAGGCGGCGCGTGCCGCGAACGGCGCGAGCGACGGCCGTCATCACCTCGCCCACCTCCAGGTCGTCGCGGAGGCCGACACCGCACGCTTCGCCGAGCTCGACGCGGTCGCCAACCTCCAAGCCCTCTGGGCCACGCACGAGGACCAGATCGACGTCCTCACCCTGCCCTTCCTCCAGCGCGATGCCGAGGCGCGGCAGTACCCGTTCGGCGACCTCCTGCGCCATGGCGCCCGGCTCGCGGCGGGAAGCGACTGGCCGGTGTCATCGCCCGACCCCCTCGCCGCGATCCACGTGGCCGTGACCAGGGTGGCGCCCGGCATCGACGCCGAACCGCTCGGCGGCGCGCACCAGCGACTCGACCTCGCCACGGCCCTGGCGGCCTACACCTCGGGCAGCGCCTACGTGAACCACCGCGAGCACGACACGGGCCACGTCCGCGAGGGATACCTCGCCAACCTCGTGGTGATCAGCCCCGATCCCTTCACGCTCGCCGACGCCGACCTGCACCTGGCCTCGGTCGCATCGACCTGGATCCAGGGTGATGCGGTCTACGAGCGTCCCGACGCCGAATCGACGGCCGACGCCGGCGCGTTCGGCGAGCCCATCGACATCCCGACCCCCACCCGCTGAGGAGCCCCCATGTCCGCTCTCCGATCCCGCAGCACCCGACGCCGCGGCATCCTGTTGGTCGTCACCGCCGTCGTCGGCGGCCTCGTGCTCAGCGCCTGCACCCCACAGGCCCAGCCGTCGCCGTCGGCTCCCGACTGGGAGCTCACCGCACAGACGGCCGACCCGTCCGGGGAGATCGATTCGTTCACCTGGGCGAACTACGGCGAGCCCTACTCCCTCGACTACGCGTACGCGTTCGACTACGCCGACAACATGGTGCTCTCCAACGTCTGCGAGTCGCTGCTCCGGTTGAATCCCGACTACACGCTCACCCCCGGCCTCGCCGAGTCCTTCGAGCAGACGAGCCCCACGACCTGGACCTACCGGATCCGGGACGGGGTGAGCTTCCACGACGGCTCGCCGCTCACGGCCGCCGACGTGGTCGCCTCCATGAGCCGGCACCTCGACCCCGAGGTCGGGTCGTCCTGGTTCTCGGTGTACCAGAACGTCACGGCGATCGAGCAGACCGGCGACCGCGAGGTGACGGTCACCACGGCCATCCCCGACTCGCAGTTCAACCAGGGCATGGGCGGATCGGCCGGCGTCGTCGAGTCTGCCGCGACGCTCGCCGAGAAGGGCGCCGACTACGGCAACTCGACCGGGCTCGTCAACTGCACCGGTCCGTTCGAGCTCGCCGAGTGGCAGTCGGGGGAGTCGATCACGCTCACGAGGTTCGACGACTACTGGGACGAGAGCCTGCGCGCGAAGTCCGGTGAGGTGCGGTTCGTCTTCATGAACGACGCGAACGCGCGCATCAACGCGCTGAAGTCCGGCGACGTCGACGGCAGTTGGATGCTGCCCACCGACGGCATCGCGCAACTGCAGGCCTCGGGCGTCGGGGACGTGTACTTCGGCCTCAGCACGGCCACCTCGAACCTGATCGTCTCCGACACCGACGGACCGCTCTCCGATCCGCGGGTGCGTCGGGCGCTCATGATGGCGCTCGACCGCGAGGGCATTCTCGAGGCGGCCGCGAAGGGGTACGGGGCCGTGTCGAACGCCCTGACGACCGAGTCCGTGTGGGGCGAGGCATCCGAGCAGACCCGAGTCGACGCCTTCAGCGGACTCGAGGAGTATCCACGAGACCTCGAGGCGGCCAAGCAGCTCGTCGAGGACGCCGGCGCCACCGGGGAGAAGATCGTGTTCGCGACCGCGCCGATCAGCAACGACTTCACGGTCGTGTCGCAGGCTACCGTCGCGGCGGCCCAGTCGATCGGTCTCGACGCCGAGATCAAGACCGTCACGCCGAACGCCTACACCGCACTGTTCTCCGACCCGAGCGCACGCGAGGGCGTCGACCTGTTCTACACCGTCTGGTACCTCTCGAGCCCCGACCCGCTGGAGATGTACGGCGTGCTCCGCACCGGAGAGTTCAGCAACTACGGCGAATGGAGCGACGCCGACTTCGACCGGATCGCCGACGAGGCCGTCGGCACCGCTGATGCCGATGCTCGGGCGAAGCTCACCGGCGAGCTCCAGCACATCGCCAACGAGCAGCTGCCCTGGCTGCCGCTGTACTCCAGCCCCATGCCGGTCTTCGTCGGCGAGCGGATCACCGGCGTCGAACCGTCGATCGCCTTCCTCTACTACCCGTGGGCGGCGACCATTGGCGCTCGATAGGGCCGTCGCCCCGGCCGTGGCGAACGTCGCAGCGGTCTCGCCCGGCCGGTCGGCCCGCGTCATCCGCAGGATCGCCGGCCGTCTCGGCGGACTGGCACTGACCCTGTTCCTCGCATCCCTCCTCGTGTTCTTCTCGCGCTTCCTGGTCCCGGGGGACCCGGTGAGCTTCCTGCTCCGGGGGCGGCAACCGAGCCCCGAGGCCGTCGCGCAGGTCACCGAGCAGTACGGGCTCGACCTGCCGGCGTGGCAGCAGTACCTCACCTGGCTCGCTGGCGCCGTCCAGGGGGACTTCGGCCGCTCGCTGCAGTACCGCCAGGACGTCTCCGCGGTCATCGCCGACCGGCTGCCCGTGACCCTGATGCTCGTCGTCATGGCCGGTGCGATCATCGCCGTCATCGGGATCTCGTCGGGCATCGTCGCAGCGCTCAACCGCGGGCGAGCGCTCGACCGCGCCACGCTGGTGGGATTGACCGTGCTGAGCGCGATCCCGTCGTTCGTGGGGTCCATCGTGCTCATCTCCGTCTTCGCGGTGCAGCTCGGGTGGTTCCCGACGTTCGGGTCGGGCGAGGGTCCTGCCGACATGGCCTACCACCTCGTGCTTCCCTCGATCGCGCTGGCGATCGTGTTCGTCGTGCTCGTCGGCAAGGTCACCCGGTCCTCGATGGTCGACCAGCTCCGCCGGGAGCACGTGGAGGTCGCGACCAGTCGCGGACTGCGACGCGCCACGGTCGTCCGTCGTCACGTCGTGCGCAACGCGCTCGGCCCCATCCTCACGGTCAGCGGAGTCCTGGTGGCCGGCCTGCTCGTCGCCAGCACCATCGTGGAGGCTGCGTTCGGGCTCGCGGGAATCGGCTCGCTCCTCGTCCAGTCCGTCGACCGACTCGACTTCCCGGTGGTGCAGGCCATCGTGATGCTCATCGTCACGGCCTTCGTCGTCGTCAACGCGATGGTCGACCTCGCGGAGCCGTGGATCGATCCGCGCTCCGCGGCGGGAGCGGGTGCGCGATGACGATCCCCACGACCCCTCCACCCGCCGCTGGCGCGCCACGCCCAGCCCCTGGTCGCGTGGGCCCGGCGACCCTCGCCGTCCAGGTGCTGCGCTCGCCCCGTGCGCGCCGCCCAGACGCGGTGCTCGTCGTCGCCGCGGGCGCCCTCGCCGTGATGACGCTCGCCGCGGTGTTCGCCCCGTTCGTCGCGCCGTATCCGCCGGACGCGATCGACCTGCTCGCCGTGAACGCGCCTCCGAGCGCGGCGCACTGGCTCGGCACGGACGGCTTGGGCCGCGACCTGCTGAGCCGGCTCGTCTACGGCGCGCGCACGGCGCTGCTCGGCCCGCTCCTCGTCGTGATCGGCTCGACCGTGATCGGCATGCTGCTCGGGCTCATCGCCGGTTGGCGCGGCGGCTGGATCGACGCGGTGCTCGGTCGCGTGTTCGACGTGCTCTTCGCGTTCCCGTCGTTGCTCCTCGCGATCATGGCCGTCGCCCTGTTCGGCAAGGGCCTGGTCGCCCCGGTCATCGCGATGAGCATCGCCTACGCGCCATTCGTGGCGCGCTTGACGCGGTCGCTCGTGAAGGCGGAGGTCTCGCGGCCGTACGTGTCGGCCTACCGGGTGCAGGGGTTCGGAGGCGCCTGGATCGCCTTCCGGCGTGTGCTCCCGAACGTCACGCCCATCGTCGGCGCGCAGTCCACCCTGAACTTCGGGTACGTGCTCGCCGAGCTCGCAGGCCTGTCCTTCCTCGGCCTCGGCGTACAGCCACCCACTCCGGACTGGGGCGCGATGATCAACGAGGCGCAGTCCGGCATCCTGGCGGGCGCCTTCCTGCCGGCGCTCGTCCCCGCCATCGCCGTCGTCATCGCGGTCGTGGCCGTCAACATCCTCGGGGACGAGCTCTCCGACCGCATCGGAGGGGGAATCCCCGCATGAGCCTGCTCGAGATCTCCAACCTGACCCTCGACCTCCCGGGCGGCGCGCGCCTGCTCCACGGCGTCTCCCTCGCCGTCGGGGCCGGTGAGACCGTCGGCCTCGTGGGCGAGTCAGGGTCCGGCAAGTCGCTGACGGCCCGCGCCGTGATCGGGCTCGCCCCCGACCGTGCCGCACTCGGCGGCCGCATCGAACTCGACGGACGCTCCGTGATCGGGGCGAGCGGTCGCGACATCCTCGCCCTCCGCCGGGACTCGGCCGCCATGATCTTCCAGGATCCGCGCTCGGGCATCAATCCCATGCGCACCATCGGGGATCACATGACGGAGACCCTGCGCCTCTGCGAGGGGCTGTCCGCAGCTGCGGCGACCGCACGCGCGGTCGAGCTCCTCTCCGCGGTCCGCCTCCCGAGACCCGAGGAGCACCTGCGGCAGTATCCGCACGAGTTCTCCGGCGGCATGCTGCAGCGCGTGATGATCGCCGGTGCGCTGTCCGGCTCGCCCCGGCTGCTGGTCTGCGACGAGCCGACCACCGCGCTGGATGTCACCACGCAGGCCGAGATCGTCCGGGTGCTCGCCGACCAGCGCGACGCCCGTGGCATGGGCATGCTCTTCATCACCCACGACCTCAACCTGGCGGCGTCGATCTGCGACCGGGTGGTCGTCATGCGCGCGGGTCGGATCGAGGAGGAGGGGCCTGCGCTGCGCGTGTTCACCAGGCCGTCCGCGGACTACACCGCCAGGCTCGTGGCCACCACGCCGACCCTCGGGCCGGGCTCGGGCTCGGGCTCGGGAGCGGACGAGCGGCCCGCGGACGTCCCGGCGTCGGATGCGCCCCGCTCCGGGGGACGCGCGAGCGCTCTCGCGCTCACGGCGAGCGGGCTCTCCAAGACGTACCACCGGCACGGGAAGCCACCGGTGCGGGCGGTCGTCGAGGCGTCGTTCGACCTGGAGGCCGGCGCCGCGCTCGCCGTGGTGGGGGAGTCCGGGTCGGGAAAGTCCACGCTCGCTCGCATGATCGTCGGCCTCGAGCCGACCGACGGCGGCGAGCTCGCGATCGCCGGTCGCGACCGGGCCACGATTCCTCGGGGTCGCCGCGAGCGACTCGCTCGGGCTCGAAGCGTGCAGATGGTCTTCCAGGACCCGTACCTCTCGCTCGACCCGCGCATCACGGCCGGTCGTGCCATCGAGGACGCGCTGCGCCTGCACTCCGATCTCGACCGCGCTTCTGCGACATCGCGCGCCGTTGACCTGCTCGAACAGGTCGGTCTCACGGCCGCCCATGCCGAGGCCCGTCCGCGCACGCTCTCCGGTGGCCAGCGCCAGCGCGTCGCCATCGCGCGAGCGCTCGCGATCGAGCCCGACGTGCTCGTGCTGGACGAGGCGACCAGTGCGCTGGACGTCTCCGTGCAGGCGCAGGTGCTCGACCTCATCGCCCGGCTGCGACGCGAACGCGGGCTCACGGTGCTCTTCATCAGCCACGACCTCGCCGTCGTCCGGCGGGTGTGCGAGGAGGTCCTCGTCATGCGCGCGGGCGAGATCGTCGAGCGCGGTGGCACGGTCCGGCTCCTGGAGGCCCCGTCGCATCCGTACACCCGCCTCCTCATCGACTCTGTGCCGAGGCCGCGGCAGGCGGATGCGCAGCCCGCCGGCGCGACGGTCGCGTGATCGCCGGCCATCGGGCGAGGCAATGGGCGGGGCAGGAACGGCACCGGTGAGTTTGCGACGCCACGCGCCGCGCCGGTAGGGTCGACGCATGTCCGCCACCCGGTTCACCTCGATCGCACGCGTCGCGCGTGTCTCGATCGTGCGCAACCGGCGTCGTGGCGAGCGCCGAATCTCGGCGACCCCTGCGGCAGGCTGAGGTCTGACGCGGGGCGTCGCCGGAACATCGCCCCGCTCGCTCAGACCATAAGGTGGATTCCATGACGTACTCCGTCGCCGTCTCCGGCGCGTCCGGCTATGCCGGAGGAGAGATCCTTCGGCTCCTCGCCGATCATCCCGAGTTCGAGGTGCGCACCGTGACCGCGCACTCGAACGCCGGCCAATCGCTCGTGTCCGTGCAGCCGCACCTGCGCTCGTTCACGCATCTCACGCTGCGCGAGACCAACGCGGAGACCCTCGCCGGCCACGACATCGTCTTCCTGGCGTTGCCGCACGGCGCGTCGGGGGCGATCGCCGCGGAGCTCTCGCAGGACACCCTCGTGATCGACTGCGGCGCCGACCACCGGCTCGAGTCGGCCGACGACTGGTCGGCCTTCTACGGCGGCGACCACCACGGCGCCTGGGCGTACGGCGTGCCCGAGCTGCCCCGGCTCTCGGGGACGCAGCGCGAGCGCCTCACCGGCGCGCGGCGCATCGCGGCGCCGGGGTGCAATGCCTCGACGGTCGCGCTGTCCCTGGCGCCCGGCATCCGCGCCGGCGTCATCGAGGACCGCGACCTCGTCGCCGTGCTCGCCGTCGGGCCGTCGGGCGCGGGCAAGAGCCTGAAGACGAACCTGCTCGCGTCCGAGATCCTCGGCTCCGCGAACCCGTACGCCGTCGGAGGCTCGCACCGGCACATCCCCGAGATCGGGCAGGCGCTGCGCTGGGCGGGGGCAGCGACCCCGACGATCTCGTTCACCCCGGTGCTCGTGCCCATGAGCCGGGGCATCCTGG
This sequence comes from Agromyces salentinus, assembly GCF_009749395.1. GTDB lineage: Bacteria > Actinomycetota > Actinomycetes > Actinomycetales > Microbacteriaceae > Agromyces > Agromyces salentinus. The sequence goes on from NZ_WBIR01000027.1 coordinate 31,991, forward strand.
CCACGTCGACGGCGCGGATCATGCCGGGCACGGATGCCGCGACGGTCCGCGCGGCCTGGGAGGACGCCTACGCGGGCGAGCGCTTCGTGCAGCTGCTGCCCGAGGGGCAGTTCCCGCGCACGGCCGACGTCCTGGGCGCGAACACGGCGCTCATGGGGCTCGCGGTGGACGAGGCCGCCGGCCGCGTCGTGGTCATCGCCGCGGTCGACAACCTCGTCAAGGGCACCGCGGGCGCGGCGATCCAGTCCGCGAACATCGCGCTCGGCCTCGCAGAGTCCACCGGCCTTCCCATGAATGGAGTCGCCCCGTGACCGTCACCTCTCCCGCAGGGTTCGAGGCCGCCGGCATCGCCGCGGGCATCAAACGGTCGGGCGCGCTCGACCTCTCGCTCGTGGTCAACCGCGGGCCCTCGTCGGCAGCCGCGGCCGTGTTCACGTCGAACCGGGCCAAGGCCAACCCCATCCTCTGGTCGGAACAGGTGATCCTCGACGGCGTCGTCTCGGCGATCGTCCTCAACTCGGGTGGAGCCAACTGCTTCACGGGCCCCGAGGGCTTCCAGGTCACCCACCGCACGGCGGAGGCCGCGGCATCCGCGCTCGGCGTGGCCGCCGGCGACGTGCTCGTCTGCTCGACCGGCCTCATCGGCGACCAGCTCGACGGCGAGGTCCTCGAGGAGGGCGTCCTGTCCGCCGCCGCGCGGCTCTCGACCGAGGGCGGTGACGATGCCGCCAGGGCGATCATGACCACGGACACCCGGCCGAAGACCGTCGTCGTCGAGGGCGACGGCTGGCAGGTCGGCGGCATGGCGAAGGGCGCGGGCATGCTCGCGCCCGGCCTGGCCACGATGCTCGTCGTCCTCACGACCGACGCCGACCTGCCGAGCGACGAGCTCGACGCGGCGCTCCGCGAGGCCACGCGGGTGACCTTCGACCGGCTGGACTCCGACGGCTGCATGTCGACGAACGACCAGGTCACGCTGCTCGCCTCGGGCGCATCCGGGATCGCACCCGACCGGGGTGCGTTCCGGGCGGCGGTCACCGAGGCCTGTCGCTCGCTCGCCGAGCAGCTGCAGGCCGATGCCGAGGGCGCGAGCCACGACATCGCGATCGAGGTGCGCGGCGCCGTCACTGAAGACGACGCCGTCGAGGTCGGGCGCTCGGTCGCCCGCAACAACCTGTTCAAGGCGGCGATCTTCGGCAACGACCCGAACTGGGGCCGCGTGCTCGCGGCGATCGGCACCACGCAGGCGCCGTTCGATCCGTACCTCGTCGACGTCTCGATGAACGGCGTCCGCGTCTGCCACGCCGGCCGACCGGATGCGCCGCGGGAGCAGGTCGACCTCACGCCTCGCGCGACCCACGTGCTCGTCGAGCTGCACGCCGGCGCGGCATCCGCGACCATCCTCACCAACGACCTCACGCACGACTACGTGCACGAGAACAGCGCGTACGCGAGCTGATGATGCAGACACGCGCGCAGACCGACACCGACGACGCGGAAGCCCTGGCGTCGGCGAAGGCCCAGGTCCTCATCGATGCCCTGCCGTGGCTGAAGCGCTTCCACGGCGAGACGGTGGTCGTCAAGTTCGGCGGCAATGCGATGGTCAGCCCCGAACTGCAACGCGCCTTCGCCGAGGACATGGTGTACCTCCGCTACGCCGGCATCAAGCCGGTCGTCGTGCACGGCGGCGGGCCCCAGATCTCGGCGATGCTCGATCGACTCGGCATCGAGAGCGAGTTCCGCGGCGGCTACCGGGTCACGACGCCCGAGGCCATGGACGTCGTCCGCATGGTGCTTTCCGGGCAGGTGAACCGTGAACTCGTCTCGCTCGTGAACGAGCACGGCCCCCTCGCGATCGGGCTCTCCGGCGAGGACGCCGGCCTGTTCCGCGGTCGTCGGCGGGGCGTCGTCGTCGACGGCGTCGAGGTCGACCTCGGACAGGTCGGCGACGTCGTCGAGGTGGATCCCGCGGCGGTCGTCGCGCAACTCGAGGCCGGGCGCATCCCGGTGGTCTCCTCGATCGCGCCCGATGCCGATCGATCGGGCCAGTCGCTCAACGTGAACGCCGACTCCGCCGCCGCGGCACTCGCGGTCGCGCTCGGTGCGGCCAAGCTCGTCGTGCTGACCGACGTCGCGGGCCTCTACCGCGACTGGCCGAACCGCGACTCGCTCGTGTCGCAGATCGACTCGGCCGAGCTCGCCGAGCTCCTTCCCACGCTCGAGTCGGGCATGATCCCCAAGATGGCAGCATGCCTCGAGGCGGTCGAGGGCGGCGTCGCCAAGGCGGCGATCATCGATGGGCGGGTGCCGCACTCGATCCTGCTCGAGATCTTCACGCCCGCGGGAATCGGAACCGAGGTGGTGGCCGCATGAGCGCCTGGCAGGAGCGATTCGACAAGCGGGTCATGCGCTCCATCGGGATGCCGCTGCTCAAGCTCGATCGCGGAAGCGGTGCGCACGTCTGGGACGACGAGGGCCGCGAGTACCTCGACTTCCTCGCCGGCATCGCGGTCAACTCGCTCGGGCACGCCCATCCCGTCTTCGTGGAGGCGGTCAGCCGTCAGGCCGCGACCCTCGCGCATGTCTCCAACTACTTCACCACCGAGCCGGCGCTCGAGCTCGCGGAGCGCATCGTGCGCCTCGCGGGCGCCGGCGAGAACGGGCGGGCGTGGTTCGGCAACTCCGGCGCCGAGGCCAACGAAGCGGCGTTCAAGCTCTCGCGCCTGAACAACTCCGGCGGTGCGCGCACGCGCGTGCTCGCGCTCGTCGACGCGTTCCACGGTCGCACCATGGGCTCGCTCGCCCTCACCGGCAAGCCGCACATGCGCGAGGCCTTCGAGCCGCTCGCGGGCGGCGTCGAGCACATCCCCGCGACCATCGAGGCACTCGAGGCCTCGATCGACGACGCCGTCGCGGCGCTCATCGTCGAACCCATCCAGGGTGAGGCCGGGGTCGTCGAACTGCCCGACGGCTTCCTCGTCGCGGCGCGAGAGCTCACGAGACGCCACGGCGCCCTGCTCATCGTCGACGAGATCCAGACGGGGGCGGGCCGCACGGGGGACTGGTTCGGGTTCCAGCACGCGGGCATCACACCGGATGCGATCACGGTCGCGAAGGGCATCGGCGGCGGCATCCCCATCGGCGGACTCGTGACGTTCGGCGCGGCATCCGACCTCTACTCGAAGGGCCAGCACGGCTCGACCTTCGGCGGCAATCCGCTCGCGACGGCCGTCGCCAACGCGGTGCTCGGCGAGATCGAGCGCGCCGACCTCGTCGGCAACGCCGCGCGACGCGGCCCGCAGGTGCGCGAGCGCATCGCGTCGATCGGGTCGCCGCTCGTCGCCGCCACGCGCGGTCGGGGCCTCCTGATCGGCGTGGGGCTCACCGAGCCCGTCGCGGGACGCGTCGTCGACGCAGCCCTCGCGCACGAGCTCATCGTGAACGCCGCCAACGACGTGACCATCCGACTCGCGCCCCCGCTCATCATCGGCGACGCCGAGGTCGACCTCTTCGCCGACCGATTCGCCGCCGCGCTCGCCGACGTCGAGCGCGCGACCCACTGACCCGAACCGACGCGCCGGCTGCGGCCGGCCCACCGAACGGAAAGAACCGCATGACCCGCCACTTCCTTCGCGACGACGACCTGTCGCCCGCCGAACAGGCCGAGGTGCTCGACCTCGCACTCAGGCTCAAGGCCGACCGCTTCGCCGAGCGTCCGCTCGAGGGGCCGCAGACCGTGGCCGTGTTCTTCGACAAGACCTCGACCCGGACCCGCATCTCGTTCGCGGTCGGCATCGCCGATCTCGGCGGCGTGCCCCTCATCACGGCGTCCGGCGACAGCCAGTTGGGCGCCAAGGAGTCCATCGCCGACACGGCCCGGGTGCTCGAGCGCATGGTCGCCGCGGTGGTCTGGCGCACCTTCGCCCAGTCGGGCCTCGAGGAGATGGCCGAGGGGACGACGATCCCCGTCGTCAACGCGCTCTCCGACGACTTCCACCCGTGCCAGCTGCTCGCCGACCTGCTCACCGTCAAGGAGCGCTTCGGCGACCTCGCCGGCCGGTCGCTCGCCTACGTGGGCGACGGAGCGAACAACATGGCGCACTCGTACCTGCTCGCCGGGGCCACCGCCGGCATGCACGTGCGCATCGGGTCGCCGGCCGACTACTCGCCCCGCGCCGACATCGTCGAGGACGCGCGGCGCATCGCCGCCACGACCGGCGGGTCCGTGCTCGTGACCACCGACTCCCGCGAGGCGGCTCGCGGCGCCGACGTGGTCGTCACCGACACCTGGATCTCCATGGGGCAGGAGGCCGAGAAGGCCGAGCGCATCGCCGTCTTCGGCGGATTCGGCGTCGACGACGCGCTCATGGCCGAGGCCTCGGCCGACGCGATCTTCCTGCACTGCCTCCCGGCCTACCGCGGCTACGAGGTCGAGGCCTCGGTCATCGACGGCCCGCAGTCGGTCGTCTGGGACGAGGCCGAGAACCGGCTCCACGCGCAGAAGGCGCTGCTCGTCTGGCTGCTCGCCCACACGGAGGACGCACGATGACCGATCCGACCGACCCGACGACCTCGGCCGGCGACACCGGCCCCGTCGACGCAGGCGGCGCCGAGCCGCACGGCACGAACGAGGGATCGCTCTGGGGTGCGCGCTTCGCGAGCGGGCCGTCGCCCGAGCTCCAGGCCCTGTCCAGGTCCACCCATTTCGACTGGCAGCTCGCACCGTACGACCTCGCGGGCTCCCGCGCCCACGCGCGTGCGCTCGCAGCCGCCGGCTACCTCGACGACGACGAGCTCGCGGCGATGCTCGATGGGCTCGACACGCTCGAGAACCGCGTCGCGAGCGGCGAGATCGTCGCAGCGGACACCGACGAGGACGTCCACGGGGCGCTCGAGGCGGCGCTGATCGGCATCGTCGGACCCGAACTCGGTGGCAAGCTCCGCGCCGGACGGAGCCGCAACGACCAGATCGCCACGCTCGTGCGCCTGTACCTGAAAGATCACGCCGCCGTCATCGGCCGACAGCTCGTGCATCTGATCGACGCACTCTCCTCGCAAGCGGATGCGCACCGCACGGCGATCATGCCCGGCCGCACCCACCTCCAGCACGCGCAGCCCGTGCTGCTCGCGCACCACCTCCTCGCGCATGGCTGGGCGCTCTCGCGCGACCTCGACCGGCTCGTCGACTGGACGAAGCGAGCGGATGTCTCGCCCTACGGCGGCGGCGCGCTCGCCGGGTCCACCCTCGGCCTCGACGCGGCATCCGTCGCCCGCGACCTCGGCCTCGCCTCGCCCTCCGAGAACTCGATCGACGGCACCGCGAGCCGCGACGTCGTCGCGGAGTTCGCCTTCGTGACCGCGATGATCGGCATCGACCTCTCCCGCATCGCCGAGGAGATCATCATCTGGAACACGCGAGAGTTCGGCTTCGTCACGCTGCACGACGGCTATTCGACGGGCTCGTCGATCATGCCGCAGAAGAAGAACCCCGACATCGCCGAGCTGGCCCGCGGGAAGTCCGGACGCCTGATCGGCAACCTCGCCGGGCTTCTCGCGACCTTGAAGGCGCTGCCGCTGGCGTACAACCGCGACCTCCAGGAGGACAAGGAGCCGGTCTTCGACTCCGTCGAGACGCTCGAGGTGCTCCTGCCCGCCTTCACGGGCATGATGGCGACGCTCACCTTCCACACCGAGCGCATGGCCGAGCTCGCGCCCGCGGGCTTCTCGCTCGCGACCGATGTCGCGGAGTGGCTCGTGAAGCGCCGTGTGCCGTTCCGCGACGCCCACGAGATCACGGGCTCGCTGGTCCGGTACGCGGAGGAGCACTCCCTCGAGCTCGACCAGGTCGACGACGCGGCCCTCGCCGCCATCTCGCCGCATCTCACGCCCGGGGTGCGCGAGGTGCTGACCGTCGAGGGGTCCGTCGCGAGCCGTGACGGCGTCAGCGGCACCGCGCCCGATCGCGTGGCTGAGCAGTTCTCCAAGCTGGCCGATCGCGTGCGCCATCTCGTCGCCGGGCTTCCCTCCACGAGGAGTTGAGCGAGCGGATGCCGCGGCCGAGCCCCGGTGGCGACCCTTCACACCTCGACGGTGATGCGCCCCTGCTCGAGATGGGTCGGGAGTTCTTCGCTCGCGACGCGGTCGAGCTTGCGCCGCTGCTGCTCGGGGCGGTGCTCTCCCACGAGACGACCGCGGGCCGGGTGGCGATCCGCCTCTCCGAGGTCGAGGCGTACCGCGGCGTCGGCGAAGACCCGGGGTCGCACGCGTTCCGCGGACGCACCCCGCGCACGTCGGTGATGTTCGGCGAGGCCGCGCACCTGTACGCCTACTTCACATACGGCATGCACACGTGCATCAACATCGTCGCGGGCGCGGAGGGTGGGGCGGCCGCCGTGCTGCTTCGGGGTGGCGTCGTCGTCGAGGGCGCGGACCTCGCACGTGAGCGCCGCGGTGCGGCATCCGATCGAGATCTGGCCCGCGGACCGGCTCGCCTGGCATCGGCGCTCGGCGTTCCGCTCGCCGCAACGGGCGCCGACCTGCTCGCGCCGCCGTTCGGGCTCCGGGTCCCGTCCATGCCGCTTGCCTACGAGGCGGGCCCCCGCACGGGGATCAGCGGCGCGGGCGGGGGAGCGGCGTTCCCGTGGCGGTTCTGGATTCCCGGCGATCCGGGGGTCTCGACCTACCGGCGGCACGCCCGGTCGCACGACTGAGGCTCGCGCACACCGTCGTCCCCTTCAGGCGATCGCGCTCAGCGAACGGCGAGGTGCACGACGAGGCCTGCGGCGCAGGCCCAGATGAGGCTCGCCAGCGTGCCGATGATGAATCGCTCCCGGGCCTCCGCCGCCTCGAGCTCGGTGAACCGGCCGACGCCCTTGACGGCGACGATGATCGCGAGCGCCTCGGGGAATCCGGCGACGATGGAGCCGGCGGCGGCGATGCGTTCGAGGATCCCGATGACGCGCCCGCCGCGGAGCACCTCCTGCGTCGGAGCCGCCACCAGACCCTGCCGTTCGGCGTCGGTGGTGGGCTTCGAGGTGATGAGGATGCCGCCGTGGAGGCCGGGCGCGACGCTCGCGCCCATCGCCAGCTGCAGGGCGGTGCCGGCCGCCGGACTGCCGCCGAAGACGGCGATGGTCAGCGCGAGCACGGTCAGGAGGGGCCCGAAGCCGTCGGCCACCGACGTCGACAGCGCGGAAGCGCACATCAGTGCGACCGCGAGGGCGCCGGCGGCGATCCACACGAACAGGGCGCGTGGCCGGAGGTACGCGATGATCGAGACGGCCGCCGCGCCGGCGAGCGAGAGGAAGAGCGCGGCCGTGGCGATCGTGTCGACGATGGGGGTGGGATCGAACACGGTGCTCCTTCGCGGGGCCGGCAGGGCGGACCCGATCAGCGTAGCGATCCCGACCGACGCGCGCCGGTCAGGACGTCCCGGCGCGTCCCGCTCCCGCGTCGAGGCCGGCGAGCAGACGCACGAGCGCGGGCAGGGCGTCGGCCTCCGCGCGCCACATGGCCGCCTTCAGCCTGGCACTCACGGCGGCGGCGCTGATGCCGAGCATCGTGGCGATGTCCTTCTGCAGGTGCCCGGCCCGCGCGAGGTCGGCGACCTCCCAGCCGAGGTCGCTGCGCCGCTCGCGGATCAGCACCACGAGGCGGATGAGCGCCTCGACCTGTGCCGCGTCGAGTTCGTCGATGCGTCGGCCGGGCTCGGCAGGGACTGCGGATGCCGCGCGCAGCGCGAATCGCCCGTCGGCCCGCTTCGCGGCCTGCACTGCCTCGCGCGCCGCGATGAATGCCGTCCCGCTGGCCTTGCGCGCGGCATCCGGAAGCGGGGTGCGCACGTGGCCCACGCCCAGACCGACGCTCCAGTGTTCGTCACGCGTGGCATCGAGGACGATCTCGAGCGCCGCGGGGGCCGACTCGGTGATGAGCTGCACCTCGTCGCCGGCGGTCTGGTCGGCGGGGAGCACCAGGGCGCTTCGGTGGCGTGCCACGAGTGCGTCGATGAGCTCGGAGGCGCGGTCGGGGTGGTGGCGGCTCGCCACCTGATCCGCGGTGATGACGTACACCGTGTCCCCCTTTCGATGAATACCTCAGGTTTGATTCGGTCAGATCAATGTTACAGCATGAATATCCGTGAGTATAGCCGTGGGCCTTGATCTGCTATGCGTTGGGCGCTGGTAGCCTTGCTCCCGTGTCAGACCCAGTGATCCTCGATTCCCAGCAGAACGACACCTCCTTCGCAGACGTCTGGGAGGAGCTCGTCTGGCGCGGCCTCGTACACGTGTCGACCGACCAGGCTGCGCTGAAAGAGCTGCTCTCGGGCGAGCCGATCACGTATTACTGCGGGTTCGACCCGACGGCACCGAGCCTGCACCTCGGCAATCTCGTGCAGCTGCTGACGATGCGCCGCATCCAGCTCGCCGGTCACAAGCCGCTCGGCCTCGTCGGCGGCTCGACCGGCCTGATCGGCGACCCACGGCCGACGGCCGAGCGCACGTTGAACACGAAGGAGACCGTCGCCGAGTGGGTCGGGCACCTGCAGGGCCAGGTCTCTCGGTTCCTCTCGGGCGAGGGTGAGAACGCGGTTCGGCTCGTCAACAACCTCGATTGGACCGGTGAGCTCAGCGCGATCGACTTCCTGCGGGAGATCGGCAAGCACTACCGCGTGGGCACGATGCTGAAGAAGGATGCCGTCGCGTCCAGGCTGAACTCCGACGCGGGCATCAGCTACACCGAGTTCAGCTACCAGATCCTGCAGGGGTTCGACTACCTCGAGCTCTTCCGCCTGTACGGGTGCGTGCTGCAGACGGGCGGCAGCGATCAGTGGGGCAATCTCACGAGCGGCACCGATCTCATCCATCGCGTCGAGGGCGTCAGCGTGCACGCCATCGGCACGCCGCTCATCACGAACTCCGACGGCAGCAAGTTCGGAAAGAGCGAGGGCAATGCCATCTGGCTCGACCCCGAGATGTGCAGCCCGTACCGCTTCTACCAGTTCTGGCTCAACTCCGACGATGCCGACGTGATCTCCCGCCTCAAGGTGTTCACGTTCCTCGGCCGTCAGCGCATCGAGGAACTCGCGGCGCTGGTCGAGAACGAGCCGTTCCGCCGCGAGGCGCAGCGCACGCTCGCGAACGAGGTGACCACCCTGGTCCACGGTGCGGATGCCACGGCCGCCGTCATCGCCGCCTCCGAAGCGCTGTTCGGGCAGGGCGATCTCGCTGCGCTCGACGCCGACACGCTCGAGTCGGCGCTTCGCGAGCTGCCGAACACCACGACGTCCCCCGACGCGCAGATCGCGCAGCTGCTCCTGGACACCGGGCTCGTGAAGTCTGCGAGCGAGGGCCGACGCGCCATCGCCCAGGGTGGGGTCTCTCTCGACAACGTGAAGGTCGACGATGAGACGGCGACCCTCGAGGGTCGCGTCGCACCTGGAGGCATGGCGGTGCTCCGCCGCGGCAAGAAGACGCTCGCCGGCATCTTCGTCGAGTAGTCGCGTACCTCGACGCTCTGCCGACACGGCCCCGCCCACCCGGTTCATCCGGGGAGCGGGGCCGCTCGCGTCTGTGCTCCGTGCCGAGAGAAGCTCGCCGGCCTCTTCGCGACATCACCATTCCTGCCGGCACGGCACGGGACGGCACGGCACGGCCTCGCCCCGGTCCGTCCGGGACCGCGGAGTTCGCAGCCGGCCCCGCTCGCGGTCCCGACATTGTGAACCGCCGGAGCCTGCCCCGTCCGGGCCGCCGTCGATGGCATGAGGCAACCGAAACAGACTCTGGTCTGGGGTTTTGGTGGTGTGGTGTGGTGCGACACGCCCGGGATGTGGGGTTGATTTGTGTGGTGGGGGTGGGGGCTTGTAGATTCATACATGTCGCCGCGGCGGTCAGGAAGAAGCGGAAAG
>NZ_WBIR01000028.1 GCF_009749395.1 Agromyces salentinus
CGCGGGCGAGCGCGTGCGGGGCGCGCGCGGGCGCCGCGAGCGTGGGCGCGGGGCGCACGGGCGTGCACGAGAACGGGCCGGCACCCGCGCGATGCGGATGCCGGCCCGGAGTGCGGATGCGTCGGGCTAGGCCGAGATCCAGACGGTGGTGTCGGCGGGCAGCGCATCGCCGTCGAGCGGTCCGCTCGCGAGCAGCACGACGCCGGCAGGCAGGGGCACCGACCCGGAGCCCGTGTTCGCCACGACGATGACGTCGCCGTTGCGGAAGGCCGCGACCGACGAGGCGTCGACCGCGGGGGCGTCAGCCGCATCGGCCTCGTGCGCGAGGAGCGCGTCGAGCTCCAGCCACTCGAGGGCGCCGGCCCCGACCGCGTGCTCGCGCCGGAGGCGCAGGGCGTCGCGGTAGAGCGCGAGGGTCGACGACGGGTCGTCACGCTGCACGTCGCGCGCGAGCCGGCTCCAGAGCTCGGGCTGCGGGAGCCAGGGCGTCCCGGTGGCGCCGAAGCCGTAGTTCGCGGCATCCGCGGTCCAGGGCAGCGGCACGCGGCATCCGTCACGTCCGTAGCGTTCGCCGTTCGTGCGGAACCAGGTCGGGTCCTGGCGGGCCTCGTCGGGCAGGTCGATGACCTCGGGCAGGCCGAGCTCCTCGCCCTGGTAGAGGTAGGAGGAGCCGGGAAGCGCGAGCATGAACGCCGTGGCGGCACGAGCGCGGTGCACCCCGGTCTCGTACTCGGGGATGCCCTTCGAGCGGGGTCCGAGGCCGTGACCCTGCGGGTTCGGCTCGGTCACCGAGAGCCGGGTGGCGTGGCGCACGACGTCGTGGTTGGACAGCACCCACGTCGAGGGAGCGCCGACCGCGCCGAACGCGGCGAGCGACGCGTCGACGACGGTGCGGAGCGCGCGGGCGTTCCACGGGGTCTCGAGGTAGGCGAAGTTGAACGCCTGGTGCATCTCGTCGGGGCGCACCCACTTGGCCACGCGGGGGAGCGGGTCGACCCAGGCCTCGGCGGCCAGGATCCGCTCACCGGGGTACTCGTCGAGGAGCGCCCGCCAGTCGCGGTAGATCTCGTGCACGCCGTCCTGTGCCCAGTAGGGCGCACCGTCGGCCTCGTCGCTGATCGCGGGCTCGAGGGCGACGCCGACCGCGCCCTCGACAAGGGCCTCCTCAGAACCGTCGGCGACGCCGCCGGCCCCGCCCATGCTGCCGCCCTCGGCGGGCGGCGTGTAGTCCGGCAGTCCGTCGGCCTTGATCATGCCGTGGGCGACGTCGACGCGGAATCCGTCGACGCCCCGGTCGAGCCAGAAGCGCAGGATGCGGCGGAACTCCTCGCGCACCTCCTCGTTCGTCCAGTCGAAGTCGGGCTGCGAGCTGTCGAAGAGGTGCAGGTACCACTGGCCGGGCGTGCCATCGGCCTCGACGACGCGGGTCCAGGCGGGGCCGCCGAACACCGATTCCCAGTTGTTGGGCGGCTCGTCGCCCGCGGGGCCGCGGCCGTCGCGGAAGAGGTAGCGACCGCGCTCGGCGCTGCCGGGCTCCGCCGCGAGGGCGGCCTGGAACCACACGTGCTCGCTCGACGAGTGGTTCGGCACGAGGTCGACGATCACGCGGATGCCGCGGGCGTGCGCCTCGGCGCGCATGGCGTCGAAGTCGGCGAGGGTGCCGAAGAGCGGGTCGACGTCGCAGTAGTCGGCGACGTCGTAGCCGGCATCGCGCTGCGGCGACGTGTAGAAGGGCGAGAGCCAGATGGCGTCGATGCCGAGCTCCTGCAGGTCGGACAGGTGCGCGGTGATGCCCGCGAGGTCGCCCATGCCGTCGCCGTTCGAGTCTGCGAAGGAGCGGGGATAGATCTGGTAGATCGTGGCGGTGCGCCACCACTCGGAAGTCATGGCGACACTGTACGACATTCATCAAGGCAATGGAAACGCTTGCATAACGAGACGGAAACGTAAATGGTCACAAAGCCGTATCGATACCAGCCTCCCAGTTTTACTATTGACAGACGAAAAGGTATACCTGTAATCGCTTGCATTTTCCTGCTGGCATTTCCACGGAAGAACGGCCTTTCAGTCACGGCGCGGTTCCTGCCCCGAAAACGGGCGCAGGGAGCACGGACCCGGCGAAGGCGCCGATCTCACGCACACTGAGAAGGGCACACCAATGAGGGTGAACACGAAGAGCCTCCTCGCCGCAGGCGCTGTCGCGATCGTCGCGACGCTCGGCCTCGCGAGCTGCGCCGGCGCCGACAGCGGCTCCGAGGGCGAAGCCTCGGCCAGCGGCACGCTGACCGTCTGGGTCGACGCCGAGCGCGTCGACGCACTGCAGGGCGCGGCTGACGCCTACACCGAGAAGACGGGCGTGAAGGTCGACCTGATCGGCAAGGACAACGCCGACATCAAGGACGACTTCATCCAGCAGGTGCCGACCGGCAAGGGCCCCGACATCACCATGGGTGCGCACGACTGGCTCGGCGAGCTCTCGACGAACGGCGTCGTCGCCCCGCTCGAGCTCGGCGACTCCGCCGCCGACTACCTCCCCGTCGCGATCGACGCGTCCACCTACGAGGGCACCGTCTACATGCTCCCGTACGCGGTCGAGAACATCGCCGTGCTCCGCAACGCCGACCTCGTCGCCGAGGCGCCGACCAGCTTCGACGACATGATCGCGAAGGGCAAGGCCGCCGGCCTCGCCCAGCCGTTCGTCGTCGAGCAGGGCGCAGAGGGCAACCCCTACCACCTGTACCCCTTCCAGACCGCGTTCGGCGCACCCGTCTTCGGCTCGAACGCCGAGGGCTACGACCCCACCGACCTGCAGCTCGGCAACGCGGGCGGCGAGCAGTTCGCAACCTGGCTCGGCAGCCAGGGCAAGAACGGCACCGGCGTCTTCAACACCGACGTCGACGGTGACATCGCCAAGCAGGCCTTCCTCGACGGCACCGCCGCCTTCTGGCTGACCGGCCCGTGGAACGTGGGCGCGGCCGTCGACGCCGGCATCAACGTCGCCGTCGACCCGACCCCGAGCCCGACCGCCGACCCGGCTCAGCCGTTCGCCGGCGTCAAGGGCTTCTTCATCTCGGCCGAGTCGAAGAACAAGGTCGCCGCGAACGACTTCCTGGTCAACTACCTCGGGAGCGAGGACACTCAGCTCTCGCTGTTCGAGGCCGGCAACGTCCTGCCCGCGAACGCCGCTGCCGCCGAGAGCGCCTCGAGCGACCCGATCATCGAGGGCTTCGCCGCTGCCGGCGCCGACGCCGTGCCGATGCCGGCCATCCCGGCCATGGGCGCCGTCTGGCAGTACTGGGGCATCGCCGAGGCCGACATCATCAACGGTGCCGACCCGGTGACGACCTGGCAGAAGCTCGCCAGCGACGTGCAGGCGGCGATCGGCTAGGAGAGCGGATGCCCCGGGGCGGGACCCGTCGGCACGATGTGCGCTCCGCGCACGCCGGCCGGCGGGTTCCGCCTCTGGGCGTACATCCCCCTGACGCGACGAGAAGAGCGAGCAGCATGAGCACCACGACCGAAGCGGCGGCCACGGCCGGCGATCCGACCACCGGAGGCACGGGCGGCAAGCCGCCGACCCGCAGGCAGCGACAGGCCGCGGGCATCGCCGACGCCGCGTCCGTCGGCATCAAGGTCCTGCTGGTGAAGATCCTCGGCCTCGGCATCATCGATGCGCTGGCGATCTTCGGCATCATCATCCTCCTCGGCGCAAGCCAGTGGCTCGTCGCCGCGATCGTCGCCGCTGTCGCGATCCTCGTCAACTGGATCTACTTCTCGCGTCGCAAGCTCCCGGCGAAGTACCTGACGCCCGGCGTCATCTTCCTCGTCGTCTTCCAGGTGTTCGTGCTCGTCTACACGGGCTACATCGCCTTCACCAACTACGGCACGGGCCACAACGGTTCGAAGGAGCAGGCGGTCTCCTCGCTCATGGCCTCCTCGCTCGAGCGCGTCGAGGACTCGGCCACCTACCCGGTGACCGTGGTCGACCGCGGCGGCGAGCTCGGCCTGCTCCTCACCGACCCCGACGGCGACGCCCTGGTCGGCACGGCGACGAGCCCGCTCGAGCCCGTCGACGCCGAGTTCGACGGCAGCAAGGCCGTCGAGGCCGACGGCTGGACCACCCTCAGCTTCGCCGAGGTGCTCGCCCGCACCGACGAGATCACCGCCCTCGCCGTGCCGTTCTCCGACGATCCGAATGACGGCGCCGTGCGCACGCCCGACGGCTCCAGCGCCTACCTCTACGTCTCGGCGCTCGAGTACGACGAGGCGGCGGGCACCATGACCGACCTCGAGACGGGCACGGTCTACAGCGACATCGGCACCGGCGCCTTCACGTCGGAGGACGGCGAGGAACTGCTGCCCGGCTGGCAGATCGTCATCGGCTTCGACAACTTCGTGCGCGCTGTCACCGACGAGCGCCTCGCCGGCCCGCTGCTCTACGTCACGCTCTGGACCTTCGCCTTCGCGCTCATCTCGGTCGCGTCGACGTTCTTCCTCGGGCTCTTCCTCGCGATCGTGTTCAACGACATGCGCATGCGCGGTCGCAAGTTCTACCGGGTGCTGATCATCCTCCCGTACGCGATCCCGTCGTTCCTGTCGGCGCTCGTCTGGGCGGGCATGATGAACGAGAGCTTCGGGTTCATCAACCAGGTGCTGCTCGGCGGGGCATCCGTCCCATGGCTCACCGATCCCTGGCTCGCCAAGGTCTCGGTGCTCACGGTGAACCTCTGGCTCGGCTTCCCGTACATGTTCCTCGTGTGCATGGGCGCCCTGCAGTCCATCCCCGACGACATCCTCGAGGCCGCGAAGGTCGACGGCGCCCGCCCCTGGGCGGTGTTCCGCCTCATCAAGCTGCCGTTGCTGCTGGTGAGCGTCGCGCCGTTGCTGATCGCGTCGTTCGCGTTCAACTTCAACAACTTCAACACCATCTACATGCTCACCGACGGCGGTCCACGTGACTCGAACGCGCCGATCCCCGTCGGCTTCACCGACATCCTGATCACGATGGTCTACAAGGTCGCGTTCACGGGCCAGACCCGCGACTACGGTCTCGCGAGCGCCTACTCGATCCTCATCTTCATCATCGTCGCCGTGATCTCGATCATCGCGTTCCGCCGAACCAAGTCCCTCGAGGAGCTGAACTGATGGCCCGCAAGCCCGTTCCCGGTACCCAGGCCGGACTCGTCGTGGGCGAACTCGAGGAGTTCGACGAAGCCGACGCCTCGACGCGCGCGCACAGCGCCCTCGCCGACGGCCCCGTGCGCGACATGCCGAGGCGCCCGTTCAACCTCCGGCGCTGGTTCACGGAGACCGGATGGCGCCACGTCGTCGGCATCGTCATGATCGCGTTCTCGCTGTTCCCGATCGTCTTCGTCATCTCCTCGTCGCTCAACCCGAACGGCACGCTGACGGGCTCGAACGCCCTGTTCTCGAAGATCGGGTTCGACAGCTACGTGCGGATCCTCACCGATCCGCAGGTGCCGTTCACGACGTGGCTCGGCAACACGTTGATGATCTCGGGCATCACGGCCCTGCTCACGGTGTTCCTCGGGGCGCTGGCGGCGTACTCGTTCTCGCGCATGCGCTTCACGGGCCGACGGTTCGGCCTCATCGGCATCGTCGTGGTGCAGATGTTCCCGCAGCTGCTCGCGGTCGTCGCGATCTTCCTGCTGATGAGCGCGATCGGCGACCTGTTCCCGGCGATCGGCCTGAACACGCACATCGGCCTGATCATGGTCTACCTGGGCGGCGCGCTCGGCGTGAACACGTTCCTCATGTACGGCTTCTTCAACACGATCCCGGTCTCGATCGACGAGGCCGCCAAGATCGACGGCGCCGGGCACGCGCGCATCTTCTTCACGATCGTGCTGCGGCTGGTCGCGCCGATCCTCGCGGTCGTCGCCCTGCTCTCGTTCATCGCCTCGGTGAACGAGTTCGTCGTGGCATCCGTGCTGCTCATCGACACCGACAAGCAGACCCTCGCGGTCGGCCTCACGAAGCTCGTCTCCAACCCGCGCTACGCGGACTGGAGCGCCTTCTCCGCCGGTGCCGTCATCGCGGCGCTGCCGGTGGTCGCGCTGTTCCTGTTCCTGCAGAAGTACATCGTCGGCGGCCTGACGGCGGGCGCCGTCAAGTAGTCGACACGGCCCAGCGGATGCCGCGTGCGCGCGTTCATCCGGATGTCACACGTGGCTGGAAGGGTGGGCGCATGCCCGTTGAACCGACTCCCGAGCCGAGGCTCGCGCTGCGCCCGCACCACGACGGTTCGCCGTTGCACGTCTCGACCGCCGCGCCGTCACTCGGCGAGACGGTCCGCGTGCGGCTGCGCGTGCCCGCCGGCGCCGTCTCGGCCGACGGGTCGCCGCTCGGCACGCTGGCGTGGGTCGGCACCCGTTCGAACCCCGACCGCGAACCGCGCTTCAGCGAGGCATCCGTCGTCGTGGGTGAGCCGCGCGATGACGGCGATGGCGAGCAGTGGTGGGAGGCCGAGGTCGAGGTCCAGAACCCGGTGCACGGGTACCGGTGGCTGATCGTCGGCGCCGACGGCCGCCAGCACTGGCTGAACCAGCTCGGGCTGCACACGACCGAGACACGCGACCGCGACGACTTCCGGCTCGTGGCGCACGAGCCCGCTCCCGCCTGGGCGGCGTCGAGCATCATGTACCAGGTGTTCCCCGACCGGTTCGCGCGGTCGGTGGCCGCCGATGGGCGACCCGTGCCCGATTGGGCGATGCCCGCCGGCTGGGACGACCCCGTCGACGTCCGGCCGCCCGGCCGCTCGACCCAGTTCTACGGCGGCGACCTCGACGGCGTGCGCGAGAAGCTCGACCACCTGGAGTCGCTCGGCGTCGACCTGCTGTACCTGACGCCCGTGTTCCCGGCCCGCTCGAACCATCGCTACGACGCCTCGACGTTCGACCACGTCGACGAGCTGCTCGGCGGCGACGAGGCGCTCGTGCGACTCGTCGAGGCGGCGCACGCGCGCGGCATCCGCGTGATCGGCGACCTCACCTCGAACCACTCGGGCGACGCGCACGAGTGGTTCCGCGCGGCGCAGGCCGATCCGGCGGCATCCGAGCGGGCGTTCTACTTCTTCCGCGACGAGGCGCAGGGCGGTGGGTACGAGTCCTGGCTCGGCGTGCCGAGCCTGCCGAAGTTCGACTGGAGCTCGGTCGAACTGCGTCGCCGCTTCATCGAGGGTCCCGACTCGGTCGTGGCCCGCTACCTGCGGGAGCCGTTCGGCCTCGACGGCTGGCGCATCGACGTGGCCAACATGACCGGTCGCCTCGGGGCGGCCGACCTGAACGCCGACGTGCGCCAGACGATCCGGCGCACGATGCTCGAGGTGAACCCCGACACGATCCTGCTCGGCGAGTCGACGAACGACGCGGCATCCGACTTCCAGGGCGACGCGTGGCACGGGGCCATGACCTACACGCCGTTCACGCGGCCGCTCTGGAGCTGGCTGCTCGAGCCCGGCAGCCCCGGCGGCGGCGGCATCGGCTTCGCGCTCGGGGCGGTGCCCGCCTTCACCGGCCGCGACTTCCACGCCACGCACCTGCGCTTCGCCGCCGAGTTCCCGTGGCGCACCCGCACTGCGACCATGAACGCGCTCGACACCCACGACACCCCTCGGTTCGCCACCCATGCGCGCCCCGGCACGGTGCCCGTGGCGCTCGGGCTCTCGGTCGCGCTCCCCGGCATTCCGGTGGTGTGGGCGGGCGACGAGTACGGCCTCACCGGCGAAGACGGCGAGGCCTCGCGCACGCCCATGCCGTGGGGCAGCGAGACCTCGCCCGACGTGGCGTCGGTGCTCGAGACCTATCGCGCGCTGCTCCGGCTGCGGCGGGAGCATCCGGTCCTCGCCACCGGCGGCATCCGCTGGCTCGCGGTCGGCGACGACGTGCTCGCCTTCGTCCGTGAATCGGCCGAGGCCTCGGTGCTCGTGTTCGCGGCGCGCACTGCGGCGAGCGTCTCGTTCGACGCGTCAGGGCTGCCCGCAGCCGCCGCTGTCGGTACCGAGAAACTCCTCACCGGGGAGGCCCGGTTCGCGGCATCCGACGGGCTCGTGCGCCTCGAGGGCGACGGGCCGGGCTTCAGCGCCTGGCTCCTGCCGGGAGTCGCCGCGCCGGCCTGGTGACCTGACGCACGTCGCGAGTCGCGAGTCCCGGGTCGCGAGTCGCGAGTCGTGAAGCGCACGGCGCGCGTCGCCAGTCGCCGATCGCACGGCGCGGCGGCCCTCGTCGCCGGGCCCTCCGTCAGCCGCCGATGATGACCGTCGGGGCGCCCGGCCCCGGCGCGATCGGCTGGCCGTGCATGCTGAGGTCCGCCAGGCGCGCGGCCGGGAAGCCGCCGATGAGCACGGTCGCGCTGCCCTGCGCGATGCCGTTCGGTGCGGGCGAGACGCACACGATGCCGCCCGGCATCGCGTTCGCGACCGCCGCGGGCATGTTCGCGATCAGCACCGTCATGACGGCGGCGGCCGGCGTGATGGGTCCTCCGACGTGCGGCTTCGGGCCGTCCATGAGGGCGCAGAGGGCCGAGTCGCCGGCGCGGAGCGCGGGTCCGGTGGGCATCAGCCGGTGCTCGTGACGACGCGAGCGGTGATGAGCACCGATGCACCGCATTCGGTGCGGGCGGGACCGGACACGGGTGGGGCGATCCGGGCGCAGTCCAGTGTCGTGAACAGTTCGTCGCCCGCGACCAGCTGCAGCGGGGTCACGAAGTGGAAGTCGATGTCGCGGAAGTTCTCGAGCCCCGTGGTGAAGATCGGCGCCGCGACGTCGCGGTTCTCGATCGTCAGCGTGCCGAAGTCGCCGCGGGGATTGCTGATCACCACGTCGGTGATGCGCAGGACCGAGTTCGCCGGCACCGTCCAGCGATCGCTCTCGTCGGGGTCTCCGCCCGGGACATCCGCCAGCTCGAAGCGGATGTCGACGTCGCTCGTGGTCGAGGTGGACACGGGCTCGACCGGCTCGGGCGTCTCGCCGACGGCCTCGAGCGCGTCGTTCGCCTTCTGCGCGGCCGAGTCCGCCTGCTGCGCTGCGGCGTCCGACTTGTCGTTCGCCTGGGCGAGCGGTTCCTCGACGGCGTCGCGGGCGGCGGACTCGATCGTCGGCTTCAGGACGAAGAACCACAGGGCGAGCAGCGCCAGGAGGAGCAGGAGCAGCGCGAGCAGCAGCTTCCACAGCCACTTCGGGAACACGCGCTCCTGCACGTAGCTTCCGGGCAGCACGAACGGCTCGTCGGTGTCCACGGGCGACAGCAGGACGCTGAACTGGTGAGTGACCTGATCGCCGCGCCAGACCCGCTTGACCGGGCGGAGGTCGATGTCGACGAACTCGGTGTGGCCGGGGTCGACCGCGACATCGGGCGTCGGCGTCGAGAGCCCGAGGCGGTCGTCGCTCTGGCCGGCGACCTGCGCCACGAGGGGCACGTTGCCGCGGTTGTCGATCGCGACCCTGACCCGCTTGCGTCCGCGGCCGTGCGCGATGCGGGGGAGCAGCTCGGCCTCGGTCTCCGTGAACGGGTTGACCGTGAGCAGGGCCTCGGCCACGACCGAGACATCCGGCTGCTCGACGGCACGGGCGCGCACCCCCAGCGCGACCTGACCGACGACGGCCTCCGGCAGTCGCGGGGCGAGCACCGTGACGGTCGCGGTCTCGGTCTGACCGGGGTAGATGGTGAGGGTCGCGGGCTCGATGCGCGTCCAGACGGCGGCTCCGCCGACCGCGGACAGCTCGAAGGACTCCACGAGGAGCGTGTCGTTCAGCACGCTGACGGTGAGCGTGGCCGCCGTCCCCGGATCGATGGACAGGGCGGCCGGGGCGATGGTCGCACTGGTAGCCATGCCGCCAACGTATTGGCGCGGCATCCGCCCCACGCAGGCCCCTCGGCCATCCGGGCGCGCACTCGATCCTGCCCGTTGAGCGGATGTTGAGTGCGCGAAGAGGACACGGTGGCATCCTGTTCGCATTCCCCCTGCACCAGTGCGTTGCCGCACCCATTCCGAGTCCCAGGGGGGAACCATGACCAGAACCACCGTGCGCGTCTACGCACGTGATCCCATCTCAGAAGCAGGCGTGACCAGCGCGCTGAGGCCGCGACCCGAGGTGCGGGTCGTCGGCCCGGATGATCCCGAGGCGCCGGAGGTCGTGCTCGTCGTCGTCGACGTGTTCGACGACGAGACGATGAACAGCCTGCGCTTCCTCCGCCGCAATGGTGAAGCGCGGGTGATCCTCGTCGCCTCGCAGCTCGATGACCGGGTGCTCGTCGACGCCGTCGAGTGCGGCGTCGTGGGTCTGCTTCGGCGTTCGGAGGCGACCGTCGACCGGCTGCTCTCCGCCATCACGGCGGCCGCCGCGGGGGAGGGCACCGTTCCGCCCGACCTGCTCGGCCGGCTGCTCGATCAGGTCGGACGCCTGCAGCGCACCGTGCTCGACCCACGGGGCATCACGTTCAGCGGCCTCGCCTCCCGAGAGGTCGAGGTGCTGAAGCTCGTCGCCGACGGCTGGGACACCGCCCAGATCGCGAAGGAGCTCTGCTACTCCGAACGCACCGTGAAGAACGTGCTCCACGACGTGACGACCCGCCTGCAGCTGCGCAACCGCTCGCATGCGGTCGCGTACGCCGTGCGCGAGGGACTCATCTGAGCGGATGCCGCGGGCCGACGCCGTGCGTCGGCCCGGTGCCCGAGTGGGCAGGTGCGCCTGCCCCGGTCGGTGCACCGGGTCGAGGGCGGCAGGGCCCGTCGTTCGCCATCGTGGGGTGATGGGAGGAGACGCCGTGCGCCGAGTGGTATCCGCATGGGCGGTCGCCGTGGCGGTCGTCGCCCTGGTCGCGCCGTTCGCGGCCGCGGTTCCCGCGGTCGCAGCGACGGATGCCGTGGCAACGGTCGCATCGTCCTCGGCGTCCGTGTCACCTGCCGCGGTGACGTCGTCGGTCGGCGAGGCGTCGGCTCCCGCGGTCCGTGCTCCGGTCGCCGGGACTCCCGCCCGCACGGCCCGCCCGGCAGCGGCAGCGCCGTCGGCCGTGCGTGGGGCCACGGCGGAGGCCGAATCGCCTGGGCTGCGGCTGTCGGTCACCGCAGACCCGATGCCGGTGGCGATCGGCGGAATCGTCACCGTGACGCTGACGGTCACGAACCTCGACCTCCCGGCCGATCGGGAGACGGATCGGCTGGCCGTCAGCCTCGACTGGAGGTCTTCCTCGTTCAGGCCGGTGGCGGAGTCGGGGAGTTCGCTGTGGCACCTGATCGGAACGAGTGACGGGTACCGCAACTGGCCTGAGACGAGCGGTGATCGATGCCTGATCGAGGGCGTGAGCGTGCCGGGCACGACCGGGCAGTGCGTCGTCCGGCTTCGTGACACGGGCGTTCGCCCGTTCGGCACGACGTCGGCGGACCGTGGCGAGTTCCGCGCGACTGCCGCCGGCTGGGTGGACGTGTCCAGCGAGGCGTTCGAGTTCACCCCGCTGGGGAACGACCAGGTCGTGACCACCGCGGTCGCGGCGGCGGCGGAGACCGTCTACCTGCTCTCCGTGGAGAACTACGACTACCTCGGCATCGCCGCGGTCGGCGACGATGAGGAGGTGCTCGGCAGGTTCGCCGTGACGAGCAGCGAGGTGGCCGTGCGCGGCCTGGACGACGCCGAGCTGGTCGTGCGTCTCTCGTGGCCCCAGGGCATGGTGCTCGAGGATCCACCGCCGGCGGGCTGCGTCACCTTCGGGGCCTCCGCCCTCGACTGCACGATCGACGACGCCAACGTGCTGCCCGGCCTCCCGGACCCGCCGGTCGACTACGACGACCTGTACCAGCGAGTGCTGCGGGAATGGGACCTGCACTTCACGCCTCCCGCCTCGCAGGTGGAGCGTGAACGGCTGGACTCATTCGATATCGAGTTCGTGAGCGGGTGGACCTACACCGAGCCGATCATCGCGCTCGCCTCGTCACGGGATGCCGCGACGAGCTCGCCGCACGGCGCATCCGGGGGTGGCAAGGCCTCGATGACGGTGGTCGCCCCCGCATCGCGCGAGGCGCCCGTGATGCCGGCCGCGAGCCCGCCGCCGCCGGGCGGAATCGTCATGACCTCGGCCTGGGCGGCGCCGGACAGCACGCCCTTCGCCCTGCTCGACCAGGTCTTCCCGACGACGACCGACCTCGATGCGGAGTATCTGTCGTCGGCCGGCGGCGATGAGGTCGCCGCCGTCTTCACCGTCACCCACCGCCCCGAGGTCACGACGGTCCTGACGGGCTCGGTGGTGGAGGTCAGGCTGGACTGGCCCGATTTCGTCGAACCGGTCGCGGACCCGGTCGGGTGCACGTCCTACGTCGACCACGTCTGCACGATCGAGGGCCTCGATGAACCGGGCGCGACGGCCGAGATCACCATGGAGTTCGTGGTCACCGCCGGCGCCCCGGATTGGGGCCGGTTCAGCGCCTCCGCGGGATCCGTGATCGTCGTGGAGCCCAACTCCGACGGCGACATCGAGCACGAGTTCCCCAGCAGCTGGATCCTCTACAGCTCGCGCGCGCTGACCATCGACGACGCGTTGGTGACCCTCGACGTGGTACTGAGCGAGGACTCCGTCTGGGAGGAGGGCCCGATGCTCATGGCCAGGGTCATCCCGTCCCGCGCCGTGCGCGAGGACGATGGCGGCGACTTCTGGGGCGACCTCATCGTGGGCATCGCGATCACCTGGCCCGACTACCTCACGCCGGCGAGCATCCCCTCGGGGTGCACCGCCCAGACGGACGGCATGGTGTGCGAGGTCACGCTCGAGGATCCGGGCCCAGATCCCGCGATGGGCGTGCTCATCGCCTTCTCGGTCGGCCCCGGGGTGACCGACGGCATCGTCCGCGCCGAGGGTGCCTACCTCCAGGAGTTCGACGGCGAGGAGAGCGAAGACCTTCCCGTCGAATGGGTCGTGCCCGATGAGGAGCCCGTGGGCGGAGTCGACCCGTTCATCGCGCTCGATGTGGACGTCGAGCGCGACCTCGTCTGGGAGGGCGGCGAGGACGTCGGCGCCACGGTGACCGCGACGCGGACCGCCTTCCCCGACGTCCGTCGCGACCCGTTCGGCGACCTCGCCGTCGAGGTCCTGATCACATGGCCGGAGTTCCTTGTCCCGACCGCTGCGCCCACCGGCTGCGAGTCGTGGGACGGAACCATCTGCGTCATCGTGCTGCCCGATCCCGGCTCGGTGGTCGAGATCGGGCTCGAGTTCTCGGTCGGCAGCGCCCCGCCCGGCGGGCTCGTGCCGGGCGTGATCACGGCCGAGGCGGCCGGCCTGCTGCATCGCAGCGACGACGGCGACCAGTCGCTCCCAACGGAGTGGGTGGGGTCGGACGAGGACCGGGTGACCCGCATCCGGGCGGAGATCACGCTCGACCTGCGCCTCGACCGCGACCCGGGGTACACGGGCGGCAAGCAGCTGGTCGTCACCACGACCCTCACGCGCGAGGCGGCCGGGCCGGAGTTCCCCGGCCTCGAGGTCGGCCTGGACTTCGACTGGGCCGGATACCTCACGAGGACCTCGCAGTCCGGGTGCGCGAGCTTCTCGGGCACGACGTGCACGGTGACGGGGCTGGACGAGCCAGGGGCATCCGCCATCGTGCGGTTGACCTTCTCGATGCCGCCGCCGACCCTGCCGCCGGTGCCGGAGGTCGCCCCGCGGACCGACGACGTCGCGGTCGACGGAGTCGCGCTGTCGTTCGCGCCGCCGCCGGTCGAGCCGCCGCCACCTCCGCCCGAGCCGGCGCCCTGGCCGCCCGAGGGGTGCTTCATCGCCGACGACGGCACCTGCGTGTGCCTCGACGAATCCGAGGCCTGCCCTCCAGAGCCGGCCCTTCCGGAGGAACCCGCAGCCGAACCCGAGCCGCTCGACGGCACCCTGCCCCCGGCGTGGATCGGGCAGGACCGGGAGCCGTTCACGGTGCTGCAGCCGAACCTCCTCCTCGCACAGTCGGTCGTGACGCCCGGCGACGGCATCGAGACGTACGCCAAGTACCTGCCGCCGGATGCCGCGGTGACGTTCCGCTGGGAGGGTGTGCCGACCTCCACGCCCGCGGTGCACTGGGAGAACCCCGACGACCCGACCCAGGCGCGCTGGTCGCTCGTGATCCTGCGCTGGCAGTTCGCGGGGGCGCGCACCCTCGTCATGCACAGCGAGGACGGCCTGTTCGCCGACATCCCCTCGACCAACCAGCTCCTCGTGGTGCCGCGCACCGGCATGGGGCCCGACCTCGTGGGGAGGGGCGGATGATCGGCGAGATCGACGAGGCGCTGCGGGCGCTCGTCAAGGCGTCGGAGGGCATCGCCGCCGACATCGACATCGCGCTCGACGCGCCCACCACGGACTGGGCGGCGAGGCGCAATGCCCCGACGGTCGACCTCTTCCTCTACGACATCCGCGAGGACGTGCGCCGCCGGGAGTTCGGCTTCATCGAGCGTCGCGACGAGCACGGCATCGTGGTGTCGAGGGAGCCCGCCCCGAGGTACTTCAAGCTCTCGTACCTCGTGACGGCGTGGACCCAGCGGCCCGACGACGAGCACCGGCTGCTCGACGCGCTGCTGCGGTGCTTCCTGCGCTTCGACGCGATCCCCGACGCCTTCGTCGTCGACACGCTCGCCGAGACCGGCCTGCCGTGCTCGATCACCATCGCGCAGCCGCCGCCGGAGGATCGGGCGTTCGCCGACGTGTGGTCCTCCCTCGGCGGGGAGCTGAAGCCCTCGCTCGATGTCGTCGTCACGGCACCGCTCACGCGCGCCATCTCGTACTCGGTCGGCCCGCCCGTCACGGCCGGCGTCGGCGCGAGCTTCGAAGCCATCGGATTCGGGAGTGAAGATGCCAGGTTCGAGCCCGCCCCCGACGCGGACTGACATGACGAGCGATCCGGGCCTCGCGCACCTGCTCGGACGCCTCGGCGCGATCGAGGATCGCATCCGTCGCCTCGTCGCCGCGCGTCGGGCGGTGGACCCCCAGCCCGACGACCCGTTCCGCGGCCTCTACCTCAGCGACGAGCTCATCGATCGCATGCTCGAGGGCGCCCCGGAGGTGCCCGAGTGGTCGGATGCCTCGGCCCGCCTCGCCGCGTGCGAACAGGCCGCCGACATGGCCGAGGCCGCCGGGCACCCCGTACGGCTGCGCCGGCTGGCCGACGAGTTCGGGCTCGCGCCCATCGACGTGGACCTGCTCGTCATCGCGCTCGCCGCGGACCTGGATCCGCGGTTCGAGCGGTTCTTCGGCTACCTCAACGACGATGTGGGACGCCGCCGCCCCTCCGTCACGGTCGCGCTCGAGCTCTGCGGCGTGCCCCTGACGAATGCCGCCGACCGCGCGCGGCTCCTCACCGGCCCGCTCGTCGCCGGCGGTCTCGTGATCGTCGAAGACGAGGACCGTCCGCTCCCCGGGCGTGCGGTGCGGGTGCCCGACCGCGTCGTCGGCCACCTCCTCGGCGACGACACCCCCGACCGATCGCTCGACGGCGTGCTCGTCGAGGCGGCGGACATCGAGTGGGGCGACGACCTCCGCGTTCGCCGGGCGCTCGCCGGCGGCATCCGACTGCTGTACCTGCGGGAGACGGCGACCGGCTCCGGCGAGACGATCGCGCGGCGCGCCCTGCGGGCGAATGGGCTCGGCGCCGTGCAGGTCGACCTGCCGCGGCTCGGGCACGAGGCCGACGCACTCGGGCTGGCCCGGCTCGCGGTGCGCGAGGCGCGGCTCACGGGGCGCGGGCTGGTGATCTCGCCCGTGACGCTCGAGACGACGCCGGCGCTCATCGAGGTGCTGGCCGACTCCCCGAGGCCGACGGTCCTCGTCGGCGAGCCGAGCTGGGATCCGGGCTGGTTCCGCGAGCTTCCGGCAATGGACGACGTGGACGCCTCGACGGCCGAGGAGCGCAACGCCCTCTGGGCGCAAGCGCTCGGGCCCGCCGCGGATGGGCTCGACGTCGACACGGCCACTGCGCAGTTCCGCCTCCGGCCCGAGCAGGTCCTCCGCGCCTCCGCGACCGCGCGCACGCAGGCCGCGCTCTCGCCGACCGGGGCGATCACCGCGGCCGACCTGGCTGCGGGAGCCCGGGCCGAGAACGCCTCGGCGCTCGACCGCCTGGCCAGGCGCGTCTCGCCGCGCGTCGGCTGGAGCGACCTCGTGCTGCCCGCCGCCACGATGGAGGCGCTGCGGGAGATCGAGGTGCGCGCCCGCCATCGCGAGCAGGTGCTCGGCGACTGGGGCATGCGCCCGGGCGGCGGGCGCGGGCACGGTGTCGTCGGGCTGTTCGCGGGCGACTCCGGCACGGGCAAGACGATGTCGGCCGAGGTCGTCGCGGGCGAGCTCGGCCTCGACCTCTACGTGATCGACCTGTCGTCGGTGGTCGACAAGTACATCGGCGAGACCGAGAAGAACCTCGAGCGGATCTTCGTCGCAGCGGCCGGGACGAACGCCGTGCTGCTCTTCGACGAGGCCGACGCGGTGTTCGGCAAGCGCAGCGACGTGAAGGACGCGCACGACCGGTACGCCAACGTCGAGAGCGCGTACCTGCTGCAGCGCATGGAGACCTTCGACGGGCTCGCGATCCTCGCGACGAACCTGCGCGCCAACATCGACGAGGCGTTCACCCGCCGGCTCGACGTGATCGTCGACTTCCCGATGCCGGATGCCGCGCACCGCACGCGCCTCTGGGACCGGAGCCTCGGGTCGCGCCTCCGGCGCGGCGACGACCTGGACCTCGTCTTCCTCGGTGACGCGTTCGAGCTCGCCGGCGGAGCCATCCGCTCGGCCGCGGTCACCGCCGCCTATCTCGCCGCCGCCGACGAGGGCACCGTGCGGATGCGGCACCTCGTGATGGCCGTGCACCGCGAGTACCGCAAGCTCGGGCGCCTGCTCGTGGAGCGCGAGTTCGGGCCGTACTGGCCCGAGGTGGTGGGGCGATGACGGTGGCCGGCACGGCGCGGCGCGCGCGATCGCGACGGGGCCGGTGCCCCTTCGGGCACAGTTCGCTCCGCACGCCCCGCACGGCGGTGGAATGGAATCGGGCAACCATGGAGGTGCACCATGCACGCACATGACTACGACGGAGCGGACCTCGAACTCGCGCGTCGGACGTCCGACGTCGAGCGCGAGTCGCAGGCCAGGACGGCCGGCCTCGCCGAGCGGCGGCCCGACCTGATCGGACCGGCCGGCATGCTGCGGCTGCAGCGCGAGGCCGGCAATGGCGCCGTCAGCGAGATGGTCGAGGAGCAGCGCTCACCCGTGCTCGACGTCGTCGGCAGTTCGGGCTCGCCGCTCGAGCCGGCGGTCCGCACCGACATGGAGTCCCGGCTTGGCCAGGACTTCGGCGACGTGCGCGTCCACACGGATGCCGCGGCC
Source organism: Agromyces salentinus (assembly GCF_009749395.1). Lineage (GTDB taxonomy): Bacteria > Actinomycetota > Actinomycetes > Actinomycetales > Microbacteriaceae > Agromyces > Agromyces salentinus. Next base: position 17,368 of record NZ_WBIR01000028.1, read on the forward strand.
CATGACTCCGCGAAGTCGGTCGGCGCGAACGCCTACACGGTCGGCAGCAACGTCGTGTTCCAGCGGGACGCGTACGACCCGGGTTCGCTCGCCGGCCAGACGACCCTCGCCCACGAGCTGACGCATGTCGTGCAACAACGGTCGGGTCCGGTGGAGGGCACGCCGAGCGGCGGCGGGGTCAGCGTCAGCGACCCGGGCGACCGCTTCGAGCAGGCTGCATCCGAGAACGCGTCGCGCGTGATGAGCGAACCCGCACCGGTGCAGCGCCACGCCGAGGGCGAAGAGGAGGAGGCGCCCGTGCAGGGCAGCTTCGTGCAGCGCGAGGAGGCTCCCGAGGAGGAACCGGAGGAGGCGGCCGGCTGACGCCCGGACGACGACCGCTCAGCCGAGCGCGCCCATCGGGACGACCTGAACCGGCGCCTGTACGGCGAACGCCTGAACCCCGTCAGCTGCCCAGGGCCCCGTGAGGGCGATCGTGCCCGATGCCGCGGCGGTCGCGCGATCACCGCCGTCGAGGCCGGAGAACGGCAACGAACAGGCCGCGCGACGACCGGGCGGCAGCTCGGCGATCGCCCTGATGCCGTCGCGCAGGGTGCCGTCGGTATCGACGAGACCGAGCGTCGGCGTCGGGAGCTCGAGGAGTGCCCCGGAGACGGAGGTCACCGCCAACCGCTCGGCATCGAGGTACAGCGAGGTGGTCTCGATGCCGAGCGAGGCGAACGTGAAGCTGAGCATGGTGCCCATGCCGGGCACGTCGACGACGAGCGGCTCGAGCCGCACCGCGGCGACCGCGGTCTGCAGGGCGCGGGCGATGAGCGGATCGACTGCGGCGTCCAGACCCGCGTCGACGGCGGTCCCGTGCGAGACGAGCGCCTTCCGGCCCTCGAGGTCGATCGACCATCCGACGTCGCCGCCCGCGCCGTCGTGCTGCGCGGCCTGTGCCCGATGGGCGGCCTCGACCGCAGCATCCGCTTCGACGCTCGAGCAGGCCGTGCGGAACGTGCCGACCGTGTCGCCGGCCGCCCCTGGCCGTCGCAGCACCGCGACCCAGCATGCGGCATCCGTCACCGCGAACGCGAGGTCGCGTGCGGGGCCGCCGACGCGTGCGAGCAGCCGCGGCGCGCCCTCGCTCACGTCGCGCCCATCTCGACGCGGAAGTCGCCCTCGCGACTGCGCTTGAGCCCGGAATCGTTGAACACCGTCGCGATGTCGGCGAACTGGTCGGCGCGGAAGATGTCGGTGTTGTCACTCATCATGTTCACCGTGCTGTAGGTCACCTCCTGCGCGGGGGCGGTCGTGCCCGGGTTGACCGCGGGGCGGAGCGCCCCGATCTGGGACGCGGTGGCGGTCAGCGAGGAGACCGCCAGCCGGGTCGACATCGCCGAGGCGATCGACGCGATCGCCGGATCGCGGGGGGCGGTCAGCGCGAGCTGTTCGGCGGGCGTGCCCATGATGCGCGTGACCTCGCCACCGATCGCGGCCATGAGCGAGGTGGTCGACCTCGTCACGACCGGCTCGATCTCCGAGGTGAGGAAGGTGCGGACGGCGTTCGTGCTGGCGGCCGCCGCGGCGATGCGCGCCGCGCCGTTCAGTCCGGCGACGAAGGTGCCGAGTCGGTCGGTGGTGGTCGGTGCCGCCCCGCCCAAGATGATCGCGCCGACTCGGGCGGTGAACGCGTTCGCCAGGGACTGCTTCACGTCGTTGGTCACCGTCGCGACCGACATCGACGCGGGCGCGCCGCCGGCGAGCGCCGCCCACCCGGCCGGGAGCGAGGTCAGGTCGCGGAGGATGGAGCCCGACGCCCGCAGCGGCGGGACCCGCCCGGTGCGCGAGGCGCCCGCGACCTGGTCGACGACGGCCGAGAGGTCTCCCGCGTTCGCCGGCCCCCCGGCCCAGAGCCCGGTCGCGCCGCCGACCGCCGGCCGGCCGTCGGGTGTGATGCCGGAGCCGCCTTCGATGTTGATGTGCATGCCGAGGTTGCCGCCGACATCCGTCACGCCCGTCGCGGCCCTGTTCAAGGAGGAGTAGTAGAGCCGGCGCAGGGTCGACTCGATCGGACCCGGCGCGAACTCGGCGGCGACGGCCGCGGCGGCCGGCGCCGTGGTGTTCGCAGGGTTCCTCGCCGCAGCCGCGAGCGTGCGCGGAACGTACGGCGTTAGCCTGGCCGCGGTCGGCGGCACGCTGATCTGCAGCATGGCGATCGTCGTCGGGTCGGTCATCGCGGTGCGCACGCTCGCGCCGAGCGCCGAGCGCACGGGAGCCTGCGCCCGCACGAACTGCTGCGAGATCTCACCCGCGGCCGACGCGACCCGCCCGTGAAGCTGGGGGATGAGCGCGGCGAGCACCATGCGGCGCACGCTCTCGCGGGTCATCGCCGCGCTGCGCTGGGCCGAGGTCGCGGGGTCCATGCCGTGCATGAGGGCGTGCATCTGCGGGTGCGATTGCGAGTACTCGTCGGACAGGCCGATGAGGTGGCCGTATTCATGGGCGTAGATCGCCTCGAGGTCCATTCCTGCGTAGTTCGCCGTCGTGTTCATGTAGAAGTGGCCGGCATCCACCGGGTGCACCGGGCCGCCGGCGGCTTGGGACTGCGGGAAGACGCGCACCTCGGAATCGACCGGCGAGGTCAGGTCCCAGACCGGTTCCGCGCGGAAGCGGATCGGAAGGCGCACCGGGCCGCCGGTGTCCGTGGTGAAGATCGAGTCGATGAGCCCCGGCGCCGCCCTCACACCCGCGAGCGTGGCGCGGTTGTTCCAGTGGGCGGGTGCCGTGGTGCAGATGTTCTGGGCGAACGGTCGCCGCGCGTCCCCCGGCGGGATGACCGACTTGTTGTCGTCGTTGACCGGATGCGTGCGACCCTGGGCATCGGGTGCGCTCAGCACGCGTCCCTCCTGGAAGAAGCGGATGCGCACCGTCACGACCACCGCCTCCGGACTGCCGGTACGCGCCAGATCGAAGGTCTTGCCTCGATCGTGTCCGAAGACCGCTGCACCTGCGGTCCCCGGTGTGCTGCCCGGCGTGCCGCGTTGATTGAACAGCGTCTCCTCGCGCGAGGGCACGGTCACCGGAACCCGCTGCACCATGGGGGATGCCGCGTGGTGCGCGCCGCCCGGTCGTCTCGAGTCCCCGCCGGACTGATGGCGCTGCCGTTGCACGAGCGCGCTCACGGCGCGGTTGCCGGCGCTGCGCTGGAGGGCCACGAGGTCGAGCACGCGACCGTCGGGCAGCCGGGTCGGCGCGTTCTGCGCGGACCGGCTCGGCGCGGCCCGCGTGCCGTGCGCACGGGTCGGCGCGGATGCCGCCATCGCAGCCGTCGTCATTCCTCCAGATTGGACTCCTCGACGGCCACTTCCGCAAGTGCTGCGCGTTCGGGCAGGTGCTGTGCCCGAACGGCCTTCCGCCCATGGCCGAACCTGAGGGTCTATCATTCCCGTAGACCGAAGGGGGTCGGGAATGTGCCGATGGCTTGCGTACTCGGGCGAGGCGATCCATCCCGCCCTCCTCATCCTCGAACCGCGGCATTCGCTCGTCGCGCAGTCGCTGAACTCGCCGCTCGGCGCGGAGACGGTCAACGGTGACGGGTTCGGCGTCGGCTGGTATCCGTCGACGCAGGACCTGACGCCGCGGCCCGCGCTCTTCCACAGCATCGAGCCGGCCTGGCACGACGAGAACCTGCGCGAGCTGACGCAGGCGATCGACTCGCCGCTGTTCTTCTCGCACGTGCGGGCGGCGGGCGGGCCGCCCATCCAGCAGACGAACTGCCACCCGTTCCGGCACGGCCGGTGGATGTTCATGCACAACGGGGTGATCGTGCACCACCCGCGTCTTCGCCGCGACATGATGCTCGCGCTCGACCCCGAGCTGTTCCCGCTCGTGCACGGCACGACGGACTCCGAGGTGGTCTTCTACCTCGCGATCACGTACGGGCTGCAGGAGGATCCGATCAAGGGCCTCGGCCGAGCGCTCCGCCGGATCGAGGAGATCGGCCTGGCGCACGGCGTGCGCGACGTGGTGCAGGGCACGTTCGCGGTCTCCGACGGGGAGACGATCTGGGCCTTCCGGTATTCCTCGATGCACAAGACTCGCACGCTCTACTACTCGGTCGACATGCCGACGCTGCAGGAGATGTACCCCGAGGTCGACCGCCTTCGGCTGTTCGGCGCGAAGGCGAGGGTCGTCGTCTCCGAACCGCTCACCGACCTGCCGGGAGCCTTCGTCGAGGTGGAGGAGTCGGCGGCGGTCATCCTCGACGCCGACGGGTTCCGCGAGGTCGACTTCCTGCGCGACACGGCGTAGCCGCGCCCCGAACCGAGCGGATGCCGCGCGGCGGCGCCCGGGCGACCGTGCGGTGCCCGATCGGGCATGTGCCCGTGCCCCGACGCGGTCCCGGATGTCGCCGCGCCCGGCGCGCGAACGCGCGGGAATGGAGGCATGACGTTGCTGGGTGCCGAGCGCGCCCGCGCCGAACATGCGCGGGCGCCGGGCGCCCGCGCCGCCTCCGAGGCGCGCGACGGCGTCGGAGGTCGTGCGCCGATGCTCATGCGGCTGCAGGCCGGCGCCGGCAACGCGGCCGTCGCGGCGATGCTGGCATCCCCGCCGGAGACCGCCCACCCCGTCCAGCGGCTGGTCCGGGGCTCGGTCCCGCCGCCGCCCGTGCCGCCGCCGACGCCCAACCCCGCCGCGCACCCGGGCGTGCGGGCGGCGACCGCGTCGATCCGATCGGCCGCGCACCGCGCGGCGCAGCATCCGTCGCCCGGATCAAAGGCGCAGGAGGCCCAGAAGGCGGCGCAACCGCCCGCGGGCGATCGCGAGGCGCAGGCCAAGGCCGACAAGGCCGAGACGATGGGTGCGACGCCCGCCGGCGGGTTCGACAAGGCGGCGTTCGTCGCCGCGGTGAAGGCCGCCATCGACAAGCAGACGCCCAAGACGCTCGAGGAGGCCGACGAGTTCGGGAAGTCCGGCAAGGCCGACCAGGTCGGCGCCGAGGTGCGCGGGCTCGCCGGTCGCAACACCCAGTCGGCCGCGCGGCCGATGGCCGAGGCATCCGCCCGACCGCCCGACGCGTCGCGCGCCGTGGAGAAGGAGGTCACGCCGCTCCCGACCCAGGCCCCGCCAGGGCCGCTGAAGATCGACGCCGCGCAGGCCGCGCCGTCGCGCGCCCCACCGGAGCAGGTGGACCTCCGCAACGGCCCCGCCGAGACCGACCGCAATATGGAGGACGCGGGGGTCACCGAAGACCAGCTCCGACGCTCGAACGAGCCGGAGTTCACGGGTGCGCTCGCCGCCAAGCAGCAGGCCGAGGCGCACTCCGCCGCCGCGCCCGGCCAACTCCGCGCGCAGGAGGCCCAGCAGCTCGGGCAGGCGCAGCAGGGCGCCGCGAGCGCCGGCACCGCGACATCCGCCGGGCTCATGGGCCTGGGCGCCGCGAACCGTGCGGCCGTCGGCCGCGGCCAGCAGGGAGCTCGGAGCAAGGACGAGCAGGAACGAGCCGCGGTGACCGCGAACGTCACCCGGCTCTTCGACGAGACCAAGATCGCCGTCGACGAGATCCTCAAGGGCATCGACGGCAAGGTCGACCAGGCGTTCAAGGACGGCGAGGGCACCGCGAAGAAGGCGTTCACGGAGCAGCACACCCGCGAGATGAAGGCGTTCCGCGACAAGCGCTACTCGTACGACACCGTGGGCGCCATGCGCTGGGCCGCCGACCTCCTGCTCGGCCCGGAGCCCGAGGTCGACGAGATCTTCCGGCGCGCCCGTGCCACCTACGAGCGCGAGATGGCGAAGGCGATCGACCGCATCGCCGACCTCGTGGGCGGCGAGCTGAACGCCGCGAAGACGAAGATCGCCGAGGGCAAGGCGAAGATCGCCGCGTACACGAAGAGCCTGAAGCCCTCGCTGGCGAAGGTGGGGGCGGATGCCGCGAAGGAGGTCGGCGGGCGGTTCGGGGAGCTCGAAGCCTCCGTCGATGAGAAGGGCCAGGCGCTCGCCGAGGACCTCGCGACGAAGTACGTGGAGGCGCGTACCGCCGTCGACGACGAGATCAAGGCGATGCAGGAGGCGAACAAGGGCCTCGTCGACAAGGCCAAGGACGCGGTCGTCGGCGCGGTCGAGACGATCCTGAAGCTGAAGACGATGCTGCTCGGGGTGCTGGCCAGGGCGGCCGGCGCCGTCGAGAAGATCATCAAGGACCCGATCGCCTTCCTCGGCAACCTCGTCAACGCCGTGAAGAGCGGCATCATGGCCTTCGGCTCGAACATCGCGACGCACCTGAAGAACGGACTGCAGACGTGGCTGTTCGGCGCACTGTCCGCCGCGGGCATCGACCTGCCGGCGAAGTTCGACCTGCAGGGCGTGCTGAAGCTCGTGCTCTCGATCCTCGGACTCACGTGGGCGAACGTGCGGGCGCGCATCGCCGCGAAGCTCCCGCCGGGCGCGATCGAGCTCGTCGAGCAGGGGTTCGACGTCGTGAAGCTCATCGTGAAGGAAGGGCTCGGCGGCATCTGGCGGATGATCCTCGAGAAGGTCGGGGACATCAAGGAGATGATCATGGGCCAGGTCAAGGAGATGGTCGCGGTCGAGATCATCAAGGCCGGCATCGTCTGGCTCGTCTCGATGCTGAACCCGGCCTCGGCCTTCGTGAAGGCCTGCAAGATGATCTACGACGTCGTCATGTTCTTCGTCGAGAAGGCCGAGCAGATCAAGGCGTTCGTCGACTCGATCCTCGACTCGGTCGAGTCGATCGCCTCGGGCGGTGTCGGAGCCGTGGCCGGCTACATCGAGAACACGCTCGGCCGGATGGTGCCGGTCATCATCGGCTTCCTCGCCTCGCTCCTCGGCCTCGGCGGCATCAGCGGCAAGATCAAGAAGATCATCGAGGCCGTGCAGAAGCCCGTGAACAAGGTCATCGACTGGGTCGTCGGCAAGGCCGTCGCCTTCGGCAAGAAGGCCATCGCGCTCGGCAAGAAGGCACTGGCCAAGGTCAAGGCGAAGGGCAAGGAGGCCTGGGGCAAGATCAAGAAGAAGCTCGGGATCAAGGAGAAGACACCGGAGGAGAAGGAGCGCGCAGGCGCCGCGGCGGGCGTCGCGGCGATCAACCGATTCGCGGGGAAGCGGATCGGCCAGCACATCCTGAAGCCCGCGCTCGCCTTCGCCCGGGTCCGGAACGGACTCGCGGTGCTCGAAGCCGTGCCTGGGGACAAGCACTGGATGGTGCGGGCGTCGGTGCAGCGCGAGACGACGGCCGAGAGCAACGTCGACAGCGCGGCTACACTCGACGGCCTCGAGGGAGTGAAGAAGGCGATCGCCGCATCGGGTGGCATCCTTCCCTTCCTGACGCTGTGCGCTTCCGCGAAGGAGATCGGTGGCATGGAGGTGGCGAAGATCCGCTCGCTCTTCGCGTCCGATGCGACCATTCGGAACTACATCAAGAACGAGTTCCGCGGCGCAGCGCCGTACACCCACGAATGGATTCCGACGAACATGCTGGACAAGGTTCTGGATCGCGCCGTCGCGGCACGGGACGCGGGAGTGCTCGACGATTGGCAGGCCCTCCAGAACAAACTCCGGTCGAAGACGTATGCCGTGATCTGGCACTTCGAGTTCACTCAACTCGACTTCACGCTCCAACAGCACGTCGGTGGAGCGGTCAACTCGGCGGATGTCCTCAAGCGCGCGCAGGACGCCCTCTTCAAGGCCCAGGTCGACCGGACTCCCGGGTGGGAGATCAGGTTGCACGCGGCGACGTCGCGATTCGATGAGGCAGAGCGTCGTCATAAGCGGATCACGGCCGGACCGCTCGGGCTGACGACGACGAAGGGCACGAAGCGGTTCCACGATGCACTCCGCGGGCTCTTCACGAACAATCCCACAGTCAAGAGCTACCTCAAGGCCCTGCTCGACTTCGTGCGGGCTGAGATCTGGGACGGTTCGGTCCCCGCGCATCTACGACCGGTCAAGGCGGCGAACGCGGGGCTCGCTGTCTACATCGACGACACGACCCCGAATCCCGATGTAGAGATGGGCCAGGTGGGAGCGATGCAAGGAGAGAAGAAGAAGGAGATGCTCGGACTGATCTCCGGGGCGCTCTGAGAGCCGCCCATGGGAGTTGCTTTTCCGCCGTATGCCAGTTCCCCCTCGTCGGCTGAGGGGGAACTGGCATACCGAAATCTGGAAGGCGTGCCGGGAATCAGAGCGGGCGACACCGCTTCGCGCCGCAGCGAACCCGCGCCGGAGTGCCCGATCGCGCACGGCTCGCTACCCGCATGCACGTCCCGCCGGACAGGTCCGCGGCGCGGCATCCGTTCGATGCTGAACCCGAGCATGCGAACCGCTGCGAACCGCGAAGGAGCATCCGATGCCCACCTATCTCTCCCCAGGCGTGTACGTGCAGGAGATCGAGGCTGCGACGAGGCCCATCGAGGGCGTCGGAACCGCGGTCGCGGCCTTCGTCGGCATGGCGCCCAAAGGCCCCGAGAACACGCCGACGCTGGTGTCCAACTGGACCCAGTTCGTCGACACGTTCGGCGGCCTGTATCCGGGCGCGTACCTGGCGTACGCCGTGTACGGGTACTTCCTGAACGGCGGCGGCAACTGCTACGTCGTCCGCATCGGCACCGCGGGTGCCGCCGGCGGCGGCGGGGGCGGCGGCAAGAACGTCGGCAAGCGCGGCGAACCGAAGTCGCTCGCGTCCGGCCCGCAGACCGCGGCGATCGGCAACTACGTCTTCACGGCGAAGAACTCGTCGGCGAATGCGAAGCCGATCTCGGTCGAGATCGCCGAGCCGACGGGCGAGGACGTCGAGGAGGGCGCCTTCAAGGTCGTCATCACGGTCGACGGACGCTCGCCGGAGGTCTTCGAGCAGGTCTCGCCGAAGCCCGACAGCGCGACCTACGTCGTGTCCAAGGTCACCGCCGACTCCAAGCTCGTGACGGTCGAGGAGCGCGACCCCGCCTCGGCGGGCGTCACCCCGCGCACCGGCACGTTCGACCTCGCCGTGCCCGAGCCCGAGGAGCAACCGATCGTGCTCGAGGGCATCTCGGCGGCGAACTACATCGGCAGCCCCGCCGACCGCACCGGTTTCGGAGGCCTCGAGGAGGTCGAGGAGATCACCATGGTCGCCGTGCCCGACCTCATGGCCGCGTACGAGCAGGGTGCGGTCACGCTCGAGATCGTGAAGTCCGTGCAGTTGGCGGTCATCGCGCACTGCGAGCTCATGGGCGACCGCATGGCGATCCTCGACTCCCCGCCGAACCTCTCGGCGCAGGAGGTGCGCGAGTGGCGCCGCACGGGCGCCGGCTACGACTCCAAGTTCGCCACGCTCTACTACCCCTGGATCAAGGTGCTCGACCCGGTCACCTCGACGAACCGGTTCATGCCGCCGTCGGGCCACATGGCCGGGGTGTGGGCCCGCAACGATGCCGAGCGCGGCGTGCACAAGGCGCCCGCGAACGAGGTCGTCCGCGGCGCCGTCGAGCTGCAGACGCAGCTGACCCGCACCGAGCAGGAGCTGCTGAACCCGATCGGGGTCAACGCCATCCGCGCGTTCCCGGGGCGCGGCATCCGCGTTTGGGGCGCCCGGACGCTCTCGAGCGACGCGGCGTGGCGGTACGTGAACGTCCGCCGCCTGTTCAACTACCTCGAGAAGTCCATTCTCGGAGCGACGCAGTTCGCGGTGTTCGAGCCGAACGACCAGGCCCTGTGGGGCAAGTTGCGACGCTCGATCTCGGCGTTCCTCGTGAACGAGTGGCGCGCCGGCGCACTGTTCGGCGCCACCGCCGACCAGGCGTTCTTCGTCAAGTGCGACGAGGAGACGAACCCCGCCGAGGTCATCGATGCCGGCCAGGTGGTCTGCCAGATCGGCGTCGCACCCGTGAAGCCCGCGGAGTTCGTGATCTTCGAGCTCTCGCAGTTCTCGGGCGGCACGAGCCTCGTCAACGAATGACCCCGACGTCCAGCACACCTCACATCGAATAGGAGCACACCATGGGACTCGCGGATGCCTTCGACTCCTCACCGGCCTACGCCTTCAAGGTCATCATCGACGGCATCGAGCTGCCGAAGGTGACGGAGGTCTCGGGCCTGAAGAACGAGGTCGACAAGATCGAGCTCAAGCAGCAGCTCGCCGACGGCAAGTACGTCGTGCGCCAGCTCGTCGGCCGTCCGAAGGCCGGGGAGTTCACCATCACCCGTGGCCTGACCGACTCGAAGACGATCTCGGACTGGCTCGGCGTCGTCATGAAGGGCGACGTCAAGGGCGCCCGCAAGACGGCGTCGGTCGAGCTGCTCGACTACGAGGGCGGAACGATCAAGAGGTACGAGTTCCGCAACTGCTGGGTGCGCAGCGTCGAGGTCAACTCCCTCAAGGCCGGCGCGACCGAGCAGGCGACCGAGAAGTTCACGGTCTGCTTCGACGAGTCAGAGGTGAAGTGACATGCAGCGCGTCATCGCGACGCGCCCGAGCACCGAGACAGCGGATGCCGCGGGCGCGGCCGCTCCCGTCGACGACGGGGCCATGCGCACCGAGTTCGCCTTCGAGCTCCCGCGCGGGTACGTCGGCGCCGACGGCACGGTGCACCGGCGCGGGGTCATGCGACTCGCGACGGCGCGCGACGAACTGCTCCCGCTCTACGACGCGCGCGTGCAGGAGAATCCGGCGTACACGACGGTCGTCCTGCTCGGCCGGGTGATCACCTCGCTCGGCTCGCTCGGTTCGATCGACTCGTCGATCGTCGAGAACATGTTCGCCTCGGATGTCGCGTTCCTGCAGGACTTCTACCGCCGCGTGAACGCGGAGGGCCACACGCGCATCGCGGTGACCTGCCCGGAGTGCTCGCACCGGTTCACCGCCGACCTCGCGGGTGGTCGCCTGGGGGAATCATGACGTACTCGACCGACCGCATCCATGAGGAGGTCGCGTACGTCGCCTACCACTTCCACTGGTCGCTCGACGACATCCTCGACATGGAGCACGCGGTGCGACTGCGCTACGTGCGCGAGATCGCGGCGATCAACACAAGGCTTTCCGAGGAGCACTGATGCGGTGGCCGTGGCAGCGCGTCGCGGTCGAGGACGGCGTCGATGCAAAGGGAACCGACGGCGCCGGCCGCTCGGAGGAGCCCCGGATCTCGCCGGCGGGCTGGGCGTTCCTGCCGCCGATGCAGCGGCAGATCTCGGATGCCCCGCCCGCCACGCTCCGTCCGGGGTGGATCGAATCGCTGCCGACGCGCACGGTGCCCAGCCGGGTCGCCGAACTCACGCACCTCGTCGACGATGCGGCCCCGTCGGGGACCGTAGCGACCGCGTCGGCGGCGCTCGGAGCACCCGTGCAGCGCTCGGCCGTCGCCGATCTCACCCTCCGGCCGCCGCAGACCGCCGCCGAACGGGCTCGCGAACGACAGGTCGCCCAGCGGCAGCGGCAGGTTGTCCAGCCGACGGCCGCGCAGCAGGCCGCCGTCGTGCAGCGCGAGGCGAACGAGCCCGAACTGCCGGTGCAGCGGTCGGATGCCGCCGGGCCGAGCGAGGAGCCGGGTCTCGAGCTGCCCGACCTCGGCGCCGAGGAAACAGCGAGTCCGACCCCTCCGCCGATGCCGGGCGAGGCCGTCGCGGCGGTGACCGATGCGAGCCCCGTGCCCGCCGCGTCCGTGCCGGATGCGGCCGCGACCGCGGTGAGCGGGCAGGATGCCGCGGGCACGGCGCTCGGCGCCGGCCTCGGTGACGGGCTCGGCGCACGGCCTCCGCACGCCGGGTCGAGCCCGTCGACACCCCTGAACCTGGCTGCCGTGCAGCGCACACCCGACGCAGCGCACCCGGAGACGCCCGTGGCGCCCGACGCCGTCGGGTCCCCCGACGGCGCCGACGTGCCGACTCCGCACGCCCCGGACGCGCCGACGATCTCCGCCGCTCCGCCGCTCGGTGGGGACCCGGGACGGCTGGGGCTCGCCGCGCCCGTGTCCGGTGCGCGCGCGGCGAGTGACTCATCGTCGCCGCCGGCGGCCGGCGGCACCTCGGTGCAGCGGTCGACGTCAGCGCCCGATACCGGGGGGATGCGACGCATCGGCCTCGGGGCTCCGCTGCCGCCCGGCATCCGGTCCGAGCCGCGGCATACGCTCGGTGGCACTTGGGCTGCGAGCGGCGAGCCCGCTGCGACGGGCGGGTCGGTCGAACCGCCGGCATCCGTGCAGCGCAGCGAGGAGTCCGCGCGCTCCGGGCCCCGCCCCGACGCCTCGGCGACGAGCCCGGGTCCCGGCACGACCTCGTCCGCGGCCCTGCTCGACACGTCGGCTCCGGCGGAGCACGACGGACCTGACCCGTACGTCGCATCCGTCGACCAGGGCGGAATGCACGAGCGACCGGTCGGCCTCGCCGACCCCGTCGCGGAATCGTCGGCACGGCCCGGAACGCCCCTCGACTGGGCCGTGCCGACTGCCCTCGCGCTGCAGCGCTCGATGGCGGGCGGCGGTGAGCCCGCCGGCTCCGACTCCGGCGCCGAGGCGACCGCGGGAGGCGCGGCCGAGGGCTCGGGCCAGGGGGCCGCCGCGGCGCCGACCGACGATGGGCGCGTCCCGTCGCCCGGCGCCGAACCCCTGCCGCCGCTGCACACCGTGCCGCTCATCGCGCAGCGCGCACTCGAGACCTCGCTCGACGCCACGGCCATGCCGCCGGTCGCCCCCAGCCATCCACGCGCGATCCCGGTCGTGGCCTTCGAGCCGTTCCCGACGACGTCATCGTCGTCGTCCCCGGGCTCGACGGGTTCGACGGGAGGCCCGTCGTCCGCACTCGGCCGTGCCGCCGGGCTCGCGTCCGTGCAGCGATCGGATGTCGCGGACTCCGGCTCCCCGAGCACGGCCGACCCGCGCGCCGCGGGTGCGAGCGGCGGCGCGCAGACGCCCTCGGCCGCGGCATCCGGGGGAGTGTTCGCCTGGGTGCAGCGGGTGTTCGGTCGCAACGAGGCCACCGCGGCGATGACCGCGACGGCGTCGGATGGCTCCGGTGACCGTGGCGACGGCGCCGACCACGGCGCCGACCACCGCGGCGACCTGGGTGCGAACGCCGATCTCACGCCGTGGTCGACCTCCGCCCCGGCGGGCGTCGCGCACGCCCCGCTCGCCCGCGCTGCGGGGCCCCTCACCGTGAGCCGGCTCACCGACGCGGCGACCTCGGCCGCCCCAAGCGGGTGGTTGAACCAGGGCGCCGCGACCCTCACCCAGCCGCAGCACGCCCCCGGGCCGATGCTCGTGCAGCGCAGCGTGCCGACGATCGCCGGCCCCGCGGCATCCGCCCCGCGCCTGCCGCTGCCGGTCGCCTCGCCGCCCGCGGCGCGCGCCGACGGGGGAGCCGCCGGTGCGGGGTGGGCGAACGATGCGGGCCCGGACTCGGGCTCGCCCTCGGGTCCGGTCGTGCAGACGGCCATCGCCCCCGGGGCGCCGCCACCCGACGGGCCGGGTTCCGTCTCGCCGCCGGCCGACGGTGGAACCGCGTCCGTCGCGGCATCCGCCGGTGCCGCCGCTCCCGGAGCCGCCGGCATCGACACCTCGCCCGCCGGCATCGAATCGCTCGCCGCACGTCTCTACGGCCCGCTCGCGCGCCGACTGAAGGCCGAGTTGCTGCTCGATCGGGAACGCCGCGGCATCCGGATCGACGGAATCTGAAGGGGGAGGCGACATGCTCGAGGACACCGCGCTGGCCGTCGGCGTCAGCTACATCGTGAAGATCGACGGGGAGTCCCTCGGCGAGTTCGCGAGCTGCGAGGGGCTCGGCGTCGAGGTCGTGCTCGAGTCCCGCGAGGAGGGCGGCAACAACAGCTTCGTCTGGCAACTGCCGACCCGGCTCAAGTTCTCGAACGTGAAGCTGTCGCGCCCGGTCGGCAAGGGAACCTCGGGGCCGATCCTCGCGTGGATCTCGAAGGCGCCGTCGCTCACGCCCAGCAGCGCCGAGATCCAGGCGCAGAACTCCTTCGGCGAGAAGATCGCCACCTGGTACCTGCAGCGCGTCGTGCCGGTGCGCTGGACCGGTCCCTCGCTCACGGCCGACCAGCCGAAGGTACTCACCGAGACCCTCGAACTGGCCCATCACGGCATCGACGCCGACGGCTGAGGAAGGACCCGCCATGCCCGTCACGAAGACCGACACGACCAGCGCGAGCCTGACGCACGCGGTGCTCGAACTGCTCGAACCCGGCAAGACGCCGGGCGTCCCCGGCGGCCCGATCGGCTCGATCGAGTTCCAGATGAACCCCAAGGAACTCACGATGGCCAAGTCGGCCAGCTGGAAGACCGAGAAGCAGAAGAAGGCGTCATCCGCGCCTCCGGCGACCTATCAGGGGCCCGAGGCGCAGAAGCTCTCGGTCGAGATGTTCTTCGACGACACGCAGAGCTCGGGCGGCGAGAGCGTCGTGCAGCGGGTCGAGAAGCTCTTCCAGGCCTGCGCTCCCACCAAGGACTCCAAGCGGGGCGACACCCCGTCGGCGCCGTGGGTGCGATTCAAGTGGGGCGTGCTCTCGGGATTCGTCGGCTACGTCAAGTCGGTGTCGGCGAAGTACACGCTCTTCTCCCCGACGGGCACGCCGCTGCGCGCGGTGTGCACCGTCGCCCTCGAGGAGATCGCGGAGGAACCCGGCAAGCAGAACCCGACCTCGGGAGGCCTGCGCCCGCGGCGCGTGCACACCCTGCGCGAGGGCGACTCGCTCGCCGCGATCGCGTACCGGGAGTACGGCAGCGCCGCGATGTGGCGGGTGCTCGCCGAGGTGAACGGCATCGACGACCCGATGCGCCTCTCCCCGGGACGTTCGATCTTCCTTCCCGCGGCCGACGAGCTCGCCGGGCCCTCGTCTCGCGAGATCGCCCGCCGGGAGGTGGCCCGTGCCGTCCGTTGACACCTATACGAGCCTGCTCCTCGTCGCGGTGGAGGGGCGGCCGATGCCGGCGACGGCCGCGAGCCTGCTCCTCACCGGGAGGGTGACGGATGCCGCGAACCTGCCGGACTCCTTCGAGCTGGAGTTCACCGACCCGGGCGGCACGGTGCTCAGGGACGCCGGCTTCGACATCGGCAAGCGGGTTGTCCTCTCGGTCTCCGAGAACGGACCCCAGGGCCCGCAACGACTGCTCGACGGCGAGGTCACGGCCATCGACCGCGAGGACGTCGCCGGAGCCCTCCGCACGCGCGTGCGCGGCTTCGATCGCTCGCATCGGCTGTTCCGCGGCCGGCGCGTGGCCGCGTACCAGGACAAGACGATCGCCGACATCGTGCGCGAGGTCGCCGACAAGGCGGGCGTCCCGGTCAAGTCGATCGCCGTCGCCGGCTCGGTCGTCAAGCACGTCACCCAGGACAACGTGAGCGACTGGGTGTTCCTGAAACGACTCGCGGATGCCGCGGGCTGCACCTTCTCGGTCGTCGAGCAGGGGCTGGTGTTCGCCCTGCCCACCCAGGCCTCGGAGGCGCCGAGCGGCGCGGAGTCCGCGCGCGACGATCCCGTCGTGATCGAGCACGGCGTCAACGCGCTCTGGCTCTCGGCGACCGTGACCGCGGCGAGCCAGGTCCCGGGCGTCGAGGTGCGCGGCTGGGATCCGGTCGGCAAGGAGGCGGTCGTGGCGAGGGCGGAGCCGAAGACCCGCGTCGTGCAGCTGCCGACGATCAAGCCCGAGGCGGTCGCCGGCGCCTTCGCGTCGCCCACCTACGTCGCCGCGACCGGTGACGGCCAGCAGCGCTCGCAGGAGTCGCAGGCCAAGGCCGTCGCCGATCGCATCGCGGGCGGCTTCGCCGAGGTCGAGGCGCGCATCCTCGGCAACTCGCACATGCGCTCGGGCACGGCCGTGACGCTGAAGGGCTACGGCGCCCCCTTCGACGGCCGGTACACCGTCACCGAGGTGCTGCACGAGTTCGCATCCGAGGCCGGGTACACGACGACCGTGGTGGTCAGCAACGCATCGGATCGCTCGCTGTACGGCCTCGCGAGCGGGGGCGGCGCGGGCGGGTCCGGCCCGTCCGCCGATGAGGCCGCTCGCATGACGGGCGTCGTGTCGGCGCTCGTGAGCGACATCGACGACCCCGAGCGGCGGGGCCGGGTCAAGCTCACCTTCCCGTACCTCTCGGGCGACTACGTCAGCAGTTGGGCGCGCACCGTGCAGCCAGGGGCCGGCCCCAAGCGGGGCGCCGTCGTGCTGCCGGAGGTCGGCGACGAGGTGCTCGTCGCGTTCGAGGGTGGGCGCTTCGACCGTCCGTACGTCATCGGCGGCCTCTACAACGGCAAGGACGAGCCCGAGATCGGGTGGGACCAGGCGGTGCAGTCCGGCTCGGTCGTGCGGCGCGCGTTCACCTCGAGGTCGGGGATGGAGGTCGTGTTCACCGAGGAGTCGGGCACCGAGACGCTGACCCTCTCGACGAACGGCAAGGCGCAGCGCGTGACCCTGACCCAGTCGGGCGAGAAGGGCATCGAGATCATCTCGGAGGGCCCCGTCATGGTGACGGCCAAGTCGGACGCCACGGTCAAGGCCGATCAGGGCACGCTCTCGCTGTCGGGCTCGAGCGTGAAGATCAAGGCGACCGGCGAGGTCTCGGTCGAGGGCGCGTCGCTGAAGCTCAAGGGCACCGGCGCGACGGAGGTCGAGGGCGGCACGCTCGCGCTCAAGGGGCAGGGCACCGCAGAGCTGTCGGCCTCGGGCATCACGACGGTCAAGGGCAGCCTGGTCAAGATCAACTGAGGGGGAAGCGGATGTCTCGAGAGTTCGTCGGTCACGGCTGGACGTTCCCCGTGCACGCCGACGCGACCGGTCGCATCGCGCTCACGTCGGACGAGCGCGAGATCGAGGAGAGCATCCGGCTCATCCTCGCGACGGCTCCGGGGGAGCGTCCGATGCGGCCCGAGTTCGGCTGCGCCGTGCACGACTTCGTCTTCGCTCCGGCGGATGCCTCGACCGCCGGTGCGATGGGCGTCGCCGTTCGGGCGGCCCTGCGGTTCTGGGAGCCGCGCATCGAGCTCGGCGAGGTCTCGGTGTCGCTCGAGCACGCCGACGACGGGGTGCTCTACATCGATGTCGGCTACACGATCCTCGGCACGAACGACCCGAGGAACCTCGTGTTCCCGTTCTACGTCATCCCGCAGGAGCAAGGAGCACCGTCATGAACCTCCCCGCACCGAACCTCGACGACCGGCGCTTCCAGGACCTCGTCGACGACGCCAAGCGGCTCGTCGCCCTGCGCTGCCCCGAGTGGAGCGATCACAACGTCTCGGACCCGGGGGTCACGCTCATCGAGGCGTTCGCGTTCATGACCGACGAACTGCTCTACCGGCTGAACCGCGTGCCCGACCGGCTGTACCTGGCGTACCTGGACCTGCTCGGCATCCGGTTGTTCCCGCCGACGAACGCGTCCGTCGACCTGGTGTTCTGGCTCTCGGCGCCCCGCACCGAGACGGTCGTCGTGCCGGCGCGCACGGAGGCCGGGACCCCGCGCACCGAGACGACCGAGGCGATCGTGTTCGCCACGGTCGCGGACCTCGAGATCCCGCCCCGCTCGCTCGTGCGCGTCGGCAGCCAGCCGGCCGAGGGCGAGCCTTGGGTCCGCGACACGAACCTCCGCGGCGACGAGATCGACGCCTTCCAGAAGACGCCCGCGCCCGGCGATGCGCTGCTGTTCGGCCTGGACGAGCCGTCGGGCGGCCTCGCGATCTCGCTGCGCATCGACTGCGCGGTGCGCGGCGTCGGCGTCGACCCGCTCGATCCGCCCATCGTCTGGGAGGCGTGGTGCGGCACCCGCTGGGTCGCGTGCGACGTCGTCGCCGACGGCACCGGCGGGCTCAACCGCCGCGGCGACGTCGTGCTCATCGTCCCCGCCGGGCACGCGGCATCCGTCATCGCGGGGGAGCGGGCGGGCTGGATCCGCACCCGGCTCGTCGAGCGCGAGCCCGAGGTGCCGACGTACAGCGCCTCGCCGCTCGTGCGCTCGGTCGAGGCGAAGACCGTCGGCGGGGTCACCCGGGCGATCCACGCGACCACCATCGACGACGAGGTGCTGGGGCTCAGCGAGGGCGTTCCGGGCCAGGAGTTCACGCTCGACGTGCACCCGGTCGTCGACGACGGCGCGCCGTTCACGCTCGACGTCGGCACCGGCGCCGCGTGGGAGGCCTGGGTCGAGGTCGAGGACTTCGCCGACCAGGACGCCGACGCGCGCGTGGTGCGCATCGACCGCACGCGCGGCGTCGTGAGCTTCGCGCCCGCCGTTCGCGAGGCCGACGGCGTGCTGCGCTTCTACGGCGCCGTGCCGCCGAAGGGCGCGCCCATCCGCGTGCCGCGCTATCGCGTCGGCGGCGGTGCCCGCGGCAATGTCGCCCCCGGGGCACTCTCGGTGCTCCGTTCGACCGTGCCGTTCGTGAACCGGGTCGCGAACCGCCGCGCCGCCCATGATGGCGTCGACGGCGAGACCGTCGAGGAGGCGAAGGCCCGCGGCCCGCTGACGCTGCGCACGCTCGACCGGGCGGTCACGGTCGAGGACTACGAGCAGCTCGCCAAGCGCGTGGCGCCCTCGATCGCGCGGGTCCGCGCCGTGCCGGCGACCGCGAAGGGGGAGGAGCAGGGCGTGCGCCTGCTCGTCGTGCCCTCGGCGGTGCACGCCGCCGACGGCCGCGTCGAGTTCGCCGACCTGATCCCGTCGGAGGACGTGCTCATGCTGCTCGCCGACGAGCTGGAGCAACGGCGCACGGTCGGCGCACGCCTCGCGATCGAGCCCCCGCTGTACCAGGGCATCACGATCGTCGCGAAGCTCATCGCCAAGCCGCGGGTCGCCGTCGAACGTCTCCGTGAGGATGCCGTCGCCGCGCTCTACCGGTCCTTCGACGCGGCCCACGGCGGTGCCGACGGCACGGGCTGGCCGTTCGGGCGCCCCGTGCTGGCGGGCGAGGTCTACGCCGTGCTGCAGAGCCTGCCCGGCACCGAGCTCGTCGACGAGGTGCTGCTCTTCGGCGCCGATCCCGTCACCGGCAAGCGCGGGGACCCCGTGCAGCGCATCGACCTCGAGCCCGACGCCCTCGTGTTCGGGTTCGAGCACCGCGTGCGCGTGACGGCGGGGGTGTGACGTGCGCGGGCTGGTGCCGAGGCTGGAGAACCCGTCGCCGTTCATCACGCGGGTCCCTGCCGTGCTGCAGGAGGACGAGTTCCTGCAGCGCTGGCTCACTGCGTTCGACCTCTCGATCGCCCCCGTCGTGTCGGTGCTCGACAACCTCGAGGCCTATGTCCGCCCGGGAACGACCCCGCCCGACTTCCTCGACTGGCTCGCGAGCTGGGTCGACGTGGAGCTCGACGAGGAGTGGCCCGTCGAGCAGCGGCGCCGGGTCGTCGCCGATGCGGCCGGGCTGCATCGACGCTCGGGCCGCGCCGACGGCGTGCTCGAGACCATGCGACTGGTCGCGGGTGCGGATGCCGCGGTGGAGATCTCCGAGAGCGGCGGCACGTCATGGTCGACGACCGCGCACGGCCCCCTGCCCGGATCGGCCGACGGTGCGGTCCGCGTGCGCGTCACGGGTGCCGGAGGCGACCCCGAGGCCGAGCGGCGGCGGCTCGAGCGGGCGGCACGCCGCGTCGTGCCCGCCCACATCCGCATCGAGATCGAGCTGACGGAGGGGTGACATGGCCGACGGCATCGTGTGCGACGAGTGCGGGGCGCACAATGAGGAGGGCGACGACTTCTGCGGACAGTGCGGCGCCTACCTCGCGTGGGATCGCAGCGGTGCCGCGACGAGGGATGCCGCGCCGGCCGCCTCCTTCGAGGAGGCCTGGGGGCCCGAGCCGGACGTCCGGCGGTCGAGTAGCGAAGCGTATCGAGACCAGCCCGAGCCAGAGCCGGACCCCGAGCCGGAACCCGAGCCAGAACCGGACCCCGTCCTCCGGCGGTCGAGTAGCGAAGCGTATCGAGACCAGCCCGACCCAGTACCAGTCCCCGAACCCGAACCCCAGCCGGACCCCGAGCCGGAACCCGTCGTCCGGCGGTCGAGTAGCGAAGCGTATCGAGGCCAGCCAGACCCAGAGCCCGAGCCCGAGCCTGACCCGGACCCCGTCGTCCGGCGGTCGAGTAGCGAAGCGTATCGAGACCAGCCAGACCCAGAACCAGAACCCGAACCCGAGCCCGAGCCGGACCCCGAACCCGAGCCCGAACCCGAACCAAAGCCCGAACCCGCCTCACCCGCGGCCCCAGTCGCCGCGGCCGCCACGGCCGCGGCGGCAGCGACAGCCGCGACAGCGGCGGCATCCGCTCGCCATGCCGCCGTGCCGACCGCGGTGCCGCCGACCGCGATCCCGCCATCCGTCCCGAAGCCGAGGTCCGTCGCGCCGGCGAAGCCGACCGCCACGACCCCGAAGGCCGTCGCGCCGGCCGCGCGCAAGCCGAGCGCGGTGCCGCAGCGGCCGGCTCGACGTCAGGCCACGCCGGCCGACGCCCCGAAGCCCGGTGACCTCGTCTGCCCGAACTGCGGCGCCGGCAACGCTCCCGGTCGACACTTCTGTCGACGGTGCGCGGCGGCCCTCGAACCGGAGCCGGACCGCTCGCACCCCGTCTCCCACCAGGCGGCGATCGGCACGCGGCCGAAGCGGCGGCGTCGGTTCCGCTACGGCTGGATCGTCGTCGTGGTCCTTATTGCAGGCCTCGCCTCGCTGGCCTGGTTCCTGCGCTCGCCGATCTCGGGATTCTTCGCGACGGCCGCAGACCGGGTGGTCGATTCGAGCGCCTACAACCCGGTCGGCCTGGGCGCCTCGAGTTCGGCCGAAGGTCGCGGTCCGGAGCTCGCGCACGATGGCTTCTCCGACCGCTCTTGGGCGCCGGCGCCGACCGGGCCGGCGACGGGTGAATCCCTCTCCGCGACGTTCGACACGCCGTTCCGCCTGGTGGCCGTGCAGGTCTCCTCCGGCGCCTCCGCCGAGCAGGCCGCGTTCCTCGCCGAGGCGCGGCCCTCCACCATGCTGGTCACGACGACGGATGCCGCGGGCGTGACGCGCGACCACACGCTGAAGCTCGCCGACGAGCCGGGCCCGCAGCGCTTCGACCTCGGCGTCGACGACGTGGTCGCGGTGCAGATGACGATCCAGGGCGCGTTCGGCGCCACGGATGCGACGCACGTGGCGATCGCGGAGGTCGAGTTCTTCGGCAGGTGACGCTCACTCCACGCCGAGCGCCTGGCGCATGTTGCGGTAGCCCTGCTGGGCGCGACGTGCGGCGATGACGTCGCCCGCCCGTTCGTGCATGGTGACGAGCGTTCGCCAGGACTCGTCGAGCCACGGGTCGATCTCGACCGCGCGCCGTGCGGCGGCGACCGCCGGATGCGCCTCGCCGAAGTGCGCGTGCAGGTGCGCGAGTGACGACGCCGCCTCGCTCGCCCGGTGCCGGTAGCGGTCCCGGGCGCCGACGGCCCACTCGGCCGGCCCGTCCTCGGGCAGCACGTCGCCCGTGTAGAGCTCGAGCGCGGCGACCAGCCGGTCGCGGGCGACCGCGGGCTCGCGACGGGCCTTCGCGATTGCCGCCTCGCTGAGGTGCTCGTCGAAGCCGACGAGGTCGCAGTCGTTGTCCGCGGTGAGCCCGAGCCGGTACGCCTCCCCGACGCGTTCGACGATGCCGCCCTCGCGGCCCGAACCCGGGACGAGTCGCCGCAGGCTCGAGACGCTGACGTGCAGCGCGTGCAACGCCGACTCGCTGCCGAGGTCGGTCCAGAGCAGGTCGGCTATGAGCTCCCGGTGCAGGGGAGCACCGGCGTTCAGCGCGAGCATCCGGAGCAGCATCCTGGCCTGGGGGCGCACGAGTCGCAGGTCGGCGTCGACGCCGTCCAGCCGCAGCCGGAAACCGCCGAAGCAGGCGACGGACACGTGCATGCCGCCCTGATCCCTGACGCGTGCGTTGGCGCGTGGCCGCCGCGGCATCGAGACCGGGAGCCGTGGCAGGCCGGTCTCGAGCGCGGATCGGCGGGCGGCGCTCGCGTGGCTCGCGGCCGTGCGCGGATCGCCGCTCCGGATCGCCGACGCCGCCTCGAGGAGCGACCTGGGGCCGGGCAGGTGCAACCGGATGGTCGAGGCGTCCACCGCGGAGCACAACTCCGACGCCCGCGGGTCGCCGTTCGTGGCGGCCCCGACCGCGGCGACGGCACGACCCCAGGTCGCGACATCCGGAAGTCCCAGCCGATCGCATCTGGCCGCGAACGACATCGCCCGCTCGGTCTCGAGCGCCCCGCGCCGGAAGCGGTCGAGCACGTCGATCGCCTCGACCACGCCGAGCCCGACGACATCGCCCCGCTCCTCGAGCTGATCGCACACCCGCCGTACCGTGCCGCGCTCCGGATGCCGCGTGAGGGCCGCGAGTGCTCCGCGAACGACGCGGCCGAGTCCGCCGAGCCCGTGGTCGACGGCCTGGCGTTCCACGGTGACGAGGCCGTCGAGGGTCTCCTCGTCGGTGGCGAGCGGCGCACGGATGACGAGCAGCGCCAGGCGGGCCGCGAATCGCTCGTCGGCTCGTTCGGCGGTGCGCACGAGACGGCGGAGGAGTGGCACGGCCCCCGTCACGTCGCCCCGCCGCAGGCGGGAGAGGGCCGCGTGCAGCGGGGGGACCGAGGTGCGAGGCGGGAGCGGCATGCCTCCGGGTCGTCCGCCCATGGGGATGGCCGCCTGCGTCTCGACCCGGGTCGCGATGCGGTCGCCCGCCCGGCCGGACTCGAGCGCGGCGGCGATGCTCGGACAGCGCCGCAGGATGTGGCCCGGCACCGGCTCCGCCCAGAGCGCCCCGCTCATCGCGCCCTCATCGCACAGCAGGGCCTCGAGCTCGATCCAGGAGCGCCCGGCGGCGAGCGTGTCGGCCGCCTCCTCGACGGCGCCCTCGTCCATGAGCAGGCGGCACGCGGCCGATGCCGACGCCGCTCGCGCTGTGGCGTCCATGCTGCGCAGCAGGTGCCGGCGAAGGATCGGCGGGAGCGCGCGCCGCCCACCGTCGCACCGGCTGTGCATGACGACGCCGCGGTCGAGGGCGCCGATGAGCGTGACTGCGCCGGCGCGCCCGAGCATCCCCGCGACCCGCGCGAGGTCGAGCTGCGGCAGGGTGCTCGTCGCTGCCAGCGCGGAGACGAGGTCGGCCGGCAACCCGCCGAGCACCTCCTCGAGCCATCCCGACGCCGTGTCACCGCCCACCGTGTCGGCGATCCACGCCTCGAGCGACTCCTCGGTCGTCGCGTCGGCGTCGGCCGCGAGCTCGTGCACCGGCTGCGCCCAGCCCGCCGTCTCCCGGCGGACCATGGACGCGGTCTCGAGGTCGATCCGGCGCCGGGTGACGTCGTGGAACAGGGCCGCGACATCGGGCAGGCGCAGCGCGAGGTCGGGCGCGAGCACCACGCCGTCGCGCGGCACGGAGAACGACGGCGGCCGCCGAGAGACGACGAGCAGGCGATCCAGGCCGGATGCCGCGGCGAACCCCTCGAGCACCGGTTCCGCGCTCGTGCCCAGCAGGTGCTGTGCGTCGTCGACGGCGAGCGTACCGCCGGACTCGGCCGCCGCGTCGAGCAGGCGCCGGCGCGCGACATCCGCGTCGCCCCACTCCCTGGTGGCCTGCACGAGCGAGCCGGATGCCTCCGCGACGACGCGTCGCGCGTACTCGGTCTTGCCGCTTCCGGCCGCGCCGATGACGAACGTCGCCACCCCGCCCGGCTTCGAGCCGCGCGCGGGTGAAGCCGTGCCGGACCGCAGTCCGGCGTGGTCGATCGCCGTGGTGTTCGAGATCACCGTCGCCCCCGTTTGACGGACCTTCTCAAGGAATGCCGAAAGGCTACTGCGCGGACGCCCGCGCCGGTATCCGTGGCAGCACTGACAGCACCCCTTTTGGGGGCATGTGCTTCCGTCGAGGTCGGGGGTCGACGTGTTCGGATCATCCACCGAGAGGTGATATCCTCTTCAGGTTGCCGATTGCGGCACATGCCCCGATAGCTCAGTGGTAGAGCACTTCCATGGTAAGGAAGGGGTCGTCAGTTCAATCCTGACTCGGGGCTCTGGTTCTCTCGGTTCGGCCTCGCGGCAGAACCGGCGAAGCCTTCCCGGCGGGGTAGCTCAGGTGGTTAGAGCACACGGCTCATAATCGTGGTGTCGCGGGTTCGAGTCCCGCCCTCGCTACAACAGCAGGACCCTGTGCATCGCGGGTTCTTTTCTCCTCATGCGGCGTCTCAGGCCGGTTGGCGCGACCACATTCCGGCCACGGCGCATGGATGAAGATGTGCCGTGAAGCCGGCCGTCTCCATGTGCGAAGCCTGCGCGCGGCCAGCCGGCCACCTCGAGGACGGTTCGTCGGCAGCCTTCATGTCCCTGCGAAGGCCCGATCGCGTCGTTGCAGAAGACGTACCCCGGATTCTATTGATCGATGCAACACCCCTTCTTGGAGGTTGTTGCTCGTGGTGTTGTCGTTCTCTTCTCCTGCGGCGGTGCGGTTTCTGGCTGCGATTGGTCAGGGGCATGGTCTGAAAG
>NZ_WBIR01000029.1 GCF_009749395.1 Agromyces salentinus
GTCAGCCGGGCATTAGCGTGAGACAAGAGAGACCTCCGTGCGTTCGAGCTGAAGAACTAGACAGCTCCAACTCGACCCCGGAGGTCTCTCCTACGTCAACAACGATCCGGGTCAGTACAGCTAGCGCTCGCCGCCCGCGATGATCGCCGTCGAGTCGGTGTCGCTGGAGATACCCCGCGCGTAGGGCAGCTTCGAGCCGAGCACCATGCCCATCACGTCCTGGGCGATGTCCTGGGGCGTGAGACGGGTGCGTTCGAGGATCTGCGCGCGCGACGCGTGGTCGAGGAACTCGTCGGGAAGCCCGACCTCGGTCACGGCCGTGTCGACGTCCGCCTCGCGGAGATCCTGCCGGATGCGAGTGCCGATGCCGCCGACTCGGATGCCGTCTTCGATGCAGACGACCAGGCGGTGCTCCGCCGACATCTCGACCACGCTCCGCGGCACGGGCACCACCCAGCGCGGATCGACCACCGTCGCCCCGATGCCCTGTGCGGCGAGTCGCTCGGCAACCTCGAGACCGAGGCCGGCCATCGGGCCGACCGTCACGATGAGGACGTCCTTGCCGACCCCCTCGCGGAGCACGTCGACACCGTCGTCGGTGCGCCGCACCGCGTCGTAGAAGCGTCCCACGCTGCCCTTGGGGAAGCGGAGCACGGTCGGGCCGTCGTCGACCGCGATGGCCTCGGCGAGCTCCTCCTCGAGCCGCGCCGAGTCCCGCGGGGCCGCGAGACGGATTCCCGGCACCACCTGCAGGATCGCGAGGTCCCAGACGCCGTGGTGGCTCGGCCCGTCGGGTCCGGTGACGCCGGCCCGATCGAGCACGAACGTGACCCCCGCCTTGTGGAGTGCGACGTCCATGAGGACCTGGTCGAAGGCGCGATTGATGAACGTGGCGTAGATGGCGACCACGGGGTGCATGCCGCCGAAGGCGAGACCGGCCGCGGATGCCGCCGCATGCTGCTCGGCGATGCCGACGTCGATGACGCGTCCGGGGAACCGCTCCGCCATCTTGTGCAACCCGGTGGGCCGGAGCATGGCCGCGGTGATGCCGACGATGCGATCGTCGCCCGCGGCGAGTTCCACGAGCTTGTCGCCGAAGACGCTCGTCCAGCTCGCCGCACCGCTCGCCTCGAGCGACTCCCCCGTGTCGGGATCGATCTGCCCGACCGCGTGGAACTGGTCGGCCACGTCCTTCAGTGCCGGCTCGTAACCGCGACCCTTCTCGGTGATCGCATGCACGATGACGGGGGCACCGTAGTTCTTCGCCTGCTCGAACGCCTCGATCATCGCGGTGACGTCGTGGCCGTGCACCGGCCCGATGTACTTGATGTCGAGGTTGGAGTACAGCGCCTCGTTGTTCGAGAACCGGGCGAGGAAGCCATGCGTGCCGCCGCGGATGCCGCGGTAGAGCGCGCGCCCCGGGCTGCCCATGCGGTCGAAGGCACGACGACTCGTCAGGTACAGGTTGCGGTAGCTGCGACGGGTGCGCACTCCGTTGAGGAAGCGGGCCATGCCACCGATCGTGGGGGCGTACGAGCGTCCGTTGTCGTTCACGACGATGATCAGTCGACGATTGTTGTCGTCGCTGATGTTGTTCAGGGCCTCCCAGGTCATGCCACCCGTGAGCGCACCGTCACCCACGACGGCCACGACGGTGCGGTCCTGCTGCCCCGTCATCGAGAACGCCCGTGAGATGCCGTCGGCCCACGACAGCGAACTCGACGCGTGCGAGCTCTCGACGATGTCGTGCTCGGACTCCGCGCGCTGCGGATAGCCGGCGAGGCCGCCCTGCTGGCGGAGCGTGGAGAAGTCCTGACGCCCGGTCAGGAGCTTGTGCACGTACGACTGGTGGCCGGTGTCGAACACGATCGCATCACGGGGCGAATCGAACACGCGATGCATCGCGATCGTGAGTTCGACCACGCCCAGGTTGGGTCCGAGGTGTCCACCGGTCTTCGCGACATTTCGCACCAGGTGCTCGCGGACCTCGCCGGCGAGCTGTTCGAGTTGCTCCTTCGAGAGAGCGTCGAGGTCGCGGGGACCTCCGATCGACTCAAGAAGGGACATCGAAACCACCTTTCGTCATGCTTCGGGGCAGTCGAGGCATCACGTCATTCTACGCGGTCATGCCCACCTCGCCCCGCTGACCGGGCCCACGGTCCGCGGACCGCTCCGGCGCAGGGGAAGCTCCGATCGACGGGGTCGAGACCTGCCGCGCGGCACCGTACCCTTGAGGGAACCGCGTCCGCGCGGTCGGAGAGAAGGCGCACATGGAGACCACCCAGCTTCGCCAGTTCGTCGCCGTGGCGTCGGAGGGGCACCTCGGCCGCGCCGCGACATCGCTCGGCGTGTCCCGCGCGGTCCTTCGGGAATCGCTGGATGCGGTGGAAGCCGCGGTCGGCGGCTCGCTCGTCATCCGCACCGGTGACCAGGTCGAACTCACGCCGGACGGCGAACGCTTCCTCGTCACGGCTCGCGAGGAGGTCGCCGCGGCCGACACCGCAGCGGCGCCCCCGAAGGCGAACACCGGCGGCAAGGCGAAGGCCTCGAAGGGCAAGGGGCGGGCACCCAAGGTGAAGGGCCAGCCCCTGCCCTACAAGAAGCGCCAGTCGCGCTGACCCGGCCGCGCACTGCGCCGCCGCCGGGAACGCGGAACGCCCGCCCACCCGAACCGGACGAGTCCGGACGCGGTGGACGGGCGTTCGCGAGGATCGCTCAGACGAGCGAGCGCAGCACGTACTGGAGGATGCCGCCGTTGCGGTAGTAGTCGGCCTCACCGGGCGTGTCGATGCGCACCACCGCATCGAACTCGACCGTCTGCTTGCCTTCGGGCGAGTGCTCGGTCGGAGCAGCGACCACGTGCACGGTCTTCGGGGTGACCCCGTCGTTCAGCGCCTCGAGTCCGGAGATCGAGACGACCTCGGTGCCGTCGAGGCCAAGCGATGCCCAGCTCTCACCCGCGGGGAACTGCAGCGGCACGACGCCCATGCCGATGAGGTTCGAGCGGTGGATGCGCTCGAAGCTCTCGGTGATGACCGCCTTGACTCCGAGGAGGCTCGTGCCCTTCGCGGCCCAGTCGCGCGAGGAACCGGAGCCGTACTCCTTGCCACCGAAGATCACCAACGGGGTGCCCTGCGCCTGGTAGTTCTGGCTCGCGTCGTAGATGAACGACTGCGGTGCGTCGGGCTGCGTGAAGTCGCGGGTGTAGCCGCCCTCCACGCCGTCGAGGAGCTGGTTCTTCAGGCGGATGTTGGCGAACGTGCCGCGGATCATCACCTCGTGGTTGCCTCGACGCGAGCCGTAGGAATTGAAGTCCTTGCGGTCGACGCCGTGCTCGGTGAGGTAGCGGCCCGCGGGGCTGTCGGCCTTGATCGAACCGGCCGGCGAGATGTGGTCGGTCGTGACCGAGTCGCCGAGCTTCGCGAGCACTCGCGCGCCCGTGATGTCGGAGACCGGGGTGGTCTCGATCGTCATGCCGTCGAAGTACGGGGGCTTGCGCACGTACGTCGACGCCTCGTTCCACTCGAACGTGGAGCCGGTGGGCGTGTCGAGCCCGCGCCAACGCTCGTCGCCCTCGAACACGCTCGCGTACTGCGTGACGAACATGTCCGTGTTGATCGAGGTGTCGATCGTGTGCTGCACCTCTGCCGCGTCGGGCCAGATGTCCTTGAGGTACACCTCGTTGCCGTCGTGGTCGGTGCCGAGCGCGTCGGCCTCGAAGTCGAAGTTCATCGACCCGGCCAGCGCGTAGGCGATGACGAGCGGCGGGCTCGCGAGGTAGTTCATCTTCACGTCGGGGTTGATGCGACCCTCGAAGTTGCGGTTGCCCGAGAGCACCGCGGTGACGGCGAGGTCGGAGTCGTTGACCGCGGCCGAGATCTCGTCGAGGAGCGGGCCCGAGTTGCCGATGCAGGTCGTGCAGCCGTAGCCGACGGTGTAGAAGCCGAGCGCCTCGAGGTCGTCGGTCAGGCCGGCCTTCTCGTAGTAGTCGGTGACGACCTTCGAGCCGGGCGCGAGGGTCGTCTTGACCCACGGCTTGGCCTTCAGGCCCTTCTTCGCCGCGTTGCGGGCGAGCAGGCCCGCCGCGAGCATGACCGACGGGTTCGACGTGTTCGTGCACGAGGTGATGGCGGCGATCGCGACCGCGCCGTGGTCGAGCACGAAGTTCTCACCGGAGGAGAGCGTCACGTCGGTCGGCTTCGAGGCCGATGCGGGCGCGTGGCTTCGGTGCGTGTGCAGGTGCTGCGAGTGCTCGTCCTCGGGCGAGTTGCCCGGGGCATCCGACGCGGGGAACGACTCCGAGCCCTCGAGGTCGACGAGGTCGTGCTCGACCGTCGTGTAGTCGAGCAGCGCGCTCTCGAACGCCGACTTCGAGTGCGAGAGCTCGATGCGGTCCTGGGGGCGCTTCGGTCCGGCGATCGACGGGACGACGGTCGCGAGGTCGAGTTCCATGTACTCGCTGAACACGGGCTCGGTGTCGGCGTCGTGCCAGAGCTTCTGGATCTTGGCGTATGCCTCGACGAGGGCGAGCTGCTCCTCGCTGCGACCCGTGAGTCGCAGGTAGTCGATGGTGACGTCGTCGATCGGGAACATCGCCGCGGTCGAGCCGAACTCGGGGCTCATGTTGCCGATGGTGGCGCGGTTCGCGAGCGGCACGGATGCCACGCCCGACCCGTAGAACTCCACGAACTTGCCGACGACGCCGTGCTTGCGCAGCATGTCGGTGATCGTGAGCACGACGTCGGTGGCGGTGACGCCCATGGGGATCTCGCCCGAGAGCTTGAAGCCGACGACCTTGGGGATGAGCATCGACACGGGCTGGCCCAGCATGGCCGCCTCGGCCTCGATGCCGCCGACGCCCCATCCGAGGACGCCGAGGCCGTTGACCATCGTCGTGTGCGAGTCGGTGCCGACGCAGGTGTCGGGGTACGCCCGGAGCACGCCGTCGACCGTGCGGTCGTAGATGACCTTCGCGAGGTGCTCGATGTTCACCTGGTGGACGATGCCGGTGCCGGGCGGCACGACCTTGAAGTCGTCGAATGCCGTCTGGCCCCAACGGAGGAACTGGTACCGCTCGCCGTTGCGCTCGTACTCGATCTCCACGTTGCGCTCGAGGGCGTTCTCGGTGCCGAAGAGGTCGGCGATGACCGAGTGGTCGATGACCATCTCGGCGGGCGAGAGCGGGTTGATGCGGTCGGGGTCGCCGCCGAGGGCGACGACGGCCTCGCGCATGGTGGCGAGGTCGACGATGCACGGGACGCCCGTGAAGTCCTGCATGACCACGCGCGCCGGCGTGAACTGGATCTCGGTGTCGGGGTCGGCCGTGGGCACCCACGAGCCGAGCGCCTCGATCTGCTGCTTCGTGACGTTCTTGCCGTCTTCGGTGCGGAGGAGGTTCTCGAGCAGCACCTTCAGGCTGAACGGAAGCTTCTCGTGGCCGGGAACCGTGTCCAGCCGATAGATCTCGTACGAGGTGTCGCCGACTCGGAGCGTGTCCTTCGCCCCAAAACTGTTCACTGCAGACACGATGTCCTCTCCTTCGCGAGTGCCGCGCGATCGCACGCGCAGCACTCCATCTTCGCCGTCAGACGCAGGACCGATCCAGCAAGGGTAACCTAAGCGTCCCGATGCCCGACAGGCTCCGCACGGGCGCGGAATTTATCTTGACGTCGAGATAACTCTATCACTCGGCCGATCGTGCCGGAGACGGGTAGACCGCCCGCACGACGAGCCACGTGAAGACGAGCACGAGGGCGTAGAGAGGCACGCCCATGAGCAAGCGCGAGACGCCGAGGGCCGCGACGTTGTCGACGAGGTAGAGCGGCACCTGCACCAGCAGGCGTGCCACGAACAGGCCGATCCAGACCAGGGTCAGGAACTGGGCGACCCGCATCTTCCGCCGATCAGCGCGCCAGGCGGTTCCGTCGCCCATGAGGAATCCGACGATCACGCCGATGGCGGGCCATCGCACCAGCATCGAGACGAGCAGGGCGAGCGCGTACGCGGCGTTCGTGTAGAAGCCCAGGACGTAGTTGTCGCGCGCGTCGCCGGACCAGAGCGACAGCGCAGCCGAGGCGATCACGCCGATCAGCCCCGCGATCGCCTGGGTCGGCTGGCCCTTCGTCGCGATCCGCACGACCGTGAACACCACTGCCAGGCCGACGGATGCCCCGAGCGCGGGCACGAGGGCCTCCTGCGTCGACCAGCCCGCGATGCTGGTGAGCGTCGCGTAGGCGACGAGGAAGACGAGCCCGGGCAGGAGCGCCTCGAGCACGCCTCGAACGCCACCCACCGCGCGGAGGAGGTCCCGGCCGCTCAGCTTCTCGTCCCGAGCGAGCGCGCCGAGCCCGCTCTTCTCGGCCGCGGCCGCGAACTGACGGGCGAACTCGCCGGAGGTCGCCTCGGCATCCGCGGCGCCGGCGGCGGTCTCGCCGTCGGGACCCGGGCGCGGCTCGGGCTGGGCCGTGCTCACGTGGTGGGGGAACCGGGCGCCGCGGTCGGCATGCGCAGCGGGATGAGGTCGCGCGGAGGCATCGGGGTGGTGCCGCGCACGACCACGATGGAGCGGAAGAGATCCTCGATCTTCGCCGCCGCGGTCGGGTCGACCGCAGCCTCGCCCGCGATCACGCCCCGGAGGAACCACCGTGGGCCGTCGACGCCGATGAAGCGCGCGAGCCGCTGGTGACCGGTCTGGCCCTCGGCTGCGGCG
This sequence comes from Agromyces salentinus, assembly GCF_009749395.1. GTDB lineage: Bacteria > Actinomycetota > Actinomycetes > Actinomycetales > Microbacteriaceae > Agromyces > Agromyces salentinus. The sequence continues at coordinate 6,710 of NZ_WBIR01000029.1, forward strand.
ACGGGGATCTGCGCGAGCACCTCGGGGCCGAACGCCCCGTCGCGAACCGTCGTGGTGCCGCCCTGACGCGCGATCTGGTCGGCGATCTGCGCTCGGATCTCGTGCCAGAGGCCACTGTTGCGAGGCGCGGCGAAGGGCTGCACCTGCAGCGTCGAGTTGGCGTAGTCGAGCCCGATCGCGACGACGCGCTTCGTGCCCTCCTCGACCTCGAGCCGCACATGGAGGCCTTCACGGGGCAGCACCTTGACGCCGCCCAGGTCGACATAGGGACGAACCGGGTTCGCCTCGGACTCGTCGAACGGACCCGCCTCGGCGCGGTCGTCGGGGGCCGACTTCGGGTGGTCGACGGGGATCTCGTCGATGTTGTCGATATCGCTCACGCGTTCACTCCTGACTTGTGCTCACCGAAACCGGTGGAGCCGAATCCCCCCTCGCCGCGCTGGCTGCCTGGGAGCCGCTCGACTTCGATGAATCGCGCACGACTCACCGGCATGACCACGAGCTGGGCGATCCGATCGCCCGGCTCGATCGTGTACGACTCGCTCGAGTCGGTGTTCAGCAGCGCCACCTTGATCTCCCCGCGGTAGCCCGCGTCAACGGTGCCCGGCGCGTTCACGATCGTGATGCCGTGCTTGAACGCGAGTCCGGAACGCGGCACGACGAACCCGACGTACCCGTCGGGCAGTGCGATCGCGACGCCGGTGGCGACGGTGGCCCGCTCCCCCGGCTCGAGCACCACGGCCTCGGCTGCGTGGAGGTCGGCCCCGGCGTCGCCGGCGTGGGCGTACGAGGGGACGCGGTCAGCGGTGATGAGCACCTCGACGGAATCGGTCACCGTTCGAGGGTAATGCAGAAGTCTGATCGAATAGAGCCATGCCCGACTACCGTGAACGCCTGTGGCCCAGTGCGTGGATCTACATCGCTCCCCTGCTCCTGATCCCGGCCAGCATCCTCACGCTGGCGCCGGTGTCGCTGACCGCGGGGATCGTCACCGGGGTCGTCCTCTACGGCGCCACCGCGGGCGCCTTGACACTGACGTCGCCGACGATCGAGATCCACGACGGGATGCTGCGCGCAGGGCGCGCCGAGATCTCCGTCGAGCACACCGGGCAGGCGGTCGCCGCCTACGACGCCGACGCGCGGCGGGAGACGGGCGTCGGGCTCGACGCCCGTGCGTACCTCGTGATCCGCGGATGGGTGAAGCCCGTCGTGCGGATCCCGATCGTCGATGATGCCGATCCGGTGCCCTACTGGCTCGTGTCCAGCCGCCGGGCAAACGAATTGGCCGCCGCGATCAATGGATCGCGGCGGCCGGAGCTCGGGGAGGGCGCCCGTTAGGCGGCGCACTCCAGGCAGATCGGACCGAGCTTTGACTCGTGGTCGATCTGCGATCGGTGCTTCACGAGGAAGCAGTTCACACACGTGAATTCGTCAGCCTGCGGGGGCAGCACGACGACGTCGAGTTCGACGTCCGAGAGGTCGGCACCGGGCAGGTCGAACCCACCGGGGTTGTCGGCGTCTTCGACATCCACAACACCCGACATCTTGTCGGGCACGCGCTCCTTGAGGGCCTCGATCGACTCGGAGTCGTCCTCGGTCTTCCGTGGTGCGTCGTAATCCGTTGCCATTCCCATCCATTTCGTCAGCGCCGAAGATTCGGCGGCCATAGTCTGCATCAAATCATCGCCATTGGCAAACCATTCGAGCTGGTCTACCATTTGCCCCTCTCAACTTCCGGCGCGCCCGGAGTATTCCCAGAGTCGCGGCATCCGACGTGGCATCCTTGGGCGGAGACAGAGGCACGGAAGGGCTTGTCGAGATGCAGGAACTCAAAGTAATCGGAGTCGAGAACGGCGCACTGCTGGCCGCATCCGACGATGGCGCGCGATTCCGGATCGAGATCGACGAGGTGCTGCAGTCGCGCATCCGTCAGGCGCAGCCCGAAGTCCATGCCGGCCCCAAACCGTCTCCGCGCGAGATCCAGGCGCTCATCCGCTCCGGACTGTCCTCCGAGGAGGTCGCCCAGGTCACCGGCGCCTCCGTGGAGTACGTGCGCCGGTTCGAGGGCCCCGTGGTCGCCGAGCGCGAGCACGTCGTCACGAGCGCGCTGGCCGTGCCCGTGCACGCGGTCGTCGAGACCGACGGCGACGAGCCCGTGACGTTCGGACTGGCGATCCGCGACCGGCTCGCCAAGCTCGGTGCCGAGGGCGAACGCTGGGCGAGCTGGAAGGACGAGGAGCGCGGCTGGATCGTCAAGCTCGAGTTCACCGCCGACGCGATCGACCACGACGCGCGGTGGGGATTCGAACCGCGCAAGCAGTCGCTGCAGCCGCTCAACTCCGAGGCGACGACCCTGTCGCAGCAGGGCGAGATCAAGGGCGGGCTCATGCCGCGACTGCGAGCCGTCGGACCCGATTCCGAGGAGTCCCGGTTCGACAGCGGCGCCTTCACCTTCGAGGAGCCGGCCGATTCGGTGGCCGACACCGCGCCTCATCTCGAACCGCTCCCCTACGCCCGCTCGACGCCGTCGGTGTCGAGCCCTGCCGTCTCCCGAGCGGCGATCAAGCGCGCCGACGAACCCGCTCAGGCCATGGGCGAGACCGCCGACCTGCTGGAGGCGCTGCGTCGCCGCCGTGGTGAGCGTGAATCCTCCACCGGTGAGTCCGGTCAGCCCGAGCTGTCGCTGCCCGAGCCCGTCGCAGAGAAGCCGCAGGCGGCTGACGATGAGGGCGACCGCGAGGAGCGTCCGACCAACCCGAGCAGGTCGCTCTGGGGCGGCAAGGCGTCGGCCAACTCGAACCAGGGCCAGAACTCGTCGAATCGTGCACCCAAGAAGGGCCGTGCGTCGATGCCCAGCTGGGACGAGATCGTCTTCGGCGCGCGCACCGACGACGACCTCGCCTGACCGTCGGCGAGCCGCGCCGGGTGGGATGATCGCACTCGGCGGCCATGTCGCGCCGCATCCGCCCGTCAGGAGCGAGGAACGCGCGGCCGTAGCCAGACGAGCATGAGTCCGCCGACCACGAGTCCCCAGAACGCCGAGCCGATGCCCGCAACCGCGATGCCCGAGGCGGTGACTAGGAACGTGCTGATGGCGGGGATGCGCGACGGTGCCTCCTCGAGCGCCGCCGTGACGGAGGCGACGAGTGCCCCGAGCAGCGCCAATCCGGCGACCGCGGTGATGATGATCGGCGGCGACGCGCGGACGATCGCCGCCGCGAGCCCGGCCCCAACGCCGAGGACGAGGTAGGAGACGCCTGCCGAGACTGTCGCGACCCACCGCCGTGCCGGATCGGGGTTGGACTCTGGACCCGCCATGATGGCCGCCGTGATGGCCGCGAGGTTGATCGCGTGGCCGCCGAAGAAGGCCGACCCGACGGTCGCGGCACCCGAGGTGACGAGCACCGGCCTCGGTGGCATGTCGTAGCCGAACGTCTTCATCACGGCGAACCCCGGCACGTTCTGGCCGGCCATGGTCACGACGAACAACGGCAGGCCGAGACCGACGATGACGGCCGGATCGAAGACGGGCGGCACGAACTCGAGGGACGGCAGCACTGCGGATGCCTCGAGGACCGAGGGGCCCGCGAGGATCGCGATGCCGACCACGGCGACCGCCATCGCGGCGGGCACGGCCCACCGCGGGGCGAGCCGTGCGAGGAGCAGCCACACCAGCACCATGGGGATCGCGATGGCCGGCTGCTCGACGGCCGCGGTGACCGGTGCGATGCAGATCGGGAACAGGATGCCGGCGAGCATCGCGCTCGCGATCGGGCGCGGGATCGACGTGATCAGGCGTCCGAATGCGGGCCAGAGCCCGGCGATCACGATGAGCGCGCCGCATACGAGGAACGCCCCGACCGCGGCACCGAACTGCTGGGTCGTCGCCGCGGCGGAGACGAGCAGCGCCGCGCCGGGCGTCGACCAGGCGAACGACACCGGGATGCGGAGCAGGACCGGCAGGAGGATGCAGGTCACGCCGGTCGCGATGCAGAGCGCGAAGAGGCCGGATGCCGCCTGCTGGTCGGTGGCACCGACCGCGGCGAAGCCGGCGATGACGAGTGCGAAGGAACTGGCGAAGCCCGTGATTGCGGCGATGACGCCCGCGATGACCGTGTGGAAGATGGCCGTGCGGGGTTAGGCGGACTTCTCGGCGCGGCGCGACTTGTGGGGCACGATCGTCGGCGCGGCGTTGTCGAGCACCGCAGCCCTGGTCACGACGACCCGGGCGACGCCGGTGGACGACGGCACCTCGAACATGATCGGCCCGAGCACCTCCTCCATGATGGCGCGCAGGCCACGTGCGCCGGTCTGGCGCAGCACGGCCAGGTCGGCGATCGCCTGCAGCGCCGCCTCCTCGAAGTCGAGCTCGACGCCGTCGAGCTCGAACATGCGCTGGTACTGGCGCACGAGGGCGTTCTTCGGCACCGTGAGGATCTCCATGAGCGCCTCGCGGTCGAGCGGGGTCACGGTCGCCACGACCGGCAGTCGCCCGATGAACTCGGGGATCAGGCCGAACTTGTGCAGGTCTTCGGGGAGGACCTCGCTGAACAGCTGCGCGTCGCTCTCCTTGTTGTGCAGCGGAGCGCCGAAGCCGATGCCGCGCTTGCCCGCACGCGAGGAGATGATGCTCTCGAGTCCGGAGAAGGCACCCGCCACGATGAACAGCACGTTGGTCGTGTCGATCTGGATGAACTCCTGGTGCGGGTGCTTGCGCCCGCCCTGCGGCGGCACCGAGGCCACCGTGCCCTCGAGGATCTTGAGCAGGGCCTGCTGCACGCCCTCGCCGGACACGTCACGGGTGATCGACGGGTTCTCGGCCTTGCGGGCGATCTTGTCGACCTCGTCGATGTAGATGATGCCGGTCTCGGCCCGCTTGACGTCGTAGTCGGCGGCCTGGATCAGCTTGAGGAGGATGTTCTCGACGTCCTCGCCGACGTAGCCCGCCTCGGTCAGCGCCGTCGCGTCGGCCACGGCGAACGGCACGTTCAGCTGCTTCGCGAGGGTCTGCGCGAGGTAGGTCTTGCCGCAGCCCGTCGGCCCGATGAGCAGGATGTTCGACTTGGCGATCTCGACGTCGTCGTGCGGGCGGTCGGCCGTCGTGAGCGTCGTCTTGGCACGGACGCGCTTGTAGTGGTTGTACACCGCGACCGCGAGCGCCTTCTTGGCGCCCTCCTGGCCGATGACGTACTCCTCGAGGAACGCGAAGATCTCCTTCGGCTTGGGAAGCTCGAACTCCCCCGTCGAGGTCTCGCCGGCTTCGGCCAGGCGCTCCTCGATGATCTCGTTGCAGAGCTCGACGCACTCATCGCAGATGTAGACGCCGGGTCCGGCGATGAGCTGCTGGACCTGCTTCTGGCTCTTTCCGCAGAACGAGCACTTGAGCAGATCGGCGCTCTCCCCGATGCGTGCCATCGAACCCTCCCTGTCGACGAGTCTGTTCCGAGCCTAGCCCGAGATCGGCGCCCGACGGCCAGACTCGCCCGGATTGCGCATCGCCCGGGTTCGCGCGCGGCGAACGCCCGAGAGGGTTTCACGGCCCGGACATGACGGATGCCCCGGCGAATCCGCCGGGGCATCCGTCATGCGACTCGGTCGATCAGCTCGTGATGGCCGGGAGGGCCTTGCGCGAGGTGAGGACCTGGTCGATGAGACCGTACTCATGGGCCTCGCGGGCCGAGAGGATCTTGTCGCGGTCGATGTCGAGGTTGACCTGCTCGGGCGTGCGGTTCGAGTGACGCGAGAGCGTCTCCTCGAGCCACGAGCGCATGCGCAGGATCTCGGCCGCCTGGATCTCGATGTCGGACGCCTGGCCGTGACCGGCCTCGCCCATCGCGGGCTGGTGGATCAGGACGCGCGCGTTCGGGAGGGCGAGACGCTTGCCGGGCGTGCCGGCGGCCGCGAGCACCGCCGCCGCCGAGGCCGCCTGTCCGAGCACGACCGTCATGACCTCGGGGCGGATGTACTGCATCGTGTCGTAGATCGCCGTCATGGCCGTGAACGAGCCGCCGGGCGAGTTGATGTACATGATGATGTCGCGGTCGGGGTCCATCGACTCGAGCACCAGCAGCTGGGCCATGATGTCATCGGCGGACGCGTCGTCGACCTGCACGCCGAGGAAGATGATGCGATCCTCGAACAGCTTCGCGTAGGGGTCCTGGCGCTTGTACCCGTAGGCCGTGCGCTCCTCGAAGCTCGGCAGGATGTAGCGCGAACCCGGTGCCTGGACGCCGTTGAAGGCGGTGCCGCCGAAAGCGGGGATGTTCATTCGCTCGTTCTCTCTTCTCTCGGATGCCTACGCCTGGGTTCCGCCGCCGCCGGTGACGTCGAGGGCGGATTCGCGGATGTGGTCGACGAAGCCGTACTCGAGTGCCTCCTGCGCGGTGAACCAGCGGTCGCGGTCGCCGTCGAGGTTGATCTGCTCGACGGACTTGCCCGTCTGGGCCGCGGTGATCTCGGCGAGCCGGTTCTTCATCGAGACGATGAGCTGGGCCTGCGTCTGGATGTCGCTCGCCGTGCCGCCGAAGCCGCCGTGCGGCTGGTGCAGCAGCACACGTGCGTTCGGGGTGATGTAGCGCTTACCCTTCGTGCCCGCCGTGAGGAGCAACTGCCCCATCGAGGCGGCCATGCCGATGCCGACGGTCACGATGTCGTTCGGGACGAACTGCATCGTGTCGTAGATGGCCATGCCCGCCGTGATCGACCCACCGGGCGAGTTCACGTAGAGGTAGATGTCCTTCTTCGGGTCCTCGGCGGCGAGCAGCAGCAGTTTCGCCGCGATCTCGTTGGCGTTCTCGTCACGCACCTCGGATCCGAGCCAGATGATGCGGTCCTTCAGCAGTCGATCGAAAACTCCGGTGCCGGGTGTCGCTTCGGCCATGTGTCGCTCCTTCTGCGTTGTCGCGTTGTGTCGAATCTATCCGGTGCAACACGCGCGGAAGCGGCTGTTCGCCCTCGGCGGATGCCGCGTCGTGACGGGTTCGCCCACAGCGGATCGAGTGCGCGGCACACGCGGGGACGCGGGATCAGCCGGCCAGCTCGCGCGCGTACGCGGTGACGGATCTCGTATACCTGCGCAGGTGGGGAGCGAGGGTCAGCAGGGCGACGGACGCCGCACGCTCCGGGTGCCCGGACGACACCAGCGCGAGCGCGAGGAACGCCGCCACCTCGTCACGGTACGCGGCATCCGGGTACGCGGCCAGCTCGCCCTCCAGCAGTGCCAGCGCCCGGGCATCGTCGCCCAGGTTGCGGAGGCTGCTCGCCAGCTGGATCACGGCCTGCGGGCGGTGCTCGTCGTCGAGGCCGAGCTGCAGGGCGCGCTCGTAGAGCGGCACCGCCTCGGCCGGGCGATCCGCGTAGTCCCGGGCTCCCGCACGTTCGAAGACCGCGCGGGCATCTTCGGCTCCCCGTTCCGCCGCGATCTCGTCGATGCGGTCGACGACCTCCTGCGCCGTCAGCGTCCCGTCTGCGAGCTCCCAGACCGCGTCGACGCGCCGAGTCCACTCATCCATCGTGATGCTCCCGTACTCATGCTGCGAGGCGGATGGGACGACGCAGGGCCGGACGACATGCGCCCGGCCCTGCATCCAGCTGTTCGCCCGAACTACTCGGCGTCGGCCTTCTTCGGTGCGCGCTTGCGGGCCGGCTTCTTCTCCTCCGCCGGCGCCTCGGCGTCCGCCTCGGGTGCGACCTCGGTCTCGGCCGGAACCTCGGCCTCATCGGCCGCGGGAGCCTCATCGGCGTCCTCGTCGTTCACGACGGCCGTGAACTCGGAGAGGTCGACGGCGTTGCCGGCGGCATCCGAAACCTTGGCCTTGCCGAGCGCGATCGCGAGCGCCTTGTTGCGCGCGACCTCGCCGACCATGGCGGGGATCTGGCCCTGCTGGCTCAGGATCTGCACGAACTCGTTCGGGTCCATGCCGTACTGGGCCGCACCCTGGACGAGGTACTGCGAGAGCTCCTCCTGGCTGACCTTGACCTGCTCGGCCTCGGCGATCGCGTCGAGCACGATCTGGGTCTGGAAGGCCTTGGTGCTGGCCTCGGTGACCTCGGCGCGGTGCTCGGCGTCCTCGAGGCGGTTCTCACCCTCGAGGTGGCGGTGCACCTCGTCCTGGATGACGCTGTCGGCGACCGGGACGTCGACGAGCTCGAGGAGCTTCTCGACGAGCAGGTCGCGGGCCTGCGAGCCCTGGCCGAACGACTTGGTACGGGCGACCTGCTCCTTGAGGCTCGTGGTGAGCTCCTCAAGGGTGTCGAACTCGCTGGCGATCTGGGCGAAGTCGTCGTCGGCCTCGGGGAGCTCGCGCTCCTTGACGGCACCGACGGTCACGGTGATCTCGGCGGTCTTGCCCTCGTGCTCGCCGCCCAGGAGCTTCGACGCGAACGTCGTGGTCTCACCGGCGGTGAGCGAGTCGAGCGCCTCGTCGATGCCCTCGAGCAGCTCGCCGGAGCCGAGCTCGTAGGAGATGCCGTTGGCCGTGTCGACCTCGACGTCCTCGATGGTGGCGACCAGGTCGAGCGTCACGAAGTCGCCCTTGGCGGCCGGACGGTCGACCGTGACGAGCGTGCCGAACCGCGTGCGCAGGCGCTCGAGCTCTTCGGTGACCTCGTCATCGCCGACCTCGACCGAGTCGACCGTGAGCTCGAGGCCGTCGTAGGCCGGCAGCTCGATCTCGGGGCGCACGTCGACCTCGATGGCGAGCAGCAGGTCGCCCGAGAAGTCCTTGTCGCTGGGCCACTCGACGATGTCGGCCTCGGGGCGGCCGAGCGGACGGAGCTCGTGCTCGCTGACCGCGGCCCGGAAGAAGCCGTCGAGACCCTCGTTCACGGCGTGCTCGAGCACGGCGCCCTTGCCGACGCGCTGGTCGATGATGGGCGGCGGCACCTTGCCCTTGCGGAAGCCGGGCACGTTGACCTGCTCGGCGATGTGCTCGTACGCGTGGGCGATGCTGGGCTTCAGCTCCTCGGGCGTCACCGAGATGGTGAGCTTGGCGCGAGTGGGGCTCAGCTTCTCAACCGAAGTGGTCGGCATGTGAAGTTCTCCTGTTTGGTGGAAGTTCGTGTCGAGTCTCACGACCCGTCGGGGCGACAGGATTCGAACCTGCGACCTCCCGCTCCCAAAGCGGGCGCTCTAGCCAAGCTGAGCTACGCCCCGAGTCGCTGACTCAACTCGTCAGTCACCTCGTGCGGGCACGCCGAGAACGGCATGTGCACGGGGTTGACCCCGGAAAGTCTACTGCACGGGCGCCGGCGGTTTCTTCGTCGGCAGCAGAACCCGACCGACGGATGCCGCCGCGCCCGGCCGGCGCGCCTGTGGAGGGTTGCCCGTGCCGGGCTACCGCGCCTGCCAAGGTGGAGCCATGAGCGACGACCCCACCGCCGTGCACGACGGACTGCCCCGTTGGCCGGAGGATCCCGCGCGGTTCCTCGACACCACGTCGTGCCCCTCCTGCTTCGCGGCGCTCGGGTCCGCGCGGTGCGGCGCGTGCGGCCTCGACCTGTCCGTGCCCGAGGCCGTCGAACTCCTGGCGATCGGTCGTGGCATCCACGACGAGAGCGTGCGGCGCGCCGGCCTCATCCGCCGCATGTACGGGGCGCAGGCGACCGTGGAGGCGACCGCGCGGGCGGCCGTTCATGCGGCCGTCGAGGTCCCCCCGGCCGACATCGCCGAGGCTCGCCCGGTCGTGTCCATGCCGATTCCCCCGGTCGGCGCGCCCGCGCACGAGGAGGCGGCCGTCCCGGGAGCAGCCGGGGGTTCCACGGCGGCAGCCGCGCCGGCGCCGGGCGAGGTGCACCGGGCGCCCCATGTCGACGCGCCGCCGGCACCCTCTCCGGCCGTGAGCCCGGGCACCGCCGACGACCGGGGCGCGGCCACCCCGCGCCGCTCCGGAGTCCAGGTCTTCCTCCTCACGCTCGGCGTGGTGCTGATCTCGGTGGCCGCGATCGTCTTCCTCTTCGTCGCCTACCTCGTGGCGAGCCTCGAGGTCAGGTCGGTCATCATCGCGGTGTCCAGCGTCCTCGTGCTCGGCGTCGCCTGGCTGCTGCGGGCACGCCGGCTCCCCGGCACGGCCGAGGGCGTGGCATCCGTCGCGGTCGTGCTGCTGCTCCTCGACGTCTGGATCGTCAGGGCCAACGGTCTCTTCGGCTCCGATCGACTCGACGGCGCGGCCTACACCGGCGGCGCGTTCCTCGTCGTCGCGGCCCTGCTGGGCGGCGCACGGGCAGCGAGCGGCATCCGCATCTCCGGACTGGCCGCCGCCGGCCTGGTGCCGACCGGCGTCTTCCTGCTCGCGCTCGGATCCACGGCCGACCCCGGAACCGGCGTCTGGGCCGGCGGGCTCGCCGCCTCGGTGGTCGGTTCGCTGTCGGTCATCGCGGTGCGTGCCACCGAGCGCATCGTCCTCGTGGCTGCCGGCTACGCGGGCGGGGTCATCGCGATGTCCGCCGCAGCGACGGCCCTTCCCGACGTGGCGTGGCACCAGGCGTGGACCTTCCTCGGGTGCGCCCTCGCGTGGGCCCTCGCATTCGTCATGGTGCGCCGCCTTCCCCAGGCGGCCTGGTCGGATGCCGCGGCCGTCGCCGTCGGGCTCTCGCTCGCGCTCGCGCCGGCCGTCTCTGTCTTCACCGAGCTCGATTCCGAGACCGCGATCTGGCTGGCCCCGGCCGCGACCGGGCTCGTCGCCTGCCTGCTCGCGGCCCTGGTCGGTCGACGCACGCCCCGGCGGGCCGCATCATGGGCGCTCGGTGCCGGGCTCATCGTGGCCGGATCGACGGCCGTCTTCGGGGTCGTGATCGGCATCGCCGCCATCGCCACCCGGGTCTCCGGTTCGGTTCCGCCGTGGTGGGGGCCGGCTGCCACGCCTGCGTTCGACGCGCTGCGCGTCGGCGCCGCCGTGGTGCCGCTCATCGTCGCCCTCGGCGCGACGGCGGTGCTGCTGCTGGTCGGTCGACTCGGAGCCCTGCTCTCGATCCCCCTCGGTGCCTTCGCGATCACCGTCCTGTTCACCGGCGCGATGGTGCCGAGCGCCGCGGGCTCGGCGGCCGTGCTGCTCGGCCTCGGCGTCGCCGCCCTGCTCGCCGCCGCATTCGTGCGGTTCCCGGGCGGACGCGATGCCGCGGTCACCGCCGTGCTCGCCTCGGTGGGCGTCGTCGGCGCGGCGCTCGGGTGGATCGTCGGCTCCGCCGATGCCACGACCTGGGTGTGGGTCGCGGTGATCGCGCTGCTCGTCGTGCTCGGCGGCCGCGTCCTGTCGGCCAGAATCTGGCCGGGCGCGGCCGCAGAGGCCGTCGGGACCCTGCATTCCGCCGTCCTGGGCGTGCTGCTCGCGACGACGCTCGGCGCGCTCACGCCATGGCTCGCCGCCATCGGCGCGGTGCTCCAGACGCCTCCCTCGGCCGGCTGGGTCGTCCTCGGCACGGGTGCGGCGGTGCTCGTCGCGCTCGCGTCACTGGTCCCGATCGGAACCATGGGCGACCGGATCGCGTTCGCCGTTCCGATGCTCGCCGCGGCGATGCTCTCGATGGCCGCCATCCTGACCGGTGGCTGGTCCGACGCCGTCGACTGGCTCCCGGCGGCTGCACTCGCCGTGGCAGGCATCCCATGGCTCCGGCGCACCATGCCGCAGGCGTTCCGGGCGGTCTTCGGCGCTCTCGTGCCGCTCGCCTCCGCGACAGCCGCAGGCACCCTCGCCGTCGTCCTGCTCGATCCGGTCTCCGTCGGGTACGTGCTGGCCGGCGTCGCGCTCGTCGCGGCCGGAGCGGCCCACGTGCGCGCCCGTCCCGACCCGGACGGGGCGGCCGCAACCTGGATCTTCGCAACGATCGTGGTCGCGCTGTCCGCACTCGTGTCGGCGATCGTGACGCCGGCCGAGCCCTGGCTGATCCTCGCAGTACTCAGCCCGGTGCCGATCGTGCTCTGCGCCGTCGCAGGCGACCCGATCGCCGGCAGCGCTCCGACGCGTCACCTGTCGTGGCTGAGCGCGGGCCTGGCCATCGCATCCGTCTTCGCCTGGCTCGCCGGCAACGGGGTCGACGACGTCGAGGCCTACACGCTGCCGCTCGCGGCCCTCCTGGCCGCGTCCGCGGTCCTCATCACCTGGCGGCGCACGCCGGCCGCCGCATCCGGCACGTCGCAGGGCCGCACGCTGCTCTTCACGGCCGCAGCCGCGGTCGCCGTGCTGCCGAGCATCGGCTCGACCTCCGACTCGGACGTGCGCACGCTCGTCCTCGTCACCGGCGGCGCCATCGTGATGCTCGCGGCGATGTTCCTGCCGGAGTCGAGTCGCGGCGTTCCAGCCCGGCTGCTCGCCGTCTGGACCGGTTGGACGGCAGCGTCCCTGGGTGCCGCCGTCCGTGGGACGGCGGTCGCCGTCGGCGAGGAGAGCCCCCTGCCGATCGAGTTCTGGCCGCTCCTCGCCACGGCCTGCGGCTTCGCGGTCGCCATCGCCTGGGCGAGGACGGCCTCGCGACCCGCGATCGTCGCCGAGTGGCTCGCGGCGGCATCCGTCATGGCCGGCGTGGTCCCGACCATCGCCGCGATCGTGCTGGGCGATGCCGCGACGCTGCGGGCCGGGGTGCTCGTCACCCTCCTGGGCGCGGCGATGGTGGCGAGCACCGCGATGCGCGGTCGCCCGTTCGCCGGGCCGGTGTTCGGTTGGACGACACGCGGCGCCCTCGTCGTCGGTGGGCTCTTCGCCCTCGCGAGCGGCAACGTCGACCCGTTCGACGTGGTCACGGTCCCGATCGGGCTCGCGCTCGTCGCCGCCGGTGCGATCACCATGACCCGAGGGCCGATCGGCACCTGGCCGAGCCTGGGGCCGGGCCTCGCGGTGCTGCTGCTTCCCGCGCTCGGGGCCGACTTCACCGACGCGCAGCTGTGGCGCGTCATCGCGCTGGGCGTCGCCTCGCTCGCCATCCTGCTCGTCGGGGTGCAGCGACGACTTCAGGCCCCGTTCGTGCTCGGCGGCGGCGTGCTGCTGATCCATGCCGTCGTGCAACTGTGGCCGGCCATCACGGTGCTCTACGAGGCCGTGTGGTGGTGGCTGTGGCTCGGCATCGCGGGCGTCGTGCTCGTCGTGCTCGCGGCGACCTACGAACGGCAGATGCGGCTCGCCCGCAGCGCCTTCAGGTCGGTCGCGTCCATGCGCTGAGGCCCGCTGCTGCACGAACCGGGCCGCCGCGTGTACTACGATGATCTGGTGCCCGCGAGCGGGTCACGGGGATGTAGCTCAATGGTAGAGCCTCAGTCTTCCAAACTGATCACGCGGGTTCGATTCCCGTCATCCCCTCCATCTGGAGCCCTGGTCCGAGCATCTCGGCCGGGGCTTCGCTCGTCTGACGCCTGGGCCCTCCGTCGCTGTCGCGTTTCGGGGGGTTCTCCCCCGCCCATCACGGGGGCGACCCGCCTGACGGCAGCCGTGCCCCGTCCATACCGTCTCCCTGTGCCCCGACATCCGGGCGCGTCAGGGGGAACACACCATGTCCATCGTCACCGATCAGGACCGGCCCGGTTCCATACTCCGGGCTCCGCAGGCGATCCGCTGGCATCGGCCGCTCATGGTCCTGGCAGCCGCCAGCGCCCTCGTGGCGCTCATGTCCCTCGTCGGGCTGCTCGTGGACCAGCGCGAGCTCGTCGGCGCGCCGATCTGGGCGAAGCCGCTCAAGTTCGGCGTCTCGATCCTCATCTACGCGGTCACCTGGGCGTGGCTGATCGGACAGCTGCGCCGCTTCCGGCGAACAGCCTGGTGGGCCGGCACCGTGATCTCCGTCACGCTCCTGCTCGAACTCGCGATCCTCGTCCTGCAGGTCCTGCGCGGCCATCGCAGCCACTTCAACAACGGCAGCGCATTCGATGAGACGCTCTGGTCGATCATGGGCACCGCGATCGTCGTGCTCTGGCTCGCGACCCTCGTCGCCGCGATCCTGCTCTGGTTCACGCCCGGGCCGGATCGGGCCCGCACGCTGGCGATTCGCGCGGGGTCGCTCCTCAGCCTGGTCGGGCTCGCGCTGGGCTTCCTCATGACCATGCCGACGGCCGCGCAACTGGCGACCGACGGCGACATCATCGGCGCCCACACCGTCGGCGCCGTCGACGGCGGCCCGGGCATCGCGATCCTGAACTGGTCGACCGAGCACGGCGACCTTCGGATCCCCCACTTCGTGGGGATGCACGCGCTCCAACTGATCCCGCTGGCGCTCCTGCTCCTCGAGTTCGCGTCCCGTCGCGTCCTCGTTCTGCGCAGTATCAGCACCCGGGTGGGCCTCGTCTGGACGATCACGGCGATGCTCGCATCCGTGGTGGCAGTCGTGACCTGGCAGGCGCTTCGGGGCCAGTCGATCGTCGCTCCTGATGCCCTCACCCTCGGTGCCGGCGCGATCATCGCCCTCGGAGGCATCCTGGGCGTGGCGGCGAGCGTCGCCGTCGGGCGTCGCGAGTTGCGCGCGCGGGCCTGACTCGATGAACCGACGGGACGAGCGGATGCCGCATCCGCTCGTCCAGCCGACTGACCCGGCCCACCTCAGCCCAGCCTTCCCTTCCTTGAAATACTGGGGATGCCGCGTAGCGTTGCACCTGACAGACGTACAGAAGCTTCAGGGAAGGTGGACCAGATGACCGACATCCAGACCGCACCGCAGACCGGTTCGACGGCCGATGTGGCCACGGGTGTGGCGCAGTACCTCACGCCGATCGTGCACGAGCTCGTCGCACTCGCCGTGAACGGCAAGCAGGCGCACTGGCACGTCCGCGGAGCGAACTTCATCGCCGTGCACGAGCTCATCGACACCGTCGTGGAGCACGCCCAGGACTGGTCGGACACCGCCGCCGAGCGCGTGGTCGCGCTGGGCCTGCCGATCGACGGTCGCCTCTCGACCGTCGCCGCGAAGAGCGGGGCTGCGAACCCCAAGCTCGGATTCCTCCCCTACGACGAGGCCATCGCCGACGTGGTGGCGCAGATCGACCTCGCCACGCAGCGCGTGAACGCCGCCATCGAGGGCCTCGCGGAGCTCGACCCCGCCAGCCAGGACGTCGCCATCGAGATCCGTCGCGGCCTCGACAAGGACCGCTGGTTCCTCACCTCGCACGTCGCCGTGAAGTGATCGCCTCGAAGAGGTGACGGGCTGACGGGCCCGGGTGCAGAATGACCGGTATGCCGGCCGATGCACCCGGGCCCGAGCCGTCTCCCGAACCGCCGGGCGGCGCGGAACCATCGCGCCCGCCCCTCACGGATGCGCAGAAGTCGTTGAGGGCCCAGATGCTCGCGACCGAGCACTGGAGCCTGCTGGCGTCCCGCTCGACCACGCAGAGCGAGGTGCTCACGCGCATCGCGATCTTCCTGACGCTCGTCTCCGCCGGCCTGGTCACGCTCGGCGTGCTCGGCAATGCGACCGCGTTCAGCGGATGGTTCGGCGTCGCCGCGCTCGGCGTCCTGTTCCTGCTCGTGCTCCTCGGGCTCATCACCCAGATCCGCGTGTTCAACACGGCGACCGAGGACCTCGTCTACGTGCTCGCGATGAACCGCCTGCGTGCGGCCTACGTGGACCTCGATCCCGGCATCGAGCGCTACTTCATGATGGGCACCACCGATGACGGCACCGGCATCGATCGCACCTACTACGCCTTCGCCGTCCGGTCCAGGACGCAGATCCTCGGCAGCTCCATGATGCTGATCCTCCTCGTGCACTCGGCACTGGTCGGGCTCTTCACGGGAGCGCTCCTCTTCGCGCTCACCGCATCCGTCGGCCTCGCCATCGGCATCGGCCTCGCGGTCGTGCTCATCGTCTTCGTCGGGTGGATGTCGTGGGGATATCGCGGGTACCGGCAGGTCCTGCGCCTGCACGAGCCACTCCGCCGCGCGACGGACCAGCCCGGCGGCTGACGGGCGCGGAACGGGATCGGCGCGGTCGGCGTCGGCGCGGTCGGCGTCCCGGCGGTCGGCGTCCCGGGCGGTCGGCGTCGGCGTGGTCGGCGTCCCGGCGGTCGGCGTCAGCGCTGCAGCCAGGCGAGCACCGCGAGCACACGACGGTGATCGGTGCCCGAGTCCTCGAGCGCGAGCTTCTGGAAGATGGAGGTCACGTTCTTCTCGACGGCCCCGACGCCGATGAAGAGCTGCTTCGCGATGCCGGCGTTCGTGCGGCCCTCGGCCATGAGCGCCATGACCTCGCGCTCGCGCGGCGTGAGCGAGGCGAGCGGATCGCTCCGGCGCCCGAGGAGTTCGCGCACGACCTGCGGATCGAGGACGGTGCCGCCCTGGCTGACGCGCTCGACGGCGTCCTGCAACTCGTCGAGCGACGCGACGCGATCCTTCAGGAGGTATCCCATGCCGCCCTCACCGGAGGACAGCAGCTCGTTCGCGTACGTGCCCTCCACGTACTGGCTGAGCAGCAGGACCCCGACGCGTGGGAGGCGGCGCCGGATCTCGATCGCGGCGCGGACGCCCTCGTCGCGGAACGTCGGCGGCATGCGCACGTCGAGCACCGCGACATCCGGAGCCGTGCGCTCGAGTGCGGCGAGGAGCGACTCGGCGTCGCCGTAGGCGGCGATCGTCTCGAACCCGGCCTCGCCGAACAACCGGACGAGCCCCTCGCGGAGCAGCACGGAGTCCTCGGCCAGCACGATGCGCAGGGGTACGCCGGTCGGGTCGGTCATGCCCTCCACAGTACCGATGGGCACCGGAGCGAGGCGCCACGGATGCCGCGACGGGGGCATCGCACGAAGCGAGGCCCCCGTCGCGGCATCGCGCCCTACGACGCTGCTGGAGCCGTCGCGCCCGGCGCGGTGACGGGCACGAACGGGATGTGCGCGCCGATCGAGGTCGGGCCGCCGACCGGGCTGTCGACGACGAGCAGTCCATCGAGGCCGCGGATGCGCTCCTCGAGCCCGGCGAGGCCGTGGCCCGCCTCGAGCGTCGCGCCCCCGCGTCCGTTGTCAGTGACCCAGAGGTCGATCCACCAGCCGGTGGGGCACGTGTCGCGGAGGGAGGCGCGCAGCCGGATGCCGCTCGCGTCGGCGTGCTTGACGGCATTGGTGAGCAGTTCGGCGGCCACGAAGTACACGTTCCGCTCGATCGACGCCGGGAGCACGGGCGGGGCGCCGTCGGCCGGGAGCCCGATCTCGAGCTCGACGGGGACGACGCTGCGCGCGCCCAGGGATTCGAGGGCGACCGCGAGTCCGCGGTCCTGGAGGATCGGCGGGGCGAAGCCCCGAGAGAGCGCCCGCAGCTCGTCGAGCGTCTCCCGCGCCTGCTCGCGCGCCTCGCCGAGCAGGTGCCGCGCGGCATCCGGATCGCGGTCGATGGCGCGCTCGATGCTCGCGAGGTCCATCTGCAGGCGGACCAGCCGCTGCTGGGGACCGTCGTGGATGTCCCGTTCGAGGCGGCGGAGCGAGGCGTCCTCGGCCTGGACGGCCGCCCCGCGGGAGGCGGCGAGCCTGCTCACCTCGAGCTGGAGGGCCTCGCTGCGCCAGGCGCCGAGCACGCCGCGGGCGATCACCGAGTGCAGCGCCGTGAGACCGAGGAACACGAGCGGCAGGGTCGCGAGGAAGAGCAGGCCGACGATGAACTCGAACGCGGATTCGCCGAGGCTCGGATCGATCGAGAACGCGTTGCCCGGGAAGAGGAAGTCCAGGACGACGTCGTGCAGCCAGACGTCGCGATCGTGCTGGGGGATGAAGCGCTGCCAGATCCAGTTCGTGGTGCCGCCGAGGGCGGTCGCGACCCACGCGACCGTCAGGCTCCACGTGACGACGCTCACGACCGGGTTGATGATGAACGTGTGGAGGAGGTACAGCCAGTAGTGGCCGTCCACGAAGGGGGCGAACAGGGACCGCCAGAAGCCGTCCTCGCGAGCGCCGCGGTTCCACACCGGCGGCGCGATCGGCGGTCGACCGGCCCATCGGAGGCGCACGAGTTCGAGCACCCCGAAGCCGCGCGCCGTGTAGAGGGCCGCGACGACGACGAAGATGCCGAAGACGAGCGCGATCGTGCCGACGCCGGTGAAGAACAGGGTCGAGACGACCACAAGGCCGGTGATCGCGATGGGCATCGTCAGGATGAGGAACCCGAACTGGCGGGGCACGTCCTTCCAGAGCGACCAGTAGCTGCGGCGCGCGGGCGGCGCGGCATCCGCCGTCGTGGGCGTCGCGGGATGGTGCGGCGTGGTCATCTCAGTGCTCATGGTGGGTTCCTTCGGTCATCGTCGCACGCTGACCCGGCTCGACGACGGCGAACTGGCCCATCATGCCCTGATCCTCGTGCCACAGCAGGTGGCAGTGGTACATGTACGGCGTGTCGGCGTCGGCGTAGTCGTCGAAGCGCATGAGCAGTTCGTACTCGGTCTCGGGCTCGGTGAAGATCGTGTCCTTCCAGCCCGCGAGCTCGGGCGGCGGCGCCTCGCCGTCGACGGATGCCACGCGGAACTGCACGTCGTGCACGTGGAAGCTGTGCGGCACGGCGTTGGGGTTCTCGACCACCCAACGTTCGAGCGTGTCCACCGTGACCGTCTCGTCGACGCGGCCCATGTCCATTGCATCGCCGTTGATCTCGAAGCTGTCGCCGAGCTCGAAGTGGCGCGTGGTCACGACCTCGGCCGGGTCGAAGTCCTGGATCTCCGTCAGCGTCGACGGCACGGATGCCGCGGGCCGGAGTTCATCGGCGGCACGCAGCTCGAGCACGTCGAACGAGTCGCTGCCGCCGTTCATGGCGGCGACGGCGGGTTCGAGCCCGGCGATCTCCGGCGTCATGCGCGACTGGAGCATGACCCGCTCCCCCGGTGCCATCCGGACGAGGACCTCGGCGCGTTCGCCCGGCGAGAGCCGGACGTGCTCGAGCGGCACGGATGCCTCGAGCAGGCCGCCATCCGTCGCGATGAGCTCGATCGGGCGGCCGTCGCCCCAGGCGAAGGCATAGCTGCGCGCCGTGGAGGCATTCAGCAGGCGGAGCCGGACGAGCTCGTCGGCCACCTCCAGGTGGGGGCGGCGCGTGCCGTTCACGACCAGCTCGTCGCCGAGCCCGCCCGCGTAGCCGCGCTGCGCGTCCTCACGAGCGCCGGCGGCGGAGAAGCCGGAGTCCTGCACGATCACGGGGACGTCATCGACGCCGTAGTCGGCCGGCAGCCCGAGCGCCCGCTCCTGCTCGTCGTGGAGGAGGAACATCCCGGCGAGGCCCATGGCGACGTGCGATTCGGTCTCGCCGTGGGGATGGGGGTGGTACCAGAGGGTCGCCGCCGGCTGGTCGATCTCCCACTCGGGCGACCACGCGGCATCCGGTGCCACCATCTGGTGCGGTCCGCCGTCCATCTCGGCCGGGAGGTGCATGCCGTGCCAATGCACGGTCGTGGGCTCCTCGAGGGAGTTGGTGACCTCCACGCGCACGCGCTCTCCGCGGTCGGCGACGAGGGTCGGGCCGAGCAGGCTGCCGTTGAAGCCCCAGGTCTCGCTCTCGACGCCCGGTTCGAACTCGGTGGTACCGGCCTGCGCATCCAGCGCGAAGACCCGGGTGCCGTCGGCGTCGACCGAGGAATCCGCGAGCGGCGGGATCGCCAGCGGGCGGTCGAAGTCGGTGTCACCGGTCGTGTCCACGGGGCCCGGGGCGACGATCCCGCACCCGGCGAATGCGAGCGCGACGAGGCCGCCGGCGGCCAGGGCGGACAGGGTCGTGAGGGTCGCCTTGGGCCGCCGCAGGCGGGGCCGTCGTGGCTGGGCGGAAGGCACGTCTTGGAGCATGGATCCAGCCTCGCGAACCGCGGTGTGCCGCCACAGCCGGAGGACGCCCCGATCGGAGCGGGGGTTTTCCCCCGCCTCAGCCGCCGAGGGCGTCGTGGGTGAGCGCGCCCGCGAGCAGGGTCGCCGCGACCGGCATCCGCCGCAGGGCATCGGCCGAGGCCGTGAACGGGTCCAGGTCGAGCACCGCGAGGTCGGCGACCGCCCCCGCCTGCACCGTGTGCCCGGCCCCGCCCGTCGAGGCGGCGAGGGCCGCGCGCGCCTCGATCGCCTGCTCGGGGTGCCAGGGTTGCCGTCCGTCGCGGGTGCGGCCCACCGCCGCGGCGATCGCGATCCACGGGTCGAGGGGCGCGACGGGCGCGTCCGATCCGAGGGCGAGCTCCACGCCGGCGGCCGCCAGCCCGCCGAGCATGAAGGCGCGGTCCGTGCGCCCGGGCCAGTAGCGGTCCGCGACGTCGCGGTCGTCCATGGCGTGCTCGGGCTGCACGCTCGCGATCACGCAGAGCCGGGCGAAGCGGGCGACATCCTCCCGGCGCAGGAGCTGCGCGTGCTCGATCGAGCCGCGTCGCGCCCAGCCGGCACTCCCGAGCGCCTCGAACGCGTCGAGGACGCGGGCATTGGCCCGGTCGCCGATGGCGTGCACGGCGGGCGTGAGGCCCGCCTCCACGGCGGTCCGCATGAGCGGGACGAGCTCGTCGTAGGGCACCGTCGCGACGCCGTGCGCGTGTTCGTGCCCCTCGAGGCCCGGGTACGGGTCGAAGCACCAGGCCGTGCGCGTGTTCAGCGAGCCGTCGGTGATGACCTTGTACGAGCCGACGCTCACGAGCCCGCCGGTGCCCTCGACGAGGTCGCCGCTGCGGAGGCCGTCGGTGATCGCGCGGTCGAGGTGCTGCGTGTAGATGCCGAACGAGACCCTGAGCGAGCGGATGCCGCGGGCGGCCCTGCGGGCCCAGTCGTCGCGGTTCCATCGCATCTCGTAGTCGGTGATGCCGACGACACCGCGCCGGGCCGCGCGGTCGGCGGCCTCGCCGACCCAGCCGTCGAGCACGTCGTCGGCCAGATCGTCGAGCTCCCGGACGAGCGCGAAGCAGTCGTCCTCGCGGAGCACGCCCGCATCGCCGGCGAGCTCCGCCACCCCGTGCCGTCGCGCCGCCGCGGAGTTCAGCCAGCACGCGTGCAGGTCGGCCGCGACGAGGACCACCGGGACCTCGCCCGAGACGGCGTCGAGCAGGCGCCGGCTCGGGGCATCCGGCCACAGCCCGTCGCGATAGCCGAAGCCGATGACCTCCGCCTGGCCGCGGTCGACGGATGCCGCGACGAGCGCCGCGACCTCGGCTGCCGACGCTGCCGCGGCGAGGTCGAGCCGGCGGGAGACCATCGCCCACTGCGACGCGTGCACGTGCCGGTCGTGGAGGCCCGGGACGACGTATCGACCGTCGAGCTCGATCCGGCGCGGGTGGGCCGCCCCCGATGCCGGTGCGAGCGCAGGTGCCGGCGCCGCGCCCGTCGGAGTGATGGAGACGACCCGCCCGTCGGCGAGGCTCAGGTCGAAGACGCCGTCCGCACCGGGCAGGCGGGCGCCCGAGAGCAGCACCGGCTCTGCCGCATCCGCTCGATCCATCACGCCTGACACCGCGGGCACCAGTACAGCTTCCGGGCGCCCATCTCCTCGAGCACGATGTTCGTGCCGCACACGCGGCACGGCAGCCCCTCGCGCTTGTAGACCCAGTGCCGGTCCTCGCGACTGGCCATCGCGGCGCGATACGCCTCGGGGTCGAGGTCGTCCATCGTCATCATCTGGCCCGTCTCGACGCCGATCGCGAGCAGCCTGCTCCAGTCGCGCCAGAGCTCGCGGACGAGTTCCTCGGGGACCAGCCTGCCCGGGGTGTGCGGGTTCAGCCTGGCGCGGAAGAGGAGCTCCGCCCGGTAGACGTTGCCGATGCCAGCGACCACGTTCTGGTCCATGAGGAGCAGGCCGATGGGGGTGGGCTTGCGGCGCACCACGGACGTGAACCGCTCCTCGGCCGCGGGACCCAGGTCGAGCAGCGGGTCGGGCCCGAGCTTCGCGACGATCGCCTCGACCTGGGCCGGGTCGAGGACCTCGCACGCCGTCGGCCCGCGCAGGTCGGCGCAGACGTTGTCGGTGAGCAGTCGCACCCGCACCTGGCCGATGGGTTCGGGCGGGAAGCTCGTCGGCACGGCGCCGGCCTTCTCGGACTCGGACATGCGCAGGCGGGCGCGCCTGGGCGCGCCGATGGAGGTGATCGAGTTCTCGCCGGCCGAGTCGAGGACGACGGCGTCGGGGTTGGGCGCATCGAGGAACGTGCCGCGCTGGTTCGTCTGCCCCATGCGGCCGTTGGCCGACGCGATGGTCGCATCCATCAGGATGTCGCCGGCGAAGTCCCACGCGCCGTACATGCCGAGGTGCACCCGCAGCCAGCGGTCGCCCTCGAAGCCGAGGAACATCTGCTTCCCGACGGCGCGGGCGTCGATCACGCGACGGCCGTCGAGGTCGGCCGCGCCCTCGACGAAGCGTCCCTGCGGACTCGAGGCCCGCACGACGTGCCCGACGAAGTTGCGCTCGAACTGCCGCGTGATGCGGTGGACGGAGTGACCCTCTGGCACGCGCCTACGCCTCGTCGGGGCGGTTCACACCCTTGCCTGCGATGTCGCCGGTCGTCTCGTACTCGGCGAGCTGCGCGATGCGGCGGGCGTGGCGCTCGTCGCCCGAGAACGGCTCGGCGATGAAGGCGTCGATGTAGCGGATCGCCTCCTCGACCGTGTGCTGGCGCGCGCCGATCGAGATCACGTTGGCGTCGTTGTGCTGGCGCGCGAGGATCGCGGTGTCCATGCTCCACACGAGTGCCGCCCGGATGCCCCTGACCTTGTTCGCCGCGATCTGCTCGCCGTTGCCCGAGCCGCCGAACACGATGCCGAGCGCATGGACCCCCTCGGCCTGGTCGGCGGCCACGGCGAGCGCGGCGTTGATGCAGAAGGCCGGGTAGTCGTCGAGCGCGTCGTAGGCGGCGGGGCCGTGGTCGAGCACCTCGTGGCCGCCGTTCGTCAGGTGGTCGACGAGGGTACGGCTGAACTCGAGGCCGGCGTGGTCGGTCGCGATGTGGATGCGCATGCGCCAAGTCTAGGGATTCGGCGCCCACGTGAGCGCACGTCCGTGGGGCTGCGCCCAGGCGACCTGGACGCCGTCGAGGGCGAGCACGAGATCGCTGCTCTCGTTCGGGACGTCCACCCGCGCCGCGATGCCGGGGAGCACTCCCCGGGCCTCCACGGAGAGCCAGTGACCGGGCAGCTGCGCCACCTGCCGTGTGAACCGTTCACGGCCCTCACCGTCGAGGTACATGAGCACCGCCGTGTGGAACACGACGAGCGTGGCGTCGCGAGGGGCGGATGCGGCGAGCGCGGCGAGGTGTTCGTTGAGGTCGCCCGCGACGAGGTGCGGCGGGTCGTCGGCGGCGATCGCGGCGGCCGCGCGGAGTCGTCGGCGGCGGTCCTCGTGCTCGGGCCAGACGAGCGCATCGAGCCAGTCGAGGTCGGCCGGGGATCGCACGTCGAGCGGGTTGAGGTCGATCCCGGCGCGCCAGACGATCTCGGGGAGGCGGGAGGGAACCGGCACGGGCGCGGCGCCGCGGACGGCGGCCTCCAGCACGACGGGACTCGGCCCGTCGACCGGGTCGAGTCGCGGATGTCCCGTGAACACGTAGCTGTAGCGGTCGGGGAAGAGGCAGAGACCGGCCGAGGTGCCGACCTCGAGGAGGGCGATCGGCCCCTCGATCCCGCCGAGCACCGGCAGGTGCAGCGCGCACCTGGCGGCCTCGTTGGTCTGCGTCGCGTGGGTCAGGGCCGTGTCGCGCACCTCGTTCCAGTGCGCTCCGAGCCAGGCCGCGAACTCCGGGTAGGGCGCCGGGCGGGCGCCGAGCAGTCGGGCCGCGGAGAAGACGAGGTTCGGCTGCCGCTTGGCCGGGGGCAGCTGGTCGATGAGGGCCAGCGTCGCGGCATCCGCCGCCACGCCGCCCGCCCAGGCCTCGTAGGTCGCCGACATGCCGCGCGCCTCGACCTCGGCGAAGGCCGCGTAGCGTTCGGCGGTCGTCGCCGTGGCATCCGTGCTGGTGCTCATGCCGTCACGCTACTCCCGCGTCGCGTACAGGAGACGGTCGGCCGACACGCCGTAGAATCTCCGGATGCCCTCCGCCGCCCCCGCCGCCGTCAGCGCGCCGACGATCGACCCCGCAGACCTGGAGACGACCCTCCGGGTGCTGGCGACGCTCAGCGAGCTCGACCAGGACGATCCCGACTTCGAGACCGTCCGCCACGCGACGGCCAAGATGTTCAAGGCCGTCAAGGTCGCGCGACGGCTCGAGAAGCGGCGTGTCATCCAGGACGCCGACCGCGCGGTGATCGCCGCGACGGCCACCGGCGCACCGACGCGCATCGACGACGAGACCCGCGGAGCCGACCTCGTGAGCGGCACGGACGCGCGCACGGCCGGCGAGCTGCAGGTCGCGCGTCCCTGCTACATCTGCAAGCAGCGCTACACGCTCGTCGACGCGTTCTACCACCAGCTCTGCCCCACCTGCGCGGCGATGAGCCACGCCAAGCGCGACGCGCGCACCGACCTCACCGGCCGTCGGGCGCTGCTGACCGGCGGGCGGGCGAAGATCGGGATGTACATCGCGTTGCGCCTGCTGCGCGACGGTGCCCACACGACGATCACGACCCGCTTCCCACGGGATGCCGCGCGGCGGTTCGCCGCGATGCCGGATGCCGCGGACTGGCTGCACCGCCTGCGCATCGTGGGCATCGACCTGCGCGATCCGGCGCAGGTGATCGCCCTCGCCGACGACGTCGCCGCGCAGGGCCCGCTCGACATCCTCATCAACAACGCGGCGCAGACCGTGCGGCGCTCGCCGGGCTCCTACTCGCCGCTCGTGGAAGCCGAGTCCTCACCGCTGCCCGACGGCCCGCTGCCCGAGCTCGTGAGCTTCGGGCACACCAACGATGCCCACCCGCTCGCGCTCGCGGACTCGGTGGCGAGCCATCCCGTGCTCTCGTCAGGCCTGTTCGCGGGCACCATGACGGCCGACGACCTGACCGCGCTCGCGCTCGCGCCGGGGTCGAGCTCGCTCGCCCGGCTCGCCGACCGCACCGCCATCGACGCGGGCGGCCTCGTGCCCGACCTGCACCACGAGAACAGCTGGAGCGCGGTCGTCCAGGATGTCGACCCGCTCGAGATGCTCGAGGTCCAGCTCTGCAACACGACCGCGCCCTTCATCCTCGTCAGCCGCCTGCGGGCGTCGCTCGCCGCGTCGCCCGCCCGCCGCACCTACGTCGTGAACGTCTCGGCGATGGAGGGCGTGTTCAGCCGGGGCTACAAGGGCCCGGGGCATCCGCACACCAACATGGCGAAGGCCGCGATGAACATGCTCACGCGAACGAGCGCCAAGGAGATGCTCGCCGACGGCATCCTCATGACGAGCGTGGACACCGGCTGGATCACCGACGAGCGACCGCACCCGACCAAGGTGCGCCTGGCCGAGGAGGGCTTCCACGCACCGCTCGACCTCGTCGACGGCGCCGCACGCGTCTACGACCCGATCGTCCGCGGCGAGGCAGGCGAAGACGTGACCGGCGTCTTCCTGAAGGACTACTCGCGAGCCGAGTGGTGAGGCCCGCTCCGTCACGGTGACCCGTGGCGCGAGCGCCGCTGACGGCGAGGTCTTCGGCGGATAGGCTGGTTCGCGTTGCCCGCGGCCACGAGCCGCGCAGATATCCGCGAAGGAGCCCACGTGCCTGGAGAGAACCTCACCCGATCCGAAGCCGAGGAGCGCGCGGCGCTCGTCACGGTGCACGACTACGACGTCGTGCTCGACGTGACGGTCGGCCCCGAGGTCTTCACGACGACCACCACGGTGCGCTTCGACGCCGCCGAGGGCGCCGCGACGTTCATCGACGCGATCACCGCGGCCGTGCACTCGGTCACGCTGAACGGCGTCGAGCTCGACCCCGCCCAGGTGAGCGACGGCGTGCGCATCGAGCTGGCGAACCTCGCCGCCCACAACGAACTCGTCGTCGTCGCCGACGGTCGCTACATGAACACGGGCGAGGGCCTGCACCGCTTCGTCGACCCGGTCGACGGCGAGGTCTACCTCTACACGCAGTTCGAGGTGCCCGACTCGCGTCGCATGTTCGCGGTCTTCGAGCAGCCCGACCTCAAGGCGGCCTTCCGCTTCACGATCACGGCGCCCGCGCACTGGGAGGTCGTCTCCAACTCCCCCACGCCCGAGCCGGTCGACGCGGGCGAGGGTGCGAAGACGTGGGCGTTCGAGCCCACGCCGCGCATCTCGAGCTACATCACCGCGCTCGTCGCCGGCCCGTACGCCGTCGTGCGCGACGAGCTGACGAGCGCCAACGGCCGGGTCATCCCGCTCGGGGTCTTCAGCCGCAAGAGCCTGTCGCAGTACCTCGACGCCGACTACATCTTCGAGAAGACCAAGCAGGGCTTCGAGTACTTCGAGGCGAAGTTCGGCGTGGCCTACCCGTTCGCGAAGTACGACCAGCTCTTCGTGCCCGAGTACAACGCGGGCGCCATGGAGAACGCGGGCGCGGTGACCTTCACCGAGGCGTACGTCTTCCGCTCGAAGGTCACCGATGCCGTGCGCGAGCGTCGGGTCGTCACGATCCTGCACGAACTCGCCCACATGTGGTTCGGCGACCTCGTGACCATGAAGTGGTGGAACGACCTGTGGCTGAACGAGTCCTTCGCGGAATGGGCCTCGACCATCGCGACCGCCGAGGCGACCGAGTGGACCGAGGCGTGGACCACGTTCAACTCCATGGAGAAGAGCTGGGCCTACCGTCAGGACCAGCTCCCCTCCACGCACCCCGTCGTCGCCACGATCAACGACCTCGAGGACGTGCTCGTCAACTTCGACGGCATCACGTACGCCAAGGGCGGCTCGGTGCTGAAGCAGCTCGTCGCCTGGGTCGGCATCGACGCGTTCTTCGCGGGCGTCTCGGCCTACTTCCAGAAGCACCAGTGGGGCAACACGACCCTCGCCGACCTGCTCGCCGAACTCGAGGTCGCCAGCGGCCGCGACCTCACCGAGTGGTCGAAGCTCTGGCTCGAGACCTCGGGCGTCAACACGCTGCGCCCAGAGATCGAGACCGACTCCGACGGCCGCATCGCCGCATTCACCGTGCTGCAGTCGGCTCCGGCGGACTACCCGACGATCCGCCCGCACCGCCTCGCCATCGGCTTCTACAACCTCGCCGACGGCAAGCTGGTCCGCGACCACCGGGTCGAGCTCGACGTCGACGGCGAGCGCACGGATGTCGCGGAGCTCGTCGGCCTCGAGCGTCCGGCGCTCGTGCTGCTGAACGACGACGACCTCGCGTACGCGAAGATCCGCCTCGACGAAGCATCCCACGGGGTCGCGCTCGCGAACCTCAGCGAGATCGAGGACCCCCTGGCACGTGCGCTCGTCTGGAGCTCGGTGTGGGACGCCACCCGCGACGGGGAGACCCGCGCGAGCGACTACCTCGCACTGGTGCTCGGCAACATCGCCAGTGAGACGGAGTCGACCACCCTCCGCATCGTGCTCGCCAACGCCGCGCTCGCCGCGGGTGCGTACACCGAGCCCGCGCGTCAGGCAGACGCGCTGCGATCGGTGGCAGACGGTTTCTGGCGACTCGCGCAGGAGGCGGAGGCGGGCAGCGACGCGCAGTTCCAGTTCGTCACGAACTTCGCCGGAGTGGCCGAGCACGGATCGCACGTCGACGACCTCGCCGCGCTCTTCGCCGGCACGCTGGCGCTCGACGGCCTGGAGATCGACACGGACCTCGGCTGGCGCCTGCTCATCGCGCTCGTCGCCGCGGGCCGCGCGGGCGACGCCGAGATCGATGCACGACTGGCCGAGGACAACACCGCCACGGGCCAGCAGTCGGCCGCGCACGCACGCGCGGCCATCCAGACCGTCGAGGGCAAGGAGCGCGCCTGGGCGTCCCTCATCGACGTCGACACGGCGACCAACACGGTCGTTCGCGAGACCACCGCGGGCTTCGTCCGGGCGACCGACCCCGCCCTGCTCGAGGCCTTCGTCGCCCGCTACTTCGACATGCTGGAGCGCGTCTGGGAGGACCGCAGCTACGCGATCGCCGAGAAGCTCGTCGACGGCCTGTACCCGTCGCCGCTCGCCAACCGCGCGCTGGCCGACGCCAGCCGCGCCTGGCTCGACGCCCACCCCGACGTGCCCGCGCTGCGGCGCCTGGTCGTCGAGCGGCTCGCGGGCGTCGATCGTGCGCTGGTCGCGCAGGCGCGCGACGCGCAGCAGGGCTAGCACCGTCGTCGAGCGCGGGGGGGGGGGGGGGCCCCC